>NZ_MSCJ01000001.1:0-1488534 GCF_002954615.1 Photobacterium angustum | reverse complement strand
CAGCCGATTTTTGATTGTCAAACCTGCTATTTATTTAGTTATGAAGAACTTGATAATGCTAACAGTCAGCAACATTACTTAGCAGTGAATGTTGCGACTGGCAGCGTAAGAAGGGTGAATGACTATCAAAATAAACAGTGAGAGTAGATTTTTTCTGAACGGTAAACCTAGCTTACTTTAATGGAAATGCTTGTTGATAGCATAGCCACAACTCTAATTGATTAATATCTTCTTCAATTAATGAACATAGCATATCAGCTGAATGTTCATAATTATCAGTATCAATTTCAATTGGTTGATTTATCTCATAACGATGTGGGAATCGTTTCTCTATATCAGAAAGCTGTTTAATCCACTTCTGGGTATAATTATTATCATCAGGTGTATTCAGTCCAAGTTTGGTTGCCAATAAAAGCGAATCACTTAAACGGCGTAAGATAACCAACAAACTTTTCCAATCTTGAGAGGTACGAGGGCTAAGATTCGGCTCTTTGAGCAAATTAAATATCTCACCTTTAAGGACATAATAATTGTCCTGTGCTTTATACAGGTTTAGTTTCTGCTCAAAGAGAGGCTTATTTAGTACTGTTACGTACAAAATTTGTGAGCGTATCATGCGTGCTATATAGAGATCTAACCAACGCATTGTCCAACTTGGCGCGACAAAATAATTAATAGAAAAGGCAATAGTCACTCCAAATAAGGTATCAATGATACGATAAAACGTCACATAGGTATTATCCGGTGAGAGTAAGCTGATAGAGAATACAATCATCGATGTTAACCAGAATACGTGAATGTCATAGCGCTCTTTATGGTATGTCGTAAAAGCAAAAAAGACAGAGATGCTGGTTAGTATAATCAAGTGTTGATTCGGGAAAAAATATAAGCACACAAAGCTATATAAACCGCCTAATGCAGTACCATAAAAACGATGCCAAATGCGGTGGTTAGTTACACCTATTGACGAGGTGAGTAATACAATAAAGGCTGTTAATGAGATCCAATAGCCTTGAGGGATTTGATAGAAAATCGTTAAAAATTGCGTAATCGCTAATGTAATGGCTATTTTACCACCGTGTCGCCATTCTTTAGATTTAAGGTGTAAAGCATGTTTAAAATTACGTAAAAAGGACACCGTATCTGAGGTGAAAAGATAAATATTTTTACTGTAATCGAGTGTAGAGAAGGTTGAAAAGTTATAACAGCGTTTAAGTTGTTCTAATAAATCAACAATGTATTGGTTATTTTTATGCTCGTTGACATCAAAGATCGCTGTAATTTGCTGATGTTGTTTGATTTCTCTCGCAGCTTGTTCAATCCAATTAGATAAACGGCTGCGCGTATTTTCTTGTAAATTGAAACTTAAAATACGCTCAAGACTAATTACATATTCAGCAACTTCAAGTGAGCGTTGTAAATCCATTCGTACTTGTTCTGTGCGTTTAGCTGAAGTAATTGAATTACTGTAATAAGCAACCTTACGTGCACATAGATAAAACTGCTGTCGTTTCTCTTCTAAAACAGATTCATCATTCGTTAAACGTACTGTATTTAGCCAGTCAGCAAGAGTTAACGTCACTGAATTTATATGATTTTGTAAAATACGTCCTTTGAAAAAAGGCCATAAGGTCAGTGACGTTAGTATTACACTTCCCGCCGCAAACAGGTTAGCGATCAGAATAATGAAAAAGGCATTTTCAGTGCTCGCAAAGTGAATGGACATAATGTAAGTAAAACCAAAATTATAACCAAACGAACGAATATGCGGACGTTGGTTAGACATCAAGCCATATACAATTGCAATGCTACATAATGTAAGAGAGCTAAGCCATAAGTTATCAAAGACACTAAAAGCTAGGTAGGTTGATAAAGCGGTTAAAAGGACTGAGATCGATAAAATTTGTAAGCGCTTTAAATAGGGGAGATCGCGTGCTTGAGTGCCGAGTAACCAAGCGGTGATGAGTCCTGAGATCCCTGCGGCGGTAAAACCAAAAAAATAGAATAAGCCGAGTGACATCACCATTGGAATGGTAATGCGAATAGAGTCAGGTATATCTGCCGCGTTAGAAAACCAACGAGACCATAGAGAGCGAAGAGAGTGCTTTTTCATTAGTTACAGTACAAACGCAAGAAATATAGAAATGAGTCAGTATAAAACCCAAAGTATTCGCAAAGGGTATATTAGGCGTAATGTATGCCTATAGAGGAAAGCTGACAAGAAGATTTACAGTATAAAGTAGATTTAGTGCTTATTAGTTAAATATTGCTGAATATAGCAGCAAATAAAGCCCTTGATACAAGGGCTCTAGACATTGGTGAGGTTAAGCTGATTTTAAGAGTAGTTGGCCAAGGTAGTTCATCGAAAATGCAGCATCTTGTGCCGCGGTATTAACTTTAGCTATGTATTTCTCAGCTCGTTCTGGATCATCTTTTAGGCTAGCTTTAATCTTGTTGATCATTTGCTCTGCCATTTCAGTTTTTTGCTTACAATCATTAAATAGCGCAGAAATAAAAGAGATTTCAATTTCACCGCCTTTTGCGAACAACTCAGCTGCAATGTTATAAACTGTATGGAATTTGTTCGCAGCATCTTTTTTATCTGCTTCAACTTCCGATTCCCATTCAGATGACCAAGTCTTAAAAATAACGGCAATCTGCGAATTAGCGGCGATTTTAATTTGTTGCATATTGAGTTCCTAGCGTTGTTCGATAAAGCATAATAATTCAGCTTAATTACGGATAAAAGCCTTTCTTACCTAAAAGCAAAATCGATGGTAGATCTCTTTCTGATTTGTTTGATTGTTAGCCATATTTGCTATTAATAACCAATTATTAGCAGATTTACATCACATTATTTATATTAATTTGCACTTTCTTGTCATTTCTATTGTGAAAAAGCTTGCTTGCGACACTGTAACGTTTTAGCTTGAAGTTAGCCGATAATTTATATTAATGGCTGAAAGCTAAGGAGGAACTTATGATTCAAGTGAACTTCGATTTAGCAAAAACGGCGTACAATAAAGTGCTTAAATACCCATTTGGAGGTGAATTAGAGCAACATGAATATTTAGCACTCCGAGTATTTCGTTGGGATCTCGCTCGTGCTGGAATGCAAATCGATCGTGCGTTTGATTTGCGCTTAAAACGGTGCGGTTATCGAAATATTGCTACGCAGCCAGCTAAAGCACATCGACCATTGCCTGCTTGTGTTATTGACAAGATGAGTGAGGCGTGGAAATTTCAAAACGGTTATATCTAATGTTTTATTCTCTTCAATAGTGGCTAAAGAAATAAACTTTCTTTAGCCCTTTTTCGTATTATTGGTCAATTAGCAAAATAATTAATTGATAAATAGAAGGGAAATAGCATGCAAGTGGTTAGCAATAATCGTTTTATCTTACGACTTATTTTATTAGTCAGTTCGATCCTTTTTACTTCTCTCGTTACGACATCCGCGAATGCTTCGAGTTGCCCAACGCTCTATCAATCTTCTTTAAAAAAACTCAACAGCGATGAGTATTATGACTTTTGCCAACATTTAACTGGGAAAGTGGTATTAGTGGTGAATACGGCTAGCCAATGTGGTTTTACACCTCAATTTAAACAGCTGGAAGAATTATATAAAACGTATAAAGACAGTGGATTGGTGGTTATTGGTTTTCCATCTAATGATTTTAAACAAGATAGAGGCAGCGATCAGCAAACGGCTAATATCTGTTATAGCAATTATGGCGTAACGTTTCCTATGATGACAAAAACAAGTGTTAAGGGAAGTAAGGCCAATCCATTATATAAACATTTAATCGCACAGTCTGGTAAGTCGGTTGGGTGGAATTTCCAAAAGTATTTGTTAAATAAACAAGGGCAAGTAGTAGGCGTATTTCCATCAAGCCTATCACCAACAAGTAATGAGATGGTTGCTGCAATTAAGCAACAATTGAAGATGTAATACCGTATCCATAAAAAAGCCAGGATTGAATATCAATACTGGCTTTTAAAAATGATTACAGATTATTTAGCGAAATGGTTACCGTGTTTACGGCGCGCTTTCGCAATTGTATCTGGGTGCCATGCACCATCAAGATCTTCAAGCTCTGGGAATTTAGAACGGTCAAACTCAGGTGTTTTTCCTTGTTTTAGCTGGTGCTCGTAATCTTTAATAACGCGGATAGCTAATTTTGATAAGAAAATTAGCGCTACGATATTAACGAACGCCATTAAGCCCATCGATGCATCAGCTAAGTTCCAAACCACTGGTAGAGAAGCGACTGAACCAAACATCACCATGCCTAGTACACACAAGCGGAAAAGCATCAGACCTTTTTTGGTATTACCATTTAGGAACATGATGTTTGTTTCTGCGTATGAGTAATTTGCAATAATTGATGAAAAACAAAATAACAAGATTGCTGCGGCAATAAAGTATGTTGTCCAGTTACCTAATTCGTTAGAAAGTGCGGTTTGTAATAAGCTAATACCTTGACCCGCATTTGGCATATCCATTACACCTGAAAGCATGATCATTGCAGCAGATGCAGTACAGATAACAATGGTATCAACAAATACACCGAGCATTTGCACGAAGCCTTGTGAGGCAGGGTGGTTAGGGTTTGGTGTTGCACTTGCTGCGATATTAGCAGCCGAGCCCATACCTGCTTCATTTGAGAACAAACCACGTGCAATACCTGTTTGCATTGCTTGTGAAATTGTAAATGCGACACCGCCAGCAGCAGCTTCCTGCCAACCAAATGCACTTTTTACGATAAGAGAAAGAACAGCAGGGATTTCTGTGATATTCATTATTACGACGATAACAGCAATAGCGAGGTAACCAATTGCCATCACTGGAACAATTTTAGCTGATGCTGAAGCAACACGGCGAAGACCGCCCATAATAAAGAAAGCAGAAAAAATGACGAGTACGATGCCTTGAGTTGTTTCATTAAAACCAAAAGAGTGGTGAAGCGCATCTGTAATCGTATTTGCTTGAACTGCGTTAAATACAAAGCCAAACGCGATAATTAAGCAGATAGAAAATAGCGTTCCCATCCAACGCTTGCCTAAGCCTTTTTCCATATAATAAGCAGGGCCGCCACGGTATTGACCGTCAACGTCTTTTACTTTGTATACTTGCGCAAGCGTTGATTCAATAAACGCGGTTGCCATACCAAATAAAGCAATAACCCACATCCAGAAAATAGCACCAGGTCCACCAATGCTTAAGGCTACTGCAATACCTGCCATATTACCGGTACCAACACGCGCAGCCATTGATGTACAAAATACTTGGTATGAACTGATTCCATTTTCAAGTTCACGACCACTTTTAAGTACCTTAATCGCATGTCCGAATTGACGGATTTGTATAAACCCTAAACGTAGAGAGAAATAAATACCCACACCTACGAGTAAGTACACTAATACCTGTCCCCACAGTACACCATTGATTGAACCAATGATTGCTAACAGACTATCGTTAATAGTTGTAAGCAAATTTTCATTCGTAGAATTCATAATTTTTCCTGTAAATAAAACTTAATCATCAAGATAATTAAGTGAATAGGAACATTCATATTTAGTGAGTGTTCTTAATTTATCGGCTTGTATGATGATATTTTTTATAATTAATATTGAATGAATATTCTATTATGAACATATCACAACCATCTAACATCTCACCGACTTAGCTGCTCTAAAGGCGATGCAAGGTAGCACGAATCACTAAAAATCCAAGCGGATTTATATCACAAAAAAAGAATCAAATCTATGTAACGTGTTACATTCCGTGCTTTATTATAGTGTTTTTGTTCTTTAAATCAATTGGTTATATTTTTATGCTCGGTCATGTTGAACTTACTCAAATAAACGCTGTGCATTATTATAGGTTAAGAATATTCAAGTGTTTTTAACTTTTCAGTTGGTATTTTATATTTTTATAAAACGCGAGATAAGAGAATTAACAGTTGATTGAGATGATTTTAAACGGAGATAAATAGTCATTACATTATTATATTGAATAGTATTTACACAGCTTAAAAATAGAAACAAAAAAGTAAGGGATAAACAATGTTTATCCCTTGTTATATTACTTACCAGAATCTTCGATATAAATCATTTTACGGCAGTTTCCGTAAAATGCTCTGCCTTTAGGACCTGCATTGAGTAAATCAACAATCGGCTTACTCAAATCGATGTCTTTTCCTAAATTAAGACGTACTTCATTAAGGTATTTACCCTGAGTACAAGATAAGCTGATCCGATCGACGGCATTACTACCAAAGCTGGAAACGAGTTTTTTCTTGAAACTAGATACAGAGACATTACGACCAATATTATCTTTAATAAATAGTCCGATAGGAGAGGCGTCTACTTTTTCAACCAGTTTCGTTGCTGTTATAAAGTAGTCGTTAGCATTACGTGTTTGACAAGTACCATGCTTCTTCCACTCATATTCACCAAATTTTGTTTGATAGTAGAAGTTAGGCATCCACGGCGCAATTTGGTTTATGGTATTACGAGAAAGGTCTAATCGAGCGTAACGATCACAGTAACCATAGGTGGTTCCACAACTTGCTTTATTCGGCCACAGGCCGTGCAATGTTAGGTTGGTGATTTTTAACTTACCATCGTTAATTGCATTACATTCAGGCTTTGTACCTTTATAGCTAAAGTGCTCACAAAAACCTGGCTGCCAAGTAAGAGCTAAGACATAAGAATCAAAATCTCCCACAGTGCTGCAACTTTTACGTGAGTTCGAATATTTGTTGTCATGCTTTTTGGCTGGCTCGGTGAGATTTTGGCTTAAATTAACAGTACCACAGTCTTTACTTACCCAGCGAATAGCAGGCTTAGCATCAGGCACAAGAATATGAACCCAGCTATAGTCGCGTTCATTGAGTGCTTTTATTTGATATTGTTTACCGACAATAAGTTTAGTGTCATCAGGATTCGTTTGCTTACGAAAGGATTGGAAGGCTTCGCAATTTTGTGATGCAGTAAAACCACCAGATGTTGAAATAGAGGCATAAGAGCCAAAACTTGAGAAAGAGAAAAGTGTACCTAAGCAAAGTGCTGTTAGTGTTTGTTGATGTTTACGCACAGTAAAACCTATAACAAAGATGATATGGCGCTAACTATAGTCTATTATTTTATAAACCTTAATAGTTGTGACTTTTTGCAGTTGTAAAAGTCAGATTTTAGGTATCTACAAGCCCTCTTAGACAAATTTCAATTGAAACATTGTGATAGTGAAAAATATGAATATGTGATTTTGGTTATAAATATGAGTTAAGAGTCATTATAGTGCCTTTTTTTTTTGTACAATTCGATAAAGGGTCTGTTCGTTCTAGGCTCCGAATTAAATTTTTACTTAATTATGTATTCACAATCATCACAACAGAGAGTAATATCTGTCCAAGTAACACTCCCTGTTATACGAAATTGTAAATTTCAATTATAATTAAAGAATCAGACCTACTTGGTGAACAACTCATTGGTGTTTACAGTTATCAGCCCACGATTCTTTGTTGGGATGTTAATATCATTAAGACTAAATATGTAGAAACTAATGCAACATCAAGCTTGGTATTAGTAATTTTACGAATAAATGATACGGTACTTTCTACCGTAGCGAATTTGTGTCCTCGAGGTAATTAATGGATAGTTTCGCAGCTGCAGAAAAAGCGCTGAGTGCAATGTTAAAAAGTGTAGAAGAGACGGGCGTTGTTAAAGAAACACGTGTCGACTACCGTCAGATTTTGATTGATTTTGCCGATGAAGTCCCTGGTCGTCAAAAAGCAGTGATTAAAAGAATTCCACTCCAAAAAATAAACAATCTTATTGCTGTTCTGCATGAATTTAAACAAGAATCACGCCATACGCGTATGATTGAAATATTAGCCATGATGGAAAAAGATAATGTTTCTCCTTATGAGCTATTAGATGATGAATATGAAGATTAAACAGTAACAAGCAGTTTATTGATTTATAAACAGAATTATAATTATATATAGAATATACAACAAGGTTTGTATCGTCTTTTATATGTAAATTATATATCGCATTCCTAATAGATTGCTTTATTACTTTAAAATTGCTGTCGTATACAGAGTGTGCTCTTATTCAATACTCTGTGTACGCTTGTTGATGCTGTCTATAAGCCTATATATTGCTTTAAACTGCTATTATCGCGATATCTCTTTTAATATAAAGATGATTCCGCATTAGTTAAATAATCGAGAAAAGAATAGCTCTAAGTTGTTAATGCTATTTACTCTTATGAAAGTGTTTTATATTTAGCACTTTGCATAAGTGAGATCTTTTATTACTAACCTGAGTTCTATCAACCTTTTATCCTCATATATGTCACCTAAATACAAATACTGTTCAGTTTTTGCCGGTTTTTTATAAAAATGTAACTATACAAAGCCATTCTCTTTATAACAGTTGTTCCTTGCCGATCTTCTCGTTACTCTTACTACAAACAAGCCAATAATAACCGTTATTAGGTATTTCCAAAGGAAACGGACGTGAATAAAAGCTATGTAGATCTTACATTTATCTCAGCCCAACACATCAGTAAAACGTACCAAAATAATGAAGTATTGAGTGATATTAGCTTTGAGCTAAAATCGGGACAGATTTTAGGCTTACTTGGTCATAATGGCGCAGGAAAGTCGACATTAATTAAAGCTATGCTGGGTATGCATAACCATAGCGGTGAATTAACTATTTTTGGTTTATCACCACAAAAACAACGGGCAAAAATTGTAGAGCGTCTTGGCTATATATCTGATGTTGCAGTATTACCGGAATGGATGACCGTTAAGCAAGTAATGAAATATGTACAAGGTGTGCATCCTTGTTATGATCAACAAAAGATGACAGCGTATTTAGCCCAGACCAATATTTCATTAAAAAGTAAAATTGCTGCGTTATCTAAAGGAATGAAAGTACAGTTGCACCTTGCGCTAGTAATGTCGACAGATGTGAATGTTTTAATTCTTGATGAGCCGACGCTAGGTCTTGATTTAATGTACCGTGAAACCTTCTATCGTTATTTAATGGAATGGTTCCATGACGGTGAAAGAGCGTTGATTATTGCAAGTCATGAAGTTGATGAAATAGCTCATATGCTGACAGATGTGTTGGTGTTGAAAAAAGGGCGATCTGTATTACAAGGACAACTTAGCGATTTATCCGAGCGTTTTGATATCCTTTCGGTTGAAGATCAACATATTGATCAAGCTAAAAAGTTAAAACCGATTAGCTGTAAAGCAGGTTTAGGCCAACACCGTTTATTGTTTGAAAATATTTCACCAACTGAATTAGCAATGTTAGGTACAGTTACTAAGCCAAGTCTTGCTGATATATTTATTGCCAAGCAACAGGAGGCTTTATGAACCCAATAAAAGCATTGTTAACTAAAGAATTGCTTGAGCATAAGCTTGTCACTCGTTTGCCACTGTTTCTTGCTGCTTTTTCGATTATTTGCATCGTATTAATTATAAGTAATAGCCACAATTTATCATTTAATGTGCAAACATCTGGGCTTGAAAATTGGTCGCCAAATTTTACTGATAGCGATTCATTTGCGGGTATTGTTGGGGTAATTAATTTTATGCTGGCAGGGTTGGTGACGTTAGTTTGCTTTTTTACCTATACAGCAAGAACATTGTCGAAAGAGAGAAAAGAGGGCAGTTTAGCTTTTTGGCATTCAATGCCGGTGACGGATGCTAAAGCGATAGCTGTCAAACTTGTTTTTGCCTTAGTTATTATACCGATCATTGCTTCTTTCTTATTGTTGTTTGCTGATCTAACCGTTTGGTTTGTCGGACAATGGTTTATTCCACAAAGTTTATTAGCGGATTACTCAGTTAATCTTGTGGCATTGGGTCAGCATTATGTTGAATTTATATCGACAATGGCAGCCATGAGTTTAGCGTTATTGCCTGTCGCTTGTATTATATTCTTTATTTCTCAATTTAATGAACATCCCTTAATTACAATATTTGTGATTATCATACTTATTAAAATAATGGGATCTATTGTTTTTAATTCAACAGCCATTGGTGATTGGATAAGTCAAGTCAACAATCTGTCAATTAATATATTAATGAGTGATCATCCATGGGGAACATTATTGGCAATAGGTACCCCAACATTAATGGGATTATTCATTATTGCGGTTAGTTTCTTTGTTCTTACTGTCAGATTTAGATCCGGTAAATAAAGAGTGAGCAATAAAAAAGGAGAGTTGATACTCTCCTTTTTTATACTCACCGGTATTAAGCTTTCGTTTGTTTTTTTATCTATACAGACATATGTATGGGAAAGCTTATTATTTCTATAATGCAGATTAAGCTGCTGTTACAGATTCAATGTACTTTACTTCATTTTTATATTTGCGCACGTTACGTGATAATGTGCCTTTAGGAAGTTCGTAACGTTTTTCAGCCTCATAGCTTGATAGGCCATCAAAAACAACGGCAGCTACAGCAACACGTTGATTTTCAGACTTAAAAATACGTTGTGCGATGATGTGGAATTGAGAATTATTCATAGCGACTTCTACTCTTCTATATATTTAAATGTCTTTATTGAGGGGCTAAAAGCAGACCTCAATAAGCTTTACTTGTTAATAAAACAAGCAAACAAATGCTGTTAATAAGACAATAACAAGATTAACCTTAACAGAAGATTAATAGGTTAGGCTTTCGTTATTAAAAGTAGATATTGATTCAGAATTTTAATGGATTCTCTTTGTTTATTTATATTTATCAACGAATAAGTAATAAAAAACAGATGTTATATTTCAAAAATGATTAAAAGGATGAGTAAAAAACTCATCCTTTTAATTAAAACTAAGGTTCAATTTTACTAATGAGTAGATTAGCCAATTAACCTTAAACCATTGGGTAAAGCATCACCAAAGACGCGTTTGGTTTCATCTTCAGTTAATATTTTAATTTCTGATACCATTTCAATCCAGCTTTCAGGTGCACGACTTGCTTTAAGCTTCTCAATAACTTGCTGTCGTAAATCATCATTAATATCTAAGTTACGATCACCTGTTTTACGTGTCATCATAACAGCCGCAAAGCCAATATAGGGTTCTTTACGCCAATCATAATCCATCAACTCTGGTAAACAGAATGAGATATGTTCTGCCGATAGAAGATTATGAGTTGAACCATAGAAAGGCGTACGTGTAGCAATACGGCCAATCGCCCACCAATGTGCTTGTGCGTATTGAGCTTTCTGTAAGCGCCCAAATAGCCACTCAATAAGCTGAAGTTTTTTGTCAAAGGGCAAATGTTCAAGCGAAGCGGCTAAACGAACCATGTCTTCATAACTACGTTCTTGAAGTTCTTTATTCAGTTTGGCATTACGACTTGCACCAGGAGTGATGTATTTAGCAATGTCTTTGTAGATCACTAATTGTTGCTCTTGGGTTAAACCACCGGCAACACGACGCCAGAAGGTCCACCAGTCACACCAAGTTTGGGTATTAGATTCAAATTGAATACCTTGCTGGTACAACGCCCAAATTTCATTCATGCGGAAATCATCGGCAGGGTAGCCAAAGCCTGGACGCATGGTAAAGCCTATAAGTTTTAACCAGTTACGCTCATGAAGATCTGAACGACGTCGACGCTTTTTACTTTCTAACAGAGCGTTTGCTAATTCACGTAAACATGGGGTTTCCCAGTTATCACGTTTTCCCAGCATTTTATCCAGATCGTTACGCAACGTTTTCGCCGCTTTACTGTTATCGCTATTCTTGCTACCACCATAAACTTTTTTGATAGCATCAATGGCGTCATTCATTCGTGGAGGAAGCTCACTTTCAGCAAGGGTGCTGTCGACATCACCACGATGTAATTTCGCGAGATCTTTTCGGACCGCAAATTCAACTTTCCAGCGTTTTTGGGGATCCGCAATGCTAACCGCTTCGATCTGAAGCGTGCCGACTTCAGTTAGCTGACATGCTAAGGTTACCTCTTCACGATCTTTCTGGTTTGCTGCTAATTCACTACGATCTCTTTCACTATCAAGAGTCGCAATAAACGGCGGTAAAGTAACAAAACCATCACCGATAATATCAACCAGTTCACCGACTTCTGAGTATTTCTCATCGGTAGTAGAAACAAGATTAAAGCGTACGGGTTCACCCAAAGTTAAAGCAAACTTACGATGGGTTAAATTCACTTCAGTGCTTTCTTCAATACCTTTAGGTAGTAAACAAATACCTTGCTTAACATCTTTATTTTGGCCAATAACAAGGAAGAAAGAACGGGCAGAGCCACCGCCAATTTTTAGCTGTGCGCCATGACGTGCTTTGGCATAAGCAACAGCACCAAATGCAACCGCAAGATCGGGGTGTAGGTTTTTAAGCTCTGTAATATTGTTATCGTCGCGCCATGATGAAATTACGCTAAGTGTGCGTTCTGTCAGTAATGGGCTGTTAAAGACACCGCCATTAAGCAGAACTGCAACAGGGATCGCGGGTTGATCCGCACTTATAGTAATGCCGTTTTCGCTAAAAGCATCACGACAAACATGATCGTGAAGATCGATAAATTGTGCAATATGTTTACTAATAGCAGGATCTGCCGCATAGGGTAGACCAAATTCGACCATCGCAGCTTGACGTTGGCTTGGTTGCTCGCTGTATGCTGTCATAGGGAAGAAACCGTCAAGCGCAATGCGATGCACTTCGTCACGATTTAACTCAATACTTTTGGCACCACCAATCAATCGTGAGCCGCTACCAAGCATAGTCACTTTTGCTGTATCTGGCGCATTACCTGATAATAAGCTTTCTTTCACTTTACGTGTTTGCTGGATAAGCTTTGATAAAGCAGATTGACTGAGTTTGTTTGATTCACCGTTCAGACGCTGCTCGGCAACATGAGCAAGGGATAAATCAAGGTTATCACCACCAAGCATTAAGTGATCGCCAACACCTATACGATCAAGGGTTAGTTTATTATCTTTGCTACCGACTTTTATTAAGCTTAAATCGGTTGTACCACCACCTACGTCACATACCATTAAGAGTGGTATGTCTTTTAATAATTCATCAGCGTTATCTTTATTTTGCGCGTACCAGTCGTAACATACTGCTTGCGGCTCTTCTAGCAGTAAGACTTTTTTTAATCCAGCTAACTCTGCTGCTTGTAGTGTTAACGCACGTGCGGCTTCATCAAATGATGCAGGCACAGTTATCACTACTTCTTGATCGGCAAGCTTGGCATTCTTATGGTGATAATCCCATGATTGACGAACATGGTTTAAGTAACTGGCACTAGCAATGACAGGAGAAACTTTCTTAACATCTGATTTAGATGCGGTTGATGACCAAGGTAAAATAGCTTCGTTACGATCAACGTTGGGATGAGATAGCCAGCTCTTAGCACTCACCACTTGGCGACCTTCAACTTTTGCACCCAGCTCACGCGCTAATTCACCAATGATCACGGTATCAATTTCGCCGTTAACCGGTTCAGGGTTCCATGGTAAGACTAGTTGCGTAGCATCCATTTCACCTTGAGCGGGGTGATAACGGAAAGAGGGCAGTAGAGGTTTACGAGCGACTTCGCCCGGTGCAATGAGTTGATCGATATTGAAAATATGCATTGGGCTATTTTCAAGATCATCTGTAATTTCAGCGTAAGCTACAACGGTGTGCGTTGTCCCTAGGTCGATACCGACTAAATAGCGAGGGGAAGATGAAGGCATGACGACTCCACAAAGTAAAATAGGAAAATAGACAAGTGGGAATAAATGAAAGCCCTACAGAAGGTAGATGATTGTGTATTGTTATAACTATAAACCCACAAGTATGTATATAGATAAACGGCGCATCAAAAGATGCGCCGTTAGTTCGATATTAGCTTTCGCGAACGTCGAATTCTACTTGCCATTTCTGACCGTTATCAGTCGAAATTGCTTCAAGACAAAGTGTCCCTAATTCTGTTACGCGTGATGCTAGCTTAACAGGAACCACTTCACCTACGGTACGACCATCAGATACTGGTAGTGTCATTTGAATAGATGGTAATTCTTCCATCTCTTCAGGTTGCCACCAATCAAGATGAGTACCAGCAACATCATCACGGCGTACTGTAGAACCGAAGAACTTGAACTGTACTGGTTGGCCGATGATTAAGCCAAACTCTTGGCTTGGTACGTTAGCTTGAGAGCCTTCTTCCATACCAAATGGTGCGACACATAGCGCTTCAAGTGGCGGCTCCATGCCTGGGATTGCAGGCATAGCACTTTCAATGCCGACATAGTAGCTACTTGCGATACCGCCACGGATACGAACGCCTTTACCTTGGCGAACTGAGCCGTAGTAGGACGCGCCGCTTGCAACAGCTAAATCAAGATCTAAACCTTGAAGTAATTTAGCTGGCTCTGAACCACCTGTAGTTAACCAACTATTAATGATACCTAGTAGGCGATCAGATAATAGGTTAGATTTTAAAACACCACCGTTGAACAAAATTGCAGTAGGACGGATGAAGCCGTCATGCATTTGTTCAAATTGCTCAAAAAGCTCATCAACCGCTTGGCTTTGACGGCTAAGGAAACTTGCTACATGGCGAGATACCGCCGCATCTTGTGCGTAAGGTAAGCCCATTTGGGTTAATGCGCCGCGTGCTGCTTGAACTGGGTGCTCTTCAACAGATGTTTGTGGGAAGAAACCTTCAACAAGTGTCTGTTGTACTTCTTCTTGAGTCAGTTCAGTTTGAAGTGTGCCGCCAAGTAGTTTAGAACCACGACTAGGAACAACAATTGGCATTGCTTGTAATTCAGCATCATTAAGTAATGCTTCTTTAGCATCACGACATGCATGCGTAATCGCCAATACTTGCCAAGGTTGTAACTGTTTGCCTTCTTGCGCTAGCTTCATCTTTAAACGATAAGCCAGAGCTAAGTCCATGTTGTCGCCACCCAGCAGGATATGATCGCCAACAGCAACACGATTCAGAGTAAGGTTGCCGTCTTCTTCAGTTACAGCGACTAACGATAAATCTGTTGTACCACCACCGATATCAACCACGAGGATGATATCACCAACGGATACTTGATCACGCCAGCTTTCATCGTTGTTTTTAATCCAGCTATATACTGCCGCTTGTGGTTCTTCAAGCAATGTAAGGTGCTTAAAGCCAACATTACGTGCTGCTTCTGCGGTTAAATCACGCGCTGCTGGATCAAACGAAGCAGGTACAGTAATCGTTACGTCTTGATCAAAAATAGGCGTTTCAGGATGCTGGAAGTTCCATGCATCAGCCATGTGCTCAAGATATTGTTGTGTGGCTTCAAGAGGTGATACTTTGATCACTTCTTCAGGGCTATTCAATGGCAAAAATGCATCGCGACGGTTTACGCCGCCGTGACATAGCCAGCTTTTCGCACTAGAGATAAGACGGATAGGAGTCTTACTGCCTAATGAACGTGCCATTGCACCCACAATCGCATTCGGTTTTGCATTCCAAGGAAGTGCAGTATCACCTTCAGCCAGTTCAGATTCATGTGCTTGATACATGAATGATGGGAGCTGGTTCTTTTCTTCCACATTACCCGGATTAGTTAATTGTGGGATAGGCATAACCGTTACATCAGCATTCTCATCTTGAAGATCAACATAAGAAAGTACGCAGTGTGTTGTACCTAAATCGATACCAACGCTGTAACGGTGTTGTTGTGTGTCTTGCATTATAATTCTACCTCAGCGGCTGCGATGATATGTGCATCGTGGCCTTCTGCCAATTTAGGCAATTTAACTTCTGTTACTTTCCAGCCACGGTGGATCAAAGTTCCGTTAAATGGTGCTTCACCAACCACATTACCTGTTAGGCGAACTTCAGATGCGTTGAAGCCTTGTGGTAGGGTAATACGTGTCTCTTCTTCTTCAGTGCGAACTGGCGCAAAACTGAAGTATTCATTTAATACTTTATGACCGCCTTCATGAATAACACGTGCTGCGGCACCGATATCTGCGTCAGCATAGCCTTTAAGATCTTCTTGCATGAAGTCGATAAAGCGAGCTTCTTGTTGAAGCAGAGAAAGAAGTTGCAATGCAGCATCAGGCGTCGATGTTTTTAGCTTAGGTTCAACTTCAACCTCAACGATTTTTTCAACAACTTTTTCAACTTCGACAATTTTTTCGACGGGTTTTTCGATAATCTTCTCAACGATTTTCTCAACCGGTTTTTCAACTTCGACGATTTTCTCTACTTCGATTTCTTTTTCGATAATCTTTTCAACTTCGACTGGCTTACCTTTTTTCGTTAGGTACATAACCAATAGAATTAGAACTAGAGCGCCTAACCATGCGTGACCCATGTCGATAGTAGTTGGCACAGCCGACAAATCAACGTGCATCTTAGAAAAATCAAAAGCCATATTTGTTTACTCTTAGCGGTTAAAGGGCGATTCGGTTAAATATTAAGTGTGAATCAGCTTCAAATAATTAGTCGAATATTAACATAGACGTATGCAAAAGATGCCTATAAGAGCGTGTTTTTTTGCTTAAAAGCCTGAACAAACGGTCTCTTAGCCTAATTTGCAATCAATATATTACGTTAAATACTAGTGTATTTAGCGTATTTGACACATCGATGATCTGACATGTAGCTAAAATGGGGATGCAAGGTGACGTTTTCAAGCTAACTGATTGTATTAAAAAGGTATGGTTTAAATTCCGATAACAAGGTCATTAATCTTAAAATAATTGCTTGATATAACCACTTTGGTGGTGGTTCAATACAGCAAAATTAGTACTAAAGCATGATAGCTCTTAAGTGTATGGGCTGTTGTGTTAGAAAATAGGTCAAGATATGTCATCTGATTTCTACGGCACCAGTGCCGCTTATGCGCGTAAAGAAGCGGGTTACCGTGAAAAAGCATTAAAAATTTACCCGTGGGTATGTGGTCGTTGTTCTCGTGAATTTGTATATTCAAATCTGCGTGAATTAACCGTTCACCACGTAGATCATGATCATACTAATAATCCAGAAGATGGCAGTAACTGGGAACTACTTTGTTTGTTCTGTCACGATCATGAGCATGAGAAATACACTGATGCGGATAACGGTCAAAGTAGTGTGATCCGTGCTGGCGAAAATGAGCATGAAGCTGCTACGTTCAACCCATTTGCAGATTTAAAAGCAATGATGGAAAAAGGCAAAAAGTAATAGCTTGCTTGTATCCGTTAGGAAAGATAAAGGGACGATAATTCGTCCCTTTATTGTATCTATCGCTTAGGAAAATCTATTAGGTGCCTAGAATCTGCAATGGCAAGCTCAGCAAGGTATCGCCCATGCTTGCAAAGTACCAAATAATTGCCATTAGTGAGGAAACAAGACCGACATACCATACAAAAGAGAAAATCTGTCCATAGCGATCAAGTGGTAGCAAATGACTATGATGACGCTGCTTCCACTCAAAAATAATTTCAATACAGCCCATGATAAGTAAAAAACCAAAGAGGGTTAACCCTAGTTTATAGCTGAGAATGACACCACCAATAGCCGCACCTGCACACAGAATAATGCCAAGCTTACTGTTCATAGAAAAGCTGATACTTTTCAGAACATGCCCACCATCTAACGGTAAAATAGGCAGTAGATTGAATAAATTCAGTAAAGCATTAAATACCGCAAGACCTGCAAAGAACATCTCGCCAGTGATCCAATAGGCAACCATACAGATCAAAGACATGATCAAACCAAAGAGTGGCCCCATAATTGAGATAACCACATCTTGCCAACGAGTATTTATTTTTTCATCACTTAGCGCAAGACCACCAAGGAATGGGACAAGATAAATGCCTTTGGTTTTCATACCAAAATATTTCATGGCACGGACGTGACCGTATTCATGAAAAACTAAACAAGCGATAAGTGCTAAAGCAAACTTAAATGAAAAAAGCCAAGAATAGGCAGCAAGACTGGCTGAAGCTAATACCACTTTGATCAGCTTAGCGCTTTTTAGAGCCTTCATACCGAGTGAAACTAGACCAATTAAACTAAATTTTCTTTCAGCAACAATCGGTGTATGTGGGGTTTGGCGCTCTATATCTTTTTCGTTGCGCTCACCCTGCGCGATAACTTGGTTATTCACTTGCGCTTGGTAACTGATCAAAAAAGGTTGCCATGAAAGGTTGCCTGATAGCTGGCATTCAATGGTTTCATCGCCATTTTGAAGTGCGAATTGGTGGTGAAACTCATTATCGTCTGATGCTGAAGCATCTTTTTGTGAAACTAGCGTGTTGTCCCAGAACAACTGTTGCCAGCCTGCAAGTGAACCTTCTAAACGAAGCGGTTTACCTAAAAAATCATCTAGTTGAAGCAGTTCCAATGCGTTACCTGTCTATCTAAGGTGAATAAGAAAATTATACGGAAAAAAGCACAATGTTATAGCGTAAATGTGTAACGAGTTATGGATAATCTAGCGCTACTTTTATCTGTTCAATATTCTGGTTAAGCCAGTCTCTGTTAATTGCTCCCCATTGTTCAATGGTGTAATGACCTGTTTGATGTCGCTCACCCTTGGTTTGGGTAAATTGGCAAATAATATCAAGTTCAATCAAGCTCTTGATAGTATCTTGTGCAGTACGGCGAGGCATACCTGAAAAGGCAATAATTTTAGGGACGCTATCAATGCCATTTTCGATTAAATAAGCGATATAAAGACGACGATAAAAACTCGATTTGGTTTTGCTTAATTCCATATAAGTATTCCCTTGGTTTGAAAAGTTATTCTGGGGGATGAGTCAAAAAACTAATGTTCTATTTACGTAAAAAATTGAACTTAAAATAAAATGAACTTATATCTTTAATTATGAGCCAAATTTCAAAAATAAACAGTTATTTTTTAATTGGTTAACGATTTTTTAAATAATGCTAACTTAAAAAAATGATTCTTTTTGTGTGATGTAAATAGTAAATATTGAGATGTATATCAAATGAATTAGGAGAAAATAATTTATTTACATTATTTTACTATCTCATTAGCTATTAACCGCTTATTATGTACGTCTACATGATTATGCGTTCTATTGTCTTTTTGCACGATAGGAGGCAGAAAGGCTATAAATATGACAAAAAATAACACTCCAAAATTTACGCTATCTCTTCTTCATCCCCGTTATTGGGGGACGCTTATTCTTGTTGGCGTAATGTACCTACTGAGTTGTCTTCCATACTCATGGCAATTAACAATGGGTAAAAATATCGGTCGCTTAGCGATTAAATTGATGAAAAAGCGTCGCCGCACAATTGAGCGTAATTTAGAGCTATGCTTTCCTACGATGCTAGAAGAAGACAAACAACGTTTAATCGCAGAAAATATTGATAATACAGGTATGGGACTGTTTGAAACTGGGATGGCATGGTTTTGGTCTGATGAACGTGTGAATCGCCATGTGACAATCGTTGGCCTTGAACAAATGGAACAACTTGCTAAAGAAGGCAAAGGGGCATTAATGGTTGCCGTGCATTCAATGAATCTTGAACTAGGTGCGCGTGCATTTGGTATTAAAATGTCAGGTATGGGGGTTTACCGCCCTAATAGTAACCCTTGTTTTGATTACTTTCAGTATTTAGGTCGTTCACGTTCAAACCGTACTTTGATAGATCGTAAAGACGTAAAATCAATGTTGCATGCATTGAAAACGGGTGAGCGAGTATGGTATGCACCGGATCATGATTATGGTCGTCGTCGTTCAACATTTGCGCCATTATTTGCGGTAGATCAAGCGTGTACAACAACAGGTACAAGCTTGTTAGTTGATAATACCGATTGCGTTATCGTACCTTTTACTATGGTACGAGATGATAAAGGACATTACACACTAACCTTACGTAAAGCGGTTGAAGGTTTTCCGAAAAAAGATCCTGATGCTGCAGCAGTCTTCATCAATAAAATTGTTGAAGAATCGATTATGGCTGCGCCTAGCCAATATATGTGGCTTCATCGTCGCTTTAAAACTCGCCCTGAAGGGCAAGAGTGTTTGTATAAATAATCTAAACGAGCTGATTAATACTTTGAAGCCTGCAAAATTGCAGGCTTTTTATTATTTTAAACCTTAATGCAAGCTGTCTATTTGCGATGATGGTCACACTTGAACTTGCAACTATTCCATAACTCAACATAAAATACTGTTACTAACTGCTTAGAAATACTATCAATATAATTAGAAATTTACATTTCACTAAGCAGCCATACATTGTAACGGGATTATCGTCGCTATGAGAAAATTCACAGCTCCAACGTTTACTTCATCTTTTTTACATCCTAGATATTGGCCTGTTTTGATATCTATGGCTGTGATGTATTTAATTAGTTGGTTGCCTTACTTTATACAATTTCGCCTAGGACAAGGTGTTGGACGTTTGGTGATGCATTTTATGCGTGACCGACGTAAAACGATTGAGCGTAATTTAGAGTTGTGCTTTCCAGATATGGATATTAATGAGCGTAATAAGCTTATTAAACAAAATATCGATAACACTGGCCTAGCGCTATTTGAAACCAGTATGGCATGGTTTTGGCCTAACTTACGGGTTGAGCGTCATGTTAAGGTTGAAGGTTTAGAGCATGTTTATAAGCTGCAAGAACAAGGAAAAGGGATCTTGTTGATTGCTGTTCATTCACTGAACCTTGAATTAGGTGCGCGTGCTTTTGGTTTACATACGCCTGGTGTCGGCGTATATCGTCCTAATAACAATCCTTGTTTTGATTACTTTCAATTTAAAGGACGTGTCCGTTCAAATAAACATATGCGTGATCGTAAAGATTTAAAAGGTATGTTTCAGGATTTAAGACAGGGTGAAATGCTATGGTATGCGCCGGATCATGATTATGGTCGTGGCCGAAATTCCACATTCGCACCTTTATTTGCGGTAGAGCAAGCGTGTACAACGACAGGTACCAGTTTATTGATAGATAACACTGATGCGGTTCCATTACCTTTTGCGATGATCCGTGATACTGATAGCGGTCAATATACGTTGAAAATATTTCCACCTTTGGAAGCGTTTCCACACAACGACCCAGATGCCGCTGCGGCTTATATTAATAAAGCGGTAGAGCACTCTATTTTGGCGGCACCTTCGCAATATATGTGGTTACATCATCGTTTTAAAACCCGCCCAGAGGGTGAACCATCTTTATATAAGTAGCTAAGACAAAGATAGCGAATATATAAAGAGAGAATAGAAATGCCGAAGGTTATTAATCTTCGGCTTTTTTATATCTGACCGATTCTTTTATATCAACAAAAGATTAAAAATCGTAAGTAATACTGACCGTGCTGTATATCTCATCGTTACTTTTATCACTTGCCACTTCTGTATTGTAGATATATTGGGTATCTAACATGAGTGCAATATGATCAATTAATCGGTTCTTTATAAAGCCTTTTACATCATAGGTTGTATTTGAATGACCATAGTCAATATTACTTTCAAGCCCAGCAGAAAAAGTAGGGGTAAACTGTTTTTTTGCACGCAAGAATGCATTGGCAATCATGTTTTTCTCAGTTTGATTTGGATAATCTGGATCATTTTTTTGGCGACGACTATGACGATAACCCGGACCACCACCAACCGTTAGTTTTGTTGTTTTGGTGTTATAAAATTTGTAGCCTAAACCAGTAGATACAATGTACTCAGTGCGGTATGTGCCAAATTGGTCGTGGTTATACGTATTACTTAAATAAGTAAAAGAATGGGGGCCCATAGCATATTCATTCTTTAGCGCGATTTGGTATTTATTAACACCATCTTCTTCTTTAGTGCTATCAGTATAAAAAGAACTTAATGATAATTTATTAGACCAATTATTTTTATCGTAATTCAAATCAGTACCGGAATTTAACGACATAGAAGTGTTGGTGGTTTTTGAATAGATAAAGCCCAGCTTTGCTGAACCATCAAAGACGGGGGTACTTTGCGCTGTATTTGATGACGTTGTTGCGAAAGCCATCTGACACAAAAGGGGGGAAAGTAGCAATATAGAGTATCGTTTCATTGTCTTGCAGCCAAAAATAAATGTCGCGGACAATGTAGGAGATGAAGGTTAATGTGCTGTCAGAACTGTGTGATAGCTATGTGTGAAATATCAGCCGTATGATTACCAGTGCGACTACTTATTTTTTAAGTAACTAATTAATCGTTGATTAGCGTTATAAAGTAGTTTGAATTTTTCACTATCGCCATTTTCACGATCAGGGTGCCATTGTAGTGCTAATCGACGCCACTGTTTTCTAACTTCCGCTAGTGTTGCTGTATTGGATAAAGAAAACAAATCAAAATCATCATCAATGGATGTCGTAGTAATATTAATTGCTTGGTTATTAATATGTTGCTGGTATCGTCGCCAAAAAGAGCTCAGTAGTTGCTCTATCGCATCGCCATCAGCATGATAGTTCTTCCAGTCTAAATAATACTCCCGTAGTGGATCTTCTTGTTCTAAATGGTGGGTTTGATAAACAATATTAAGCAGTTGAATATCCATTGCTTGAACTTGTAGCCACTGTTTTGGAAACAATAAAATCTGGAGTTGGTAGAGTGCATTCATTAATAAGAAATTACGTTTGAAGAGATCCTTATTGCTGTCACTATCAAGCGTATCTAACATTTCTTTTTCACGTAATGCTTGACTAAGGGTGTGGATCATCCAGTTTTTTGGTTGGTGTTGCAGTAAGGACAGGATCGGCCAAATAAGCGGGTTCTCGTGTTCGAGTTGAAAATCAATTGGCTGATTAGTCATTGGCTACCCAATATTTAAGTCATAAAAATGGCATACGTTATGAATAATGTAGCAAATTTTTAACAATATTGAGAGTGGTAAGAGTTAAAAATAAAAAAGGCTAGCACTAAGCTAGCCTTTTAACTCATTGTTTATAAATTACATAAATAATGAGTAGAAGATTGCAGAGATAGAAACAAGGCCGATAACCGTCACAAATACATTGCTGATTGCACCTGAGTATTTCTTCATTGATGGTACTTTTTTGATTGCGTACATTGGCATAATAAATAGCAACATCGCAATAATAGGGCCACCTAAGCTCTCAATCATACCTAGAATACTTGGGTTTAATGTCGCTACGGCCCATGTGGTCACTAGCATAAATATTGCAGTAAAGCGGTTTAATGCCTTATTTGAGATCTCTTTATTCTTATCACGAGTAACTTTGATAACTAAACCATTTAGACCTTCACTGGCACCTAAGTAGTGGCCAAGGAAAGACTTAGTAATTGCAATAATTGCTACAATTGGCGCAACGTAAGCAATGATCGGTGTATCAAAGTGGTTCGCTAAATAAGTCAGAATCGATACGTTATTCGCTTTAGCTTCAGCTAAGTTTGCAGGTGATAAGCTTAATACGCAGCTGAAAACGAAGAACATTACGGTTAATACCATCATAATGTGTGCACGCGCTAGAATACGTGAACTTTGACGCTCTGCGTTTTCGCCATGCTCTTTTTGTGTTGCTACAGCAAATGATGAGATAACAGGAGAGTGGTTAAACGAGAAAACCATTACCGGTAAAATTAACCATACTGCAAGCATTACTGAGTTTAAGCCACCGTCTGCTGGGATAACGTTGTGGAAGATAGAGTCATTCCAGTACGGTACAAGAAACAGTGCCAACATTAATAATACAGCAACGAATGGGAATACTAAGATACTCATCGCTTTAACAATTAACTGCTCACCTAAACGAACAATTGCCATTAAACCAAGGATCAATACTAACGCTAAAATTGCACGTGCTGGTGGCTCGATACCTAACTGGTTAAGCATAAAGCTTTCAACAGTATTTGTTAGTGCAACACTATAAACTAATAGAATAGGGTAGATAGCAAAGAAATAAAGTAATGTGATCACTTTACCCATGCCCTTACCAAAGTGCTCTTCAACAACTTCTGTAATATCAGCGCCCGGATTCGAACTTGATAACACAAAACGTGTCATCGCACGGTGGGCAAAGAATGTCATTGGAAATGCAAGAACGGCCATTACAAGTAATGGAATTAAACCGCCAACACCCGCATTAATGGGTAAAAATAGAGTACCTGCGCCTACGGCTGTACCGTATAGACCAAGCATCCATAATGTATCGCTTTTGTTCCACCCTAATTTTTTGCTTTGTGCAGAAGTCGTCGCCGTTAAATTTTGTGCGGTGCCCATAATGGACATCTCCTTTATAAGTATTATGTTTAACTTTCAAAGGGCTGAGTTATTCTGATCTTCCTTGGTCGCATATGCGAAGAGCAACAGATAAAGCTTCAAAAAATAAGAAGTAGTGAACGTGCGATTTGATGGTGAAATATAGGATATACATTCTATATTCAGTGACGGGTCCGTTGTCATTCTTGTGTTTCCATACTTACATCAAGCAAGTTATAAACAATGTCTGCTGTGATTCTCTCTGTTCAATAACCTTGTAAATAGTGCCCCTATCGAAGAGCGCGCATTATAGGGGAAAAATATTGGGTTCAACAAATTTTGCAGAGAAAAAATTTGCGTTTGCTTACAAAGCATACAAGTGCGTTAACACTATATTAATAACATTATTATGCAGTGAGAAAGGTGGGGTTTTTATGTAATAAAACTGTATATAGCGGGTGAAATATGCAATTTGTATGATTAAAATGAATTTTAAACTATATTTTGAATAATACACCTCGAGTATATTATTTACAATATTATTTTAATGTACGCAAAAAAAGTTTAAAAAAAAGGAAGGCAAAGAGCCTTCCTTTTTTAGCTATTTGGATAAAATCAGTCGCGGAAATTATCAAACTGGAATGGTTGACCTAACTCTTGTTCACGCACAAGTGACATAGTCGCTTGTAGATCATCACGCTTTTTGCCCGTTACGCGCAGTTTCTCACCTTGGATAGAAACTTGAACTTTCAGTTTAGCGTCTTTAATTGCTTTCACTAATTTCTTCGCGTTTGTGGTTTCTACGCCTTGCTTAAATTCAATATTTTGAGATGCAGTTTTACCTGAGAAAGTGACTGTTTTACGCTCAAGCGCATTAGCATCTACACCACGTTTAGCAAGGTTACTACGTAAAATAGCAACGATTTGGTCTACTTGGAATTCAGACTCAGATGTGATTTTTACAATTTCTTTGTTTAATTCAATGCTTGATTCAACATTACGGAAGTCGAAACGCGTGTCTAATTCACGCTTTGAGTTATCTACCGCATTTTTGATTTCTACGGAATCTACTTCTGAAACAATATCAAAAGATGGCATGTTTATGGCCTCTTATCATAAGTCTAAGGGAATATTTCCCATCTACATTAGCACGTATAGTATACCGCTTATTAATGAAGGAGAAGCAATCTATGCCTCTCTTTTATCTCGGTATTATATATCATCAAATTGTTTTTATTGATATTTTAGCGTTGTGCTGTTTTAACGGCATCCGCTAGCATATCGAGCATCTTAAGCGTGTCGTTCCAGTGAATACAAGGGTCAGTAATAGATTTACCGTAAACAAGCTCATCAAGTTTGTTTTCAATAACTGCTTGATTCCCTTCTTCAATAAAGCTTTCTGCCATAATACCCGCAATTGACTGGCTGCCACTTTTCAATTGTTCACAAATTTCAGCAGCAACATCTAATTGACGTTTATGCTGTTTTTGGCAGTTACCATGACTAAAATCGACAATTAATCGCTGTGGTAATTCAAACTCGGCTAATGCCTCACATGCTGTTGCGATGTCTTCAGCATGATAATTTGGCATCTTACCGCCACGTAAAATAATATGACCGTAAGGATTACCTGAAGTACGGTAAATCGTCATTTGTCCATTTTTTGCCGGTGAGCAGAAAAGGTGAGATTCACGTGTGGCGCGAATAGCGTCTATCGCAATTTTGGTATTACCGTCAGTGCCGTTTTTAAAGCCAACAGGGCACGACAAGGCTGATGCCATTTCACGGTGGATCTGAGATTCTGTAGTACGCGCACCAATGGCACCCCAACTGATAAGATCAGCAAGGTATTGACCAGTGATCATATCGAGGAATTCAGTCGCAGTGGGTAAGCCTAGCGAGTTAATATCAATTAATAGTTTGCGTGCTTTTTTTAAACCAGTTGCTAAGTCTAAACTGCCATCTAAATGTGGGTCAGTAACTAAACCTTTCCAGCCGACCACGGTACGTGGTTTTTCGAAATAGGTACGCATTACGATAAACAATTGGTCTTTATATGTTTCTTGTACAGCAACAAGGCGTTTCGCATAATCAACTGCTGCATCGGTATCATGTATAGAACATGGCCCAACAATCACCAGTAAACGGGAGTCTTGACCCGTTAAAATCGCCTCAATCTGTTTGCGGGAGTGGTCTACATGCGCCGCAATTTCATCAGTCATTGGTGATGTTGCTTCAATTTCAGCAGGAGTTGGCATCAAGCCTAAACTCACGGTGCGAAGTTCATCTGTTTTCATTGGCATAATATGTTTGCCTACCTTGGGGATCTCTGTAATAACACCGCTAAGATAGCCCAAAAATCGATTTTAATAAACCAAACTTGTGATATCACTTAGGTTTTTAACCATCCCATTACTACGATTGAAGGCTAATGATGCTTTTATAATCAAGAAATGATTAAGCTTTAAAGTTTGATTGATATGAATAAGTTATCACTAATTAGCTTTAGTTCTTGCCTCATAATTCAACACAAAGTAAGGTCGATATACTGTAATGGTGTTTAATGTATTTTTGAATACACAGGGTTTAGATGACGATTTATTTAAATACTCGTCTTATTAACAAGGAAGTATTGGTGCTTTATGACAACTGAAAATGAATTAACGTTAACTGCAATGTTGACGTCATCAGTGCAGTTAACTGGACTTGAAAAAGGTGAGGTGGGGATTGTCTCACTCGATGATCTTATTGCTCATGATATTGGTGTTCATCCTTGTGCTGTTACAAAGCCTGAATCACTCTCTACTGAAACAACAGCTGCTATTTTTGATGCGCTTAAAGAAGCGGATAATCAAACGCCTGTCGCTGAATTATTTGTAACCAAACTCAGCCAGTTATTGATTGAAGTGGCTGCCACTCAAGGCGATGCACCGTTAAAAGTATGTTTAACCAGTGATAACTCATATTCTCGTAGCCATTTATTAGGTGCGGAAGTAGAGCCAGACGAAATTAACCCAGCAATGGGGTTACGTGGCGCATCTCGACTAGGTCATGCGGATTACCGAAAAGCGTTTGAGCTAGAATGTGAAGCGATTAAACGCGCACGCCTTGATGCGAAGAATATTGAACTTGTTGTACCGTTTGTTCGTACGTTCAGTGAAGCGGCAACAGTGATTGATTTATTGGCTGAGCAAGGTTTATGTCGTGGTGCTGATGACTTAAAAGTCTTTATGATGTGTAGCGTCCCTTCAAATGCATTACTAGCAGAAACATTCTTGCAGTATTTTGATGGTTTTATTGTTGATGTTGAGCAACTAGCGCAATTCACACTTGGTCAAGATATTGAGAATACTTCGCTAAACTACATGTTGGATGCACAAAATGACGCCCTACTTTTGTTAGTGAAAATGTTATTAACGTCAGTAGAAAGCTCGCATAAACCCTGTTTGGTGTATAGCCGTTTTATTGAAGACTCACCACGATTTAGTTCATGGTTACAAGAGCAAGGTGTAACTCACGTTATCAGTTAAGTTACTGCCAATAGTGAGTGCTATAGAATTAAAAACGGCATGGTTAATTTTAACCATGCCGTTTTATTTTGTCTTTTATAAAGAGAATAGGCTGAATTAGTCCATTTCTTTCATAGCAGAAACAACAGAAGGATCGTTTATTAGGTTAAATAACAAGCTTTTTGCCGAAGCACGTTGAGCGTCAGATAAAACTTTTTTTGGGTTCTCTCGGGTTAGCGTCAAAATGCTGGTGACAAATTTACTGTTTGTACCTGATAGCTCATAAGCAAAGCGTAATGTATCCATTAATTCTGCTTGAGGTAGGCTATATACAGCCATTTCACAACTTAAACCATCCATAGCAAGGAAGTTGTTTACTATTACTTTCTGCTCGGCATTAAACTTTTGCTTGGCTTCAAAAGCATCAATTAAAGCCTGTACTCGATCGGCGATGGCTACAGGTACTTCCATTGTTTTCGTTTTATGAGTCATTGCTGATTCTCCCGACATAGCTGTAAATATATTATTGAGTCAGTTTACGTTGTTGTTTACCGTTTGGCATTTCTTTCTTGATTTATGCGATAACTATTTATACATAATGTAATTGTCAAGATAATCATTAGTATAAATTAATCACCATTCGTATCGTTATGCTGATAACGTTTTGTATTCTTGATTAATTTCAATTGCACAATTAACTCATCTAAACGGTAAACCAATTGACGCGTTAACCATAGATAACCATAAGGCCCCAGTAAAATCGAGTCTTTTGGTTGTGATATTTGTAATGCCATCTGTTTTAGTTGCTGAATATCAGGCAATTCAATATTAAGATCTTTATCATCGGCTAATCGATTTAAAATCAGCACTATTTGCTGCTGATAGTTTTTCAATCCTGTTTGCTCTAATAACTTACGGCGACCGATATCAGAGCTCCAATGGGTTTCAATGAGTTGTTCAATTAAGCTAATCATCGAACTTTGAATGGTGACAATTGCTTTATAGTGTCCCGCTGACTTTGGGTTTTCCTTTTGTACATTCGGCAACAAACTGATCATTTTTATTTGGCGTTCATTAACTTGGTTTTTGATCCGTGCCAGTATCTTAATACTTGGTATATGAGCAGATGCATGTGCTTGATAAAGCTGACGTAAATCATGCATGTTTTGATTAAATAGCTTATCCCATAAATATTTAGCACGAATAGGAAAGAGCATTGAAAAAGACATCGCGATTAAACTACCAATAATAATATTGGTGACTCGCCATAGTGCAACAGAGACTTCTTGTGCGCTGTTACCTTGATACGCCACGATGATCAGCGTCATTACCGCTAAGAAAAAGATATAAGTATGCTTGCCATACGACTTGAGTGACAGCAAAAAGCACCATGTGAGTATCCAAACAGGAATGAACGCAACGAGGTTTTGTGGAAAAAAGACAGTAACTAAACCTAGAACGGCACCGAGTAAAGTGCCGCCTACACGTTGAAAGCCTTTTTGTTTGATCACGCCTGCATAGGGCTGCATTAACACCACAGCTACCGTAACAGGTCCCCACATTGAATGAGGCACAGGAATAAAGTGATAAAAGACCAAGCTAAATGCGATAGCCATAGTGACACGAAGGGAATGAGCAAATTGTGCGTGCGTTAACAGCAAATTTTTAAAACGTAGATACATAGCGTGCCATAGTGGTTAGTTAGTTACATTCTGTGATTATGCGATTAAAATCACAGTGTATCCACCCATTTATGTGCTGTAGGTATCGAATATCTAACGAGTTACTAAAAATCATGCTGTTATTTTGTAATGCACGCTTATTTATCGGCGGATCACTTTTCTGGGTACGACTTCAACGCCTTGCTGATAATGGCCTTGAATCGCAGAGAGGGCGAGTCGTAGCGCATGATCAGCAATTAAATCGAATTGTTGTGGGAGTGATTGGATTTTATTGGGTAAAAAATCAAGTAAGCGATTATCACCAAAGGTTGCCAAGTATGTTTTTGCCATCACCTCTGGATGCTTTAATAAACAATCTAAAACACCTTCAAACAAGGTATAAGAAGTGGCAAGGATAGCTTCAGGAAAGCAATTAGCATCAATCCATTGCTGAGCAATCAATGCACCTTGCTGTTGGCTAAATTGCTCACCATAGGCAAGGCTAACATTCACTGTTTTGAGGTGATTGTTGATCGCTGCTTGAAAACCTTGCTCTCGCTCAATTGAAACACCCAGATCCGCAACTGCACCAATTAATCCGATCGATGAAATAGGCTGATCTAACAATGCGTTAGTTAATGCATAGGCACCCTCAAGATCTTCACTAATTACGGATGCAAAGTACTCATCATCTAACGCGCGGTCAATGGCAATAACTGGCGTACCTTTAGCCTGTACTGTTTTGTAAAACTCATTATCAGCAGGAAGGGCACTCGCAACAATAAGTGCGTCTAATTTACGGCTTAATAACAGATTGGCTACGTCCATTTCAGTGACAGGATCATCATCACTACACGAAATAATAACTTGATAACCTGCGGTTCTAGCATTCAATTCTAATAACTTAGCAATTTTTGCATAGCTCGTGTTTTCGAGATCGGGGATGATCAAACCCAATGATTGACTACTTCCAGCACGAAGGGAAGAAGCGGCATGATTTGGGCGATAGTTGTGTGCATTGACCACTTCGAGGACTTTTTGTTGTGTCTTCTCACTGATTCGATATTGCTCAGCTTTACCGTTAATAATATAGCTAGCCGTGGTTCTTGATACACCAGCAAGCTTGGCAATTTCATTTAATGTCATCAGTTGATACTTCTCTTTAAAGCTGTTTGTGCAGCGCCTTTTGCTATAAATAGCAATTCCTATCCTTGTTTCATAATGCTAGGTATAGATTTAAGGCCAATTTGTGCGTTTCATCATAGATCTGATAATCGCTATGCGTTGATCAATTGAAATTTATGCTGAAACGATTCAGTATTCAAGCTGAAAGGTTTCAGCAGAATCTATAGGTATAGAATAATCCTATAATTCGACTGAAACTTTTAATTTGACCATTTGCTGAAACGATTCAGCTAATACGGATAAGATTCGATACTATCGGAGTTAGAGATGTTGTCATTATCAAAACACGATATTGCTTTGCGTAAATCAGCAAACAATAAACAAGATGCAATCAAAGTACTGGCATCAGAGTTAGAGTCTGAGGGCTTAGTTAAAACGGGTTATGTGAATGGTATGTTGGCTCGTGAAGCCCAAAACTCAACCTATCTTGGTAATGGTATAGCGATCCCTCACGGTACAACAGAGACGCGAAATCTTGTAAATAAAACAGGTGTAAAAGTTCATCATTTTCCTCAAGGCGTAGATTGGGGCGAGGGGCAAATTGTTTATTTAGCCATTGGGATCGCCGCTAAATCCGATGAGCATCTTGAGATTTTAAAGCAATTAACCAAAGTGCTGTCAGCAGATGGTATCGAAGAGAAATTAAAGCGTTGTGATTCAGCAGATGAAGTTATTACGATTTTAATGGGCTCAGAGCAGTCGGAAGCAGAATGCAATGCTCAACTTGTTTTAAAAGACTTTCCAGCAACCGATTTATTGCAGTTAAGTGCGGTTGGTGCTGGCTTAATAAATCATCAAGGTTTTGCTAACAAGCAAATGGTGGCGGATGTTGTCGCAAAACAGCCGAGTTATTTAGGTCAGGGGTTGTGGCTAATAAGTAGTAATCAAGAGGTTGAGCGAACAGCGATTTCAGTTGTGACACCGTCTGCAATCTTTGAAGAGCAGAGTCATCCAGTTAAAGGGTTAATCGTTATTGCGGCGAATAACAGTAGCTATGTTGCCAATATTGAACGATTGACTCAGGTAATTTATAGCCAAACGGTTGATGCGTTTTTGTCATCAAGCCCAGAGCAAATGTGTTCAGTGCTTTCTCAAACTCAATTAGAGGGCAATAGCGCAATATTTACGATTAAAAACCCGCATGGCTTACATGCTCGTCCGGGGGCAATGCTAGTGAATACCACCAAGAAGTTTGATGCAGATATACAAGTCGTTAATGTTTCTGGCGGTAGCAAAGCGGTTAATGCAAAGAGCTTAATGAAGGTGATTGGGCTTGGTGTGAAATGTGGTAACGAATTGAAATTTACAGCCAGTGGTAGTGATGCTGAACAAGCACTAACGGCGATTGGCCAAGCTATTGCCGATGGTTTAGGCGAGAAACTTTAAGGGTAAAGATAATGAGCGAAACAGTAATTAAACCGTCACTTAAAGTTGTCGCCGTGACGTTAAATCCTGCGTTGGATCTAACAGGGCACTTATCATCTCTTACTGCTGGTACAGTAAATGTGGTGGATTCAGGTTCACTTCACCCAGCAGGCAAAGGCGTTAATGTTGCAAAAGTGCTCGCTGAATTAGGTGCAGAAGTAACGGTAACGGGATTGTTAGGGCGTGAAAATCAAGACGGTTTTTGTCAGTTATTTAAACAGATCGGTGTCACTGATAAATTTGTCAGGGTCGCAGGCGCAACACGTATCAACGTTAAATTGGTAGAGCAAGATGGTCGCGTCAGCGACATAAACTTCCCCGGTGTTGAAGTAAATGCTACTGACATTGCGAAATTTGAAGCGACATTATTTGAACTTGCGAATAGCCATGACGTTTTTGTTATCGCAGGTAGTTTACCCCGTGGAATTTCAACCCAGCAATGCGCGAAATGGATCGAGCAGCTTCAACAGCAAGGTAAGCAAGTGTTGTTTGATAGCAGTAAAGCGGCTTTTGCTGAAGGGTTAGACGCAAAACCATGGCTGGTTAAACCAAATGATGAAGAATTAGCTGACTGGGCAAAATGCGAATTACACAGCGATGAAGAAATCATTGAAGTGGCAGAGCAACTTGCTACTAAAGGCATTGAAAATGTGGTGGTGTCACTGGGTGCGAAAGGAGTGATGTGGCGCAATTCTGAAGGCTGGTTACGTGCCGAGCCGCCAAAAATGACGGTAGTTAGTACTGTTGGTGCGGGTGATACCTTAGTTGCTGGTATGTGTTGGGGGCACCTACAGCATTGGACAAAATCAGAGACATTACGTTTTGCAACGGCGCTATCGGCGTATGCAGTAACACAAGTGGGTGTTGGTGTTGATGATATTAGCGCAGTCAAAGCAATCGAAGATAACGTTCAACTTTCATAACTCATAAAAATATAACGTGAAAAGTGTAGGGGTCGAATAATGAATATTAGTATTGTTACCGCATGTCCAAGCGGTATCGCAACAAGTTTAATTGCTGCAGGTTTACTTGAAAAAGCTGCCGCCGAATTAAAATGGCAAGCCAATATTGAGCGCCATTCCTCGTTAAAAGCAACCAATTTGCTAACACAACTACAGATCGAACAAGCTGACTGTATTGTGATTGCCGCCAATGAAAATCTCGCTATTGATGAGCAACGTTTTGTTGGTAAGCGAGTCTTTCGTGCTGATGTTACCGCTTGCATGGAAAACCCAACCGCGTGGTTACAAAAAGCGGTTGAACAGGCATCAGAGCTGACTGTTGAAAGTGTGGCATCTCAAGCTATATCGACCAAGAAAAAGATTGTAGCAATCACCGCGTGTCCAACAGGTGTTGCGCATACGTTTATGGCAGCAGAAGCGCTAGAGACGGAAGCCAAACGTCAAGGTTATGAAATTAAAGTTGAAACACGTGGTTCAGTAGGCGCTAAAAACCAGTTAACAGCCGAGGAAATTGAAGCTGCTGATCTAGTAATTATTGCCGCCGACATTGATGTCGACTTATCTCGTTTTAATGGCAAAGCGCTGTATAAAACCAGTACTGGATTGGCACTAAAGAAAACAGCTCAAGAAATAGAGAAATCGTTTGAACAAGCAACGCCTTATACACATACCGTTAAAGAAAATAGTGAGAAGAAAGAAGAAAAAGCAGGCGTTTATAAACACTTAATGACAGGTGTATCTTACATGCTGCCATTAGTTGTTGCGGGTGGTTTGTCTATTGCACTGTCGTTTGTTTTTGGTATCGAGGCATTTAAAGAGCAGGGCACATTAGCGGCGGCCTTAATGAAAATTGGTGGTGAATCTGCCTTTGCATTGATGGTTCCTGTATTAGCTGGCTTTATCGCTTTCTCCATTGCAGACCGCCCGGGTCTAGCACCTGGCTTAATTGGCGGTATGTTAGCAAGTGCGACAGGTGCGGGATTCTTAGGTGGTATTGTTGCAGGTTTCCTCGCAGGTTACAGTGCAAAATTCTTAGCTGAAAAAGTGAAACTGCCACAATCAATGGATGCATTAAAACCTATTTTAATCATTCCGCTGGTGGCGAGTTTAATTACCGGTCTTGTAATGATCTACATTGTTGGTGGTCCAGTATCGGCAGCAATGGAAGGGTTAACCCACTTCCTAAATACGATGGGTTCTGCAAATGCTGTGCTTTTAGGTGTGATTCTAGGTTGTATGATGTGCTTTGACCTTGGTGGTCCAGTGAATAAAGCAGCTTACACCTTTGGTGTGGGTTTATTAGCGTCACATACTTATGCGCCAATGGCTGCGGTTATGGCTGCAGGTATGGTGCCAGCAATGGGCATGGGCTTAGCGACGTTCCTTGCAAAACGTAAATTTGCGGCAAGTGAAAATGAAGCAGGTAAAGCCTCTTTCGTATTAGGTTTATGTTTCATCTCTGAAGGTGCGATTCCATTTGCAGCGCGTGATCCTATGCGTGTTATTCCATGCTGTATGCTAGGTGGCGCATTAACAGGTGCATTATCGATGTTGTTTGGTGCAAAACTAATGGCTCCACACGGCGGTCTGTTTGTACTGTTGATCCCTAACGCCATCACACCGCCACTACTTTACCTTGTTGCAATTATTGCAGGTACATTAGTAACGGGTATTTCTTACGCTATATTAAAGCGTCCAGAGCAAAATTCGGCAACAACATTAGATACAGCAAAAGCGTAATATAACGACAGATATAAAAATGGCGGGATGTATTGAATACACTTTATTAGAAAGTATATTCAGTCCATCTCGCCATTTTTTGTTTAAAGTTTAACGCTGTGTTTACTGAGCCGGTTTCGCTTTATTGCGTGGGTTACGTGGAATGCCCGTATCACGATCAGTAATTGGTTTACGACGTTTAGGCTTAGTTGATTTTGTATTTTCACCACGTGGCGCATTGTTTTTCGAGCGTGTATCTCGACGAGGTTTACGCTCAGAATTTTCGCTATCACTGTCACGAGGTGTCATTGGTTTTTTAAACTTAGGCTTGTAGTTTAAAACCGAAACGGGTACGTCTTTTTTCGGTACAAAACCTTCGATTTCTTTACGTGTGATCAAATGGCCAAGTAGGCTTTCAATCATGCATAGATTTTTAAAGTTATCGCGTGAAACAAATGAAATCGCTTCACCCGATGCTCCTGCACGACCTGTACGACCAATACGGTGCACATATTCTTCTGGTGGGAACGGTAGATCGTAGTTAACAACACGAGTCAGTTGCTCAATATCGATACCACGCGAAGCGACGCCAGTGGCAATAAGATATTGCAATTTACCGTTTTTAAAATCTTCCAGTAATTGAGAACGTACGGCTTGGCTACGACCACTGTGGAAAGATTCAGCGGAAATGCCACGCTTTTCTAATTGGGTAACCAGTTTTGCTGCACCATGTTTAGTTTCGATAAAGATTAATGCTTGATCCCATTTTTGTTCTTGGATCAAATGGCTCAGCAAAGCCGATTTCATGTCTTTATCAACAGTAACAAGCCATTGATCGATTTTTGGATCAGCAGAAGCATCTTTTGCTACTGAGATTTCAATGGGATTGCGCACCGCTGTTTTTGCAAGAAAGCGTACTTGATCAGAAAGCGTTGCAGAGAACAGCATGTTTTGACGATCAACAGGTAAACGCTCAACAATCTTATTAATGTCTTCAATAAAGCCCATATCTAACATACGGTCAGCTTCATCAAGTACAAGAATTTCAATGGCATCAAAGTGGATTGCACGCTTAGTGTACATATCTAATAGACGACCAGGGGTAGCGACAAGAATATCGACACCTTCAATTAAGCGACGTTTCTGCGGTTCGTAATCAACACCACCGTACATTGCCATTGACGTTAAATTTAAGTGCTTACTGTATTGCTTAATATTGTCTTCTACTTGAACGGCTAATTCACGAGTAGGTGCAAGAATGAGAGCACGTATACGTTTTGCGCGAACTTTGGTGCCATCATCTAGCATTTGTAGAATAGGCAGTACAAAACTGGCAGTTTTACCCGTACCTGTTTGTGCTGCTGCCATCAAGTTTTTACCGGTTAGAGCAACAGGAATGGCTTTTTCTTGAATAGGAGTAGGAGAGGTGTAACCCATTTCGGTTACGGCTTTAACGATAGAATCGTTTAATCCAAGCTTAGAGAATGGCATGTAGAATCTCAAAATAAATCATTAAATAGCTAATGCGGCGCACTAACTAACGCAAATACGTGCAGATTATACCACGCTTAACAATCGGCTGTATGTAGTCGGGCAGAGAAGACAAAAACAACTAGTTACTAATGATGTTGTTTCTCACTAATGCGCGGCGGACATTATTACAAAGTTTGCCAAATCGACGGATCTCGTCAAATTGCGGTGTTTCACCTCGTGAAATAGCGGATTCCCAATAGGTTAAATCAGTATCAACGAGCTCTAACAGTTTTTTAGGGCAACCGACGCATTTGTTATCAGGACCACAGACAAAAGTACTTTCGTCATAAAGAGGAAATTGTTGTTTCACTTGGCTGATAATACTCAACATCGCCGTTTTACGGTCGGGCTTCTTATTCATCATAAAGACTTTTGATAAAACAGCATTCTAAAACAGCATAAAACAAATATCTATTGGTAATCATCCTATACTAATGAAAGGTAATGAAATGAAGATATGGATAAATATCGTATTGATATAAAACATTATTTTTATGCAATGGCAATGTCTAAAAAAACAGTCATAAAGCGCTAATTTGCTTTGCAAAATGCATTTTGGGAATAGCAGTTTTAATTAACAAGGTTTAACTACCTGATAAATCAATAATTTGTCTATTTAATAAACTGGCTGGTTAATTGCTGTGTTTTTAGGTAAGTCACTTGATTGTGTGTTGATAAAATTCAGTATTGCAGGGTGATAAGGATGGGAAGAATGATTCAATGGCGAGATCTATCGAAGTTCGTAGCGTATTTTATGTTTGTAACTTGGGCATTATTGAGTAGTAATGCCTTTGCACAGCAAGATATGGTAGCAGAGCCAGATTGGTTAAAAGCGCAGATTGCAGATAAACATCCTGTTGTGATTTTCGATACTCGTTCAAAAGAAGATTATGATAAAGGGCATATACCTACCGCAATCAGTTTTCCTGTTGATGATACTTATGCTATTAAAGACGGCGTTTATTACGTTAAAAATAAGGTCACAATTGCCCCTCTTTTACGTGAGAAAGGGGTAACAAAAGACGCTACGATAGTTGTTTATGATCAAGGCGAGCTTATGCATGCCTCACGCTTATTTTGGGTATTAGAGTTATATGGCGTGAAAAATGTCGCAATACTTAATGGCGGACTCAATGCATGGCAACAACATAATCCGTTGTCTCAAACAGTAAATACATTACCTAAATCTGATTTTGTTCCTGTCTTGAAATCAAATATTTATGCGAGTACGACTGTAGCAAAAGTCGCTGTCCATAACCCTAATTATGAGATTTATGATAGCCGCACGTATGATGAATATTTAGGGAAAAAATCTGTGACTGATAAATACGGTCGGATACCTAAAGCTAAATATATCGAGCTGAGTGAGTTTTTTACAACTAATTCAGATGGTCAAAAAACCTTAAAAACTAAATCAGAATTGTCTGACATACTAAGTAATTTAGATCATAACAAGAAAACAATCACATACTGTAATAAAGGCACTGCTTCAACATTATCTTATTTCTTATTAAAACAAGCTGGATTTAATGTCGCTCATTATGATGGTTCGTGGTTAGATTGGTCAGAAAAAGGACTACCCATAGAGAAGTAATATTATCTAGAGGGTTAATGATGAAAAATAAATTGGACGATAATTGTCTTAAAAATGGAAAGAATGAGCGATTAAACGCCAAGATATCACATGATATTGATGTGCATCATTTATACCATAAAACGAGCTTATTCAGCAAAATAGCGCTGGTAATGAGCAGTGTTCTACTGTGTGTTATGTTAACAGCGCTATATATTAGTTATTACAATAATACCCAGCGGGTCGTCAAAGACATCAAAGTAATGATGAATACCTTTTCACCATTAATTATTGATGCTGCTATTTATAAAGATACAGAAACGTCGATAGAATTAAATCGCTCATTGGAAACCCATAAAAAAATACTCTCTTTATCACTGTATGACTTGGATGGAAATTTAATTCATTTTTATGAGAAAAATGATGGCAACAGTTACACACCATTAGCACAAGCACCGGGTTTATCTATTTATGAGGGAAACTATACACTTACTTATCCGGTATCTTTTAATGGCGATAATATTTTTAATTACGTTATATATTACAGTTCGGCTGACATTATTCGGACGATACTAATACAGCTTTTTGTTTTTATTCTCCCATTCTTGTTTTTTATTATCTTCATTTTAGTTTACATGTACCGCAAAGTGACAAGACCACTAACGTTTTTGATTGGTCAACTTCCCAAAATTGGTTCGGGTGGTGTGAATATTACAGAAGTTGAAGATGCCGAAGGGGAAGTATCCTTATTAGCCAGCGAGCTAAAAAAAGCTGATGAGTGTATTTATAATACGGAAAGTAAGCTACAAGGTTTAAATAGAAAATTACGAGAGCAGGCCAACGATTTAAGCGAAGCGATAAAAATAAAAGCTGAATTTATGGCGAATATGAGCCATGAAATTAGAACGCCAATGAATGGAGTACTTGGCTTTGTACAATGTTTAGAAGAACGAAATTTAGATCAAGAATCACAACGCCAAATTGGTTATATCAAAGAATCAGCTTATTCATTGTTAGTTATTATCAATGAAATATTGGATTATTCTAAATTAGAGTCGGGTAATGTGGAATTACACATGACGCCATTTAATTTAAAGCCGTTTGTACATAGTTGTGCGACACCGTTTATCCATCAAGCCAAGATAAAAAAAATACAGTTATCAACAGAAATAGGTGAGGGGCTGGCGGATAGCTACACCGCAGATGAAGGGCGGTTAAGACAAATTCTGATTAATCTTATTGGTAATGCGGTTAAATTTACCCATACAGGCTCTGTGAAATTAGTGGTTGAAAAGCGAGATCCGCCTGAGCAGCAGTGCGAAGAATTAAAAAAATATAACGATAAACATATTCAATGGCTGCGTTTTAAAGTGAAAGATACGGGGATTGGCATTGCTGAAGAAAAACTCGCTTTTATCTTTGATTCTTATACACAAGCTGATGGATCTATTTCTCGTCAATTTGGTGGAACAGGGCTTGGTTTATCCATATCTAACAGCTTGTGTCGATTAATGTCAGCAAAATTACAGGTCGAAAGCATTATTGGTAATGGCACAGAGTTTTGGTTTGATATACCACTAAAACAGTCGGATATTCAGAGAAAAGAAAATGGCGAAGATCATGCATTAATTACCAACCTTAGCATGTATGAAGATCGTAAGATTTTAGTGGTTGAAGACAGTATGGTTAACCAACAATTAATTAAGGCATTTTTAACAGCATTTGGTTTAAAAAATATCACCATTGTTAATGATGGAGTACAGGCGGTTGAGTATATGATAGAAAATACCGCCGATGTGATATTAATGGATTGCCAAATGCCCAATATGGGTGGGTTAGAGGCAACTGAATTAATTAGAGAGATGCCATCAATGTCACGACCTATCATCATAGCCTTAACAGCAAACGTTATGGAGGAAGAGAAGAAACGTTGTTTAAGTGTCGGTATGGATGATTATGTCTCTAAACCGATTGAAAAAATAATGCTTTATAAAAGCTTACAACGTGCTTTTGATAATGAACATGGTGAATATTGGGCTGCCAATATTTAAAAATATCCTACCTATAAATTCTGCCTATCAGTCTAATTGAAAAAAACGATTGTTTTTTACACGCTATTTTCTGTAATTTATTAATCATAAAGTAACGATATGAATTATCACTTTGAGAGTTAGCGCCTATCTGATAAGTTACGACCCAGCAAGGTATTTAACACCATTAAGTAAGTAGAGAGAAAATGGCAGTTTTAGAAATTTTAACCGAACCAAATCCAAAGCTACGCGTTCAAGCAGAAGATGTTGCAGACGTAAAAGCTGAGCACATTCAAACGCTAATTGATGACATGCTTCACACCATGTACGAAACGGGTAATGGTATTGGTTTAGCGGCACCTCAAGTTGGCCGTAAAGAATCTATCATTGTTATCGACTTATCTGAAGAGCGCAACGAGCCACAGGTATTCGTAAACCCTAAGATTGTTCGTGGTGAAAATCCTGTTGTTGGTCAAGAAGGTTGTCTATCTGTTCCTGATTACTACGCAGATGTAGAGCGTTTTGAAAAAATCGAATTAACAGCGCTTGATCGTGATGGTAATGATATTCACCTTGAGCGTGATGATTTCCTTGCTATTGCATTACAGCATGAAATTGATCACCTGAAAGGTATTCTTTTCATTGATTATCTATCACCTCTTAAGCGCCAAATGGCAATGAAGAAAGTGAAGAAATTCTTGAAGGCACAAGCGAAGTAATTCATTCTCGCTTAGAAAAAAACGGTGAAAGGTTGATAGCCTCTCACCGTTTTTTTATGTCTTAATTTTGCGTCAAATTACAGTAATCAGATGGCATACCATGCTCGTTAATCTCGTGACGTTGTAACGAAACTTGACGACCAAAAATAACCGGTTGGTTATATTTACCGTGACCGATAAAAGGGAAGTAATACACGGGTTTGCCAAGTTTTTTAGCAAATTGTTCAAGCACATGTTTATACATTAGACGGTCTTGATCGTTAGGATCCATGTTGTAGTACTGTCCAAACACAATCGCATTAACGTCAAAGTCTTTTAAGAACAGTAATTGCTGAAGATAGCGATCAAGCTGGCGGTAAGTGACGCCAATATCTTCCAACAATAAGACTTTATTTGAAAAATCAGGTTGGTAATTTGTGCCAAAGGTGGCTGAAACTAATGTGTGATTGCCACCGATAAGCTGACCCGATACAGATGCGCTCTTAGCTAAGTCATTGAGAGGCAATACGTTGTTGTAGCTCACACCGTCATTTATTAAGGTTTTTAAATCAGGAATAGGTTGCTCATTACCGCCGTTGGTCGCTTGATTGGTTGAAGCGTTCACAGCATGTACCGATTGCCAGCCTAATTCGTTATTAATAAAACTATGGATAGCCGTAACATCGCTAAAACCAACAATCATTTTTGGTTTTATTTCCAGCAACTGTGTTTTGTAAGCGTGTAAAAAGGGCAAGAGGTTTAATGCACCACCACCACCACGGAAGAACCATAGAACATCAATCGTTGGATCCAGTAAGGCGGCGATAAGGTTATTTGCTCGTTCTTGATCTGTATTCACATAACCGATGTCAGAAATTACTTGGTTTAAATATTTGGTGGTAACCATGTAGCCCTGGGCAATAAAAGTATCAACCACGTTATTGACGCTTTGTTCATCATATTGAGTTGAACATGAAATTAGAGCGATTTGGTTCAAATCTTTTGCGCAAATATGATCGGAATCTAACGCATTATTGTTCATTGTATTCATATTAGATCTGTCTTCAATTGAGCGTGTGCCATGTTAAAAACCACTGAAAAAAGTGGCTTTTAATGATGGCAATGAGTATAACAGATTGTTTCTTCGTTATTTTAGGTCAGCGTCATAAATCACTGTGCAGGGTAAATCGCACCTAATGTGGTTAATTGCGATGCGCCAGTCACTTCGGGTAAATTACCGGATAAACCATGGAGTGTGCGATAGCCAAGCCATGCAAATGCCATTGCTTCCATATTATCGCTATCGACACCACGCTCATTGGTGGTCGTCACTGTCCAATCAGTTAGCAGCTGTGTTAAACGACGCATTATTAATGGGTTATGGGCTCCGCCACCACACACTAATAACTCATTAGGCATGTTATTGGGCGTATCTTGCGCTGTTTGTCTTACATCGTTGGCAATGGTTACTGCAGTGTATTCTGCGAGGGTGGCTTGTACATCTTCAGGCTTAATGGTTAAACCTGATAAATGTTGCTCTAACCAAGGCAAGTTAAACAATTCTCGTCCGGTACTTTTCGGTGCAGATAATGATAGGTAAGGTTCGCTGAGTAGGTTAGCTAATAGCTCTACATTCACTGTGCCTGATAATGCCCATTGTGCATTTTTATCATAGCTTTGTTGAAGATGCAGATTGATCCATGCATCCATTAACATGTTGCCTACACCGGTATCAAAACCTATCACAGGTTTATTCGGTGTCAGAACGGTTATATTGGAAATACCGCCAATATTTAAAATGACACGATTAATGTTTTTATCGCTAAATAGCTGCTGGTGGAATGCAGGCACTAATGGCGCGCCTTGACCGCCAAATGCCATGTCTTTACGGCGAAAATCAGCAACGGTGGTAATCCCTGTTTTAGCAGCGATGATATTGGCGTCACCTAATTGCATGGTAAAAGGATAGGGTGAATCTGGAGCATGGAAAACGGTTTGACCGTGACTAGCGACAGCTTTAATCGCACTTGCAGGTGTCTGTGTTTTTTCTAGTAAGGCATTAACGGCATCGGCAAAAAGCTGACCCAAGCGATGATCAAGCTCGCCAATTTGTTGAAGGTTTGTGCTTTGACCGATACAAACATCCAATAGGGCTTGTTTTAAATCACTTGGCATAGGGTAGTCATGATTACCTAATAGCTTAATATTGTGATCATTCATTTCAACCAGAACGGCATCTACGCCATCCATGCTAGTGCCAGACATTAGGCCAATATATTTTTCCATCACAAATTCCATACACATTACAAAGCTATAGCTATACTTTAGAGCTTACTGTTTCATAATCAAATAGATTTTAACGAAGTGATTGGCTTATATTTTAAAAGTGAAGCCAATGCACAGATGAATAACTAAAAGTGTCTTAAATTGATGTAAAAAACAGCCGACGGAGTGTCGGCTATTTAAGTTATTACGAGTGAATATTGACTAATCGAGATAGTCTTATTCTAAATGCTTGAACTGAAGATGAACTAAGCGCTGGTAGAGTTCGCAGCTTTTAAGTAATGATTCATGATCGCCTTCATCAATAAGTTCTCCACCCTCTAATACAGCGATTTTATCTGCGTGCTGTATCGTTGATAGTCGGTGAGCAATGATTAATGTAGTGCGATCTTTCATTAGTTCTTCAAGTGCTTGCTGTACATAGTGTTCGCTCTCACTATCTAGCGCACTGGTTGCTTCATCAAGTAAAAGAATTTTAGGGTTTTTAAGGATAGCTCGCGCAATCGCAATTCTTTGTTTCTGACCACCAGATAAACGCACGCCTCGCTCGCCTAAGAAGCTATGATAACCATTAGGTAGTTTTTCAATAAACTCATGGGCATGGGCTTTTTTTGCCGCTTCAATCACTTCTTCATCTGTTGCATCTGGGGTGCCGTAACGAATGTTATGGAATACATCATTACTGAATAATGCAGGTTGCTGAGGAACGAGTGCCATGTGTTGACGAAGTTCATTTGGCGCAAATTGGCGAATATCTTTATTACCAACTAAAACTTGACCTTGTTGTGGATCGTAAAAGCGTTGAAGTAATTCAAAAAGCGTTGTTTTACCGGCACCTGAAGGTCCTACAAGAGCTAAAACTTTACCTTGTTCAGCAACTAAGTTTAATTGATTGATAGCAGGATGATTTAAGCGAGAAGGGTAGTAAAAGTTCACATTGTTAAAGCGAATGTCTGATGGGTGAGAACAGTCAATTGATTCGTGATCATGTGGCGTACAAATATCACTTTTTACTTGAAGGATCTCTATGAGTCTTTCCGTCGCGCCAGCGGCTCTTTGTAACTCACCAAGCACTTCTGAAATATTTGCCATTGAAGATGCAACCATGATGGCATAAAAAACGAAAGCCCCTAAATCACCAGCTGACATTTCACCATTTATCACATCACTGCCACCGACATACAGCATACCTGCAATTGCACTAAAAACGATGGCAATGACACCGGCTATTAAAATAGCGCGTTGTTTTACTCGTTGTCGCCCCACGTCATAGGCTTTTTCCACTTCATCTGCAAAAGCTTGCTTTTCATACTGCTCAGCACTAAAACTTTGTACTGTTTTAATATGCTCGATGGCTTCTCCCGCATAACTGCCAATATCTGCCATCGTATCTTGGCTTTTTCTTGATAATGCGCGTACACGTCGTCCGAAAAATAAGATAGGTATTAATACAAAGGGAACAGAAATAAGGACAATAAATGTCAGTTTAAAGTTGGTCGCAAACAACATGATTATGGCGCCGAAACATAATAATGCACTGCGCATAGCCATTGAAAATGAGGACCCAATAATACTTTGCAATAAAGTAGTATCAGTCGTTAGTCGCGACATAATATCGCCACTACTGTTGGTTTCAAAGTAACTAGGGTGTAGTGAGATCACATGGTTAAATACGGCAAGACGGATATCAGCACTCACTCTCTCACCAACGGAAGAGACGAGATAAAAACGGAAATATGTGCCAATTGCGATACAGATAGTCAAGCCAATAATAAATTGAATGGCATGGCGAAGGTCGGTTAATGACTGTTGGGCAAAACCCTGATCAATCAAAATCCGAACCCCGTAACCAATTGAAAGTGTAAGACTTGCTGTAGTGAGAAGTGCAGCTAAAGCAGCAACTACACGCCACTTATACGGTGTAATGTAGGTGTTAAGCTTTAAAAGGATACTGAGCCTTTTGTTGTTATTCTTACTCATTGTGTGGGAAAGAAACCTCGTTATAAATTGCTTAATACGTACTTTTCTAATTGAAAGATCGTAATCACTTCATATCAGTAATTGAATCATGCTTTACATCTAACAAAAAAGCCACTGGGTTAGTGGCTCTTTATAATTCATTAGAAAAGGTAATATGAATTTATTATTAATGTAATCTAGTCGTATTGCCTTTTAAACTCTGTACGCCTTGATTCGAAACTACAGACTGCATTTTATTAGCAAAATTCATTAGTTCTAGGCTAACTGGAGAGCGTGCAATAAGCTCTTCTTGATCATTCGTGATTTCAATCGCGTGGCCTGTGGTGCCATCTTCATATGTACCAGATACAAAATGAATCGAAGTATTAATCAAAATTGAGTGTCCATACTCTTTTTCAACTAAATTCATCCAGTACATCAACTCATCGTGGTTTTCGATAATTTTAGCATTCATATGCTCTATCCTTGATGTATTAGTGCATTTTTTAACGTCTAATTGTATAAAAATGCTTTTATTTATAATTACTTAGTGTTAATAGAGTATCAACCATCACAAAGAAATAATCGATGAATTGTTATTAAAATAATGATTCTAGCGCTAAAAAGGAGATATTGAGCAAATTACTAAACTTTAATTTTCATTAAAGAGTCAAATGAGCCGTAAAATAGTCAATGACTGCACGAATTCTTGCTGGCATAAACTTACTTTGCGCGTATTGTAGTGCAATGTCTCCGTGATAATTACCTCGAATAGTCCAATCCGGTAAAACCTGAATCACCTTACCAGCAATAAGATCGTGTTTGATCACGAAGTCAGGAAAGATACCAATGCCCAAATCATCTTTTACACCTTTTAATCGCATCTGAGAGTGATTGACGGCATATCGACCAGAAACAGCAACGGTTATTTGTTCCCCGTTCTTATCAAAATCCCATATGTGATCGATATTAGTCTCAGCGAGATATAAACAGTCGTGGTGTTTTAAATCGCGGGGGTGTATTGGCATACCACGCTGGGCAATATAATTAGGGCTGGCACACAAAGTCAGATTTACTTTGCCAATTTTTTTTAACACTAAGCCTTCAGAAGGTCTTTCTGTTAAACGAAATACCACATCAATACCTTCAGCGATAATATCAATATCACCATCACAGGCTTTTAGTTTTAAATTTACTTCAGGATATTGTGTTAAGAAAGGTTTAACTAAAGGTTGAAGAAGAATGTTCATAAAGGCTTTTGGGGCTGCAATTGTGACAGTCCCTGAGGGCACAGTATGCTCAGAGCTTGATATTTCAATCGCTTGTTTAGCCGCATCAATCATCTGGGTACATTGCTTATAAATACGATTACCCGACTCACTGATCATCAATTTACGTGTTGTACGTTCTAATAGCTTTACTGATAAGGCTTTTTCTAACCGTGCGATTTGCTTGCTGAGTGCGGATGGCGTAACACCTAACTTGCGTGAAGCCGCAGTATAACTGCCTTCATCTACAATAACGATGAAGGTAGCTAAATCTGGCATTAGTGCGATGAGCTTATGTGTATCCATTTATTTGTGCCTACAGTTCATTAATCATTTTCCATCGCAGGGGATAATAGTTGTTTTTAGCATGATTTAGAATGGCAATATTATCTTGTAGTTATCTGTATTGGATTAATTGTGATTTAGGAATACAAATAGCTTAAAACAAGGCATAGCTACGATTTTTATTCGGACAGGGTCGCTATGATAGTTGTTTATATCATGTGACGAGAATGTTGTTAGCTAATTTTTGCTAACTAACATAAACCATAATAATACTGTGAGGGACATCATGACTTCTGCATTCTATACCCAAATCCAAAAACAAATTGAAGATGTAAAAAGTGAAGGGTTATACAAATCTGAGCGTGTGATCACATCACCACAAAAAGCAGCGGTATATATCCAATCGGGTCAAGAAGTCTTAAATTTCTGTGCCAACAATTACCTTGGCTTAGCCAACCACCCTGAGTTGATAAAAGCGGCTAAAGAGGGGATGGATGAGCACGGTTTTGGTATGGCGTCTGTACGTTTTATTTGTGGTACGCAAGATGCGCATAAAGAGTTAGAGCGTAAATTGTCTGATTTCCTTGGTATGGAAGATACGATTCTTTATACCTCATGCTTTGATGCAAATACGGGTTTATTTGAAACGATTTTAGGTGCAGAAGATGCGATTATTTCTGATGCTTTAAACCACGCGTCAATCATTGACGGTGTACGTTTATGTAAAGCGATGCGTTTCCGTTATGCCAACAATGATATGGCAGAATTAGAGCAACAATTAATTGCAGCAAAAGAAGCTGGTGCGCGTAATACATTAATCGTAACTGATGGCGTGTTCTCAATGGACGGTGTCGTAGCGAACCTACCTGCGATTTGTGATTTAGCGGATAAATACGGCGCACTTGTGATGGTTGATGACTCTCACGCGGTTGGCTTTATGGGCGCAAATGGTCGTGGTACGCATGAATACCATAATGTTATGGATCGTATCGACATTATTACCGGTACATTAGGTAAAGCGATGGGTGGTGCATCAGGCGGTTATACAGCAGGTAAGAAAGAGGTGATTGACTGGTTACGTCAACGTTCACGTCCATACCTGTTCTCTAACTCAGTCGCGCCAGCAATTGTTTCTGCTTCAAATCGCGTTATTGATTTATTAGCGGAAAGCGGCGAACTTCGCGATCGTTTATGGAGTAACTCGACGCATTTCCGTACTCGCATGACAGAAGCTGGCTTTACGATGGCTGGGGCTGATCACGCGATCATTCCTATCATGTTAGGTGATGCAAAAATTGCGGCAGAGTTTGCCGAGCGCGCCCTAGAAAAAGGCATTTACGTGGTTGGTTTCTCATTCCCTGTTGTACCAAAAGGCAAAGCACGTATTCGTACACAAATGTCAGCAGCACATACACCAGAGCAATTGGATAAAGCGATTGATGCCTTTATCGAAGTAGGTAAAGAGATGGGCATTATCTAATTAAAGCATCACGTTATTAAATGTGACGAAAATATATAGCTACTACTGCATGGTAAGGCAAAGGTTTAATAACATGCAGTAGTAGATGGACGCTGAAAAGCATGTTGTATCCTAAAGAAATAAGCGAATAATATAATGAAAATCAAAGCTCTTTCTAAATTAAAGCCTGAAGAAGGCATCTGGATGACTGAAGTAGATAAGCCTGAGGTTGGTCATAACGATCTGCTTATCCGCATCAAGAAAACAGCAATTTGTGGTACTGACGTTCATATCTACAATTGGGATGAGTGGTCACAAAAAACGATCCCTGTACCTATGGTTGTTGGTCATGAATATGTCGGTGAAGTGGTTGGGATGGGTCAGGAAGTACGTGGCTTTGATATTGGCGATCGTGTTTCGGGTGAAGGCCATATCACGTGTGGTCACTGCCGAAACTGTCGTGGTGGCCGTACCCACTTATGCCGTAACACCATTGGTGTGGGTGTAAACCGTGAAGGTGCATTTGCGGAATACTTAGTGATCCCTGCATTTAACGCATTCAAAATTCCTGATGATATTTCAGATGATGTTGCGTCTATTTTCGACCCGTTCGGTAATGCTGTTCACACAGCACTGTCGTTCGACTTAGTGGGTGAAGATGTGCTGATCACAGGTGCAGGCCCAATCGGTATTATGGCTGCGGCTGTAGCAAAACATGTGGGTGCGCGTCACGTAGTGATCACGGATGTGAACGAATACCGTTTAGATCTTGCTCGTGAAATGGGCGTAACCCGTGCGGTTAACGTAGCTAAAGAAAGCTTGACCGATGTGATGGCAGAGCTTGGCATGAAAGAAGGCTTTGACGTGGGCATGGAAATGTCGGGTAACCCTGCGGCATTTAACAGCATGTTATCAAGCATGAACCACGGCGGTAAAATTGCACTGCTAGGTATTCCACCATCAGACATGGCAATTGATTGGAACCAAGTGATCTTCAAAGGTTTGATCATCAAAGGTATCTATGGCCGTGAAATGTTTGAAACATGGTACAAGATGGCAACCTTGATCCAATCAGGTTTAGATCTATCACCAATCATTACTCACCATTACAAGATTGATGATTTCCAACAGGGCTTTGATGTCATGCGCTCTGGTCAGTCAGGTAAGGTTATTCTTGATTGGGAATAACAATTAACGTTATTTTTTAATCTGCATAATAAAAACTGCACCGTCAGCGATATCTCATTAATAGGTTGAATTGACGGTGCTATTTAAATTGAACATCACAGACATATTTTTGACTGTTTATAGCTTAAACTATTCGCCATACTGTCCTCCGTTTTAAAAATATCATTCCATTACAAATTAAATTGTTTATAACTTCTTGCTCGTAGCCTTTATACTACAAAGATATCTGTAAATATCCGTTAGGAATGGCAATGCAAGAACAACAACAACCTGCTCAACCAGCAAAAAAAGAAAAAGAATTAACGCTAGAGCAGCGACTTTTACAAAATAATCCGCTTCATGGCTTGAGCCTTGAAAAAATGCTAACCGAATTAGTCGATCACTACGGTTGGGAAATTTTAGACACGGCAATGCGTTTTAACTGTTTCAATACTAAACCGTCTATTGCGAGTAGTGTGAAATACTTGAAGAAAACAGAGTGGGCGAGAGAGAAACTAGAAGCTTTCTACCTATCACGCTTTAAGCGTATGCCACGTGCAACAGCCGCTGAATTAGAAATTCCACCACGTATGCGTACCTTTGCTGATGGCATTGTACCCAAAGAGCCAATGGAACTAACCGTTGAATCAATTCTAGCATCGCAAGCAAAAGCGGCTTCAGCTTACAAAGAACGTGCTTCTCGCGGTCGTAGTAATAGCCGTGGCGGTGGTCGTAACCGTCGATAATTTTTTATTAAGTATTAGTTACGAATAAGCTGATATTTAAGCAATAAAAAAACGCCTTATTACAAAGTGACATTGTAATAAGGCGTTGTTGTATTTAGTGATCAGCTAATTTAAGTCTTGGTATTATTTATCGGATAAGACGGTTGCAATACGTGAACAAACAGGAATATTGGTTGCATCTAAACCTGGTGTTGTATTGTGGAAGTCAAACGCTAACTTCACATCTGGTCCAAAGACAAGGCAATGTGTAGAACCACCAAAGTGGAACATACCTAATTCATCACCTTTATTTAAGTGTTGACCTTCTTTTACTGTAATTTCACAAGATGACACTTCTGCCATACCTACCGCAATAAAGCACATTAAGCCAATCTTTGGATTGTCTGATTCAATAAAGATCACTGCGCGAGTTGCAACTGCGGTTAAGAAAGGCTGAGAGTTATTCGGCGCGCTGTCATCAGCTCCTTCTGGATTACCAAAGCCTTGGTATTTATTACCTAAGTAATATGAACCGTTAACAATGAAGGCTTTTTTTACTGTCCCTGAAACAGGGCTATTCCAACGGTGGTAACTTAATGCACTTAAGAATGCTTGATAAATTGTACCGCCCACGAATTGTTTCGCGAGTGGATCAAAATCCATCATATTTTGTAGTGAATAAGGTTGACCTTTGAGCCAGAACTCAGATGTTTCAGCTACGTTTTCTGCCACTTGCAACGGTGCTGATTCACATGCATTAGCAATAATGTCATCACCTTCAGCAATTGGACGAACACCTTTTACGAACTCACGAGTGAAAAAGTCATCCCATGATTTAAAGCCATAATACTTATCATCAGGATCACATTGGAAAAAGTGCTCAAACGGTAATGCCTTTAGTGCAGGATCAGAAGTGGCTTGGCAAGCGACACCGACCATTTCACGTTTAGCTGTTGGATTTAACCAACCTAACACCTTCGGTGTACGATTAAGATCATCGGTTACTAATACGTAACGGGAGTCAGAGCTTGAAAGGAAAGAAGACCAGTAAGTTAATATTTTCTTAATTTGCTGATTTACTAATGCATTTGAGAAGAATGTGTAGCCAGCAGGTGTTGCCATCGGCCAATCTAATAACGCATTAATAGGAAAACCAATTAAACCGCAAGGATTGAGTTCGCCACTTTTAGGGTCGGTATATTCAGTACATTCAGGCGCTTGCGTCATAATTGCGTTTAATAGCACAATAAATTCATCAAAACTCATGACTTCTGGTGTACCTAGCGGCGTTAATTCTTTTTGATTACCCGCATAGCTAAACATACGTTCAGCGAGTTCTTTTAGGCTTTCATCATTATCAACCAAATCTTTAAATTCTTGGATAGGTTGAACAAGCTCTGCTGGATGTTGCTTAGTGTGTGCTTTTAAGTGTTGGATCCAAGCATTAACATGTGCTTTGCTTTTTGGTAGCCAGTTACCGAAAGAATGGATATTCATAATAACTCTCTATTTATTAACCTAATGTTTGAAAATTACTATACGCCTTGAATAAATATAATCATCACACAAAAACATAACTTCATATTTCATTATTCTTTTTTCAAATCTTATTAACTCAATGTAAATAAATACTTAATTAAAATAAGGTAACTATGAAATAAGAAAAAAGGGCAGTCACGAGCAATATTACTAGTTACAATTTTGTTGTTAATTTAAAGGTGATGTAAGTCACTAAATCTGTTATACTCCGCGCCAATTTAGAGAAAAGTCGCTTGTAGTAGGCGGCTTTTTTAATGCTTGATATATTCATAAATTTTGGAACAGTACATTGATTTCAACAGCTAATATCACAATGCAGTTTGGCGATAAGCCATTGTTTGAAAACATCTCAGTAAAATTTGGTGGCGGCAACCGTTACGGCCTAATCGGCGCGAATGGTTGTGGTAAATCGACATTCATGAAAATCTTGGGTGGCGAGCTAGAGCAGTCTGCAGGTACTGTTTCACTTGATCCTAATGAGCGTATGGCTAAATTAGGTCAGGATCAATTTGCATTCGAAAACTACAGCGTAGTAGACACTGTGATCATGGGTCACAAAGAGCTATGGACGATTAAAGAAGAGCGCGATCGCATCTATTCAATGGCTGAAATGTCAGAAGAAGATGGTATGCGTGTTGCGGATCTAGAAGTAGAATTTGCAGAAATGGACGGCTACTCAGCAGAAGCACGTGCAGGTGAATTACTACTTGGTCTTGGTATTCCAGAAGATCAGCACTTCGGTCTAATGAGTGCCGTTGCTCCGGGTCTTAAAGTTCGTGTGCTTCTTGCACAGGTACTGTTTGCTAACCCAGACATCATGCTACTTGACGAACCAACGAACAACTTGGACATTCACACCATTGCATGGCTTGAGCAGATCCTACTAGCGCGTAACTGCACTATGATCATCATCTCGCACGACCGTCACTTCTTAAACAGCGTATGTACACACATGGCTGACTTAGATTACGGTGAGCTTCGTCTATTCCCTGGTAACTACGACGAATACATGATGGCTGCAGAGCAAGCTCGTGAGCAGTTACATGCAGATAATGCGAAGAAGAAAGCACAGATGGCTGAACTACAAACGTTCGTAAGCCGCTTCTCTGCTAACGCATCTAAAGCGAAGCAAGCAACGTCTCGTCAAAAGCAATTGGATAAAATCCAATTAACAGAAGTAAAAGCATCTAGCCGTCAAACACCATTCATTCGTTTCGATCAGGAAAAAGAACTGTTCCGTAACGCATTAGAAGTGGAAGGTTTGAAGCAAGGTTACGGTGAAAACATCCTAATCAACGGTGTTAACTTACTGGTAGAAGTAGGTGAGCGCATCGCGATTATCGGTGAGAACGGTATCGGTAAATCAACATTCCTAAACACGCTAGCGGGTCAAATGGAGCCGATGGCGGGTATGGTTAAGTGGTCTGAAAACAATAACATTGGTTTCTACGCACAGGATCACAGTGCTGATTTCGCAGAAGATATTACATTGCTTGAGTGGATGAGCCAGTGGAAAAAGCCAGGTGATGACGAGCAAACTGTTCGTGGTATCCTAGGCCGTATGCTGTTCTCACAAAACGACATTAAGAAATCAGTTAAAGTGATTTCTGGTGGTGAGCAAGGTCGTATGTTGTTTGGTAAGTTAATCATGCAACGTCCTAACATCCTACTTATGGATGAACCAACAAACCACATGGACATGGAATCTATTGAAGCACTTAACCTTGCGTTAGAGAACTTCAAAGGTACATTAATGTTCGTATCTCACGATCGCCAGTTTGTAACATCGGTTGCAACACGTATTCTTGAGATCACTAAAGACGGCGTAGAAGACTTCCACGGTACTTACGATGAGTACATCGCGAAGAAAGGTCTTGTTGGTTAAGTTTTTACTTAATAAAACAGGCTAAGCCAAAAAGTTAATTGAAAGCCGCCTTTAGATAGGGCGGCTTTTTTACAAATAAATCTTACGTGTTTTATGGCACGTAGAGAAAGAATGAAAGGATTATCTATGAAAATTTGGGTAGATGCTGATGCATGTCCAAACGTCGTAAAAGAGATTCTATTTCGCGCTGCTGATCGCGCAAAAGTGAACGTAACGCTGGTGGCTAACCAATACATTCGCACGCCACCTTCACCGTTTTTACGTTCGATTCAAGTGGAACAAGGCTTTGATGTTGCTGATAATTATATTGTACAACAAGCCGAAGCAGGGGACTTGGTGATTACCGCTGATATCCCATTAGCAGACGAACTGATCACCAAAGGCGCACATGCATTAAACCCTCGTGGCGAGATGTATACTAAAGACACCATTAAGCAGCGTTTACAAATGCGTGACTTCATGGAAACTATGCGCAGCAGTGGCGTACAAACGGGCGGCCCAGCACCATTGAGCCAAGCTGATCGCCAGAACTTCGCTAACAAACTGGATACGTTTTTAGCTAAAAATCACAAGCCACAATAATCCCTCAATATGGAGATGAACACTGCTTTGTCTCCATTTTTCTTATCTCTATTTCCTCTCTTTTAGTACTTCTGTTATTCCTATTCCAATTTAGGCGAAATGCTTTTGTTTGCTGGTCATGAGACTACCTGTGTATTTACCCAGTTATAATGAAAAGCGCAAATTTTTCCGATTATGCTTCGTTTTAAATAAGAAAAAATGCTTAATTACCTCAGTAGGTGCTTTTAACTTATTGATATTAAATAACTAGCTTTGCTGTTTGTGTATTTAATCCGATGAACAAAATACCGTTCTTACTTTTACCAACGTAAATATATCGGGTGGATGCTAATTTTTGCGACCAAGGCAATGAAAATAAATATTTTTTATTAGAATGTTGAATATTTGCTGTATTAATAAAGCGTAAAAGTAAGAATGATTATTAATATACTGTTATATTTTTTGTGATTTATCTATAGAGAAATTGTTCTTGATGAAAAATATTTTTATAAGCATGAAACAGATAATAATCACTGTCACTAACTTTGTCGTTATACTAAGTATTTTAGTTGGTAGCCCTGCATTTATAATTATAGGTTTTACGAATAGTTTATCTGACGTTTGCTCAGAAAGTAGTAATACATGTAAACCTTTTATGTTACTAATGGCTTTTATCTCTGTAACAATGTTACTGGGGGGTTACTTACTCGTGCATTTATTTATCGTATTCCTACGCTGTGTCGCTATAAACATAAATTATATAAGGGATCAGCGTTGGCGTTAAAGCTTGATTATGTTTTAGGGCTAATAGAAATTGCAAAAGACATTTATTTAGATAAAAGAATAAAGTCTGTCAGTAAGAGTATATATTACGGGGCATTGGTTATCTATTTAACAGCTATGTTTACACTTGTGGGGGTGCTATTAACATTAATTGTAATGTTTGCTATGGAAATATAACAAATAAGGATATGTGTCGCGAAGTCGACACATATCTGAAGTATTGGAGAAGCCCAAGCCACCTTATATAAGTAAATATTGGAAATATCATGAAGGATGATGTCCAAAAGAAGTCGAGCGTTATCCTTGGTGTGAACCAATAATATTAATACCCTGATTTATAATAAAACCCTCTTTAATTCTGAAGCGTTAAAGCCATTATCCTTATTATTTAACGTCGGTTATCTGGGTCGAAATATCCCCGTTAATTGCATGACATGTTGGCAGCAGGGGCAAAAGGGTTGGACTTTTATACGTATCGCTTTATTCGGTGAGGGCAACGTAAGTTGGTCCTGCTAACATGAACATAAATTGGATCGCTTTAAGTAGCTTCTTTTCATGACCCCGCAGCAAACCATAATCACGTTCCCGACGAAATCCTTTCGGTCATATACACTGCAATATCCATTTCTAATCACGTTGAAGCACATGCTTAAAGAAAAACTGTAAGTCATTGCGATCAATTTTCACTGTACTCCATGAATGTGATTTGATCAGTTGTGTAAAATACCGCTTAAGATCGTCGGTAGTTAAATTGTTGGTGATGTATCCAGTTGATGTGTGATGTGACGTAGTGCACGACTATAAGAATCAATCGTAGCGGGACGTTTACCTTGCAAGGTGAGATGGGTAAGGTTTTGTTCATAAAGATAAAATTAACGATGTTGCTGTGCTTTATTCATGATAAATACTCATTTTGGAAAGGTGTATTTACCGTAGTTGAGCTTATGGTTTTTCACTTTGCCGCGAAGCTGCTTCGTTCAACAAGGCACTCAAGAACGGACAAAAAACAGTTGGCTTTTGTTCGTTCCTCACTTATTTTAGCCAACAACTTTTTGCCGCTTAGCGCGGCGTTAAATGGCACAGGGATACGTATGGGACGTCGATATAGAAAACGTAGTTCAATCGTTTCAGATTCCGTTTCCATAGGTGCACATTTGCCTTGGTGGGGATCACTAATATTTGGCTGTATATCGTTTTTTCTTTTCTATTTTATAATTCCAAGTTGGCTTGAAACAAAATTAGCATCTGAGTCTCAGAACATGTTTTATCCTTTGCTAGAAGCTATTTTTGGTCGCAGAATTCATTGGTTTGAATGGGTAGGGATTACCTGTGGATTAATAGGCTTGTTTTTTTGCATTAGAAATTACTTTTTTGGTAGTCGCACAGGGTATTCAGAAAGAACTCTTGTTGGGTATTTTGCTCGAATGTTTGGGCGCGACCTAAGCTGAATTGCCATTTAACAAGCGCTTTAAACGGAACGTCAACAGTTGGCTACGTTTCGCTCCGCTTCACTTCACAGTATAGCCAACTATCTCCGTCCGCTTAAGCGGGCGTTATGCCTCTTTGTAATTTGCAGTGTTATCTATTTAAATCTTAAAGGAATAAGTAATAATTTATGAAATGTAAACTAGTGGACGTATTTGCTAAAGAGAAGCTTTCAGGCAATGGACTAACAATATTTTATGATTACGATTCATTAGATAACAATGAAATGTTATCGCTGACGCAAGAGATGCGTCAGTTTGAATCAATTTTCGTTAAAGTAAATGAACATGACTTATCTGTAAGGGCAAAGATATATACTGTAGAAGAAGAGCTCGATTTTGCTGGACATCCAATAATTGGTTTAGCTGCTCACCTCCATGAAGAATCTAGAGATCTCAAGCCCAGAGAGTGGAAAATAGAGTTAAACAAAAAAACTGTCACTGTAAAAACTAAAAAAACAGATAAATATTTTTATTCGTCGATGGAGCAAGGAAAACCGGAGTATATCCATACCCTGACTCAGAATGAAACAGAAAAAGCGCTATCAGCATTAAATTTAAGCTCAAAAAATTTGGCAAATTATCCATTAGAAGTAATTTCCACTGGTTTACCTTATCTTATTGTTCCGATAACTAATGGGATAGAGAATGCTAATATTTGTATCGAAGCCTTCGAAAATTTATTAGAAAGCTTTGGTGCAAAATTTGTGTATGTTATCGATATATTAAACTTTGAAGGTAGAACTTGGGATAACGATGGTTCTGTAGAGGATATAGCAACAGGAAGTGCCGCTGGTCCAACTGCTACATTCCTTGTGAAGCATAAGTTAGCCTTTTGTAATACACCTATAATAATTTCACAGGGTAGGTTTTTAGGTAGACCAAGTGAAATTGAAGCTTACGTTGAAACAAATGAAACGACAGTATCCAATATTTGGGTATCTGGAGATGTTGTGAAAGTTGCAAACATAAATTTTGTTTAATTTCATGATTTAAGGCATAACAAGGCGTTTAAACGGAGCAAAAAAACAGTGGGTTACGTTTCGCTTCGCTACACATTATAACCCACAATTTTTGTCCGCTTAACGCGGCGTGATGTGTTTCTCTAGAAAGGAGTTCTAAATGTTAGATTTGAGACCTAATTGTGAATGCTGTGATAAAGATTTACCTCCAGAATCTACGGAAGCAGTAATTTGTACATTCGAATGTACCTTTTGCCTTAGCTGTGCAGAGTCCGTTTTAAACCATGTGTGCCCAAATTGTTCAGGTAATTTGGTTCAACGACCAATTCGTCCTTTATCGGCATTAAAAAATAACCCTGCATCAACTAAGCGCGTGTTAAAAGAAAAGGGTTGCGTTACAAACATATAACAGATAAGAATATGTGTCGCGAAGCCGACACCTATCCGAAGTGTTGGATAAGCTCAAGCCATTTAATAATAAGTAAATATTGGAAAGATAATGAAGGGTGATGCCAAAAAGAAGTCGAGCGTTATCCTTGGTGTAAACCAGTAATTTTAATACACTGATTTATAATAAAATCCTCTTTAATTCTGAAGCGTGAATGCCATTATCCTTATTCTTAAACGTCGGTTATCTGTGTCGAAATATCCCCGTTAATTGCATCACATGTTGGCAGCAGGGGCAAAAGGGTTGGGCTTTTATACGTACCGTTTTATTCGGTGAGGGCAACATTAGTTGCCCAGTTAACATGAACATAAATTGGATAGCTTGAAGCTGCTTCTTCCCATTACCACGCAACAAGCAATTCGCAAAATAGTTATACAAATTTATTAACGTTTAAACCATAAACCGATCTAGTTAATCGGTTTTCTTTTATTGACATTAAAAGCTGTGTTTTTCCTCTGGGAAGGTTTGTTGTTTGACTTCATCTATATACTTAGTCACAGCGGCTTCAATCGACCCGGTTTCAGCGAGGAAATTCCTAGAGAATCTTGGAATATAATTGGCTGATACACCTAAAATATCGTGCATAACTAAAACTTGACCATCGGTATCATTACCTGCACCAATCCCTATTACTGGAATGTCTAATTCTAATGTGATTTGTTGTGCTAATTTCGCAGGAATACATTCAAGGACCAGTGTCTGAGCTCCTGCGCGCTGAAGTTCTTTGGCAGTTTCAAGCATTTCTGTAGCTTGTTCTTCTGTTCTACCTTGAACTTTATATCCGCCATATAGATTTACAGCTTGTGGCATTAAACCTAAATGAGCACAAACTGGAACTGCACGTTCAGTTAGCATTTTAACAGTACCGGTTAACCAACTACCGCCTTCAATCTTTACCATATTTGCACCAGCTTTCATTAACTTAGCTGCTGATTCACATGCTGCATCAGGGGTGTGGTAACTCATGAAAGGAAGGTCTGAAATAATGAAAGTATTTGGGCTTCCTGCTCTAACGCATTTTGTGTGATATACCAATTCATCAATACTCACATCCAAAGTTGTTGGTTTACCTTGTATGACTGAACCAAGTGAATCTCCGACAACGATGACAGGTAGGCCTTGCTCTTCAAATATTTTAGCAAAACTCGCATCATAAGCAGTTATTGATGCAAATTTTTCGCCTAATTTTTTCCAGTTATTTAAATCTGCGATGGTTATTTTTTTCATTAGTCATTCGATTTTTGTAAAAAAAACGATGCTAACATGACCTTAAATGTATACATATTGCTAAAAAGACATTAAATCCTTCTTATGTGACACTCTGATTTACAATAAAATCTTCTTCAAAGCTCAAGCGTCAATATCATTATCCTTATGATTGAACGTCGGTTATCTAGGCCGAAAATTCCTATTAATTGCATGACATGTTGGCAGTAGGGGCAAAAGATTGGGCTTTTATAGGTACCGTTTATTCGGTGAGGACAACATCAGTTGCCCGGCTAAAATGAACATAGATTGGATCGCTTTAAGCTACTTCTTTTCATGACCCCGCAACAAATCATAATTACGTACCGACGAAATCCTTTCGGTAGTTAAATTGTCTGGCGATGTATCCTGTTAATGTGTAATGCGACGTAGTTCACGGCTATAAGCATCAATCGTAGAGCGACGTTTACCTTGCAAGGTGGGATGGATAAGGTGTTGTTCATAAAGATAATCTGAACGATGATACTGTGCTTTATTCATGGTAAATATTCCTTTTGGAAAGGTGTATTTACCGTAGTTGAGGTTGCGGGTTTTCACTCCACGTGCAGCGGCTACGTTCAATAAGGCAATTAAAATCGGACAGAAAACGCTTGGCTTTGTTAGTGTCTCACAATTTAAGCCAACTACTTGTTTCCTTTTATTGCGGCGTTCTGTTGAAGTAGGAAAAATGGAAGTTCTTAATCAACGTAACCAATCAGATTGTCAGACTGAAGCATTCACCTGATTCTGGTTAAATATATTTGTAATCGTTAAAGATCCATCTCGACAAGATCTCATTGAAATTAGGTCATCGTAAGAGTTCAAGGCTCTAAGCGTTAATCGAGAGGCAGGTTTGGCAGGACAGTTAAACATAGAAATGATGGCACCATAACTTACAACATAATACGGCGTTATATACCAAGGATTTTTGATGACTCTTTTAGCTAATACCCCAAAACCACCATATTATGCTGTTATTTTTACTTCAGTCCGTACTGCGGGCGATAATGATTATGGAGAAACTGCAAATAGGATGATAGAGCTTGCTGAACAGCAAGTAGGGTATTTAGGTTCAGAATCAGCAAGAGAAGATGTAGGTATTACAGTTTCTTACTGGGCTGATTTGGAATCTATTAAAAATTGGAAAGCTAATACTGAGCATCAAGAAGCTCAAAAAACTGGTCGTAAGTTATGGTATGAGTCATTTAAGGTTCGTATTTCAAGAGTGGAACGAGACTATGGCATGTAACAAGGTGCTAAAGAACGGACAGAAAACGCTTGGCTTTTGTTCAATACGTTCATTATTTTAGCCTACAATTTTTCCGCTTAGCGCGGTGTTAGAATACATTAAAAGACGAGAGATGAATGCAGGACAAAAGAGTACAGGAAGTATACAACTCTTACTTTATCTTCAATAACGAGCGGGCTCTGTCTACTGATACACCAAGTGAGCTTTCCGTTACAGATTTAACTTCTTACACTATTTATGCTGATAAAACGCGTAGATACGACAATCAAATAATTGTTCGAGATGTCTGCAATTTAGAATCACTGGATAATAGCCTTGAGCTATTCGATATTAGTTTGCCAATAGAAATCAGTGTTGAACCAAAAGCTATTACACCCGAACTCAATTCATGGCTATCAAGTCACGACTTTACTAAAGTGTTTGAACATGAATTTCTTAAACTAACGCAAGAGAATCTGCTGGCCTCTAATGACTCATCAAATGCTATTAATGTAGAAGTATGGGGACATAGTAAAGTTGACGATTTTCTATCTCTGTTAAAAACGTCTGGGGTAAGTTGTTCAGACGAAATTTGGTTAAAAAAGCGTTCGCTATATTGTACTGATAAGTTTCGTAGCTATGTAGCATTCGTTAATGGCATGCTTTGCGCATGGGCTACAAGCTTTTTTGAAAGTAAGCATGCAATTTTAGCTAACGCATATACACAAGAAGAGTTTCGAGGCCGAGGTTGCCAAACAGCATTGCTTGATGCGCGTATAAAGGATGCTTTCGACAACGGTATTGAAGTTGTCCTAACGGATGTGGAATTAAACAGCACTAGCAGTCGTAATTGCAAGTCTTTTGGCTTTACTAGTGTTGGCGTAAGGAACGTTTGGTGTAAGGAAATATAACAAAATAATCAACGGGACATATACTCGTAGCGCAACTTTTATAGAAACGTAGTGATTCATGCGTTTCAATCAGTTTGGGCTAGTAAATACCGTTATTGTGACGTTATAAAACAAGAGTGATTTACGGAAAAGTCAGATTCGTTTATTGTTGATTTTTGGGCATTTGTATTCAAAATGCTTGGCAAAATTTCATTTTTCAACTTAGTCAGAAAGCTATGCCCTAAAGCTAGAACTGGTCGTTTTTCTGAAATATGGGCTTTAAGTCATGTGTTTTTATCTATCGTGTCTGTGCCTGCTGTCTTATACATCAATATATCGGCTTTGCTATAGCTTCTTATGCATTATTACGGGTTTATGAGGTTGTAATTTATCAAACAAATGTACTTTTGTTTGATGAATATCGAGCGATCAAGGCTGGTAAAGAATACAAATTGCATGGTTATAGACGAATTGTGATTTTGTTAATGCAGAACTATTTCGAGATTATTTTCTGGTTTGCAGCGCAATATATTTTCTTTCAAAACATCTTCTCATTCGCAGTTGATGGATCTCACGAAAGTGTTTTAGGAGCGGTTTACACGAGTTTTGTTGTAATGACTAGCTTCGGGTTTTACAACGTGACACCGTTAGGGGGGTTAGCTTACTCACTAGTTATTGGGCAAGCAATGATAGGTTTGTTCATGACATTGTTGAGTTTAGCGCGATTTATTGGTGTTATACCGACACCTAAGTCTATGGATGTTGCGGAGCAGTAATTTGCTTTATAGCAAATAAGGATATGTGTCGCGCAGCCGACACCTATCCGAAGGGTTGGCCAAGCCCAAGCCACCTTATATAAGTAAATATTGAAAATATCATGAAGGGGGATACTCAAAAAAGTCGAGCGTTTTCCTTGGTGTGACTAAATATTTTTAACGCTATGATTTATAATTAGATTGTCTTTAATAAGGCAGTAATAAAGAATCCTAATTGCTGCTTTTTTTATCCCATTGGTTAGCTTTATTCGCTGCAATTTTTCTTTGGTATCCGTACCTGTACCTGAAAATCCCCATGATCTAACTGGTTTATTGATAACTCGTATTCGTTGATTTTGCAGATGTTATCAACGATAGATAATCCTAAACCATAGCGGTCGTTATTGGAGCGAGAATCATCATGCTGAAATAGCGGTTGCACTAGTTTATCGACTACCTGCGGTGAGTAATTAATTGAGGATGGGTTGGTAATAGTGAATACCACATCCTGAGCATCATCATTAATCGCAATATTAATAGCTGTATTAGGCATGCTGTAAAACAGTGCGTTATCTAATAAGTTGGTGATAATGGTTTTTAAACAAAACTCATCAGCAATAATAGGCTGCTGAAGTGTGTTATTTAAAACTATACGCTGTTTAATATCGTCATATTTAAAGTTTAAATCGTGAATCACGCTACTTAATAAGGTTGTGATTTCAAGCGGCTCTTTATAAATAGAAAGCGAATGAGATGTGCGTTGTAGCAATAATAGGTTTTCTACTATTACTTTCATTCGATTCGATATTTGGAGAATATCCGAGGTAAAGGTTTCCGCTAAACGTTCATCATCTGGAAAGCGTTGATGCACTTCGGTTAGGGTGATGAGTTCTGCAATAGGCGTTTTGATTTCGTGGGCGATATCAGAGGTGATCCGTTTTTCGTTATCGACCATTTTACGGTTAGTTTCGAGGAAGTTATTAAGCTCTTTGCGGATTAAATCAATCTCAATATAAGAGGATACATTTTCTTTAAACGCAAAGGTGTGATTATGTCGTTGCTGTTTATTTTCGTTAAACAGTTTTATTTGATCGTTTAAGTTTACGAGAGGATCAAGCCCTTTAGTCACAATGATTTTAGCGACTACACGCATAATGATCATCGAGAGTAAAAAGCTACCAACCAGTAAAATATCGAGAATGCCCGTAACTTTATCAAGTCCTGTCGTTGATGCATAAATGGTTAAATAAATAGGGGTTGGCTTTTTATCTTTAGGTTTTGCGAGATAAGAGTATAGAAATGCCTTACCTATCTCATGGTTTGGTAAAGTGACATCGACAATTTGATAGCTATTTAGTGGTAACTTCTTGTGGAGTAAATTAATGTTGGGATAATCATTGAGCGATGTAGAACGATAAATGACATCATCATTCTTCCAGATCTGATAATAGGCATAATCTTTATCGCTTTTAATCGTTTGTGCAAAATCTTGGATATTGGTGATGGTTTTAAACTGTCCGGCTTTTTGTTGGATCTCTAATTCAAATTGTTCTTGAACCCAATTATCCACACTGAAATCGACGAAGGTAAAAACAATAATAATAAAGAAGCCAAATACGGCGCTGATCGCGTTAATTAAATTCTTTTTAATTGAACGAGGATTCGTCATGTTTAACTCTCTACGTAATATCCAAAACCGCGTTTATTTTTTATTGGCAATACAGCCTCAATATTTTTTGCTTTTTTACGCATCGTAGAAATATGTACTTCAATGGTATTTTTCGAAATATAGTCGAAGTTATTAGTAATGTTATCGCTGATCATACTAGCGGTAAGGATTTGACCTCGGTGAGCGAAGAGATAATTGATGATCTTAAATTCATTCGGTGTGAGTTCTAAATCGTTGTTACCATAGAATAACGTTTTTTTATTAAGATCTAACAGAAAGCCATCAATTTCAATGGTATTGGTAATGCTTACAGGTTGGCAACGACGGGAAATTGCAACCACACGAGCATGGAGTTCATCAAATGAAAAAGGTTTAGTGACATAATCATCAGCACCTTGCATTAAGCCATCAATACGATCTTGGCTTTGTGTTTTGGCTGAAAGAATAATAATACGAGTTTCAATGCCTGTTTGACGCAATTTGTTTAAAATCGTCATACCGTCAATTCCAGGGAGCATGAGATCTAAAATAATAATATCGTAATTATTGTCTAATGCTAAAGTGAGCCCTTCATTACCATTTTCTGCTTCGTCAGTGGAAAAGCCTAAATTATTAAACCCCACAGCTAAACTACGACGTAATGCCGAGGAATCTTCGATAATCAGTATTTTCATGGAATGAGAGCTCAAATAAAAATGTATACCTGCAATATCTTACAAGTATACATTAAGTTAATGGGATCATTGAATGGTTATGGTTTGGCTCGACAGCTTGCTGTGATATCTAGCTTTGGATTAATCACTTTTGATTTCACACCATATAAGCTCAGTAGGCTAGGGAATAAGTTATCTTGTGAAAGTCCGGGTTGCGATTCTTTAGCAACTAAACATGCTTTGTTAATTCCTTTTTGTTGAGCGTATTGCTCTGGTAGCCATAGTAGCCAAGGCACGTGTTTTTGCTCTTTAGGTGCAATAGAGAAGGGCGCACCATGAAGGTAGAAACCGTTCTCACCTAAAGATTCACCATGATCTGACATATATAACAAAGCAACATTATATTTATCTTCTTTGGCTTTCAGCATTTTTATCATTTGTTCTGTCACGAAGTCGGTGTACAGAATAGTATTGTCGTAAACGTTCTTAATTTCTTCGTCAGTGCAATTTTCAATGTCGCTGCGATTACATGATGGCTTAAATTTATCGAACGCTTTAGGGTAGCGTTTGAAATAAGTCGGTCCATGACTACCGATTAAATGCAGTACCAGAAATTTATTTGTATCGCCTTTATCAATAAAGCTTTGGGCTTTATCTAGCATTACACTGTCGTAGCAACTGGTACCATTACAGAATTGATTATGCTGGGAAGGATCGATCGCTTGATAGTTAACGCGATCAGCTACGCCTTTTGAACCGCCATCGTTATCAAGCCACAGTACTTTTGCCCCAGCGCGATGAATAATATCAACAGCATTATCTTGAGAATATGCGCGATCTTGATTGTAGTGAGCGCGGGTTAAATTCGAGAACATACAAGGTACAGAAAGGGCAGTATAGGTACCGCAAGATTCAACGTTTTTGAACGATATTATGCCTTCATTTTTGGTGTACGGATTGGTGTCTTTGTTGTAACCGTTATAGGCGTAATTATAAGTACGTGCAGTTTCGCCTAAGATCATCACAAATAAAGTAGGTTTATGGTTTTTACTTGGGCTTAGTTTTGCGTCTAACCCTTGTTGTTTAAATGGTAGTGGTTTGTAAATAAACTTCTTATAGAGGTATTTACCACCCGCATATACATGACCTGGAATGATCATACGGTTTAAAAAATGGTTATTTCGACCCACAGAAGCATAGCTTTTAAACGTCGTTAATCCGACGAGCAAAATCGCTGTACAGGCGATACCGATTAACGCGACACGAGCAACGATATCTTTAATAAAAGACTCTCGCTTGGTGATTTTTACCATTGCAATCCAGATACTTGGCACAATACCAAATACGATGACATAGATAATAGAATCTGCATTAATATAAGACAGCGCTTCATCTGAACGTGTTTCGAAAATACTTTCAATTACGGCATTATTAAATAAGGTGTGATAATTCACTTCTGCATAGAGAGCCATCGATGAAGTAACGGTTAAGAAAATCATTACTGGTTTAAACAGGTATGGCCAACATAACACCGTAAAGATAATCAGAAATGCTGCCATTAATACTATAGGTGCAGTATATGGAAAAAAGACATTAGATACTGAATGGCTTAAATCGAAAATCTTAGCGAGGATTGGGTAGTTAAAGCATAGGGTGAAGTATGCTGACATCACCACGATGAAGCTTGTCATCTTAATTTGGAAAATTTGACGCATTACGGGCTCTTATGAATTAGCGAATAGCCATATCATCCATTTTATAACTTAAGGCTTACTTAATATTTGGATTAAAATCACTATTATTTTCAAAAATACTCACCTCATATTCAACAAAATTGATTATCAATACTGTATTAACTTTCAACAGATATAAGAAATGAAGAAAATGATATCGTTAATCTAAATCAAGACTGCGAATAAAGTGGACATTGATGCGTTTTCTTGCTTCTCTTAAAGGGATCATTCATTAGCAAGGAATAGCTGTGCTTGCCATAAATACCATTACATCTTTTGTCTTTTTAATAGTAGCGATCTTTATTACTAAGTTATTTGCTCTATTAAGCTTTGTTGAACTTCCCATCGAGCTTAGCTCGCATGATGGCATCGATGCTTTGCTTTTTGGTATTAACTTTGATGCTAGTGCTGCTGTGTTGCTGACTATCCCAATTTTCCTTAGTTTGATTATTGCTAGTTTATTTAAACGAGCAACCAATAAATTAATTCGATTCATACTCAGCATTGCGATTTTTTGGGTTGTTATTACTACCTTCGCCGATGCAATTTATGCAAAAGAAGCCAGTAAGCATGTCACATTTGAACTGTTTAATACGCAAGGGATGGAAGTTTCACTTATTCTGACTGCGTTTAAAAGTTACTTTGGAACAGTCGCGCTTGGTATTGCATGTTTATTAGTATCACTGTTTTTTATTTGGAAATATTTGCCACTATCTAATAGAAAACAACCCCGTTGGTATTTTAATAGTCTGTTTATATTTTTGTGGTTAGTTACTACACTAATCATTGTTCGTGGAGGCTGGAAAGACTCACCTCAGAGTCCGATGAGTGTTTATACTATTGGTGATTCAGAGAAAGCGTTTATTGCTTGGAATGCTCCCTATAGCATTGGTTACTATCTTTCTAAAGGTGATCTTGCGCCTATAGAAAAAATAACTAAAAATCCAACGTCACAGCAAGTTAAGTTTTTTGAACATACACAAAAAACAGCTTCTCCTGCACAGCTTCAATCACTTAAATCGGCCAATGTTATTGTCGTTTTGCTAGAGAGTTGGCTGGCTTTTGATATGCAAAGTTACTCGGGTGTTGTGAATGCCACCCCATTTTTTGATCAACTAAGAGCACGTTCTTTTTCGACGTACTCAACCTATGCCGATGCTTATCGAACAGTACAAGGGACGTTTTCTACATTTTGTTCTTACCCAAATCCGATAAATGGCTTTATGGCAAATAGCCAGTTACAGAATGCTTCTTATTCATGTTTGCCACATATTTTAGCTGAGCGAGGCTGGCAAACAGCGTTTATTCAGGGAAGTGGGAGGGGATCTGTTGGAGCTTTTGCACAAACATTAGGTTTTAAGCAGTCGTACGGTAAGTATGATTACCCATTCAAAGCGATGCACAATGAATGGGGGTTTATGGATGATGATATCTATCGTTTTTCTTTAAACCAAATCGATAAATTCAGCCAAACGGGTAAACCATTTCTTATTACCATCAATACGGGTACCACCCATGGTTCTTTTTTACCAGATAACGTTAATTATGTTTTTGGTCGTGAAAACGTAATTAATGAGCGTAGAAGTGTGATGAAGTACGCTGATGATGCACTGAAACGTTTTATTCCTAAATTGGATGCGAAGCTCGCTCAGCTAGATAAGCCCACGATAGTTATTTTGCTCTCAGACCACACGGCAAAAACGATAACTGGAGGATTAGTTAAAAATTCTATTCCACTTCTTATCTATGCAAGCGATCAATCTATCCCTAATAAAAATAGGTCGATCACTTCATCTCAGAGAGATATTGCACCCACTATTATTGATTGGCTTGGTGGTTATGTTCCATGGTTTACTGGCAATTCGCTATTTGATGATAGCTATGATGGCCGCTCAAGCTTTTCGTATGGCACGAATTTCTTTTGGCTAACCAAAAATCATGGTGTTGCGATAGATAGTGCGACTGGTGAGTTACGTTCTTGTTTTGATATTGATAAGGATGTTGTGACTAAAAAACTATTAGATTGTTCAGAGCAAGCTTGGAGCAAATCTCTTTTTGCCGAGGGAAGTTATTTTAATGCTATTTCACAGCAGTTGTTGTTTGAGGGAAAAACGCAACAATACCGAAAAGTAAATACCAAACTTTAAGGGTAATTGTTCATCAGTTTAGTGCTTGATACTTATGATAACTTGCTAGTTTGTTGTGTTTATTCATGTTATACAAGAAACAGAATAGATAGACGAGTAAGGGAATCACGAAGTTATGTCTAGTAAGAAAATTGATACTGCATTAGTGAGTGCAGGAAGAAAGAAAAAATACACTCACGGTGCGGTGAACAGTGTTATTCAACGTGCATCATCATTAGTTTTCGATACGGTTGCAGATAAAAAACATGCTATTAAGAACCGTGCGAAAGGCGAGTTGTTTTACGGACGTCGTGGCACGTTAACCCACTTTGCGCTTCAAGATGCGATGGTGGAATTAGAAGGCGGTGCTGGTTGTTATTTATATCCATGCGGTGCGGCAGCGGTATCTAACAGTATTTTAGCATTTGTTGCTTCTGGCGATCATGTATTGATGACAGGTGCAGCTTATGAGCCTACCCAAGAGTTTTGCAATATTGTCCTTAAAGGATTAGGGGTTAGTACTACTTATTACGATCCCTTGATTGGTGAGGGTATTGCAGAACTTGTGCAGCCAAATACTAAGGTTGTTTTCTTAGAATCACCAAGCTCTATTACAATGGAAGTGCAAGATATTCCTGCAATTGTGAAAGCAGTGCGTGCTGTTAATCCTGATGCAGTGATCATTATGGATAACACATGGGCGGCTGGGGTGCTATTTAAAGCCCTCGATCACGGTGTTGATATATCTGTTCAAGCCGGTACGAAATACATTGTTGGCCACTCTGATGCGATGATAGGGACGGCAGTTAGTAATGAACGTTGCTGGGAACAACTACGTGAACGTTCTTATTTAATGGGGCAAATGGTTGATGCTGATACCGCGTATGTGGCTGCTCGCGGATTGCGCACTATGGGCGTTCGTTTAAAACAACATCATGAAAGCAGTATCAAAGTAGCGGAATGGCTGGCAGAGCGCCCGGAAGTTGCAACCGTTAATCATCCAGCACTACCAAGTTGTAAAGGCCATGAATTCTTTGTGCGTGATTTTGCAGGAAGCTGTGGCTTGTTTTCATTTGTCCTTAATAAACGGTTATCGAATGAAGAAGTTGCTAATTTCTTAGATAACTTTGAGCATTTTAGTATGGCGTATTCTTGGGGGGGTTATGAGTCTCTGATTTTGGCCAGCCAACCTGAAGAGTTAAATCGTATTCGTCCTGTGGGCAAAGTAGATTTTGATGGCACGCTTATTCGTGTACATATTGGTTTAGAAGATTGCGACGATCTAATTGAAGATTTAGCCAATGGCTTTAGCCGCATCGCTTAATAAAGCTTAAATATATCCTACAAACTAAATCGCTTTTTTCATCTGTTATGGCATTTGAAGAAGCGATTTTTTCTTATATATGTAAATTATACTTTACGGTCTATTCTTCCAATTACACCCTTGAAGTTAAAAATAATCAATTTTATCAACTGGTTAATGTCTATTGTTACTCTGCTCAAACTCTATAATGACGCTATAGATACACATAATGACGGTATGTAGCACTTTTATTTAATAACTTTTCTTTATAGTCAGTGTTGTAATCGATGTGGAATGGATTTAATCTACAACTAAAGATGATAATGATTATCAATTAGAAAATAATTGTTAAATGCCATATGGAAATGACAGCGATTAAAAATACGAATCTACTTAACTCATGATGTTGAGTTTCAAGGGGCTGTTATGAAAAATACACGTATTGTTTTACTTCGTCATGGTCAAAGTGTTTGGAACAAAGAAAACCGTTTTACTGGCTGGGCGAATGTCTCTCTTTCTGAATTAGGCGAAAACGAAGCGCGTAATGCAGGTATTAAATTGAAAGAGAATGGTTTCAACTTTAATTTTTGCTATACCTCAATGCTTGATCGTGCAATCAAAACATCCAACTTAGCATTAGAACAGCTTGATTCTTTATGGATCCCTGTTGAGCACGACTGGCAATTGAATGAGCGTCATTATGGTGACCTTCAAGGATTGAATAAAGCAGAAACAGCAGAAGAGTTTGGCGACGAACAAGTGCACATTTGGCGTCGTAGTTACGATATTGAGCCACCACAAGTGAGTGAAGATAGCTCTTTTTATCCAGGTAACGATAGACGTTACCAAGAGTTAAAACATAACCAACTTCCACATGGTGAATCGTTGAAAGATACCTATGATAGGGTAATACCATTCTGGAATGAGAATATTGTTCCTAATGTTAAACCAGGTTCTGATATTTTAATTGCCGCTCACGGTAATAGCTTACGCGCTTTGATTAAATATTTAGATAATATTCCTGATGACAAAATTACAGAATTAGAGATACCAACAGGTGCACCATTAGTTTATGAATTTAACGAGCAGATGAAACCTGTACAGAGCTATTATTTGTAATGTGAATTAAATGAAATATATAAAAATGCCCTATTCAATAGGGCATTTTTTATTACAAAAACAAAATAATGATTTAAGAAGAGCAACTAATTTCTAATTCTTTACCCCATCTAGGTGGAAGATCGGAAAGATCTTCAAGGTGAGGGTGCTCATCAAAAGGATCATGTAAAACTGTTAATAGATTCTCTATAAATGTGAAATTCCCTTGATCGGCACTATCGATAGCAAGCTGTGCCAAATAGTTACGAAGAATATATTTTGGGTTACTGTTAAGCATTAATGCCAAACGTTGTTGATCATCGATATTTGAGATACGTTTTTTGTAATCAGTTAACCATTCATCAATTGCTGTTGTATTTTCAGAGAGGGATGAAAAGTGTGAACTGGCGTTATCGAGTTCGTCTTGGGAAAGCGTCGAAAGTGTGCGGAAGAACTGGGTGTAATCGACCGATTGTTGCTTGAGTAAATTAAATAACTGATGAAATAACTCAGTGTCTTGTTCTTGGCTATCGAACAAACCTAATTTCTGACGCATAAGTTTGCTGTAATGCATTTGTAGTTGGTGCTGATAAATTTCTAATGCATGTTCTATATCAGATTTATCTATAATGGGTGCTAAGGCGTAACCTAGTGCTGATAAGTTCCATAATCCAATGGATGGCTGTTGATTGAAGGCATAACGACCAGAATAATCAGAATGATTGCAAATATAACCCGGATTATAATCGTCCAGAAAACCATAAGGGCCATAATCGAACGTTAAGCCCAAAATCGACATGTTGTCGGTATTCATAACGCCATGAGCAAATCCTACCGCTTGCCAATGGGCGATCATCTTAGCTGTATTTTCACAAACTTGCTCAAACAGGGCAGCGTAAGGCTTTTCGACTTGTTGGCATTCAGGGAAATGATGCTGAATAACGTAATCTGCTAATAAGCGTAATTGATCGTGTTGTTGGGTATAAAACAGATATTCAAAATGGCCAAATCGGATATGGCTTTCTGATACTCGGATCAGGGTTGCGCCAAATTCTTGTTTTTCACGGTAAACATGAGTATCACTACCAATAACCGCGAGCGCATGTGAGGTAGGAATGCCAAGACCTGCCATCGCTGCGCTAGCTAAATATTCTCGAATACTTGAACGAATAACGGCACGACCATCGCCCATACGCGAATAAGGTGTAAGTCCTGAGCCTTTTAAGTGAATATCCCACTTTTTACCATGACTGGTTTGTACTTCCCCCAATAATAAACCCCGACCATCGCCAAGATCGGGGTTGTATTGCCCGAATTGGTGCCCAGTGTATTTCATTGCAATGGGATCAAACCCAGCTAAGGTGTCGTTACCACTAAATATATTAACAAAATCATCAGATTGAATGGCGTTTATATCGAGTTCTAATAATTTCGCAATGTGTGGATTCACACTTATTAAGTAAGGGTTACTCAGCGGTTGCGGAGTAACGAAGGTGCCGAACAGAGAAGGGAGTTGGCAGTAAGTATTATTAAAAACAAGCTGTTGTAATGATTTCATAACAAAGGTATTCGATGGCTTTAACAGGGATTATAGATCTAACCATATATTATAGTTAAGTACTTACATCTATTACATTTCTAATCATGAAGTGTATCGAGTAGGGGTATCGCTTAATAGAATAGTATCCAGCTTACCAATATGATCCTTTGTTCATTTCTACTAGTTTGTTATTGAAGGGAATACAATGAACTTAACAAGGAACATACTTTTTGTCGGTACGGCCTTAGCGCTATTGGGTTGTGGTGGCGGTGGAAGTGGTGAGTCAACACCACAAGCTAAAGCTGGTGATGATATTTATACCTATGCCAATAAAAGTGTGGTGATTTCATCTAATAATATTGATCCTAACGGGACGATTGTGGATGTTTCATGGGCGCAATCAGACGCAGATGCAACAAAAGTCGAACTGATAAAAGTAAACAATAGCGCTACGTTTACTGTTCCTGATATTCAAGACAATGAAGTGTTTAATTTTACTGTTACGGTCACTGATAACGACGGTGATACAGCAACTGATGACATCAGTGTATATGCAAAACCTGCGGAAAAATCCTTATCCCTTTCTTTTGTTGGCTTAGGTGATACCAAGAAGGTAACCAATGAAGCAAAGGTGACTTTAAAAGGAAATGTAGTTTCTGATCATGATATTAAACAGATCTTAGTGACTAATGGCGCTACCAGTCTCTCAGTGAATGCTGAAGTTGATGAAATGTGGTCAGCAACACTTGATTTGGTAAAAGGTAAAAATAAAATCACCGTAATGGCGTTAACCGCTGATGAGGCGCAGGTTGAGATTGTTTCAACTATTAACTATCACCCAGCGATGGATTTCACTACGCCGTTAACATTAAGCCAACGTTCTTTTGTGTTAAACGAAGATGCAGTAACGATTTACGCTAATATTGGCACATCAAATAATAAGGATCCTGAGGTCACACTGATCGGCTCTGGCGGTAGCATTAGTTTTGATGAAGGTGCTGATGGAATCGATGATGATGGTATTTATGCGACCTCTTTCTCTTTTAGCCCTAGTAAAGAAGGTAAATTTTGCTATCAAGCACAAGTCTCTGATAGTGAGAAGAATCTATATCAATCAGAGCCGGCCTGTATTTGGGTGGCTGAAAAATACACCTCTGATCAAGTCGCTAAATCTGTTGATATTGCTGACAGTGTTGAAACATGGTTAACCTCAGAATTAGATAAAGGAAAAGATGTTCATGCTTCAGCTAAAGCGGTGGTTGAGCAACTCAAGATTCATAAAGATGTAGGTTCTGCTGGGTATACCTATGAAGGTGGCATTTGGTGGGTAAATGAAGATGGTATTTTAGGGCTTCATAATCCTCTGGTTGAAAATTCAAAGTCAGCAGCTCGTAGTGGGACTGTTGCGCCAACACCTGTTGTGAAAGCGAAATTTGAAACGCGTTATTATGATGATGTATTTAAAAATCAGCCCACAAGCTATTCATCAGTAGCAGCGGTAAACCGAATTCAAAGCTCTAAAGCTGTGATTATCAGCCCGTACATTAATAATCCTGATGTGTCTGAGTTTAGTAACTTCTTTAAAGCGGATGATTACTATGGTGTTTGGAAAACGATTAAAGATAGTCAATCATGTAAATTATTCCCTGATAGTGAGTTTGTGAATAACGAAACTGTGGGTGTTTCGCTTGATAGCTTTAAAGATTTTACTACTTTTGGATATATTCATTTTTCTACCCACGGTAATAATTATTTCAATGGATTATTTAAAATCTGGGATGAGAAGTGGGGGCCGAGCGACTTCTTAAAAGGGTATTTATCGGTTTCTGGTTTATATACAGGCATAGTATTACCTAAAAATGAGGATGGCACTTACAACCTTGAAGGTTATGAAAGCGATCTTTATATGAAGCGCCTAGCCATTGGTGCTGGTGGTGCGTTGATTATTCTTCCTTCGTTCTTTGATCATTATCTTTCCACTATGCCTAAGAGCTTAGTTGTACTGTCAGCCTGTCGGTCTGTTTACAACAATTCACTTGCCAATGTCTTTTTATCCAAAGGCGCAGGGGCGGTGATTGGCTATGATGACTATGTCCTTTCGTCTTATGCTCAAGATACTACGAATGCCATTATTAATGACATGCTTGAAAATGATTCGACATTGAAGGAAGCCTTTGATGTTGCTGTTAATAAACATGGTATAAGTGATAACAGCAGTGATGAAGCATTTATTCGTATGAGAGGCGAGGAAGATTTAAAACTATCAAGTGGCTCATTTGATAATCTCAGTTTTGAACAAGGTGAACTGAATGCTTGGGCGAAAAATGGTGATGGGCGCATCATTACAAATCTAGGTGGTACTAAACCGTTAGATGGTCAATTTGTTGGTGTTGTATCAACGGGATTAGGCTATACCAATGAGCTAGGTAGTATCGAACAATCCGCTTGTTTAGATAAAAACGTAACAACATTAAGTTTTGATTGGAAGTTCTATTCAGAAGAATTTTTAGAATATTGTGGTACTGGTTTTGATGATTCATTTACTTTAAACGTATGTGAGGAAGACACAACAAATTGTGCATCTTTTGAAACCAGTGTTAATAAACTTTGTGAGAATCAGGAGGTATTGGTGGAGTCTGATGTATCGTTTGATCAAGGAGGTGTGTATAACACTCCTTGGATAAAAGAGCAGTTAGATGTCTCTGCTTTGGCCAACAAACGCGTGAAGCTAACAATAGAGGCGATCGATAAAGGTGATACAGTATACGATAGTGCGATATTGATTGATAACATAGAAGTTAAATAATTAGAGAGGTGCGCATATGCTGAAAATGTTTTCTTCGTGCGCACCATTATTATTTTTATTGATGCTTACATACGGTTGTAATGTGAAATCTGATGTGGTGTACCAGTCAGAAGATTTAGGCAAAATCTTGTATCAATATAAAGATAATAATGGTTGTGATTTAGAAGCAGTAGATAAAAATATCGCTCAATTCTATCTACAAATTGAAAGAAGAGAGTTACTGCCATTAAAGGCTACGTACCAAGAAAATGATGCTTTTATTATGAAAATAAAAACATTGCCTGCATTAGTCATTATTAAAAATGATGCAAAATGGTATATCCCATTAACAAAAGGCAGTGAATGGATTTTCGTAAATGTTAATGGCACCGTTAACGTATTTAAATATCCGAAAGTGTTTCGTCAATTATGCAAATAAACCCCATGATAACTAATGATTATGGGGCTTTATATTTTTATATTACTTTTTCAAAATCTTCATTGAGCTGATAGCGTGCTCAAAACCATCGGCATTATCTTTACCACCATTGTAAGTATAAGATTTGCCTTGATAGTTAATATCTTCGTAAAAGCGAACTTTCCAGCCAGAAGGGATCTTAAATGACACCATTTTGTCGTTAAAATCAGTGTCGAAAAAGTTAGGTTTATCGCGACTGATATCAATGGAATGGCCTTTTTGATTCTTTTTACTAAATAGCTTCACTGATTTATTCGAGTTGTGGTCATTATTTGCTGATAGCGAAGTTGTAAAGCAATTAGCTTCTTGTGCTCGGCAAAACATATCACTTTGCGATTTTAAGCAACGCTGTGAAACTTTATAGCGGGCTGCATCTTCAGTTCTTGCTGCATCTGCAAACGTGTCGGTAAACGGAGAAAGGGTGCAGACATAAATTTCATCATTATTATGTTTGGCTGCAAACGCAGGAGAAACACAACCAATCATAAGAGATAAACACAGTAATTTTTTCATTTTGCACCTTAAATATTAAAAACTCATATACTTACCAGACCAATGATAGTCTTATAAATTCGATGAGGTTACAAAACTCACACCAATAGATGACATTCTATTCATAAAATCTTTTGCTTGTTGTTCAAATCCAGCAACAGGGCTGGTGGTATCGATTAAAATTGTTAGCTTTTTAATCTCTTCACTTGTGAGCTTTTCTACTATTTGTTCAACCGTACTAGCAACACAGTGGGAAAGAGCTTGGCCTGAAATATAAACCCGATCATTTTGCTTAACTAGTTCTACTAGTTGAGGATCAAATTGGGTATTTCTATCGTCTTCTAACGGATATTCAGCTTCGCAACCACCATAATGCTCCGTATGCGGGTTCTCGCCTTTAGCAATACTGATATGTTGTGTATTAGCTTGCTGCTCCCAAGTATGAATAGCAGCCTGAATAGGTTTAACGATATCATGTCCAACAGAGCCAATCACACAATGAGTCGGCCAGATAAGAAGGCTATATTTTCCCGTTTGCTCTAATGATTGGGTGTAATTAAGGACATGATTTAAAAGCGTTGGATCAGTAGGCTGCCAGATACCATCCACAATGTCTTGATGGCTAATTAGAGTAAATGGGGCTGGGTGTTCGCCTGCTTCATTTTTCCAATAGGGAGCATGAGCAATATCGTATTCATGATGGCTATCCATTGTAACAATAATCTGATTAATATTCTTTTGTTGCTTTGTAATAAATGCAGCAAGTTTGTTAGCGTCTTCCCACGCACCAGGAACGGGAAGTGCTGGCGAAATAGTAGTCTTCTGAGATGCTGAACCTAATGTGAATTGTTCATTAATGGGAACATCATAAAAGTCATATTGAGGATCAATGATAAGTAAAGACGTCATTGGTAGACGCATTGCATGCTCCTTTATGCTTTTTGGGCTTGACATGATTATGTCGAAATAATGGAAATATTTTGAGCTAAATATACGTTGATGAGCGTTAATTGGAAAGAAATATCATTCAATTCTTAATTAGAAAATCGTTAAACTGTTTTTCTGTAATATTATTATTTTACTTATTGATATTATTAACTAAAAATTAGTTTTTGATTTTTAATATTGTGAATCTAAATACAAAAAGGCAATTTGTCATACAAATAAAAGTAGTGGTATACAGAATGACAAACAATCAATTTTTTCAAGACATTTTAGATTTTGCTGATGTGAAAATTAATGGTAATCGTCCTTGGGATATTAAAATTCATGATGAACGTGTTTTTGAGCGCGTATTAAAAGATGGCTCTTTAGGCTTCGGCGAAAGCTATATGGATGGCATGTGGGATTGTGACGCTATTGATGAAATGATTTCTCGTGTATTACATGCTGGCATCGAAGATAGATTAACTACCACAACAAAAATACAATTAGGGTTAAAAGCCGGCGCTTCTAAACTTAAGCAATTATTTAATCCACAAAGTGTTGAGCGTGTAACTCAGGATGTACCTTTTCATTATGACTTAGGTAATGATTTGTTTGAAGCGATGCTCGATCCACGTATGACTTATACGTGTGCTTATTGGAAAGACAGTGACAACCTGAAAGCAGCGCAAGAAGCCAAGCTAGATTTAGTCTGCCGCAAAATGGGTTTACAACCGGGTATGCGTTTACTTGATATTGGTTGTGGCTGGGGCAGCTTTATGATCTTTGCTGCTGAAAAGTATGGTGTTATTTGTGATGGTTTAACTTTATCAAAAGAACAAGCAGCACTTGGTCAGGCGAGAGCAGACGAGAAAGGCTTACCAGTTAACTTTATTCTTCAAGATTACCGCTTATATCAACCAGAACAGCCTTATGATCGCGTTGTCTCTATTGGCATGATGGAGCACGTTGGTCCTGAAAACTACGAAGACTACTTTAAATCTGCGTACAGTTTTCTTGCTGAAGACGGTATTTTCTTACTTCACACCATTGGTAGTCCGAAATCAAAAAACTCAGTCGATCCTTGGATCAATAAGTATATTTTCCCTAACGGTGTGATTCCATCAATGATGCAAATTGGTGCGTCAGCTGAAGATTATTTCAATATTGAAGATGTACAGAATATTGGCCCTGATTACGATACAACACTCGTTGCTTGGAATGACAACTTTGAAGCAGCTTGGCCGACATTAGCAGAGAAGTATGGTGAGCGTTTTTACCGTATGTGGCGTTATTACTTATTATCTTGCGCTGGTGCATTCCGTTGTCGTGACTTAAATGTGTGGCAATTTGGTTTAACCAAAAAAGGTGCAGAATTACCGGTTTCTGTACGCGCAGCATAATTTTCAATGTCACAGTAAAAAGCTCACTATTGCGCGATTAATATCGTCAACAGTGAGCTTTTTGAGCGTTAGGCTGTTTGCGCTTTTTCACTTTCCTTCACGGCTTGAGCTTCCGCAACTGGCTTTTTCTCTGGAGGGAGAATTGGCTCAATATCCACAATTTTGGAACGACTCATGATAATTTTCCAACGCTGAATACGCACTGTTTTATCTTCGTCTGTTTCTTTGGTAATTAAGTTAAATAGGTGGCGTTTTTCCACTGACTCTTTTGTTACTTGACCATCATTAAGTTGGTATAGACGCTGAGAGCCTTTTTCCATTAAGGCTGCAACAGTACGTAAATCTAAAATAATCGATTCTCGCGTTTGCTCATAACCACTTAAAAACTTTGTTGGCGACATACGGCTGGTACTTTTATAGTGAAGAATGGTTTCTTCACGATGAGACACCTTATGTTTACGCGTTTTACGAATATCAGTAGGTAAACTGTCGAAGCTAATATATTCAAGCCATTCGAGCTGTCGACCAATTAAATGGCTTGTATTGGCATCAAAGAACTGCTTCCGCCAACGTGCTTTTCCTTTACGTAACCAACGCCAAAGCATGGTTTTTAAGTCATCTTTAAACACTTCACGTGCGGCATAAATTAGCGATAACACCAAAATAAATGATGCAGTAATATCACCGAGCATACCGCGTGCTTTTATCAGCATCATGGTGACAAAAATCATCACAATGCCGGCAGCAGCGCCTGTCACTACTTTTTTTGTGCTTTTACCCAGCTCAATGGTCTTCTCACTCATTGTGACAGGGTATTCAATCAAACGTCGTAATAGCCGCATTTTATTCGACATACGGGTTGGATCTTCCATCGCTTTAGCTGAGTTGTAATTATGCTTAATGCGGTGTTGTGTTTCAGACTCACATATTTCAAGTAATGTCGCTTTAATAGCGTTGTAATCGTTGCCTCGTGGAAGATGAGAAATTAACTGAAGGAAACGCTGCTCTGTAAACCAAGACAGATAGTTATCAATATTCTCGTAATACTTAAGCAACTTTTTGTCGGTTGGAATATTTCGACGTAAACGCTTTAAAATGCGAACAGAGATATTGGCAGATTCTTCAACATCTTCAAATGTCAGGTTATCATTTTGATTTAATAAATCATTGGTCGCTTTTTCTAGCGCAAGTGCATACTGATAAGCGTAAAGGCTTAAGCTTAAACGGTATTGTTCGATAGATAATTTTCCACGGCTGGCAAGGCGACTATGAACAAGAGGAAGGTGATTAATATCACTGAAATAAGTACGTTTACCGTGGATAGCGTTATGATAGAACTCTTCTTCAGAAATGATATTGGCATTTAAGCCAAGCTCACCGGGAATGAAGATGTACATATCGAGCTGCCGATTGGTTGTTTCTTGAATAACATGGGATATTTTTAATTTATGCCCATCTTTTTTATCGACAGTGATCACTTATTGATATCCTCCAAGATCTACAACAATAACTTAATCTATTAATTTTAGAATAAGTTGGTTTTAAATATTACTGTTAACTATATAAGTTTGCGCTGATAGCATGAAAAATCATCAAATAAATGCAGATAGGTCAGGCGTTGCGAACCAACATCACGTATAATGCAGCAATCTAAGCACAACACGTGCATTATAGCCGATTGATTAGCGAGATATAGCTAATTCATCATGCAGCTAATAAATTGATTGATAAAGATATTGAAGCAACATCACCAAACGCGTGTCGTTGCCTACGCAGAGAGTACCTGATACATGATTAGAATTGGAAAATACAACACACTAGAAGTCGTCAAACTAGTAGATTTTGGCGTATTTCTTGATGGTGGTGAAGACTTCGGTAATATCCTGTTACCTAAGAACTCAGTTCCAGCAGGTACCGAGCTAGGCGATAAGTTAAAAGTATTTATTTACTTCGACTCGAATGACGAAGTCATTGCTACAACAACGGAACCTTATGCACAAGTTGGCGATTTCGCAAAACTACGTGTAGTGGGTGTAACCAACATTGGTGCGTTTGTTGATTGGGGTTTAACGAAAGATTTGCTTATTCCATTTAGTGAGCAACGCCGTCGTTTAGAAGAAGGTCAGGAAGTAGTTATTCACGTATATACAGACAAAGCGTCTGGTCGTATTGTGGGGACTACCAAATTTAACCGTTACTTAGATAAAACACCGGCAACTTACCAGATCGGTCAAGAAGTGCAGGTAATTATTGCTGAAGTAACAGATCTTGGTTTTAAAGCGGTGGTTGAAGGTAAACACTGGGGACTTTTCTTTAAAACTGAATCATTTGGTAAGCTATTTATTGGTAAAGCATTAAAAGCTTACATTAAAGAAATTCGTCCAGATGGTAAATTAAACCTTTCACTACAGAAAATGGGTAAAGATCGTGTTGACGATCTAGCGGATAAAATCTTAACCTCGTTAGAGCGTAAAGGTGGTTTTATCCCAGTAAGTGATAAATCAACGCCTGATGAAATCTTCCAAGTTTTCCGTACAAGTAAAGCAACCTTTAAGAAAACGATTGGTGGCTTATACAAGAAAGGGTTAATTGTTATTGAGCGTGAAGGTATCCGCTTAAACGACAATGACTAACAACTTGCTCGATAAATCGAGTAAAAGAAAACCGACACATGCTGTCGGTTTTTTATATCTAAAAAATAATAACTCACTGAAAAGTAGTATGAAATGCTTTCTTAGTCTTTTGACTTTAATGCTTTTTCAAACTTGGTAATATTCCAGCCAATTAACACCTGATCACCAATTTTTAAAACAGGGACAGATCTAGCGCCAGTACTATTAAATTCCTTTCTTCCTTTTGGTGAGCTGATATCAACCAAACGATAACTGTAGTTTTTACTTGTCATATATTGTTGTGCATCTTTACAGTTTGAGCAGTTTTTCTGGCTAAATAAGACAATACGTTTCATTAAATGGTGCTTCTTTTTACTATTTTTCGTAACACTAGCATAAATAATAGCGAAGTCAGTAGAGAAAGATTGGTGGTTAAGAAATGGCTTAAAGCTATTTTCTTCGTCGATAAGGTTTGTTAATGGTTTTGTACTGTGTTTTGGCATATATCTCATTATATACAGCGACTAATTTGCTAGGCTAAAAGCGTTATACATCATATACAGGTGTAGGAATGAACTACTTCGCAGAGGATCCCTTCTAGGTAATGTAAGCCTGGAGGGTAAATGAAAAAATTAAAGCAACAGTACCGAAAACAAGTTCAAACTGATGGTCTATATTGCTGGAATGCATATCCTTGTATTCGCAGTCGGATCCATAAGCAGTTCTCAACTAAGCAGGAAAAGAGTTACTTTTTTCTTCATGAAATTGAGTACAAAGGGTATCCAATGAGGCTTAGAGCAGCTAGAGGACGAGCTTTAGCGACCCCATGGGATGATTACCCTGCATATGTCTATGATCTTGCAAAATGTTGGAAACATAACTCCAAAAGACGTCATCAGTTCTATAAGTAAATCTATTCGGCCTCGATATTGTCGAGGCTTTTCTTTGAAATACTCAGTATTAAAAAGTTTCAATATACTGCTACTCTACTTTGAGTTAAGCACTACATCCTATCAAATAACATTGAACGTAAATAATGCAGTCAAGCTAATGATATATAAAAACTATATCGATTATGATAGAGGTATTTTATGAGTATATTTTTGCGTAAAAGTAAGAATGCTTATTAATACATTGTTATAAGCTAAAGGGAATTAGATGGTTCAGTTGTACTTTATTAGCGGTTTTATTGGCTCTGGAAAAACGACGTACGCCAAGGAATTAGCAGAGAGCACAAAAGGTTTTCGTTTCTCGATAGATGAATGGATGATTCCACTCTTTGGTGAGCACATGGAGCGAGAGCTATTCAATCTACGTATTAGGACGTTGGAAGAGTTGTTCCAAGAAGCCTCATTTCAACTTATTAAGCTCGGTATTCCTGTTATTTTCGACTTTGGTTATTGGACACTGGCGGATAGAGAGCGGATTGTATCTTGGGCTTCAGAACAAGGTTATACCTGTGAAATGCATTACCTTGATGTTCTATACGAAACTTGCTGTCAGCGAGCTTTTGAGCGTAACACCGATCCAAAAGGTAAATCTTACGAAATGACTCCAGAAATGATGAAAATGTTCTGGTCTTGGTTTGAAGTTCCAGCTAAAGATGAGAAGGTTGTTTGGGTTAGTCAGTAGCTGAAGGCACCTTATAAAAAGCATTTAAGAGTGATTTGCAACGATTGCTGTTTTCGCTCATAGGATAGACAAGTCTGCTCATTCCTTAATGCGGCCTTATATTTTTATTCAGCTTGATTTATAAGTTACACGGATGATCATCATGGACGAATTTAAATCTGTTATACATAGCGAAGAAAAAAGTGAATCTAAAGGGTTATATATAGGATCAATACTTTGTTTAGTGCCAACATTAGGCGTTATTTATTCATCGATACAGAATGCATCAGCAGGAGCAGTTATAGTAGGTTTTGTATTTTTTATATTTACTCTGCTGCTATATGTGCTCGGCTCATTTCAAAATAAAAAATATAAAAAATTAGGTAAAACGCCATTAATTTTAACACCTAGATATTGTTCTATCGGAAGAAGGGCGAGTGGTTCAATATTAATAGAGCGAAATCAATTCAATAAAGTCAAAGTATTATTTCTGACCTGTTGGAAAACAAGTAAAGCTGGTTCTGGGCAGCATAATAAAGTTTGGCAAACAACAATTACTCCAACTATAAAATTTGTTGAGTCTAAAACAACATTAGATTTTGAGTTTGTTATCCCTGAAGGAAAGAAACCGACTAATGAATGGTTTGCATCCCAGAATAAATACCATTGGGAGATTAGATTAGAATTTGTAGAAAATATGGATGCCATAAAAAGAACTTGGAAAATTCCAGTAAAAATATAACAGGTTTCTCAAACGGACAAAATACAGTTGGTTGTTTTACTTCGTTCAACATTTTAAACAACACTATTTTGTCGCTTAGCAAAGCGTTACGTGTAAATTAAACTTCGAGGTAGCATGAAAGTACTAGTGGCTGGTGCAAATGGTTATGTGGGGCGTCATGTAGTTAGATTGTTTAGGGACAAAGGTTTTGATGTTTACACCTATCAACGTGAAAACTCAAAGCTCAAAGGTGAAATCAGCAGTGTTACACCAACAAATCGTGAAATGTATGGACAATTTGGTGTTGTTATAAATTGTGCGCGTCCGCACTGGTCTGAATTCAATAGTGAACAAATTTTATCGATCGAACAAAAATTGTTTTCCGATTTGAATAGGTTTGCTTCAAGAGATTCTCTTAAGATACATACATCAGGTGTATGGTTATTTGGTTACTCTAATGAAAGGGATTTAGTTAAGTTTAATTTTAAGCCGTTCGATAGTGTTAAATTGGACGTTGAAACATTAGAAAAGGCGCTATCTGACAACTGGCATATTGTCTACTGTCCCAGCATTATTTACGGTGGCGAGTCCTGCCAACTCAAACGAATAATTGCAGAAAAATCTAATTCGGTAATAGACGTTGCTATTCCAAGTACGGGGTATAACCAGTATGTACATGTTTTAGATGTAGCAAATTATTATTTGTTCTTAACACAAAATACTAAAGTATCAGGTCGTCAGCATTTTATTGCAGAGGCCAGAGGATATACTCCAGAACAGTTCGCAAGCTTATTAGTCACTCATGGTGTAGTTCAACACACTGTTAAAGTCAGCTGGCAGGAGTATGAAGAAAAGTATGATTCATTGTCCGTTGATGTTGAAAAGCTAAGTTTGGATTTACCCATAAGCCAATACTTCTCAGCTAGCCACAAGATTGCAGACTATATTGCACAACTCATGTAACTCATGCGTTTTAAGCGGACACGTTAAAACTTTTTTAATAAATTATAGTGATTGCAGTAGTTAATCAGTTTAGTAAATACGCCGATTGGTACTGTGGTAATCCCCGTGTAATTTAGCATTATATTTGGCTTAGGTTTATAGGATGAAATTTAAGGAAAAAGTAGCTAGAAGTATCGCAATCCATCAAACGAAAAGGTTGCTTTTGGCTACTTTATTACTAACTGTATTCTTATCGATTGCATATGGGATATATACAAATCGAACCAAACAACACAGTGTTGAATTGATTAGTGGAAAGATTGTGGATCGTGTCACGACGCATACAGTAGTAGGGAATAAACATTGGTTACTTGTATTTATACCTATAGAGGTAGAGACAATAAAAGTCAGGTTACCCCAAGGTTATCCTATAAGAGTTGGCTCAAAAGTAATGCTGCAAAAAAACGTTTATGATGACTCGGGTACACAGAAGTATAGATTTCTTCGGTACGAGGATTAGTTAATTATAACGAGAGCCTGAATAGGACGTTTACTCGCGCTGCCATTTATCATTGAAGTGTTGTTATTTAGGTGTTTCAAACCTTTTGGGGTAGTAAATGCCCGTTATTAAACGTTATATGTTTCTTTCACATTGGTGTTATCTATATATGAATCGAGTCTTTAAATACGAAACACCGGCATGGGGAGCTAAGTTAATATGCTCATTTTATGCTCTAGTGTCTGGAATATTTTTATTAGCTTATGGTTCCTGGGCTGACAATTCTCCATGGCTTTTGAGCTATGCCTTCTTGATTTTAGGTTTGGTATTCTTACTTGTGGCGCTCAAGCCATCAAATTGGAAAGGTTGGGTATATTTCACCGCTGATGATAACGGAATACATTTCCCATCGTCTCTTTCACCAAGTGAAGAGCCTACAGTCCTTGATGTAAGTTGGGATAATGTTGGCAACATAAAACATGAAAAGCTTTATGGTGGTGAATATGGGATTTCAATTGAGTTGAAAATTTCTCAATTGGAGATTGATGATTATTTCAGTAATGTAGCTAAAGCAAAAAAAATATTGGGTTTTAATCAAATGAGAGGTGAATACTTTGTGATTGCATATGCTAATAATTCTTTTCAAAAGTTACCAGATGTCGTTAATCAACTTATTGATATAAAATGTAAAAATATATAATTATGGACAAAAACAGTTGGCGATTGTTCACTGCATTCACTATTTAGCCAACAATTTCTCACCACTTCGTGCAACGCTCCTCATACTTTTATTAATACCTAACAGCCTATATAGAACAACTTTAAATAATATTTTATCCAAAAGTGCGCATGCAAAATTAAGCTTTCACCCTCTAAATCTCACTATTTATATGCTTTCTTTGCAAAACGATACGAACTGATAACTCAATAATCATCATGTGTTACACCTCTTTTGAGCAAAACAGCATTGAGGCTGAGTAATGGAGGCAGATCTTACTATTTCCTATCAGCAATAAAAGAGGTGATGCACACTTGGTATGAGTTAAATAGGCGTAATTGATAGATTGTCGTGCAATGAATTAGTATTTTTTGTTGAAAATATCAGCACATATATGCTTGTTAAATAGGCTGATATTTTCGATTTTATTGCGTTAAAGCAAATTATTTTTTTTATATGGAAACAATAAGACAGCATTTAAAGCTAATGTTATGATTTTTATGGGTTCGCTTTGTTATTAGCTCAATAAGTTTAGATGTATCACTCTTGGTGTAACAACTTACTAACAATGTGATGTTGCTTGTATTTTTAGTGCAAATACAATGCAACTCTATTTTGGGTAACAACAAAGATCTCATGATTGCTTTATTAGGTATATTCGTTCTACTTTTACTCGCGTTTCTTATCTCAACGGATAAAAAGCGTATTCCTGTAAAAATGGTGTCTATCGCGTTTGCGTTACAAGTACTGTTTGCCTTAATTGTTTTATATATCCCTGCGGGTAAAACAGCACTACAAGCTGTCAGCAATGGCGTAACGTACGTCACCGATTATGGTAAAGATGGCTTGTCATTTTTATTTGGTGGTTTGGCAACAGGTAGTATCGGTTTTGTATTTGCCGTTAATGTACTTGGTATTATTATTTTCTTTTCTGCACTGATTTCTATGCTGTATCACGTAGGTATTATGCAGAAAGTCGTTAATATTTTTGGTGGCGCGCTACAACGTATTTTAGGTACGGGTCGTGCTGAATCATTATCTGCTGGTGCCAACATTTTTGTCGGCATGTCTGAAGTCCCACTGGTTATTAAACCGTACTTAAAATCTATGGATGATTCACAACTTTTTGCGGTGATGACATGTGGTTTGGCTTCTGTTGCAGGTTCTACGATGGTGGGTTATGCCGCTGTTGGTGTTGATTTAAATTACTTGATTGCCGCTGCGTTTATGTCTGCGCCTGCTGGTTTATTAATGTCAAAAATCATTATGCCGCCAAGCGAGAATAAGCTATCAGCGAATGAAATTACCAGTGTTGAAATTCCTAAAGCAACCAATGTAGTTGAAGCGTTGGCTGATGGTGCAATGTCTGGCTTGCGTATGGCGGTGACTATTGGTGCAACATTGATTGCTTTTATCAGTGTTATTGCATTATTTAATGGCTTGTTAGGCGATATTGGTGAATTCTTTGGTATTCATGGCTTAACGTTCCAAATGTTGATTGGTTACCTGTTTGCACCAGTTGCACTTTTACTGGGTATTCCAATGAGCGAGGCGGTAACGGCGGGTTCGTTAATTGGTCAGAAAGTAGTGATGAACGAGTTTGTTGCTTTCATTGATATGATTAAAGTGCAGGATACCTTATCGCCACACAGCCTTGCTGTTGTTACTTTTGCATTATGTGGCTTTGCCAATATTACAACGCTGGCTATTTTGATTGGTGGTATGGGAAGCTTAATTCCTGAGCGCCGTCCATTTATTGCGAAATACGGTATCCGCGCAGTTGCGGCTGGTGTACTGGCAAACTTAATGAGTGCAGCGATTGTGAGTATTATTTTATTGCTCTAGTAGCAGAGTGAAAAATAGTATTGGATAAGAGAGCCGACTGAGTACTAGAAAAATAGTCACAGTCGGCTTTTTAATACCTGAAGAGTAAACGGTTTACTTTATCCCTTCTTCTTTAAAACGCTTGGTTATACGTTTTTGAATTTTCGGACCTAATTTCTGTCCAAATTCTTGTCCAACTAACATGCCTTCTTGATTGATAAGCGGCATTACTCGAATTAACTTTTTGCCAAATTCGGTATCGTTAATTTCAATCATTTTACGCAGTTCATCTTCAGTGAAATGCTTATTGTAGATTGGGTACATCATGGTTTTGAAGCTGTCGTTGATCACAAACTCTTCATCCATGATGGCACTGATCTCTTCTTCTACAATGTCAAACGCTTTGGGATTAATATCGGGCTTAGATTGCTTTAAGATCAATGTCATTTGCTGGGTGAATAAATCTGAATATTGCCTACCGACAGCAACGGCAGATTGCCCCGTTTGTGCTAATAGTTTATCTATCAGTAGTTTTTTTGAGACTGGAATGTCACCAGTGGCTGCAGAGACATTAAATGACAACGCAAGCAAGGCTGCTGCTAAGATCTTTTTACTAAACATGTTTATCCCGTAATTTATTTTTTGTATTAAGGTGTTTTAGCAAAAAAATGCTCGATATATAAATTTGAGCTTGAGTTGTGTGAAACCGATCGGCTAGGGGACTTAGCGGTAGTCGTTAGTAAAGCAGTGATGGGTGAAAGGAATTACCGCTGTATATTTCATGGATGAGATATACAGCGGATATGATCAATTAGCGCAAACTGAGCAAGTGGGTTGTTTCATTAACTTCATTTCTCGCCAGCTCATTGTAAGCGCATCTAGCATGAGCAGTTTACCAGTTAATGGCGTACCCATGTTGGCAACCACTTTGATTGCTTCCATTGCTTGAACTGCACCAACGATACCGACAACGGGCGACATAATGCCAGCTTCAACACAGCTTAATGTTTGTTGACCAAATAGGGCACTTAAACATTGATAACACGGCTCGTTATCTTGGTAAGTGTAAACACTGATTTGACCTTCCATACGAATTGCTGCGCCAGAGATAAGCGGCGTTTTGGTTTTAAAGCATAGGCGGTTAAGTTGGTTACGGGTATCAACGTTATCGCTACAATCTAAAACAATGTCGTGGCTTGCAATGAGTGGTAGTAACGCTTCATCGGTTAAGCGTTTGGCTATGGTATCTACCGTAAGATATGGGTTAATACGACATAACGCTTCTTTTGCAGAATCGACCTTTAATAGGCCAACCGTAGCATCATGGTGTAACACTTGACGCTGAAGGTTAGAAACTTCAACCTTATCATCATCAATCAGGGTTAATTTACCCACACCAGCAGCGGCTAAATATTGCGTAGAAGCACAGCCTAAGCCTCCAGCACCAAGGATAAGCATAGAAGAAGACTTTAATGCTTCTTGGCCTTCAAAATCAAACTGACGTAAAATTATTTGGCGGTTATACCGCAGCATTTCATCATCTGTCAGTTCAACGTTATTTGTGTTTTCTGTTGTCATTAGAAATACCGTTTGCTTAGTACAAGGTGTGGTTGAATATTTCGATAGTCACATCTTCACCCGCTTGAACGCGACCACGATCTTGCTCTAGTACCACAAAGCAGTTAGCAAGGTGCATTGAACTAAAGGCACCAGAGCCTTGATTGCCTGTTGTTGCTACTTCTAATTGACCTTCAACGTTAATGCTGTAAATACCACGTTGGAAATCGGTACGACCAGGGCGTTTTTTAAACATTGTTGTCGCTTTTGCTTTTACACGAACAGGCGGTTGGTATTGGCTGTTACCTGCTAGTTTCGCCAGCATAGGTTGTACTAGTTGGTATAAAGTCAGCATTGCTGATACTGGGTTGCCCGGTAGGCCACAGAACCAAGCATTATTAATTTTACCAAACGCGAAAGGTTTACCCGGTTTCATCGCTATTTTCCAAAAACCGATTTGGCCTTCTTGATCCAAAATATCTTTGGTGTAATCCGCTTCACCGACACTAACGCCACCTGATGTGATTAATACGTCGGCTTCTGTTGAGCCTTTTAAAAATGCGTCACGCAGTTTTTCAGGGCAGTCCGGAATAATGCCTAAATCTAGTACTTCACAACCAAATTTTTCTAGTAGAGCGCGAATACCGTAGCGATTGCTGTCGTAGATTTGACCAGCTTCTAGTGTTTCGCCTACTGGACGTAATTCGTCACCAGTAGAAAAGAAAGCCACTTTCGGGCGGTGGTACGTTTCAAGCTCTGCAATACCAAGTGATGCAAGTAAAGGCATTTCACGCGCAGTTAAACGTGTACCTGTTACTAGCACAGTTTCACCAAGGCTTACGTCATCACCAATTGGGCGCACGTTATCATTCGCTTTTGGCTTGATATTAAAAGTGATGTTCTCACCATCAACAGACGTTTCCTCTTGCATAATCACGGTATCTGTACCAGCAGGCATTTCAGCACCCGTCATAATACGTATACATTGACCTTGCTGACATTTACCTTCAAATGGAACACCAGCGAAAGATTTACCCGCTAAAATCAATGTATCTGTATTTGCTAAGTCTTCAGCACGAAGCGCGTAACCATCCATTGCCGAGTTCGCAAATGGTGGTACGTTGATAGGCGAAAGAATATCTTGCGCTAGCACTAATCCCATTGCATCGGCTAATGCTACCGTTGATGTTGTAGTTGTAGAGGAAACTTGCTCAAGAATATTTTCAATGGCAGTTTCAACGGGCATAAGGCCAGGTACGTCGCAGCATCCCATAATGGTATCCATCTCGTTATTGTTAATTTGAATCATAGTGGCTTTGAAGCAAGAGCATTAGTAAAATGATAAATATTAATAGCCCTTCAAACCACGTATTAAATCGCTTAATTATGATTTTACCCTTTATTGTTAAGGGCTGTAAGGGATTGATTATGCCAAAATTAGGCCAATTGGACTAATCCCTAATAAATGGGAGGTGTAATTATTTTCATTTGGAGGTATTCTGCGTATGTTTTTAGCGCTGGCGAGCGAAAACAGGCTTGTTTTATTGCATTTCAGCCTGTGCCAGTTGGAGGAAAAGAATGACAGCATTAAGTGAATCTGCAGTACTAGTTCGTGATGCATTAGCAGCCCGTGGTCTTGAAACCCCAATGGTTGAGCAAAATGTTAGCCGCGAAGAGAAAAAAGAAAAGATTGAATACCACATGCGTGAGATCTTATCGTTGCTCGCGCTAGATCTGACTGATGATAGCTTGGTTGAAACCCCGCATCGTATTGCGAAAATGTACGTAGATGAAGTATTTTCTGGCTTAGACTATGCCAATTTCCCTAAAATCACAGTTATTGAAAATAAAATGAAGTGTGATGAAATGGTGCGAGTTAAAGACATCACGTTAACCAGTACGTGTGAGCACCATTTAGTAACGATTGATGGTAAAGCGACGGTTGCTTATATTCCGCGTGGGAAAATTATTGGTTTATCCAAAATTAACCGTATTGTTCGTTTCTTTGCTCAACGCCCACAAGTTCAAGAGCGTTTAACACAACAAGTGTTAGTCGCACTTCAAACATTATTAGAAAGTGATGATGTCGCAGTAACGATTGATGCAACGCATTATTGCGTAAAAGCGCGTGGTGTAATGGATGCAACGAGCGTAACAACAACCACAGCGCTTGGCGGTATTTTTAAGAAAAACTCAGCGACGCGTGCAGAGTTTTTAAACGGTATTCGATAAATAATAGTTTTCGCTATTGTTGAAATTAAAATAAAAACAGCATGTGCTATTAATAAATGAACAGAAATGCTAGTCCTTTATTGACTAGCATTTTTTTATCTCATGCTGCTGAATTATCGATTTTATGGCTTATATATTAAAGGTCGCAGATGGATTTAATTAAACTTTCTCGTATAAGTATGAAACACTTAATTACGTTGCACGTAATGCTAGATACGTTAAGTGTTACGGCATGTGCAGAGCGATTATGTGTAAGCCCTTCATCTGTCAGTAAAACACTCAGCCAATTACGAGATAACCTCAATGACGAACTCTTTTATCGTCATGGCAATAAGCTAATTTCTACTCCTTTAGCTCGACGTTTAGGTCCTACTGTCCACCAAATGATCAGTGATATGAATCAGATCATGACTAAAGAAGCGTTTCAGCCTGAGGTGTATGAAGGCAGTTTCTCACTTGCGATGCGTGAAAGTACTTTTGAATTAATAGCCGGTGGTCTTTATGCTCATGTCTTAAAAAAAGCGCCGAATGTCCGTTTTGATATTTGGTCGAAAGACAGTATTGGTTTTGATGGTTTAACCAAAGGCATGTTGGATTTTGTAATTTTGCCACATGATCTGAGTCAACCACCATTGGTGCAAAATAACTTAGTATGGCAGACATTGTTTACCGACGAGATGGTTTGCTTAATGGCGCATGACCATCCTTTAGTTGATAAAGAACTAACGGTTGAAGAGTATTTAAATTGTGGTCATATAGGTATTTTAGATAGCGATTTAAGTGTGCCATTTTTTGAAATGCAATTAACGCAACAGCACCACAAAAGAAAAGTAGTTGTGAATGTCGCGGATTTTGGTGGCGCAGCGACGATGTGCCATAACAGCAATCTGTTATTTACTTGCTCTAAACGTTGGGCAAGTACCGCATTACAGTCTAAAGCACTTGTTGAAAAGCCGTTACCGTTTAATTATGGCAAGGTAGCTTACAGCCTTGTATGGCATCAACCGAGTATGAATGATCCCGCTGTTCGTTGGTTACATCAACAAATTTTGCTTCTTTGTGGCGTTGACGATAAAAGTGCAGATATTGATTAATTAAGGCTCACTTCAAAAGATATTTTGAGTAATTAGTACCTAAAGAAGAGACTCCGACTGCTGAGTGATTTAATTGTGTCACTTTTATCAGCAGGCGGAATATCTTAATTTTTGATTTAATAAAGAGTAGAAGTAAGCAGGTTTTTCACACCACGCTCTGATAACCCGTTAGCTAATTGATTTATTTCTTCTTGGTTACACTCATCCCAGTTGAGCGCATCACCTACCACACCATGATGCCTAAAAGCATTGAGCTTTATTTTTACAGTGCTTGAAAATGGCCTTAAGTAATACGCCACTTTTTCTATCTGCTCCATAAAGTCTGTTTTATTAGGAATATGCAGAAGCCTTATTTCATGTAATTTTTTTTGAGCATGAAGAAAGTTCATCGTTTCAAAAACCCGGTAGTTACTTCTGTTAGTTAACCATTTATGCGTTTCATCGTGCCATGCTTTTAAGTCAATCATCGCGCCATCAAGGTAGGGGGTAAGGTGTTTCCAACCTGTTACGCTTAAACTGCCATTACTGTCTATCATGCATGTTAAATGTTTCAGTGATGCAGTCGTTTTGATCAAACGAAATAGCGAAATAATAAAAGGTAAATTAAGTGATGCCTCGCCACCTGAAACGGTAATACCATTAATAAATAATCTATTTTCATGAATTTTTTCAATTAATTCATAAACAGTCATCGTCATGGTTTTGGGGCTTGCTTGCCGAGGGCAAACCTCAATACACTTATCACATTCAGTACATAAGGCTTGATTCCATGCCACTTTAGTTTTTTCATTTTCCGTATGAATAGTTTGTAATGCTTGTGTTGGGCAATGCTCTACACAGTCTGCGCAATGGTTACAAACACCGATGGTTTGTGGGTTATGGCAATTTTTGCAGTTATAGTTGCATCCTTGAAAAAAAATCACCATTCGGTTGCCGGGTCCATCAACACACGAAAAATTAAGTATCTTACTAATAGTGGCTGAAATCATTAAATTGTTAACTCTTAAATCTCAATAGAGAGATGTGAATAATGAGGTGCTTGCTCGTGACTTAATACACGAGGTAGACGTTTCAAAATGTCGGTTTGCTCACTGGCTTCTGAGCCTAACCATGTCGTATTGGTGCGTGATCCTTCCTCTTTGAATTTAGCAACATCAGACAGCTTAATCATATAGCCTGTTACTCGAACAAGATCGTTTGAGTGGACGTTTGCAGTAAATTCACGAAATCCCATACTTAGCGCGCCTTTAAATAAGGTAACCATGGCGAGTGGATTCTGTTTAATAGTTTCATCAATGGTTAAAATATCGCTGATCCCTGCTAGATAATACTGATGATGCGCAGCCAGCGCTTTAATGTGTAAAACAGGATCAGGCTCTGTGCCATAAGGGATACGGATCCCTGGCGTTACGTTTTTATCGCAGCTAATACCACCTTGCGAGTGCAATAACGCTCGCTGGTTATAACCATATTTTACTGGTGTATTCGTGACAATGTCACTTAATAGTTGGGTGATAGATAATGCTAATGCATTGGCTGAATCACTGTGACCATATTTTTCCGTTGATCCTGATTTTTCTAGTAATAAATTGACCGCTTCAGCCATACCATAGATACCAAACATTGGGGCGAAACGGTTTTCATCAATTAATTGTTCTTGTACTAAAAAGCTATTAAAGAAGTTTGATTCTTCATGAAGAAATGCTGAACGTGCTTCAATGAGTCCGAAAGTCATTTGGCAATAATACGGTAGCACTTGGTTGATGAAGTTATCTACATCAGTTGCTTTTTCTGCTGCCGCTTTCAAGTTTAAACGTACAAGAGTATTTGCACCGCCTGCTAATGGCAGTGAGTTGTAGCAACTAACAATACCAAAGCCTTGCTTGCCAAACGTATCCTTAAACATTGGGTAGTTGGCAATATGGGGCTTACTGCATTCACAAATATTTTGGCAAGCTTGTTCGAGTAAAGATATTGGCGATATTTCAGCGTCGTACATAAAAGTAAGGTTAGGTGCGACCTGCTTAAGCTCTGCATCAATCTTTAAAATAGTACGGCAAATAATGTTATCAGTTGGACCAATATTGGCATGCATAAACGCATCGGGTAGGGTGCGGTCGAGCATAATCCAAAAACGTTTTAACTTGTTGTAAATATCAGTTTCAGGTTCACTATTTACAAACGGTAACAATAAATCATCAAGTTGACCGATATAAACGGGATAGTTAGTTACAGAAGGTACGTGATGATAAATAATGGTGAGCGCATTGAGTGCATCATCTAGGTTTTTTGCGGGCTCTAGCTCTAAATAGCTGGAACCATTCTGTAAGTATTTAGCATAGTCGGGTAATACGTAGCGAGGCTTAAAAGGCGCATTACCTTCGAACATATCACAGATAATACCTTCATTTTTTGCTTCTAAAATTTCGTCACTCACTGACATATAGTCTACAATTGCTTCAGCCTCGAGAGAGAGAAATAATGTTTTTTGTTTCGGGCTTAATGTAGAAGAAGTAATAATCTGTTTCATTTTGGATTGTAATGACATTGCTCGTACCGTGCATTGTTATAGTTTGGCGGCACTTTAGATGAGATTAGTTATTTCCAGAAGTGAAAAAGAATTAATGTGTATTTTCCAAAATGGAAAAGCGAATTATAGTAAGGGAACAATATGAAAAAGTGGACAGTTTTATTCGCCGTTATTGGTTTTGGTATCGCATTAGTTGGGTGTAATAAAGAAGAGCCAAAACAACCAGAACAACCTAAAAAAGAAGCGGTTGGTATGGCTAATCCAGCTTCTGTTTACTGTGAAGAGCAGGGCGGAAAACTTGAAATTAAAAAAGAAGAAAAAGGTGAGGTGGGATATTGTCATTTAGCGGATGGTAAGGTTGTAGAAGAGTGGGCTTTTTACCGCGAAAACAATAAGTAGATTTATTTTTGAGCAAAATAGAGACGAACTCACTATAAAATGCCGATTAACTCGCACTAATAAATATTTTAGATAAATGGTGTTTTTATGAACACCATTTCAAATGACGTTTTTTTTATCTTTAAAATCAATGTGATATTTGCATTTAATGTGTGTTATTCAATATAAAAAATCTTGATAGGGTATATTTAACGTTTAAAGTTGCGTTATTTGAATTGTATCGTGATTGAAAATTTGTCTAAATATACCGATATTGGCCTTTATACAGGCTATTTTGTTTGTGTACCGTATATATGAGCGTTACATGGTTGTAAATGTACGTTTGGTTACTTTAATACGGATATCTTTCTTCTTTTATTAGATAGGGATCGCTTTGAAGATGTTTAATCCTCAGCGTGTTGTCACTCAACGTTTCAGCAAGCTTCTTGTTTTATCTTTGATTCTTCCGAGTAGTGCTTTTGCTGTTGAACCGGCACCCATTGCACCACATAGCTATGTGAACATTACAGGGCCGGATAAAGATTCTGTCGTATTTCCTCCTGTAAATGATAGAGAAGCTCCTGTAACGAGTACAGGTACTGTTGATTGGTCTTCTTTAAATAACCAAACAGTGTTTAGCACCAATACACTTTGTGCAGACTCCGTTAATAAAGTTTGTTTTAAGCCTCAGATTGAACAAGCGTATACTGAGAACAAGTTCTATCCTTTTTGGCAAAACAAAGCACTGCGCGATGAGTTTGAATTACAGTTAAAAGCTGTTGCAGATACCAAAATGCTACCGGGGTTAGCGCAACGTCTTTCTGAGCTGAATAAGCTTGAGAGTGAACATAACGATCAAGCTTATGATTTGTTAGCCACTGATACCTATTATGTGTATCGCGCATTCCAAAACTACATTGCAACTCACCGTGATGTATTGTTCTTGTCTAAGCCTATTAAAATGAGTAAGTCGTCGATGATCAAATACGCCGATGGCGTTGATGCTTATCCAATGACACTTGCTAGACTTGAACAATTCCGTCCTAGTTATATTGCATTTAAACCAACAATGGATGCGATTGCCAAATATCAGAATTTACCCGCTCACACATTAACAACATCAAACTTTAAGCAGGTTTATCGCAAAGGGGCAACACTGCCTAATGGGCATGAGCTGATTAAGGTATTGTATACGCTTGGTGATATGGATCAGGCTGATTACGACCGTTTATCTGTTGAACACAATATTTCGAATACAGGTGCTGTTTTTGAAAGCTTAAAAGCATTCCAAAAACGTCATGGTTTAGCAAGTGACGGTATCATTGGTGCGGCAACTGTTCAGCAACTTGTTATGCCTTATGCGGATATTGCGCGTCGTTTAGCATTGAATACGCTACGTGTGGCTACCTTAAATAAGCATAATGAAAATCGCCCTCATATTTGGGTTAACATTCCTAACTATAAGTTAGAAGTGTTTGATAAAGGTAACGTCGTATTTGAATCTAAAGTGATTGTTGGTCGTGATAGCCGCCCTACAAATTTATTCTCATCTGCGATTACTACCATGGTTGTAAACCCATACTGGAATGTACCTATTACAATCAAGCAACATGATGTTATCCCTAAAGTGAAGCACAACATCGATTATTTAAAGCAGCATAATATGCAGATTTTAAATAGCTGGCGTGATCGCACTGTGATTCCACCAAGCAGTATTGATTGGGCGACGGTGAATCCAAAAACATTTCCGCACGAGTTCCAGCAAGGTCCTGGCCCTCGTAATTCTCTTGGTCGTGTTAAGTTCCTTATGCCAAATGATTACGCGATTTTCTTGCACGACACACCTTCTCGTGGGTTGTTTAGCAAAACCAAGCGTGATTTAAGCTCTGGTTGTGTACGTGTTGAACGCGCTTATGATCTTGCTAACTATGTGATTGAGTACCAAAATCGTGGCAACATTCCAGAATTTAAGCAAATGTTAGATGCGCAAAAGCAAAAAACAGTGAGCTTATCTAAGCGTATTGATGTTGATTTTGTATATCTAACAGCATGGGTTGATCATGATGGTAAAGTACAAATGCGTGAAGATATCTATGGCTATGATTCACCAAGCGCTAATAAAATTAAAACTAAATTTATTACGATGAAAGATTTTGTTAAAAATTAAGTCGTAATTAAAGATAAAAACCAGCACTAGGTTGCTGGTTTTTTTATACTTAAAATACGTGATACGCATCGGTTTGGGTAATGAAATTATGATAAATACTAGGTTAAGCGTACCATCCTCGTTACTATAAGTGTGCCTGTAATCAATAATAAAGAAGGTTAACGTGTTAAAAGCTATTTTTCTCGATATGGATGAAACCTTGTGTGCAACGTCTTTAGCTGACAAACATGCCGCGAATGAACTGAAATTATATGTCAGTAATTTGTACCCACAATTAAATGCAGACATGTTTTTAGATCGCTATATTGCTGGAGTATATAAAAAACTCAATGATGAGTTACCAGAATTATTGCCACTATTAACCGATGAACTTTATTTCCGTCAGAACCTTATTCTTCTTTTATTTAAAGAGCAGGGCATTGAGTTGTCTTTTGAAGAAGCCGTTGCTATTCAAGCATGCTTTGATCAATCACGTATGGCTAACTTTGACTTTTTCCCTCAGATGAAAGAAACGCTGGTGGTATTGCGCAAGTCATACCAATTGGTTGTTATTACCAATGGTCCTGTTTTTTCACAACATCCAAAGTTAGCAACAACAGAAATGCAGCAATATGTTGATCATATTATTGTAGGTGGGGAAGAGCCTGAGGAAAAGCCAGCATTAAGTATTTTTGAAAAAGCACTAGACTTGGTGAACTGTAAACCTGAAGAAGTTATCCATATGGGAGATTCACTAGCGGCAGATATAGCCGGTGCTAAAAATGCAGGCATTAAGAGTATATGGGTCGATACCAAAAAAGATAGCGACCATCAGCAATTAGCGATTATTAAACCTGACTATATTGTTACTAACCCTGTTGATATTCAAGCCATTGTTGCGAAATTGGTTTAGGCAATAACGAAAAAACGCCACAGATTTTGTGGCGTTTTTCTATTTTTGTTAATGATTTACAGGTGTATGTTCGTCGTTACGTGTTTTCCATAGCGATGCGCCGATAGCGATGGAAATAGTAAGAATTATTACACACAGTGATACCGCTGTTGGAATAGCCCAAGCAGTACCTACTAAAAGCATCTTCAAGCCAATAAAGCTTAGAATAAACGCTAAGGCTACACGTAGGTAGCAGAAGCGGGTCAGCATACCTTCTAGTACGAAATACAGTGAACGTAAACCTAATAATGCAAATACATTAGCTGTAAACACCAAGAAAGGCTCACGAGTTACCGCAAAGATCGCAGGAATAGAATCGAGTGCAAACATGACATCGGTAAGAGCGATCACTGCAACTACAACAAGTAATGGTGTAGCTAACCAACCATGTTCCCCTTTAACGAACATTTTATGGTCGTGATAATCATCAGTGACTTTAAAGAAGCGTTTTACAATACGCACAGGTAACGCATCTGAGAAATCTTCTTGTTCTTCCTCATCTTCTTTCCAGAGTTTGAAACCAGTATAAAGAAGGAAAACGGCAAAGATGTACATAACCCAATGGAAGTCATCCAATAGTTGAGCACCGACTGCGATCATACCGCCACGTAAAATAAGCGCACCGACAACGCCGAGCATTAATACGCGCGGACGTAAACGCTCTGGTACCATAAATTGGCCAAAAATTAGTGCGAAAACAAATAAGTTATCAACACTTAATGATTTTTCTAACAAGTAGCCCGTGACAAAAGCGGTTGCTGCTTTTGAATTGCTGTAGGTACTCTCTGGTGCCATCAACTGCCAATTGAAGTAGATAAATACCGCAAATAAGAAGGCGAGAAAAACCCAGAATACACTCCAGATAGCTGCTTTCTTGATGGAAACCTTACCACCACGTGTTTGATATAAATCCAACGCAAACATTAACACTGTTAATACAGCGAACCCTTCATAGCTAAAAAGGCTCATAGAGTCTCTCCTAAAAATCGACCTTAAAGCGATAACGTATTGCTATTTTATAAACTCAATAATAAATATAAGTTTTTTATAAGTATAAAGTTATATGCCTATATAAAAGGCAATATAATTTGGCAACAATATGTTATCGCATAAAGATTAAAAACGCGGAAGGCAGGGTAAAAGGGTGTTTCACAATCAACCTTACGCGCATTAAAAACCCAAACCTCTGAGTGCTTGAGTATGACTGCACTAATATGTGCAAGCGATAATGGCATTGGTCTCGTCAAAATGGTGCATGAATAATAATGCAAATCCATTCACGGCTGCCGGAAGTGTAAACTTCGAGATGACGACAGACGAACAATTGTGACTACTCCCCAAAACAAGGCGATTTTAATCTTGTATTGACAAATTTTCCAGTCGTTTTTCAAAATGATCACCATATAAAGCAGTTATATAATGATACGGCGTTTTTATAGGTAAGATTGGGATCTTAAATGTATTGATTGATTGTCATTATCAATAATCTGATAAAATGACTAAAGATATTTTTTTGTATTAAACGAGTAGGGAGGAGAGAGATTGCAATTAAAGAATAAATGGTTATGTAACATGCATAATCGTAATTTTGTAGTGATAATAAAAGGTTTTATATTGTTAAATATTTGTTTTTAATGTGTTTTTTATAATGTTAAATCAATTTTTTGATGTGATATTGCTCACAAATACAATTTGGATGACTTAGTTTGTTATTAAAGTAGTCGTATAGTCATAGCGACACTCAGTTAATGATAGAAGATGTTATGTTTCTACCTAAGGATAGTTATGGAAACAATGTTGAATACATCAGAAAAAGAGCAAATCATATTTGATTATACGCATTTCCTTTCACTTCTTTGCAATCAAAAATGGACATTTATTGATGTTGTAAAAAATATCATTCCATCTTTCGAGTTAAATATTAAAAAAGGCGTATATTCACAAATAAGCCCCGCAGAAAAGTTACATCAACAGGCGTTGAAAGTATTATCAAGTAGTGCCAGTGATACACAGAATATTATTCGATTATTACTATTATCACGAAATGAAGACATAAAAAGTATTTTGTTATTATTACCTTTTGCATTAGAAGAAGAACAATTAAGAAAAATAGAAAAAAAAGGAAAGTGTAAATTAGAAAAAGAAAACGGAAATAGTGAAAGGTTACTCATTACCTTATTGTGAAATAATATATAAAGAAGGTGTTGCTAGGCACCTTCTTTATATGTGTTTGTTATTAAAATTACCAGAATAACCAAGTAAACATTGTTAGAAATGCAATACACAATATATTGAGATAAATACCTACGCGCATCATTTCTTGTTGTTTTATATAGCCTGTACTAAATACAATCGCATTAGGTGGTGTCGCAACAGGCAGCATAAAGGCACAAGAAGCAGCGATAGCAATAAGTGCTGATAATACAACAGGTGATACCCCTAATGCTTCTGCAACGGTGGCAAATACTGGGATTAACAGTGCAGCACTGGCTGTATTACTTGCAAACTCTGTGAGAAAAACAACAAAGATAGCAACAACTAAAATAGTAAGGAATAAACCTGCTTGGTTTAAAAACGTACTTAATTCTTGTGCTAAGAAGACACTTGTTCCTGTGGCTTTTAGTATATTGCTCAAACAGATACCGCCACCAAATAGAATAAGTACACCCCAGTCTGTTGATTTTTGAATATCTTTCCAGCTAACGACTCGTGAAACACATAATAATACGATGGCGCTTAAGGCTACAAGCGTGTCAAATTTAGCGAACCCACCTAAAAATGCGTTAATTGGTTTGCTGAAAATCCAACAGCTAACCGTTAAAAGGAAGATCGCTAAAGTAAGAAATTTTCCTTTTGTCCAAGATACAGGTGTGTGGTCAATATCAAAGGTATGATTTAAATTTGGTTTAAGAAGAACATATAATAGGCCGACGGTTAGCGGTAGCAAGAAAAGAGCCACTGGTACACCAAAGTACATCCATTCGGTAAAGTTTAATCCCGCCTCTGCTGCTGCTATGGCATTAGGAGGACTGCCGACAATCGTGGCAATACCACCAATACTTGCACAATAAGCAATACCAAGTAGGGTAAACACATAGGTGTTATGACCTGTTTTACTGTTAACCTTATTTAATACGCCTAGAACTAATGGCAGCATCATCGCGGTTGTGGCTGTATTGCTTATCCACATTGATAGCCCAGCCGTTACACCAAATAGCATTAATACCGCGACGGACATTCTACCTTTTGCTGCTATTAATACTTTATCGGCAATGACTTGATCGAGTTGCTGTTTATGCAATGCCGCAGCTAACGCGAAGCCTCCTAGAAAGAGAAATATGATTGGATTGGAGAAATTTGCTAATGCTTGCTGAGTTTGAAAAACACCAAAGAATACGGCGAGTAAGGGAACAAGAATAGCAGTGACACTGACATGTAATGCTTCAGTTAGCCAAAGTACAGCGATAAAGCTTAATATACTAAGTCCTAATGTGACATTGGCTTCAAATGGTAGCGTGTTGAGTAGCGTAAAAAATAAAAGTATATCAGCAATGATAATTAAACTATTACGATTCAATATCCATTGTTTAATCGTGAGTGTGAGCGCTGTCATAGCGTTTCTCCAATAGCAAGAGGCCAGTAGTTAATGCATCTAGTTTCGCTGATAATATAAGGTTTGTTAGCGGTAGAATTTGAGACTTATGTATATAATCGGTTAATTTTTGGTGATAATTAAGTGTTTTTGTTGTTTATACACTATTGAAATAAAATGATATTTTACTTTCTATTCGAAATATTAAGAAAATAGAGCAACTTCATTTTTTCAATGAGCGATTACGCTTTGGAATGTATATTACTTACTGAGTTGTAAAGTTTTTAACGAGTAACAATTTGGGTGTTGATCGCAAAACACGGCCGCCAAAAGCTTCGTTGCTTATGTTAGTATATTCAACGATAAATTATTGACTTGCAAATAGACGGTAAAATGGCGGCAATATGGCTAGGATGCAGAAACAAACGAAAAGTGCAGAGTTAAATAAGAAAATTAAAGCTGACGTTCTTCATCATATGAAAGATGTAAAGCAAAGGTTTATGAAGACGATGAAAGAGAAAAGTTAAAGATAGGCTAACAGTATAAGCCAGTGAAAATCACTGGCTTTATGTTTCATTTTGAAGTGTTACTTTCTGTTGGTGTCAAATTATCTAACTGCTTTTGATTATTAATAGCAGAAGACGGCGCTGTATCTTCATTGATAACAGTAGCAGGTGCGGGTTTAATGATAGGTTCTTTAGGGCCTAGAAACTTAGGCTGAACATTCAATATAAACAGATCGCTTAATGCTTTAACGCGAGCAAGTACTTCTCTAATACGAATTTTAAGTTGTGCAGTACCGTTGGGCTCATGTACTGCCAAACATGTTGCTTTAATTTTATAACTATCAGCAATAAATAGGGCGCGTTCGCAGTGGAATTGTTGGGTAATAATTGTAAAATTATCCGTTTCAAATACTTCTTTTGCGCGGACGATAGAATCAAGCGTTCTAAACCCAGCGTAATCTAAAACAATTTTGTCGTCAGGAACACCTGCTTTTAATAAGTCTCGCTTCATCGTCCAAGGCTCATTATAAGAGCGGTGCGCATTGTCACCACTGAGCAAAAAGTAATCTATTTTACCTTGCTTATATAAATCTAATGCCGCTGTAATACGATATTCATAATATGGGTTTAGTGTCTTAGCTATATATTTACTTGTTCCAAGAACTAATCCCACAGAATGTTTGGGTACTGCAGAGATATCATGATAAATGCGATCAGATGTACGAGCTGAAACCCAACGATCAAATAACAATAATGTTGAAACAAATAAGATACAGATAACTGCAGAAATACGGATTAGATTGAGCAGTTTCATAATTATCCACGAAAGTACAAAGTTCTTAACTTATATCTTACCTTAATCATTTAATAAAATGTCTATTAATTAAGGGATAAATGTCTGCGTTTTGTCATTTTATCTTATGACTGCTGAAATAATATTCAATAATAACAAGTAAAAGAGAAGTATTACTTTCATAAAAAAAGGTGCCTGATTGGCACCTTTTTAAATTGAGTTTTAGAACGAAGTTCGTTTGTAACGACGATATTCTGATTTCCAGAAGTTAGCATCGATTTTTTCACGAATACGTTCATCGGAGTTTTTCGGTGCTTTATGTTGTTCAACTGCTTTCTTTGCAACGGCAAAAGCAATTTTACGCGAAACTTTCTGAATATCTTCTAATGGTGGAAGCAATGCGCCATCACCGTGAATAGCAAGTGGAGAACATTCAGCAAGCGCTCTGCTACTTTCCATAAGCATCTCATCGGTTACACGGCGTGCATTAATAGCCAATACACCTAAACCTATACCCGGGAAGATATAGCTATTATTACATTGTGCAATAGGGTAGGTTTTACCCTCATATATAACAGGCTCAAATGGTGAACCTGTTGCAACTAATGCGTTACCATCCGTCCAACGAATAATATCAAATGGCGTTGCTTCAACACGGCTAGTTGGGTTAGATAGTGGGAAGATAATCGGGCGCTCACAGTGCGCGTACATTTCACGGATCACTTCTTCACTAAATAGTCCTGGTACACCTGAAACACCGATCAAAATTGTCGGTTTAGCATTACGCATAACATCAAGTAAAGATATGTTGTTTTCTGTGACATCCCAATCGACTAATTGCTCTTTTTTCTGAACAAGTGCCTGTTGGAAATTAAGCAGGTTTGGCATCTTGTCGATTAATAAACCCCAACGGTCAACCATGAAAACTTGGCTGCGTGCTTGTGCATCAGAAATACCTTCAGACACCATTTGTGCAATAATTGCTTCTGCAATACCGCATCCTGCAGAGCCAGCCCCAAGGAAGGTTACACGCTGTTCAGACAGTTTAGTGCCTGCAGCCTTACATGCTGCAAGTAGAGAACCAACAGTTACCGCTGCTGTACCTTGAATATCATCATTAAAACAACATACTTTATTTTTGTAACGCTCAAGCAGTGGCATTGCATTCTTTTGCGCAAAATCTTCAAATTGAATTAATGCTTCGGGCCAACGTTGTTTAACGGCTTGAATAAACTCTTCAAGAAATGCATCGTATTCTTTACCGGAAATACGAGTATGACGCCATCCCATATACATAGGATCAGATAAACGTTGTGGGTTATTAGTACCAACATCAAGAACGACTGGGAGAGTATAAGCAGGACTAATACCACCACATGCTGTGTATAGCGATAGTTTACCAATTGGAATACCCATACCACCGATGCCTTGGTCACCTAAACCAAGAATACGTTCACCATCGGTTACTACGATAACTTTTACGTTTTGACGAGAAGCATTATTCAACATGTCTTCAATACGATCGCGGTTAGGGTAAGAGATAAACAGACCACGACCACGACGGTAAATGTTAGAGAAGTCCTCACATGCTGAGCCAACTGTTGGTGTATAAATGATTGGCATCATTTCGGTAATATGGTTTTCAACTAAACGGTAGAAAAGTGTTTCGTTAGTATCTTGGATATTACGAAGGTAGATATGCTTATCCATATCGTTTTCAAACTTACGATATTGTTGATAAGCACGTTCTGTTTGTTCTTCAATAGATTCAATAGCTTCAGGAAGAAGCCCTTCAAGGTTAAAGAACATACGTTCTTCGACAGAGAATGCACTACCTTTGTTCAGAAGAGGTGTTTCAAGTAGTGCAGGACCTGCATAGGGGATATATAAAGGTCTTTTATCGTTGTTCATGCAAATAGACTCTGTAGCTAGAAGATTAAAATTGAAAACAAGCGCGAGTTTTCAGTCGGTCACTAATGCTAGAACGTCAAAGATAAGAATACAAAGGGTATGATCACTTATTTAGCAAGTCGGGTAATATTATTTGTGAAAATGCTGTTTTTTTAACTGATTCTTTGTTTGTAACGTTTTTGGGCAAGTTAATAATGTAATTAGTTTTAAATTTGTGAACCAATATAATATTTTATAAATTTTTTCTATTGAGCAATACAGTCTCTGTCACGACTTCATACTAAATTGAATAAAATTAACCAGACATGGAGTAGAGTAACAATACATTCACGCAAGGAGGTGTGTCATGAAGTACTATTTAGCCAAGGTTTCAGTGTTAGTCGATGGTAATGTTTACTCTTCAGATGTTAAAGCAGAATCGTTTTTGGAACGTGATATGAAGGTAGCTGGGCTTCAAGAAGATCTTGGTCCTCGAGATAGTGTTGTTTCGATTGATTACTCTACGTCAAGGATTCATAGCGAAAATAAATGAGTGAAATGGATATAGCCACTTATTGATAATCAGTAAGTGGCTTTTATTTATCTATAAATTGAGCCGATCAGTAATGCCAAGGGAAGCGGCTGAAATCTTGATCGCGTTTTTCTAGGAATGCATCGCGACCTTCTTGTGCTTCTTCAGTACCGTAAGCAAGACGTGTTGCTTCACCAGCAAACAGTTGCTGACCGACTAAACCATCATCTGGAAGGTTGAAACCATATTTTAGCATGCGCATTGCTGTTGGTGATTTACTTGTGATCTCTTTACCCCAACGAAGCGCTTCTTCTTCTAGTTCAAAGTGATCAACAACCTTGTTCACCATGCCCATTTCATAGGCTTCTTGTGCGCTGTAATTAAAACCACAGAAGAAGATTTCACGGGCACGTTTTTGACCGATCATTTTAGCGAGATATGCAGAGCCGTAACCTGAATCAAATGATGCTACATCAGGATCTGTTTGCTTAAATACGGCATGTTCTTTAGACGCTAGCGTTAAATCACAAACAACGTGTAAGCTATGACCACCGCCAACAGCCCAACCCGGAACAACCGCGATAACCACTTTTGGCATAAAGCGGATCATACGTTGTACTTCTAAAATATGAAGTCGACCCATACGCGCAATGTCAGCAGTACCTGCTTCTTCGCCTTCATACTTATAGCCATCTTTACCACGAATACGTTGATCGCCACCCGATGAGAATGACCACTGGCCTTTATGAGAAGGGCCGTTACCCGTTAGTAATACACAGCCCACATCTGACCATTGACGAGCGTGATCGAGTGCAGTGAAAAGCTCATCAACTGTTTTTGGACGAAATGCATTAAGGCAATCTGGACGATTAATTGCGATACGAACAGTGCCCTGATCTTTTGCGCGATGATAAGTAATATCTTCAAAATCAAAGCCTTCAACTTCGTTCCAAAGCTCAGGATTAAATATGGTTTTCGTTGTCATGTGGCGTTGCCTCCATAAGTTGATGCTGTAAGGCTAGGGAGTTACAAAAAAAAGTCAATTTTTCGATGAAATTAGTGGCGTTTACACAAAGAAATAAAACCTAAGTGATGATGGAATAAACAATTAGGTAGATATGAATAGCAAGTTTAATGAATATTATGATTCTCACTGACAATGTAGGTAATAATTGCGAAAATAGCTTTGAATTCATTAAAGATATATTGGATATGCAGAACAATTTACCTATAGATAGCATTGAGCAACAATTTAAAGCCTTGTTACGTGATGAACATATTGTTGTTGAAGCAGAAACGGGGTCGGGTAAATCAACCCGTTTGCCACTATGGTCAGCTATTTATGGGAAAGTACTGGTGGTTGAGCCTAGACGGGTTGCTTGTACATCGCTAGCTGAATATTTATTAACAGAAGACGCAAACCCAGATCAGTTATCCGTTGGTTATGCGATTCGTTTTGAACATCACTTTGATGAAAATACGGATATTATTTACGCGACCCCCGGTGTTGCATTACGTTGGTTAAGTGAAGGTAATTTAGCTCAGTTCTCAACAATTATTATTGATGAATTTCATGAAAGACGTTGGGATACTGATCTTCTGCTTGCGTTACTCAAACAGCAACAATCTCATCGTTTAGTTATTACTTCTGCAACGATTGATAGCCAACGATTAGTTAACTATTTATCAGCACAGCACTTACAAGCTAAAGGGCGTAATTTTGCGGTGAATGTATTGCATCATGCCTCTGATAGTCGAGATATGCCCGATGTGATGAATATCGATAAGCGGATAACTAGCTTGGTTCAAACGCATATTGATAGCCACCAAGACATTTTGATCTTTTTACCCGGAAGAAAAGAGATAGCGTCAACGCAAAATGCACTAACGCAACAGTTTAGTGAGCAAATACAAGCAGGATTAATGGATATTATTCCATTACACGCTTCCGTTACCGATGATGAAAGAAAGCGGGCTCTAACACAAAGTGATAAGCAACGCATTATTGTTGCGACAAATGTGGCTGAAACCTCGGTAACTATCCCAGGGGTTACGTTGATCATTGATTCTGGTTTAGAACGTCGTACCCACCAGCGAAACGGTCGAACAGTATTATCATTACACGCTATTTCCAAAGCAAGCTCAGAGCAGCGGAAAGGGCGTGCAGGACGCGTAACGGATGGTGTTTGTATTCGCTTGTATGGTAAAGCCGCAGCGTTAGAGTTATTAACACCGCCAGAGTTGCAGCGCGAAGAGTTGGTAGAAGCCTATTTGGCTGCTTTATGTTGTAACGCAAAACTCAGCCAACTTTCGTTTATTGACCCTCTACCTGAAAAAACCTTTGTCGCAGCGCAGCAGGCTTTGTTGTCTATGGGAGCTATGACTGAAAATGAAGTTATTACTGATTATGGTCGTTGTTTATATCAACTACCTATCGATACTTTATTTGCCCACTTAATAACAGCGATGGATACCCGAGCAAATAAAGAAGCAATGGTCGATCTTGCTGCTGCATTGACTATTCCGCAACGGTTATGGCAGTCACCGCGATCAGAAGAAAATATTGAACAATTGTATCGATGGCTGGGTAATGTATTTTGTGATGCGACAGCATTAATAAAAATGGTACGCATGGATGAGTGTCCAGAATGGCTTGTGGTAGATGACAATATGCTAGCAGAAGCACGTTTGTTGTCAGTTCAAATGCGAGAGTTACTTGAACTTCCAGAGCTGTCTGTTGCTAGCCGATTTAAACGAGAGTTATGGCAAGATACTGTAATTAAGGCGGCACCTGAATTGGTTTTTCTTCGTCGAGAAAAACGTCAGCAGGCAATGAGTAACAGTATTATTGAAGTCAGTAGTGCGAAAGATTCATTAATTGATAACCCGCCGATAGATGGATCATTATCTCAAGCAGTGATCGTATTTGATCAATTTGCCTTACCAGGAAGAGGGGTTAAACAAAACCGCATTTTGGCAACGTGTAGCTCCCCCGTTACCTTGTCACAAATAAATAATGCTGAGTTAGGTGAGTTGGTTCAAGGTGATACCGTTGAACAACAGGATGGCAGTTTTAAAACGGCTGTCCAGCGGATCTATGCTGGACGGGTTATTGATACTCAATGGATTGAACCTGAAGGGCAATCAGCACGCTTTGCTATTGTCGATATGCTACTTGCAAGTGAAGTAATGCCAGATCTTGCACCTCGAATTATCTCAGATATCTCGCAGTGGAATTTATATCTCGCATTGGGTTTATATAATGCAGATTTTGTTAAACGTGCACCTGAGCCGGTTGATGCCATTGGATGGCTATCGCAACAAATTGAAGATTTAGGGATTGAACATATTGATGATCTCGAGCTCTTTGAACCTTCAGATTTTACCTTTGAGGGGATCCCTGAATGGGAACGACAGGAGTTTGATGAGCGTTACCCGCGTGAAGTTAAACTCACTGATCTTGTGATGGCTATAGAATATGATATTCACCGTAAACTTGTTGTTGCAAATTATCAGTCTGGCAACCGTAAACCAGATCCAAAACGATGGGAATTACCACGATGGCAAGGGTGGCGAGTACAATATAAAAAAGTTAGTCGAACGATTGATATTAAATAGTATGATGTAGTGTGTTGAGGTACTCAGTACTAATAATACTTCATTCGACGATGGTAATACCATCCGGTGTTGTTGGTTGAATTGAACTATAAAATAACGCATTACCGTTGTTGTTAAATAAGAGGATTAAAATTGAGTTCATCGAACTTGTTACTCTTATGACACCGTTAAAATCACCATTTAAAATAGTACCCGATACAAGTTGGCTTGCAGCGATAGGAACAATATCACCAGTATCTAGCTGATTAAAATCATGGTAAATAGCGATACTCAATGTTTCTGCTGTTTTTAAATTGATGGTGATTGCCATATCGTAAGAAGTATTGAAATCAAAATCGTCAGGAACGACTAAATCACCCCAACCATTATTTGCATCCGGTGATGCTGGTGGCGTAGGCTTTTCAGGTTCAGGTTCAGGTTCAGGTTCAGGTTCAGGTTCAGGTTCAGGTTCAGGTTCCAGTGGGGGGAGATTGACTTCATCTAATTCACGTTGCGCGTTGTTTTCATCTATTGGATCTATAGTTGGTGTAACCTGATCTGATTCTGGTTCGATAATTTTCTCAGTGTCATTACTCGTGTTGTTTGTATCACTATCAGGCGTCGTTATTGGTAATGGTTCGATGGGGAGTAGAGTCGCTTCACTACTGGATTCGTTATTTACAATCGAACTTTCAATAGTACTATTTTCTTCAGCGGTATCTTGACCGTTACAAGCAATTTGAGTAAGCAGCAAACATGCGAAAGATATTGTCAATATAGGTTTCATGGCAGAAATATAATCGGCTTATACAACACTGTTTCTAGTGAGAACTGTATAAGCCGATTTTGTCTTATTTAGTTACTAATATTAATGCCATCAGCATTTACCGGAACTACAGTTTGAAACGGTGGTATGTTTGGATCGGGATACCAAGCTTCTATTAATAAGTTCTTGAGAGTCCCAGTTGCTGCAATAACACCATTAAAATCACCATTAGCAATTTGACCTGAGATAATACGACTACCTGCTACAGGAGTAATTGAACCATCATCTGCTACGGTAAAATCACCATAAACGCTTAGACTCATTGACTCTGTGGTATCTAAGTTAATTTTAATTGGCATATCATAAGTAGTACTTAAATCAAAATTATCTGGAATAACTAGATCTTCAAATTTCGCACTACTGCCACCTGTTGCGACATCAATTATAGGAGGAGACACTGCTACTGGTGTATCTGCTGCTGCTACGTCTGTACTTGCGCCATCGCCGTCACCACCGCCGCCACCACAACCAAACAGGAGAGCAGCACTAAAAAGTGTTACATATAAACTTTTCATCATTAATACTCCTCACCATTATTCAAAGAGTTTGCTAACAACGGAATTTGCACGCAAATACCAGTCAGTGTTTGTTGAACCACCAGAAGTTGCAAATGCAGATAAATCAGGATAAGCCTCAAGAATATTGGTACCTTCACTTGGGTGATCCCAAGGAATATCAATAGCAATAGCCCATGGCACACCATTTGTATTATGGTATGTGTCACAGCTTACTCCTGGACAATCACCATCGACATAAGCTGATGTATCATCATCTGTGGCAAATAAAGCGGTATTTGCTTTGCTGGTAACATCATGATTTTTCAAATGGATTTCAATTGCACGACCATCACTGGCTCGAGTGCCGTCACCGTGATCAATTCCAGGTGTACCAAAGATGAACGGGTTAAGAGGCATACTTGGTCCACTTGCAGCTGCAACTGGAGAAGTGAATGGGATACTGGCTTCAAAGACAAATTGGTCAGTGGCATCATCGCTACAGCCTGTCCATACACGATAGTAATCACCTAATGTGCCTGAACATGTTGGTGCTGTTATTTCAGTTTTCAAATTATTACTGATAATAGCAACAGCATCTGTAGTGCCTGATTCTAGTATTTGAGTGGTATGCAATGTAGAACCGTTAACAACCAGTTTTGTGCGGTCTGAATCAACAGCACCTGTCGCAATACCATCTAATTTAACAGCAAAACCGTTGGCAAAATCAGCACCGTAAGCACGGAGACTACCGTAAATATCGTAACGAAGAATATCACCAGCGGCATCTTTTACCGTATCAACGCGGTAGTAAAGTGCAACATCATTGAAATCAAAGTCACCTGCTTGTGGCCAGTCATCTTCATACACTAAAGTGACCCAAGAACTCGATGATGGATACCAGTTATGAGTAACGGTTTGAGCATCAACAGTTACCTGATGATCTTCGACTTCACCATACGAAACACCACCATACGAGAGGGTACCTGTATCTTTAGATATACGGAAACGAGCCCATAATTGACCCGTAGCTGCATCATCCGGTACCCTAACTTTTAGTAAATAAGTCGCTGGTGTTACGCCATCACCACCTGCTAAGAGTTCATCGGTAACAGCGTGCTCGGTTGATTCATCAAATACACCATTATTATTCCAATCAATCCATGCATTCACGTAACCTGCAGCAGACCCTCCGACAGTAACTTGAATCAAGGCATCAGAACCTTGCTTAAAGTTGGCTGGGAATGAAATACCGTCTTCATCATTAGGTGTTCCATCTGCATCATCTGAGGCTGGTGATACAAGAGCATCACCTTCAGTATCAACAGCAGAGCCGAAGAAGTAGTTTACTTCTGATATGTTGTAATGACGAGCACCATTGGCTGCAAGCGTTGTTTTATAAGTATCAGGCGCATCACCGAAGTCGGTATTAGCGGCAACAATGGCAGCATTTGCACAACGCGCACCGTCATTAGTACCAGAGATTGGTCCTGAAGAGTATTGTACGGCTGTCGCTGAAATACTTGATAAGTCACTAATGTCAATTTGGAACACTAAGCCATCTTGATTACGACTTAGATATAAATAACCATTAGCATCAAAATATTGAGCACCAAACGTTGATGAGCCAGTTATCCCTGTATCACCGATTTCAAAAAAATTGGCAGATGAATCATAGTTAGTAATTTCATAAAGCTTCTTACTACTATTTTCAACAGCAAATAAACGTCCAGAACCATCAGGGTGGAAAGCCATATCGGTCAAACCAAATGAAGCATTACCTGCAGTCATTACTTGAGTAGCAACAAGCGTTGTTAGATCAACTTCATACATACCTACGCCAGATTTGTAGAGATAGTATTTATTGTTGAATACATCGCCTGTTGGAAACGTAACTGAACCAGGAAGGCCTGTTACTGCAACGGCTTCATGATCAAAGAGTTGGTTAATACGTACAACAGTTAAGTTGGTATTGTCGTAACCATAAATGTAGGAATCACTTTCGTTAAAACCAACTCCATTAACGGTAGTACTCATGGGATCTGATGCTTGATAGAACCCAGAAGATAAATCAACTTTGTAAATGGTGGATGGATTACCTTGGAATAAGAAGGCATCGCTAGGACACCCCCCATTATCCGTAAAAGCGTGGGGGATGATGCTGTAGGCCGAGCTAGAAACTAAGGCTAACGAGCATGCTAGTAAAGAGTGTCGTAAACACTTCATATCTTTGCCTCACTCAGTTAAAAATACTTATGGACATTCATTGTTTTGTTCATCATTGATAAAATGTACAAGTTTCAAGCCAACAAATATTTAATAAGGCGGTAATATCAGTGTTTATATCTATATGATTATTAATGGAAAGTTTTTTTATACTTTTCCATTGTTTGTAGCATATAGCGAACTTATAAAAATAAGTATCAATATAAAAATATAATATAGACAGGAGTGTCTATGTATTTACACCTGTATTTTTTCTAAATAAAAAGCACAAATAGCTACATGAGCCATTAGTGCCTCCATGTTAATAACTTAATAGTGTTATTAAACGATGCCTATTAAATGATTGCTTTAATTGTCTAGTAAAATATGTAAAGGTGCATAAATATTAGTATATGTTTCAGTTTGCACTCTATATATAGGATAGGTGTTGATATTAAAACTATCAAGAAAGGAGTGATAAAGAAAAGAGCTATAGTTATAGCTCTTAAATAGGTTAGCTTGCAGTATTTTTAGCGCTGATTTTGGCTTTTATAAATGCAGAATGATCTAAATATATTAAATCAGAAACTTGGCGAATGACAGCCTCTTCTTGTGGGTCTATCACACCATCAGCGTAGGCGACTTGCCACATTGCTTCAACTAATTGATAGCGTTCTGGTTGCTCAAGTGAACGTAATTTATTAGTAAAATCATAAAGAGAAACAGACGCCTCTGCTTGTCGTTGAGCTTTCTCAAGTAGTTGTTTTGAAGTGATTTCATCAACTTCAAGTAATTTCATTAGAAGTTGAATTTTAGCTTGTTCTTCTCTTGGATCCTGATCGTGGTCGGCAATAGCTACTTCACATAATAAAGAAGCCATAGCTAAATGAAGCGTTGGAGTATCTACGGCTTCATTACTATTAGGATCATTTGTCAGTTGTCGAAATAGTGTACGTAGCGATTTGAACATTATTTCCCTTATTATTTTTCCAGTTTAAGTTAATAATATTAATAATGTCTTTAATAAATCAACATTAAAAATAACAATATTGGATTACATATATGTAATTATTTTATCTATTTTAATTTTTTATATCCATTTTCTACGATAGAAAAGGATAAGTTGAAGTATTAATACAGCGAATAACAGGCTGCAGAATATATAAAATGCCCAGTGGTTTTGAGAGCCGGGAATACCTCCTAAATTAACACCCAGTAAACCGGTTAAAAAACCTAGTGGTAAAAAGATAGTGGTAATTAAAGACAGAAAATATAAACGCTGGTTTAATGCTTCAGATTGTAAGCTCATTAGTTCTTCTTGCGTCACATTAGCACGTTCACGAATAGCGTTTAAGTCATCGATAACATGGAGCAGTTTTTCATTTACTTCATGTATTTTTTGTTTGTCTGATAGTGAAAGCAGTGGAGTATCAATAGTGAGTAATTTAGCGATTGCATCACGTTGTGGAGTGACATAGCGACGTAGATAAACCGTTTCCCGTCTTAATTGTGCAATGTTATTGCGGAGGTCGTCATCACTATTATTCATAACCTGATCTTCAAGCTGGGTTAACCTGTCATCAATGGAATCAATCACTTCTATTTTATGGCTCGTTAGGTGATCGCAAAGACAGAGAATGAATGCACCAATAGTTTTTGGTCCAAAGCCGCCATTAATATGTGCCGCAACACGATCAAGTGCTCTAACCGGTCGGTCTGAAGTAGTAATAATGGTGTTGTGTTTATAGTAACCTCGAATAGAGACCATTTCTGATGGCTTGTCAGATTGATTATCAGAATCTAAATCTATTCCTCGTAATGACAAGAAAAAACCTTCTTTCGTTTGATTTAAACGAGGGCGAATACGCTGAGTAGTAAGGGCTTCTTTTTCTACATCAGGCAAATGGCTATTGTTTATCCATGCTAGTGCTTTTTCATCAGTATAGTCTAAATGGACCCACAGTAGCCCATCATTACTGCTCCAGTTATTTATTTGATCAAGTGAGAGCGGTGAAGAACCATTACTCGCATCAAGTTGATAACTATATGTAAAGCAGTTTTGCATCTGGTGATCCTTTCATCGTTAAAGGCGTTTATATCTAATAAGATTAATCATCACTTTGTTTATTTACTAGCTTAACTGATAACATCTTAGAGAGAAAAATTATTTAATCATGCCAAAGTAATTAGGTTTTAAAGTTGTGGCTGAAACTTCGTCCGAAATTGTCGAGGCGTAAAACTACTCCAATTTTTAAATCGAGTACTAAAGTTGGTTGGGTTTGGGTAACCACACAAGTCACTAATATGTTGAATTGGCCAAGTGGTGGTAGTCAGCAACCCAGCAGCATGTTCCATTCGAATTTGAGTTAAATAGGCAATAGGAGATTGTTGGTAATACTGTTGACATAATCGATGAAAATGCGGCTCAGAGCATGGATATAAGGCAGCCAGATCGGAGACTTGCCATGGGTGGTGTAACTGACTTTTCGTATGCTGGTAAACATGCTCTAAACGGGTAAGTGCTTTAGGAGAGTGAGGGGCGGTTTGGGTGTTCACTAATAAACAAATTTGTTCTGTAATACTCTTACATAGCGCATCGCCCAATGGATAGTTGAAACTTAAAGATTCGCTTAAACAAATGATAGTCTTAAATAGTAATGAACCTGATTGTGAATCTTGATAGGTAATATCATGAGGTAAGCTCTCATCCCAACGCTTATGTTTTTCAAGCATAACCCATGCGACATCCCAAATAAGATCAGGGTTATCATCTGGGTTAATAACAAAGCCATTCTCATAACCGGGCGGTACATAAATAACACTGCCGGTTTCTAATGCCCATTCACCGTTTGATGTTTTTAATAACCCCTTGCCACCCGTTGTATAGAGCAGCATATACATGTCTGGGCTTCTTCGATAAATACTGAATGCTTCTTTGCCATAATTGATGCCACATTGAAGAATTTTTTGCTTTTCAAGTTCAATCGATTGTACTTGATCAATAATAATAGATTGGCATTTTGGTGAAATAGTAAAAGTATCAATATACCCCATCACAGAGCTCCAAAATTTAAAATGATAGTTTGGCAAAGCTTTTTGATTGCTTAGAATAAACGTGTTTGAGTAAACATAGGTATGATCTGCTTCACAGTAAGATAACAATAAATAGGTGGCGGTCATGCAACACTGGCGATACTCAGCAGATAAAACTTTTTGGCAAAAAACATGGCGTTTAGCGTTGCCAGTATCAATGCAATCTATGTTGTTTTCACTACTTGGTTTAGTCGATGTCATCATGGTTTCTAAACTCGGTGAGTCACAAGTTGCCGCTGTAGGTATTGGTAACCGCATATTTTTCTTTAATTTATTGCTTGTTGTCGGTGTCAGTGGAGCTGTCGGTGTACTTGCGGCACAATATTTTGGTGCAGGGAAAATGGAAGGGGTGAGGCGCACCTTGTTACAATCTTGGGTATGCGCAATATTTCTAACATTACCTTTTGCTGTCGCATACCGTGTTTTTCCTGAGCAAATTGTTGCTTTGGTTAATGATCAAGCCGACTTTATTCACTATGCACGAGATTATTTATATGTCTGCGGCTGGAGCATTATTTTTACAGCCATTGTCGTACCGCTTGAATCTGCTTTACGTGCAGTAGGCGAAGCTAAAATGCCTACGTATGTTGGGCTGGTGGCTGTCATTATTAATGGCGTACTTAATGCGCTATTAATTTTCGGATTATATGGTTTTCCTGAAATGGGGGTTGCTGGTGCCGCGCTGGGGACAACGATTTCGCGTGGTGCACAAACAGCTATTTTGCTGTTTATTACTTATAAAACCTATAAAAAAGTATTACCAACACATGAAGATATAGAGCCAGCAAGTAATGCCAAAGCAAGGAAACGTTATTTTAATGTCGCCTGGCCTATGATTGTTCATGACGGGGCATGGGCGATGGGAATACTTGTTTATAGCGTTATTTTTGCCAAATTAGGTGTGACAGAACTTGCCATCATTAGCTTATTATCGCCGATAGAAGCGGTATTAATTTCAGCCTTTATTGGTTTTGCTGTTGCTGCCTCAACGATTTTGGGACACGAATTAGGCGCTGAAAATTATCAACGAGCGTTTCATCAGTCGTGGTTCTTTCTAGCTTTGAGTGTGTCTATTGCTTTTGTGTTAGGTGTGTCTATTTGGCTATCGAGTGGGCTTGTTGGAGAGTGGTTGGCAAAGGCTCAAGCACCGAACCTTGAAATGTCGCTGAATGTTACCTTAGTGATGGCGTTAGGTATGTTCCTAAAAGTGTTCAATATGGTGGGTATTGGTGGGGTATTACGTAGCGGTGGCGACATTAAATACAGCATTTTTATTGATTTATTTGGCCAATGGGCAATAGGTATTCCTTTAGCCATACTCACGGGTATTGTTTTAGGCTGGCCATTACACTGGGTGCTTGTTGCTATATTGGCAGAAGAAGTCGTTAAAGTTGGACTGACAACTTATCGTATTTATGGTCGTAAGTGGCTTAAAAATTTAGTCAATGATGATGATTCAGTACAACCAGTATCATTAATTTAACTTAAGCAATAAGCGCTTCATGATATAAAAAAGAGAGCAACATACGCGTTAGCTCTCTTTTTTGTTTATTTTAATCATTCATTTATATAAGCCAACTTATAACAACAAAAGTACTCATCCCAACGACCACAATATTTAGTGTACTTTCTAATTTGTAAGCAGCCAGTAGAGTGATTAATCCTGCGTATAAAAATGGACTTGTCAGTAAACTATTTTCTGTTGTCTTATGCCCCAGAAACACTATTGGCACCCACATGGCTGTTAGTACGGAAGGTGCTGTAAATTCCAAGATTTTTTTCGTTGTGTGGTTTAAACGAACGGGGAAACACTTCATAAAGAAAATATAACGACAGCTAAAAGTGATAGCAGCCATCAATACAATTATTAATTCTATATTAAGGCTCATTTTTTAATCCTTTAAGTTGTGTGAAATAACCAGCCAACATACCCATTACAGTTGATGCGATTAAAGAAAATGAGAACTCAAATAACTCTAAAACTAATACTGTTATACCACTTGTTAGTACTGATATTAGGATTGGTGAATTTTTTATAGAGGGAATAACGATAGCAATAAAAGTTGCTGCGATGGCGAACTCTAAACCCAAAGCGTCGAAGTTTGTGATGTTGTTACCTACAACAATCCCCGCAAAAGTGGCTATGTTCCACATAAGATAAAAAACAATTCCAGTACTTATAGCGTATAAATAATTAAAAGATTTATGTTTTCCTATATAGGCACTAGTTAAAGCAAACATTTCATCGGTTAGAAAAAAAGCAAAGCAAAGTCGACGGGGAAGTGATAGATCCTTGATGTACTTTTGGAAAACAGCTGAATAAAGAAGATGCCGAGAACTAATAACAAATGTGGATGAGAAAATCGGGGAATAACTTACGCCTGTACCAAGGAGAGAAGTCGCAGCTAATTGTGCAGCTCCTGCAAATACCATCAATGATAATAATTGTGCTTGTAAAGCGGTAAGACCTATTTGAATAGCCAAAGAACCGCATAGGATCCCCCAAGGGGTGACAGCGGCACATAAGGGGAATATATCTAACGTAGCCCTAAAAATGATTTTTTGGGGAGATATATGTTGGGGTGATGTTGGTATATCCATAAACTAACCTCTGATTAACGATAGGGTTAGTTTACGAAATGATGGCTCATCAATGATTGTATAAAATTGCTTGCTGGAACTGTTTCGGCGTCGTGCCTAACGCACGTTTAAAATGACGAGAAAAGTGGCTTTGATCGTGAAACCCGCAGTCAATGGCGGTATCTACAACCGAGGAGCCAGCTTTTAATAACTGTTTTGCTTTTATCAAGCGCACTTGAACTTGATATGCATGAGGCGATATTCCGTATGTTTTTCCGAACTGGCGAACAAAATGGAACTTGGTGCAACCAGCTAATTGTGCCAACCTTTCTAAACTTACATCGTGCTCTGGGTATTCATCTAAATACGCTTTTGCTAAAGACAATTTGCTACGATTAGTTTGGGAGTCTTTAGGTAAAGAAACTGATTTACCATACGTACTGGATAGTGAGAGAAGCGTACTATAAATCAACGTTTCTATAAGCAGCGTTGATGCACCGTTTTCAATCTGGTCAAAGATCAAACGCAGTTGGCTGGAAATCTTCTTATCATTAATCACAGAATCTCGAAAATAGGGGGTTAGGGAAGCGCTACCCAATAAATCTTGGGATATTTTCTCAAAATGATCGGGCGTTGGGTAAATGGCCTTATAGCGCCACCCCTCTGTGGTTGCTGATTCACCGGTATGTACATCATCAGCGTTGACCAAAATAATACTATCCTGACCTGCAATATGATTAGCACCGCTGCGAAAAAAGCGTTGCGCACCTTGCTCTATAACGCCTATGGTGTAGCCCTCATGAACATGTTTAGAGAACGTTTGTTTAGTGAAATCGGCATTCACATATTCAATACCGTTGAATGCGTTGGAAGTGATGTAATCTGCTTTTTCTTTGTCCAATCCCAACCTCCTTATCTTAAGTATTGTAAAATATTGCTCAATTGTATAAATAGTTCTGTTGACTATTTTTCGACTGTAAAATTAAACACCTACTCCATTTAGAAGCTGAGCTAGTTGCAATTTTATACTATCTCAGTCTGAACCTATCATTACACCTTAGTAATTGTCTTTTAAGCGGCTCTCAGATTATTTCATTTGTGATAGAATTAATGAAAATTTCGAATCGCCAAGTGATACTGAGCGAGTTTTCATCAGATGTTCTCGGTATCCATTAGTCATTGAAAGACAGGAATTACATTGAGTCAGTCGAATCAAACTCAAGCAGACGTGTTGAATAACGAAAAAACATTAAAGTCTGCTATTAAAGATTGCATGATGCGCGATCGTTTTCGTCTACACAAACGTGTACAAGGCGCATCAAGAATTAAAAACGAAAAATCCAAGCACGCTGTATTTGACGAAATTGCATTAGAGATTGCGAAATCAATGCAAACGGTGGAACGTCGCCGTACTCAGCGTCCAAAAATCATATACCCAGCACAGTTACCCGTAAGCCAGAAGAAAGATGATATCGCTGAAGCGATCTTAAATAACCAAGTGGTTATTGTGGCGGGTGAGACGGGTTCAGGTAAAACTACTCAGCTACCTAAAATCTGTTTAGAAATCGGTCGTGGTACCCACGGTATGATAGGCCACACTCAGCCTCGTCGTCTGGCTGCACGCTCTGTTGCTTCTCGTATTGCAGAAGAAATGGAATGTGAAATGGGCTCTCACGTAGGTTATAAAGTCCGATTTAACGATCAGGTCTCAGAGCATAGCCACGTAAAGTTAATGACAGACGGTATTTTATTGGCTGAAATTCAACACGATCGTTTCTTAAGTCAATATGACACTATCATTATCGATGAAGCGCACGAACGTAGCTTAAATATTGATTTCATAATGGGTTATTTGCGTGAGTTATTACCAAAGCGCCCAGATTTAAAAGTCATAATTACTTCAGCAACCATCGATCCTGAGCGTTTTTCTAAGCACTTTAATAATGCACCTATTATTGAAGTGTCAGGCCGAACGTACCCAGTAGAAGTTCGCTACCGCCCTGTGGTTGAAGACGGTGATGACACCGATCGTGATCAGTTAGATGCAATTTTTGATGCGGTCGATGAGCTGTGTGATGAGGGTGAGGGTGATATCCTGATCTTCTTAAACGGTGAGCGTGAAATTCGTGATACTGCAGATGCGTTAGAAAAGCGTAAATTACGCCATACTGAAATTCTACCTTTGTACGCACGTCTATCGGCGGGTGAGCAAAACAGAGTATTCCAATCACACTCTGGTCGCCGTATTGTACTTTCAACAAACGTAGCGGAAACCTCACTGACTGTTCCGGGTATTAAATACGTTATTGATCCGGGTACAGCCCGAATTAGTCGCTATAGTTACCGTACTAAAGTACAGCGTCTACCGATTGAAGCCATTTCACAAGCCAGCGCCAATCAGCGTATGGGGCGTTGTGGTCGTGTTCAAGAAGGTATTTGTATTCGTCTATATTCTGAGGAAGATTTTTTATCGCGCCCAGAATTTACCGATCCAGAAATTCTACGTACTAACTTAGCGTCAGTTATTCTTCAAATGACTGCGATTGGTTTGGGGGATATCCAAGCTTTCCCATTTGTAGAAGCGCCCGATAATCGCAATATTCAAGACGGTATTCGATTATTGGAAGAGTTAGGCGCGATTAACTCTAAAGCCACAGATCCGCGTAAACGTTTATCACCAATGGGGCGCCAATTAGCGCGTCTTCCTATTGATCCGCGTTTAGCTCGTATGGTACTTGAAGCGCCTAAGTTAGGTGCATTACGTGAAGTGATGATTATTGCATCGGCACTATCTATTCAAGATCCACGTGAGCGTCCATCAGATAAACAGCAACAGTCTGATGAGAAACATCGCCGATTTAACGACAAAGATTCTGACTTTGTTGCGTTCGTTAATTTATGGAATTACGTCCAAGAACAACAAAAAGAGCTTTCTAGTAATCAATTCCGCCGTTTATGTAAGAAAGAATACTTAAACTACTTACGCATTCGTGAGTGGCAAGATATCTATTTCCAAGTCAATCAAGTGATTAAAGAGCTTGAGTTGAAAATGAATGGCAACGAAGCAAGCTATGACAGTATTCATATTTCGCTACTAAGCGGATTGCTTTCGCATATTGGTATGAAAGACCAAGAGAAAAATGAATACCAAGGTGCGCGTAACGCTCGCTTTAATATCTTCCCTGGCTCTGGCATTTTCAAGAAACAGCCAAAGTGGGTGATGGTTGCGGAGCTAGTGGAAACGTCACGTCTATGGGGGCGAATTGGTGCAAAAATTCAGCCGGAGTGGGTTGAGCCATTAGCTGGTCATTTGATTAAACGTAGTTATAGCGAACCGCATTGGGAGAAGAAGTCTGCTGCTGTTCATGCGTTTGAAAAAGTTACGCTGTATGGCATTCCTGTTGTAGCCAAACGTAAAGTTAACTACGGCAATATTGATCCAACGTTATCACGGGAAATCTTTATCCGCTCAGCATTGGTTGAAGGGGATTGGGATACGCGCCATAAGTTCTATCAACAAAACCGTAAGCTATTGCGCGAAGTTGAAGAGCTTGAGCACAAATCACGTCGTCGTGACATTCTGATCGATGATGACGAGCTGTTTAATTTCTACGATCAACGTATTGATTTGAAAGTAACGTCAGGTCGCCACTTTGATACATGGTGGAAGAAAGCATCGAAAGAAGATCCAGAGTTATTAAACTTTGAACGTGAGATGCTATTCCGTGGTGATGCAAGTCATGTCACTGATTTAGATTATCCTAACTTCTGGCATCAAGGTAACTTGAAGCTAAAACTAAGCTACCAGTTTGAACCGGGTGAAGATAACGATGGTGTAACCGTTCACGTGCCATTGGCTATCTTAAACCAAGTTCAACCTGACGGCTTTGACTGGCAAATTCCAGGCTTACGTCATGAGTTGGTTGTTGCTTTGATCAAATCATTACCAAAACCGTTACGCCGTAACTTTGTGCCGGCGCCAAACTATGCTGATGCGTTCTTAGCTCGTGTTAAGGCAATGGAAGCGCCATTGCTAGATTCACTAGAAAAAGAATTGAAGCGTATGAGTGGCGTGACAATTGTGCGTGAAGATTGGAACTTAGATCAGATCCCTGATCACTTGAAAATCACTTATCGTGCTGTTGATCACCGCAATCGTAAACTACGTGAAAGCAAAGATATCTATGGTCTGAAAGACAACTTAAAAGAGAAGGTTCAAGAAACTTTGTCACAAGTTGCTGATGATGATATCGAGCAAGATGGTTTGAAAACATGGAGTTTTGGTACGCTACCTGAACGTTACCAACAGAAACGCGGTGGCTTTGAAGTAAAAGCGTATCCTGCGCTGGTGGATAACAAAGATTCTGTTGGTATCAAATTGTTTGAAACTGAAGAGCAGCAAAACAATGCGATGCAGGCGGGTCAACGTCGTTTGATTTTACTTAACGTACCATCGCCAATTAAGTACCTTCATTCAAACTTGCCAAACAAATCGAAGCTAGGTTTGTACTTTAATCCGTATGGTCGTGTACTTGATCTGATTGATGATTGTATTGCTTGTGGTGTTGATAAGCTAATTGAAGAGAAAGGCGGATTAGCATGGCAGCCTGAATCATTTGAAGCGTTGAAAGAGTTTGTTCGTGCTGAGCTTGGTGACACCGTGGTTGATATTGCCAAACAAGTAGAAGAAATCTTAACCACAGCATTTAACATCAGTAAGCGTTTGAAAGGACGTATTGATTTAAGCATGGCATTTGCGATGTCTGATATCAAAGCACAAATTGAAAGCTTGATCTTCAAAGGTTTTGCAACAGAATGTGGTTGGAAACGCCTACCTGATATTCTGCGTTACATGCGTGCTATTGAGCGTCGAATGGAAAAACTGCCAATCGATCCAAATAAAGATCGTGTGCATATTCTGAAGATTGAGTCTGTAGTTAATGAGTACAAAGAGCTACTGAATAAGATCCCGAAAGGGCAGCCAGTACCTGATAAGGTAAAAGAGATCCGCTGGATGATTGAAGAACTACGTGTTAGTTACTTTGCTCAGCAGTTGGGTACACCATATCCTGTATCTGATAAACGTGTTCGCAACGCGATTAACGAATGTTGATTTAGTTAGTAGCGAAATTATAAAGAGCCGATGATGTATATAATATTATCGGCTTTTTTATGCATAAAAAACGGTATTTACGACAGTATTTATAAAAGATTTATATAATTGGTTGAGGTAGTGCCAAAATAATGACACTATATATTTTGTAAATTAAATGTGAATTTATTGGTGGTGATTTGTACCGCTTATTATCAGGTGATAATGCTGTTGAAAATGTATCTATCTGATTTTATAACTAAACAAGGACTGTTTATTCCATGAAATCTATTGCGGTTGTTCAAACAAGTAAAGTGTTGTCATTCTCTGGCAATGTTGAATTGAGTAATGAACGGGGTAACAAGGTTGTTACTGAACAGCTTATGTTGTCAGTTGGTGACACATTGATACTGCCTGATTATGCAACGGTGAAGTTAGAGCAATCCGATGGAACAGAAGTCGTGTTTTCTAATGTTAATTCTAATGGTGCTAAAGAAGAGCTTCCTGATGAGATTGCTAACCTTCAAGCTTTAATTGCTTCCGGAGAAGATCCAACCCTTATTGCGGAAGCTACCGCTGCAGGTATTCAAAGCATTAGCAATAGTGGTGGTTTTAGTTTTAATAGCATAGAAAGAAACGCAAAAGAAATCATAGCTGAATCTGGATATGATAGTCGTGATACCAGTCCTCGTCCTCCAGCATCTCCTTATAATGATAGTGATGATTTTTATAGCCCTTCAAGCCCACTAGAGCCACAAACTCCGCAAAATGATGATAAATCAAGTATTTTAATAAACAGCAAGCCTGTTATTGTCGATGAAAATGGTGTCCCAGAAGGTGACAGTATTACTGTAAGCACCGATGAAGAAGTAGCTGTGAGCGGCAAATTGTCCGCGACCGATGCGGATGGCGATAGCTTAACGTTCACTTCATCGACGAATCCAACGAACGGCACAGTTACCGTCAACACTGATGGTACGTGGACTTACACACCAAACAGCGACTTTAATGGTGAAGATAGCTTTAAGGTTGAAGTCAGTGACGGCAAAGGTGGTACCGATACCATCACCGTTAATGTGACTGTGAATCCAGTGATTGTTGATAACAATAATCCACAGGGTAATGACATTACCGTCACGACCGAGGAAGAAGTGGCAGTGAGCGGTAAACTGTCCGCGACCGATGTTGATGGCGATAGCTTAACGTTCACTTCATCGACGAATCCAACGAACGGCACAGTTACCGTCAACACTGACGGTACGTGGACTTACACACCTAAGACTAATTTCCACGGTGAAGATAGCTTTAAGGTTGAAGTCAGTGACGGCAACGGCGGCACCGATACCATCACTGTTAATGTGACTGTGAATCCAGTCAATGATGCGCCAGTATTGGTTGATGATAACAATAATCCACTGGGCACAGATATTGGTGTTGAGACTGATGAAGAAGTGGCAGTGAGCGGCAAACTGTCCGCGACCGATGTTGACGGCGATAGCTTAACGTTCACTTCATCGACGAATCCAACGAACGGTACAGTAACCGTCAACACTGATGGCACGTGGACTTACACACCAAACAGTGACTTTAATGGTAGCGACAAATTTGATGTTATCGTCAGTGACGGCAACGGCGGCACCGATACTATCACTGTTAATGTGACCGTGAATCCAGTCAATGATGCGCCAGTATTGGTTGATGATAACAATAATCCACTGGGCAATGACATTGCTGTCACGACCGATGAAGAAGTCGCAGTGAGCGGCAAGCTGTCCGCGACCGATGTTGACGGCGATAAATTAACCTTCACGCAAAGTTCTAACCCGACAAATGGTCAAGTGACGGTTAACACTGACGGTACGTGGACTTACACACCTAAGACTAATTTCCACGGTGAAGATAGCTTTAAGGTTGAAGTCAGTGACGGCAACGGCGGCACCGATACCATCACTGTTAATGTGACCGTGAAGCCTATCAATGATGCGCCAGTATTGGTTGATGATAACAATAATCCATTGGGCACAGACATTACCGTCACGACCGATGAAGAAGTAGCAGTGAGCGGCAAACTGTCCGCGACCGATGTTGACGGCGATAACTTAACCTTTACGCAAAGTTCTAACCCGACCAATGGCCAAGTGACGGTTAACACTGATGGCACATGGACTTACATACCAAACAGCGACTTTAATGGTAAAGATAGCTTTAACGTTGAAGTCAGTGACGGCAACGGCGGCACCGATACGATTACTGTTAATGTGACCGTGAATCCAGTCAATGATGCGCCAGTGATTGTTGATGATAACAATAATCCATTGGGCAATGACATTGCTGTTGAGACTGATGAAGAAGTCGCAGTGAGCGGCAAACTGTCCGCGACCGATGTTGACGGCGATAGCTTAACGTTCACTTCATCGACGAATCCAACGAACGGTACAGTGACGGTTAACACTGACGGTACTTGGACTTACACACCAAACAGCGACTTTAATGGTAGCGACAAATTTGATGTTATCGTCAGTGACGGCAAAGGCGGCACCGATACCATCACTGTTAATGTAACCGTGAACCCAATCAATGATGCGCCAGTGATTGTTGATGATAACAATAATCCACTGGGCACAGACATTGCCGTCACGACCGATGAAGAAGTCGCAGTGAGCGGCAAACTGTCCGCGACTGATGTTGACGGCGATAGCTTAACGTTCAGTTCATCGACGAATCCAACGAACGGTACAGTGACGGTTAACACTGACGGTACTTGGACTTACACACCAAACAGCGACTTTAATGGTAGCGACAAATTTGATGTTATCGTCAGTGACGGCAAAGGCGGCACCGATACGATCACTGTTAATGTGACCGTGAATCCAGTCAATGATGCGCCAGTATTGGTTGATGATAACAATAATCCACTGGGCACAGACATTGCCGTCACGACCGATGAAGAAGTAGCAGTGAGCGGTAAACTGTCCGCGATAGATGCTGATGGTGATAAATTAACCTTCACGCAAAGTTCTAACCCGACCAATGGTCAAGTGACGGTTAACATTGACGGCACGTGGACTTACACACCAAACAGCGACTTTAATGGTAAAGATAGCTTTAACGTTGAAGTCAGTGACGGCAAAGGTGGCACCGACACCATCACTGTTAATGTGACCGTGAAGCCTATCAATGATGCGCCAGTGATTGTTGATGATAACAACAATCCATTGGGCAATGACATTGCTGTCACGACCGATGAAGAAGTCGCAGTGAGCGGCAAACTGTCCGCGACTGATGTTGACGGCGATAGCTTAACGTTCACTTCATCGACGAATCCAACGAACGGTACAGTGACGGTTAACACTGACGGTACTTGGACTTACACACCAAACAGCGACTTTAATGGTAGCGACAAATTTGATGTTATCGTCAGTGACGGCAATGGCGGCACCGATACGATCACTGTTAATGTGACCGTGAATCCAGTCAATGATGCGCCAGTATTGGTTGATGATAACAATAATCCACTGGGCACAGACATTGCCGTCACGACCGATGAAGAAGTAGCAGTGAGCGGTAAACTGTCCGCGATAGATGCTGATGGTGATAAATTAACCTTCACGCAAAGTTCTAACCCGACCAATGGTCAAGTGACGGTTAACACTGACGGCACGTGGACTTACACACCTAAGACTAATTTCCACGGTGAAGATAGCTTTAAGATTGAGGTCAGTGACGGCAACGGCGGCACCGATACGATCACTGTTAATGTGACCGTGAATCCAATCAATGATGCGCCAGTATTGGTTGATGATAACAATAATCCACTGGGCACAGACATTGCTGTCACGACCGATGAAGAAGTAGCAGTGAGCGGCAAACTGTCAGCGATAGATGCTGATGGTGATAGCTTAACGTTCACTTCATCGACGAATCCAACGAACGGTACAGTTACCGTCAACACTGATGGCACGTGGACTTACACACCAAACAGTGACTTTAATGGTAGCGACAAATTTGATGTTATCGTCAGTGACGGCAAGGGTGGCACCGATACGATCACTGTTAATGTGACCGTGAATCCAGTCAATGATGCGCCAGTGATTGTTGATGATAACAATAATCCATTGGGCAATGACATTGCTGTTGAGACTGATGAAGAAGTCGCAGTGAGCGGCAAACTGTCCGCGACCGATGTTGACGGCGATAAATTAACCTTTACGCAAAGTTCTAACCCGACCAATGGTCAAGTGACGGTTAACACTGACGGTACCTGGACTTACACACCTAAGACTAATTTCCACGGTGAGGATAGCTTTAAGGTTGAGGTCAGTGACGGCAAGGGTGGTACTGACACCATCACTGTTAATGTGACCGTGAATCCAATCAATGATGCGCCAGTGATTGTTGATGATAACAATAATCCATTGGGCACAGACATTGGTGTTGAGACTGATGAAGAAGTAGCAGTGAGCGGTAAACTGTCCGCGACTGATGTTGATGGTGATAACTTAACCTTCACGCAAAGTTCTAACCCGACCAATGGTCAAGTGACGGTTAACACTGACGGCACGTGGATTTACACACCTAAGACTAATTTCCACGGTGAAGATAGCTTTAAGGTTGAGGTCAGTGACGGCAACGGCGGCACCGATACGATCACTGTTAATGTAACCGTGAACCCAATCAATGATGCGCCAGTGATTGTTGATGATAACAATGATCCATTGGGCAATGACATGACTGTAAGCACCGATGAAGAAGTCGCAGTGAGCGGCAAACTGTCCGCGACTGATGTTGACGGCGATAGCTTAACGTTCACTTCATCGACGAATCCAACGAACGGTACAGTTACCGTCAACACTGATGGCACGTGGACTTACACACCAAACAGTGACTTTAATGGTAGCGACAAATTTGATGTTATCGTCAGTGACGGCAAGGGTGGCACCGATACGATCACTGTTAATGTGACCGTGAATCCAATCAATGATGCGCCAGTATTGGTTGATGATAACAATAATCCATTGGGCAATGACATTGCTGTCACGACCGATGAAGAAGTAGCAGTGAGCGGCAAACTGTCAGCGATAGATGCTGATGGTGATAGCTTAACGTTCACGCAAAGTTCTAACCCGACCAATGGTCAAGTGACGGTTAACACTGACGGTACGTGGACTTACACACCTAAAACTAATTTCCAAGGTGAAGATAGCTTTAAGGTTGAAGTCAGTGACGGCAAGGGTGGCACCGATACGATCACTGTTAATGTAACCGTGAATCCAATCAATGATGCGCCAGTGATTGTTGATGATAACAATAATCCATTGGGTACAGACATTACCGTCACGACCGATGAAGAAGTAGCTGTAAGCGGTAAACTGTCCGCGACAGATGCTGATGGTGATAGCTTAACGTTTAGTTCATCGACGAATCCAACGAACGGTACAGTTACCGTCAACACTGATGGCACGTGGACTTACACACCAAATAGTGACTTTAATGGTAGCGACAAATTTGATGTTATCGTCAGTGACGGCAACGGCGGCACCGATACTATTACTGTTAATGTGACCGTGAATCCAGTCAATGATGCGCCAGTGATTGTTGATGATAACAATAATCCATTGGGCACAGACATTGCTGTCACGACCGATGAAGAAGTCGCAGTGAGCGGCAAACTGTCCGCGACCGATGTTGACGGCGATAGCTTAACGTTCACTTCATCGACGAATCCAACGAACGGTACAGTTACCGTCAACACTGATGGCACGTGGACTTACACACCTAAAACTAATTTCCATGGTAAAGATAGCTTTAACGTTGAAGTCAGTGACGGCAACGGCGGCACCGATACTATTACTGTTAATGTGACCGTGAACCCAATCAATGATGCACCAGTGCTTGTTGATGATAACAATAATCCATTGGGCACAGACATTGCTGTCACGACCGATGAAGAAGTAGCAGTGAGCGGCAAACTGTCCGCGACCGATGTTGACGGCGATAACTTAACGTTCACTTCATCGACGAATCCAACGAACGGTACAGTTACCGTCAACACTGATGGCACGTGGACTTACACACCAAACAGTGACTTTAATGGTAGCGACAAATTTGATGTTATCGTCAGTGACGGCAACGGCGGCACCGATACTATTACTGTTAATGTGACCGTGAATCCAGTCAATGATGCGCCAGTGATTGTTGATGATAACAATAATCCATTGGGCACAGACATTGCTGTCACGACCGATGAAGAAGTAGCAGTGAGCGGCAAACTGTCCGCGACCGATGTTGACGGCGATAACTTAACCTTCACTTCATCGACGAACCCAACGAACGGTACAGTGACGGTTAACACTGACGGTACTTGGACTTACACACCAAACAGCGACTTTAATGGTAGCGACAAATTTGATGTTATCGTCAGTGACGGCAAAGGCGGCACCGACACAATCACTGTTAATGTGACCGTGAATCCAGTCAATGATGCGCCAGTATTGGTTGATGATAATAATAATCCACTGGGCACAGACATTGCCGTCACGACCGATGAAGAAGTAGCAGTGAGCGGTAAACTGTCCGCGATAGATGCTGATGGTGATAAATTAACCTTCACGCAAAGTTCTAACCCGACCAATGGTCAAGTGACGGTTAACACAGACGGTACGTGGATTTACACACCAAACAGCGACTTTAATGGTAAAGATAGCTTTAACGTTGAAGTCAGTGACGGCAAAGGTGGCACCGATACCATCACTGTTAATGTGACCGTGAAGCCTATCAATGATGCGCCAGTATTGGTTGATGATAACAATAATCCACTGGGTACAGACATTGCCGTCACGACCGATGAAGAAGTAGCAGTGAGCGGTCAACTGTCAGCGATAGATGTTGATGGTGATAACTTAACCTTCACGCAAAGTTCTAACCCGACAAATGGTCAAGTGACGGTTAACACTGACGGTACGTGGACTTACACACCAAACAGCGACTTTAATGGTAGCGATAAATTTGATGTTATCGTCAGTGACGGCAACGGTGGCACCGATACGATCACCGTTAATGTGACCGTGAATCCAATCAATGATGCGCCAGTGATTGTTGATGATAACAATAATCCATTGGGCACGGATATTGCCGTTATGACCGATGAAGAAGTAGCAGTGAGCGGTAAACTGTCCGCGATAGATGCTGATGGTGATAAATTAACCTTCACGCAAAGTTCTAACCCGACAAATGGTCAAGTGGCGGTTAACACTGACGGTACGTGGACTTACACACCAAACAGTGACTTTAATGGTAGCGACAAATTTGATGTTATCGTCAGTGACGGCAAAGGTGGCACCGATACGATCACTGTTAATGTGACCGTGAATCCAGTCAATGATGCGCCAGTATTGGTTGATGATAACAATAATCCACTGGGCAATGACATTGCTGTCACGACCGATGAAGAAGTCGCAGTGAGCGGTAAACTGTCCGCGACCGATGTTGATGGTGATAACTTAACCTTCACGCAAAGTTCTAACCCGACCAATGGTCAAGTGACGGTTAAAACTGACGGTACGTGGACTTACACACCTAAGACTAATTTCCATGGTGAAGATAACTTTAAGGTTGAAGTCAGTGACGGCAACGGCGGTAAAGACATCATCACCGTTAAAGTCAATGTTGCTGCTGTTGCAGATCCAATTCTTGTAACGATTAATTTATCTTCTGACCCTATTTATAATTCGGGGAGTATCTATAAAGATGGAAAGGATTATATAAGTTGGGATGATACGGTTTCTGAATTAGGAACTAATGCAATTTCTCTTGAAAATGGAACAAGTGATGCCTCAATTTCAGGTGATAAAATATCTGTGACTGAATTAAGTGGTGATGGATATACTCGCCAATTAAGTGATGGAAGTGTTGCCATCCGCGGTCAAGGTAATGCTGATAATATCAGTGGATGGGGCACTGACAGAGATATTATTGTTATTGGTGAAGATGGGGTGTTAGCTAATAACCGCTTAGATATGACTGATGATGGAAGTCCTGCACCGAAAAAAGGTATACCACTTGTTGGTGATGCATTAAGAGGTGGAAATGGAAATGATATTTTAATTGGCGAGCAAGGGGACGATTCCTTATTTGGCGGTTCAGGCACTGATACTGCTGTATATTCAGGTAATTTTTCAGATTATGATGTTTCAGATTTAGTTATTGTTAGTCAATATGAAACTAAATTTACCGTTACCGACAAGGGTGTTTCTATTAACCAAGAGGTGTATGCCGGTGAAGGTGATGATGATCTCTACAACATTGAACGTCTTCAATTTGCTGATGGCACATACTATTGGGATGGTGGTAGCTGGATCAAAGAGCAACCAACTTATACGTATACGTTAGATATTAACGTTATGCTAACGGATACAGATGGTAGCGAGTCAATTAGCCAAATATTATTGTCAGGATTACCTAAAGATACCAAAGTAATTAGCGCGGATGGTACAACCGTTCTCGGTATTGCTAATGCTGCTGGTGAGATTGAACTAACGGGGTTATGGCAAAACACGGATACACAGGTTTCACTTCCTGGTTTACAAATTACCGTGCCAGCAGAGTCTGCTGATTCAATTGAGTTAACGGTAACGGCTATTGGTAAAGAAAATAGTAGTAGCAGTGAAAATTTTGGCTCTGATAGCGTGTTATTTGATAATAATATTGTCAATGGTTCTGATGTTGATAATGACCTTGTCGGTAGTACCGGTATCGATATTCTTAATGGCTTGCTAGGTAATGATAAACTTTCTAGTGGTGAGGGTAACGATACATTAAATGGTGGTGAGGGTGATGATCTTCTAATTGGTGGTCAAGGCAATGATTTGCTTAATGGCGGAATCGGTGCTGATACATTTACTTGGAGTAAAAGTGAGTCTATTAGCGATATAGATACCATTCGAGATTTTGATTTAGCGGAAGATAAATTAAACCTCAGTGATTTATTAAAAGATGCAACAGCAGAAACGTTAGATGAATTCTTATCTATTAGTCAAAATAATGATGATAGCGTTATTTCTATCAAAACTGGGAATGATAAGTCAGTAAACATTATTCTTGAAGATATCGATTCCAATAGCTTGAAAGATAATCTGGGTGTTATCACCAGTAATTTATTAAGCAATGATAATGGCGAAATCATTTTAAATACTCAGATGCTCGATACTATTTCGATTGATAAGCCAATGATATTGCCATCACAGCAAGATGATAATTAAATATGAATAGAGATAAAGGATATTCCTGTTCGTAAAAATAAAAAGTAACAAGGACGTATAATTCATGATATCCACACCTGAAAATAGGCAGGAATACTGGAGTATTCCTGCTTCATTAAAAACAACGGATGATCCATTATTGGATAGTCTTGTTATTTTGTCTGAATATTATGGAAACCCTTGTTCTGGAGATGCGTTAATTGCAGGGCTTCCTCTTGAAAGTGCTTTAGTCACGCCTGATATATTTCCTCAGGCAGCAGCAAGAGCAGGTTTAACCGCAAAATTATTACGTAAATTGTTGTCAGATATAACGCCACTTGTTTTGCCTTGTGTTTTACTTTTAAAAGATAAGCAAGCATGTATTTTAAGGGAAATAGATCAAGCAAATAACCTTGCTGTGATTCAGTTTTCTGATAATGGCGGTGAATCTGAAATTTCATTAGAAGAGTTAGAAAGTTGCTATACGGGGTATTGCTTCTTTATTAAGAAGCAATACCGAGGTGACCAGAGTGTTGATGTTCATCAACATGTTAGTTACGGTCACTGGTTATGGAATATGATTAAAGAAGCCAGTCCTATTTATCGAGACGTATTAATTGCTTCGATATTAGTGAATGTTTTTGCTTTAATTTCTCCCTTATTTATGATGAATGTGTACGATAAAATCGTGCCTAATTTAGCATTTGAATCATTATGGGTTTTAGCAAGCGGTGCGGTCGTCGCTTTTATCTTTGATTTTTTAATGCGTCATATTAGAGGGTATTTAATCGATTTAGCAGGGAAGAAAATTGATATTGTCGTTTCTTCTCGTCTATTTGCAAAAGTGATTGGAATTCCATTATCAAAACGTGCAGTTTCAGTTGGTGGAATGGCAAAACAATTAGGTGAATTTGATAGTATTCGTGACATGTTGACTTCAGCAACGATAACGACATTAATTGATTTACCTTTTGCTTTATTATTTTTATTGGTTATTTATTTTGTTGCTGGTGACCTTGCTGTTATTCCATTAATTGCGGGCTTATTAATTATTGGTTATACATTACTGGTTCAACCTAAATTAAAAATAGCAGTTGAGGAATCTAATAAGTTTTCAGCGCTAAAACATGGACATTTAATTGAAAGTTTAACGGCGATAGAGGCGATTAAATCAAATAGTGCAGAAGGGATGATACAACGGCACTGGCAACAGATGATTGCACATACTGCTAATTGGCAGTTAAAAGTTAAAAAAATCTCTAACTCTGTTTCGTATTTTGCCACCTTTGTTACTCAGTTAACGGCTATTGGTGTTGTGGTTTTAGGCGTTTATCGTGTATCAACGGTCGATATATCCATGGGTGGGATTATCGCTGCTGTTATGCTATCAAGTCGTGTTGTTTCTCCTATGGCTCAGTTAGCAAATTTACTAACAAGAGCCAATCAAACTTCAAGTTCTCTGCGTCAATTAGATCAACTGATGCAAGAAGAAAGTGAATTTGAAGACAAAGCACATTTGATCAGTCGCCACAGAATGAAAGGTGCTATTAAGGCAGAAAATGTCCAATTTTCGTATCCGAATCAGAAAAAATGCACGATTGACTCTGCGAACTTTTCAATTAAACCGGGTGAGAAAATTGCGATTCTTGGTAAGAATGGTTCAGGTAAAACGTCATTAGCGAAGTTATTAGCGGGGCTATATTGCCCAACAGAAGGAAGTTTACGTTTTGATGGCATTGATCGTGAACAAATTCACCCGGCGGATTTGCGAAGAAATATTGGTTACATGCCACAAGATATTACGCTTATTCATGGCACTATTCGTGACAATATTATGTTTGGAACGAGACAAGTCACTGAACATCAGTTGCTGCGTGCTATTCAACTTTCAGGTGTTAGCAGCTTTACGGATAGTGATTCAGAAGGTTTAGATAAACAAGTTGGAGAGTTAGGAAACGCATTGTCGAGAGGGCAGCGTCAAGCAGTCGCACTAGCTCAGGCGATATTAAATGATCCTCCAATTTTATTAATGGATGAGCCAACAGCAAGTATGGATGCACATGCAGAGAAGCGTTTTATGCATTCAATGCAGCATGTTGCTACAAATCGTACCCTATTAATTATCACCCATAAAATGTCATTACTACCGCTTGTGGATCGCATTATCGTCGTTGATAACGGTAAGATCGTTTTAGATGATCAACGTGAAAAAGTATTGAAACAGTTACAGCAAGGTGTATCGGGAGGCCGGAATGAATAAGCCTTTTTCCGACCAAGATCAAGAGATGATGGATGATGTCTACAACGCGATGATGATTGATTCGCCAAGGAAGCATCGCTATATGGTATGGGCACTCTTTTTTATGTTGATATGCTTTTTCATTTGGGCTTTTTTTGCTCAATTGGAACTTGTCACTAGAGGCTCAGGTAAGGTTATTCCATCATCACAAGTACAAGTAATTCAAAGCTACGATGGTGGTTTGTTGCAAGCGCTATACGTAGAAGAAGGAATGACAGTTAAAAAGGGTCAACCCCTTGTGCGTATTGATGACACTCGTTTTCGCTCTGATTTAGCTCAGCAAGAAGATGAAGAAGATAGCCTTAATACAAATATTATCCGTTTTCGGCAAGAACTTAAAAGCATTGTAATTGATGATGATATTAAAGACTGGAAACAACGGATTAAGATAAATATTGCACCGCTTGTTTTCTCTCAAGAACTTGTACAAAAAGAGCCTGAGCTCATAGCTCGCCAGCAGGATGAATATCAAGGGCGGTTAGAAGAGCTTCAAAATCAATTGGCGATCCTTGCTCGTCAAATTGTTCAACAACAACAAGAAAGTTACTCATTATCTTCTCGCATCCGAACACTGAAAAGTAGCTTAAAACTGATTAATAAAGAATTAGTAATGACAAAGCCTTTAGCTAAAAAGGGCATCGTTTCGGAAGTTGAACTGTTGCAGCTAGAACGTAAAGTCAATGAAACCAAAGGTGAACTTTCGGCACTTTATGCTGAGCAACCTAAGCTAAAAGCCGCTTTAGATGAGTCAATTTTAAAGCGACGTGAAGCAGTGTTGAATTATCAAAAAGATGTACGAGCTCAACTTAATGAAATGACAGCCAAACTTTCACGTTTAACCGAAGCGCAAGTTGGTTCGCAAGACAAAGTTGATAAAGCGGTATTACATTCACCTGTAAATGGCACAATCAAAAGTATCAATATAACAACTATTGGTGGGGTGGTTAAACCTGGTGAAGCTATATTAGATATCGTACCAACGGAAGATAACTTATTAATTGAAGCAAAGATTCAGCCTAAAGATATTGCATTCTTGCACCCAGGGTTACCGGCTGTTGTGAAAGTAACAGCGTATGACTTTACTCGTTATGGTGGGCTTGAAGGATCTGTTGTGAATATTAGTGCAGATACCTCGCAAGATGAAGAGGGCAATAGTTATTACTTAGTAAAGGTTCGCACAACACACTCACATTTAATGAAATCAGATAAGACACCTTTGCCAATTATTCCCGGCATGTTGACATCTGTTGATGTAATTACAGGAAAAAGAACTGTTTTAGAATACATACTCAACCCGATTTTAAGAGCTAAAGAAATGGCGCTCAGAGAGCGCTAAACCATAAAAGATAAGGATATTCATTTATGCGTCATGGAATACGCGATTGTATTAAGAAGAGCTTGATTACAACAGCTATTGTTTCATCGTTATATCCAGCTACAGTCATGAGCCAAACATTAGAGCAAGCTGTTGCGGTTACTTTAGATACTAATCCTCAGTTACAGCAGGCTTTAAGTCAATTTAAAGCCCGAGAGGAGCAAGGCACACAAGTGTTTGGTGACTATTTACCGACTGTTGATTTGACGGCGAGTTATGGTTTCAAACAAAGCTCTACTCCTCAGAGTCGATTACAAACTGAAGACATGGTCGATTCAGAAACACCAGAAGTTGGAATTAGTATCCGACAAGTATTATTTAATGGCTTTTTAACAGGACATGAATTATCACGTTTAGACTATGAAGCAAAAGCGGATCAACTAAAGCTTTTTGCTACAGCGGAAGATATCGCGCTTTCGGTGGTAAAAGTCTACATTAATTACTTAGTAGAAGAGCAGATTGTAAAGTTAGCGGAAAACAATGTTGAAAAGCATCAGTTTTTGTTTGACCAAATAAAAGAGAAAACAGAATCTGGCTTAGGTTCAAGTGCTGATTTATCACAAAGTAAAGGGCGTTTAGCACGTGCTAATTCTAATTTAATGTCAGCACAAAATAATGCCGCTGATGCACGAAGTGAATTTATTAGAGTTGTTAATGAATCGCCAGAGAATGTGATTATACCAATGGCCGATCAAGAAAAAATTCCGTCATCACTAGAACAAGCAATTGAAATAGCACAAAAAAACAATCCTATATTGAAATCATCAAACAGTGATATTTCTGCAGCACGTTCAGAGAGAGAGGCTTTAAAATCTAACTATTACCCTGAAATCACTTTAGAGCTTGGTGGTAAATGGTCAGATGAAAAGTTTGATTATGAAAATGCGCTTGAAGGGGAAGATAAAGAGTTACAAGCAGGGATTCAGTTACGTTATAACCTCTTTAATGGTGGCAAAGACACTTCACGTGTTCGAGAAGCCGCATACAAAATTGATGAAGCAAAAAGTATTCATCAAAATACATCCCGTGATGTAAGAGATGGTACAACACTCGCTTGGAATGCCAATACCTTTTTGGCAAAGCAACGAGACTTTATCCGCACGCATGTTGAGGCTTCTAAAGAAACCCAATCAGCGTATGAGCAGCAATTTAAATTAGGTCAACGTTCATTATTAGACTTGTTAGATTCTGAAAACGAATTGTTTGAAGCGCGTAAGAGTTATTTACGTGCTGAGTTTGATGAGCTTGTTTCACAATACCGTATATTACATGCAACAGGGCAGCTAATCTCATCACTACGTGTAACAACGCCCGAGAACTGGAGCAGTGAAGCAACTCGTCAAGGAGAGAGTGAATAATGAAAAAAAATATACTATTAAGTTCGTTAGTCATTATGTCTGCAATGATTAGCGGTTGTGCTTCATCTGACGGTTCTGAATCACAAACAACAACACAGCAATACGATCTACGTGACTTAGATGGTGATGGCGTGATTGAAGCTCGCGATCAATGCCCAAACAGTGTGGCAGGTTCATTCGTTAATAATGTTGGCTGTGGAAAAGAGAAAGAAATTTCCGATCGTGTAGAGCTTAAATTAAACTTTGCTAATAATTCAGCCGTTATTAAACCTGTGTATCAGCGTGAAATTGAGGCCATTGCTAATTTTATGCATCAGTACCCTGATTCGTCTGTGACGATTGAAGGACACTGTAGCAAGACCGGTAGCTATGAGTTGAATATGGCACTGTCTCAGGCTCGTGCTGAAGCAGTGGTTGATATGTTGAAAAATACATTCTTTATTGACGCTAATCGTCTGCAAGCAATAGGTTATGGTTACACGAAGCCTATTGATGATAGTGAAACTGAGATTGCCGCTGAGAGAAATAGACGTGTTATTGCTGCGGTATCAGGTACGGATAAAACAATTGATATGAAGTGGGATATTTATTCGGTAGATACTGACTAAATACCGCAGATAAGTAATTAACGAGTTTTGGTAAAAAGCCGATAGTGTTAAAGCACTATCGGCTTTTTTATATTCATCACATCAGTAAAAGCTGTGATTGAATATACTGAGGAGAATTAATAAGAAAAATAAGCCTTAAACCCTAGCAAAAGGAGCGTTTTCTCAACATGGATGTGCATTATAGAAAACTTGAAAACATGTATGCCGCAGCGCCTATCAATCAGTTTTATTCCCCCACGATGACTGTTAGTGAAGGGATGGCGGAGATTGAAATTAATGCTAACTCATCGCTACATCATTCTGCGGGGGCTGTTCACGGCTCGGTGTATTTTAAAATGCTTGATGATGCTGCTTTTTTTGCTGCGAGCTCACTAGAAACCGAAGTGTTTGTATTAACAACGTCATTTACAACTTATTTAACCCGACCAATTTCAGAGGGGGCAATGCGGTCAGTGGGGAGGGTGGTAAACAAAAATAAATCCCAATTTATTGTTGAGGCGGTGGTTTATGATGCCGAAAACAGAGAAATAGGGCGAGGTAATGGTGTTTTCGTTCGCAGTAAACAGCGACTTGCTGATGTAAATGGTTATGGTGTTTAATCCATATGACAAATATGAAAAAAGGAGCTAATCAGCTCCTTTTTATAATGCTACAAACTTGGAATTAACGTTCCCAGTATGCTTCTTCTAAACAGTCTTCACGCTCTGGTAGGCCATGAGATAGGCGAGGTGCGTGTTGGATCAATACTTCATAGCTAACACGGTTAGAGTACTGGCAAATCTGAGAGAAAGACGAGTACGACAAGAAGTTCGCAGTGTGTTTCGCAGAATTAGGTACATTAACCTTATGGAAGCGGTTAGCAGACATATCGTGTAGAAGCGCAGAAAGCGCAGCATCACCTGCACCGTTTGTGTTTTTGATCTCAACAGGGCCACCAAGGTAAGGGGCGATGTGAGAGTAAACACGAATTGGGTTTTCACATGCACTTTTGGCCATTGGGCGGCTGAATTCGTATTTATTGAATTCTGGAATCTTACCCGGAAGAAGCGGCAGTGATGATTCACGCTTTAATGAATCTTCGGTGTAACCCGCCATGTATAAACCAGCAGGACCGGCAGTACACAGAACCATATCAACCCAATCAAGTGCTTTATCAGCAGCAGTCAGTGGATCTGCTTCACCCGTTAATGCTTCAGCTTCTTCTTCGTTCATCGCAACACAGGTTACGTGCTCTTTTAGAAACTCAATCCACCACTCGCGCTTATCTTCGATAACGTATTTAGTACCCATAGTCAGTACTACTGGCACATTGTACTTTTTCGCGTATTCGATAGCTTTAAGTGCTGCATCTTTCATTGGGTCTGTTGGCTTACCACGAACAAGGTAAGTTGATAGCACCAATGCAGAGGCTTTTTTGAATGCAGATTCAGGAATACTTTCAGGACGAAGCTGGTTCATTTGACCTTCGTTTATCGCGAAAGTACGTTCACCATCTTCACTGATAAGTGTGTAGCAACGACCGATAGGACCATTTACAGGCTGTAGATAATCTAAATCCATACGGCTAGAGGTGTTACATAAATAGCGGTATGCGTATGAACCGATTTTTAGATCTTGGCTCATTACACCAAGCAGAATTGACTTATCATCAGCTAATACTGAGTAGTTGTGCAATGTATTACCAATGGTATCGCCAGGGTATTCGTGGCTGATAAGCTTACGATCTTTTAATTCTTTATAAAGTAGTTCAGCTTTATCTTCATCAAGAACGACAGATTGTCCCTTAGTAAGAGCATGTCTGGCTAAGAAGTCATCGTCAACGCGAGCTTCAATATCAACTATGGTTTGACCAACACCAATTAGATGTGATTTTGCTAATGGATTGTCTTGTTGAATTTGAACAACTAATGGATCGCGGGCATTGACAGGAAAGTAATGCTTTGACTTACGTTGACCTGGAAATTTCATGTCTTGATGGCTATGGAATTAAGGGATTTTGATTTATTCTAACATAAAAACGCGACTGGAATCTCATTTCTTTGAAATATCGTGTTTATAGTTGTTCTTTTGCTGTTTTTTTAAACGAGTCAAATAAAGTTACACAAAAAGAGGCTAATAACTATGCTTTTAAGCTATTTATCAGTGTTGTGCATTGGTTTTTGATAGGCATGAAATAGCCGTTATATTAGCTATTACTGTAATTTATAAATTATAAAGTTATAAAAAAAGCCGCATTAGCGGCTTTTTTACGAGAAAAGGATAGAATCAGTTAAGTCTTTTTAATTCTTCTTGTGCTGATTTACCACCAACAGGGCGACTGACCGAAATAGAGCGGCCTTTTTTCATGCCTTTTTCATAATCATCGGTAAGTGCTTTCATTGCTTCTTGAAGCTGTTTTTTAAACGTTTCACGATCAAGGTTTTCAAATTGTTTATCAATGTAGTTAGCCATACGTTGATCATGGTCATCGTCTGTCGTTAACTCCGGTAGTTTTTCCAATGCACCTTCAAGCCAACCCGCTAAGAAAGAATTTACACGTCGTGTTACTTCTTGTGTGCTAGTACCAGTACCTGCGAAACTGTTTCTGAATTGACCTGTTTGTTGGTTCATTTCACGATATACAACATCAAAAGCAAAAGCGGCGAAAATTGCACGTTCAGCCATGCCAATGAACTCAGCTTTTTTTAAACCTTTGTAATTGGTTAGTACACATTCCACACCGAATCGACGATTAATACCGCGAATGATTTTTAAAATCTGTGCACTAATATCACTTGGGAGTAAGGTCTGAGATTTTGTTTTGCCCATTTTGATGAATTCAATATCGTCTTTTTCAAGACCATATTTGAGCATGAGGCGATGGGCCATACGAATAGCTTGCGCGGCTTCATTAACGTTAGCCGAGTTACCTAACTCAAGGCATTTTGCTATTTTCTTTAGCGCCTTTCGCTTTTGTTCAGACATTCAACATACTCACGATTTAAAACAGGGCGCGTATTTTACCGCTTTAGTTGCTACTACATCAAGCGTAACGGCTCTTAATAGGGGGAATTAATACTATGAATCGAATATTTATTATAACAACATACTGTAACGATAATTTCTGTTGATATATTTTTCTTATTATCCGATTACACGAAACGAAAGATTATCGTGTAATCAGATAGTTGATAAGGGTGTCAGTGAAGGTATCTATTTTAATGCCGCCCGTTTAGCACGGCGTTTAATATTTCCTGTTTTGGTCATAAAATCGAACAGTGGCGCAAACAAGTTGGCAAATAAAATAGCGAGCATAATACCTTCTGGGTAAGCAGGATTAAGTACGCGAATAAATATGGTCATCACACCAATTAAAATACCGTATGCCCATTTCCCTTTATTGGTAAATGCGGCAGAAACTGGATCGGTTGCCATAAAGAAAGTACCAAAAGCGACACCACCAATAACAAAGTGCCAATAGAAGGGCATTGAAAACATGTAATTGGTATTTGAACCAATGGTGTTAAGTAGTAAAGAGGTAGCTGCGAGGCCGATGAAAACACCTAGTACAATTCGCCAGGATGCAATTCTCATAAAGATTAAGATTAGGCCTGTTAGCGCGATAAATAAGGTTGATACTTCTCCCATTGAACCGGGAATATTACCAATGAAAGCATCAAACCATGAGATAGATTGCCCCGTCATGTTATTCGTCAGTGCATTCTGTCCACCTTCATACCACTGACTGAGTGGTGTCGCCCCTGAATAACCATCAGCTGCAACCCAAACAGCGCCGCCTGACATATTTGCAGGGTAGGCGAAGTATAGAAAAGCACGACCGGCGAGAGCTGGGTTTAAGAAATTTCGACCAGTACCACCAAAGATCTCTTTTGCGACAACAATACCAAAGGTAATACCTAGCGCAGCTTGCCAAAGTGGAATAGTCGGAGGAAGAATAAGCGCAAACAAAATTGAGGTGACGAAGAAGCCTTCATTCACTTCATGCCGCCGAATAATGGCAAATAACACTTCCCAAAAGCCACCAACGATAAAGACAGTAAGATAAACAGGGAAAAAGTAACTGGCACCGACTAAAAGATCACTTATCCAACTTGATTGCTGAACGGCGTCAAGAGACCCCCACACCCAACTAAGTCGCCATGAGGAATCCAATGCTTGCTGAGCCGCCGTCGCATCAAGTCCGTATAACAAAGCATTACTAGATTGTTGCCCTATATTGTACATACCCCAAATCATGGCGGGAAAAACAGCTAACCAAACCATGATCATAATACGTTTTAAATCAATGCTATCTCTAACATGAGTAATACCTTTATTAACTTGTCCCGGGGTGTAAAAAATAGTTTCAACCGCCTCAAACAAAGGATAAAAGGTTTGGTACCGTCCACCAGGTTTGAACTTTGGTGATTGATTATCTAAGAAACTTTTAAGACTCATAACACATCCTCCTATTTAGTATTACGAGCGCACGCTAAAATAGATCGCTTTTTAAGCAAGTTAGTGCCTTTCTTTTATCTAGCACCTATATATGTAATGAAAGATAAAATCAGATTAGCCATAAACACAGACTTTAAGTATAAATAGGCATATCAGGTTGAGAGCGTGTCAACCTTACTAATAACCACAACAATGAGTACTCCCATATGACGACCGATTATGTGTCGATTGATGTGCCTTTTGAGTTTCGTCATACCTGTTGGTTTTGTGGCGAACCTTATTATGAAAGCCATGCTTTTATGGCAAAGCCTAATTATGATGGCCAATCTGCACCGATCATGGTGCCTTGCTGCCAAGAGTGTTTTGGTTTTACAAAAGAGATTAAAGTAAGCAGCCTTGATCTTTTGCGAGATAAAGTGAAAGAGAAACTGCATAAAAAGTATCAAAAGCATTTACAGATTGGTGTTAATTGGACAAAGCAAGAGCTTGAAGAGTGTGAATTTGAAGGCAAAGCACTTGAAGGTTTTCGTGAAAGCGGTTGGGCAATGTTTGAAATTGCCAAAGAGCGAGTCAATTACCGTGGATGGGCGGTAAGTATTGATGGCATTCCTGTTGAAGGGCTAACAACAGCATTCCAATTTGAATTTGATGGCATAGTGTATACCAGTTTAAATCATGCTGTGATCCAACTGGCGACGGCGTATGCGATCCCACAACCCTATTTGGAACAGGTCGTTGAATTAGTTGGACGCGATAAAATGGCGTATGCCTTACGTTTTTGTAAAACAAGCTACGGTTATTCAAGTGCTGAAATTGCGGCAAGTTTAGCGAGTTTACGAGCATTGTTAGCGGAAGAAAAAGCCAACAAACAGATTGAAACTAGTAGTAATCGTCGTAAAAATAAAAAAGTCGCTATTTCGGAGATCAAAGAGCTGATCTTACATCGAACGATGATTTCACCTTACGCCATTCAATGGGCGCTAGAACATGGTGCAACCACACTGCAATTATTAGCTGAACAAGAAGATGCGTTTTTCGAGCATTTTAATAAAGAATCTGAACTAACAGCCTTTACGTATTTCAATGGATTGCAGATTTACCTTGAGCAACGAGAGAACGATCCTGAATGGGTCGTTAATTCTGATCCAAATAAGCAGCTATTTGAATCTTAATTGAGTAAATGATTTCCCATCAAAGTGCTGTAATGGTGAGAGGGCATTGTTGCGCTCTTACTAAGTAAGTTTCAGTGCTTCAATGGTGGAAATTGTCCTTAACCTTTCAGAATAACGGTGTATAGCGCATGACAAATACTTGATTTATACACCGTTTATATTTGAGTAATTTTTAACACTCGGTATAGACAGAAGAGTGTAATTAAAATAATCCAATCAACTAAATTTGCGTTATTTCGTGCATCAAATTGTCGATTTGGTTAACCACTTTTTTACTTGCTTCTTCCATAGCGTTTATTGCCGTTACCATTTCTGACATATTGCCAGATTTTGCTTGGCTCATCGCTTCTCGTCCCATTTCATGCACTGCTTTATGAGGCTCTTCCATTAATGAGTAGCTTCTTAGATGACTAAATGCTTTACCTTCACCATGGTAATACCATTGACCTAAGCGACACTCCGAGTGGTTATTAATAACTTCATTAAACGCACCACGCTGTAGGAAGCTGTAAATATTATTTTTCCAGATAGCATGATCGAGCTTAACCGTATCTAAAAAAGCACGCGTCGATGCAATATGAATAACCCGCTGCATATGCTCAGATTGGCTAACCACTTCATTAACAATGGTACCGATTTGAGAGGAAGAAGCTGATACTTCTTCAGCACACGACTGGTTCTCATCAATCGATGATTTTATCTCATTAACCTGCTTGAGCACTTGGCTAACAAGTGTGTCGATCTGCTCGCTGGCTTCGCTCGCTTTACCTGCTAAATTTCTAACTTCATCAGCAACAACTGCAAATCCACGTCCAGCTTCACCCGCACGGGCGGCTTCAATAGCAGCATTGAGCGCTAACAAATTTGTTTGGTCAGAAATTTCTTTAATCGTCGACACAAGGTGAGAAATAGAAGTGGCGGTGGTATCGAGTATTTTTACAGAGTCAGTACTTTGAGTCGCTTGAGAGCTGATGTTAATAGCACGATTATCAAGGCGTGAAAGTGCCTGATGGGTTTGTGCAAACATTTCGTCTAGTTGTTGCAGCTGATGATTTTCATGTTCCATTGATTGAGCACTTTCAACCATCTCATTACGGATAGTTGTAAGCATGTCGCCACCTTTTAAACTGCTCGACAATAACTCATCACTTTTATGGTTATCCTGCTTAGTCGATTTAACTAATTGTTGTGCTTCTTGAAGTTGCTCTTCTAAGGCGGTGACATCAGATTGATACTTCTCTTTAAGCTCTGCTAATTCTTGCTTTAGCGATTTATTTTCTGTTTCTATTCGTTTTCGTCCAAACATCGTTATAAAACCTTTCTTTATTAAGCCGCTAAATACAATGGATCTTCCATAGTGAAAGTAATACTGAATACTAATAATAAAATTAAGAGCATTATCTGAGAAAGATGACTTTTATACCGTGACTTGTTACAAATATTTAAAGGTTATTAATAAAAAACAAAATAATATGTTGTTAACCAGTTAACAATCGAGTGAGGGGTTGTAAATGCTTTATAGGCAATCAAATAGATCAGCCTAATTAAAAGTCTACTGAGGTCATCCAAGTACTTTCAGGAAAGGGTCTTTGGTATTAATCAGTCATGAAGTGGTAGGAGAAGATGAGTTAATTCACTTCCTATATTTATTATCTATAAATATAGTTTTATCTTAAATTAAGAAATTCAACCTTATGAACTTTTAGCACGAAAGGGAGTGGTGTTTTGTCTGCAATTAAAAAGCCTATTTGTTTGATATCTTGTGCGGCAAGTTCGGGGGCGCCACTCAGTAACCTTCCTCTAAAAACAGCTTTAAAGTCATTAAAGTTAAAAGTTTTACTTTGTTGTTGTCCTTTAATCGTTTCAAATTCATGTTTGTAGTTAATACGGTAGCCATCTTTCCAAGTCGTAAACCGTAATTGATATGTTCTACCATCACCAATATAAGTTAGGCTTACAGCGTTAATATTATTAGTTAATGGTGATACTGAACGGTTTACTGAGCTAAATCCGCCGTTGTTAGCTAATGATAGCTCACCTGTAAATTGACTTACGCTTCCATCATAAATGAAGTGCCCTGAAGAAATACCGCCCATTACATTATCATTTACAGCAGTCCAGTATTGATGTTCATTAGGTTGAGTAAAATCAATCATATTGAGCCTTGATGCAAAAGTGTGTTTAGAAAAAATAATACAAGTAACGATCAATACCAGCAGTGATAAAAAGTGTTTAAATAAATTATATCGATAAATATTGAACAATTTCATAGAAAACCTACTTATCTTTATCGTTCTTGTCGAGCATAGCCAAGCATTGATGAGTAAAATCAGAATAATTTGTAAGTTTATCGTACTCAACGTTAAGAGAGCCATGAAACATAAGTGTTACCGTAACGTCCCTATAATTGAGCCAGCAGGTGTAACCATCATAATCATGCCATGCGTATACATCGCCTAATTTATATTTATTATTGAGTCGTTCTCCTGTTGAGCGAATATAGTCAAACACTCTGAGAAACTCTTTAATAGTCAGTTTTCTCTCCATTGTTATCCTAGTTATGTTTATGATTAAATTAATTTTAAATATAATTTAATTTAATACGATTTTAGGATGTTAATTGATCACTCAAAAATTATTAATGAGAATTTTAAGAGTAATGAGATAAATTTTTTAAAATATGACATATTAAATTAATAGCAATGTTACTTTGATACTGCGGCGATAATTTTTTAACTATGATCAAGAGGCAAGTCATGATTTTTACAACAACAGAAACAGTTCCAAGTCGGGAAATTGAAGCGGTATTAGGTGTTGTTAATGGCAATGTTGTTCAATCTAAGAATGTTGGCAGAGATTTAATGGCGGGTTTGAAAAGTATTGTTGGTGGTGAATTGAAAGGTTACACCGAAATGCTGACTGAAGCTCGAACTATCGCGACGGAGCGATTAGTGGCAGAGGCTGAAAAGCTTGGTGCGGATGCCATTGTTGGCGTGAGATTTACTACTAGCTCTGTTACTGATGGCGCATCTGAGATTATGGCATTTGGTACTGCTGTTAAGTTACGAACATAAAGATAAGAGTTATCCACTTTTGTCACTTTATACGTTAACTGAAGTGTTGGAATAGACTTGTTAAAATTGTCTATTGGCGCTGTTTATTTATAAATACATTCTTATTACATGGATTTTAATGAAAGGAACTAGGATGGAAGAGCTTCAAGGTGGGCGAGAAGGTCAAATTTTTCTTACTGAAGACAAAGTGTATCGACCAAGTGGTTTCTGGTCAGAGTCCGTTCATAAGTTGTTGTTCCATCTTGAAAGTAAAGGCTTTTATAACGCGCCAAAGTTTATTGGCTTCGACTGCGATGGAAAGGAGATATTGTCTATCGTCTCTGGGGATGTTTACAATTATCCGTTAAAGGGAAATATTGCCACATATGATGCGTTAATTTCTGCAAGTAAGCTTTTACGCCAATACCATGATGTTACAGCTTCATTTATCACTAGCCCATCATTTGAACATTCGCAATGGATGCTACCAAGTAGATCACCGTATGAGGTAATTTGTCATGGTGATTTTGCACCTTACAATGTTGCTTTAGATGGTGTTAAAACAATCGGCATTTTTGATTTTGATACGGCTCATCCAGCTCCAAGACTTTGGGATATTGCCTATGCTATTTATTGTTGGGCGCCATTTAAAACCAATCAATATGATGCTTTAGGAGATTTAGCAGCTCAATCCGTTAGAGCTCGTCTCTTTTGTGATGGTTATGGTTTATCAAATAAAGAGCGTGGAAAGTTAGTTGAAACAATGATTGATAGGGTTCAAACCTTAGTTGATTTTATGCAAAGTGAAGCCAACAAGGGTAATGCTGCCTTTATTGAGAATATTAACAATGGTCACCATCTCGCTTATCTTAGCGATATTGAATATTTGAAAACAAACTCTCAATACATAACGAATAGTTTATATAAGTAAAAGTTAAGACTGTTATTAATTAAAAGACCTAGGTAAATGTATTATCTTGGTCTTTTATTTTAAATATAGAACGTTTATTGATTGTGCTGTAAATAATCATTATTTCAGCCCTGTTTTTGTTACTTATCGCATTTTGATTAATCTCATTTGCTCTGCTAACTCGGCTAATTATACTTTTATTCAATCAGTTTATATTCCTGCTTATCTATACAGATATTTATCTATTTAAGAATGTAGTGTTTAGATATATCAATATCTAGCAATTGAAAGTTCTACGTGTTGATAGCAAATTACTTTAATGAGATGTATCAATAAAGTGTTCAAGATTGTCTCGTGTGAGGTGAATACGATTAAATATTTTGATGTTTTAGTGTACTAGGTCGTCAATATAAAATGATGACTGAAACTATATATGTTTCGTTATGCCATAGGAGGGCTTGTGAAAAATCTGTTATTTTTAATCTTGTTATTGAGTGTCAATGTTCACAGTGGCGAAAGTGAGCTTTTCTTTGTTGATAAGTCACGAGCCATTGTTATAGCGGAATCAGCGATAACTGAAAAGTATGGTGAGGTAACTACAAATCATAAAGAGCCTATTTTAGTCCAACACCATTTTAAGAGTCCGGTTGAACAATCGGAGCATTTACAAGTTCAATTTACCCAACAAGAATCTATAGAACAATTAGCGAATGGGTATGAAAAGATCACCAGTAATAACTTTACTGTTAGGATGGATAAAAATGGTGAAGTATTAAGTGTTAATAAAGGCGTATCTCTGATGACGTCGAAGAAAAAATAATGATTTAAGATCAACAAAGCATTAACTTACTATTTATCATAGAGTGAAAAAAGTGATAAGAAAGCCCGCTAGTAAGAACGGGCTTTTTTTTGTTACATGTATCTATGTTTGTTTAGATTACTGGTTATGGCGTGACCAAACCATGGTGTTGCCATCCTTATCAAATGCTAACACTTCATAGGCATCTTTTTTATCGCCATATTCCATACCAGGTGAGCCCATTGGCATACCACCTACAGCAAGGCCAATCATACGCTCAGGCTTACTTTCTAAGAAACGCTTAATTTCAGTTGCTGGAATATGTCCTTCAAAAGTGTAACCTTCAATTTGTGCAGTGTGGCATGACGCATATTCAGGACGTAAACCTAATTTAATTTTAATAGGCGTTAAGTCTTCCTCGTACACCATATCTAATTTAAAGCCATTATCTTCCATGTGCTTAACCCATTCTTTACAACAACCACAGTAAGGTGATTGGTAGTTAGTGCCAGAAATAGGCGTACTTGCTTGAGCTAATGAGGTAGCAAATAAACATGCAGCAGCAAAGATATGTGAAATTTTCATCTGTAAAATCCTTCAAGTTACGCGAATATTATCGCGCTAAATAACAAAATAAAGTGGTGGCAAAATGCCGATTAGTTATTTCGTTAAACGAGAGGAGGTCTTAGTTGTGTTTCACTAAAATAAACAGGTGTGTTTGTTTGACTAGCATATAATTGAACATCATTAACAATCGCAGAAAACGCAAAGCAAGTTAACAGTGCGGCTTGTGTTTGTTTGCTCTTGCAATCATCGTCATTACAGCATGGTGATTTTTCTTTAACAGTATCGTTATGAGCCAGTGATGAATCATCGATATTTTTCATACCGCAAGAGGAAAGCGTTGTGATGTTCGTTGACAACATAGGCATACCTTCATCGCAGCATTGCTCTGGATGGATGGTTTCTATTAATGCTGTTGTCATTTGAAGGCAATGTGTTTGAGGTACTTGATCAAAGCTAATGGTGCGCGCAATTACAGCGTTAGTAAAAACACTGAAAATGATAAATAGTGTGAGGATTGAACTACGACACAACGTAATCATATAAAAGCAGGCATTCCTTACATAACATTAGCTTATAGGTATTAACTGCTAATAAGTATATATGAACATAATGTAAGTACAATGACGAGGTTGTAACGAGTTGTTTATTGAAGCAGAGCTTAACGCGATTTTGACATTAATACCTAGTAACTAGGCGTAAACTGTTCTGACTAGAGGAAATTACTCTGTTTTAAAATAAAAAATGCGCTGTTAGGGCTAATTATGTTGTATACCGAAAAAGATCGTCAAATTTTGCATGACACATGGATGAGTTATAAAGCAAAAATGCGTATAACTCAGATTGAAATGGCTAAAAAGCTAGGCTTAACGCAACTGGAGTTTTCAGATATTTTACGAGGATCTAAACCGATAGAGCAGCAGTTCGTCAATGAGTTTTGCCGTCTATTAAATGTTGACCCTATTTTGATTTTACCGTCACTGCGAGAGCAAATGGCTTCAGGACAAAGCGCTAATTCGTCTATTAAGAATACGTTTATTTTTGATGGTGAAATTACGAATGTAACTTATTCGGGTAATCAATTGATTGTTGAATATGAACACAAAGCGACACCTGTACAGTAAGTTAATATCGTTTGGATGTAAAAAAGGGCTCTTGTGAGCCCTTTTTATTATTTCTCAGAATCTACTCGCCACTCGGGTATAAATAAATATAACACTGCTGCAGATAAGATAGATCCCATTACATCTGATGGGAAATGCATACCTAGCCATAAACGGCTAATACCCACACCCACAGCCCATGCTACAAGTCCGCCAGCTAATAAATAGTGGCGAGTACGTAATAAGAAGCCGCCCCAAAACAGAATACAAATCGCAGCAAAGATTGTATGTCCTGATGGAAAAGAATAGTTAGTTTCACCTTCCCAACTACGAATACGCCATTGGCTAATATAGTCAGATGCTTTTTTAACCACGTTTTCTTTTTCACTTTTATTTAGCTGATAAAAGTTTTCAGGCGATGGGATTAGGTTTAAACGCTGTAGCTCATAAGTATAAGGACGAGGGATCGCAGTTTCATGCTTTAAGATTGTTTTCGCGCCAAAACTTAATACCAGCAAAATAGCGAATTGAATCCACAATTTAATGATTTGTTTTTTAGGTAAGCGGAAAAATACCGGTAATAAACACAGTAATACGGTTGTGATAAGGAAGAAGGGTTTACCTGCCGTATCCGTTAATAAAGAAAATGATAAACCAGCCGCATCATTAATGGGATCGCTTAACAGAGGTACAGGGAATATAGAAATAGCGATAAAAAGTGCTAATGCAAAAAAAGCTAATGCTAAATAGTTAACAAGTTTTTGAGAGATAAAAAACATCATGGTTAAAGTCAGTCAGTAATAGGGTATGAGTAGGTTGACCGCGAATTCTACTGAAAGTGCCATAGTAATGACATTTTATTTTCATAAATACGATCATTTCTTACGTTAAAGGGAATGTTTAATACTGCTAAGGGATGATGTTTTGCTGTTAGTTTATTTTCATATTAAACGTGTTAAATCGGAGAATTTATAAAACTGTGATATCCATCACTCAGGATTGTGCTTTTAGAAACAAACATTAAGAATCCTTAATCTTTTGCTTAATTCCAATTAAGAATCAAAGCGTATCATTAAGTTATTAAAACAATTTACTTTAATTTTAACTTTTAACGTGGAGAAGAGGATGAGCATTCTCGGACATTTCCAAAAGCTAGGAAACGCAATTATGTTTCCTATTGCAGTTTTACCGATTGCCGGTATTTTGCTGCGTATTGGACAACCAGATCTATTAAATATCCCTTTTATTGCAGCTGGTGGTCAGGCTGTATTTACGAATCTTGCACTACTTTTCGCAATGGGTGTTGGGGCCGGATTTTCGAAAGATAATTCAGCAGCAGCAGCGATTGCATCAGCCGTAGGTTATTTCATCCTGATGGCGGCACTTAAAACGTTAAATCCAGATGTTGATCCAGGTGTTGCTGGCGGTATCATTATTGGTGTTTGCGCAGGTCTTTTATATAACCGCTTCAATGCAATCAAATTGCCAGAGTTCCTTGGCTTCTTTGGTGGTAAGCGTTTTGTACCTATAGTAACGGGTTTAGTTGCTTTAGTACTTGCTTACGCATTCAGTATTATTTGGCCTCCAATTCAAGATGGTATCAACCATCTTGGTCAATGGATCCTAACTAGTGGCGTACCTGGTGAGTTCGTTTACGGTGTTGCTAACCGTCTATTAATTCCACTTGGTTTACACCATATCCTAAACAGCATGGTTTGGTTTGTATTCGGTAGCTACACAGCCGCTGATGGTCATGTTGTAACTGGTGAAATCTCTCGTTTCTTTGCTGGTGACCCTACTGCTGGACAAATCTTAAGTGGTTTCTTCCCAGTTGTTATGTTTGGTTTGCCAAGTGCTGCGCTTGCGTTCTATGTAACAGCGAAGAAAGAAAACAAGAAAGTGGTTGGTGGTATGTTGTTAAGTGTTGCATTAACTGCATTCTTAACTGGTATTACAGAGCCAATCGAATTCATGTTCATGTTCCTAGCGCCTGCTTTATATCTAGTACACGCTATTTTAATGGGTGTGAGTATTGTTGTGGCGTCTTACCTGAATATTCACATGGCATTTAGCTTCTCTTCAGGCTTGATTGATTACATCTTGAACTACAATGCACCTGCAGCACACAACTCATGGGAAATTATCCCAATGGGTCTTGTAGTTGGCGCAATCTACTTCGTAATCTTCGTTGCAGTAATTAAGATGTTTAATCTTAAAACACCGGGTCGTGAAGATACACCAGCTGAAAACTCAAACCCAGAAGACGATGCTGCAAGCAAAGCGGATTTAGCTAAATCTTACCTAGCAGCATTAGGTGGTAAAGATAACTTAACTGATATTTCAGCTTGTATCACTCGCTTACGCTTAGGTATTGTTGACCGTTCAGTTATCGATGATGCAAAACTTAAGCAACTTGGTGCCAAAGGTGTAGTGAATGTAGGTTCTAATAACCTTCAAGTTATCCTTGGCCCACAAGCTGAAATTATTGCTAACCAGATGAAGTCACTTTAAGACGTTAGCACAAAGAGATTCGTGATTTCATAATTCCCCCTATGGTCACGTTAAACGGCCTACCTTTTGGTAGGCCGTTTTTTTGTCTTTAAAAGGTAAAGCTATGATCCTATTACCTGAAAATTATATCTCTTATGTATATAATGCGAGAATAAGCGCTGAGAAGAAAATGATTAGGTATTAAATGAAAGTTCTCGTTATTGAAGATGATGTCACTACGCGTGAATTTATTGCGCAAGGATTGCGAGAGCATGGCTTTGTGGTTGATGAAGCAGAGGATGGTCATCAAGGGTTAATGATGGCTACAAGTTGTGAATATCAACTGATTATTTTAGATCGGATGTTACCGATACTTGATGGCTTAAAAGTACTTGCAGCATTACGAGCAACAGAAAATGAAACCCCGATCCTAATTTTAAGTGCCATGGATAGTGTAGAAGATCGTGTTGCTGGATTAACTGCAGGCAGTGATGATTACTTAACAAAACCTTTTGCCTTAGCTGAACTCATTGCTCGCGCCAATATATTAGTTAAGCGCCATCAGTCTAGTGTGAATATTTCATCTGAATATAGCTATGACGATTTACGGCTTGATATTAAATCTCATCGGGTATGGCGCGGATCTCGTGAATTAAATTTGCAGCAAAAAGAGTTCTTACTACTGCAGTATTTAATGGAGCATGCTGAAAGTGTAGTTTCGCGGATGAGCTTATTTGAGTCGGTATGGAGCTACCACTTTGATCCTAAAACGAATGTTATCGATGTACATATCGCAAACTTACGAAAAAAATTAGAAGAAGGCGGAGAGCCCAGTTTAATCCATACCGTAAGAGGTGCAGGTTATGTCTTACGCAGGCTCTGATCGATTATCGCGTTCGAGTACTTTTAAAGTTCTACTCTATTTTATTAGTTGTGTTGCCATTATATTTATACTGTTTATTAACCAAGTTTTTGTTAATTCAGAAATGTTTTACCATAAACAGTTAGCACAAGAATTAAGTAATGAAATGGCACTGTTTGAGCGTATGGTTCAAAAAGGTCATATTAATGAGATACCTGATCTTGTTAAAGAGCATCAGCAAATCCAAAATGTGTTTGAGTATAGGATCACCAAGAGACCAGAGGCAAATACTACGCTAACGTACCCTGCAGCATTATCAGATACAGAACTACGTGTTAATCGCTTTCAAAGGACATTAAATTTACCGAATAATAATATGCTTATTATTGGTATTAATCCTGAATTAATGCGTTCATACCGAGACAATATGATACCAATGCTAGTTTCTGGCATTGTTGTCCCCGTGATCTTGATGCTTGCGGGCGCTCTATTATTTGCTATTTCTATTTTAAAGAAATTAGAACGTGTTAATCATGGTATGAACCGAGTTAGCCTTGGCGAGAAAGGGGTGAAACTCCCGGTCAGTAAAAATGATGATGAATTTGATGTACTGACAATCCACCTTAACTTTCTTATTGAACAAGTCGAAAAGAAAGAAGAGTCATTAAAGGAACTCTCGGTTGGTATGGCGCACGATTTGCGCACACCAATTGCGAGAATGAAACTTCGACTCGAAAGTTTACTTACAAAAGACACAGCGCCGTTTACCAAAGACTTAGAAGCTTGCCATGATGATTTGGAAGTACTGCTGAGTATGTTCAATGGCATGTTAGAAATTTCTCATATCAATACGGGTAAACATAAAATTGATAAGCAATGGGTTAATTTATCTCAAGTTTGCCAAGATGTTGTTGATTTCCTATTACCTATTTCGGATGAAAAGAAACAAGTTTTATCATTTCGTGAGGATGAGCCATACCAGATAAAAGGTGAGCCTAGTTTACTTTTTCGAGCCATATACAATGTAGTTGAAAACGCGATTAAATATACTCCTGATGAGGGAACTATAGACGTTGTTGTTGATCATTTTGGTGTGGTAGTGATTGATAATGGACTTGGCGTATCGGATGAAGATAAAGGTCGCATTAAAGAGCCGATGTACCGTGCTGATAAAAGCAGGACGCATCAAGGTTTTGGCTTAGGGTTATCGCTTGTTGAAGCTGTGATGAAAAGTCATGGTGGCGATTTAGCGTTTAGTGATAATAATCCTGGTTTACGGGCGCGATTATATTTTCCTTTAAAACACGATCATAGAATGAATGAGATCTAATAAAAAGCCCGCTTGATGCGGGCTTTTTAGAATACTAAATATTACTTATTCTGTTTAAACTTCTTCTGTTTGAAGATTATTGTAGTGTTCTTTTTTAGCGTTAAAACGAGAAACCAAATCATCGATACCATCTTGGCAATAAGGTTTTAAGCCACTCATCAGCATACGCTTACGTCCAGTACCCACAATCTCTCCATTTTCTTTAAAACAGAAATTCAGTGTCACGCTTCCACGCTTTCCATCAACATCAATATTTGAACTTGTTAGCTCTACATGAGGTGCTGTTAAATCTAGTCGACAGAACTCAAGTTCCATGCTTTCGTAAATAACTAATGGTCGAGTAGGGTTGATCATCATGTCTTTAGATTTCATTAAAGGCACCATGATATGAGGAAAATTCATTCCTGAAAATTGAACGTAACTTTTAGTTATTTGAGCAATTAAATCTTGGTCATGGGTTACTTCACCTGAACGTGCAAGGTGAAGGAATTCCTTACCTTTGCTATCGATTAATGATAAATCGGTATCGGATTCAGCTGAAATACTCAGTTCTGTACTCTCATTTATCATACCTGCAAACGTCACACGCATCTTTTGGCTGATACCAACATTGGCAAGTAAGACCGAGAAAAGTAGATCGCCAGGAACACAAAAGCGCTTATTGTCTGGATCGTGAATAGGGTTGAAATCACCCGCAATTCGTTTTGCAAAATCACTTGCTTGTTCACGAGTAAAAGAAAACTGACCACTTTTATCTGAATAGTATGTATCTAAAAACATGTTACGTATGAATACCTAAAATAGAGACTGCGCCTATTCTACAACATAAAGTGTTGTGTAATGGTCTAGCCAGATGAAAAACGAGTAGCTCTTAACTTATGTATAAATGCAAGAGTTTCTATTCACAATTGACACTTAATGGTTTTTTATTGCGATCAATATCACAGTTGTTCAGATGTTAAATATATGGAAATATTTGCAGTTTTTTTTGATATTTTCAACATAATTATTATATTGATTGCGTAATATACTTAACCACTATTTTTTTAATGTTTTTCTTATGAAATTGATGATTGGCGTGGATCTCAATAAATTATTCGGTATTATCATCAATCTAAAGAATAAAGAAATCTTTTGTTACAACTTAACATATAATGAAAGGTTTTTGTCGACTTCTAACGTGTAGAAGACGGGAAATAAAAAAGTGGCACGGAAGCTACATCTAAAAACAAAAAGCCAAGCTACTTTAAGTAACTTGGCTTTTTATACAATGGAAAGCTAAAACGTTACATACGTATATCTAATGGAATGATGGTAACCTTATCACCGATTTCTGCATTTACTTGCTCTGGTGCTATTTCAATCAAGCAGTTTGCTTCGCTCATCGAACGAAGTATGCCTGAACCTTGCGAGCCTGTACTTTTCACTACTAAACGACCATTAGCATCAAAACTCGAAATACCGCGAGTATACTCAGTACGACCTGAGCGGGAACGAAGTTTTTTAATCGCGATAGCTTGATGCGTTTTCGGCTGCCAATTGATAATACCTTGCTGCTTTCTAATCGCTGGTTCAACAAATTGTAAGAACGCAACCATTACCGCGACAGGGTTACCCGGTAATCCAAAGAATGGCACGTTACTAATCGTACCAAAAGCAAGAGGACGACCTGGGCGCATATTGATACGCCAAAAGTTAATCTTACCTAACTTATCTAAAACGGCCTTTATATAGTCCGCATCGCCGACAGATACACCACCAGAAGATAAGATCAAATCAGCTTGCGTGCTTGCTTGTGTTAACGTTTTTTCAAGCGACGCTTCGTTATCATCAATAATGCCGAGATCAACAACTTCACAGCCTAAGTGAGTGAGTAGGGCGTATAATGTATAGCGGTTTGAGTCATAGATGCAGTTTTGTTTCTGCGCTTCACCTGGTTGCTGAACTTCATCACCGGTAGAGAAAATCGCAACACGGATAGGCTTGTTGATTACAATTTTATCAATACCTAGTGAGGCTACCATACCAAGTTCTGGCGCTGTGATGGTTGTTCCTGCAGCAACGGCAATTTGACCTAATGCCAGATCTTCACCTGCTTGACGTACGTTTTGACCAGCATTGATTTTACCCATTGATTTATCAAACGTGACCGTGTCACCTTTCTGGGTTGCTTGCTCACGCATAATGACGGTATCGGCACCTTGCGGAACTGGTGCACCTGTCATGATACGAACAGCTTCACCATGTTGTAGTGACTTATCGTAACTGTGTCCGGCAAGCACTTGACCAACAACATGATAGCTTTCACGCTCTATATCATCACCAGAAATAGCATAACCATCCATTGCAGAGTTAGTATGTTGAGGCACATTGACTGGCGATAAAATATCTTGTGCGACAATTTGTCCTAGCGCTTGATGTAGATTCACTGACTCGCTGTTATTTAATGGCTTAATCTGCTCAAGAATTTTTTCTCGACCTTGAGCAACCGATAACATACCTGCTGGATTGATATCGCTACAGCTTAATGTTTGCGCTTCAGTAAACGCACTGTTTTTCACGTAATCAATAACAAAGTCAGTAAGTTGATCAAGATTATTGATATCCATTTGTGGCAATGCACTTTCAGCAGGGATGTTCGCAGCGATAGCAATAATGTTGTTATCTTCTGGGTGTAGCCAAGGTTTGCCGACTTCTTTGCGGTGTAATTCAATTTTAGGGAAATCGAGCTTTTTAAAACCTTCCACCAAAATGAGATCGAGTTCGGTTTGATCTAATTGGTTGAGTAAATAGGGAAGTTGGGCTTCTTCTTCCGGTGTTTCTGTCACCAGTGCACGACGGTAACGAGAAGATATTAGCATTTGGCTTGCGCCAGCTTTACGAAGGCGATAGCTGTCTTTACCTTCTTGGTCGATATCAAAATTATGATGAGCGTGTTTTACCACGGCTACACGAAGTCCTCGCTCTACAAGTTTAGGCAACATTGCTTCAAGTAAAGTGGTTTTACCTGTACCACTAAATGCAGCGAAACCAAGTAGCGGTAAAGAAGCGTTAATTTGACTCATGTAGCACTCCAAATTGAGAGAGTTCTTCAGGGGTATTAAGGTTTACAAAAGCATCTGCTTGATCACTAAAATCAACCGTGATCATATTACATTGACGGTAAAGCAGAATGATTTTTCTATCACCATTAGCGAGAAAGGCTTCAAGCTTAGGTAAAATGCGACGGTGAACAAGCGTGACTACTGGTTGAATGTGCTCACCATTATGAGCAACAGCAATATCGGTTTCTTCTGTACAAGCGTTTGCCATTCTTGCGACTAAATCATGCGGAAGCTGTGGGCAATCACAAGGCACAAAACCAATCCAGTCGTTATCGATATGAGAAAGTGCGGCATGCATCCCCCCCAAAGGGCCGGGGTAGTCTTTAATGGTATCACCAAAGACTTCACCAAACTCCGCGTAACGTTCATGGTTGCGGTTTGCATTGATGGTGATATGTGGTGTTTGTGGGCGCAGCGTATCGATAACATGTTGAATTAATGGCTTATCAGCCAATTTAATTAAACCTTTATCATTGCCTCCCATACGGCTGGCTTGTCCACCAGCCAAAATAACCCACTGAGTTTGCTCAGGCGTAGGCATAGTTATCCTTATCTTTTTTAACAAGCTGCAAATCTGCACGCTCAATTAATTTTGTGTCATTGATTGTCCACTGGCGACGACATAAGTCGGTGAGTTCATTATGCTGGTGGCTAGTGATGACAAGGCTAGAGCCTCGTTCTAATAAATCTTTTGCCAATATAACTTGGCGGCTGATGGATTCTTTATCCATACTTGCACTTGATTCGTCCATCAGTAATACACTTGGCTTTAATACCCATGCTCGTGCCATTGCTACACGTTGGCGCTCACCGCCAGACAACACAGAGACATGTTCATCGGCAAGGGTTTCTAACCCAACCATTCTTAAGGCATTGATGGCTTCATTGCGACGTTGTTGACGATCTCTAATAATATATTTTAAGCCATAGCAAACATTATCAAACACTGTGGCATCAAACATATAAGGGGTTTGATGCATGTAGATTATGCCATTGTGATAGCATCCACCAAATAGTCTATTCAACCAATGGTGCTGAGTATTGATTTTTCCAGTGGTCGGCTTTTGTAATCCCGCAAGTACTTTTAATAGCGTTGTTTTTCCCACACCGTTATCACCAGTAAGATAAATCGCATCTTGCGGCTCTAACTTTAACTGAGGAATATGGAAAAGTAGGCGATGTTTAAAACGAACAGAAAGATCTGTTGCCTCAATTGAAATATGCGTCATATCAATGCCCTCAGCTTAGTTCGTACGCAAGTGGGCTTTGCCACGAGAGATCGATAAAATAAAGTTTAGTCCGAGAGCGAGAATTAATAAGACCATTCCCAAGGCGACACCTTGTGCAAACGCACCTTTAGAGCTTTCCAATGCAATGGCTGTCGGAATATTTCTGGTTGAATTTAAGATGTTACCACCCACCATCATTGAGCAGCCCACCTCAGTGATAATACGGCTAAAAGACGCAACAATGGCAGCTAATAGTGGAAAACGGCTTTCCCACATAAGGCTCATTAGTGCACGAGGGTAGCTTGCACCTAATGAGATTGCGGTTTCCCATGCGCGACGGTCACTATTTTGAAAGGCGGCATGCATCATAGATATTAAGATTGGAAAACAAATTAGTATTTGTCCAAGAATCATAGCTCGCTGAGTAAACAGCATTTGCCAGTCACCCAAAGGTCCTGAGCGCGATAGCAACATATATAACAATAATCCAATAACAACAGTCGGAACGGATTGCAGTGTATTAACAAAAGAAAGGATTAGCCATCGACCTGGAAACTTTCCATAAGCAAGGGCGAAAGCAACTAATAAAGAGGGAATTAATACAATAGCAATGGCTAACAGAGAAACTGAAAAAGAAACACCAACAATGCTCCATAGCGAACTATCACCACTAAATAGAAGTTGGATTGCTTGTTGCGTTGTTTGCCAAATATTCATTGTTATTTTTATCTAATATTTAATTGGTTACGCCGAACATGGCCTCATTTCATTATAACAGAAGTGTTAATTAGAGAAGAGGCAGTGTTCGGCGCAAAATGTTACAAAATCAAATGAAGCTGATTACTTATTGTGTGATTGCATCTGCAACAAATAGTTGTTCGCCATGACGTTGGTAATCATTAATCATGGTTTGTGCTTTAGAATTAACTAACCAATCGCTGAATGTTTTTGCACCTTGGTAGTTAATGTCAGGGTAACGGCTAGGGTTCACTAAGATCACTTGGTATGGGTTAAATAGACGTTTGTCACCCTGAACCATGATTTCTAGGTGCAGTTTATTTTGGTAAGCAAGCCATGTACCACGGTCAGTTAGAGTATACGCTTGTAATTCAGACGCCATGTTTAATGTAGGACCCATGCCTTGACCAACAGCTTTGTAACCACCGAAGTTAGGTTCCATTTTTGTTTGTGCCCAAAGGTTAAGTTCTTTTTTATTGGTACCAGAATCATCACCACGAGAAACAAACACAGAATCTGTTTCGGCAATGTTAACCAGTGCATTAGCAACGTCTTTATCACCTTTGATCTTTGCAGGATCTGCCTTTGGACCAACAAGTACGAAGTCGTTGTGCATTAGCTTGCGAGGAAGGATACCAAAACCGTCATCAACAAATTTAGCTTCGGCTTTAGGGGCGTGAGTCATTACCAAATCAACATCACCATTTTCACCCATGCGTAATGCTTTGCCTGTACCTGCAGCTAGAACTTCAACAGTGTAGCCAGTGTCTTTTTTAAATGCTGGTAAAAGGTAGTCAAGAAGTCCTGAGTGGTAAGTACTGGTTGTCGTTGCTAAACGAATTGTTTTGTTTTCTTGGTTATCGGTTGCAGCATGGCTAAGGCTTGCTGCGGCTAAGCTTAAAACAACTAAACTCGTCTTGAAAAAATTCATAAGATTCCTTGATTTACAGACTCAACATAAAATTAAAAAGAGATGATTTGAGACATTCCGCCTCAATAAATAGCTTATGCGCCTATAAGCAAATAAAATGCCAGAAGCGATAAGATTTATATTATGTGAATATTTATTCCGTAATTTGTTGATTATAAAGTGTTATTTTTTCTTTTTTGCGCTGCGTCATTTTTATGCTTCAAATCTGTTTTGACATTTATCTTCACTGTGGGACAAAATGTCGCATCTTTTTCATGGGTAATAATGTCCCTTTATGTCTGATCTTGAATTAAATACACCTTGGACTGCCGTTTCTGTATTGGTTGTCGATGATGAACCGGGTATGCGTGCCATCTTAAAAAAAGCATTAAGTAAAAAGTTCGCTCAGGTTGATACCGCTGGCAGTATTGAAGAAGCCGAAGAAATAAGAAAACGCTGTCATTTTGATTTATTAATAGTAGATATAAATCTACCTGGGCGCTCAGGTATTGAATGGCATGAAGCGTTTGATCCAAATACGCGTCGTAGTGATGTTATTTTTATGACAGGCTATGCAGATTTAGACATGGCGATTCAAGCACTGCGTGCAGGGGCATCAGACTTCATCTTAAAGCCGTTTAATTTAGAACAAATGATGCAGTCAGTTAGCCGTTGTATTGAACGTCGATTAGTTGAACGTCAAAACTTTGCACTCCAACGCGATGTAGAGCGCAGTTACCCCGTTGATATTATCGGGGATGCGGCAAGCACCCAAAAAATGAAAAAGCTGATCACCCAACTAGCGCCATCTATTGCTGCTGTATTGGTTGAAGGTGAATCTGGAACAGGTAAAGAGCTGGTGGCACGTGCGCTTCATCAGCTAAGTAAACGTACAGGACCATTTGTACCTCTAAACTGTGGCGCGATTGCACCTGATTTATTGGAAAGTGAATTGTTTGGTCATGTTTCTGGTGCATTCACAGGTGCTAAAAAAGGGCGTGATGGTCTATTTCGGGTAGCAAATAACGGCACACTGTTTTTAGATGAAATTGGTGAAATGCCGTTATCCATGCAATCTTCGTTATTACGCGCGCTTGAGCAAAAAGCAATACGCCCTGTAGGTGCTGAGCGAGAAGTGAATGTCGATGTACGTATTGTGGCTGCAACGAATAGAAACCTGAAAAAAGAAGTGGAAGAGGGACGTTTTCGTCAAGATTTATATTATCGTTTAAATGTCCTTACTATTGAATTACCTGCATTACGTGAGCGCATAGAAGATATTCCAGCGTTAGCGCACCATTTTACTCAGCAACTTTCGAAAGATTTAGGAATGAAGCCAATCAGCTGGGCTCATGAAGATATACTAGCGATGCAAGCCTATAAATGGCCGGGTAATATTCGTGAATTACGTAATATGATGGAGCGTTGTATTTTATTGGGTAAATCACCTTCTGAGTATTGGCAGGAATTAAATGGGGATGTACCTGTAATATCATCGCCCGAGAAAACGTCGACCATATTGAATAGTGATGAGAAACGACCATGTCAGTGTCACGACGGTGAACAAGAGCAATATTGTTACCCAGTAGATTGGACGTTAAAAGATGTTGAAAAAGCCCATATTATGCAGGTAGTAGATTCTAACGAGGGTAATAAGTCTGCGGCTGCTCGTCAGCTTGGTGTAGCGCGTAAAACGTTAGAACGTAAATATAAAGAATGGGCTGAAGAGTCGGCATCATGCGAATAACCAAAGCGTTAATGCACCCTAAAGCTTTTATATTGTTATGGCTTAGGCGGTTTCGAACTATGGTTCGTTATCGTCTATTAGTCTTAACGTCTGTTCCAATTATCATCACATTATTTGCGTTAATTGGTTTAACTTTTTATTGGACAGTCACTTACACTTGGCAAAATGCGTTGATGAACGTAAGAGCAGATTTAGCTGTTGCTCACCATAGTATGGTGTTACTCCAAAAAGAGCAGCGAATGCAATTACAGACAATGGCAGACTCTTATGATTTTCAATATCGATTACGTTTTAATGAATCTTCCTTGAGTAACTGGGTACGCTCTGAAAACCATCAATATAAACTGGACTTTATTGTTCTTCATCCTGCATCAGCATTGGGCGAATTCTCTAAGCAAGAACGGCGTCTGTTACAAGAAGGAAAAGAACAAACATTTTTTCAGGTACTAAATCGTAGAGAACTAGCGGCATTAAATAGCGATTTACCAGCTCGTGCGCAAGTGCCATTACTCAAAGAATACACAATAGAACAGAAAGGGTTAGTGAGTCGGAGCTTGATCCCCATTTTTAACAATGAAGGGCAACTTCAATGGATTCTTGATGGCGGTATATTACTCAATAATAGTACGGAACTGGTTGATCGAATTCGTGATTTAGTCTTTGCGTCTGATACCTTACCGACTGGCAGTATTGGTACTGTTACTATCTTTATGAATGATATTCGTATTAGTACGAATGTACCATTAGATAGTAAAAACTTGGTTGGGCGAGCGGTTGGTACTCGGGTATCAGATGAAGTGAGCCGCGAAGTGCTTACGTTTGGGAAAACTTGGGTTGATAGAGCTTATGTCTATGATAGTTGGTATGTTTCTGCTTATGAACCGCTACATGATATAAACGGTAAAGTGATAGGTATGCTTTATACCGGCTATTTACAATGGCCGCTGATCAAAACCTTTTTAACTAATATTATAGAGCTTAGCGTCGGTATTATATTGGTACTGATAATCTCTGGTATTTTAGTTTATCGAGGCTCTCGTGATTTGTTTTTACCGATTGAAAAAATCTATCAGGTAGCCAAATTAGTTCAGATGGGATTTGATCGTCGAGTGGGTAAATTAGATGTCTACCCCGATCACGAACTGCAAATTTTGGGTAATCAGTTTGATACCATGCTGGATCAGCTCGAACAGCGTAATCAAGCGATAAAGCAGGCCGCTGTGGAATTAGAAGAAAAGGTCGAGCAGCGTACTCATAGTTTGCACTATAAAACTGAAGAATTAGAACAACATATTAAATTGCTTAATCAAGCAAGATCTAAGCTGGTGGTGAGTGAAAAATTAGCCGCATTAGGTGAGCTGACTGCTGGTATCGCCCATGAAATAAATAATCCTCTAGGGGTTATCTTGGGTAATGTGGAATTGATCCAATTTGAGTTAGGGGATAATACGGCTCAAGTTCAAGAAGAGTTAGATGCAATCCATACTCAAATTGATCGTATACGTAATATTACTCGAAGCTTGTTGCAATACAGTCGTCAGGGTGGCGTACAAAATGAAGTGACATGGCATCACCTGAACCAGATTGTTGAAGAGAGTTTAACCTTAGTTCGCTCTGGAACAAAAAAACTATCAGTCACTTTTGTTGTTGAACTTAATGCGAAATGCAGTGTGGAAGTTAATCGCCATCAATTATTGCAAGTGTTAGTGAATCTTCAAATGAATGGTATTCATGCTATGGACGATAAAGGGCAATTAATCATTAGAACTGAAGATTGGATTGATGAACAGGGGCAGTCGATTGGGGCAATTGTTCGTGTCATTGATCATGGCTGTGGTATTGCGAAAGAAAACTTAGAGCGAATATTTGATCCATTCTTTACCACTCGTCGTTCAGGTACGGGGCTTGGTCTATCTGTTAGTCAAAGTTTAATTGAAGATATTGGTGGAGAGATAACGGTTGAATCTGAGGTGGGTCAAGGTACAACGTTCTCTGTCTATTTAAGACAAAAAGCGTCAACAAGCAATGAGCTAGATTTATTGATGATGTCTTAGCTTTATTACAACAAAAGCCCCTTGGTATTTTTTCATTTAAGTGAGAGAAAATACCAAGGGGCTTTTTGTTATATGTATATTTCAGGAATTACATAAACGACAAACCAATCACTAGAATGGCTAGAGAGGTAAGAGAGATACGAGTTATTAAACTAAGGTGGGTAGGGTTAATCATTTCTTGATGCTGCATAGACACTCCTTTTATTTACTCTAATTTAAGCATAGTTGAAGAGTGCCGTAGGTGTGAGTTTTTTGTTAAAAAATAAAAGGCTAGGTAATTTGTAAGGAAAATACCTGTTACTGGTTTAAAAAGTCGTACTTCCAAATACAACGAAGGTTTTTAAAAGTTACGTTCATGATAGTTCTAAAAGCAAAAAGCCAGCAATATATGCTGGCTTTTACTTATATCAATTAACAGAAATGATTATTTCGTTAATTCTTTTAGTTTCTGTTGCTGGTAGTATTTTGCATCAGCGCTAATTGGTTTGCTTTTACCCGTTTGTAGCCATTGCTTAATACGGCCAGCATCACCAATAGGTGTTAGTTTGCCTTGAGAATCTAACATAACCATTAGGATTCTCTTACCATCAATCGTTGTTACCATACCTAAGCAACGACCAGCTTCATCAAGGAAACCTGTTTTGGTTAAGTTAACCGTCCACTTCTTACCACGCGCTAGGGCGTTTGTATTGGTGTAGCCAAGTTTGTAATTAGGTTTACCAAAGTAAGCGGTATGCACAGGTGTTGTACTGTACTTACGAATTTCAGGGTATTTGTAAGCAGCGCGTACCATCTTAGCGACATCTGATGCTGTCGAGTGGTTATGAGGGTCAAGGCCTGAGCTATCAACAAAATGCGTATTGGTCATGCCTAAAGATTTAGCTTTGCGGTTCATCGCTTTAATGAATGCCTTGTAACCACCAGGGTAGTTTCCTGCAAGTGTTGCTGCTGCTAGGTTCTCAGATGACATTAAAGCAATATGAATAGTCTCACCACGGCTTAGGGTAGAGCCCATGCGAATACGTGTGTATGTATTGTACATGCGTTCTTTATCAGTGGGAGTAAACGTTAGTTTTTCGTCAAGTGGGAGTTTTGCATCCAGTGTTACCATCGCTGTCATTAACTTAGTCAATGAAGCAATTGGCATTTTGACATTTGAATTTTTACTGTACAGCGTCTTTCCTGTACTAAGGTCTATCACATAATTACTGACTGATGCCGTTTGTAACTTATTAGGATCTAGCTTGCTGGTGTTGATGCTAGCCATGGAAGAGAAGCTAATACTAGCAAGAGTAAAAAACAGAATGAAAGCGTTACGCACAACGGCTCCTTGATAATGCAAAGGGAAATAATAACAGTATTGTTAATGTCGCTATTGTCGACTTAACCTGTACTGTTAGGCAAGTCATGTTTATGTAAATAGGTCATTTATTTGCGCCAAAAATTATCAATGAGTGAACATTTGTAATTAAACATTATTCAATAAAATAAAAAATGACTGAGTAATACAGAGGATAGTTGTAAATAAGATAATGGCTATCAGTTTTGAGTGAGAAAGTCTTAATTTATGATGGCATATTGTTGTTTGTTATTTTGGGTCTCTTTAATTTAGATGGTTAATATTTGTGACGGAATAACTATGTCCTTGTGTTTTTGATTGCATTTGTGTGGTTTCTTAAAAGTAGATACACATTAAGCAGAGGGTAATGGTGTGAGCTATTAGGTTTATTGTCTGAAGTGTAAATTTGAAGAGTGTTGTGTAGGACATAAAGATCTACATCGACATCCCTGAAATAATATAAAGGAATGTGATCTGTAGATGATATATATCTTCTGAAATAAAATTAACACTCGAAGGGTGAAAAACATCGTTCAATTAGTTAAGATGTTTGAAAATTAGATTAATAGGACTAACTATGCTTGCTCGTTGCTTACTTATCGCTTCTGTCTCAATGATGTCATTATCATCTTACGCAAAAATAGACGATTCAGATTTAAATGATATTAAAAACAGTATTGAAAAGTCACAAGATACAATGCATTACGTTCGTACTGTATCTGGTTCAATTCCTGTACCTATGCCCAAACATAATGAAGATAAACCAGCTTATAGTTACTATGAAATCGTCTCTTATGACATTTATAGTAGTCAAGGTGGAAAGCGTATGATCCAAGCGGTAATCACAAACCATTCCGGTGGTGGTATTGCACTAAAACCGAAGCAGATCAAAGCGTATTTCAGTAATAATACCTATGTTGAACCGACACGAATTGAGCAAAAGGGTAAATTTGCGCAAGGTGAAACAAAGTCAGTGACCTTGTATTTTGGTGAAACAGACGCTTCTATTATTGGTTTGCTTACTCGCTCTTATTAATTCTCTTAAGCTAATAGTAATGCGGTTTTAAACTGAATGAAAAAAGCCCTGATAATCATCATGTATTATCAGGGCTTTTTATTATCCATCTTATTTCAAGGATGGGCTATTAGCGGGTGACTGACTCAGTTAGCACTCCATACCTGTTTTCCTGTACGAGCGAAGTTATAACCACCGAGTTCTTTACCATGAGCTTGAACATCTTCCTCTGAAATCGCTTGCAGTAATTGTTGTTGAAGCGTTCTGAAGTAAATGTTTTTTGGGATCACCAATTCAAACGCTTCAGTACATAGAGGAATAAAGCCTAAACCAAACTCACCCGCTGTACTTTGGCTAGCACAACCCACATCAGCTTGACCGCGAGCAATGGATGAAGCTAATTCACGTTCACTGTTACACACATCTGATTGATTAAGCATTGAGAGGTTATAAGCGTGACCGTGTAACCACTCTTCTAACGCACGCATGCTACCTGCACCTTCTTGACGTAGTGCCCAGCGCCAGCGAGAAGACAGCAATTCAGGCAGTTGGATAGATTTTGAATTTACCGCTTCTGCTAACTCTTTACTGACCACTAAGCCTTGTTCACGTTCAAAGGCATGGACTAATACCCAGTTCTTATGCCCTTGGTATTGTTGTAATAGCGCGGGGTGACGCAGGCTAGCTTCTTCAGCATTTCCCCAGTGAATGGCACACATATCAACGTGGCCTTTACTTAACATGGCTAAGCCTTGTCGTGTGCCCGTTGAGGTATAACCAACTAATGCGGTACTGCCTAATTGGTTCGCCATCTTACCTACCACCATTTGTAATAGTGGATCGTCTGAGCCTGCAATTAATAAGCGATCGGTTAACACGCCGTTATGGCAAGATTCTAATAGCCATTTATCCAACATTGCTTTAGGAAATAACCATTTACCTGTCACTTTTGTTGCTGGAAGTAAGCCATCGTTAGCAAGGGCATAGACTTTCTTCTCATTAAGATCTAAATATTCCGCGACAAGCTTCGCGTTCATGAATTCTGGAAAGTCAGCCATTAGTTTTGCTCATTATTAGAAGAAGGTTGCTCTGTTTTATGTGATTGCTGAGAGGCATTCGCACCTTTCACATCAAGAATAAGATTCTGACCGCCATTATAAACTTGGAAACGATGACCTTTAGCGCGGGCAATCATAGTAATACCGAGCTTTTGCGCTAACTCATAACCCATTTGTGTTGCACCAGAGCGGGATAGAAGAACGGGAATACCCATCTGTGCGACTTTAATCACCATCTCTGAGGTTAAGCGCCCAGTGGTGTAGAAAATCTTATCTTCGCCAGTTTCGCCTTTTAGCCACATTTCACCGGCTAGGGTATCAACGGCGTTATGGCGACCTACATCTTCGACAAACGATAAGATCTCTGTATTACGGCAAACGGCACAACCATGAACGGCACCTGCAGCTTTGTAAGTTTCATTGTGGTGAGTTAGCGCTTCAAGAAGCCCATACAACATAGATTGCTTTATTTGTACTTGCGGTAGTGTCACGTTTTCTAGTTTTTTCATGACGTTACCAAACATAGTGCCTTGACCACAGCCAGAGGTAACGGTTTTTTTCTCTAATTTCTTTTCTAAGCCATGGGTATTTTCACGGGTGATCACCGCAGCTGAATTGGTATCCCAATCAATAATTACAGATTCAATGGCATCAATATCTTCAATAAAACCTTGGTTCTTTAGATAACCGAGCACAAGTGCAGAAGGTCGTTCACCTAGAGTCATCAGGGTAACGATCTCAATCCAATTTAAATAAACCGTTAGGGGATGCTCACACGCAATTTCTTTGGTTTGAAGATCACCGTACTCATCCATGATCTCCACAGACATTGTCTGCTTAACGGCGGATTTAGTTTTTATAATTTTAGGGAGTTGGCTCATTAGGATATCCAGTGGTTACAAGAAACGTATCGAGATTTCAAATAAGTCCGTCAAAATACACACAATGATACTAAGCTCAATAGGTAGCGTTAAATGACATGTATTAAGGCAAATAAGTTTGTCTCTAACGCCATAAAGCAAATATTGTTCCATAAATTCTATTTACAGATTGAAAGAGGCTACTGGTTGCCATTATTGGCTATGTTTTGATTTATATTTCGCACTTGGTCTAAATTTTGCTTAATACGGACGAATATTCTCAACATACCGCGATAGACGAGTGTGTAAAAGCAAGATGTAAGGAGTCATTGTGCCAGAACAAGTAAAGCTAGAAATAAAGAAAGATGAAAGTATTTGGCCTATTTATTTTCGACTTCAAGCAGAAGAGAGACAAGTTGGGCGTTGGACGACATACGCATGGACGATTGAAGATCTTTGTTTGAATGGTGAAGAAGACTCAAACGTAGCACTTTCGGAAATCGGTGCTGGTCATTACATGCTGCCGCTAGAATTATTTCGTGATGAACGTATGGAATATCGCTTTAACTTAAACGCACAAGATCCGCATTTATTTTTTGTTTGTGCTGAAGAAGATGAACAACTCAAACCTGTATTAATGACGGCAGCTCAAGGGGTTGCAGCCCGTTATATGGATGGAGATTATGTTGTACTTCACATTCAAATCCCATTACCTATTCAAGTCTGGATGGAAGCGTATCTTGGGAGACACGGTGAATTAGAAGAGTGTAAACGTCGAGGCGGTGGTAAAGGTAAAAAGCAGAAAGGACGTTCAAGTGGCTACTAATTTTTTTCAACGTTGGTCTCAAAGAAAATTAACCAAGACAGAAGATGAATCTGTAGGTGAGACATTAACTCTCGAAAGTGCTGAAACGGCCCCTGAACAAGATGTAGTTGTTACCGAAAATACGGCTTTAAATGCAGATGTTATTGAACCTATTGAAACGGATAAAGCTCTAGATAATCAATTAGATAAAACTGATTTGGTCGCTGATGATCGCCCTGATATTGCACTGACGCATGATGATGTATCAACCGTGACTTATGATTCTGGCGTTGCATCGTTTATGAAAGAATCGGTTGAAAAATCAGTTAAGAAAGCAGCATTACGTAAGTTATTTCATTCAGAAGAATTTAATTATATCAGTGACATGGATGATTGCACTGAAGACTTTAGCAACATCCCAACGTTAGATCCTGCCATTGCTTCTCAAATGCGCGGTTGGGTAAATCAAGCGGTAGAGAAAGTAACTGATATGGTTGAAGATTTAAGCAGTGAAACGATGAACAACTCTGAGTTAGACAATAAGGCTGAACAGTCTGAATTAGCACTAACAGCAACAGAGCAAACATCCTTAACTTCTCAAGATACTCTCCAGTCAACAATACCTTCATCTACGGATAATGGTGCTGAGGATGAAACTAACCCTACAACGGTTTCTCCAGAGAAAAATTCAGCACAAGACATTTAAATTTATAGAGTGAGACAAAAAGGGAACTAAAACCTTATTAATTGTTGGGACATTTTGGCGCGATGGGTCTTTTGTGCTAGGACAAAATGTCTCAATGCGGGTGGGTGTAATTATCCACCTCCGACTTTAGTTCCTTTTAAGTCATTTTATTCCGTGAAAAGTTGGATCGGTTATTGCTCTATATAGAGAAGAAGAAGCAAAAAAACGAAAGTCAGATTTTATTGTAGAAAAACTTTAAAGCATAACTTCGTTACTTCTTCAATCGGCACTGACTAGCGGTGACGGGCAAACAGGAATAAGAATGTTAAAAAGTACACTAGAAGCATTTTCTGATACAAACGGTAAAGCACGTGCTGCTGCAATTAATGGCACAGTAGAGCTAACAAATTTAATCCCACCTACGGTTACTTATGAAAGCCGTGGGGATTTATTGATCGTGGGTACTCAGGAAAACATCATTGCACTTGCTGAACAGTTTTCAGAGCTTAATAGCGTAACTTTGCTGTCAACTGATGCAACAGGCAAAAAATTAGGTTTGTCTAATCTTTACTTTAGCCAAGACATATCAGCAAAAGGTTACCTTGGCGCGTTTGAAGTGACATGTCAGGTTGCAGGTCAATTAACCAAAGCGAATTTAGCAAAAGTGGCTATTGGTCGTGATTGCTTTGATTTGATCTTAGATATGACAGAAAACGGCATTATGTCGTTAGAAATTCCTGCTCCGGGTTATTACGCGGTAGGTAGTCGTAAAGATAAACTGGCTCAGCTGGTGGACGATTTACCGGCTATGATGGGGACTTTTGATAAACCTAAATACTTTCGCCTAAATCCTGATCTCTGTGCGCATTCATCGCGTGGTGTTTCAGGTTGTGATCGTTGTTTAGATGCATGTCCTGCTGGTGCACTAAGCAGTGATGGGGTAGAAATTGCGATTGATCCTTACCTTTGTCAGGGTGTTGGCACGTGTGCTACAGCTTGTCCAACAGAGGCGATCACATACGCATTACCTGAGCCTCAAAATACGCAAAACTTTGTTCATCGTGTTCTTACTCGTTATAAGCAAGAGGGCGGTGAGAAACCAACATTACTTTTGTACGGTAATCGTGATGAAAAAGCGGTGACTGATGCATTAGCAACGTTTCCAAGTTCAGTTATTGCGATTGCCTTAGAAGAGCTTGCAACTGTTGGTGTTGATACATGGTTTAGTGCATTGGTTTATGGTGCGCATCAAGTTCTTCTTGCGACTAACACAAAATATATTCCTGCCACGATTGATCGCGTTTTATCGAATGAGCTTGCTATGGCTCAACGTTTCTTAACGGAAATGGGTTATGACGCTGATCGTATTTGCCTGTTTGATTTTAGTGATGTTGAAAACTTTGTTTCTTATGACGATGCACTAGTTTCTCCTGTTACAGAGGCTTTAACTGGCTCTAAACGTGAAAAACTATTTTCTTCACTTGAAATGCTTTACACCGAAGCGAGTACAAAACCAGAACAATCTTCCGTTGTAGAAAAAGCGCCTTATGGTTCTGTTTCATGTGACACAACGGATTGTACGTTATGTATGAGTTGTGTAGCAGTTTGTCCAACTCGCGCTTTACATGCCATTGGTGATCGTCCAGGACTTCTATTTATTGAAGAGGATTGTGTTCAATGTGGTATGTGTGAAAAAGCATGTCCTGAAAAAGTTATTTCATTAGAACCACGTTTTAATTGGGATTGGCATGCTCGTAAAGAAGCACGTCTTGTTCATGAAGAGCCTGCTGCTTGTTGTATCAGTTGTGGAAATGCATTTGCGCCAGCATCTATGGTGAAAATGTTAACTGAAAAACTTCAAGGACATTCTCACTTCCAAGGTGATGCTATTCGTCGTTTATCCATGTGTGAAGATTGTCGTGTTCGCGATATTTTCGAACAAATGGAAAAAGATCCAGAAAGTCAGGCTCGAGTTTAAGGAACGAAGATGGAAACAATTGCTATGAGCCCAGCTCAAACGTCATTGAATGAAGACGCAGTACTTCGTATTGAAATTTATAACATGCTTGCACATTTATTTCGTCAAGCGCCTGATCAAAATGTATTGAATTTTTTGGCTGATATAGATGTTGATACGGCGAATAAACCTCAACAATCTACTATGTCTGCTGCTTGGCCTTTACTGAAACTTGCAGCACAAAAGAGCATGCCACTTGCAGTTGAAGAAGAATATCAAGATGTCTTTATTGGTATTGGTCGCGGTGAAGTTGTGCCTTTTGGATCATGGTATTTAACAGGTTCATTAATGGAAATGCCTCTGGCTTATCTTCGACGAGATCTTAAGCAATTAGGATTTGAACGTGATGAGTCAGTGAAAGAACCGGAAGATCATATTGCGGCTTTGCTTGAAGTTATGGCAATGCTAGTTGAAGGCGGCGATGAGCACCTTCAAAAAACGTTCTTTAATCGTCACTTAGCTGAGTGGTGTGAAAAGTTCTGTACCGATGTTAAAGCTGCTAACAGTGCTGTTTTTTATACCGCTGTTGGTGAGCTCGCTTTGCAGTTTTTAACTGTAGAGAAAACACGCTTTTTAGAATCAAAATAATCCCTATACGTTGCTTGCAACGGTTTGATTCAAAGCAATAAAACTAAGGCAAAAACCCATCGTAACTTATTTTAGTGACGATAAAGGAGCAAACTTTATGAGTGAGCAAAAAACCAATGAAAGCCGTCGTCAATTGTTGAAAAACATTGGCTTAACTGTGGCTGCTGGTGCTGTTGCTGCTGGAACGACAACAGCAGTTCAAGCTGCTGAAAAGTCAGAAGAGAAAAAAACAAAAACAACTAAAGGTTATCACGAGACCCAACACATTCGTGATTACTACAACACTTTGTAAGGCGGAGCTCTAAATGAAACTTACTAAACGTTCCGATAAAGTGAGCAAGGTAGAAAACCAACTGGGTATTTCTCGACGTTCTTTTATTCGTAATACATCTCTAGCTGCGGCTGGTGGCGTTGCTGGGGCAAGCATGTTTGCCCCAGGTATGATGAAAAAAGCAGAAGCTGCATCTGAAGATGTATATGACGCACCTAAAGTGGTTAAACGTACTATTTGCTCACACTGTTCAGTGGGTTGTGGTATTTACGCAGAGACGCAAGACGGTGTATGGACTCACCAGGAACCCGCTTTCGATCACCCTTTTAATGCTGGTGGACACTGTGCGAAAGGCGCAGCACTTCGTGAACATGGTCACGGTGCACGTCGCGTAAAATACCCAATGAAACTTGTTAATGGCAAGTGGAAGAAACTGAGCTGGGAACAAGCTTTAGATGAAGTTAGCCAGCAAGTGCTTAAGATCCGTGAAGAGTCAGGTCCAGATTCTGTTTACTTCCTAGGTTCTGCGAAGCATAACAACGAACAAGCTTACATGTTCCGTAAAATGGTTTCTATGTGGGGCTCTAACAACGTAGATCACCAAGCGCGTATTTGTCACTCAACAACAGTGGCAGGTGTAGCGAACACTTGGGGTTACGGTGCAATGACTAACTCGTTAAACGATATGCATAACTGTAAGTCGATGTTATTCATTGGTTCAAACCCAGCTGAAGCTCACCCAGTAGCAATGCAGCATATCCTTATCGCGAAAGAAACTAACAGCTGTAAGATTGTGGTTGTCGATCCGCGCCGTACACGTACTGCGGCAAAAGCAGATCACTACGTTTCTTTACGTCCGGGTACTGACGTTGCTTTTGTTTGGGGTGTGCTATACCACATTTTCAACAATGGCTGGGAAGATAAAGAATTCATCCGTCAACGTGTTTACGGTATGGACGAAGTTCGCGAAGAAGTGGCGAAATGGAATCCAAAAGAAGTTGAGCGCGTAACGGGTGTGCCAGAAGATCAAGTTTACCAAACAGCCAAAATGCTGTCTGAAAACCGTCCTGGCTGTGTTGTTTGGTGTATGGGTGGTACTCAGCATACGACAGGTAACAACAACACACGAGCTTACTGTATTCTTGAACTTGCACTTGGCAACATGGGCAAATCAGGTGGCGGTGCAAACATCTTCCGTGGTCACGATAACGTACAGGGTGCAACAGACTTTGGCGTACTTTCTGACAACCTACCTGGTTACTACGGTCTATCTGAAGGTGCTTGGAAACACTGGGCACAAGTGTGGGATGTTGACTACTCGTGGCTACAAGGTCGTTTCGACCAAAACACTTACAACGGCAAAAAACCAATGAACAGTGCAGGTATTCCTGTTTCTCGTTGGATCGATGGTGTTTTAGAAAACAAAGATAAGATTGAGCAGCGCGATAACATCCGCGCCATGTTCTACTGGGGTCACGCTGTAAACTCACAGTCTCGTGGTCCTGAAATGAAAACTGCGATGGAAAAACTGGATATGATGGTTATCGTTGACCCATACCCAGGTGTTGCTGCTGTAATGAATGGTCGTACAGACAATGTATACCTATTCCCAGCGACTACGCAGTTTGAAACATACGGCTCAGTAACGGCAACTAACCGTTCTATTCAATGGCGTGACCAAGTTATTGAACCGCTATTTGAAGCGAAACCTGACCACGAAATCATGTACCTGCTTTCTAAGCGTCTTGGTTTTGCGGATCAATTATTTAAGAACATTAAAGTTGAAAACAACCGCCCACACATTGAAGACATCACACGTGAATTCAACAAAGGTATGTGGACGATTGGTTACACAGGTCAAAGCCCTGAGCGTCTAAAAGAACACCAACAAAACTGGCATACATTCAACCGTACTTCTCTTGAAGCGATTGGTGGCCCAGCGAACGGTGAAACTTACGGTCTACCTTGGCCTTGTTGGGGTACGCCTGAGATGAAACACCCAGGTACACACATTCTTTATGATACATCTAAGACTGTGGCACAGGGGGGCGGTAATTTCCGTGCACGTTTCGGTGTTGAGCACAATGGTGTAAGCCTACTCGCTGACGATAGCTACTCATTAGGTTGTGAGCTAGAAGATGGTTACCCAGAGTTTACCGCTAAGATGCTGAAGCAACTTGGTTGGTGGGACGATCTAACAGCAGAAGAAAAAGTGGCTGCTGAAGGCAAAAACTGGAAAACTGACCTTTCTGGTGGTATTCAGCGCGTAGCGATTAAACACGGTTGTATTCCTTACGGTAACGCAAAAGCACGTACTGTTGTTTGGACATTCCCAGATGCAGTACCTATTCACCGTGAGCCACTATACACACCACGTCGTGATCTTCTTCCTGAGTACCAAACTTGGGATGATAAGGCGCACTTGTTCCGTTTACCAACACTGTACAAGTCAATTCAAGACAAAGATATGTCGAAAGAATACCCAATTATTCTAACGTCTGGTCGTCTGGTTGAGTACGAAGGTGGTGGTGAAGAAACGCGTTCAAACCCATGGCTTGCAGAGCTACAACAGGAAATGTTTGTAGAACTTAACTTAAAAGATGCAAACGATCGTGGCATTAAAGATGGCGAGATGGTTTGGGTTGAAGGTGCAGAAAAAGGCCGTATTAAAGTGAAAGCGATGGTAACCCCACGTGTTCGTGAAGGCTTAGCATTCTTACCATTCCACTTCGGTGGTGAATTCGAAGGTGAAAGCCTCCGTAGTCACTACCCAGAAGGTTGTGCTCCTTATGTTTCTGGCGAAGCTGCTAACACAGCAACGACATACGGTTACGATCCAGTAACTCAGATGCAAGAAACAAAAGTCACCCTTTGTAACATCACTAAAGCGTAAGGAGTCATCAAATGGCACGTATGAAATTTCTTTGTGACTCTAAGCGTTGTATTGAATGCAACGGTTGTGTGACAGCTTGTAAAAATGCTAACTCAGAAGCAGTAGGCTGGGGTATTCAACGTCGTCGAGTTGTGACACTAAACGACGGTCTTCCAGGTGAAACATCTATTTCTGTTGCTTGTATGCACTGTAGTGATGCGCCTTGTATGGCGGTTTGTCCAGCAGATTGTTTCAGTCAAACAGAAGACGGTATCGTTCAGCACGATAAAGATCTTTGTATTGGTTGTGGTTACTGTCTATTTGCTTGTCCGTTTGGAGCGCCTCAGTTCCCTAAACAGGAAGCGTTCGCAGAGCGTGGCAAAATGGATAAATGTACTTACTGTTCTGGCGGTCCAAATACTGAACCTGGTTCAGAAAAAGAGCGTGTACTTTACGGCGCAAACCGTATTGCAGAAGGTAAGTTACCAATGTGTGCATCTATGTGTTCGACTAAATCACTACTTGCAGGTGATGCTGAGAAGATTTCTGAAATCTTCAGCAAGCGCGTTGTTGCTCGTGGTGCAAAAGATGCAGGTTGGGCAAGTACTGAAGATCTAGCGTACGACGCAGCAAAAGTACGTAAAGCGTAATTGTCTTTATTTGGGCTCAACATAAGTGTCGAGCTCAAATATTAGATCTCGGATGTAACAAAATTTCTGTTCAAATTGAGCAGGCAGGAGCTTTAATGACTAAGCGAATTCAACGCTGGTTAACGGTATTCGTTACCGCATTAATGGTTGCGTTTTCTGTCCAAGTGATGGCAAATGAAGCCACTACAACAACCAGTAGCGAGCAACTTGGCGAATCTATGGTAAAAAAAGAAGTCATAGGTTTTGCGGGTGCTGATTATTGGCGAGCGGTCAAGGATGGCGAAAAAGGGTATACAACATCAGGTTGGCCTGAGCACGATGTGTTGATCAGTGTACCGGGTCAAACATGGTATATCTTAAAAGAAAAGTGGATGTCACCACTTGGTGCGATGGCTATTTTTGGTAGCCTTGTGATGGTGACGCTAGCATACTTTGTTGTAGGTCCTCTTAAATTAAGTAAGCCTAAAACAGGTCGTAAAATTCAGCGTTGGAGCCGGATGGATCGTGCTCTACACTGGAGTTTAGCATTCACATTTTTAACGTTAGGTTTTAGCGGTTTAACTCTTGTTTACGGTAAACATTTTATTAAACCTATCGTACCAACAGAAGTGTGGGGCTGGATCATTTACGCAGCGAAACAATACCATAACTATATGGGGCCATTGTTTGCAATCATTCTTCTTTTCGTTGTCGTTAAATGGTGGCGTAAGAGTATCTTCAATAAAGTTGATATTGATTGGTTTAAGAAAATGGGCGGTATGGTGGGCAAGCATAAAGGCTCACACCCTAAAGCTGGCTTCTCAAACGGTGGTGAAAAAGCACTGTTCTGGCTACTAGCCTTTTTTGGTGTCTTCATTGTAGTGAGTGGCTTTGTTCTTGATTTTCCTATTTTCGATCAAACACGTCGTCATATGGAATTATCAAATCTCGTTCACATGATTTCAGCACTTATTCTGATCTGTGGTTTCATTTTCCATATTTATATTGGTCTATTTGGTATGGAAGCGGGTCTTGACGGCATGGTAACTGGTGAAGTTGATGAAACGTGGGCACGTGAACACCACAGCGAATGGTACGAAGAAGTTAAAGATCTACCAGAAAACCAACCAGGATACAGCGAATCACAACAGCATGAAGTGAAGAGTAAACCTTCGTCTAATGCATAATCATAGTTAGTGATTTTTAAAACCGACATTCGTGTCGGTTTTTTTATACCTAAAATTCGTGTTCATTTGTTTATGTTACTTATCGCTATTCATTCATCCTGTTAAGTATTTCAACAATAAAGTAAAATACTACTAGCAATCATATCAATAGTTGATCATTGAAAAGGATAAATTGATGAGGAATAAAGCAGGATTTACCCTGATTGAACTTGTTATTGTTATCGTCATTCTCGGTATCCTTGCTGTTACTGCGGCTCCCAAATTCCTCAATATTTCTTCAGATACGTATCGCGCCAAGCTACATGAGCTTAAAGGTTCGATGACTGAAATATCACGAATTATCTATGGAAAAGCTGTAATGCAAGGCGATGAAAATGATATTACTGGCAGTAAAAAGGTAGAGGGGATAGCTATCTGGAATGGTTACCCGAAAGGTAATTATGCCGGTATTGGTAAGACAATTGTTGATCTGAAAGAGAATTGGGCTGCTAATCAAGATACCTCGATATCAAATCAACCAGGGTATCGGACTTATGTCATGACATTTATGAAAAAAGTGCCGAAAGATGAGTCTGATAGTGTTGAAAAAATCAAAGCAACCAATTGTTATTTAAGTTACAAAGAAAATAACACTGGTGATGAGCCTATTATTAAAATAATCGATTCAGGTTGTTGATTTATAACTGACAATGATAGTTCTATTACACGGTTTTGTAGGGCGAAATCACGCATAATTAAGAACCTAGATTGTTAGGGTTAAATTCTATGTATTTCAGTGCTATAAAGGCACTATAAATACCGAAATAAAGGATGTTCATATGCTTTTCCCCTACAAAAATATCGTTGTACTTACGGGTGCAGGTATCTCGGCTGAATCGGGCATCCGAACTTTCCGTGCCGCTGATGGCTTATGGGAAGAACATCGTGTTGAAGATGTTGCAACACCAGAAGGATATTTACGTGACCCTGAGCTTGTGCAACGTTTTTATAATGCTCGTCGATCTCAGATCGAGAATGGCTCTGTAGCCCCAAATGCTGCACATATTGCACTTGCTAAGCTTGAACAAGAATTAGATGGTAACGTGACCATTGTTACGCAAAACATTGATAATTTGCATGAGAGAGCTGGGAGTAAAAATGTCATTCATATGCATGGAGAGCTATTAAAAGCACGATGCTGTGAATCAGGACAAACAGTTGAATGGCACGGTGATTTAACGACCAGTGAGCATTGTCATTGTTGTCAAATTCCTGCACCGATGCGTCCAGATATTGTATGGTTCGGTGAGATGCCAATAGGAATGGATAGAATTCATGATGCGATTGTGAAGGCTGATTTATTCATTTCTATAGGTACATCTGGCAATGTATATCCAGCGGCAGGATTTGTACATGAGGCTGCTTTACAGGGCGCTCATACGATTGAATTAAACCTTGAGCCAAGCAACGTAGAAAACGAATTTGAAGAGAAACGCTATGGTAAAGCTTCTGAATTAGTGCCAGCTTATGTAGAAGAAATATTATCTGCTTAATAAGAAAGCCTCAAATTTGAGGCTTTTTTGTTATGAGAACAAAAAGTGAATATCTTTATCGACTAATTAAGATATATCGTAAACGTGATAACCTTTTTGTAATAAGCATTGGCGAATCACGGATGACTTTTTGTGTTTTTCGTCTTTTGCTGCTACATTATTTCCTACTATGTACCCGCTAGCTGCACCAACAGCAGCACCTACTACAGTCTCTGTTACGGGATCAATCGAATCGATATCAGATGTACCATACGTTAAGTGATCACGCGAATCGATATCAGATGTACCAAACGCTGATGCGCCTGCTAGAGTACCTATTATTACATTTCTCTTTTGTGTTGCTGCTGTCATTTTAGGTGTTATAACACTATCAGCAAAACGGTTGCAGTAATCGTAATCTTTTTGATATTGAGCTGTATCGACACCATTCATGTCAACGACAAGCTCTTTATCGACAGGGGTCAATGGAGCACTACAAGCTGAAAGAGTTGAAACAAATAAAACAGGGATTAAAACATTGAATTTAAAGGATCTCATAGTCTTACAAGGGTTATCTTAAACTGTTGTTATAGCCTATAGGTATACTTCTGAATCCAACCTGTATGAATAAAATGTTACAAAGAACGATTGATGAGTATTAATTGTTATGAATTCGGTAGTGATTGATAATAATTGTTCGCCAGATTTAAGCTTTTGTAAGTACTCTTCGTGCACTTTAGCCACAGGACCAACACTGTTTTGCCATTCACCAGCATCCATTACAGACTGTAGTGGGTAGATGTTTGGATCGTTAGCAAAAATTGTTCGGCTAAATAATTAAGATGGTAACGTGACCATTGTTACGCAAAACATTGATAATTTGCATGAGAGAACTGGGAGTAAAAATGTCTTCATATGCATGGAGAGCTATTAAAAGCACGATGCTGTGAATCAGGACAAACAGTTGAATGGCACGGTGATTTAACGACCAGTGAGCATTGTCATTGTTGTCAAATTCCTGCACCGATGCGTCCAGATATTGTATGGTTCGGTGAGATGCCAATAGGAATGGATAGAATTCATGATGCGATTGTGAAGGCTGATTTATTCATTTCTATAGGTACATCTGGCAATGTATATCCAGCGGCAGGATTTGTACATGAGGCTGCTTTACAGGGCGCTCATACGATTGAATTAAACCTTGAGCCAAGCAACGTAGAAAACGAATTTGAAGAGAAACGCTATGGTAAAGCTTCTGAATTAGTGCCAGCTTATGTAGAAGAAATATTATCTGCTTAATAAGAAAGCCTCAAATTTGAGGCTTTTTTGTTATGAGAACAAAAAGTGAATATCTTTATCGACTAATTAAGATATATCGTAAACGTGATAACCTTTTTGTAATAAGCATTGGCGAATCACGGATGACTTTTTGTGTTTTTCATCTTTAGATGCTTCATTAGAGCCCGCTACGTATCCGCCAGCCGCACCAACAACAGCACCTAATGCAGTCACAGCTCCTGGGTGTTTTATCGTATCGTAATTATCCGAATCGTAAGCGCCTGCACCAAACGCTGTTGCACCTGCTAGAGTGCCAATTACTACATCTCTCTTTTTTGTTGCTGACGTCATTTCAGGTGTTGTAACACTATCAGCAAAATGGTTGCAGTAATCGTAATCTTTTTGATATTGAGCAGTATCAACACCCTTCATGTCAACGACGAGTTCTTTATCGACACGGGTCATTGGGGCGCTACAAGCCGAAAGGGTTGATACGAATAAAACGGGGATTAGCGCTTTTAATTTTTTGGACATTATAATCTTATAACTTATATCTGAAATGGTTGTTATAGAATATATAAGTAAACTGAATCATTACTGTATGAATGAAATGTTACAGTTCATGAATGGTTAATGCGCATTAATGTTAATTCGTAAGTGATTGATAATAAAAAACCGAGCACTAGGCTCGGTTTTTTTAATTTAGTTAATAGTAACTATTATTCGCCAGCTTTCAGCTTTTGGAAGTACTCTTCGTAAACTTCAGTCATAGGACCAACGCTGTTCTGCCATTCACCAGCATCCATTACAGATTGTGGTGGGTAAATGCTTGGATCGTTAACAAAGTCTGCTGGAAGTAACTTCTTAGCAGCAGCAACCGGTGTTGGGTAACCAATTTGTAATGCGATCTTAGCTGCAATATCAGGACGAAGTAGGAAGTTGATCATCTTGTACGCGTTATCAACATTCTTTGCATTCTTTGGTACTGAAATGTTATCCATCCAGAAGATTGCGCCTTCTTTCGGCCATACGATATCGATTGGTGCGCCATCTTTACGTGCCATGTACGCAGAACCGTTCCAAAGCATACCAAGTGATGTTTCACCAGCCATGTATGGGTTAGCAGGGTAGTCTGAGTTAAATACCAATACGTTTGGCATTAGTTTCTTCAACTCTTCATATGCTGCTTTAATTTGCTTAGGATCTTCAGTGTTACCAGAATAACCAAGCTTGCGTAGCGCTACGTGGAACACTTCACGCGCATCATCCATCATCATTAACTGACCTTGCCACTTCGGATCCCATAAATCAGCCCAGCTTGTGATTTTTGATTTATCGATCATGTCAGTGTTAACACCGATACCAGTCGCACCCCAAATGTATGGAATAGAGTAGTCGTTGTTAGGATCAAAAGGTTTATTTAAAAAGTTAGGATCAAGACCTGCGAAGTTTGGAATTTTCGAATGGTCGATTTTTTGAAGCATACCTTCTTTACGCATTTTTGCTACGTAGTAAGTAGAAGGAACGACAAGGTCATAACCTTTATCGTAGGTCTTTAGCTTGGCGTACATCGTCTCATTCGACTCGTAAGTCGAATAAATAACTTTAATGCCTGTTTCTTTTGTAAACTCTTCTAAAACATCTGATGGGATGTATTCAGACCAGTTGTAAAAGTACAGCTCATTAGATTTATTGTTATCATCAGCAGTCGCAACGTTCGAAAACATTGACATTGCACATGCAGCACCGGCCATTAATAAAGACCATTTTTTCATTGTGTTAGCTCCTAACTAAACAGGATATCGAGAGTGTTCTCTAGCGGTATTGACCGCTTCTCCTAATTGGTTGTCAACGCATTAGACATGCATAAACAGTTGTTGGTCATAAAACAGAGTTATTATAGCAGAGAATATTCGTCGACCGCATCACAAAACAACAGAAATTTGTCTGTTAAATTCCGCTATCGTATTGATTAATAACAAACATGATAAGTAAAACCTTAGAAAAGAACACAACTAACCATGTTTGTTAATAAATACCAAATATAAAAAAAGCTGCCGATGGCAGCTTCGTATTTGTTTATTGATCCGCTTTTAATTCAAGGAAATAATTTTCGTAACGGATATTCATGTCACCGACTGAATCTTGCCACTCACCACGATCTAAATCAGCTTGTGGCGGGAATAAAGTTGGGTCATCTTTATATTTAGCGTTAGATTTTTCTACTGCCGTGAGGTAACCAGTTTGCTCTGAAATTTGAGCGGCAATATCTGGGCGAAGTAGGAAGTCGATCATCTTATGTGCTGCTTCTACATTCTTTGCGTTTTTAGCTATTGCTAAACTATCAACCCAGAAAATCCCGCCTTCTTTTGGCCAAACAAGTTTAATTGGTAAACCTTCTTTCTGTGCAGCAGCTGCTGAACCATTCCACAGCATACCTAGACCCACTTCGCCGGCAAGATAAGGCGCAGCAGGGTTGTCTGAGTTAAATACCAGTACGTTTGGCATTAGTTTCTCAAGCTCTGCTTTTGCTTCGTCAATTTCTTTTGGGTTAGTGGTGTTGCCAGAGTAACCTAGCTTACGTAATGCAATATGGAAGACTTCGCGAGTGTCGTCCATTAGCATTAATTGACCTTTAAGCTCAGGATTCCATAAGTCTGCCCAGCTGTCGAAATCTTCTGGATCATACATATCAGTATTAACCGCAAGACCTGTCATTGCGATTACGTGTGGGATTGAGTAATCGTTATTTGGATCAAAAGGTTTATCTAAGTAGTTCTTATCAAGTTCAGTAAAGTTCGATAGCTTTGATTTATCAATTTTTTGCAACATACCTTCATCGCGCATTTTCGCAACAAAGTAAGTTGATGGAACAACCAGATCGTAACCTTCAGGGTGGGCACGAAGTTTTGCATACATGGTTTCATTCGACTCGTAAGTCGAGTAGATCACTTTAATACCTGTCTCTTTCGTGAATTGTTCACGAAGCTCAGTAGAGATATACGGCCCCCAGTTCATAAATACTAACTGTTTGTCTTTCTCTTCTTCTGAAGCAAAAGCATTAAAACTTGCTGAAAGTAGGGCTGTACTAATAACAAGAGATGACCATTTTTTCATTCGAGTGTCTTCGTAGTGAATGCGATAAAAAGTGGCCGAAATTTAGAGCAAGTTTCCGTTTTTAGATAGCAAAAAAGTGTTTAAAAATGTTACAGGGGAATATGTTTAAAGGTCATTGAATCATAAGTAAAAAAAATGGCTAACTGAATACAGTTAGCCATTTAGTATGAGCTGTTGTTGATGCTTACTTTATTTTGTCTCGAGCCAGTAATTGTGAACAAATAACCAGAACAAGAGAAACAATCAACATCACTGTCGCTAGGGCGTTCACCTCAGGTGAAATACCGACCTTAACCATTGAGTAAATCTTCAATGGTAAGATTTCGTAAGTTGGACCCGTTACGAACGAGCTTACAATTACATCATCTAGCGATAGGGTGAAGCTTAGTAGCCAGCCAGCAGCAACTGCGGGTTTAGCCAATGGTAGGATAATCTGCTTTAAGATAACCCACTCACTAGCGCCCAAGTCACGTGCTGCTTCAAGCATTTTCACATCAAAGCCTTTTAATCGGCTGTAGACTGTTACAACAACAAAAGGTAAACAGAATGTGATATGAGAAAGCAATAGCGTTAAGAAGCCTAAGTTAGCACCCAGTAGTAAGAACAGTGCAAGTAGCGAGATTGCCATTACGATGTCTGGAGACATCATAACGAGAAATAGCATACCTGATACAAACTTCTTACCTTTAAAGTTATAACGAAACAGAGCAACGGCCGTTAAACTACCAATGAGGGATGCTGCTGTTGCAGAGAACACTGCGATAGTGATCGAGTGTCCTGCCGCTTGCATTAAACTGTCATTGTTAACCAGTTGCTCATACCATTTAGTAGTAAAGCCACCCCATTTCATACCGAATTTGCTTTCGTTGAATGAGTTAACAATCAGGATAATGATAGGGGTATATAAAAATGCATATACCACTGACATAAAGCTAAATTTAAACAAGCGTCCCATTATTCAAGCTCCACTTTTTTGTTCAGCAACTTACCTGCACGGTAGTAGGCATACAGCATAATTGCCATTGCTAACGTAAGGGCAATACTTGTTGCAGAACCAAATGGCCAATCTCGCGCGTTTAAAACCTGACTCTTAATAACATTACCAATCAGTAAGTTCTTCGCGCCGCCTAAAAGGTCAGAAACATAGAACATACCTAGAGCAGGCAGTAATACCAATAAACAACCTGCAATAACACCAGGCATGGTTAGTGGGAAGATCACTTTAATAAAGGTTTGAACTTTATTTGCGCCCAAGTCGCGTGCTGCTTCAATATAGTTATTATCAAGCTTTTCGATAGCGGAGTAGAGTGGTAGCACCATAAAAGGTAGCAAGATATACACTAAACCGATCATTACTGCGTACTCGGTGTACATAATACGCAGTGGCTTATCGATAATATCGAGGTACATTAATGTGTTATTTAAAATACCACGCGTACCTAGCATCAGTTTAAGGCCATATGTACGAATTAGAGAGTTAGTCCAAAATGGTACGATAACCAAAAACAGCATAAATGGACGCCATTTCTCTGGCATTTTTGCAATGGCATAAGCAAAAGGGTAACCAATTACTAAACACAGAATGGTTGCTGTGATTGCCATGTAAAAAGAGTGCCAAAGTACTTTTGCGTACAGTGGATCAAACAGTCTTTCATAGTTATCAAACGTGAAGACCATTTTGATTAGATTTGCATCATCACGAGTTAGGAAACTGGTTCCTATAATCATTAAGTTAGGTACAAATACAAACAGTACTAACCAACTAACAACTAACGCGATAATGAAATTCTGTAAATTAAACTTCTTGCTCATCAGCGAGTACCACTTCCCAACTTTCAATCCAAGTAATGGCAACTTTTTGGTCAAGAGAGTGGTCTACGTCAGGGTCATCTTCGTTGAAGAATTCGCTAACCATCACAGACTTGCCAGACTCTAACTGCACCACAGAATCCAATGTCATACCTTTATAGGTACGTTCACGAACATAACCAACGATGCCGTTAGTTTCGTCACCGTTATGGATCTCTTCGATAAGAATGTCTTCAGGTCGAAGTAATACTTTAACCTTATCACCAACAGTCACATCTAAATCACAGTGGATCAATGAGAGGCGACCTTCAACATCAGCCATGATACGTTTTTCGTCTAAACGCTCTTTAACTGTTGCATCAAATACGTTGATTTCACCGATAAAGTGGGCAACAAATAAATTAGTTGGTTCTTCATAAATTTCACGAGGTGAACCATCTTGCTCAACGTAACCATCGCGCATAACAATGATGCGATCAGACATAGATAAGGCTTCTTCTTGATCGTGTGTTACGAAAATAAAGGTAATGCCTAACTTACGCTGTAGTTGTTTCAACTCAAGCTGCATTTGTTTACGTAATTTGTAATCAAGTGCAGACAGTGATTCATCAAGTAAAAGAACTTTTGGTTTGTTTACAACAGCTCGAGCAATCGCAACACGTTGTTGCTGACCACCTGATAGTTGATGAGGTTTACGAGGGGCAAACTTTTCAAGTTGCACCATACGCAATGCTTCCATTACACGCGGTTCAATATCACTCGCGGGTACTTTTTGCATGCGTAAACCAAACGCGACGTTCTCAAACACTGTCATATGTGGGAACAGTGCGTAACTCTGAAACACCGTGTTTACTAGACGTTGTTCAGCAGGAATGTCTGTAACATCTTTGCCATCAATAGTGATCTGCCCATCATCGGCAGTTTCAAATCCAGCAATTAGACGAAGTACTGTGGTTTTACCACAGCCTGATGGACCTAGAATGGTTAGAAATTCACCATTGTTTACGTTTAGGTCCAAACCTGAAATGATCTGCTTACCGTCAAAGCTTTTGCTAAGACCCTTCAGCTGAATGACAGGTTTCTGAGATGTTTTTTCAGCGTTCAATTCTACGTTATCTCCACCCTGGGATTATTTGGTTAAATCCCAACATTTTGGCTTAAAAATAAAGGGCGCATGATAGACCTGTAGTCTTTCAAATTAAAGCGTTTTTTCACTAAATTTAATGCAAAGATGTAATATTTTTCATCGTTAAGTAGTGAAATCCCTTATATGGTGTCAGTCACTTTATCGATTTTATAAACAATCTTTTACTAACATGTAGGTAATATGATTATTCAAAAAACTATACTTATAATAAAAATCCTTATTACAGCTTAGTCTTAATAGTAGATCTTTAAGTGAAAGACGATTTTATTATCAGCTTTTTTGAATTTTTTGCATGAAAAACACACAAATTAGTCAGTTCGACTGATTTTTTATCTTAGAAATGTTTTTGTCTTATCTTCTCTGACGTACAATGCCGCCATTACACCAATAACTGACATGAGTATGAAAGAGCCAATTAATCGAAGCTTCCACATTGGTGGGTCTATTGAAAAAGCATTGAAGGGGGAGGTTGAATTACAACCTGTCACCGTTTTAGCTGAAGCATGGAAAATCACAGGGAAAAACATCTTTAGTTTTTTACCTGCGGTCATTTGTTTGTTTCTTGCGCAAGTTGCATTGTTACTTTTAGGGCTCGAAGTTCAATTAGGTAGCCCAACGGTATTTTTTGATGCTTTCATTACAGGGCAGGGCTTTACACCAGAAATACTAAAAGCGGGCTTTATGGCTAACTTTTGGTCTGATGTGCTTATTGCACCACTTTATGTGGGTGTTAGCTTAATGGCATTAAACCATGCAGTAGGTTTACCAAGTAAACCAAGCCAGATAGTTAAAGGGTTTTCTTTTACCCTTGTCTCATTAATTACCATGTTACTGCTTTCTTCAATTCAAGGGTTGGGCAGCAGTGTTTTCCCATTAATTGGCTTGTTCCTCACAATGGCATTAAGCATGGCTATTTTATTAGTGTGTGAAAAGAAAGTATCACCAATAAAAGCGATCCAATACTCTTTCATGGCAACGATCCGTAAAGTATTGCCAATGACGGCAATCTATATTGTGATCATGCTAATGTTCTTTATCTCAATTGCTACTGCAGGTATCGGTTTGATTTGGACATTACCTTTCTTCTTTAACGTTAAAGGTATTATCTACCGAAATATGTTTGGCGTAACATTACAAGTTACTTCTGTGGCAAAAAGTGATGATGAGCAACCTCCGCAAGATGGCGGTGAGCCACCAGTTGATAAGATAGATAAAGATGTCTTTAATGCGTAAAGCATAAGTTTTAAAAAAGCTCCTAGGTTAGGGGCTTTTTTATTATTGGAATAAACTTAAATAACACCCTAACGCACTATAACTTTACTGTTAGTTAATAAAATAACAAACAGTAACCAATAAAAATCGTGATTCAATCATTATAAAAGCTTTAATAGGGCCTGATGGCCTAAATACCCGTCTATTCATATTAAAACTGATACATCGCAAAAACAGTAATTAACTTATCTGTCATAATTTATTACGCAAATAAATAAGCTATGTAAGGTTAATGATGGATAAGTTACTTGAACGTTTTTTACGATATGTTCGCATCGAAACACAATCTGATGGTGATGTTGCATCATGTCCGAGTACTGCAGGGCAATTTAACCTTGCACAACAACTAAAATCTGAAATGGAAGAGTTGGGTTTATCTGATATTTCATTAGATGAACATTGCTATTTAATGGCACGTCTTCCTTCAAATGTTTCTGCTGATATTCCAGCTATTGGTTTTATTGCTCACATGGATACAGCACCTGATGCTTCAGGTCTAAATGTTAAACCACAAATTGTAGAAAACTATCAAGGTGGTGATATTGCATTAGGCATTGGTGATGAAGTGCTATCTCCAATTCAATATCCCGACTTAAATAAGTTACACGGTCACAATATTATCACTACCGATGGTACAACACTGCTAGGTGCGGATAATAAGGCCGGTGTTGCTGAAATCATGACAGCCATTGCGTATCTTGTGGCACACCCTGAAATTAAACATGGTGATATTTGTATTGGTTTTACACCTGATGAGGAAATCGGACGTGGGGCTGATCTCTTTGATGTTGAGAAATTCAATGCACAATGGGCTTATACCATAGATGGTGGTCCTATAGGTGAGTTAGAGTTCGAGAACTTTAATGCAACCTCTGCTGATGTGATTTGTCATGGAACCAATGTTCACCCTGGAACTGCGAAAGGTAAGATGGTGAACTCAATGAACATTGCCGCGCAGTTTCAGTTAATGATGCCCAGCAATGAAACGCCAGAAGCTACAGAAGGGTATGAAGGTTTCTACCATTTAAAATCAATGAAACCATCTGTCGCTAAAACAGAGTTAGGTTATATCATTCGTGATTTTAGCCGTGAAGGGCAAGAACAACGTAAAGCCTTTATGCAGCAGAAAGTTGATGAACTAAATCTACAACTTGAAAAAGGGCGTGTAGAGTTGGTGTTAACCGATTCATATTTCAATATGCGTGAAATGGTAGAGCCATACCCACATATCATTGAATTAGCGAAAGCCGCGATGATTGAATGCGACGTAGAGCCAGAGAGCAAACCGATTAGAGGTGGTACAGACGGCGCGCGTTTGTCATTTAAAGGCTTACCATGCCCGAATATCTTTACTGGCGGATATAATTTTCATGGTATTCATGAGTTCATTACTGTCGAAGGGATGGAAAAGGCAGTAAATGTGATTATAAAACTGGTTGAAAAAACAACAGAAAAATATAGCTGATTTACCATCAATAAAAGCCCTTTAATCAAAGGGCTTTTATATGTATGAAATTAACGAAGCCAAATTAAAAGCTTTTCCTGACAAAAAGTAGCAATCTAAACTTAAGTTTATAGCGTATAAAAGTGATAACTTAGGATAATGCTATGAAATATATTAACTTATTATTTATTAGTGGTTTGTTAAGCTTTAACGCTTCAGCCTACCCAGAATATAGCCAGTTTAAAAACCATCGGAGTATTTTTTATGTTGCTGATATAAAAGATAAAAGGGTTGAGAAATTTATAAATGAATTAAACCAAAATAAGTGTTTATTAGACGAGCGTGATATTAAAACTTTGGTTGTTACCCGAAATGGTTACCAGCTACCAAATCACGTGTTCAATCAACAACAAACTGAAAACATGCTTAAGAATTATAACTTGGAAGATGGTAACCATATTGGCATTCTTATTGGCAAAGATGGTAAAGAGAAACATCGTTGGTCAGGTGATCTTGACTGGTCTTCATTGATGTTGCTCGTTGATGATATGCCCTTAAGAAAAGCAGAGATGGCGAAGAAAAAAAGCCGTTGTGTGATTTAAAGTACGTATAAACGTCATTCCATCACTTTATTGATTTTCAACCATTTAGACGTTAACGAAACTAATATTGATTTCTCTATTGGTTTAACAATATAGTCATCTATTATCTCATGTATGTCTGAGATGATTTTTTCTCCATATTCGCCTGATACTGCAATGATTGGCTTAGTGCTATCTGATTCTTTTAACTGTTTAGCCGTTTCAATTCCATTCATTCCCGGCATATGAATATCCATAAAAATGAGGTCAATATTATTTTTTGACTTGTTCTATTGCCTCGTATCCGGATGCAGTTTGTATAACATTGATCCCTTCTTTAGATAGATATGCTTTCACTAGCAACCTATTAGCATGTATATCGTCAAAAACTAGGACCGTTTTATCATTAAGATTTCCTAATGGGCAAATTTAGGCTTCTAGTGAACACTCGACAGCTAATGACCCGTTAACTGTATCAATATAACCTTGTGCGTGTTTAGGAACTAAATGATGACTTTTAAATTTATCAGATTATTTCTTATATATAGAGATATATAAGTAACTAGCCAAACTCATTAAACATAGACTCCCCATTGTTAAATACCCTATAGATAAGCCCCATTCCGTTACACTAAACCCTGCAACTAAGTATGTTATTAACCACCAAAAATGGGTCAATGAAAAATGTGCAGCAAAAAAAGGACCGCTGTCATTATCAGAACAAGCTTCAGTTATTAATAATCCTGCAGATGTTTGAATACAAGACATACCGACTCCCATAGCGAAACAGACTAATGCATAGCCAACCCAACTCGGGGTAAACGAACCAAGTGCAAAGGCAAATATTAAAGTAAACATACCAAGCCAATGAAAACGCTGTGGTCGATATCTATCTAGTAGCTTGGGTAACAGAAATGCAATTACCATTGAGCCTAAACCCACAATCATCATAGCTATTGCCGTTTGTGCCTCGTTGCCGTTCAGAACCTCATGCACATAAACCACGGTATTAACTAATACCATCGCTGATGCACTCGCTGCTGATAGGTAAGCAAACCACAATGATTTAAGTGAGGGGTGGTTTATGTAGTTCTTAATGTTTCCAAATACGGATGAAATGCTAACCGTGTCATAACGATCGCTTACGACTTGTGGAAGCTTACACGTCAAGATTAATGCGGCAGAAACAATGAATGTTACCGCATCAAATATAAATAAAGATTTAAACGAAACAACAAATAAGAAAAGAGCGGTAAGAAGTGGGCTTAATAACTGCTCTAAATCATAAGCCATTCTGCTAATAGACAATGCTGTTGTGTATTGATGCTTGATCGGCAAAATTGTAGGCAGCGTCGATTGAAATAATGGTGTAAAACCTGCTGAGCATGCATTAATGACAAACATGAGTACATAGACCTGCCATATTTGCGTCACAAAGGGTAATGAAATAAACATCACGGCGCGGATAATATCGAGTGCAATTAAGGTTTTTTGTTTAGGTAAACGATGAATAATGACACCAAAAATAGGAGCTAAACCAATGTAAGCTAACATTTTAATAGCAAAAGAAATGCTCAAAACCATTGCTGCATTATCACCAGCTAAATTATAAGCGAGCAGTGCTAAACAAATAGAGCTTATCCCAGTTCCACTTAATGAAATGATCTGAGCTGATAGTAATTTTATATAGTTTTTATTGTGCCACATTGAAGTGTTATGGGGGCATGTTTGCATGAGAGATCCGTACAAGGTTAAGCCACATCGCATCAAAAATAATTCATACAACAACCAATAAGTTGATGCTGGTTATTTGATAATTAGTTCTTCTTTTATTTTAGGTAAAGAATACACATCAATGAAATTGAACATTTTAATAAGGTATATTAGTAATATTGATAACCTTGAAAAATGACTGGTTAGGTTTAATGAATAATATAAATTGGCGTGGTATAGACTTAAATCTGCTTTTGACCTTTGATGCCTTGTTTCAATTTAAAAGTGTTTCTGCTGCTTCTAAGTATATGAATTTAGGACAACCTGCAACGAGCTATAATCTTAAACGATTACGAGAGTTACTTGATGATCCTTTATTTGAAAGGGTAGGAAATAGCATGGTTGCCACTAAAAGAGCAAACGAAATAGCACCTAAAGTCGATGCTATTCTGTCTATTATTCGTCAAGATATTTTGCCAGTATCTAAGTTCGATCCAATAAATTTTGATGGTATGTTTATTGTTGGCTTAAATGATTATGCCGAGCAAATATTCGGCCCCGATATTTTCGATTATCTACAGCAGGTTGCACCTAAAGCTAAAATATTATTTAAGCCTGTTGATAATGAAAATAGCCTTTATTTACTCGAAGAGCATAATACCGATCTTTGTATTGGGGTATTTAGCTCACTACCCGACAGTGTAGTATCAACTTTCTTGTATCGTGAAAAACACCTTTGTACTTTTGATAATTCTGAATTAGAAGCTCAACTACCGATATCGTTAGAGGCATATCTTCAAGTTCCGCAAGTCATTGTCACGGCAAATGAATGCTTAACAACAAAAGTAGATGAAACATTAGCTGGTTATGGGGTAGAGCGAAATGTTGTTTTAGGAACAACAAGATTCTTAACAATTCGACGTATGTTATCAGGTAGAAAAATGCTTGCAGTGATGGCTGAAATGGTGGGGCGTTCTGATTTGATTGACGATCAACTGACTTTATGTGAGCCACCAATCGATATTCCTGATTTTGATGTAGAAATGATAGGTTTAAAGCGTAATCAACATCACCCGAAGCAGGTATGGTTATCAGAAAAGATTAAAAAGATTATTCAAACTAAGGTGCAGAATAAATAGCTGCGCCTTAGTTTGGATGCGTAAAAGGCGTATTGATTACTCGTGATCTGTGCCTTTAAGTATTTCATTTAGTTTTTTCAAAATAGTATGAACGGCGTGGCCTTTTGTTACCTCACCGCCTTGCTCTACTTCAATTTTCTGTTTGCCGTATAAGCCAGTTTCTTCTTCAGCAATATGAAGCCAGTCTGGATGCCAGTAAAAAGATTGACCGCCATCTGTGATCCAATTGTGTACACCACAGTTTTCACCACGGTAGTTAAGATCTTTAGCTTGGTAAGCCATACTTTATCCTTTGTTTTATAGTCAGTTATTTCAAAACAATATAGAAAATCAGTACACTAAACCGTGATCTAAGTATAATATTTATAGTGAATGTAACCAATTATTAATACGTAGTGTGATATGAACTATCTAGAACAGTTTTGTGGCAGATTTACAGTAAAATGAATGATCATAATTTTAGGTAATACTTTGTTTTAATCACTCATAAATGCGCAATAAACAGGTAAGATGCAGTAATAATAATTAAGTGGTAACCCTAATGACAACATCTATCAAATTTATTGCCACCGATATGGATGGCACGCTTCTTTGTGATAATAAGCAGTTACCTTCAGATTTCTATGAAGTATTTCAACAGCTTCAACAAAAAAACATCTTATTCTCTGCTGCCTCTGGTCGCCAATATCAAAGCCTTGTTAATACATTTGAACCAGTAAAAGAAGAGATGGTGTTTATTGCCGAAAACGGCACCTTGGTGATGTATAAAGGAAAAGAGATTTATAGTTCTACTATACCTACCGATGAAATCCACACCATTTTAAAATCTGTTAAGCTAGTACCTGATTGTGACATCGTGTTGTGCGGTAAAAACTCAGCTTATACAGAAGCCACCAGCGAACGAGCACTTAACGAAATCCGCAAGTATTATCATAACTTAGAGTTGGTTGATAACTTATTTTCTGTTGATGATGAATTTATCAAGATTGCAGTATTAAACTTTAATGGTACTGAAGATCATATTTATCCTGTTTTAGCGCCTGTGTTTGGTGAAACGCATCAAGTTGTTGTTAGTGCAAAGATTTGGCTTGATTTAATGCACAAAACAGCGTCAAAAGGCACCGCGATAAAGCACTTACAAAAAGAATTTGGTTTTACGTTTGAAGAGAGTATGAGCTTTGGTGATTTCTTCAATGATGTCGAAATGCTGAAAGAAACCTACCATAGTTATGCAATGGAAAATGCACATCCTGAGATTAAGAAATTAGCTCGATTTCAAGCGCCGAGTAATAACGAACAAGGTGTAATGGCGGTTATTAAGCAAAAAATATTATAGTCATATCTTAATCTCAAGTTATAAGCCTCAATATATTGTTTAAACAATCATTGAGGCTCTACTTTTTACTCTTTAATAAAAAAAGCATTGCCATCAATATCGAGTGGTACGATAGGCTTATCGGGTTTTGCATAACTTAAACGTCCGACACTTTGCGTTACGTGGTAGTTATCGAGTCCAGAAAGCGTCATTAAATCTAGGCTTTCAATATTGATATAGCCATCTTTCCGTAATGCGTATTTAGGTAAAATAACTCGCTCAATTTCTCCAATGATCATATGCGTACCATTCGATGGGATCGGTATAATCTCAGCTAATCTCAAGCCTATTTTTATTGGGCTCTCTAATACAAATGGCGCATCAAAATGATTGTCATAGAAAGGGGTGAGACGCGTTTCACTAAATTCCGACACCTCTTTAGGATAGCGAGCGGATGTTTGATGGGCTCGTTGGTAAAATTCTTCAGATACAGCGTTAATCGTGTATTGTTCTGTTTGTTGGATATTTGTATAAGTGTGTCGTTCGACAGTATCAGGACGTAATATAAACCCTAATAACGCAGGTGATGATCCAAGATGGATAACAGAGCTAACAATGGCTACATTTTCATTTCCATCATTATCAGTAGTTCCTATAAGGTTGGCGCTTTTAAAACCTGGCAAAGAGTTTATTAGTTGAACTCTTTGGCGTTTTTCCATTGTTTGAATATCACATGATGATAATCGAATATTATCCATATATTACCTCAGGTTTTTAAACGTAAAGTTTATTACGCTTAATCACTGAGTGCGGATCACTTTAATAATAAAGAAATGAAAGAGTTATAAAGCCATAGTGAGTTCTGTTTAACTAAAAAACACTATGGCTGATATTAATCCTGACTTAATGCATTACTGGTTATAACGTGCTATTAAATGCTGTTTAAAGAAACGAGGATTTAATGTTTCCCCTGTCGCTTGTTTAACTAATTCGTCTGTAGATAGCGTACATCCTTTTGACCAGATATTCGTTTCAAGCCATGCGAAAATAGGGGATAAATCTCCTGATGTGATTGCAGCTTCAACATCTACTACTTTCTTCATTGCAGCCATAAATTGTGCGGCGTACATTGCACCTAGCGTATAAGATGGAAAATAACCAAAACTACCGTCAGTCCAGTGAATATCCTGCATACAGCCGTCTTTGAAGTTACCTTTAGTATCAATACCAAGGTAAGCCTGCATTTTTTGATCCCAAATAACAGGAATGTCATCAACTTCGATATTGCCTTCAATAAGATCACGTTCAATTTCATAACGCAGAATTACGTGGGCAGGGTAAGTCACTTCGTCAGCATCAACACGAATAAAACCCGGTTTAACACGAGTATTAATAGTGTTGAGGTTTTCAGCCGTTAGCGCACTATCGGTTTCACGGTTAAATGTTTTCTGTGCTAACGGTGCCAATTTTCTTGCAAAATCGATATTGCGTGAAAGCTGCATTTCAAAAAACAGTGACTGACTTTCATGAATCCCCATTGAGCGGGCTTGGCCTACAGGTAGATCTCGCCATTGATGCGGTAAGCCTTGCTCATAACGTGCATGACCGGTTTCATGAATAACGCCCATTAACGCTGATGTAAAATCAGTTTCATCATAACGCGTTGTAATACGTACATCGGTTGATACACCACCACAGAATGGGTGAGTACTGATATCTAAACGCCCATGATTAAAATCAAAATTTAATAATTTCATGACGTCTAGGCTAAGTGCGTTTTGCTCGGCAATCGGGAATGTTCCACTTAGAGGCAATACGGCTTCATTTTTCTGCTTATTTTGTACATCTTGAATGAGATGCGGCAACCACGATTTTACATCAGCAAAAATACCGTCAAGAATTTCAGATGTCATTCCCGGTTCGTAAAGATCGAGCAGGGCATCATACAGGCTTAATCCTGTTGCTTTAGAGCGAATAGCCGCTTCTTGGCGTGCGAGTTTAACGACAGGAGCTAAATTTTGTTTAAATCCTTCCCAATCATTTTCTTTTCTCTGGGTACGCCAAGCATGTTCACATTGTGAGCCTAATAAGGATTTTTGCTCCACCAACTCGGCTGGCAAAATGTTATGCATCATCCATTGGCGCTTTAACGCAGCAAGGCTGATACGCTCGGCATCAGATAATTGCTCTTGCTCTGCTTGTTCAAACCAATCAGCAAGGTAATCAGCGGTTGATAATTCATGTGTAATAACGGCAAGTTCAGCCATTGCTTCAGAGCGAGCTTCAGCACCGCCACTTGGCATCATTGCTGCTTGATCCCAACCACATATTGCACTTAGATGGTCTAAACGCGATAACTTACGAGCATGCTGTTCTAATTTTTGATAATAGCTCATTTAATTTTCCTAATATTTGGCTGTTAAAAAACAAATCTATCTTATGTATTACCTATTGAATAGCCAGTAAAAAAAAAGAAAGGTTCACTAAAAGAGGGAAAAATTTATAACAACGTGAGCAAGAATAAAAAAACGTTATAGATACAGTATTAAACGTTTATATTTTTTTTTATTAACGCTATAAATGTAAAGATGGCATGCAAATCGTAAAACAGTGTTACAAAAGGAAGTTTTTCATATTGCAAACGTTATAATGGCCGTCAATCAATATACCTATTTGAACTATTTTTCGAACTTATGATGTTGTAAATAGTTATATTAGATTGTTTTATCGTATTTTTAAGGGATTTTGCCTCAAATGAAAAAGACATCACCGCTTTTTTCTCTCGTTGGTGTAACTGCGCTTTGTACTGTGTCGTTTTCATCATTAGCAGCACCTTCTGTTATTCCTGATGCACCGACATTAAGTGCAAAGGGTTATGTATTGATGGACTACAATACAGGCCAAGTATTAGTTGAAAAGAATGCTAACGAAAAATTAAACCCTGCAAGCTTAACGAAATTAATGACGAGCTATGTTGCTGGTCAGGAAATAAAACAAGGCAATATCAGTAAAGATGATATTGTTGTGATTAGCCGTAATGCTTGGGCACGTAATTTCCCTGATTCTTCAAAAATGTTTATTGAAGTAGGGAGTGAAGTACCACTAATGGACTTGTTCCGTGGTTTGATTATTCAATCCGGTAATGATGCAAGTGTTGCACTTGCTGAACACGTAGCTGGATCTGAGCAAGCATTTGTGGGGTTAATGAATTCATGGGCTAAGAAGCTAGGAATGAATTCGACACACTTTGCTAATCCTCATGGTTTAGATCACAGCGATCTTTATACTACGCCTTATGATATTGCATTATTAGGCCAAGCGTTAATTCGCGATTTACCGTCAATTTATCCGCTGTACAGTGAGAAATCATTTACATATAACAATATTACTCAACGCAACCGAAATGGTTTGTTATATGATAAAAGCATGAATGTTGATGGCATGAAAACCGGCTACACAAGCGGTGCAGGATATAGCTTAACAAGTTCTGCAACTGAAGGTGACATGCGTTTAATTGCGGTTGTGATGGGAACAAAAAGTACCAAAACCCGTGAAAGTGAAAGTAAAGCTTTATTAAATTACGGTTTCCGATTCTTTGAAACAGTCGTACCGCATAAAGCTGGCGATAAAATCTTATCTGAGCGCGTTTGGTTTGGTAATAAAGAAAACGTTGAGTTGGGTGTTGATAGCTCAAGCTATGTGACACTGTCACGTAATGATACTAAAAAGTTGACAGCAAGCGTTGAGCTTAACGGTGAACTTGATGCTCCTATCGCGAAAGGTGAAGTAGTAGGCAAGGTACTTTACTCGGTCGATGGTAAAGAAGTGGCATCTCAACCACTTGTTGCACTAAATTCAGTTGAAGAAGGTAGTATTTTCAGCCGCCTTGTTGATCATGTTAAGAAGTTCTTTGCTGGATTACTTAGTTAATTTAATCATTTTTAACGTTAAAGATTTGTAGACTAAAAGCTCGGCTCTCTGTCCGAGCTTTTTTGTATCTATTTATCCAACGACGCTTTTCCGCAGTTTACTATTTCCTGTTGAGTCTAAAATCCGTATAATTCACGCCCTATAAATTCTTATCCAGCAATTCTACTGTCGGGATAACCGATGGTGAGAGAAGTAGTAATGAATCAGACAGATAATCGTAAAGAAGTACTTGAATTTAATAAGCTGCAAAAACGTCTTCGTCGTAATGTCGGTAACGCCATTATTGACTACAACATGATTGAAGAAAATGATGTTGTAATGGCATGTATCAGTGGCGGCAAGGACTCATTTGCGATGCTGGATATCTTATTGAATCTGAAAAAAGCAGCACCGATCAATTTTGAAGTTGTTGCGGTTAACTTAGATCAAAAGCAACCAGGTTTCCCTGAGCATATTCTTCCAGAGTACTTTTCTAGCTTAAATATCCCATACTATATCGTAGATAAAGACACTTACTCTGTAGTGAAAGAGAAAGTAGAAGAAGGCAAAACAACCTGTGGTCTTTGCTCTCGTTTACGCCGTGGTACGCTGTACTCTTTTGCTGAGAAAATTGGTGCAACTAAGATTGCACTAGGACACCACTTAGATGATATCGTTGAAACCTTGTTCCTAAACATGTTCCACGGCTCTCGTTTAAAAGCAATGCCACCTAAGTTACGTTCAGATGATGGCCGTAACGTTGTTATACGTCCATTAAGTTACTGTCGTGAAAAAGATTTAATTAAGTACGCAGAGCATAAAGCGTTCCCAATTATTCCTTGTAACCTGTGTGGTTCTCAAGAAAATCTACAGCGTCAAAGTATTAAAGCGATGTTAATTGATTGGGACAAGAAAACACCGGGTCGCGTAGATGCTATCTTTAAATCAATCCAAAACATCAGCCCAAGCCAGTTAGCTGATAAGAATTTATTTGATTTTGTTAACTTGCCATTAGATCGTGAAGGTGAGAAGGCCGAGTATGCTTTTACTGAAGCGACGGTTTCTTCAACAAACATTGATGAGTCTCTGTTTATTGATGTGACTAACGTTTAGTCACTACGCTGTTGAAATAATGGGCTAATAATCTTTGCCAAATACGACAAAGAATTTAGCCCTTTATTTAAGAAGCTCAGAAAACGCCTCACTGTTTCTTTTTACTGCATTATCGTTGTTACTCATCAACTGACTTTTACTGGTTATCCATCCTTTATTATTCACGGTTCTTAAGTGGTATTCGTCTTTATTGTCAGTAATAAACGAACCTTCTGTTAAGTTACTTATCTGTGTAATTTTCCCTATATCTTGGCGTTGTGTGTTTTGAAGATCCCACGATGTTACCTTGTCACTTATTGTATTTATCTTTGACACTATTATTTGTTGTTCACCACCATTTGGCATGGTGAAAACTAAGCTATCACCAATAGTTAAATCACTTAGCAACTCATCATTTATTTCAACAATGCTTTCAATCGGTAGCATTGCTATGCCTTGCTCTTGTTTCACTTTGTCTAGTAAATTGGGGCGGTAAAGCCAGAGATCTTCGCCTGTTAATAGATTAATAGGTGTATCAATTGTTGCCGCTACTTGATGTCCATAACGATTAAGCTGTGGGTTGCCCTCAAGATCCTCTTCAGCAACATAAGAAGGATCATCAATCGTTATTTCTTCTTCAATGCTCAGTGTTTTGAAATTTTTTGGTTCTTCAGCAACCTCATCAAAGTTTTTTGCCAATTTTTTTGCATTTATTGTATGTGATGTCTCTTTTACTCGTTCAGGTGTATGCATTTCTTCTGCTGCTTTGTCGGGCTTAAACAGAAAGACACAGAGCAACCCAATAATCAGGGCTAAACCAGTATATTGGATTACTCTTTTCATACATTACTCGGTAATATTCAATTTAATATCAAGGTTTAAGTCTTTTGTGAAATCTCGTTTATGTAAGCCTTTCACGTTAACGGATAAAGATCCTGTATATTCACCAATAGGTAAATCTTTATTATCATCAGCGATAAAACTCACACGTAACTCGCCATAGACAGGACGCATATAACGGCAATAAGCGGCATTGTTCATTATTGTCCACCCACATCCCATATAGCGTTCACCTCGCAACATAACAGTTTGTTGTTGTCCGGTTTCAGTATTGGTCACATCTACTTTCAAACGACTGTAACCACGATTATAACGACGCCAAACCACTCGGTTACGACTCATTTTATGATCAGAAAGATAATATACAGTGCCGTAAACATCTTTTTCATAACGAGGAGAGACGTAAGGTGTTGAATCAGTAATGACTCCGTCACTTGGTAGTGCAGAAGTAATAGCGATATTTGTTGCAACGGTTACTTCATCAGAGTAAGAGCGGTTATAGAGACTTTTTACCATTAAACTAAAATCACCACTGTAAGTACCTATGGGCAATTTCGGATTATCTGCTTGAATAAATTCTAGTTTAAGTTGACCTAAGTTCGGTGCAGGGTAGCACCATGCACTGTTATTAATACGTCCCCAGCCGCAGTGGGTTTTACGTTGACCTCGCAACCAAACTTCATGTTCTGTATTATTTTCTCTTTGGGTTAATACAACAGAAAATTTGGTAATATTTCGTGGATAACGCCAAATAAAACGAGTCGGCCCAGAAACAACGTTGTCGCCCTTAACATAATAAACAGAACCTCGTACATCTTGTTCTAAAGGATCGGTTTCTATCGGTGCTTCTTGGGTTAATAACCATGCTGGTTCTTCAATTGGCGGTTCATCTTCAATGTCATCTATGGTTTTTAATACAGGAACGACTCCTTTTAACCAATCAATATGTAAAGCAATAGGGACGTGACCTGAATATCCATATTGCCAGCCATACCACCATGATGAAATACCGACAGCAACAGGGTGTTCATTACGTTGTTGCCAAATGGCAGAGCCACTATCACCTGGGCTTGCAAATGCCCATGAGTCTGTATTCTCAACTGCCTGATTAATTAAGCAGTCTTGATAATAATAACGAATGTGACCTTCACCATGTCGCTTACCAATATAGGCAAGTTGACCTAATGAACGTGAACCGAAGATACCAAATCCTGTGAAGGTAGTAGGGTTAAGTAGTAAATCTGTATTTAAATTATTATCGACAAACGGCTGCTTAATGACGTCACCATTTACATCTAAAGGGTCGGAGACTTTTGGAATTTTTGCTACCGCTATGTCGTTACTGCATCCAGTAAAGGTACGAAAATAATTAGTTGAAATACCTGCAGCAATAATCGTCCCATCTTGTTGTTTAAATGAGACATATTGACCTGAATACTCTGTTGAATCAGAACCTGATAAACAGTGTGCAGCCGTTAATACATAACTATGAGAATCATCACTCCCGAGCCATGTACCTGAACAATATCCGCTACCAATCACTAATCCAACAGAGAGAAATTGTTCAGCATTCGCATTTTGTTCTAATACGCTACTAACATTATTGGCGACAGTTGGATCTAAATTTCCTCCTAATTCAATGTATTTGCTATCGTTAATACCTAATGAATAGGCAGAAGTTGAAAACAACAGGGTAAGACAGCATATATAACGACTTAAAAAATGATAACTATTCATGACGTTAACCAGCCTAAAACTGTGTAACTTAAAGAGTAGATTGTTAATAAGGAGTCATTTTTATCAAAAATAAGACATTGTCGGTGGCACAACTCATGCCTAACAATATTCTTTGTGTTTTGAAGCTGATAACATGATTGGAAATATTTCGACGATAGAGACATTCATGTTACGCAGTATTTTAATCACAACAGTCTTCGTATTTATGGTGGGTTGTAGCTCTCATCAAGCACAAGAACTAGGGCTAGGTGGTGGGCAAGTTAATGGCTATGCGCAAAATATGACAAATGCTCAATTGTGCAGCATTTATTTAAAAGAACGGACGTCTAATCAAACACGAGCAGCTATTGCTTCTGAATGGAGTCGTCGCGGGTTAAGTCGAGCATATTGTAAAGAAAAAGCCAATGAGTGGTATCTTACCAAATTCGCAAAATGGCTAACGCTACAAGATACTGAGAAAAAATAAATAGTATTCTATAAGAGAAAGGCCTCAATTGAGGCCTTTTTTACTTAATCGATATTGGGTGCTAATGGACTGACGTATCCATCAGGTTTTAAAGCCAATAAATCACAATTTAAACTATCAATCGTATTTTCAGCGGTATTCCCTATAAAGACGGCTGATAAACCAGTACGACCTGTTGTTCCTAATATAACTAGCTCTGCTTTTATATCTTCAGCCACTTGAGGAATAATATCTTCTGGTAAACCTTCAAGTACATGGGTTTGTTCTTCACTAATTCCATATTTTTGACGGAGTGCTTTCATTGTAGTTAAGTGATGACCACGTACGGCATCGGTATAACTCGCAGGATCAAACTCTGGTAATTCAATCGTAATATTTACCGGTGTTGCAGGGTAGGCATTAACTAAATTAACTTCGGCATTAGCAATAGAAGCAAACGCTAATGATTCTTTGACGATTTTATCGTTAAGCTCATCGTGAGTTTCATCATCGGTAGAGATATTGACGCAACCTAATACTTTGCCGTGTTCAGGCCAGTTATTACCTTTAACTAAGAGAACAGGAATAGGGCACTTACGAAGCAGATGCCAATCTGTTGGTGTGAAAATCACAGAGCCTAAACGATCATGTTCATGAGTGGCTTTGACGAGTAGATCAATGTCTTGGCTATATACATCAGCAATGATGGCTTCATAAGGACGATTATGCCAAACCACTTTAATTTCTATATCTATACCTTGTTCTAAATAAGGCTGAACGATTTCCTTTAACCACTCTTCTCGCTGCATTACCACACCGCGACGCATAGCATCACGCTCGGCTGACGATAACATTGACGTCATTTCATAAGAAAAATCATAAATAGCTAAGAAAATAATAATTTTTACATCTTTGCTTATTTTGGCAAGATGAACAGCGCGCGAGATCGCAGGTTGTTGTTCTTTTTCAGGATCAGCGACGACTAAGATATTTTTATACTTTTGCATAATGCCTCCTTTACACAACTGTGTAGGCAATCTCTTGATAAGTTTAATTTAAAACAGGTATAACAACGGCTATGTACTTAGATATCAAGAGAATAAATAAATCCTTATAAATACTGTAACCTAGAATAGAAAGATATGGGAACGATAATAGAGAAAATTATGTAAACTTTGATACGCTGGACAAATAAATATAAGAAATAGCGGATTAGCGAAATAAAAAAGCACCGTATAAACGATGCTTTAAATTTAAAAAGGATAGGGTTAAAACGATTATTGTGGAGGTAATGTGTTGCTTTTAGCCACACCAGCAAGACGAGCTAACTCATCGTGATCAATAATCGTAATGTATTTACCTTTTACACTTAACATCTCAGATTTCTGGAAACGACCTAATAAACGACTGATAGTCTCAACAGTTAAGCCTAAGTAGTTACCAATATCACCGCGTGTCATTGTTAAACGGAATTCACGTGGAGAAAAACCGCGCTGAGAAAAACGTAGTGATAAGTTATATAAGAAAGCGGCGAGACGTTCTTCAGCATTCTTTTTAGAAAGCAGCAAGATCATTTCCTGATCGCCTTTAATCTCATTGCTCATTAAGCGCATGATTTGTTGACGAAGTTTTGGCATTTTACCAGAGAGATCATCAAGGATTTCAAATGGGATTTCACACACCATTGATGTTTCAAGTGATTGAGCAAAACTTGGATGCTGCATTTCATTGATCGCATCAAAACCTACTAAATCACCCGCAAGATGGAAGGCAGTAATTTGCTCGTCACCTTGTTCGGTAATGGTGTAGCTCTTAATGGTGCCAGAACGAATAGCATATAACGATTTTAACTCGTCACCTGCTTTGAATAGCTCCTGACCTTTTTGGATCGGTTTTTTTCGTTCTATGATTTGATCCAGTTGGTCTAGCTCAGACTCATTCAGCGTGAAAGGAATGCATAACTGACTAATACTGCAATCTTGGCAGTGAATTGCACACCCGCCTGATTGGATACGTTTTGTTGTAAGCTTGTCTGAAATCATATGCCTGTCTAACCAATTTGATGTAGGTCAATATTTTAACATATTATGAAGCATTATTACGAGTAATAAAAAGGTCACAATATTTGTTTGATTGCTATATAACCAGTTTGAATGCCATAAGCCATTAATAATAATGCACTAACACGTCTAAAATAGAGGTTCTTTAGCCATATTTTTAACTGTGTCGCAAAACCGCCAACCGCTAACATTGCAGGTAATGTACCTAACCCGAAAGCAAGCATTACTATTGCACCATTTAGAGCACTTCCAGAAACAGCTGCCCATGTTAAAGTTGAATAAACTAAACCACAGGGGAGCCAGCCCCAGAGAAAACCAAAAGGCAAAGCTTTTATCGGCGATTTAAGGGGGAGAAATGATGTGGCTAGCGGTGAAATATATCGCCAAGCAACTTGCCCAATACGTTCAAGTTTGTTTAATCCAAACCACCATTGGCCAATATATAACGCTAAAATAATCATCATAATTGCTGCTAAAAAGCGCATGAATATCAATGGGCTATTAGAGCCATTAATGGTAGCAACACTCGCAAGCATTGCGCCTATAATTGCCCCCGCAACTATATAAGCGACTAATCTTCCAAAATTATAATTTAATAGATAAATCCAACGTTTACTGTTTTTTGTGTTTTCTGGCATACCAATTGTGATCGCAGCAGCAACGCCACCGCACATACCAATGCAATGGCCAGCTCCCATTAAGCCAATTAAAAAAGCAGCATAAAAATCTAAATTAACCATTCCTGCTATCTTTATCGTTACGTGTTTTTTTTTCTATTGATTCAGAATTGGAAACTGCATTTTTATGTTTAGTATCATCTTCATCGAACAAAATATCGTACCCACGACGTTCTAAATCATCAAACTGCTCGCTTTTTACTGCCCATAAAAATATACCGATAGCAATACAAACAAAAACAATGGCGATTGGTATTAATATGTAAAGACTTTCCATTTATTTTAATAACCTTAAAGAATTTGATACAACGATGATTGAGCTAGCTGACATACCTACAACGGCAAAATAGGGCGCCACCAATCCCGAAACAGCCAGAGGTAGGATTATCAAGTTATAGCCAAGCGCCCAAGATAAATTCTCACGAATAATTTTTCGAGTCTTTAACGCTAAAGTATGGGCTTCTAAAATACGTCCTAATTTATCGCCAAGTAGTACCATATCTGCTGAAGATTTAGCTATATCTGTCCCACCTCCCATAGCGACAGAAAGATGAGCCCCAGCGAGAACGGGGGCATCATTGACCCCATCACCTACCATTAATACTAAGTCATCTGCTGATAGTTCATTTAAATATGCTAACTTTCCTTGTGGTGTTTGATTAGCAATAACCTCATCAATATTCAGTTGTTTAGCAACGCCATTAGCATGAATAGTATTATCACCTGTTAACATTGTGACTTTAATACCATGTTGCTGGCATTGTTTAACTAAAAGAGCACTTTCTTGACGGATTGGGTCGTCTAATTGAAATGCTGCAATAGGTTGCTGGTTGCAAGTTAACCATACTGAGAATTCATTACTATTTTTAAACGATTTACTATTTTCAATATCGGTAGCAAAGTCATATTTACCAATGCGCCACTCATCACCATTTAGCGTTGCTTTTAAACCACAGCCAATCACATTTTCGACATTTTCAAAAAGTACATTTTGTTGGCGATGTTGGCTAAAAGCTTGAGCAATTGGGTGATTGGCGAAACGCTCTAATTCCGCAGCAATCATCAACGTTTTTTCTTGATCTATGTCTCCGAACGTACGTGTTGCAATTAAACGAACATTACCTTCAGTTAAGGTGCCTGTTTTATCTAATACCAGCCGATTAACTTTACATAGTGTTTCTAATACATGCCCTTGACGAAGCAATACCCCTAATTTACTAAGTGTAGACGTTGAACAGGTAATAGCCGTTGGTGTGGCTAATGATAGGGCACACGGACAGGTGGCAACTAAGACAGCTAATGTGATCCATAATGCATCATCAGGTTGATTTTGATACCAATAATACCAAGTGCTAGCTGCGATAATCAGTATTGCGGCCACAAAATAGCGTGCTACATTATCGGCGATCTCTGCCACTTTAGGTTTTGAGAGCTGAGCCTCATCTTGTAAGCGTACGATATTAGAGATAAGTGAGTCATTTCTATTGACTGTAACTGTCATTGTGACATTGGCATCACCGTTAATCGTCCCTGCATACACCTTATCTCCAATCGCGCGAGTTACAGGCACTGACTCTCCCGTTAACATGGATTCATTAACGGTTGTTAATCCTTTATTTATTTCACCATCTGCAGGGAAGTGCTCCCCTGGCAATATAGTGACAACGTCACCTATTTTAAGCGTTTTTGCTACAACTTGCTCTCCATTAGCAAGTGTTGCCATATTTGGCATGAGTTTTAACAAATTTGCACTGGCGGCCGCTGCTTGTCGACGGGCACGCATTTCTAAGAATCGACCGAGAAGTAAAAAGAACGTAAACATTGAAATTGATTCAAAGAAAACTTCGCCTTTTTCCATCACTGTTGCGTAAAGGCTGGCGCCGTAAGCAAACAATAATGCTATCGAAACAGGTACATCCATGCCTAATGTGAAGGCTTTTAGGCTTCTCCACGCATTAATGTAAAAAGGGAGTGCTGAGTACAGTAAAACGGGGGTGGCAAAAATCAGGCTTACCCAACGGAGGTAGTTTTTAAACTCAGCATCTAGATCGCCAAACACTTCAAAATAGAGCGCAAATGCAAGCATCATAACTTGCATGGTAGCAATGCCCGCAATACCTAGCTTATACAAATATTGCTTCATTATGTTGTGGTATTGCTGCTCTTGGGCATCAGCTTCAAAAGGAGAGGCTTGATAGCCAATTTTATGAATAACAGACAGTAAATGGCTAAGTTGTACTTGCTCTGGATCCCACACCAGTAATGCACGGTGGGTCGTGGTATTCACACGAATGGAAATAACACCATTTTCGCGTATTAATTGTTTTTCAATTAACCATGCGCAAGCAGCACAGGATACACCTTCAACAGAAAGGGATACCTCACTGAAATTTTGATCTGTCGTCCGTACAAAGTCTTGCTGAATATCTACGTGATCATAAAGGGAGAGAGACTTAAGCTGTTCGGGGACTAAATCGGCTTTTTCGGCTGGCTCAGTTCGGTACTCGTAATACGAAGTAAGGCCACTTTGAACAATAGTTGTTGCTACTGCTTCACAGCCAAGACAACACATAGGCCGACGTTTACCTAATATCTCGACTTCAAATTGGCTACCGATAGGAACGGGATCACCACAGTGGTAGCATTTATCATGCACATGCTTGTCTATTGTCATTCCTTACTCTGTCCGTACAACGAAATCGAGGGGGATGTTAGAAGGTCCACCAAATAGTGAGTTGTTTTTTCAAGTCCCCCAATCTAAATTGAGAGTGACATTTATGTCCTGATTGATAGATATGTGCGCGTCAATATTTAAAACATAAGCCACACGTAAACGAGAACGATCTATGATTGCTTTACTTTTGTATAGTAATCATCAGCGACTAAATCAACTTGATTATTAGAAAAATATAAACAGCCGTTACGTTATAAATAGAACGTAGCAATCTAGACCATCAATAATTATGTCCTAGAACATATAGAACCACGACTTAGGTAGGGGATCATTTATCTTACGAATACAATCATATTTATTGTGTTATCAAAGCGTTGGTCTAACGTTTACTGACGACTCATTAAACAAGATTAAAATTGCTTTTTTTTTGTAAAAGTGGCATTTTCATTGCGCATAATACTTGAGTTAACACATTTTTACAGGTGGGATGACCACATTACATTTACGCTTAAGTAATATTATGTGAATATTTTTAACTCTGTAAAACAGGAATATTTGTAAAAATGGCAGCAGAAAAACTAACCCGTGGTCGTTTAATCCAAATAATAGTATTGATGACTATATTAATTTCAGCTTTTATTTGGAGAACAGTGACATATACATCTCCCGAGGGCGAAGATGATATTAAGGATGGAGTAAAAATATGTCAATTAGATACAACAAATTGTCAGTATTTGTTAGATGATAAGAACGTGGACGTACAGCTATTAACAAAAGATCCATCTGCACAAGCACCTATTCAATTACAAATAACTAACATAGATGTTAAGCCGTCAGCTACTGTTTCAGGTGTTTCAATGAATATGGGAACGGTACCCATTGTATTTACGCAGCATAATAAAAACACTTGGGTGGGAGAGTTTACCGTTCCTGAATGCACCCATAACCCAATGGTTTGGGCCGTAGATATAACGGCTAAAAACACGACAATGAGCTCTCAATTTACCGTCACTAAATAATATTAGAAATAGCACTTCTTAAAATGAATATTTATTGAAGTGCTATTTACTCACAATAAATCATTTTCTTTGTCATCCCACCATCCACAACAAAATTTTGTCCCGTTATAAAACCTTGGCTACACAGTAAAAAATCAACCATTTCAGCAATATCATTTACGTTTCCAACTCGTCCGGATAAATGCTGATGATGATCGATATCTCGTAATTGATTCGTATCTGTATTGATCCAGCCTGGTGAAATACAGTTTACTTTTATATTGGGAGATAAACTCACAGCAAGTGCATGAGTTAATGATACCACTCCACCTTTACTTGCAGCGTAAGCTTCGGTGTTTGGTTCAGATTGTACATATCTTGTTGAACTCATATTTATGATGTGCCCTTTACTTTCAATAAGTAAAGGTAGGCACTGCTGACTCATGACTAAAGGGGATGTTAAGTTAACATTTAAAATATGGTGCCATTCATCTAACGGTAATTGGTGTAAAGGAGTATTATACGGATTGGAAATCGCGGCATTATTGATGAGACCATCAAGCCGTCCAAATTGACATTTAACCCAATCTAACGTGTTTTTAATCTCAGATATTTGAGTAACGTCTGTTAAACGAAACCGAATACGTGGTTCTTCATCAACTAAATCATATCCGGCTTGCTCATTGATATCTAACGCGACGACGATAACGTTTTTTTGTGCCAAATATTTACAAATCCCTTTGCCTATACCGTTAGCACCACCGGTGACAATAACGACTTTATTTGAGCTTAAATCCACTTTAATAATCCTTTACTTACAAATCTTTGCAACATGATACGACAAGATAAGCTAATCTAATAAGAGGTAGGTAAAATTCTGACTTAAAATGTGCAAATAACTGATAATATTAATCACGAATTAATTCAAGGATGAGTCTATTGATATGGATATAACAACAAGTTACTCAATACAATCTTCATCTTTCGAAGCTATTAATGAAGCTATTGATAAGCTTAATCTAAAAATTGCAACGCCTTCTTTATTGCTTATCTATTATTCTGAAAATTATGACATTAATATTTTCCAAGCTGAGCTTGAAAAATCATTTCCTAATACAGCTATTTTAGGTTGTACATCATGTCAGGGTTTTATGACAAATGAGGGCTACTTTAGCGGAACAGGTTTAGCATTATGGGCGATTAATGATTATCACGGAGCATATGGCACAGCTATAATTTCAAATTTTGAAACGCCTTATGAAATGGCAAGGCAAGCAACATTAAAAGCGATTCATAATAGTGGTCGAGTCGGCGAGTTACCATCTCTAATTTTATTACATGCAACACCGGGTTATGAAGAACAAGTTATTCAAGGTATAGAGAAAGAGTTGGGCTGTACAGTTCCTATTATTGGAGGATCAGCAGCTGATGATTTCATTGCAGAGAAATGGCAAATATTTAACGTTGAACAACAAACGGGTCAGGGAATAGGTATCGCTGTTTTTTATCCGACATGCGAAGTAAGTCTATCATTTCATTCGGGCTATGCTAGTACTGGTTTATCAGCGATAGCAACCAAAGTTGAACATCGAGAAGTTATAGAACTAGACAATAAACCTGCAGCAGATGTTTATCAGCAATGGATGAAGATTCCATTTGATACTAACAGCAATATAATCAGTGAAAGCAGTTTAAACCCTTTAGGGCGTTTTGCTGGAGAATATTTCGATTTACCTTATTTTAAATTAGCTCATCCCGCACATATTACGCAGCGCAAGGGCATCGAAATGTTTGCTGAAGTAAAGCAGGGGGAACGCTTGTACTTTATGAACGGCACTGATGAACGACTAATTTCTAGAGCTAGTCGAGTCGTTAAAGCATCGAATGGTAATAAGCTGAACCCAATAGGTGGAATTACGATTTTTTGTGCCGGATGTATGTTAAAAATAAAAAATCGCATGGATGATGTTGCTATCGGTGTAAATATTGCAATGTTAAATAAGCCTTATGTTTCTCCATTTACATTTGGTGAGCAGGGGCAATTCATCAGTGGTGAAAATGCGCACGGTAACTTAATGATTTCAGCAGCTATTTTTCATAAAGGGTAGGTTGTTAATACTATGATAAGTTCTGAATCTGAAAAGCTACAAGAAACAGTCATTGATTTATTACGCAGTCAAGAGCGAGAAAGCCAATTACAAGATGAGAATGAAGCCATCTTAGAAGGCATCTCGGCAATGGCGGGTGCGAATGATAAACGTCAAGTTTTCAATAGTTTATTAGAAGTCCTACGCAAGTTTATAGGTTTTGATCAAGCGCTAGTTCTTACTCGAGAAGACGAACAAGAAATGCTTGATGTGCTGGTCAGTACTGATAATCGTTTTGGTACAAACTCTTGGCTAATGGAAAGTACATTTAGACGAGCAATCAATGGTGAATGCATTGCGCTATATTCACCTAAAGATATTGTTGAATTTAGTACACAATCGATTGAAGCCTTAAATGATTACAGTTCAGCATTATTAACGGGAGTAAAAGTAAGCTCTAGTGATGCTGTTATGATTTTAATGAGCCACGATAAAAGTCAGTTCACACCAAGATGTAGGCGAGTGCTTAATAGATTTAGACCATTGCTTGCACGTGCGATCATTGATATAGATTATCGCGAAAGGTTGCAATCCTTAGTTGCAGCTCGAACACAACAACTGACATTTAGTCAGCAGCGATTTAAAGATTTTGCCAAAACAGCAGGTGATTGGTTTTGGGAAATTGATGTTGATTATAACTTTACTTACATTTCAGAACCTCAAGTCGCTAATACACAAATTTCCTGTGATAACTTTATAGAATTCTTCAATAACTACCCATTATTCCAAAATAAACTGACGAGTAAACTCTCACAGCAAGTTGTATTTGAAGACTTAGAATGGAATCTTAGCGTTGATAATACAGAGCAGTGGTATAGCTTTAGTGGTACACCTTATTTTGATAAGTATGGAAAACTACAAGGGTTTCGAGGAACTGCTAAAAATATAACAAGTAGAAAAAAACGTTTATTTGATTTACAGGAAGCACAAAAACAAGCAGAAACGGCCAACAAAGCAAAATCTCAATTCATAGCAATGATGAGTCATGAGATACGAACACCACTTAATGCAGTATTAGGTTTAATGGAATCGCTATCTTTATCTGGCTTGAATAATAAGCAAAATCTTTGGTTATCACAGATGGACCAATCAGCACATTTATTGCTGACTATTATCAATGACATCTTAGACTTATCAAGAATAGAATCGGGGAGTTTTAGGCTTTTCAATAGCGATATTAATGTTGTGGAAAGTATAAGACTTGTCGCTGATCAATTGGCACCACAAGCGACTAAAAATAATGTCCAATTTCAATGTGAAATTGACGATGCAATCCCAAAACAAATCTACGGTGACAAAAATCGAATTGCTCAAGTGTTATTTAATTTAATCGGTAATGCTGTAAAGTTTACGAGCATCGGTTCGGTTCGTGTTGTTGCTCGTAAAGTTGATGACAATATTGAAATAGCAGTCATCGATACAGGTATTGGTATAGCTAAAGATGCGCAAGCAAATATCTTTAATCCATTTCATCAAGCGGATGGAAGTATCACTCGTCGTTACGGTGGTACAGGTTTAGGTCTAGCGATTAGCCAGCATTTAATCGAAAAGATGAACGGCACAATATCACTGGAAAGTGAGTTAGGTACAGGAAGCTGTTTTAAAATTTCTATTCCTATTATTTATCCATCATTAAAGAGTTGCGAAGCCGACATCAAATTTAAAAACAAATCGGATTGCTCGTTAAATATTTTGTTAGCCGAAGATAGTAATACCAATCAGTTGGTTGCTAAGTTGATGTTAGAGCGACGAGGACATAAAGTTGCGATAACTAATAACGGAAAGGAAGCGATAAATGTACTGTTACAGGGTCACAATAAGTTTGATTTAGTGCTAATGGATATATCTATGCCGATATTAGATGGCTTAGAAGCAACAAAACAGCTTAGACAGAGAAAAATTAGTATACCAATCGTCGCATTAACCGCGAATGCGATGCAAAGCGACCAGAAAATTTATCATGATATTGGTATGGATGGTTTTTTAGCAAAACCAATCTGTTCAAACGAGCTAGATGCGTTGCTGGAAAAATACCAAGAACTGAAAGAAAACCAGCAGTCAGAAAGTACGATCTAGAGATTCGTATTAATCGAATCTCTAGTAATTAACAGCAAGCTTTAAGTACAAGGCAAACTGAACATTTGCAGCAGTATTTAAAATTGATGTTAATTACCTATTTTATGGTAAATAGCCAATACTGTTAAATACAACAATAAACCCTCAGCAGAGTAGAGATATCAGGTATGGAGGTAAGTAAGATAAGATTAGATATAGTTACAATAACACCTTATTTAACATAATATACATAATGCGCACTTAAGTATAATATTGAAATAATGGTGATTTGGCTTGGTAGATTTGTTGCTTACTGAGTTTTAAGTGCTTCAAGCAGTTCGTCCATACCACTATCAAATTCAGGTGCACCTCGATAACTTGTAATTCCATGATGCTCATGTGCAAACTTCATTGTTGCTTCGGCTGACTCGAATAGCCCCTAAATCTCAAACTGATGTCCTTCGATAACTTTTGATAAAAACCACATGCCGATTTTAAATGTATCGTTGGTGCTGCGCTGTACATCTTCTACATTCTCGGCTGTGATATTTGAAACCATCGCCTGGATTTGGTTGTGATTATCGTAAGAAAAATATTGGACACTTTAGTTGTCATTGTTAGTTCACCAGAATTGATTTGTAGTTTTCAATGATTTCTTGGTCAGCATCTATTAATGATAATATCCGAGTTAAACCAAGCGATTAACACCACAACAATTATCAATCCCTAGCGTTTAAGCTCTAGAGACCAAAAATTAATAACGGTAAAGCTCGATCTATCTAATGTATAAAGTCCAGCTTTGTAAGCTTGGTCTTCTTCAGATAAGATTAATTTCATTTTGATAAACTAGAAAATGTAACCCAAGGTCTGATGGTGAGTAACAAACGCTTAGATAAGGTAGTGAAATTTTCTTAAACGAAATAGCTGAAATACAACCAGCAAAAGAAAACGTGACTTCCCTACTCTATAACTCAATTTATCCCAACTAGAGTTACCTTAAAGGAGACATTTAATTAGAGAATAAGGAGGACATTTTGAAATAGGAAAACATAACTACGATGTTATTTAACTTGGTCGCTTTTTGTAATTACTTGGTTTAAATTCTCCAACCAGTTCGACCATGTAGTCGCTAAATTCATGTGTTTCAATACTATCAACGAATAAAAACAAGCTTTCTTCTTTCAGCTGATTAATGGCTAATTAAACAGAGAGTTACACTGATATAACCATCAAATAAAATAGTTACACCGTCACTCGTATCTTTTAATGCTTCTAAATTAGTCGTTTTCACTATCAATTTGATTAAAAAACAGAAGAATTTATATACAAATGATAATATGCCAAGCATATAGTTGCATCAATATAGAATTCGATACCTTTTTTGTATAAAATAGCCTCTCTTTTGAGTAGTTATCCCCTTTGACAACTCTATTATTGATAAGTAAATAATGAACGATGAAGTAAACAATGGAGTCGAACGTTTTGGTCGTTTTGATGTTGATTATTCGCGAAGAACGATCACTCGTATAAGTGATAATGCTGTTTTAAAAGTGTCACGCTCAGAGACTCATATCTTTGCTTTACTAGCAAACACCGCAAACAATACTGTGCATAGAGAAACATTACTAAAAGAGTGTTGGCAAGGAAAAATAGTCACGAATAATTCGTTAACTGTAGCGATAAAAAACCTTCGTACCTCATTTAGTAAAATCGGTGAACATAATATCATCACAACGGAGCCTAAACTTGGTTACTCAATTAGGGAAACCTCACTAGCTGACGATGGTTCTCACCCGCCTCTGGCAGAAGATATTAGTAAACATATAGAAGCACATGAAATTGCAGAAAAGTTAGAATTACAAGAACATCAAGAAAGCGTCATTGAGAAACAAGTAATTACTGAGAAGAAAAAAAACAGCTTATTCAATAAATTAAATACATTCAGTCTATTTGATTTTCTGATTGTTACCTTTTTCTTTTTAGCAACTTTATTTGTCTGCTACCAGTACTTATTTTTTGTTAATACAACAGATGTTGATGGTATATCTGTTAATTATAATGGTGTTGAATTACCAAACCCTGTGATACAGGCAATCATTGATCATAAAACAGGCGACATTAGTCAATGGTACGCATTCCCTATCGGTGGATTATGTGAGCGTTATAAATTAATAGGTGTGCATAATGAGCACTATGTTGACTTAACTTCACAAGTGAACCAGGAGCAATGCGATGCTTAAAAAAGCTTTCCTTGGTATATTCTTAGCTCTATTGTTTATTTTTTCACAAGCGATTTTTAATGCTATCAATACACAATCGACATATTTGTTTACTAAGGAATACCCTGCTTTTGGCTCTGAAATTATAAAAGTTAACCTAAATGATGGACGCATTAAGATTAATGTAATTCGAAAAAATAAAGAAAATAGAGTTATTTCATCATCGTTATTTAGCGGTGTATTTCTTAAAATTCAAAATCATTATTACACGTTCGGTATTAAGCGATTAAATAAAAGTCGTGAAGTAGATTTTACATTTAGGAACTTTTATATTGACTCTCTTCGAACAAAAGAAGCTGTTTATATCTCAGATGACAGAGGCATTCTAGAGTTAGATTCAGGTAAGTCTATTTATCTAAGTAGCTTATTACTTGGTCAAAAGATTCGATAAACGTAAGCCGGTGTAAACCGGTTTATTTTTAGATAAAAAATAAAGTTATAGTGCGTTAGATTAATGCGGTTTTAATTAAAAGTTGATATATTATAGAGAGTTAAGGAGTATCTAATGGCAATAACAATCCGTGATATCGATAAGCATTATTATATGATTGAGTCTCTTAAATCATTAACAAATAGTAATGTTACGACCAAAGCTCTCATAAACGGTGGCTATTTAGCCGTAGAACTAGGGCAACAATTAGAAGAAGAACGTCTAAAAAGAATAAAGGCAGAGAGTGAACTTCAGGAATTAAAGCAAAAGTTTTCATCTTATATCAAAAGTAAAGAAGAGTTATTAGACGCACTAAAATAGATTGAATAACAAGTTAAACTAACCTTTAACTTGTTATTATTCGCTTCACTTCGCACAAATTTTCAACTCATCAAATCGCGTTGATTCATCATATTCTCGGCTAAATGAGAAATTCGTATAACTCGCAATACAAATTTCTGCAGTATAAGAGACAATACTTCCATCAACAAGATGTCCACCTATCACCTGCCCTTTTTTGTCGGCTACTGATATATGAAGATGGACATGCTGTGATGTTAATGTCCCTGATAAGGTAAGAATTTCTAGAGGGCCTAAAACCTCTATTGTCTTAGATTCATCAGCCAAACGTATAGCTACTTTAGACAAGCAACCAATACCAGAGAGTAAACTTCCTGCTTGGATCTTATTATCTTGTACAAAGTGAAGAATACTTTTTTTAAGATCTGCACCTTGGGTTAATCGAAATGCGTATGGAATAATCACAATTGACTCTTTTAAATAGCAAGTGTAATAAACACTTTATTACACTTGCTTCCTATTAAGCACGTTTACCCTTTTTAGTTGAATGAGAGCTATGAGGGAAAACATTACGAATTCGTTGCTTTGTTTTACTTGGAATATCCTTTGAAAAATCAATTTTTGTAGTGAATCGATTTTTATAAACTTTGATATGGCCACTAAAAGGTGTTTTATGTGCGATTTCTTTACACGCTGTTTGAAAGCCAGTAGGTACACTCCCTTTCGTTTTTATTAGGTCGCCATTTTCAAATTTCAAAACCATAATAGGACGATCTTTAAAGACGATAAAAATAACAACTACTGCTAAAACAAGTACATATTCCATTTGCTTACTCCTTAAACGTAACCTTTAAAAGAACAGCAACCACCAAAAAAACGTTATTTATCAAAGGATTCAATGTTTAGTAGTTCTGTCAGGTTATTCTTGATATCACTAACCTGTTTGTTAGCTAGCTCTGTTCGGTTACTTTCACTGATCAAATATTCGATAGTATCGGATAATGTAGAACCTAACTCTTGCGATTTTTCTGCCAACTTTTCCCAAACACGGAAATCTAAGTCGATTGATTTCTTACGTGTATGTACTTGTTCTGCATTAAAATGGCGTTTCCTTTTTGCTCGAATAGCTTGCTTTAGTTTATTTTCAAGCGCCGGAGACATATTAGAACTTATCCATTCAATCACTTTTGTTGGTTCATGTTCTATATCTAAAAGAGCCTCAACAGCAGCTTCTGCTTCACTGCGATCAATAAAGCGTGTAATTGATTCGCCTTCCTTATGTTTTTTTACTAAATAAGCCCATTTCCAACCGGCTTCAAGATTTTCAAGCTGCTGATATTTCATAAAATTACTATTTTCTCATCGTCAACGAAAAACGCGTTACAGTGTAACCCTAGCATTCTTAAATAACAATCATCTATATAGAATAACCGATTGTTTTTATGAAACATAAATATAGCTCATAAGTTTCTATTATGAGCTCTTTGATTGTTTTATACTGCTTACCTTTTCACAGTAACAATAGAAAGCTAAATTTATGCATGAAGAATCTTGGCGTACAATGTTTCCTGATTATAGCCAGTACCAAACAACTCTAGATCATTATAGTAATCTTGAACCCGCGACAGTTGGTACTCTTCAACCTCGACTATCAGATGCCGTACGCCGCTTCAGCGCGCTTAATTTACAGCCTCGTATTCTACGTATTACGGCGCCTGATAACACGTTGTATCGTGACTATATTATTGAACTCATAAAAAAATACCAATCTCAAAGTAGTAATAATACATCTAGCTCACAAACGAGTGAAAATGAGCAACCCATCATCATCGCGGGTGATGATATTACTGCTGAAAAACTATTTGGCGCTGTCTATCCTGCTCTAGAGTCAAATAGTCTAGCAAAACCAAGCGTTAAACATGGTTTACTGCACCAAGCGAATAATGGGTACTTGATTTTATCAATCACCGCCCTTCTAAGTAATCCATCGTTATGGCCGCGTTTAAAAAGCGTACTAATGGACGGCATGCTAGATTGGGAAGCGGCTAACAAAAAAGTACTATGCCCATTACCAGCAGCTGAAAAAGTAAATGTTAAACTGGTAATCATTGGTGATCGCCACTTAATGGCAGAACTTGATCAGGCAGAACCAGATCTTGCTGCTGGTTTTGCTATGTATGGTGAATTTGAACAAGATCTCTTATTAAACGAATCCAATCTTGAAGATTATCTTCGTTATATAAAGGCGATTATTACCCATCATAAACTACCAGACTTGGCTGATACTGACGCTGTAACTGCACTGCTATGTGCCGGTGCTCGTTATGCTGAAGATCAAACACGCTTACCACTTTGTTTGCTTTGGCATCTAAATCTATTATCTGAAGCAAGTATAGAGACAGACGGTAAAGTTTTAACAGCTTCAAATATTAAAGCATCACTTCGCGCTAAAGAGTATCGTGAGTCTTATTTACCAGAACGCGCTATTGCTGATATTCACCATGGCCAAGTCCTTATTGCTAGTGAAGGTAAAGAAGTCGGTCAGGTTAATGGTTTAACCGTAGTTGAAATGCCAGGACACCCAACAGCTTATGGCGAACCTGCTCGTATTTCTTGTGTGGTTCACTTTGGTGATGGCGATATTTCTGATGTTGAACGTAAAGTTGAACTGGGCGGAAATATTCATGCGAAAGGTATGATGATCATGCAAGCGTTTGTTGCAACAGCGCTAGATTTAGATCAAGCCCTACCTTACTCAGCATCCATTGTTTTTGAACAGTCATACTCTGAAGTAGATGGTGACAGTGCCTCTCTTGCAGAACTCTGTGCATTAATGTCTGCATTATCTTCACAGCCTATTAATCAGCAAATAGCGGTAACCGGTGCTGTTGACCAGTTTGGCCGTGTACAAGCTGTTGGTGGGATTAATGAAAAAATCGAAGGCTTCTATAAAGTGTGTGTTCATCGTGGTTTAACTGGTAATCAAGGTGTTATCTTACCAAAGACTAACTTGAGCAACCTTTGTTTAAATGATGAAGTCATTGAAGCAATCAAAGCCAAACAGTTCCACATCTGGGCAATAGAGAACGTTGATGAAGCGATCCCTCTTTTAACGGATAAGCCATTCCGTAGCGAGAATGATGAAGATGAAACTATTTTATCTTTGATTGAAGAAAGAATTGATTATTTTCACCATGGTGACCTTTCAAATGAGATTGGTCTGTTAAATCGCCTACGTTTACGTATATCTAACTGGTTTGTCCAGAACTGATCCGAGTTGTTTAGCTTACACGTGTAAGCTAAATTGCTCCCATACTTTTGAAGGAGTAATTGATTCTAATGACACGCCAGCATTCTTATACACACGAAGAACTTGTCGCTTGTGGCAACAGCGAACTACACGGTCCTGACTTCCCATCATTACCATCAGATAATATGCTAATGATTGACCGTATCGTAAATATCACTGATAAAGATGGTGATCACGGTAAAGGCTTTATTGTCGCTGAATTAGATATCAATCCTGACTTATGGTTTTTCAACTGTCACTTTAAAGGTGATCCTGTTATGCCTGGTTGCCTTGGCCTTGATGCAATGTGGCAACTAGTAGGATTTTTCCTTGGTTGGTCAGGCGGTGAAGGCAAAGGTCGTGCACTGGGTGTGGGTGAAGTTAAATTCACAGGTCAAATTCTACCAACAGCCAAAAAAGTAACTTATGAAATTCAGCTTAAGCGTGTTATCAACCGCAAGCTAATCATGGGTGTTGCTGATGGTCGTGTACTTGTAGACGGTAAAGAAATCTACGTTGCTAAAGATTTAAAAGTGGGTCTTTTTAAAGACACAGACAACTTCTAATCAGCGTGATTAATCTAAATATTCAGCCCTGAGGCATTAAGCTTCGGGGCTTTTTTTTATCCACCAGCATAGTAATCATCAACTTCTTCTATGCGGTTATCAGTTATATAGCTCGAACGAATTAAAAATAATGACCACCTTTATTTGCAATCATAAAGGTAGCTAAATAAGTAATGCCATGAATTTGATTGCAAACTCTTCAGCGAAGATTACGAAGATAAACCAATAATGCTATCAATTATGATTACGTATAAAAAAGCCCCTTCTCCTAAGGGGCTGCAGAATAGGGTTAACCATGAGGGAGGTTATTATTTGTAGAGACCTTGTTGTAACTCTTCTCTTGCGTCTCGCCAACCACCTAGCCAGTTAGTACGGGCATCTGTACCTTGGTACGGACATGCATCAGTAGAACGGCCATTTAATCCGGCTTGATAACCTCGAGCCTGCGCACGTTCTAAACGATCCCGCTTTTGTCTCTTCATAGTTCGGTCCTCATCCTTATCTTTATATTACTTTTCATTATGATTAAATAATGATGGAGTTTTTGTGTCTCCACTAATAAAAATGGGTTATTTCGAACAATTTATCAAATTTAAAAACGAAACAAGCCCACAAAATGTGAGCTTGTTGGTATAACGTAATTTATTTTAAAAATTACTTACGGCGTCTGAAACCAATAAAGCCTAACGCTGTCAAAGCCAAAATGCCAAGTGAGCCACCAGAACGTTTTACTGGCTCTTCGTCCTCTGCTTTACGAACAATAATATCTTTATCCGTCGCATTTGCCTTAGGTACAAGCTTAATCGCAACTTGCTTTTCCGTCACAGAACACTGCGCTTGTTTAGTTAAGTTTTGATAACCACCAGCACAGTAATTTGCCGTAGCAGAAATAACACCAGCGTCATTAATATCGGTTGCAGAGATAATACGGTAAGAGTTTGCTACTGTATTCGCTGCTCCACCATCATTGGTTAAATCATCCAACATCCATACACTACCAGCCTTTAGCGGCCCTTGAGCTGTAGAGCCAGCAATGTAGGTAAATGCACGATGACGACGCTCAGAGCCATCAATCTGGTTCTTCGTTTCTGAATCAACCCAACCTACAACCTGATCATTATCATTAATTGCTGTTGCATCACCATTTGAACCACTGAAGAATAATGAGCTTACTGACGAATCAAGGAACTTGGTCTGATTCGTTGCTTTATCAAAAATAAACATTTTTTGTGGAATCGAACGGTTTTCAGCATTATGACTCTTTGCAATACCGACAACTTTAAAGCTCGAGTTAATGTCATTAGCCATTGTGTATTGGTAATTACGATCATCACCAGTAGTAATCGTTAAGCCAGGAACAAAAGTTTGCGTCCATTTAGTTAAATCAGCATTTGGTTCAAAATATGCGGCTTGCATTACATACGAATCATCTGTATCGGCAGATGCGTAACCCACAGCAACAGGCTTATCATTAACCATTGCAACGGCATTAGCAGATGCCTGTGCAGAAACATCATCATGATCAGAGTCAACAGCTGCTAAATTTGAACTAATAACACCTGATTTAACAAGATTACCAGTATTATCAACAACCCAGAAAGCAGCTTCATTAGCAAAAGTACTAAATTGACATTCAAACGTACTGTACAGATTAGAAGGATTATTTGCACATTGAGCGAAGGTATCTTTGTTGAAACCTAAGCCTATATTAATGTCATCTGTATTTGGCTCTCGCGAATCAAGATTTTGAGTAAATGTTTGATCAAAAGAAGATGAACCCACAACCAACAAATTACCGTCAGTCGTTTCTACTGCCCCATTCGCTGTCGTTTGCCCCATATTTTTAACAAATGCATCGCCCGATACAGGCGCTAATAAGGATACTGGGGTACCATCATTATTTACAAAACCACGTTTAGCAAAAGCGCGAGGATTTACAGAACCATTCTTAAATACAGCAGAAGTTGACGTACCAAAACTGTAATTACCCACGATACCTTCAAGAACGGCATCAGTAGTATTTTCTTGAATACTTCCTAAGCCAGTTTCAGAGTATGCGCTAGCATCATCGGCTTTAGTTGTAACAGATGCCCCATTTTTAAGTGCAAGAGCATTTGAATGGTAACCATTTAACCATGCCTGTTGAATATGCTGCAGACCACCTAAACCTTGACCGTCTTGAACATCATCAACATTATAGCCATAACCGTAATACTCATTATTAGCCCAAACATCACAGATGTTGTAGCCTAAGTTATCACGACAGTAACTATATAACCCATTAACATCATTTATGAACTGACGATTCTCATTATATGCTGTGGTATCAGACAATGGCGCACCTTGAGTACCACGTCGAACGGTTCCCGCAACATCATATGAATCAGCATTACAGTTGTTACCTGTAAAGCAATTGTCACCTTCAGCAGACGGTTTAATCCCCGTAGTAAAAGCTGAAACAGGCGTACTATCTGCATTTGCCTGTGCATTCGGGAAATATGCTTGAGCTGCTAGTTGATCTGATCCTGAAGTTGAAACAGGAACAATATCATAAACAGCAGCGCTAGCTTGAGATGCACCAGCAACTAGGATTGCAAGTGTTGATAGTTTTAACATCTTATGTGGCATTAGGATTCCTTTTGCATCGCTTCCAATTCTTCCCATCGTTCAAAGGCAACTTCAAACTCTTCTTCAAGCTTAGCTAGGCCTGTAAGAGTTGCTTGTGTGTCATTCTTTGGATCGGAGAAAAATGCAGGATCATTAATTTGTTCCTGAATTTTTGCGATTTCATTTTCCAAGTCTTCAATTTTTTGCGGCAAGCCAGCTAACTCATGTTGAAGAGTAAAAGATAGCTTCTTACCTGCGCGTTTAGGTGTAACGTCTTTTTGCTTTTGTGCTTGAGCAGCTTTCTTGCTCTTCTCTAATTCGATTTTTGCAGCCTGCTCTTTTGCTTGATTGGCATAAGAATTCGCACGCTGAGATTGTGCATCATGGTAACCGCCAACGTATTCGTTAACAACGCCCTCACCTTCAAAAATCCAGCTTGTAGTCACAGTATTATCAACGAATTGACGATCGTGACTTACTAAAAGTAACGTACCTTGATAGTTGGCAAGTATATCTTCTAAAAGTTCCAAGGTTTCGATATCTAAATCGTTCGTTGGTTCATCGAGAACCAGCAAATTATTTGGTTTTAGGAAGAGTTTTGCCAACAATAGTCGGTTTTTCTCACCACCAGACAGTGCTTTAACAGGTGTACGAGCACGACGAGGGTGAAATAGGAAATCTTGTAAATAACCTAGCGCATGACGAGTTTTACCGTTGATTGTCACTTCTTGCTTACCATCAGCAAGGTTATCCATTACGGTTTTCTCTGGATCTAAAATTTCACGGTACTGGTCAAAATAAGCCACTTCTAGCTTAGTACCACAATGGAAGTCACCTTCTGTTGCTTGTAGTTTATCAAGCATCAGTTTAATTAAGGTACTCTTACCACAACCATTAGGGCCAATTAAGGCAATACGATCGCCACGCATAACATTAAAGCTGAAATCTTTAACGATTCGCTTATCGCCATAGCTATAACCGATATTCTTCGCTTCAAAGACAATCTTACCTGAACGGTTAGCGTCTTGTAGCTGCATATCTGCTTTACCAACAACGTCACGACGTTCCGCGCGTTCATTACGTAATGCCTTAAGCGCACGTACACGACCTTCATTACGAGTACGACGCGCTTTAATACCTTGCCTTATCCACACTTCTTCTTGTGCTAGTTTTTTGTCAAATAATGCGTTTTGTTCTTCTTCTACACGCAATAACTCAACTTTTGCCTCTAAGTAACCTTCATAGTCACCAGGGAAAGAGACTAATTGACCACGATCTAAATCAACGATACGGGTTGCCATAGAACGAATAAATGCACGGTCGTGCGAGATGAAAATAATTGAACCACGGAAGTCTTTTAAAAAACCTTCTAACCATTCAATCGTTGTTACATCAAGGTGGTTTGTTGGCTCATCAAGCAACAGAATATCAGGATCACACACTAGCGCACGAGCTAGTGCTGCTTTACGTTGCCAACCACCAGACAAATCAGTAAGAAGTGTATTCGGTTCAAGCTTCAAGCTTTCAAGTACTGCAGCAATACGCGTATCTAGTTGCCAACCGTTGTGGTGGTCAACCTGCTCCTGAATGCGCGATAGTTTATTAATGTTCGCTTCACTAGGATCAGCGGTGACAAGATCCAATTGGTGATGGTACTCACGCAAAACACGACCTGCATCAGCAAGACCTTCCGCTACATAATCAAATACAGACCCTTCCGCATTACGCGGTGGATCTTGCTCTAAGCGAGAAACCACCAGCTCATTTTGACGTTGAATACTACCGTCATCGAGTAATACGTCACCAGCAATCACTTTCATTAATGTTGATTTACCAGCGCCGTTACGACCAACAAGACAAACACGCTCATGTGGCTGAAGAAGAAATTCTGCTTTATCGAGTAAAGCATGATCGCCATACGCTAGTTGAGCGTTACTAATTTTTATAAGTGCCATCGTAATTAACCAAGCTTATTTGTTATTAACCATGTTTTTAATGAATCTGTATCAAAGGGCCAGCCCAATTCAGGAACATTGCGAACATGATTTTGAATAGAGAGTACAGGTATAGTTACACCGTAACGAGAAAACAGTGCATCATCAAATGCGATATCAACAATATCTACTTTATCTTTAAGTCCAGCCTCTACGAGCAGACGATATGCCTGCTCGCAAAGGTGGCAGCCTTCCGTGCTATAAAGTGTGATTAACACTAGTCTTCCTTGTGAGTAATAATCCAACAGTTATGGATTTGCTTATTCTTAGCAAAGTCCATTGGCAGTGTTTTATTTGAGATATTCTTCGCCTGTAAGCCAAGTTCATTAATCTTATCTAAATCCATCTTGAACTGACGTTTATTGTTTGAGAAAACAATTTGACCATCAGGACGTAGCATGCGCTTTAGGTTTTCCATTAACATGATGTGATCACGTTGAATATCAAACGTCTGCTTCATACGCTTAGAGTTAGAGAACGTTGGTGGATCGATAAAAATCAGGTCGAAAGTATCATCAACTTCTTGTAGCCACTGTAAACAGTCAGCCTGAACATATTCATGTTGTGGGCCTACCTGATTATTAAGCTCCATATTCTCTTGAGCCCAACGAAGGTAAGTATTCGACATATCAACGGTTGTGGTAGTCTTTGCACCACCTACAGCAGCATGAACAGTTGCAGAGCCTGTGTATGAGAACAAGTTTAGGAAATCTTTACCCGTTGCCATTTGGCCAAGCATACGACGCGTAATACGGTGGTCGAGGAACAAACCTGTATCTAAGTAATCATAAAGATTCACTTTAAGTTCAACACCGTACTCTTCAACAATCATGTGACGCTCTGCACTTGATAGCTTCTGGTATTGGTTCTTACCTTTTTGACGCTCACGAACTTTAAGAATAACTTTATTACTTTCTACACCCGTAACTTCAATTGTTGCACGCAACACATCCATAATGCGACGACGTGCTGTTTCTTCAGAAACGGATTTAGGCGCTGCATATTCTTGAATGATTAAGTAATCTTTGTACTTATCAATCGCGGCGTTGTAGTTAGGTAAATCAGCATCGTAAATACGGTAACATTCGATACCTTCACGTTTTGCCCATTTATCTAACTTAGTAATATTCTTCTTAAGACGGTTTGCAAAATCAGGCGCCACCTCTTCTTGAACGATAACACCTTCAGATTGACCTTCTTCTTTCTGAACACTACCCGCAGTGATCAGGTAAGTTTTAAGCACACAGTCTAATGCGCCATTACGAAGCTTAAATTGCTTGTCTGCACGCATACGCATACAACTTAACAATTCGTTCGAACCTGAATAAATGGCAGCAACAGAACCCGCAAAAGCAAGTTTTAAACGGTTACCAAACTCTTTGTACAATGCAATAAGTTCAGGAGTTGTACCTAAACGTTCACCATATGGAGGGTTACAAAGAATAATACCTGTTTCGAACCCTTCAGGGCGAACAAGTTGTGTTGCATCGCCATATTCAAAATCAATCAGGTCTTTAACACCGGCACGACCCGCATTATCACGAGCAATCGCTAATACACGACGGTCCATTTCACGACCGAAGAACTTTGTAGTTACTTTTGCTGGACCACGACGAGACTTAACCGTTGCTTCTGCATGGATCTCTAACCAAGCTTCTTGGTCAAAGTCTTTGATAGATTCAAAGCCCCAACGCTTACGTTTAAGACCAGGAGCAATTTCAGCAGCAATCATCGCAGCTTCGATCACTAATGTACCTGAACCACACATTGGATCTAACAATGCTTGTTCTGGTGTCCAGCCACTTTTCATTACAAGTGCGGCAGCATGAGTTTCACGTAGTGGTGCTTTACCCGCTTCACTACGGTAACCACGTTGGTGTAAACCACTACCCGCCATATCAAGACCAAGAATACCTTTCTCACCAGATAGACGCATGTGGATACGTAGATCAGGGCGCTCGCGGTCGATATTAGGACGACGTAAATCCGCTTTTGTAAATCGGTCTACAATCGCATCTTTAATTTTCATTGCTCCGTATTGGCTGTTACGGATTTCACGGTTAGTACCATTAAAATCGACCACAATACGTGTATTGCTATCAAAGTAGTTCATCCAGTTGATAGCTGTTGCACCTAAGTACAAGTCCATATCATCACGAACGTTAAATTCACTCAGTACTTGAATGATACGTGATGAGATTCGTGTCCATAGACAACAACGATAAGCTGTTGCTTGTTCTGCTTTAAAACGGACACCGGCATGCACAACTTGAATGTTCTGTGCACCTAATTGTTCTAATTCATCCGCAAGCAAATTTTCAAGGCCGCGGGAAGTAATCGCTAGATATTGATTCATGGAGTTCTTTTCACACTAATATTGCGAGGAATTATAACCGAAATCACAAAAAATGCCTCGTCAAAACCATAATGAAATGGCTCATTTAAGAAAAAAAATTCATTATTCAATCAGTACGTTCTCAATCAAAGATGATGTAACAACAAACATCTCAACTTACCTGCAAAACTTGCGACCAGTTCGAAACTAAAAGTAATGTTTAACTATTCCCATCAAACAAAACACAAATCATTTGTCTGGAATAATTAAAACAGCAACAAAGCAATTATCCACCAGCGAAAACATTTAATTTATTCCTTTTTATTCAATCAATTAAAACCAAAATAATATTGTTAAATTCTATCTTTTATTTTTTCAATCCTTTGGTGGAATAAATTATTCCACCTCTATTACATGGTAACTATTTCACTATCAATGCTGTAAAAAGAGGAAAGATCAATCAATAAAACGTAATGTAACAAAGAAATTAACGTCATAAACCATCAGATATTACCTAAGTAAAGCAGTAAGAATAGTCTGGCTATATATGAAAATTTTGAGATCTATGACATATTTTTAGTGCAATTTTTAACCAAGAAAGTGGCAAGCATTCCTTATGAAGTCGCGATTAAGTCAGTTAACGAATACAAATATACGCTCTAACCTATCTTGAATACCTATAAGGAAGCTTAGCTAACACACATTGTAAAATTGATGTGTGGTATGTAGACAACCGTAGTTATGTTATAGAAGTTCGTTATGAATAAATGGATATAAAAGTGAGAGATTTGGAAGATAGTCATCTCAATAAAACATGAGATCTTTTTCATCATCTAATTGAGAAAAGCATGCAAATGCACCTAGGGAGGCAGTACTCAGCAGCAGGAGAAAGATAGCAAATTAAGCTACGAATAATGGGGGTTTACTAAAATAGATAACAAATGCTGTTAACTATTGGTGATGGGTAAGGATGTAAGGACACAACCTAAAATGAAGAAAAACTAACCGACAAGCGCAAAATTTTGCTGGTCTGTTTCTACAAAACAGGGTGCCATTCGATCATTCATAACCTTAATGGTTTCACAGAACTCCATGCTTTTAACGCCATCTAAATCAACAGTAGCAACATCTGCAAGCATGCAGAGGCTCGCTACCCCACTATTTTCAATTACAACATAATGAGCAGTACAAGACGCAGTCATTAGAGTAATAACTTGCCCCTGTGATGGCTCGACACCTTGTTGAGGTGCGAAATACCAACTTTTTGGCATCATAGGTTTATGAAAACGTCGTGCAGCTGTAGCATTTAATGCTAATTCACATTTTCTAGCTGCAGAAATTGGTAGATGAGCAATCTGCTCTTGGAAGTTTTGGTAGGCTTCAATATCATCAACATTAAAAATGTCACTTACTTTCGCTTCTGGAGTAAGCAGCTTACTTGGTAACGATACACGAAAAAGCATATCGTCATTCAATTCAAGCATGAGTGAATTCATTTCAGCGTCAAAATACCATTTCCATGAATTATCTGGCTTTAACACGTTCCTACTCCTGAAAGACAGTGGTTTATATTGTATCTGTGATCATATGTTGAAATTTTAGCTTAATTCTACTCGCGTATTCATAAAATAAAAGGGGAAAATAGTGGCTCTGTCATAAGTAAATAAGATGTTTATTTAATACAAACAGATTGTGCACATAATTAAAAACCCAACCTAGTATTCACCAAGCTGGGTTTTCGTATGTCAGAAAATATTTAAATTTAATACTTCATTGATAGAGCGCTCGCCAACAGTTAAAGACCGTTTACAATATCTTTAACAAGACGTGGGCCATGATAAATAAAACCAGAATAAACCTGTACGAGGCTTGCACCTGCCATCATCTTCTCACGAGCAGCCATTGCAGAATCAACACCACCAACACCAATGATTGGTACTGCTCCATTTAATGCTTCTGACATTTTTCGAATGACTTCTGTGCTTTTGTTTTGCAAAGGACGACCGCTTAAACCACCCGCTTCATCACAATGTTCCATTCCTTGAACCAAAGAGCGATCCAATGTGGTATTTGTTCCAATCACACCGTCTATATTATTACGGATCAAAGAATCACATACCTGTTGAATCTCATGATCATCAAGATCGGGAGCGATCTTAAGTGCTAGAGGAACATACTTATCATGTTGTTTCGCTAATTCAGCTTGTTTAGCTTTAAGCTGGGAAAGCAGATCATCTAAAGCTTCACCATATTGTAAGCTACGTAATCCTGGTGTATTCGGTGACGAGATGTTTACTGCAATATAACCGGCATATTGATAAACTTTTTCCATACAAATAATGTAATCTTCAACACCCTTTTCAATCGGTGTATCTTTATTTTTACCGATATTGATACCAATGATGCCGTCAAATTTTGCTTTCTTTACATTCTCAACAAGATTATCAACACCAAGGTTATTAAAACCAAAACGGTTGATAATGCCTTCAGCTGGGATCAAACGGAAAAGACGAGGTTTATCGTTACCAGGCTGTGGACGAGGTGTCACGGTCCCTACTTCAACAAAGCCGAAACCCATTTCACCAAATGCATCAATACATTCACCGTTTTTATCAAGGCCAGCTGCTAAGCCAACAGGGTTTTTGAATGTAAGTCCCATAACTTCGACAGGACGTGCTGGAAGATTTTGTCGGTAGAAAAGTTCTAATGGAGTGCCAGTAAAGCGAGAAAAGTTCTCAATAGCGAGGTCGTGTGCTTTTTCAGCATCCAACTGAAAAATAGCAGAACGTGCGATGCGGTATAACATTGTAACTCCAAAATAAGTCCCGAATAAACGGGATGGTATTATTCACAGTTATTCTGTTAACTTCAATCGTTATTTTTTTGATTATTGTCAATAAAACAGTAACTTAGAAATTAAACCTTTGTTTAACAATAAGTTATAGTTTCGTAGTTTCACAAATTATTACATATAAAAGCAATCGTTTTCTTTTTAGCTCTGAAAAAAGTAACGTATTATTTTTATAACCTTATTGTTAACACTTAAATAGTGACAATGTAACATAATGACATTGCAAAAAGTTACATTGTCACTATATATATTACACCGTAACTTATACCATCTTATTAGGCGGTGACGATAAGTACACTTACTACTGTATCGGCCTTGAGTTGAGATTTAGAATTGTTAATTCACGTAAAGCGACAGAGAACTTTGCAAACTCATGCGCATTACCGACTTTAAATTCAGCCAGCACACTCTCCCATCGATCAACCGCTTTTTTATGTTGTTCCATCCATAGTGATATACTTTCTTCTGGCTTAGCAGTACTTGTCATTAAAACCGCTGTTGTCAATTGTCTTTGTTGCCAATCTAGATCTTCACGGAATGAAGCTCTTGCTAATGCTTGCCAATTATTCTCAACAGCTTGGTTTTGAATTTGCTTTAAGAACCAATGAAGTGACAGTTGCGCTCCTAGTACAAAGTACACTCTTGCAATATGTGCTATGTTCACTTCCATCTCTTTTGCAATTTGCGCTATATCCATGGCTGAATATAAACTAGTTAAGCGTGAAATGTTTTTAGCCAACCGTTCAGGTACACCTTTACGGATCATTTCATTCGCTTGCTCTTCGTGCTCTACCACTTCTTCAGTTACAAGGTAACTATCTAATTCATTTCGTAACTGCTCAACAAAGGGTTGATAGAATAAAATTTGTTGTTCTATACCTAACTTGTGTTCTCTATTGCGTAGGAACCATCGTGTGACCCGACGCAACATACGCCTTGAACGATAAAGCATGTCATATTGCGTTTGTGCTGAAACTTGATTATCTAATGCTCTAATTTCACTAAAGATCTGCTCAAACTTAAAGATCTCACGCCCTATTGAGTAAGAGGCTGAAATTTCATTTATCGTTGCACCTGTTTCTTCTTGCAGCCGAGTAACAAAGTTGCATCCCATTTCATTCGACATCAAATTAGCTAATGATGTTGCGATTAATTCACGTCGTAATGGATGATTTTCCATTTGTGATCTGTAGTTATCTTGTAAAAATTGGGGGAAGTAAGCAGGTAAAAGACGGGAATGATAAGGATCACTGGCTATATCGTGATTGACGAGTTTTTCTTTTAACACCATTTTACCGTAAGCCACCAGCACCGCAATTTCTGGTCGTGTTAAGCCAATCCCTGCCTTTTCACGCTCTACTAATGTTTCATCATCAGGTAGACATTCCAAGCTTCGATCTAATTTACCCTGTCGTTCCAGTAAATGAATAAACCGCGTTTGTTCTTTTAATAGTTGTACTTGCTGTTGCTCTGTTACTGAAATAGATTCACTTTGGCGATAAGCATCATCTAACACAATGTCAGCAACCTCATCTTCCATCTTTTCTAAAATGCTATTACGCTGTTTAAATGTCAGCTCATCAGCGGTCACTAGACTATTGAGTAAAATTTTGATGTTCACTTCATTATCTGAGCAATCAACTCCACCAACATTGTCGATAAAATCGGTATTCACTCGACCACCAGCTTTCGCAAATTCAACTCGACCTAACTGAGTTAAGCCTAAGTTTCCCCCTTCACCTACAATTTTTGCCGCAAGTTGAGAGCCATTAACCCTAACAGCATCATTAGCGCGATCACCAACATCGGTGTGAGTCTCTTTAGTCGATTTTATGTATGTTCCTATACCACCATTCCACAATAAATCGACCTGCATTTGTAATATAAGGTGTATTAACTCATTAGGTGTGCAACTTTGCTTACGTGTTCGCAGTAAGGTTTGCAAAATAGGAACAAGCTTAATCGCTTTGCTTTTACGTGAAAATATCGCGCCGCCTTCAGATAAAACCTTACGATCGTAATCTTCCCAACTCGATCGTTTAAGTTCAAAAAGACGTTTGCGTTCTAACCAACTTGCGGCAGGATCCGGATCTGGGTCAATAAAGATATGCTGATGATTAAAGGCCGCTAATAAACGAATATGTTTTGATAACAACATCCCGTTGCCAAACACATCACCCGCCATATCACCAATGCCGACACAACTAAAATCTGTTGTTTGGCAATCTATACCTATCTCTCTAAAATGCCGCTTAACTGACTCCCAAGCCCCTTTCGCTGTTATTCCCATTTGTTTATGGTCATAACCATTAGAGCCGCCAGAAGCAAAGGCATCACCTAGCCAAAAATCATAATCAGCAGCCAGTGAATTGGCGATATCAGAAAATGTTGCCGTGCCTTTATCCGCCGCAACCACTAAATAAGGATCATCTTCATCATGACAAACGACATTTGCTGGTGGATACCGTTTTCCCTCTAAGATATTGTCTGTTACGTCAAGCAAGCCACAGATAAAACGTTGATAACAATGCAATCCCTCTGCTGCTATCTCTTCACGTGTTGTTAATTGAGGTTGCCGTTTGCAAATAAAACCACCTTTCGCACCAACAGGTACAATTACCGTGTTTTTAACCTGCTGTGCTTTAACTAAACCTAATATTTCTGTGCGGTAGTCTTCTTGCCTGTCTGACCAACGTAAGCCGCCACGCGCAACTTTTCCCCCACGCAAATGGACACCTTCCACATCGGGGGCATAAACAAAGATCTCGTAACGAGGAATTGGAGCTGGAATTTCAGGGATAGATGATGGATTGAGTTTGAGTGATAACCATGATTTTGGCTTACCGGTATCTGATTTTTGATAAAAGTTCGTTCTGAGGGTTGCTAAGATCATATCCATATAACGACGAATGATCCTGTCATCATCTAAACTCTCGACATTCTCTAATCGCTCTACGATCTTTTTGATCAATAACTGTTCTGCTTTCTCACTATATTTCGCTTTGGGATCAAAGCGTAATTTAAACAACGACACCAAATAACAAGCCAGCTGACAATGATTAGACAGTGTCTCTTCTATATACTGCTGGCTAAATGGAAAGCCAACTTGCCGCATATAGCGAGCATAACTGCGTAATATGGTAATTTCTCTACCAGACAAACCAGAACGCAGCACTAAACGGTTAAAACCATCACTTTCAAGTTCTCCATGCCAAATATCAGAAAAGGCATTTTGAAAACGATCTCTTGCTTCTGATAGGTCAAATCCATTTCTAACATGATGTAACATCGCAAAATCTAAGATCCAATTAACGACACCATCCGCAGTGATTACTTGATATGGTGATTCACCAATGACCCGCAAACCTAGATTTTCCAGCATAGGCATAACATCAGACAAATGAATCGGTTCATCGCGATGAAAAAGCTTCAATTTTACAATCGATGAGTCGGCGGATTCCTCTTGTGGACGATAAAATAACATGCCTAATTTGTTATCTTCATTCAACCCTTCTAGCTGTAAAACATCTGCTACTGCAGAGCCAGGTAGCATTTGTTCTTTATAAGATCGAGGAAAAGCACGCGCATAGTTTTTGGCAATTGGGATCCCTTTGCTTTCGCCAAAGTTAGCCACTAACGACTGGGTTAAACGATCTTCCCACGAGGCAACAGCAACAACTAAATTATGCTCTATCGATTTAACATCCACATCGAAATTATTGTTTTTTACCCTAACGATGTAATGCGTACGAGCTAATGGACTCACAGAAAAAAAAGTTGTGAACTCAACAGTTTGTGATGAACCAAGATAGTCTTTTAAAACACTTTGGATCTTACGTCTAAGCTCTGTGTCATAACGTTCTTTGGCCACATAGACCATGCAGGAAAAAAAGCGCCCAAAAGGATCCCGCCTTATGAATAATCTCAGCATGTCACGATCTTGCATTCGTACTACGCCTACGCCAACATCAAGCATTTCCTCTTCTTTCGCTTGAATAAGTTCATCTCTGGGATAAGTTTCTAATACATTATTGAGCGCTTTCCAAGAATGAGAGCCCTCCGAATACCCACTGGCTTTGAGTATTCGTTTTACCCGATTACGGATCAATGGAATATTCATTGCTGTTTGATGGTAAGCAGTTGACGCATATAGACCAATAAAGCGATGTTCACCAATGACATTACCTTTACTGTCAAATCGTTTAATACCGATATAATCAATGTAAGCGGGACGATGAATACGAGATTTAGCATTACTTTTGGTGAGAATAAGAAGATCGGGCTTTTGCGCTTCAATACGTGCTGATTCAGGTAAACTGGATAAATTAAGTGGTCTTGCATGCCGTGGCTTTTTAAGTAGACCAAGACCGACCTCTTGCGTTGGTCTCAATTGGTAATCACCTTTGATCGGATTTAGATCGTAACAGTGATAACCCATAAAGGTAAAATTATGATTGGCAACCCAATCAAGAAATTCAATCGCTTCCTCGCAGTATTGATTTTCAACAGGTAATTTTTCTGTTCTTAGACCTTTGAGTATTTGATGCATTTTATCTTGCATCAATTGCCAATCATTCACCACTAATTCAATGTCTTTAAGCACCGCTTCAAGTTCATCTCGCAATATCGCCATTTCATCATTTTTTGTCAGACGATCAACTTCAATATGAAAAAGTGTCTGTAGATCTCCCTTATCACTGCACGCCTTAACGATGGTATTTTTTTTGTCACGCTCAAAATAATAAGGACCATTCAGCATTAAATGGCTAGTAATATCTAATCGATTTAACGTCATACGAACAGAATCAACCAAAAAAGGTTTATCAGGCATAACAATCTCAACCACTGTGTGGGTAGATTTCCAGCCATGGCGACTTAATGTGGGGTTATAAACACGAACGGATATTTGTTGCGGATTATTTTTAACCAGATGATGCCATAGGCTCAGCACAGCACCATATAAATCAGATTCATTACGTTGTAATAAATCATCTTCAGCCAATTGATTTAAAAGACTTTTAGCAAACACATCAACTAAAGGTTGCTGGGTATTATCGACTTTGGATTTTATTAAGCCATATACTTTTTCAAGTAATACAGGAACCACATTGTCTGGTGCATTCATAAGAAAATCCCATAACTTTTACTACCTTAGGTAAGTATAGATATGCAATTTTCTGTCCGAGTTTCAAATAAAATACATGATAACAATTTAGCTATGATAAGAGATAAAAACACTAATCCGACAATTTCGTCAGTGTAGTCAGCTTATTATTATTATCGACAGCAACTTGAAAGCGCCCTCGTACACCCATTTGCGTCAAGAACGGACGTAAACGCACAGCGGGCAACTGGAGTTTTAACCCACTTTCTGTGACCACAACAGCACTACTTGCGGCACCAGAATAATGTTGTAAGAAAACTTGGTAACTAATATTCACTCGAAAAGTAAAGCTTCGCATAATCCCTTTATCTCGTTATTCGTTCAATAGCCCAATATAGAAAAAGCCAAGTCCCCATTACATACTCTCTCATAGAAAGTGTTTAGTAATAAAGTACTTGGCTCTATTATTTAGCGAATTATGATTTATTGTTCAAGCGCTTTGTGCACTTTCTCAAACAGATCTTTTGCTAAGTTATCTAATGCCGCTAACTTCTCAAGCTGGCTACGCATTAATTGCTGACGTGCTTCATCGTATTGGCGATACTTTAAGAACGGTTCAATTAAACGTGAAGCTACTTGTGGGTTACTAGTATTCAGCGTCGTTAATATTTCAGTTAAGAACGCATAACCTGAACCATCTTTAGCATGGAAATGTACTGGGTTATTGGCACAGAAACTCGCAACTAAACTACGAGTACGGTTCGGATTTTTTAAGCTAAATGCAGGATGATTCATGGTATTACGTACATTTTCCAATGCATTTTGAGCAGGATTTGTACCTTGCAACATGAACCATTTATCCATTACTAGACCATCATGCGTCCATTTATCACTAAAGTCTGACATTTGTGCAGCACGACAATCTAATTGCGCATTATTTGCAGCAGACATAGCAGCCATCGTATCAGTCATGTTGTCAGCCGCTGCATATTGCGCAGCCACTAAATCATTACCTTCAGCCGTATGTGCTAGATAAGATAAACACTTGTTACGCAGTGCACGTTTAGCCATTGCATCATGAGCGAGGCTGTATTCGCCTTGTGCTAAGCTACGATAAATCGCAAGTAATTCATCTTCCATTTCTGTCGCTAAAATTTGAGTTAACGCACCAACAACCTTATTAATAGCATCAACATCAACTTGCTTGTACCAACCAGCAATTTCATTCTCACTCGGAAGAGTCAGCATTTCAGCAATAAATGCAGGATCAAGGTTTTCATCCAATAATGCGCCTCGGAAGGCATCAACAACCGCTTCAGGTAATTGAACAGACTCACCAGCTTGAACTGCTGCCACATTCTTACGGATGTATTTCGCCAATAGCATTTGGCCAGCATCCCAGCGAGCGAACTCGTTACGAGCGTGGATCATCAAAAAGATCAGCTCTTGATCTGAATAATCATATTCTAAGATCACAGGTGCAGAGAATTCACGTAGCATCGACATCACAGGCTGTTCCGCAACATTCTCAAATACGAAAGTTTGCTCTGCTTCTTTTACATCTAATACGTTGTGAACTGGCTTACCATCTGATTGCAATGCAATGACCTCACCTTTGCTATCGTATAATTCGATATCAAATGGGATATGAAGTGGTAGCTTTTCTTCTTGTCCAGCTGTTGGGGCTGTGTGCTGCTTTATAGTGACGTTGTAACACTTAGTATCTGCGTCATATGACGTATCAACTGTAACAACTGGCGTTCCTGCTTGGCTATACCAACGACGGAAGCGAGACAGATCAATACCTGATGCATCTTCCATTGCTTGAACAAAATCATCACAAGTTGCAGCTGTTCCGTCATGGCGATCAAAGTACAGCTTCATACCTGCTTGGAAATTTGCTTCACCCAGCAAGGTATGCATCATACGGATCACTTCGCTACCCTTTTCATACACTGTTAATGTATAGAAATTATTCATCTCAATAACTTTTTCAGGACGAATTGGGTGTGACATTGGGCCACGATCTTCAGCAAACTGTGGACCACGTACAATACGAACATTGGCAATTCGATTTACTGGGCGAGAGCCAAGATCTGATGAGAATTCTTGATCACGGAATACAGTTAAACCTTCTTTTAAGCTTAATTGGAACCAATCACGACAAGTAACGCGGTTACCTGTCCAGTTATGGAAGTATTCATGACCAATCACAGCTTCAATACCTTGGTAATCAGTATCCGTTGCTGTTTTAGGGTTAGCGAGAACGAATTTAGAGTTAAAAACATTCAAGCCTTTGTTTTCCATTGCACCCATATTGAAGAAATCAACGGCCACAATCATGTAGATATCTAAATCGTATTCAAGACCAAAACGCTCTTCATCCCACTTCATTGAATTTTTCAATGAAGTCATGGCGTAATCAGCGCGATCAAGATTACCTTTATCAACAAAGATTTCGAGTTCTACGTTGCGACCATTCATTGTCGTGTAGTTATCACGTAAAACGTCAAAATCACCTGCTACTAAAGCAAAGAGATATGAAGGTTTTGGGAATGGGTCTTGCCATTGTACCCAGTGGCGACCATTGTCTAAATCACCTTCAGCAATACGGTTACCATTGCTTAATAAGAAAGGAAATGCTGCTTTATCCGCAATGATCTTAGTTGTGAAACGAGCCAGTACATCTGGACGATCGAGATAATAAGTAATACGACGGAAACCTTCTGCTTCACATTGAGTACAGAAACCACCACCTGACTTATACAACCCTTCTAATGCAGTATTTGCTTCTGGATTCACAGTTGTAACGATCGTCAAATCAAATTGAGCAGGCAGATCTGATAATGTTAGGAGGTTACCTTCTTGGGTGTATGACGTCCATGCTTTGCCATTGACAGAAATACTCACAATGGCAAGTTCATCACCATCAAGTACAAGTTGGGCATCATTATTATCACTAACACGAATAACCTTGCTTTGTGCTGTCACCGTTGTATTGGTGTCATGAAGATCAAACGTTAAATCGATATCTGTTATCGTATAATCTGGCTTACGGTAATCAGAACGGTGTTTTGCTGTTGGTTCTGAGTGCTTTTGTTCCGTCATTATTCCACCTACATGTGCTATTTTTAATAATTTTTTTAAGTAAATATAATAATATATCGCCTAGTAATGAAATATTACAGTAGCAAGAATGCGCGCAAAAATAAAAGAAAATAGACTGTTTGGTGCTATAACGAGCAAATATAAAAAGCTGCAATGAATGCAGCTTTTTTATTTATAAATACTTGCTTATATCAACCAGATCATTTTGTTCTTCAGGTAAATACTTATCAGCATAAACTTTATAAACGCCTGATTTTACAAATAGCTTGAACACTGCAAGATCTAGCAAATTGTCTAATGCCATTTTATGCAAGATATCAATCGCTACACTCACCGGCTTCGCTTTCTTATAAGGTCTATCAGCCGCAGTTAACGCTTCAAATACATCGGCAACTGCAATGATGCGTTCAGGTATAGACAAATCTTCCGCTGATAATTTACGTGGATAACCCGATCCTTTCATTGTTTCATGGTGAGTGGAAGCATACCTTGGCACATTAGCTAAAGATTTAGGGAATGGAATTTTCTCTAAGATTTTGATTGTACTTATCATATGTTCATTAATTTTGAACCTATCTTCTGCGGTTAATGTTCCTCGTCTAATTGTCAGATTATGTATCTCACCGAGATCATATTGTAATTCAGGGACATCCATTTTAATTGCAAAAGCAGGATCAACATAGAATTCTTGAATACGCTCAATACGGTGATCTGGACGATCCATCAATAATTTCTCTTCTATTGGATATACATTACAATTTACCTTTCCAACACGAAGTTCTTCTACTGGAGATAAGCCAATAGTATCGTCAAAATTTCTCATCCATGAAATTTCAGCTAACTGATAAATTCTCTCTATATCTTCATCCGACATAAACTCAGAGCCAACATTTGATTGAGCAATGAAGGCAAAATCATCATGTAATTGTTGGCGTTTCAATTTTAACTCTTGAGCAAACGTTTTCTCTTGTGAGCTATCCGACAATACGTTTTTTAGGTATTGAATTTCCGCATCTCGCCAAAGCACCTCAAATCTCGTACGTATCTCATGAATCCTATTATTAACTGACTCTAGTTTTGTGCCTTTATCAACAATATATTCTGGAGTGGTGATCTTACCGCAGTCATGTAACCAAGCTGCAATGCTAAATTCACGCTTTTCTTGATCATTTTTAAATTTAAAATCTGCAAATAATCCTGATGGATAATTATGAGCAGCCTCTGCAATAAGTATTGCAATTTCAGGAACTCGGTTACAATGCCCTGCTGTATAAGGAGACTTATCATCGATAGCACTTGCTATTACATGAATAAATGAATCAACGAAAGAGTTCATTTCTTTTTCATGCTTTTTTACATCATGTGCAAGCGAATATATCGAGGATGACAATTCACTAATTTCTTTTGTGTAAGAATGAACTAACTTCACATCATCATATTTTTTTTGCGTGATTTTTTTAGTTTCATTCCTTAATTGATTTAATGAATTAGTTAAATAAAATCCTATCAACATAACCACTGGTAATATGATTGATATCAATAACCCTAAAATAACTAATACCGACATTTTTAAATCATGAATAGCTTCTGAATAAAGAACATCAGCAGGAGCGACAACACCAAGAAATGTGTCATTTTTTTTATTAGTTATCGGCGTAACATAAAAATATAATTTTTCTCCATCAATGAACCTTGGTTCTAAATGATCATAATATGATTTATTGTAAGCCATCTCTGATAATTCTTTATACGGTAAAACGCTATCTTTACCAACAGTTGCATCCATGGACAACCATTCTTTATTAATCCTGTCTAATATAGTTATGGGAAAACTTTTGATCGCCTTATTTAAAATACCATGCAATACCTCATTATTATTTGATACTGCTAATCTTATCTTATCCCCAGAGTAACCGACTAAATCTGTTTTATTATTAGTAATATCATAGAAATGATATTGTTGTTTAACATATGTTAGAACACTTATATCGTCTAAATAAGCATCTATTTCATCTCTTAGTAAGGAGTCCATTGCAACATTAACATCGGTATACTCTTTAATACTTATATTTGCGTATTTATCAGTTAAAATATTATGCAGAGATGAATCTTCAAGAATTGCAATATTTACATTTTTAGTATTTTTCAAAATTTCATCTATAGATTTATAATTATTACTCTTAAGTGAAGCTAAACCAAGATGGGTCATACCAATAGGATCACTAAACAAGGCAACATTTTTATTATGCTCTGTTTTAGAAACTGAGTTAAGTACATCAATCTTATTCTGTTTAAAAAGCGCGACCAATTCACTCCAACTATTGCCATTGATGTAGTTGATTTCAACTCCAATTAACTTTGATAATATATTAATATAATCAATGCTATACCCTCTTGGTATCCCTGACCGTATATAATCATAAGGAGCCCAGTCATCCTCATTAGAAACTCTTAATATAGGATGAGATCTAAGGTATTTTTTTTCTTTTTCTGTAAATTCAATTTTTTTTACATTAGAGTACTTATCGGCATGATCTAAATATTTACTATTATTAGAAGCTATGACTTTAGCATCACTAAATAAGTAGGTTTCTATTCCATGTAACATATTTTCTTGTTTAATCATATTTGATAAACGTGCAACAAGTATATCAATGCCAACGACTGTTTTTGTGTTTTTATTTTTCACTTCTCTAGCGTACGTTATTCCCGGTTGTTGCATAGGTAGAAATAAATATGGGTCACTTTTAAAAACTTTACTCTTATTGGCATTTTTAAACCAAACTCTATTTTCAGCATCCATTGCATTAATAATAGAATGTCTAGAATCAATAACTCTCATATTTTCATCGTAATAAGTAACTATTTGAAATCTATTATTACCTGTATATCTTAATACACTTTTCCAATAAGCAAGTCTAAAATCATCACTATTCTCTTGAGAAGATTTTAAATTTATCAACATAAAATCAGCATCTTTATTTGCTATGTATACCTGATAAAAATATTTATTCTGTTCTAACATTTTCCTAAAAAAAGGAAGTAGTTTTTTTGGTGATATACTTTCAGTTAACTCAGCATAATGAGAGATTAAATCAATACTATTTTGCGCTTTTAAATGAAGCTCAGACACTTTATTAGAAATAGAGTTAGCCGCTTGATTATATTGAATCAATACATTGTTTTTTACTATTTCTTTAGAATTTTGATACTGTAAAAATATTGCTAGTAAAGCTGTTAATGTAGAAGTAGCTAAAAATGTTCCTATAATAATTTTTCTTAACGAAAACGATGCCTTCATTAACCCTCCAACCTATTCAATTAATATTCAATATTAATTGGTTGTATTGTATATAACAACTAATTCAAGAAAACACGCATAAGTAATAAAACTTATTAACATTCACCTGAGAAATATTTAATAAAAAAAGATAAGCACAGTAACTTCTATTAAGATTTAACTTTTAACTTTACATGTATTTATTAAAATAAACGTCATTTTTTCACTTATATTTTAATTTTTTATCGTAATAAAACTATATTTTATGAATAAGAAATATCAAAATAGAATATAAATAAAATTATTAGATCAAGGATTGTTACATAAATACAACAACAATATTGTATTTATGAAAAAAAACAACAACTAAATTAACTTGTTTCTTATTTCAGATAATTATCATTAGAAATACATACCTAATGATATTTAACCTTTATAGTTACAATTAAATTCCATGAAACACTAAAAATAAGATGATTAATATCATAGAACTCATGCGTGATATAGTTGTTATTTTAATCGATAAGTTCGTAAAATCTTGACGAAAATCATGTATTAGTCCAATATATCAACATTACAGTTACTTACTTATATAGTAATTACTAAAACTTACATATTAATGAATGTTTTCTTTTATTCATTTTTATCCTAATTAAGTATCTACAGTCAGATATGAATAATAACCAACACAATATTGGGGTTATCAACTCCCTGCTTGATACTGATGCGTATAAATTGCATATGCAACAGGCAATTTTTCATCAATACCCAGACGTTGAAGCCGTGGCTGAATTCCACTGCCGAAGCGAAGAAGATCTACGCCCGTACTCTCAAGAGATTAAAGATCAAATCGCAAAACTCGCAGCGCTTTCTTTTGCTGACGATGAAATCAATTATCTATCAACATTAACTTTTTTCAGTGCTGACTATCTTGAGTATTTACGCAATTTTCAACTAAATGCAGATGATGTTTGTGTTGATGATTCTGGTGAACAACTATCTATTACCATTCGTGGTAAATGGTTGGATGTGATCTTATGGGAAGTTCCTCTTCTAGCGATTATTTGTGAAGTGCGCTGTGCACACTTATACCCAAATGCTACGCCTGAAGATGCTATCAAACAATTACAAGAAAAAATTGCACGTTTCTACCACAATGCACAAGACACAGATCTAAGTGAGTTTGCGCTGGTAGATTTTGGTACTCGCCGCCGTTTTTCTAAAGCCGTTCATCATAAAGTTGTTGATTACTTAAAAGAAAACATGCCAGAGTTCAAAGGTACTTCGAACTACTATCTTGCATATGCTCGTAATTTAACACCGGTTGGAACACAAGCTCACGAATGGTTCCAAGGGCATCAGCAATTAGCGGGTGAACTCGCTGATTCTCAACAATTAGCATTGAACCGTTGGCTACAAGAGTACCCTAATGATTTAGGTATTGCGCTCACCGACTGTATCAATATGGATGCATTCTTACGTGATTTTGATAAACGTTTATCTCAGCGTTTCATCGGTTTACGCCATGATAGTGGTGATCCTATTTCGTGGGGTGAAAAAGCCATCGCACATTACAAATCGTTAGGCATTGATCCAAAAACAAAATCACTGGTGTTTTCTGATAGCCTTACACTCGATAAAGCACTAAATATCTTTAAGCATTTCAATCATCAAATAAACGTAAGTTTTGGTATTGGTACACAACTAACCTGTGATCTACCAAATGTAAAAACATTAAACGTTGTGTTGAAACTAACAGAATGTGAAGGTCGTCCTGTAGCAAAAATTTCAGATGAACCAGGTAAAAGCATCTGTCGAGATGAAGACTATTTAGATCAACTTCGTACTGCATTTAATCTAGCTAACGAATAAAGCTTCATCTATATTCAAATTAGAAAGGCGAACAAGTTATCTTGTTCGCCTTTTTGTTGTATATCATAACCAATGCTAATTTTTGATATCATAAAATTATGGGATGACCTTCCCTTTCATAACTAGCATTGTCTCTACATTAATTATTCTCGTTGCAATATCGCTTCCATTCCAAAATGAGTATTAGTTAACGTTAGCGTGTCATTGCTACTTAATTCAAATTCAGAATCATGTTGCCCATCTTCATATAGTAAAACCAGTTGATTATCTTCAATGTAATAAATACCGCGATGCTCTTTTGATTTTCCCTTATCATTTGAAACTTCAGCGGAGAATAAAAAATCAGGACGTAACGTGAGCGAAAGCTCTGAAATACTGTGATCAACATCAGAACCTGATATCGTTGAAGTTTTCCAATTACCCGGTAGATTTTCAGGTGCTAGCTTCGTAAATCTTGCGCCATCTAACACGAACTGGTTATAACTAAGCATATAAGTATGCATTTGATCTTCTTCGCCTTCAGTGACAAAAGTAATATTGGTTTCGTCAATATTATACTCGCCAGACCATTGTTCTATTTTTCCATCAGTACGTAGCAAGCGCATTGCAAATGCATAGTCGGATTTAAACATTACATGCATCGCACGATAACTTTCACCTTCACTTTCAACGCCCGCTTCTGTTGAACTAAACCAATACCAATTACCTAGTAAAAATGGATAATCAAACTCCGTAATATCATCGGCAATAATTGGGCGGCTAAATGCGCTAAAAAAGAATAGCACAATAATAAAGAATAGCTTTTTCATAGGCTTCCCCTGTTACTAGAACAAAGTGCATGTACTTTAAAACTAGTTGGTAAAGCTATTTTGCGATGAAAAATATGCGGTAGATCACACTTGAATATGCAACAAGTCTTAGTTGTGAGATTGTTACAGTAACAGAGAGAAATAAAAAAAGCGCCCCATGAAGGAGCGCTTATTTATGTGTTGCTGGATACTGGATACTATTAGCAAATTACGATGATTTAATCTTAGTTAAGTCGGCCGTAATACCAATGGCTTCATCCAAATAGGCATCAGGTGCTTCATAATCTTTTGGTACTGCATCTAAATCAGCAAACGGTTTTTTACCTAATGCTTTTTGACGCTTATTCAAACGTACCAATCGATCAGCATCTTCTTTATCTTGCTCAGCTAAACGTGTTTTTTCATTTAATGAAATACTGTTGATATCCTTTTCCTTTTTATAGGTTTTGATATCTTCATTAATGAAACCAAACTCCATATCATTCTTAATTCGTGCAAGGTGCTCTTCATTTAACTTAGGAAGAATTGACGAATAATTATGAAGTTGTTGGTATTTAGCCGGTTTAATACTATCCCACGGTAATGCATTATCTTCTACACTTTCACCGGTTTCAGACGGATCAACCGCTGTTGGGAAAGAGATATCAGGCACAACACCTAAATTCTGAGTACTACCACCATTAATACGGTAGAACTTTTGAATTGTATATTGTACATGGCCAAGTGGCTTATCGAATAAATCATATAAATGGTTTAAAGAACGGTGCTGTTGCACAGTACCTTTACCAAATGATTGCTCACCAAGTACCACAGCTCGACCATAATCTTGCATTGCCGCAGCAAATATTTCAGATGCCGATGCACTATAACGGTTAATTAAAACAGTTAACGGACCATTAAAGAAAACTTGATTATCTGAATCACTGTTTACTTTTACGCGACCATAACTATCACGAACTTGAACAACAGGTCCGCTTGAAATAAATAAACCACTTAATGCTGTTGCTTCAGTTAATGCACCACCGCCATTGTTACGAAGATCAATAACGACACCATCAACTTTTTGATCGTTTAGCTTAACCAATTCTTTCTTGGTATCTTCAGATAAACCGACATAGAAACTTGGCACTTCAATTACACCAATTTTCTTGCCTTCAAAAGTTTTAACTTCCGATTTAACAGCACGATCTTCTAAACGAATTTTGTCTCGAACAATAGTGACAGTGTAACTCTTGCTATTCTTACCTTCTGGTAATATATCAAGAATCACTTTACTGCCTTTCGGACCTTTGATTAATTGGACAACATCATCTAAACGCCAACCAATAATATCAACAATTTTTTCGCCATCTTGACCAACACCAATGATACGGTCACCCGCTGCTAGCTTTTTAGAGCTCGCCGCAGGTCCACCAGCAACAAGGGATTGAATCGTCGTATAATCATCTTTCACTTGCAGCACTGCTCCAATCCCTTCCAAAGAAAGGTTCATTTCTGATTGGAATTGCTCAGCATTTCGAGGAGATAGATAACTAGTGTGAGGATCAACTTCACGCGAGAAAGCATTCATGTACAACTGGAATACATCTTCACTATGGGTTTGCGTTAAACGTTTAACTGCGTTGTTATAACGTTTACCTAGTGTTTCTTGTATTTCTTTCCAGTCTTTACCAGCCAGCTTTAAATTTAACGCATCGTATTTCACACGCTTACGCCAAATTTCATTTAACTCAGCTTGATTTTTTGGCCACTCAAGTTCAGAGCGATCAATTATAAAGTCTTCATCTTTATCGAATTTAATCTCCGTATCTAATTGCGAGATCGCAAACTGATAACGGTCAAAACGACGTTGAAGGACTTTATTAAAGATATCAAATGCACCCGATGTATCACCAGATTTCAATTGATCATCAAACTGATTTCGCCAGCGTTCGAATTGCTTTACATCAGAAGCAGTTAGAAAGCTTTTATTATAGTCGAGCATTTCGATATAACGATCGAATACCTGACTAGAGAATTTATCATCAAGTGAAAAATGCTTGTAGTGAGAACGGGTAAAACGTGATGCTACCCTCTTACTCGCAGTTGCATGTTGTTGCTCTGGTGCAAGTTGCGGCAAATCACTTAATGAATATTTAGCCTCTAAGGCTTGTGCTGAAGCTGCCAGCATCATGCCGGCAGCTATCAGTGAGAAACGGAATCGACAATTCATGCGTCGCGCATTCTCCCTTTATGAACGCAGGTGCTCCGCTTTAACAGCCATTACTAAGCCGTTATTTAAGCGAACACGCACATCGTCCTTGTTAATTTCGACAATAGTTGCCGGCATGTTACCTGAGCCCATATTCACTTGTACGTTCTTACCAACAATAACTTCGTCAGCTTTTAGTACAGGTGTAGTCTCAACTGGCTTCTTATTAACTTTAGCCGTTTTTGGCTTAATGTTCTTAGGTTTAGCAGTTTTTGCGCGAGTTTTTTTCGCATCGCCTTCTTTAGCAGCTTTAGCAATAGCCTGCTCTTTACGACGAGTACGTACTTTTGCTTTGCTTTCTTCTAAAGCTTTTAGTGCGTGATCAACGTGTTCTTGCTCTAGTACATCACACTCATTACCATCAAGATCAACACGACTTACACCAGCTTTAACGCCGTGAAGGTAACGCCAGGAAGATGTGTATTGACGTAATGCTGTACGTAGTTGAGTCTTACTTACTTTTGGATCATCACTTAAGCGTTCGGCAAGATCTTGAAAGATACCGATCTTAAGTGGTTTAGCTTCACCCTCAATAGTAAAACATTTTGGGAAACGCTCAGCAATATATGCAATAACTTCTTTACTGTTCGTTAACTTTTCAGAGTTTTCCATGGACTTTCCTGACATAAACGAGATTTGCTCGTTATTAGTGCTTTGTTCAAAAAGAAATAGTGGGGCTATTATAATTACCTAATAAGGAAAAACCACCGAAAGCATGAAATTAGAGTACTTTTTGTAGCTCTGTAACAAAAGAAACTAGACCTTGTTCATCATTTTGGTCAAATCTTGACAAATCTGGGCTATCAATATCCAGTACACCAATACATTTTTCCCCTATATTTAATGGGATAACGATTTCAGACTGACTAACTGCGTCACAAGCAATGTGTCCAGGAAAGGCATGAACATCATCAACACGCATTACTCGGTTATCTTTTACCGCTGTGCCGCATACCCCTTTACCAACAGGAATACGAACACAAGCAGGTTTTCCCTGAAATGGTCCGAGTACAAGCTCATCATTTTTTAATAAATAAAAGCCAACCCAATTTATGTTCTCTAACTCCATATTCAACAACGCACTAATATTGGAGAGATTGGCAATAAGATCTGATTCACCTTCAACTATCGCTAAAGCTTGAAGTGTCAGACGGTTATAAAAAGAACCTGTATTTTCCATAGCATACGCCTTACATAATCGTTAAAATGAAAACACTTAACAATAATAGGAATCATTATCACTGTGAAGCATTCATTCCCCACTATGATTAATTGGTCTTGGCTTTTTATTCAAGCTAAAAAACATCGTCCTCGTCTTATCACCGCGAATATCATTGCTGTTATTGCCACCTTGATTAGCGTACCAATTCCTTTGCTGATGCCATTAATGGTTGATGAAGTATTACTGCACAAGCCAGCTGAAGGGATCCAATATTTAAACCACCTTCTTCCCGAACAATGGCAATCGCCAACTGGCTATATCCTATTAGTGTTATTTTTAGTTGTCTTAATGCGTACCGTAAGCCAAGCATTAAACATTTTACAAAGCCGCCAGTTCACGCTTGTATCAAAAGAGATCACCTTTAATTTACGTCAGCATTTATTGGATAAATTAGGGCGTATTAGTATGCGCCAATATGAAGAAAAAGGCAGCGGTGGCATTACTTCGCATCTTGTCACTGATGTTGAGACTATCGATAAATTTGTCGGAGATACCTTAAGTCGTTTTATTATCGGTTTGCTCACTGTTGTTGGTACGGCAGGTGTTTTATTATGGTTAGATTGGCGACTTGGGTTATTTATTCTCGTGATTAACCCTATTGTTGTTTACGCATCTAAGATGATGGGCAACCGTGTTAAAAACCTCAAGCGCCAAGAAAATCAATCTTATGAGAAATTCCAGCAACGTTTAGTCGAAGTATTAGATGGCATATACCAATTACGCGCATCTAATCGTGAGCGTGAATTTTTATCCCAACTAAAATCACAAGCGAATGACATACGCCACAGTGCTGATAAGTTTGCATGGCAATCAGAAGCTGCAGGGCGCATCTCTTTCTTATTATTCTTAGCGGGTTTTGAAGTGTTTCGCGCCGCTGCAATGCTAATGGTGCTTTTCAGTGGCTTATCTATCGGTGAAATGCTAGCTGTCTTTAGTTACTTATGGTTCATGCTGGGGCCTGTACAAGAGTTATTGGGGATTCAATTTTCTTGGTACAGTGCGTCTGCTGCCATGCAACGTTTAAATACGCTGTTAGCTTTAGAAGAAGAAATTCGCCCTACCGCTACCGTTTATCCCTTTAATCACAATGAAGCACTGGATATTAAAGTAAGAAATGTCCATTTTTCTTATGATAACGATAAAGAAGTACTACGAGGTTTAAATATTGATATTCCTGCAGGAAAACGTGTTGCTCTTGTAGGGGCATCAGGTGGTGGTAAATCAACCTTAATTCAATTACTGCTTGGTATCTATCAAAAACAATCAGGTGATATTTATATTAATGGTCATCCGATTGAAGCGGTTAGTTATGAATCTCTTCGTGAACGTATGTCTGTCGTGCTCCAGCAGCCCGTTTTATTTAATGATACGTTACGTCATAACTTAACATTAGGTGGTGACTTTACTGATGATGAACTCTGGAATGCGTTAAACATTGCTCAACTTACAGACATGACAGAGCGTTTAACTCATGGCCTAGAAACTGAAATTGGTCGACAAGGTATTCGTTTATCCGGTGGTCAGCGTCAACGTTTGGCGATTGCCCGTATGATCTTATCTAACCCTGACTTTGTTATTTTAGATGAAGCAACATCAGCGTTAGATACTTCAACAGAGGCTGCACTTCATAAAGCGCTGAATGGTTTTTTAAAAGATAAAACCACCTTAATTGTTGCCCACCGTTTATCTGCCGTTAAACAAGCTGATTTAATCTATGTCTTAGAGGATGGATTAGTGAGTCAATCAGGTACACATACTGAGTTAGTGAGCCAACATGGGTTATATCAAACACTTTACGGTTCAATTCAATCACCTAATAATGATATTGAAGAAACAGATCAGCAACTTCCAGTAGCAAGAATCGGCACAAAATAATATAGTATCCCTCCTTGACGCTCATGGGCTATCATTCACTATGTTTTAACAAACGTGTGAATTTTAATTTCGTGAGCGTTCTTATATCTCGCTCTTTTGCAAAGGAAACAACGTACTATGTCGACGGCCAGACGCTGCCCCGGTTGCAATTTACTCGTGCTCCCTGAGGTGGCTCAACAAGGACACAGTGCTTACTGTCCCCGTTGCCAAACACGTTTATATCGTGGGGGTACAGCAAGATTTAATGCGGAACTAGCGATAGCCGCAGCTGGTTTAATCCTTTTTATTCCAACCATTACTTTACCGTTAATCACAATACGATTATTCGGACAGATGATCCCAGCGACACTTCCATCTGGCGCTATCACACTTTCTGAAAATTTCCCTGGCGTTGCCGCATTGATCTTATTTTGTAGCGTTATTGCCCCTCTATTAGTAATAGGGACGGTTTTTAGCGCCCAATTTTCACTGAAATTTCGTCATTTCGCCCTCTTTAAAACATCAACATGGATTCTTCACCATTTAAAGCAATGGGTGATGCTCGATGTCTTTTTAGTCAGTCTCGCCATTGCATGTTTTAAAGTCCAAGAAGTTGCTGAAATTAATATCGGTCTCGGGCTGTACTGTCTCATTACCTTACAGATATTGTTTCTCGTGTTACTAACTCGTATCAGTGTTCGTCGTTATTGGGATGCATGGCAACCTGAAAATGAACATATTAGTGATGACTTAGACACACTTTGTACGACATGTCATTTAACGCAAGAACACCTGACCCATTGCCGCCGCTGTAATAGTCCATTACACGATCGTATTCCACATTCTATTCAAAAAACATGGGCGTATTTAATTTCAGCGAGTATTTTTATCTTACCTGCTAACCTTTATCCCATTTCAATTTTTATGAATAACGGTAAGCGTATTGAAGATACTATCTTTTCAGGTGTCGCTGAGCTCGTCAAAACGGGAATGACAGGTATCGCAGCAATCATCTTTATTGCCAGTATTGTTGTCCCTGTAGCGAAAATTCTAAGTTTGGCTTATATCCTTTTAGCCATACAGTTCAAACGAAAAACACACCACCTACTACGTATGCGAGTATTTCGTGCCGTGCACTGGATAGGTAAATGGTCGGTAATGGATCTTTTTGTTATCGCCATCATGGTCACATTAATCGACCGTGGACAAGTTCTTGATTTCACGCCGGGACCTGGGGCAATCGCCTTTGCCGTCGTGGTAGTATTAACAATGTTAGCAGCAGAAAGTTTAGATTCTCGCCTGATATGGGACAATTATGAACAACGATCCAAATAACGAACAACCCAAGAAGGTGAAAATTCGCCGTGATCGAGGGCTATCACCGCTGTGGCTGTTGCCGCTATTAGCATTAATACTTGCTGGTTGGTTACTGTATAAATCAGTTAACGAAGCTGGTGAACGTATTCAAATTCACTTTAACGACGCCGTGGGTTTAGTCGCTGGACGAACAACTATTCGTTATCAAGGACTTGAAGTCGGTATTGTACGTGATGTCAGCCTATCAAAAGATCTTAAGAGTATTTACGTTACTGCCGACATTTATCCTGAAGCGGTAAACATTCTTCGTAAAAATACCCGATTCTGGCTAGTCAAACCTAAGGCATCTATAACGGGTATATCAGGCTTAGATACTCTTGTTTCTGGTAACTACATTGCGTTATTACCCGGTGATGGTCCTGAAGCTACGAAATTTACAGCATTAGAAAACCAACCTGCAGATACGCCATTAGAAGATGGCTTAAAGCTGCAATTAAAAGCACCGAATCTTGGATCGATCAGTATTGGTTCGCAAATTTTTTATAAGAAGATCCCAGTCGGTGAGGTTTTCAATTACACCCTTAGTGATAACAAAAAAGAAGTCCTTATTGATGCACTAATCAAACCCAAGTATGCCAACCTTGTTACTGATAAAAGCCGTTTCTGGAATGTTAGTGGCATGCGTGCAGATATCGGCTTTAATGGTGTTGATGTGCAGTTTGAAAGCCTATCAGCATTAATCGCAGGTGCTATTGCATTTGATTCGCCAGATAAAGGTAAAGTCATTGAAGCAAATCATCTGTTTAAGCTCTACCCTGATATCAATACGGCAGGTCGTGGTATTGCTATCACGATAACCTTGCCAGATAACAATGATATTAGCGATTCAGGTTCACCAATCATGTATCGTGGCTTACAGATCGGTAAAATCACCGATGTAAGCCTTGATGAAAAAACCAACAAGATTATCGCACATGCAGCGATTGAACCTAGCATGCGTGAGTACTTAAATAGCGGCTCTCGTTTATTACTCGAAGAAGCTGAAGTATCACTTAATGGTGTTAAGAATATCGGCAATCTTGTACGAGGCAATTTCTTACGTTTAATACCGGGTAAAGGCGAAACTTCACGCCAATTTACAGCAATAACTCGTGACACATTAGAAGAGCAGCAACCCGGCGTAGCAACCTTCAAACTATATGCTGATAAAAGTTTTGGTATTAAACGTGGCACCAAATTACGCTTTAAGGGACTGGACGTTGGACGAATCACTAATGTTGAGTTATCTGGTGAGCGTGTAAGCTTTGATGTACTAGTACAACCTGAGTACACCAGTTTAATCCGAAGCGGCAGCCGCTTTTTCGTTGATGGTGGTGTCGATGCCAACATTTCAAGTAAAGGTATTGATGTTTCTATTCCGCCAGCTGATCAATTGATCAGCAGTGCGATTAGCTTCACCTCTATTGGTAGTAAAAAAATAAACAAAAGCTATACCCTATTTAAAAGCCGAAGTCTTGCCGATCTTGCAGATGAAAAGCTGAAAGGCTATAGCAGTATTAGCTTATTTGCTGATAAGTTACCTCCTGTATCAGAGGGTAGCCCAGTACTTTACCGTAACTTACAAGTAGGTGAAGTGAGTGATTTTTCCTTAAAAGATAACGGTGTAAGCATTAAATTAAATATCGAGAAAAAATACCGTCATTTGATCACTAACCACACCGTTTTTTGGAACCGTTCAGGTATTGAAGTAGAAGCAGGATTAAATGGTGTAAAATTAGTCACGGACCCCCTATCCACACTTATCAAAGGTGGTATTGCATTTGATAACATAGAGCAAGTGACCAACCGTATTGGCTCTAAATACAAGCTTTACCCAAGCTTAAGTTCCGCGCAGCATTTCGGACAGTTGATCACCTTAACAGCCGATGATGCAAGGTCTGTCTCTAACAATACAGAAATTAAATTCCAAGGCGTAACCATTGGTAAAATCATTAACATCGAACCCGATTTTCATACAAACAACGTGAAAATACAGGCTCGTTTGTACCCGAAATACGCTCAAAAAATCGCAAAGTCAGATAGCTACTTTTGGGTTGTTAAACCAAAAATCAGCTTAAGCGGTAGTGAAAACTTGGACTCGTTACTAAGCTCTTACATTGCCGTTCAACCGGGTAAAGGTCACTTTTCTGATACCTTTAAGCTAGGCTCTGCAGAGTTGTTTAATTCCCGCGTCACGATCGTGTTAGAAAGTGAAGAGCGTGATTCGATTAGCGAAGGAACACCACTTCTCTACCGTGATATTCAAGTTGGACAAGTAGTTGATGTTTCACTCGGTGACTTAGCAGACCGCGTTATTATAAAAGCCCAACTTGAAAAGCAATACCGCCATCTAGTGCGTAAAAATACCGTATTTTGGAATACCTCTGGTGTGAATGTTGATATCGGTATTACAGGTGCCAACATAAAAGCAGGTACATTTGATAGCCTATTACGTGGCGGAATTGCCTTTGCAACACCCGAAAAGCAACCACTTGAACCACAAGTTAAAGCAGGGACACACTTCTTACTACACAAAGAAGCAAACCCTAAATGGTTAGCATGGCGTACTGCAATTCCTGAGCGTTAACAGTTAAAATCAAACAAAATAAAGAGCACTTCGGTGCTCTTTTTTTATTCAGAAAAAACCTTTATTACGCTTTGTATTAGCAAAAACTGCAATTCATACCAAACTGTTATAAAATCAGCATCATTAGCTAGTTAATAGAGATCCTTCCTTTGCATCCGAATATTCACATCCCTGACGCATTTATCGATTTAATCAAGCAAACCATGCCTGAGCATTTAGATATCGATGAATTTATTGCTTGTTGTAAAACACCTCTTCGTCGCAGCATTCGCGTCAATACACTTAAAATTAGTGTTGAGGATTTCTTAGCGCGTGTTGCAAATCGAGGGTGGACATTAACGCCTGTTCCTTGGTGTGATACTGGCTTTTGGATTGAACGAGAAAACGAAGATACTGTTTCTCTTGGCAATACCGCAGAGCACATGGCAGGACTTTTCTATATTCAAGAAGCCAGCTCTATGATGCCAGTAACCGCATTGTTACAAGATAATGATGCATTAGACTGTGTATTAGATATGGCATCAGCGCCAGGTTCTAAAACCACCCAAATTGCATCTGCAATGCAAAACCGTGGCGCACTGGTTGCCAACGAGTTAGCCGCGAGCCGAATTAAAGTACTCCATTCAAACTTACAACGCTGTGGTGTTCACAATGCGGCACTGACCCATTTTGATGGCTGTGTATTTGGCACATGGGCACCAGAATCTTTTGATTCGATCTTATTGGATGCGCCATGTTCTGGTGAGGGTGCAATTCGTAAAGATGAAGATGCTATGGCTAATTGGAGCCTAGCTTCTATTGATGAAATTGCCGAAGTACAACGCAACCTTATTGTTAGCGCCTTCCAAGCTCTGAAAACTGGCGGCGTTATGGTGTATTCGACATGTACGTTAAACCAAAGTGAAAACCAAGCCGTTTGTCATTTCTTAAAAGATAAGTTTGGCGAAGCTGTAGAATTTGAACCACTCAATACCTTATTTGATGGTGCAGAGAAATCACTTACTGAAGACGGTTTCCTACACGTTTACCCTCAGATTTTTGATAGCGAAGGGTTCTTTGTCGCACGTATTCGTAAGCTTGCGCCCGTTGAAACCGACAGTGTAAAAAAACGTATGGGTAAATTCCCATTTACTCTGCTTAAAGAAAAAGAGCAGCAAGAGATCGCCCAACAGCTTAAACAAGATTTAGATATAACCTTACCTGAACAGCATGATGTTTGGTTACGTGATAAAGAAGTTTGGCTATTCCCTTCTCAACTGCGCACGTTAATTGGTGAAATTCGTTTCCAACGTATTGGCATTAAGCTCGCAGAACAACATAAGAAAGGCTATCGCTGGCAGCATGAAGCAGTGATGACATTGGCAACAGGCAAAGAATCTACAGCTATTGAACTTAATGTTGAACAAGCTAAAGAATGGTTCATGGGACGCGATATTCGTCCAGAAATACCAGCAGGTAAAGGCGAAGTCATTGTTACTTACCGTGATTACCCTGTTGGTATTGGTAAATGGGTAAGCAACCGTATTAAAAACGGTTTACCTCGTGAATTAGTTCGCGACACGAACCTATTTGATATTTAAGATAAAAATATCGTTAATGTCTTATAACTTCATTAATGTTAATTTTATTAAATGCAATAACTGGAAAATAAACATTATTCAACTAACATTGAAAGTGTAATCAAACTCCATTTACTAACCAGTTAGCGCAAGGCTCTTACGAGAGCCATTCCCCTAGGCCCGAGACAGGAGTCGTTTCGGGCTATTTTTTGCCTCAAGTACTATTTCCATTCAGCGCTAAAATTTAAAAACTTAGCACTATAGATATTGTTATTACTTACGATAGATATAAAAAAACCGAGCATTACGCTCGGTTTAATTTAACTAATATAAGCATGCTATGTCTTTTGCACACTCTCAACTTTCTAGTGCTGAGAATTAGTGTTTATGTGCAATTTCAGCTTTTTTCAGCTCTTTTACTGCTTTGCTTACTTCACGACGCTCTTTCGAAAGCTCTGCACTGATAATGATATGATCATCAACACGATCTTCGTAGTCGCCTTTCATGTTTTCAACGATTTCAACGATTTGATCATGGCTCATATCGGCCTTAATGTAATCCATCAAGTTCTCTAACAACTCAACACGCTTACGGTTATCACGAATCTTACGATCGTTGTCTAGAATTTCGCGTTTTAGTTTGTTTTTACGACGTGTTTGACGTACGAGTTCAAGGATGTTGTTCATGTGTAGTCCTTAGTCTGAAAATAAAACCTTGTGAAACTGATTTAATGCAAGGGATAGAAATAATGCACTTCCTAGTACATAACCGTCGAGTCTCAGTTTATTACTGAAATCGTTATATCAGAAAGTCATTCGTAAACTCAAGCAATACTCATGATTAAATGCTCAATGATGATTCTATGAACATCAACTTATGTTTCTCGCTTAAATATCGCACAAACCGCTCAACAACTTTTTGATATTTTACAATAAATCGTCTTATTTTTATTAATAATTATGACAATTAGACAATAGATGTAATGTGCAATAACAAAATGGTATCTTTTGTGAATTCTCCCACAAAAAAAACCTTCCTGTATTTGCAAATGGCATATCAACGCCTACTCTTGAAATAGACCAGTACTCGTTTACAACAATGCAATCTGGACAAGGATAGCTTCCTAGAAGTGTTCAAGCTCAAATAGCGTAGTAACCCGATATTGGCAACACAGTGTTTGATGTAAAGTTTATCAGGAGAGAACATGTCAAAAGCAACAGGTACCGTTAAGTGGTTTAACGAAGAGAAAGGTTTTGGTTTTATCACTCAGGATAACGGCGGTGCTGACGTATTTGTACACTTCCGTGCGATTACTGGCGACGGTTTCAAAACCCTAACTGAAGGACAAAAAGTTTCTTACGAAACAGAGCAAGGTCCTAAAGGTCTACAAGCTGCAAATGTTGAAAAAGCATAAGTACTAGCTTATCTAATGCTTGCGTTAGTTCACATAGCACTTGATAAAAGGGTCTTCACGGCCCTTTTTTTTGCCAACGATTCATCTCCCCACCTTACACTAAACACACAAAATCGACTGCATACCAGTACTTTATCAGTTAAAAGTGCAAGATTAGAGCGCGCTTATAGATATTGATAGACCTATTATTATTCAAATTCCTGATAAGAATTAACCACTCCGCCCAATAAGCCACCTATTTCATAATATTCTTTGCTTTTTTTTTGTAATACGGCTCACATTATAACGCGATAAATAAGTAACTCACTTGCTCTTTAAAATCGAAAATGGCTTAATATCAACGTCCTGTATAACAGGGCTATTTATGAAACAAAGTGAAAGAAAAACTTCGTTACACTGTTCAAACGTACACAGTTGTCCTGAAGCGCTTCAATATTCTTTTGTACATAAGTAACACATTAATTTATTTTCAGGAGACATAACATGTCTAAAGCAACTGGTATCGTTAAGTGGTTCAACGATGAGAAAGGTTTCGGTTTCATCACTCAAGACAATGGCGGTGCTGACGTATTCGTTCACTTCCGTGCTATCGCTGGTGAAGGCTTTAAATCTCTAGCAGAAGGTCAAAAGGTTTCTTTTGACGTTGAGCAAGGCCAAAAAGGTCCTCAAGCTGCTAACGTTGAGCGCATCTAATCTACAACGATCAGTTGAAGAAGTAAGGGTATCTTATGATGCCCTTTTTTATTTCCGCTGAAAAATAATATTAATCTACTTAAGCAATATATGCCTGCTCTTTGCTGTTCAAGCACATTTTGATTCTTGGTGAACTACAACCAAAATAATCGTCTTCTTGCTCCATTTCTACAAAGCCTAGCGCCTGATATAGCTTCATTGCATTGTTTTCTGGATGCACAGTTAATAGAATTCGATTGTAATTAGCTAGCTGCGCTAACGTCTCACGCAGTAACGCTTTTCCAACACCTTTCCCTTGCATCTTATTCGCAACCGCAATACCTAATATCCACGCTTCACGCTCTGTTTCAGCTTGCGCATTAAAGCTAGGGCTTGATAATACATACCCTACTACATGTTCACACTCTGAGACGGCAACCAATAACCCACTTGTCCAACAATCATATGCTTGGCGAAAGAAAAAATCGGGATAACAATGCTCGCCAAATAGCTCACGCTCTAATTGGTATATTGCATTAATATCTGATTTTTCTGCTTGTCGTATTTGATATAGCACCATCCATTGCTCCGTGACATCTTGTACCCAATAAAAAACCAGCCCACCTGCTTAACAAAAGTAAGCAAGATAAAAGCTGGTTTTATGCAGTACAGATTTTGAGTAATCTATTACTTGTCAGCGCGGCTCATGAACTTTTGTTCAGCCGTGTTAACTTTAATTTTTTCGCCATTCGCGATGTATTCTGGAACTTGAACAACTAAGCCAGTTGAAAGTGTTGCAGGCTTAGTACGTGCACTTGCAGAAGCACCTTTGATTGATGGATCAGTTTCAACGATAGTTAGTTCAACTGTCGCTGGAAGTTCGATTGCAACAGGCGCGCCATCAACAGTAAGAACTTCGATACCTTTCGTATCTTCAGTGATGAATAGTAGTTCTTCTGCGATTGCTTCTTTGTTGAATGAGTATGGTGTGTAATCTTCATCATCCATAAACACATACTCTTCACCATCGATGTAAGAGAATGATGCTTTAGTACGACGGAAATCAGCTAAGTTAACCATTTCATCAGCTTTGAAGCTTACGTCTGATTTAGTACCAGTAGCTACATCATAAATACGCATTCTGTAAAGACTTGCGCCAGCACGACCACTAGGCGTTAGCTTACTAATTTCTTTAACAAGACCTACTTTACCGTTGATTTCAACAGCAGCAAATTTTTTAATGTCACTAGCCTTTGGCATGATCATAATTCCAAATAAAAATAGTTGTGAGAAATTACACCAAGATACAGATTTATAGCAAGTGTTATAGTAGTACAAATCCTATTTTTTTGCGTTTACTCATAGCTTTGCTCAAGGCTTAAACAAGAACATTCAACTTTCGGCTAATTCGCGGCTTTATACTCAAATGTCCTGTAAATCAGGTTCGATGAACTCTGAAGTTAAACAATGATTACTAATAAGTTTTAGTAAATGATTAAACCACTAACTTTACATACATTAAAACAATAAACACTCAAAATATTAACGTCTTACGGGTCAGTGTATAGCAAGATTACTTAGTTCTTTCCCTTATTTTCAAGCGAAAGATCAGTCATCAAGTCACCTACTTATAGAAGCTATTGCTCTCATTATGAACAGTTTTAAGTTTTACTGTAATCAAAACACTGACACTTTGTCGACAGACGTATACATTTTATAAATGTATAGTTTCAACCACACGAACTGGTAGGATTCTTTAGATTACTTCACTTAGTTAAATAGCTGTTATCTAACTAAACAGAGGAATAAATTTGCGAGATACAATTTTAGATACACTTTTTACGGTGTTAGTTTGCTTATTTCTGGTCTTTACGGCTGTTGAAGTTTATGAAAACCAACCTGATGACGACTTACAAGATAATGTGCAGGATTTTGAAATAACAGCTCATGAAAAAATGATAGAGACATCACCATTTATAAAAGACTATCTTAATAGATAATCGTTATATTAATTGCTAACTCTCTATTAAAGTAGTTATCCGATAATGAAAAGTTTTTCCTCAATAATGTAGTGAGTACACTTACAAACTCATACAGTAATTACAAAACTTGTATGTGATAATTCCCAACATCAGAAAGAAGGTGTTTTTTGAAAATAAAATTAAATTTCAAAAAAACTAATAAGTTGAAATAATTTTATACAAAAATACAGTGATACCTTTTTATCAAAACTAATCAATTTGATTATGGACATCAATGGTAAAAATTAAGGACATTTAACCTCAAATGATAATTTAGCATCTTAATTAAATTATTAATTTGAACGTCTTAATAACTAATAGCTTATTACGGTTTTTAAATGTTACAAATAACATTACATCTTTTAGGTACAGAGTTCGTAAAAAAAACACGGTCATACCTATTATTACTCTCATTGTTCTGGGGCATCATTGGATTTTTTACTTTTATTGATGGTCTTGATGGAAAGGTTTTTGACGCTTTTTGCTACTTTGTAATTCTTGAAAGTATTGCTACATTAGTTATTGCACCCAATCGGCATGGCATTCACCGTAAAGTACTTTTATTAAAAGGCTTATTATTTCTTTTTAGTATCACACTAGCCTTTATTGATGTAAAAGGAAGTAATTTCATACTATCCTTAGCGTTTGGTTTAATTTATCTTTCTATCGGTGTATTTAATATTGCATCTGCTATTGTAGTACGTTTCGTAATGTGGCGAAGAGTTATACTTTGGGGATCTATTCAAATAGGATATTCTTTATTTTTAATACTTAATTATAACTATGTTATTTCATATGTTTTAGGTTTTATTATGATGACCAGTAGTGTTAGAAGTATTATTGTGCTCACCAAAAAAAATCAAAGTAATTGTAATTATTTAACAAGAACAAGCCAATTTTCTTGCGAAGATAATGAATCAAAAAATAATTTTGATACAGAGATTCAAGGCTCAAGTAAAAATGTGAGTATTCCTTTAACTGTTCATATTTGGACACCCGAAGGTTCAGCCGAAAACCCTTATATCCCTAGACCAGTTATCAACCGTTATATTGCTGCGACAGACATTAAAGGAATAATTTCAACAGGGCATGCTGCAATCGAGCTAGGTAATGAGCTATATATGAGTTTATATCCAAAACATGAAATTGATCGTTCACCTAAAGAGTTTATTCGTACTTTAAAAGCAACACCAGAAAATAATGTTTTAGGACGCTACTTACCTGACTATCAATCAGAGGTTTCTGAATGGTGTGAATCAAATATAAAAATGAACTTCACAAAATATAATGTACAAGCTTTAAAGCAGTTCTGGGAAAAAAATTATCACAATCCAATTTATAATTTAACTTCAAATAATTGCTCAAGTAATACTGCTTATGCATTAGAAGCTGCACTGGAAGGTGTATTACATAATGAAAATTCAAACATATTTACATTTTTTAAATTTATTACAAAACCTGAAGTGTGGCTTGCCGCGCAAATTCGAAACCGTGCAATCATGATGGCATGGACACCCGGTTTAGTGATGGATTATACCCGAGCATTACACTCTATTGTTCAACCAACATCAAAACCATGGCACAAATTAAGTATTTTAGAAAAAATTACAATTAGAGATTTCTTTGCAAGTAATTAATTAAAATCAAACAATTATCGAGCAATCTTATGACTAAAGTATATCTTATATTATTTATTTCTGTTATTGCTGAAACATTAGCAACCACCATGATGAAAGCGTCTGAAGGTTTTACCCGAACCGTCCCAAGCCTTGTCGTTCTAGTTGGTTATGCAATTTCTTTTTATGGCTTATCTCAAGTAGTTAAGGCGATGAATGTAGGTATTGCTTACGCGCTTTGGGCTGGTAGTGGTATATTTTTAGTCTCGGCACTCTCATATTTTGTATATCAGCAAAAACTTGATCTTCCAGCAATGATTGGTTTAGTACTTATTGCTGCTGGAATTATTACTATTCAACTTTTTTCTAAGTCTGTTGTACATTAATTAAAAAGTCGATTTGATAGCCGTACTTAGTTAACAACTGAGTGCGGCTTTTTCATAAAACATATTCTATCTATCGAAAAAATCATCTACAACTTAAAATTAAGTTTATAATCCCTCTACAAAATACTATTACACTTCTCATACCACAAGTGATTAATAATCAACACAAGCGTCATTAAATATAAATTCAAAAATCAATTAAAACCATATTAAATATTAACTCATAAAACATTAGCTTTTATTAATTGAAGAGTATTTAAATCATCTTAAATGACTTCAACTTACTAAAAAAGTATATATAAACTGAGAATTATAATCATGTAATAAAACTAAAACTCACATTCGTTATCATTAATAAAGCCATATACCCCAGCTAAATAATAGTCATTAATATCATCCTATTAAATACAATCAATACCATTTATTCGTTCAATAATAGCTAAGGCCGATGTTATATTAAAAACTTTCGACAGTCAGACCTGCTGACTCTAATTTCTCTACACATTCTCTTACATCATCACATATTTAATTTTAGTATTACCTATATAATATTCCTTAATATAACGTATTATACGAAAATAAGTTAGTAAATTAAAAAAGCCCACAATGATAAAAATGTAATTTATTCTTATCATTATGGGCCGCATTGTATTATAAATCTATTTTTAATTGTTCTTTAGCATTGTATTTGAAATATCAATCATTATGTTTTTTTAATCAGGTATTGATCTTGATAAATTTAATTCTCTTTGATGATATTCCTTTTCCAATAATGTACTTTCTAACATTTCCTTTTGACTAACTTATTTGACCTTAACTCGCTTTCAGCAACACCAGCACTGTTTACTTTTAGTCTTGTGTATTCACACTCCTTTTGCAACGAACGACAAACATTACTTTAAGTGTTTGTCTTCTTTATCATTACATAATGCAAAAGTGATTGTGAACACCGCCCCTTTTAAGATTTCGCTATCGCCAACATTTACCAAAGCGCCATGTTGTGTACAGATCTTATCAACAATAGAAAGCCCCAAGCCATGCCCACTTTTTGTTTTATTACGTGCTTTGTCCCCTACATAGAAAGGTTCAAATAAACGAGATTGATGCTCTTTTTTTACGCCATCACCATCATCATGTACCGTTATTTGAAGTTGTTCTTGTTCTAGTTTTACAATAATCAAAATTTGTGAGTAAGCGAATTTCATGGCGTTACGTACTAAATTATCCAACGCGCGATTTAGTAGCGTTTCATCTGCTAGTATCATGTATGATTGATTTTTCAATATAAGCTTAATGTTGATATCAGTCTCTTTCTTCCAACGTTTTGCTGCACAGTCTAAAAAACCACTGACTTCGATTGGTAAGTATGATTTCTCTAAATCAATACAATCGAGTTTGGCATAATACAAAAGCTCATCAACCATTTTTTCCATTTCTTCCGTATCATCTACAATACTTTCAACAGTTGCTTTTTGTTCATTGTTTAGCGGAGTATCTTTAAGTATTTCGGCTTGCCACTGGATACGGAATATGGGCGTGCGTAATTCGTGCGCGACTGCATTAGTCAGTGAACGGTTGCTTTCAATAAGATTATGAATACGATCAGCCATGAGATTGAATGACTTATTCATTGTTCCTAAAGCACTACCACTTTTAGTATCAGCTCTTGAAGATAGGTCACCTTCAGCAAAACGTAACGTCGCTGCCTCAAGTTTTTTGACTCGACGGAAAATAATCATGAGGTAACCTAGCGTGTATACAATAAAACTAAGTAAAATAAAAAGCCAAACAAGGTCATCTTCTAAATCAACTTTTTGCCTAACCAGCGTGTCATAATCTGCCGCATAATAATATGTATTATCGCTACCTGCTAAACGAAACCAAAGATCTCTTTCCTCATCATGAAAAATTAAACTATCTGGATGAGTGTCAAAATATTTCGAAACTGTGCTCGGTATTTTATCCGCATGATTATAAATAGTCAGTTTTTGTAGAGAAGTATCTACATATTGCTTCATCGCCTTATGAGCAGCATCAAGACCTTGATTCTCTGCAATGAACGCCATTAATTTTTGATGGGCACTTGCCTCGTAATCTTCAAGTAAATACTCATAATCAGTATTAAGGTCATAAACAATTGTATGATTAGCGACAACACCAAGAACAAAACAAAGTAAAAGTCCAAATAAGGACTCTAAATAAATACGACGCATAATTTATCTCTTTCATTATTGTAGTTTGAGCGTAGTTAGAACCGAGTAATAAAAGCACATACATTGCTCTTACTTCGAATGGTTGAATTTTTATACAGTCACTTTATCAACAATGACTTCTAGCCGACGTATTAGCGAACGAATTCTTATATGTATATAATTTTCAGATAACAATCTTTTATACTTTAAATAATATATAAAAGACCTTAAGTACAATAACTTAAGGCTATTATTTTAGAAAAAGGGAGAGATACAGATAGACATGTTTTAAGAAAAATTAAACTTTCAAAGAATATATAACTTACAAGCTATTTTATATTATTTTTCCACCAATTTGAACGTAATCAATACAGATGATTCGATTAAGCCCCCTAAGACAGAAGTTATATAAGAGTTTGTTGATTGAACATTTTCAACAGTTGCACCTTCAGGTACAAGCTCCATCACACGTTCATTTGTATTTCCAGGTAATTAAAAAAACTAATTATATTAAAACTTTCGGCATGGGCTTTATAAACATCCTTATTGTGAGTAATACCGAAACAACTCAGTATAACAAAACCGAAACCAAGCAAGGTTAATAATCTTCTCATGATACACCTTAAAGTAATTTTTATTTATTAAATAGAGATTGCCTATAAGCACGCAGAAAATTATCACAAAGTTTAATTATCATTACTGTAAGTGTTTGTCTGATTAATCATTACAAAGTGGAAAAGTGATTGTGAACACCGCCCCCTTTAAGATTTCGCTATCGCCAACATTTACTACAGCGCCATGTTGTGTACAAATCTTATCAACTATAGAGAGCCCCAAGCCATGCCCACTTTTTGCTTTATTACGGGCTTTGTCCCCTACATAGAAAGGTTCAAATAAACGGGATTGATGTTCTTTTGCCACTCCATCACCATCATCATGTACCGTTATTAGAAGTTGTTCTTGATCTTGTTTTACAATAATCAAAATTTGTGAGTAAGCGAATTTCATGGCGTTACGTACTAAATTATCTAGCGCGCGATTTAGTAGTGTTTCATCTGCCAGTATCATGTATGGTTGATTTTTCGATATACGCTTAATTTTGATGTCAGTTTCTTTCTTCCAACGTTTCACCGCAGAATCTAAAAAACTACAGACTTCTATTGGTGAGTATGCTTGCTCTAAATCAATACAATCGAGTTTGGCATAATACAAAAGCTCATCAACCATTTTTTCCATTTCTTCCGTATCGTCCACGATACTTTCAACGGTTGATTTTTGTTCATTATTTAACGGGGTATCTTTTAGTACTTCGGCTTGCCACTGGATACGAAATATTGGCGTTCTCAATTCATGTGCTACTGCATTAGTCAACGAACGATTGCTTTCAATAAGATTATGAATACGATCAGCCATGAGATTAAATGACTTATTCAAAGTTCCTAAAGCACTACCACTTTTAGTATCAGCTCTTGAAGATAGGTCACCTTCAGCAAAACGTAACGTCGCAGCCTCAAGTTTTTTGACTCGACGGAAAATAATCATGAGGTAACCTAGCGTGTATACAATAAAACTAAGTAAAATAAATAGCCAAACAAGGTCATCTTCTAAATCAACTTTTTGCCTAACCAGCGTGCCATAATCTGCCGCATAATAATATGTATTATCGATACCGGCTAAACGAAACCAAAGATCTCTTTCTTCATCATGAAAAATTAAACTTTCTGGATGAGTGTTAAAAAAGTCAGAAACTGTCGTCGGTATCTTATCCGCATGATTATAAATAGTCAGTTTTTGTAGTGAAGTATCTACATATTGCTTCATCGCCTTATGAGCAGCATCAAGCCCTTGGTTCTCTGCAATGAACGCCATTAATTTCTGATGGGCACTTGCCTGACTATCTTCTAGTACAAATTCATAATCAGTATTCAGACCATAAACAATTGTTTCATTAGCGACGACGCCAAGAATAAAACAAAGTACAAGTCCAAATAAGGACTCTAAGTAGATACGTCTCATAATTAATCTCTTTCATTATAATTGTTTGAGCGTAGTTATGACCAAGCACTAGAAACAAATAAATAGCCCTTACCCCGAATGGTTTGAATCTTTTCTGCTGGCACTTTATCATCGCCTAGTAACTTTCTTAACCGCACGACTTTGTTATCAATGGTACGGTCAATTCCATCATACTCAATACCTCGCAATGTCTGTGTCAAATAATCGCGAGATAATGCTGTATCCGGTGTACTTGCTAATAGCCATAAGAGTTCAAACTCACTGTCTGTAAGAGCTAAAACCTGACCTGCTAACTCACATTTCTTATACGTATTTTTCAATGTAAGTTGGCCAAAATGTAGGTTGTTTGCATCCTCATCAGGAATAACAATGGCCTCTTGCCGACGTAACAGTGAACGAACTCTTGCTAATAACACTCTTGGTTTAATAGGTTTAGTAACATAGTCATCAGCACCAGTCTCTAAGCCCGCAACTTGATCGAAATCATCATCGCTAGCAGTGAGCATTAAAATTTTACCTCTGTAATGGGCACGAGTCTGTCGACAAATTGTAAGACCATCGGTTACAGGCAACATAAGATCTAACAAAACAATATCAGGCTGATCTTCAAGAATGGTTTGTGTTGCGTTACTACCATCATCAAGTGTTTTGACATCAAAATCTTGTGATACGAAGTACTCTTGCAACATTTTTTGAAGTTTTGAATCATCTTCTACAATGATCATTTTTGGTTTTGTCATGCAATTACCTGCCCTACAGTATTCTTACCAATCAAGACTGATTTAGTTTGTCTTACCTTGCTGACAACTATTGTTACATATTTAATTAAGATAGTTCACAAAAAACAATTTATTTGTATATTTAAAAAGCACTTTGATAGTTAATTTTAACAATTGAATGTTAATTTCAAAATCAGAACCAAAAATAAATACATACTCTTACAGAGTAACGAGGGTGTATACCAACACAAAAATTTTAATTGTGAACATCATTAATCATAGTAATACAAAATAGATATATACAGAAATACCATACTTGTGATTGTCTCGATTTTGATGTCTTGGTGTAACTCAATTTCTTACTTAAATAGCACCATAACTAAGAGTGCAGATAAATCAAAACGAGTTGTACTTTCTTTAGCTCTAAAAATCAGCTAGTTGGCACAAAAAAAAGACTACATTAGAAACCAATGAATATCCCTTATACCCCTGCTTTATATACAAAAATAATATTTCAGAAAAAGTTGACTTTATGTTACCTCTTCCTTTATTGGATTAATTATGATTACAGGAAATCTGCGAAGTATTATTTTTATCAAATTAAAAATAGCAGCCCTATTTCTGATTATTAAATAATACTGAAAATTAATATATATCCATAAATTAAAATGTATAATCGACAAATAGCACAGAAAATTGAAATAGTACGCAACCTTTAAAAATACATATATGAGCCCCATAGGGTTCAGAAAAAACCATATGTTCATCGTCCCAGTATCAACCGCTATATCGCAACTACAGATATAAACGGGGAATTTAAAACGGATTACAGAACAAAGCTACGGAATCGTATGAATCCAATATTAAAATAAATTTATTCAATTTAACGCATCTACATCAAAGTAGCAGCCATAACAAGCATGAACTTATATGGCTCGTTGATACCCGACCATTATTCCCGTTACTGTTATCGTTATGATTTGAATGGCGCCAAACGACTCAAATACCAAGAACCAACGATGCTGCAATAGATAACATAATTACCCCTACCAGTATTTCTAACACCTTCCATGCTTTAGGCTGCTGAAATAATGGAGCTAATAAACGCGATCCATAGCCCAGTGAAAAGAAAAACACAAAAGATGCCGTGATTGCCCCCAGACCGAATTGCCACACATGAGGTTGGTATTGGGTAGAAATAGATCCAAGTAGTACAACTGTATCTAAATACACATGTGGGTTTAACCACGTAAATGCCAAACAAGTCAGTATCGTTTTTAATAATGAACCTGATGTTTTTTGATCGGTAAGCAAAGCATGATCCGTCATCAATGCCGATTTAAAACTCAATAACCCATAAACCGTTAAAAAAATTGCGCCACCGTAACGCGCCACTGTTTCAATATCCGGATACTTACTGACAATAACGCCAAAGCCGGCGATACCAAAGCTAATCAATAATGCATCTGATAATGCACAAACAATACAGATGATAAACACATATTGATTCTTAAGCCCTTGTTTCAATACAAACGCATTTTGAGAGCCTATTGCCAGTATCAAAGACAAACCAAGCGAAAAACCAGCAAGAAAGGTAGTCATTACAGCACATCCATATAAAAAGTGACGAATATCAGGTTAATACCATTTGTCTGCATAAGTTACAAAGTAGTTAATCACTCAGCAAAGAATGATCAATTTTACCCATAAATAACAGCAATAATCACCTTTCAATCACACTCAAACAGAAATCAGTATGCTTTTTAAGCAAAAACACATGTAAAAAAATGCCTCTTTAATTTTTATCTTCAAAAACTCTAATTCACTATTTATTGATAATAATCAAGATATTAGTTAATCCCGCCATAATCAAAAACAAACTTAACAACAATTAATTATCGTTTTACGATAATTTTTTATTTATTTAGTTTTGTTTTATGGCTATATTAGCAACCGAACCAACGCACAAGATTCATTAAATTTATAGAGGTATATAATGAAAAAAGTTTTACTGTTACTTGCACTTAGCTCTGTTTCTGTTTTCGCACATGCAGCTCCAGCTAAACATTCTGAGCAAATGCTGGCACAAGTAGATAGCATTACCGTTTATTCGGGTGACAATGTTGATAGCCAAAAACAAGCGGTTAAAACAATCAATAAAGCACTTGTACCAAGCTTTGACAAATGTGCGGTTTACTTGCCTAAAGGTGCATCAAAAGCAAGTACTACTATCACCCTATCTCGCGATGCTGATGGTAAAATGTCGCTTGATTGTGTAGGCCAATAACCTAATACAAATAAAAATACCGACCTGACAGGTCGGTATTTTTTTATGTGAGTCGCTGGCTAGTAAATGATAAGGTTAATTCTGAACTAACTGAATTGCTAACTCATTGTGGATATAAAGCTTCTTAGGTAGATTGAGATATTTTGGTATTAGCATGAGTAAAGACAGCCCCCAAGTAACAGGCCAAAAATTAATGGTTAAAATCGCGAAGCAAGAGCAATAAACAACTGTTTTAATCCTAGTTGATTTGCTGTTATATGCTAAATCCTCTCCTGCTGTTCTGATGAAACAGTAATTTCACTTACAGTTTCACCTGTATGTGCTGTTGATGAAGGCTCAATCATCATAAAGTGAGTATCTGGCTCTGCTTTGGGGCAATGTTCGATCCCTTTTGTTACAACATACATTTCACCGGCGTTAAGAACTATATCTTCTGTTCTTAACTGTAGAGTAAGTTGCCCTTTGAATACGATAAAGAGTTCATCTTCATGATCATGTTTGTGCCAAACCAATTCGCCACTTCCTTTAGCTATTTTTACCAATTGACCATTAGATTCGGCTATAACCTTTGGAGTCCACTCTTCGGTGAATAATGTAAATTTTTCAGCAATATTAATTTTATTCATATAACCCTGCTTAGCGTATAACAGTTATATTAATAAGCATTCTTACTTTCACGCAAAAATATACTCATAAGAAGCTTTATCATAATCAATATAAATTCTATATATTATGATCTTGCCAGCATATTTTTACATGCAATAATTTGTATTAAATACAAATCAAAAATCACGGTAAGACGATATAAATGAGTATTAATTTTAAGTAACTTTGGGGCATTTTCGAGCGAGACAGTGCCACGAGTAAACGACTTTTACAAAAAGTCACCTGCTTTCCTTAAAGCCTAAATCTTTGATTCATTCTTTTATAAAGCTTATAACTCAAACCTAACTCTTTGATGATGCTTTCTAAACGCTCCATAATGAGCTCTTGGCATCTTGCTTCATTACCCCCCAAACCAGCCTCGTTTATTCATCATCACTTTTTTCACTAACAATCCTCATTTACGTCTTCTATTCCACCAGCAAAATTAGCCCTGAGATAAAATCTCAGGGCTAAACTATTCCAAACTAATACAACAAGGAAAGTAAACAATGATCGAGAAAGGCCAAACATTACCAGCCGCAGTGCTCAGTGAACCCACACATGACGGTATGGTAAAACACGATACCGCAGAGCTTTTTGCCAACAAACGTGTTGTGCTGTTTGCTGTACCAGGAGCATTTACTCCTACTTGCTCTGAAGCCCATTTACCGGGTTATGTGGTGTTAGCTGATGAGATCAAAGCAACGATTATGCAGGGCAATAAACCCTGATAAAAATACCGACCTGATGTAGGTCGGTATTTTTGTGCAAGAGTTACTACCTAATAAATAATTAGGACAATTGTGAACTAACTGAATTTGAGTTAATTAAATAGCAAGCTCATTTGTAGATAGAAGTGCGTTAGCAGGTTACTTTATTAAGGTTGTAAGTATTAGAAAAATTAAGGATAACACCGTTTAAACTAATATTTCTTCATTAGAAAATATCGATCATGACTCTCTGTAAAACCAGGAATTTTACCTTTAATCTCAAATCCCATTTTTTGATAAAAGTTAGGAGCCTGTATTGATAGAGTATCAACTTGTGCAGCAATACACCCTCTCATCTTTGCTTCAATTTCTGAGTGTTCCATCAACTTACGAGCTATCCCTTTATTTCTTTCTTTTTCATCAACCCAAAGTACATTAATTAAAAAATGTTTATAAATAGTAAAGCCTGTAATGCCACCAATGAGATTATTATCTTCATCACGATAGATTACAGATAATGACTGCTTTTTCTCATAACCTAAAGTGGATTCATTATGCTTTCGTACACCAGAAATAAGTGTTTCTAAAATTAAGGCATTTTCATCATTTAGAATTTCAAAATTCAATACTTAACTCCATTTAGTTGTATTACGTTATTTTTATAGCATATAAACGCACGCCTCAGCGAAATTAAAGCCATAATCAGTGAGACTGGTTTAAAAAATTCGCCCACGTTTTTTATCCGCCTTAAAAAGCCTTGTTATATCGTAACTCCAATACTTTGCGACATTACTTTCGCTCTAATTTATTCCTGAATTAAGAACTACTAATCATCATGCCCAGAAAAATCCGGCATATCAGTCGATTCATTGAATGAAGCCCCACAGGTGGAGCAAATGTATTCGCTTTTTTCAAACACTGCTTTTTCTAAAGGCTCTCCGAAACATAGATTGAGAAACCGCTTAACTCCAGAAATAAAGCCGCTTTTAGCCTTTTGAACCTGATTGGTTTCACCTAAGGCTTGATGGGTATGACGTGTTATTTTTCCACAATTATCGCAGTTCAATTGATACTCAAAATTATCCATTACGAAATTCCATTGTTTTAATTAAAGCGCCGTATACAAAAGTCTACAAACACGTACTCAACTGCAAATCTATATAACGTCTCAATAAGGGGCGTATATCAAACCACCAAAAACATATTGAGTTCTTTATATTCACAACACTTTGAAAAGCAGCCTCAGTAACAAAGCATCCCATTTACTGCCTTGTTCTCAGTTTGCTTTCTTAATTGGATCACATATAAATAACAAGCTAACACCGACTATTTTCCTATGCAAAACGATAAGGATATATTTCGATGGAGTTCAAAATACTACCTAGCCATGACGCTGAGAATAAACGGCAAAGATTAGTTGGCTAAACTTGCTAGTCACGAACAAAGCCAACTGTTTTTGTCCACCCTTTTTAATTTGCCTTGTTATATGGCATGTGTTTCAACATAACTTTTTTCACTAACAGTTCTAATTAAGCCCCCTATTCCACCAGCAAAATTAGCCGTGAGATAAATTCCTCGCTACACTGTTGCAAACTAATACAACAAGGAAAGTAAACGATGATCGAAAAAGGCCAAACATTACCAGCCGCAGTGCTCAGTGAACTCACACATGACGGTATGGTAAAACACGATACCGCAGAGCTTTTTGCCAACAAACGTGTTGTGCTGTTTGCTGTACCAGGAGCATTTACTCCTACTTGCTCTGAAGCTCATTTACCGGGTTATGTAGTGCTAGCAGATGATATTAAGGCAACAGGTGTCGACATTATCGCTTGTGTATCTGTTAATGATGCCTTTGTAATGCAGGCTTGGGGCGAAGCGCAAAACGCATCTGAAATTATGATGTTGGGCGATGGTGATGGTAGCTTTACTAAAGCATTAGGGCTTGAAATGGATACCGAGAACTTCGGTGGTATACGTTCTCAACGTTATGCAATGGTTGTTGATAATGGCGTGGTAACTCAACTAAACGTTGAAGAGCCAAAACAATTTGAAGCGAGTAAAGCGGAAACGATTTTAGCCAGCTTGAAGTAACCGCAATGAGGCTTTAAACATCAATGATATGGTTCAGTGCTGTGTTCACTGAACCATTTTATACTTACCCAACCTTTCCAACTTTGAAAGCGACACCCTACGATTAATAGCTCGGTTTGGGAGGGTGTATAGCATCAACCAAATCAAGAGTAGCTGTATTTTCAAAGAATATGAACGTCTTCATACATTTGCTAATAATAAGAAATGCTCACTAAATTAGTGACAATGTCACAATATTTCGCTGAGTTTATTTCTCAACCATTGGTTAGCTGAGTTATGTTCATCACGCTTATGCCACATCATAATGTGTTTGAAAGGTTTGGAAGAAAATGGCAATGGCAGTATTTGTAAGTTAAATAATGAGGCATATTTTTCAGCTATGAGTCGGCTAACTGGCGCAACGGCGTTGCTCTCTGACACTAATGCTAAGATTGAAACAATAGATGCGGTTTCACAGTCTAAATCTCTTGGCAGAAAGCGTTCATCAGAGAAATAATTCATTTCAAGTAAGTCTATTCGCCTTTTCTGCATGAAGATTATTTTTTCAGCATAAAACTGCGCTTGCGTGATTGTCTGTTGGATATTGGGATGATCTTTCCGACAGACTACGACAATTTCATCATCGATAAATGATTTATAGAAAAAAGACGGATTACTGCGTAAACCAATATCAATGGCTAAATCTGCTTTCTGTAAACTCAGCTGGGATAACAACTCTTCTTCTGTATTAGGCGTCATATAGAGGTTTATTTTACAATTCCCCATTGTTGGGTCGAGCTCAATTTTATTTCTAATCGTGTGCATAACCACCTCATTTACATAAACCGTAAACGTGTGGTGATTTTGCACATCAAACTCTGCGATATTACCTAACGCGCTTTGTACTGTCGTTAGCGCAGGTTCTATTTCATTCACTAATTTAATTGCGGCATGTGTTGGACTAATCCCACGCCCTTCTCTTACAAAAAGAGGCGTCCCTAGCTGAGATTGTAATCGCTTTAATACACCACTTACCCCTGGTTGTGTTAAACCTAGTGATTCTGATGCTAATGTGATGGAACGAAGACGATATACTTCTAAAAAAACCACCAGCAAATTCAAATCTAAATTTGGTTTCATCCTTGAGCCCACCCATAACTATTCATAATGCTTGGCATAAAGCATACTTTATATATCCCAATTTTTCATTGCCTTAGACTATAAACATCAGCAAATCATTGAACTTATGAAAGCCATTGCCACGGTGTTAATAAACCACACCTGACTATGACAAACCCTTTTCATTATCACAATGAAAGCGTAATTAATCAGGAGATGCTCTATGTTCTATTACCCCCATCACCAACGTTCATCCTACCTTCTTCACCTTCTGTTTATTAGTGTATTTAGTGGTCTTTGTTTAGATTTAGGCAGCAACTTATATCTATTATTCAGTGATCACCCACTAAATAACTTTGCGAGTTTAGGCCGTTATTTGGTTTATATCACTCAAGGGCATCCACTGGTTGAAGCTATACAACAAGTGCCAGCCGTTCCCCATGATGTTCTTATCGGTTGGATTGTGCACTTTAGCGTTAGCTTAGTTTATACCGTGATTTATATTAGCTTTGTTGAGAAAGGGTTGTTTCTAAAACCAAGTCTTAAAAAATCACTTTTTTATGCATGGTCATTGTTATTTTTTCCATTAGTTGTAGTGAGTTATGCCTTTGGCGAAGGCTTTTTCCACGTGAATAGTCCCAATATGATCCATGCGATTTTGTTCTCTACTTTTTGTCATTCTTGCTACGGTATTGGTTTGTATATCACTACGAAAGTGCTTTACGCTAGTCGATTAGAGATTTTCAAAGAAGCGAAAGAACATCATGCAATAATCGTCAACAATGCGACATAACATTAAGAAAAGCTAATTTAATCATTGAGTTGTTCGATTAAATGCATTGCCAATCACGCGATATATTTTATATAGCGTCGCGTGATTGTTGTTTATCTAAAAAGCAAACATCAGCAACTAAAGTAAGAATGTTGAGTGCTTAATACGCCGCTTGTTTGCTGCTATATAATGTCACAATATTTCGCTGAGTTTATTTCTCAACCACTTATTTGCAGGGTTATTATCACTGCGCTTATGCCATACCATAAAATGTTTAAATGGTTTTGAAACAAAAGGAAGAGGCATTGTTTGTAGGTTAAAAAGCTTCGCGTATTTTTTCGCCATTAATGCGCTCACCGTCGCTATCGAATCACTTTCTGAAACCAACGCCAACATTGATAATGTTGATGCTCCCTCACAGGTTATTTCTTTCGGCATTAAGCTTTCATCAGTGAAGTAATTCATTTCGAGTAAGTCCAATCGCCTTTGCTGGATCGAAATTCTTTTCTCAGACTCAAATTGTTCTCGAGAAATGGATTGATGAATTCTTGGATGCCCTTTACGACAAACAACCACAACATCATCATCAGCAAATGGCTGATAGAAGAAAGCCGAATTAGACCTTACACCGACATCAATCGCTAAATCGGCTTTATGTAAACTTAGCTGGTGCAATAGTTCATCTTCGCTATTGGGCGTCATATGAAGGTGAATCGAACAATTACCCAATGTTGTATCAGCTTCAATTTTAGAACGCACAATATGCATAATGATTTCATTTACATATACCGTAAAAGAACGGTGTGATTGAATATCAAACCCCGACACATTTCCTAATGCACTCTCTACCTGAGTTAACGCAGGTTCAACCTCGTTCGCTAATTGTATTGCTGCATGCGTCGGACTAATTCCTCTCCCTTCCCTAATGAAAAGCGGCGTATCTAACTGAGACTGTAATCGCTTTAATGCACCACTTACTCCAGGTTGCGTTAAACCTAATGATTCTGACGCTAACGTAATGGAACGAAGCCGATACACTTCGAGGAAAACCACCAATAAATTCAAATCTAGTTTTGACTTCATAGCTCGCCCAACACATAAGTAATAGTGATATTTTAACTAAAATATACTTTATATATTCTTATGTGTCATTGCCATAGACTACACATACTGAAAAGGCATTCACCTTCTCAAATTAATTTTAATTACTGTTAACCAAATGAATAGATGGATTTACCTTATGTAAGAAGTACGTGTAGTAACGTATTTATTGATAATTAGCATAACTATCACGTGGCTAACAGTACAGATATCAATAAAGGTATTAAGTAATGAAAAAGACACTAAAAACTATCACTATGGCTCTTATCTTATCAACGTCTTATGGTGTAGCTGCAGCAGATGGTGACTTTACTGGTAATGTATCCTTTCAAGCGCCACACATGCATGCCACCAATGCTCAACGTGTCGTACAAAATGAAATTGCAGGCGACCATGATTCAAAAATTGTATTTACACAAAAAACATCTCAGGCATCATTCGCTGAAAAGTTAGCTTCTAATGGCTAATAAACTCACGATACATTTAATAAATAAAGCCGCTGTAATAGCGGCTTTATTTCTATAACGTCTATAAATGACGCTTATTGGCTCTTTGTTTCAAACCGTATGAAGTGCATTTCTAAATCAATATCTATATCTAACCCCAGATTGAAGTTAACACCGATGATATTTTTTACCGCTGAAAGCCAGAATCTAAGCCCAACGTGTATACGCTATCTGCGTTTGGATTCCACCCCATAAACTCAAACATGTCATACAAGTAATATGGAAACATGGTATTTGGAAGAGGTGTTTTCCAAAATATGACGAGAACCGGCTTCGATTTGTTTAAGCTGTACTTCCATGTTTCTCCCGTTGTAGAAATGACACTCTTAAAATTTAATGCTCTGTGCCTTCATACACCCACATTGATTCTGTTTTACCTGCTCGTTCAAAGCCAAGCGCTTGATAAAAATCAATGGCTTCACCATCAGCAGTCAGCATTTGTTGATGAAATCCACTGTATACAGACAACATTGCTTCCATCATTTTACGACCAATGCCCTTACCCTGATGTAAAGGGTGGACAAGCATATGAGGATAATACACAACAAGATGACCGTCAGTGATGGCGTTCCCCACTCCGACTAACTTACCGTTAGCACGAGCAGTAACCAAGGTATGAGAATTACGTAATGCAGCTAAGAGTTGTTTTGGTTTATCTGCTGAAGACCATTCATTCGCACGGTACAATGCGATAACTTCGGTTTCTTCAATCTCTCCATTAAGTTCGACTTGAATATCCATCTCTGTATTCCTAATTTCTTGTATGCCAACCGTTTGTATCAACGTATTCAATATGAATGCGGCTTTAAAAACATCCTTATCCAATTGATAAAAAACGTAACATCACCAAAGGTAAAAATCTACAGGCAGTAAACATTCAACACTCATACAGTTAGCGTGGGTATTCTTATAGGGCATTATTTAATATAAAAAGATCCCGTAACATGTTTAAAAAAGTCTGCTATTGGCTTAAGCGGTTCATTCAAGATCCCTTCTCGCATTTCCTTATCGCTGGCACTGTGCTGTTTATTGGTTATTCACAGTATTACTCGTCTACTTCTGTGAATACTATTTCAGTGACACCGTCACAAGTTGAGCAACAGAAAAAAGACGATACGCTTTATTTTGGTTCCCCCCCGTCGAGCACTGCACTAAACAAAGACATTAACCATGTAGTGTTAAAACAGATGCTATCTCAACAAGCATTAAAATTAGGCTTGGAGAAAGGCGATCCAAACTTGAATGAAATGTTGATGCAACGTTACCTGTCTTATGTTTCACAGTTAGCTAAGATCAATGCCACCAACACAACCTTATTACATCAATACTATTTAACGCATCAAGCGCGTTATAAGCATCCCGATATGTACTCATTGTGCTATCACTTTTTAACGCCACAAGAAGTGCAACACCCCATTTCTACGATGGATTCTCAGCAATGTTTAAGTGATGTAAGTAAGCAGGCATTACTGGCGAAGTTGGGTACAAAAACAGTAGACGCATTAGCCGCACTGGCACCAAACCAATGGTCAACACCGATTGATACTCCCTTTGGCGCGATAGCAGTAAAGGTACTCGATTATCAAAAAGCAGGCCTTCTGAGTTTTAAACAGGCCAAGCAACAATTAGCACAAGATTTTGCCCGTGATGATGTTAATAACAAAATAGCCGCCGTTATTAAGCAATATCACATTGCACTACCCGCAGGCTCAGACTTTACTGTTAACACAAAGACACTATTAAACAATGTATAAGCACATCTCTTATTTTATGTGGCGCTTAGTTGTTGGCACAATCGTTGGCGCTCTGCTTTCGGTAGTAATGGCACCACTAGCAATGGCGCATCCTTATCAGCCCTCAGTGGGTTTGATCACACAGCTAGATAATCAACAATATAAGTTGGCGTTAAAACTACCAGTAATTGCAGGTGAACATACTCAAATAACACCAACCTTAACTAATGGCGGTACGATACGTTTATTGTCATCACAACGAAGTGACAATGGTTTCGGAATGGATGAACAAGATTATTTGCTGCAACTTAAAGCAAATACATCATCACCGACTCTTGTATTTAACGGGCTAAAAACAGGCCAGCTACTCACGCAGTTAACGCAAAAAGACGGACAAGTCAGTACGCTTGCGCTGTATAAAGGGCATAACCGCCTTCATTTAACCGATAAGATCTCGATTTGGACAACGATAAAGCTATTTGTCACCTTAGGTATCACCCATATATTAACGGGGATTGATCACCTAATGTTTGTGGCGGGCTTATTGTTATTTACGCGCGATTTTAAAACCTTCTTAAAGGCCATTACCTGTTTTACCTTAGCCCACAGTATTACGTTAAGTTTATCTGCGCTTAATCTGGTACACATTCCAGAGCCGCCAGTAGAAACGGGAATTGCACTGAGTATTTTGTTTTTGTGTTATGAGCTTACTCGCCCTTATGACAAAGAACATCCAACATTAAGCCGAAAATTTCCGTGGATAATTTCATTTTCCTTTGGTTTGTTACATGGCTTGGGGTTTGCCAGCGCATTAAAAGAAGTAGGATTAAGCCAAACCAGCATTCCATTAGCCCTCGCCTGTTTTAATATTGGTGTTGAGATCGGGCAATTGATCTTCTTATCGTTTCTTATCGTGCTATTGAAGTTGTGCGCTAAAGTGCCTGTATTTCATCATAAGTTCTTTCAAAAAGTGCCTTTATATACCATGGGGATCATGGCGTCTTTTTGGTTTATTCAACGGGCGTACATTATGTTCCATGTTTTATAGTGGTCATTAATAATACGTAAACAAATATTGTATTTTTGCTGCTAGCTTGCATTAGCCAATACTGTAATAGTGGTAAAACAAAAATAAAAACTGAAGTTAATAAAGGAAGTCATCATGTATATAGCAATGAATCGTTTTAAAATCCGTTTAGGCTCTGAGCAAGAATTTATCGATATTTGGAAGAACCGCGATACCTACCTAGATACCGTACCGGGTTTTCAATCATTCAACTTGCTTCAAGGTACATCAAACGATGAGTACACCCTGTTTGCATCGCACTCAGTATGGGATTCTCGCCAAGCGTTCGAAGACTGGACACAATCAGAAGCATTCCGTAAAGCTCATGCTAATGCTCGCGGTAATAAAGACATTTATTTAGGCGCACCAAACTTTGAAGGGTTTGAAAGCTGCCTGTAATGGGTAATAAATAGCTTAACCTTCCACAATTAATACTTTATAACCCAAACACTTAGATACAAGTGTTTGGGTTTTTATCATCCGACACACTTAAATAACAGCCAGATAAATCATCTCTAACCGCTGATGTTATAACCCGCCTGATAGATCAAGGTAGTTTCCGGTAGAGAATGATGATTTCTCGGATGCTAACCAGTAAATAGCTTCTGCGACTTCTTCAGGCTCTCCACCTCTTTGCAGAGGGATTTTACTCTTCAACCTTTCTATACGTTCTGGCTCACCACCATCAGCATGCATATCGGTATGAATTAACCCCGGACGTACACAGTTTACACGGATCCCTTCGGCTGCTACTTCTAATGATAACCCTTTAGTTAAGGTATCAATTGCCCCTTTTGATGCTGCGTAATCAATATATTCATTTGGTGATCCGGTACGTGCCGCACCAGAAGATACATTAACAATTACGCCGCCATTACCACCATGACGAGTAGACATACGCTTCACAGCTTCTCTACTACAAATAAAATAACTAGTAACGTTGTTGAACAGTATTTCGTTAATTCGATCTGCCGTCATCTCTTCTAATCGTGATTGCTGTTTTAATATTCCAGCATTATTAACAAGAACCGATATCGCGCCTAATTCCTTATCAACAGTCGAGAACATACGAATAACGTCAGCTTCGTTAGAAACATCTGCTTGAACCGTAATACACCGGCCACCTTCAGCAATGATCCCTTGGGCAAGTGTATTCGCCGTCTCTGAGTTCGATTTATAATTGATACAAACGGCATAGCCTTCTTTGGCAAATAACTTGGCTGCTGCAGCGCCAATTCCTCTCCCACCACCTGTAATTACAACTACTTTTTGAGCGCGCATTGATCTTCCTTTCTTATATTTGCCATGCACTTCTACGCACATAAGATGAAAAATAGAGCCATTCATTTATCTCATGTCCGATTCTGTACTGGCTTTACTTCTTTATACAAATATCTGCTCCTGATCTCACGATGCTTTATCTCAACTAAACGCATCGCTTTTAAAAGCAGATAATCCACCCTACAACGCCTCATTTCACACGTAATATGTTTGTTATAATTTTATTTCCTATTGTGAACCAAATTAACATTTTGTAACTTTATTTCATAATTAAATCAATTATGAACACATTAATTGCCTGTGAGCATGTAAATAAATACTTTTAGTAACTTAAGGATTCATTGAGGGGATGTTGTTGAAAGTTTATAAGCAAAGAAGGTAGGTATTTTCAAGACAATCACAGTTAATACAAGCGTAGCTTAAGCATGATTTAGGCTCTATTTTATACTTTCACCTGTATGTATTGATCTATTGAGTACCGCCTAGATACTGAAGAGATCCTTAAACATCACAAGATAAAACACCACCGCTATCACTCCTAATAGCCAAGCTAATACAATAAAAACGATGCCCAAATACATCACTTTCTCGCTAACGAACTTAGAGATCAACTTTACAGAAAGATGAGAAGAAACGATAAAACCAGAAGCGACTATCAGCAAAACAACATTGATGAGAGGATGGCTAAGACTCTCACCATGAAGCAACATATAAGTACCAATCGTACCCGCAAAAGACAGTACGGGTATCAGATATAAAATCAGAAATATCGCTGCAGTACTCACATTTACTCCATCTTGGTATAGGCGCGAAGACAAGTTGCCTGCCGTTTACCTTAAAACAGCACCTTACGCACCTAGCATTGCAAGGTAAACGTGCTACAACGATATATACACATAGTCGTGCGTTGAATCGCACTAGACACAAACTAATTCAACATATTCGGAACAATAATTTGAATTAGCTTCCTAGAAATAGCCTAAATATTAGTTTTTATCCAAACCAATAAACCCAGCAGCAATATCTTTAAGTAAGCTTTCTAACTGCTCTGCAAATAAAATAGTGACACCATCAGTATTCTAGAAGTCCTCAGGATGATCGTCTTTTGAACATTGGGTCACAATTACGTATTTATCAATAATCGTGAAATTCTCATTATTCCAATGATCCGCTTTTTGAATTTGTTTTATCGCCCCATCACTCATTAACCCACGATAATCTTTTACCTGAATGGCAATGCCATAACTCTTACCGAGCAAACCCGGCAATGTAATAAGAATATCGGTTCCATGCTCTTTCTCTAAAATTCCACCCGTACGCTCTACTAAAATCGGTTCAGGTAAAATTTTTCGGATACCTTCAACTAATGCATATTCCCATTCTTCATTAGAGAATTACTCATTCATTTGTCGGTAGAAATTTGTATAGAAATCCGATTCATTCGATAATATCAAGGATTACTATTAACGTAGTGTTGTCATCAATATATAAACTGTATATTCAAAGTTTACTTTAATAACTACAGCCATGAGCTAACTAATATTATATTTGTAAAATCAGCTTGAACGATACTAATACCACACATGTCATTCAGCACTTCACTGTTGTTCATGAATAACTTCCAATCAGTTGGACACGGCTAAGTTTTATCAAAACCAATGTAGATTAAAGTCTGAGTAATGTTATTTAGTAGCAGAAAATATACAAAGGCTTTAAAGAAACCACTATTATACCCTGCCGTTTCTACGTTCTTTTATTGTAGAATAGAAAGATAAAATAAGCGGGTTTGATAAGAGGTTTAGAAACAAAGCGATCTTAGAGATCGCTTTTAAAAATTAAAGAGTATAAATATAGCTAATTATTAAATTTTATAAGCTTATAAATATAGAGTTTATATCTCTTTCTTCATCCGATTATTTATAATTTTTTCAGATTCTTTTATTAGGCCTTTAACTTTAAATATAAAGTCATCTTCTAAGCATGAATATTTATCATTATATTTCAATAAAGATATTAAATATGAACGATAACCTATAATCTTATTATTTATTTGCGCGCAGCAATAATTATTCAAAAATTCAACTTTAGGTTTCCTTCTGAACTTTATTCTAAAAGGGTCTATACTAAATACAACTTTAAAAATATCAAGATCACTTTTATCAGTATTACACTCGTAAATTAGTTTAGAGATTTTTTTCGTTTTTTTATTTGATATTCTTATTTTCCCATCTATGTAAGGATAATTAGATCCTGATATTAAATATCCATTTAACCCTAGATGTTTTTTTGATCTGACTGTTTTTTTACTATTTATTCTAAAACCATCAATATTTACTATAAATGATATTTGTTCAAGAAATCTATCTGAGTGTAGAAAATTATTTTTTTCTTTCTTCTTAAATAAATCATCAAACACTGATTTCTCTTGGTATTTATCATTTCTTAGATCGGAGCTTGAAAACAACATATCATCAGCATAACGAGTATAGATAATATTATGTTCAAAACAAAACCTTTCTATCAATATATCTAATTTTCTAAATATAATATTAGATACTACTGGCGAGGATTTAAACCCGATAGGTAAAATTGATTTACCTATAAAATCGGTATTCTTTGATGTTTCAGGTAGTTTTATTGTTAAAACATTAACAATAAAATCTAGATTTGATTGACGACATCCACTGATTATTGGCTTTGAGGATACATGATCTTTTAGGGAATCTTTAATAATTTCTCTATTAATAAAATGAAAAAAGTTTTTTAGATCAACTCTAAGAAAATAGAAATTATTTCTATGCGGTTCTAAAAAATCCAAATATGATTTATTCTTAGTATAAGCAGTAGCTGCTTGGTTTACGGGAATTCGACAAAATAATGTCTCATTAAGATTTTCGTGTAATTTATTGATTAATTCACTTTCTGAACCAACCAACTTATAAATATACTTATTTCCCACCCGTGTTTCTATAACATGAGATGAAGGGAGCGAGATTAACCCGCTCTCTTCATTGAAAAAAGTACACTGTTTAAGCAATGATAGCGTAAAACTATTAGCTGTGTAATTTTTCATTTTGATTCCATAATTGATACTAATTCATCTTTTCACGAACTTGTCGTGCATTAAAAGTACATCTGCGAGGGATGCACAGATTAAGACAATGTTGAGACTAGGATATAAAGATATCAGCATTGCAAGCACTGCTTCTCTAATCTATCGAATCTGAAATCGTCTTAAGTATATCATGTAGATGCGGAAAAGTTAAAGCAAAAACTCTCTTGAATTCTTGTTCATCTTTCGAGCTATTTTCTATCTCACTAATCGCAAAATTTAAAAAAGATGTTACCCAGCCACCTGTTTTACCAAGTTGTATCGGAAGTTTTTTTAAGCATTGCTCTTTTATACTTTCTACAGCATTTCTTATGTCGTCATTTATAGCTAACTCATACGATTTACTCTTTTGACTACATAAAGTATGGGTTTTTCCATCTAAAGCAAGACGCAAAATTGTAACTTGATCTGTACGACTTAAATCAATATTTTTTTGATAAAACTGCTTAAGTAATTTTTTCAAATTTAATATAAGAACGATTTTTATAAACTCTTTATTTTCAGGAGATAATTCACCTTTGTATTCCTTCGATGTGAAAATTCGCCCATAAACATGATCAATATTTTCTTTTTTAAAACTTCTCCTAAATCCATCAAGTTTCTTATTTACATCACCTCTACCATCAATCATTAAATCACCTTCAACTAAATCTTTAGTCTGGTTAATTAGCCACTTTATGGCAATTTTACGAGATTGACTACAAAGTAGAGTCTCTTCAATTGTAGATGGAGCAATATAAATTCGATCTGTTTTTAATAAAACCCCATTACAAAATCTTATAAAATTCAAGTATGGAAACTTTGAAAATTCAGTACCTTTTTTATTAATTAAAAATTTTGATTCATTAAGATTGACAATATTTTCTAAACTTTTCTTTATTGCGTAATTCTGAGATATAAAACATGTATATTTGTACCTCTTTAGAATTTCGAAGAGATTTACTTCTTTTTGCTTTATAATAAAAGACTTTTCAGTAAAATCATAATTGATCATTTTATCAGCATCATAAATATTCAAATATGGAGTTGGAGATTTTGATGCTTTTGGATTAATAGAACGTAGAATTACCTCATTTGTTTTATATACATCTATCTTATTTAAATAATCAAACTTATCTATTAGACTCATATTACCAAATAATTCTAATTCCGTTTCCCCTTCTACAAAGAGTATAAAATCACTAAAATATAAGCGAGCTTCATTATCACTAAAAATATTTAAAAAACGTTTATCTTTAAAATTAGTATTAAGTAATGATACATTTGTTTTTTTATCTGAATTAAGACTAAAATGATAAATATTATGCTCGTTATGACCTCTAAATAACTTAATGACAGACTTTAATATATTAGGCGAATGTGTTGTCATTAGCACTGTAGGATAAGGTGTTGCGTATTTACCTAATTCTTTCTTATCAGTATGTTTTTTTAAACTTTTATATAGATTATGAATATTAAAAATTAGCTTTTCATTTAGCTTTGGATGTAATCCCAATTCGGGTTCGTCTATATATACGATCGGTGTAATAAATTCACGTCTAGTTAAAGTTATTATTAAAGAAATAAACAACTCAATAAATTTATGTGAATTTGTACCATCTGATTGTGTAGTTAACTCAAAACCATCTATATTAAACTTATGGCCACTCAATCCTACTTTTATATAATTTAAAACAAGATCTTGATAATTATAAGGCGATGCATTTGTTAACTCACTTATAATTTTGACATATTCTTTATATGAATTACTATTGTTAGATACTTTTTCGTCAAAAAAATCTATAATTTGCTCAGTATTTAATGCTCTAGCATTAATAAATTTAAGACGACTGACAGTACTCCATAACTTATCCCAATCATATAAATCTATTCTTCTCGTATCTACAAAGAATAACGGATATATTCTATTAATTATTTTTCTTACATTTTTATCTTTATCTGACCAACTAACAGAACCATTTCTATTTACAGTTAATGTAAGGGTGAAGTTTTTCCTGATTATTCGACTAGAAACCAAGTTAAAACTGTCATCTTTGAACAAAGAACTATATATATGTTTTTGATAAATACTCTTATTTTTTCTTGATTTTACAACTTCTTCAAGTCTAGTTGTATCATATGATATCGATATTGTTCCGATACTCGAATAATTAGAGTTTAAAGGTAACGGAATAACAGACTCATTATTCAAATGCGCATAGAAAAACTGAAGAACTTTAAGAAAGTTTGATTTACCTACATTATTTTTACCAATGATACAATTAAAATCACTAAAATCAGTGACAATGCAATCATTAAAAGATAGGATATTCTTAATTCTAACTGATGATAATGCCATTATAGATTGACCCATGAATTACACCCAGTAAAGATACTCCAAAAACTACTGATTTCAAAGGGATTTCATTATAAATATTTATTTTGCATTACTTATTAAATGAACAAGATAAATTTCATTTAAACTATCACCATTATAAAAAAACATATTGAGAAATACTAAATTAACAACTTCTTATAATTAATTTATAACCTGCAGAGCTACTTCAAATAACTATCCAGCTTTTCCGTATACAACTCATACCCTTCGAATTAATCTTTCAACCAATCATGTTTGTTATAAACCGTTAATACGGCGGATATAACGATTAGCAGATGTAATGCTTTATTCGATGAGCTGGCGCGAATACGTTCGATAACAAACAAAAATGGGAATTTCGCCCCACATATCTCAACACTACCATTAATTTATCCGCCTCTCGCCTTGCCTATTTGCCCTTAAATACGGGATACTTAAAGTTATGCGTGCTTAGGGTTTTACTCTGAAGCGTTTAACGACTTAAATACAATAAACTGCTGAATTTATAAGCGGTTTTAACAACAAGCCATTGCTTAGATAAAGAGTAATAATAACAACCGTAATGGCTATGGATGATTTATGAACGATAAGAACCAAGCAACACTTTATTGGATTGACTACGAGACGTTTGGCGCAAGCCCTGCCAATGATCGTCCTTGCCAGTTTGCGGGTGTCCGTACTGATATGGACATGAACATTATTGGTGAGCCACTCGTTATTTACTGTAAACCACCAGCAGATTACTTACCGTCACCTGAAGCGTGTTTAATCACGGGTATTACACCGCAAGAAGCGATGGAAAAAGGTTTATCAGAGCCTGAGTTTATTGAAGCCATTCATGCTGAACTGTCAAAACCCAATACATGTGTCATTGGTTACAACAACGTTCGTTTTGATGATGAAGTAACGCGCTACACCTTATACCGCAACTTCTTCGACCCATACGGTTGGGCGTGGCAAAATGGTAACTCGCGTTGGGATTTATTAGATATTATGCGTACTTGTTACGCATTACGCCCAGAGGGTGTCAACTGGCCGCTTGATGATGAAGATCGTCCTAGCTTTAAGCTTGAAAAGCTCTCTATTGCTAATGGCATTGAACACGCTAATGCTCACGATGCAATGGCCGATGTTTACGCGACAATAGAGCTGGCAAAAATCATTAAAACGAATCAACCTAAGTTGTTTGATTACCTGTTTGATTTACGTCACAAACGCAAGCTACAAGAATTAATCGATATTGTTAACTTAACACCGTTAGTGCATATCTCTGGCATGTTTGGTACTGATTGTGGCAATACGAGTTGGATTGTGCCTGTGGCATGGCACCCTGATAATAAGAACGCTGTAATTACAGTGAACCTCGCGCTTGATCCTACCCCATTAATTGAGCTTGATGCCGACCAACTGCGTGAGCGTTTATATACCAAGCGTGTTGATTTAGCGCCAGATGAATTACCTGTGCCCGTTAAAGAAGTGCATTTGAATAAGTGCCCTGTTCTTGCTCCAGCTAAAACATTAAAAGCTGAAGATGCCGCGCGTTTAGGGATTGATAGAGAGCAATGTTTAAAGAACCTTGCCTTGATTAAGCAGCACCCTGAAATTCGTGAAAAGTTAATCGAAATGTTTAGTGTTAAACGTGAATATGCAGCCAACGATAATGTTGATGCGATGCTTTACGATGGGTTCTTTTCAACAGCTGATCGTTCGACTATGGATATTATCCGTGAAACAGCACCCGATCAGTTAGCTTCACTTGAAATCAATGTCGATGACAAACGTATTAAGCCGTTGTTATTCCGCTATCGTGCCCGTAACTTCCCAATGACGTTAAGTTATGAAGAGCAAGTACGCTGGAAGCATCATTGTCAGGATTTCTTTGAAATGAATATGCCAAAGTATATGGAAAACTTTGAGGCTGTCGCCTATGAGCATGAATCTGACGAAAATAAGATGAAAGTTTTAAAATCTCTCTATGACTATGTTTCTAAATTGGTTTAAACCTTTTTATTAATACGATAGCGATAAATGAAGCCTATTACGTGATTTTCTTTTTGAATGTCGCGAATAGGCTTCTTTTTTTTAAGATTATTATGTAGTGATTTATTTGATGATTACGCCATTAACGCTAACAATTAAAGACAACAATAAAGCGGTTTACTGATTTGAGTTTATTAATAACGGAATAGCGATTATTGATACCGTTACGTTCGAGATCTATTAAACGGTAGGTGTGCACTATGACAACGCAAACCTTATTGAAATGTTATAGCTACGACAACATAGATTTTTTTCCTGAAAAGCATCTATTAATATGGAAAGACCATACGCAAACGTTATTAACGCGAGAGGAATCTCGGTTATTGGAAGTGTTATGTCTCTTTGCTGGTGAAGTGATTGGGGCTGATTCACTTTACCGTAAAACATTTACGTCATTAGATGCGTTTGAAGAAACCAGTGATCACAATTATGACTTGAACTTACTGCTGGTATCACTCACAGGTAAGTTACAATGTAACGGAGTAATGGCGATACCTATCCATGTTGTGCCTCACTATGGCTTTCGTGTGCCGCTTCCGACGAAAACATCACGTCGACTGCCTTTTACTACTCGTCCTTGCCCTAATGCTACCCCCTCTAAAAAAAAGCCATTGTTATTTAATAAAGCATGGTTTAAGTATGTGGTAATCGATTTTATTTGGCTAAAAGTTACGATTCTTTTAACACTCGCTGCGCTCATTGGTCTAATTTTGTGGTATTAATCACCAATAAATATCTCACTATCTATATTTTCTTATCAATTATCTAAATGACGCTCTTTTTTGTGTGACAAATAGCGCATTTATTTGTATGATGAATCAAATTCTCTAGCATTACCCTTTTTACTATGGATTACATTCGATCTTTTGCCATTGTTATGTTTTGCTTTTTACTTGGTCAAGGCATACAACATCTGACTCATTTGCCGATCCCTGGCAGTATTATTGGCTTGTTTTTACTGTTCTTTGGCCTTGTTACTGGCATATGCAAAACAAAATGGGTCGATAAAACCTGTAATTTACTCATCAAACATATGGCATTGCTATTCGTGCCTGTTGGGGTTGGCTTAATGAACTACCTCGGTTTAATTGAGCACAATGCAACTATCATCTTTGCGAGCACATTAGGCAGCACATTAATTGTATTGCTTGTGATCGGCCTTGCGCTTCACCATAAGGAAAAAGAGTCATGATCTGGTTAGTTGCAACGCTAGTGGTATTTTACAGCATGCGCTATTTAGCGATAAAAATTCGTAATCCGCTATTTAATCCACTACTCATTTCGCTGATTATTTTAATTGCTGCACTGCGTTGGTTACAGGTGCCGTATGAAACCTACTTTGCTGATAACGAAATAATTAACTATCTATTAGGCCCTGCTGTTGTGGCATTAGCCTTGCCTTTATATCAGCAACTGCCTTTAATTAAGCGTAAGTGGAAAACTATTTTAAGTGCGTGTTTTGCTGGTAGTATCTTGTCGATGACATTTGGTACCTCCATTGCGTTTTTAATGGGTGCCGATGCTCAACTTGCAGCCAGTATTTTACCTAAATCTATTACTACTCCACTTGCGATGGCAGCTTCTCAGCAAATTGGCGGGATCCCTGCGATTACAGCAGCAATGGTGATTATTGTTGGTCTATTTGGCGCGGTGTTAGGTTACCCAGTGATGAAACTGGTTCGTATTTGCCACCCGTTAGCAAAAGGCTTAACAATTGGTACGGTATCTCATGCTTTAGGCACAGCAAAAGCTGTCGAAGAAGATTACCAAGAAGGGGCATTTAGCTCATTAGCGTTAGTGATCTGTGGGATCATGACAACGTTATTAGCACCTATCATGTTCCCTATTTTAGAACACCTGTTTTTCCACTAAGTTACCCTTACCCCATGCATATGAGCTTAAACACTAATTCTTATTAGTTTTAAGCTCATAATGTTTTGATAACTATTTATTACATGAAAAATTACATTTATATGTGTGAGGTCGCTCTCGATAATGTATGCTGAACTACATTATCATTATTAATGTGATTTAGATCACACTTGATTAATGACAATTAACTTAGAATGTTTCTCCATCAACAATACGGAGTAACACCCCAATGCACGCAAAAGTTATGGATGCATTAGGTCAATTACCTAAAGAGCTTGCATCAGCTTTACGACCAATTATTGAAGATAAAGATTTCGATTCAACAATTAGTCCTGAACAATTCGAACAGTTAGTTTCCCAAACTAATTTATCTGATACTGATCTTCGCCTTGCTCTCCTTCCTGTTGCTGCTGCTTACGCTGTTGTTCCTATTTCTAATTTCTATGTTGGTGCTATTGTTCGTGGTACTTCTGGACGCCTATATTTCGGTGCAAATATGGAATTTGTAGGCGCAAGTATGGCGTGTACGATCCATGCTGAGCAATCTGCAATTAGCCATGCTTGGATCAAAGGTGAAACAGGCATTAAAGACGTAACGATTAACTACAGCCCTTGCGGCCACTGTCGTCAGTTCATGAATGAATTAAATACGGCACAAGATTTAGTTATTCAACTTCCTGAACGTCAGCCAATGACACTGCAACAATACCTGCCTGAATCTTTCGGACCTGCTGATCTTGGTATTAAAGATGCGCTATTAAGCGACATTAATAATGGTATTACGATTGCTGAGCAATCAGAGCTTGCTGTTGCCGCTTGTGATGCAGCCAACCGCTCTCATGCACCGTACTCTAAGAACTTCAGTGGTGTTGCATTAAAAGCTAAAGATGGTCGTGTTTTTGTTGGTATGTATGCTGAAAATGCGGCATTTAACCCAAGCTTACCACCGCTTCAAGTTGCATTGATTAATATGAACATGTCAGGCTACAAGCTATCTGAACTTGTCGAAGCGGCATTAGTAGAAAGCGCAGAAAGCCTAATTAGCCAATTAGCACGCACTCAAGCACTACTAGAAGCGCTAAATCCTGATATTCAAATGACTTATGTTGCTTACTAATCGTTAGTGCGAGCAATATTTGTTGATGTAAAACCGCCATAATAGGCGGTTTTTTATTGCCTAATGCATTCAACTCAATCAGTTATATTGGCTATCTAAAAACAAAAGCGTATTATCTCGCTATGCTTTTTTGACGAAACCAATTTTTAATGTCTGATTCACATACCCCAGTTCATAACCCTGTCCAAGGTGCCGGATGGATGCTTTCCGCAGGTCTTGCCTTTGCGATTGTAAACAGCCTTGCACAATTTCTCAGTATTAAACTCCATGTCTCTTCAACCACTTTTGCGTTGATCCAGTACTTTGTTGCGCTGGTGGCTATGCTGCCATGGCTGAGAACCATGGGTATTCGCCGATCACTAAAGACAAAACAATTCTTCCAACACTGTTTCCGTGTCTTTCTTGCGGTGATTGGTATCCAACTCTGGCTATGGGCACTTGCCTACCCTGTTCCTATTTGGCAAGGTATTGCGCTGCTTATGACTTCACCGTTATTTGCAACTATTGGTTCAGGGGTATTACTGAAAGAGAAAGTGGGCGCAGCACGTTGGTGTGCAACTCTTGCTGGCTTTATTGGTGCAATGATCATTTTAGAGCCGTGGTCTGATTCATTTAGTATTGCTACGTTATTGCCTGTCGGTGCTGCCGTTTTCTGGGCAGGTTATTCTCTGATGGTGAAAAAGCAATCTAATACAGAATCACCAACCACTGTTGTGATGTATTTGCTTATTCTGATCACGCCATTTAACTTGTTACTGGCTCTGCCTGATTTTAATATGCCAACAGGCGGTACGACATGGACATTAATCATTGCCGCTGGCCTGTTAACCGCACTGGCACAATGGGCGATAGCTAAAGCTTATGCCGTGGCTGATGCATCATTTGTACAACCATTCGACCACGCAAAATTACCACTAAACGTGTTAGGTGGTTGGCTTGTATTTGGCTGGGTACCACCGGGTCGTTTATGGTTAGGCGCAGCGATTATTATTGCTTCTGTGGCCTTTATCACCCAGTGGGAAAAGCGCAAATAGCCTAGTAACACCGTAATGTATGAAAGATTCACTAACCGCCTTCTTGGCGGTTTTTTATTATAAGATCTAGAGCCTTTCTAATATTTACTATTAAATTCCATTTAAACCCTGACGCAAACGTTTGCTTAAATAAAAAAACAAGGTATTATCACGCTCAACCAACACTATCCAACATAAATAGTAAGGAATAATAATGTTAGGTACAGCTAATGGTTCAAATGCAACACGTGTTTTACTTTTAGGCTCTGGCGAGCTTGGTAAAGAAGTCGCGATTGAATGCCAACGTTTAGGTATTGAAGTGATTGCCGCGGATCGCTACCCCAACGCGCCTGCAATGCAAGTTGCACATCGTAGCCATGTGATTGATATGCTCGATGGCGACGCGTTAAAACACATTATTGAACTAGAAAAACCCGACTTTGTTGTTCCTGAAATTGAAGCGATTGCCACTGACACGCTTGTCGAATTAGAACAGCAAGGTGTTAACGTTGTACCTACCGCTAATGCGACGAAACTGACAATGAACCGAGAAGGTATTCGTTGCTTAGCCGCTGAGATCTTATCGATTCCTACATCGCCTTATGAATTCGCCGATCAATTTGATGATTTCTCAGCAGCGGTACATCGCGTTGGTATGCCATGTGTCGTGAAGCCGATTATGAGTTCATCAGGTAAAGGTCAAAGTGTGATTAAAACCGAAGCTGATATTGAATCTGCTTGGCAATACGCACAAGAAGGCGGTCGTGCTGGTGCGGGTCGTGTGATCATTGAAGGCTTTGTTGATTTTGATTACGAAATCACCTTATTAACTGTTCGTGCAGTTGATGGCGTGCATTTCTGTGCACCTATTGGTCATCGTCAAGAAGATGGGGATTACCGTGAGTCATGGCAGCCACAGCAAATGTCTGAAGCAGCATTAAAAGCGGCACAGGATGTAGCAGAAAAAGTAGTGAACGCACTTGGCGGTTTTGGTTTATTTGGTGTTGAGCTATTTATTAAAGGCGATACTGTGTTATTCAGTGAAGTCTCCCCTCGCCCACATGATACGGGTATGGTAACGCTTATTTCACAAGAGCTATCAGAATTTGCGCTTCACGTTCGCGCTTTCCTTGGTTTACCCATTCAGCACATCACCCAATATGGCCCATCAGCTTCTGCAGTGATCCTTGCAGAAGGTGTATCATCAAACATCAGTTTCGATAATCTGTTACCTGCACTCTCTCGTCCGCAAACACAAATCAGATTATTTGGTAAACCTGAAATTAATGGTCGTCGTCGTTTAGGTGTCGCGCTTACACGTCGAGAAGATATTGATAGCGCGGTAAATGATGCCGTTAATGCTGCTGGTGATGTTGAAGTAATTTTCGATTAATCACGCTTAACCCAGCATATTACAATTTCTCTATCAGCAAAAAGGCATGGTTTCCACTAATAAGAAACCATGCCTTTATTTTTATTTGTTTTTATAACAACAAGTTACACTTCAATTAGCCATACTTCTTCGGCAAATCGCGATAAACCACGTTGGCGACGAGGATGACTTTCATCGGCATCATCACGTTCTAGATGCGTCACTTTACAACCCGAAAATAATGCTTCAACGTCTGCTTTTGGCAAAGAGAAAGGAGGCCCAGCTAATTCATCTTGTGGGTAGTCTAACGTTACCAACAAAATACGACCGCCAGTTTTAACCAACGACAATAGCTTTTCGACGTACATTTGTCGCATGTCTTCTGGCATTGCAATTAATGCTGCGCGATCATAAACCACATCAACAGGATCGATATTTAGCGTGAAGTAGTCACCTTGGTAAATCGAAATTTCATCAAATTGGTAAAGATGTTGATGACCAACGCCTGTCACTAACGGTGTATACAGGTTTTCTGCAAAAAAGGCTTTAACTGCAATATCACTCAGCTCAACCCCAATCACGTGGTTATGTTTTTGTGCTAACCACACAAGATCTTCCGACTTGCCACACATAGGGACAAACACGCGATCATCACGTTGTGCATTTAACGTCGACCAATGCTTGATCAGTAACGGGTTAACATCTGATAAGTGAAAACCAATTCGATTTTCTGCCCAGCGTGAGTGCCAAAATTCTGCATCCATTTTATGACTCGACTTTTTCTAATTAAAATAATAATGCTGAAATAATAACATATGTCAGTGGCTTTCAAAGAGTGCTAACAGTCGCTTTTTATAACTTCGCAGTGACTGTCAATCTTGCTACCTTTGCGCTTAAAACGGGATAACGCTGCTGACTTCAGAGCGAGCTAAATCGCGTAATAATGTTAAACCTTGTTGTAACCGCTGCTCAGAATTAATAGCCATTAGAGACAAACGGATATGCTTCGGATCGTCGCCATTTGCATTAAAATAACGCCCACTACTGACAATTAACCCTTGGTTTTTTGCTTCCATCACAAAGCGTTCCTGCTGCCAATATTGAGGCAACGGCCACCAGATTTGAAAGCCAGTTTCATTACCATCATGGCTTAAAATATCACGGGCTAGTTGTTGTCTTTTACAGGCAGTTTCACGCTGGTTTTCTGCTAACTCAAAGGCTTCACCACTCTCAATTAGTTGTGTTGCAGCAATATAATTTAGCGGTGACGATAGCCAAATGTTAGCGCGAATAGTGGCTTGTAAAACCGCGATATGTGATTCGGGTACTTTTAAAAAGCCACAGCGCAAAGCAGGACTAAGGGCTTTTGATAAACCTGAAATATGAAAGCTATGCAGTGGAATACGATTACTGATCGCAGCGATAGGATCTGGATTTAAAAAGCCGTAGATATCATCTTCAATTAACCAAATATTATTGCGTTCAATCACTGTTGCAATGGCATCTCGTCTTATTGGCGACATGGTGATACCTGTCGGGTTTTGATGAGATGGCACGACAATAACTAATTTAGGCTTATGTTGAGTGATCACCTGTTGCAAATCATCAGAGCACATCCCCTGCTCATCAAGTTTAACCCCAACCACATGACGACCTGCTGCTTGAGCGATCGCCATAATACCAGGGTAAGTTAAGGCTTCTACCGCGATGGTATCACCAGGCTCTGTTAACGTATGAATAAGTAACGATAAGCCATGCTGTGCGCCGTTCGTCAACAAGGTATTTTTAACACTCCCCCCTTCCAAACCAAACTTTTTCGCCCATGTTACAGCAGCCAAACGGTGGCTTTCATGGCCTGAATGTTCGGTGTAGCCCATTAAATGACAACTGAGGTGATCTGCTGCATTCATCATGGCATCACGCAGTGGAGACAGGTTTTGAGACAAGCAAGGTTGCAAGATAGAAAAGTTAAAATCAGTTTCATCATCAGCCGGTTGAATAACATCGCTTAGTCTTGACGGTGAGCATACAAATGTCCCACGCCCAACAAACGATTCCACGCGCTTTTTATCTACCAGTAACTGATATGCTTTAGCTACCGTCGCTGGTGTGGTGTTTAATTCATCCGCAAGTACACGGTGTGTCGGCAATTTAAACCCTTTCGGATATTCACCATTGTCTATGCGCGCCTCTATTGTTTTTGCTATTTGTTTATATTTAGCGACACTCACAGTCTGATCCTATATTTATCATTATCACCAATCACTTAACTAACTTTAACCAAGTTAGCTAAAAAATGATACCTTAAATAAACAAATTGACATATGTCAATGTAACCCCTAGTGTACTAACCATCATTTGGTAACCATTTGGCTAACGATGAGCACAAATGGATAAAATCTGAAATTACAAAGGTAGTTACAACCTTTAACAACAAACGTTCAGCTCGCCATCGCTTTTAATAAAGACATTGCCTGCTGACAACATATCGCAATGACATAACTCAATTTTACTGTATTTGGTAAGGAGAAACCTATGACAACAAGTATCGCTTTTATTGGTTTGGGTGTAATGGGCTTCCCAATGGCACGTCACCTGTTTAATTCAGGTTTCGACACCACTGTGTATAACCGCACAACCTCTAAAGCACAGCAATGGGCATCGGAGTTTTCAGGACAATACAGTGAAACGCCGCGTGAAGCCGCTCAGAACCGCGATGTAGTTGCGCTTTGTGTTGGTAACGATAATGACGTTCGAAGCGTTGTATTTGGCGCTGACGGCGTTTTAGCTGGCATGAAAGCGGGCTCTACGCTTGTTGATCATACGACGACCTCTGCGGAACTTGCTGAAGAATTGGCGAAAGCATGCTTAGCTCAAGGCGTTAACTTTATTGATGCACCAGTTTCTGGTGGTCAAGCCGGTGCTGAAAATGGTGCGCTGACTATTATGTGCGGTGGCGAACAAGCTGTTTTTGATAGCATATTACCGATTTTAAACAGCTACGCGAAACAAGCGGTATTGGTTGGCGGTTATGGACAAGGTCAACGCTGTAAGATGGTGAATCAAATTTGTATTGCAGGTGTACTGCAAGGATTGAGTGAAGCATTAACGCTGGCACAAAAATCAAACCTTGATATCGAACAAGTCGTCAGCGTTCTAAAGCATGGTGCGGCGGGCTCTTGGCAGATGGAAAATCGCGCTAAAACGATGGCTGAAGATAAATTTGATTTTGGCTTTGCTATTGATTGGATGCGTAAAGATCTGGGCTTTTGTTTAGATGAAGCGAAAAAACACGATCTTGAATTACCACTGACGGACGCAGTGGATAAACGTTATGGCTTATTACAAAACGAAGGGCTAGGCAGAATGGATACATCTGTCTTGATTAAAGCTTTCAATAAAACGGTTTAATTTAATCTAAAACACAATCACTGAGACGAGATAGTGACTTTGTGAAAACCGATATTACATAACGCCAGAAAAGCGAAAGGGATGCACTCGCATCCCCTTCTGCCGACCCCGATAAACATCAAGATCAAAAATCCGTTTTCCAATTCTACATTGGAGTCATGGAATACCGATTGAATCCATTCAGCTTACGAAATTCTGAATAGTTTAATCGAATCACGACGTACTGTTACACCACGGAAAGTTACAGGCTCTAACAACGTCATTAGTTGCTTAGAAACGAAAAACTTACCACCGTAGCTACGATCGCCACCACGATTAACCCAATCAGCAAATTCATCAGCCAGACTGAACATAGAGTTACCGACTAGTAAAACAAGAACTTTAGCAACTTCGCTATCGTTCTGACGGTTAAACTCAGCGTCACGAACTTTTTTACGATATTCGTCGACAATTCTTTCAAGGCACTCAAATCTGCTCATATACACCACCATAAAAATCGAGGCGTGGATACTACTGCTCTAGCCTATTTAAATCAACCCATCGCCTTATGTTTCTTTAAAAAACTGATACTTTTTTTCAATTTGGCAACAAAGATGATGCTATTTATCATTAAAAACACGATTTAATTTCATATTCCCCCTCTAAAAACTTAAATATCATTTCATATGCATGTTTGTATAATGGCAGTATTAGATAGAATCTATTAAGAAATTCAAAACGATGACTATAAACACTAACTTTAAGCTACTAGGTAAATTAAATCGTGAATATTTGACGATTTCAGCAATGATCGAAATTTACTGCTCACATCACCATTACGAAAAATGTAAAAAAGTTAATTTATGTGAAGACTGTGAATCTTTCAAAAGCTACGTAAAACAAAGGTTAGATCGTTGTCCTTATGGTATCAGCAAGCCGACATGTCGACAGTGCCCTATTCATTGCTACAAAGCTCAAGAAAAGGTCAAATCACAAACAATTATGCGTTATTCAGGCCCTAAAATGATGTATAAACATCCAATAATGGCTATTACACACTTAATTAATGATAAAAGAAAAGTTAAAGCGCTAAATCAAGAGATGACTTCAAACAGAAAAGTAAGAAATAGATAATAAACAACAAGTAAAAGTTAAATGAACCGTAAAATATATTTTTAATTTTATATTTCATTCACTTTTAAGTCCGCTTGATGGCTTGGCTACTTTATAATCAGCCTATTTACTGCTGTGTAAAAAACACACACCACTGTAATGACAAGAAATACCGATATAATAAGGAAACTATTGAAAATAGCCCGTATATGCATAAATATTTATTTTAATGACTTTTTATAAACAAAACAGACAATATGTGAATTGCGGTAACAAATGACTAACATTTATTAGTAAAGATGCATGGCTTTAAGTATTTGGTATATTTCTATCGGTAAAAAACAGCGACTGATGATCGCTGCTTTTTGATAACACATAAGTTATATTTAGTTTCGATAATAATCAATTACTTGAATTTTAACAGGTTTATCTGCGCTGCTAATATCAACAGTAAACTGATCTTCATCGACAACTTTAGCATTTTTAGCCCCTTCCCCAATGACGTCAACACCTTCAATCTTGGTATATAACTTGGTGTAATCGTAATGCATAGTGACAGTTGCGGTAACAGGTTTAGAAGCCGTTAGTTCAAAAGTACAAATACCTGTAGGACAAAACACATCAATATCTTCAGCGGATGTTACCGCGATAGAATCTACATTCTTAATTGGCGTACCGGTGATTTTTGCTTCCCCACAGCCTGTTAGTAATAATGCCGTTGTAACTGCAACAAGGCCTAGTTGAATTTTTCTCACACTGATATCCTCATGTATTCCACTTAACCGTGATATTTACTTACTATAACAAAGAAAGTTTTACGTAGACTATATCAAACATAACAAGTTCAATGAATTAGCATTACCGAGACAGCACTAATAATGCTCAACCACTAGCTGATAACAAGTTGGTTATGGTTTGTTTTCTTTATTTGTACAAATAACACCGATTGTTTTCACTTCTGTCTATTGGCTAAACGAATGCGTAATTTCTTTCTTACCAATAAGCGATAAAGGTTAATTTTTAATTAACCTTATAGGCATACTATAGATATAATCACCTACAATGTGTGAATAGACTTTCCTTTATTCACGTTATAGGCGCACCTATTTTTATTCCCACCCTATGGTGCCCACCAGGTTTCTAGGAGAAATAAATGAGTATCATTATTTTGGTCTGTTTGATCATTATTAATGGATTATTTGCTATGTCTGAGATAGCACTTGTCACAGCAAAGAAAAACCGGTTACAACGATTAGCAGATGAAGGGAATATCTCTGCTCAAAAAGCAATAGAGCTAGGTGAATCACCGACTCAGTTTCTATCAACAATGCAGATCGGTATCACTGTTATTGGTATTATGAACGGTGTTATTGGCGAAGCTGCTTTAGCTGGCCCTATTTCACATTGGTTAATTGAGTTAGGCTTTCCTGCAAAATCCGTTGGCTTTACTGCTTCAGCAATTGCGGTCATTGTTTTAACGTATGTATCGATTGTTATTGGTGAATTAGTTCCTAAACGATTAGGTCAAGTAAACGCTGTTTCTATTGCGATATTTTTCGCTCGCCCAATTGCAGTTATCGCTTTTATTTCTCGTCCATTTGTATGGCTATTAGCAAATTCAACCGATTTACTATTACGTTTAATGGGAAAAGGAAAAGACGACAGTTCAGCACTAACAGAAGATGATATCCGCGCAGTAATTGCGGAAGGTTCTCAATCTGGTGTGATCCACCAGCATGAACATAACATGATGCGTAACGTATTTAATTTCGATGACCGAAAAGTATCTTCAATGATGACGCCACGAAATGAAATTGCGTATCTTGATTTAAATTATTCGCCTGAGAGCTATTTACAAAAATTACTGTCAAGCACGTATGCTTGCCTTCCTGTTGGAAATAACGGCTTCAGCGATTTAAAGGGCACATTAAATGCCAAGCAGTTATTACAGTTTATCAATGATAATACGGCTGAAAATCCGCTATCAATTTTAGATTACTTAACCCCTCCCGTTTTCGTTCCAGAAAACTGGACAGGTACAACGCTATTAGAAATGTTCCAAAGCTCAGGGTCTGACTTTGCTTTCGTGGTTGACGAATATGGTGATATTCAAGGTATCGTGACTTCTCAAGATATTTTAGAGGCATTAGCCGGTAAATTTACCCCTGATAATCCAAAAGATGTTTGGTCTGAGCAAAATCCAGACGGCAGTTGGAATTTAGATGGCATGATGCCAATCACTGTATTTAAAGATTTATTAGATATTAATAAATTGCCAGACGAAGAAGACGGTGGTTATCACACGCTGAGCGGAATGTTAGTGTGGCTATTAGATGATTTACCTAAATTGGATGACTGTATTCGCTGGCAAGGTTGGCAATTTCGCATTCTAACATTAGAAAATAACCGTATAGATAGGATATTAGCTCAACGCTACGAATAACCCTTACCGCGATTAGAACTAATAGATTACTAAGTAAGGTCACCCTATTTTCGTAAAAAGCCGCATCAAATGCGGCTTTTTTAATAAGAACTATAAAACATAACTATTCTGTTCAAGAAGTCTCATTAATTGTGATTTTTTAAGCTTTACCTTTGATTGCTGCTTATCAAGCAACTGATCATAAGTTTCACGCTGCGTTTGATGAAATACACCAACAGGTACAGGGTGTTGAGGATAGCTTAAGTTCGCCAACATATAAGCAAGTGATGTGTTACTTGTATTAACTTCATGAACCAATACAGATTTGTCTGAACTATGCGTAACTTCAGGTGTTAGACCTGATAACTTAAGTGCCATGTCTGTGCCATACAACATTGGCTGTTTGTCTTCTAAATATAATAAGTGTTCTTTACGCTGCTTTGGACCATTATATGGTTCGTGCACTTTATCATTGAAAATAACGCAATTTTGGAGAATTTCAATAACAGCACATCCTTTATGGTTGGCTGCTGCTTCAAAAATTGCAGCCATGTGCTTGGGATCATTATCAGAAGTTCTCGCAATAAAACTGGCATTAGCTGCCGCAGCTATCGTTAAGGGACGCAGTGGATAATCAATACTTCCTTCTGGCGTCGATTTACTCACACAACCTTGTGAACTGGTTGGTGAATATTGTCCCTTTGTTAATCCATATATTTCGTTATTAAACAATAAGATCTTTATGTCTTGATTACGGCGTATTGCATGAATAAAGTGATTACCTCCAATACTCAATGCATCACCGTCACCGGTAACAACCCATACATCGAGTTCAGGATTCACGCTTTTAATGCCAGTCGCTATTGTTGGTGCCCTTCCGTGAATAGTATGGAAGCCATATGTATCCATATAATATGGAAATCGAGAAGAGCATCCAATACCAGAAACAAATACCGTATTGTGTTTCGTTTTACCCATTTTAGCTAAGACTAACTGCATGGTTTTTAATACATTAAAATCGCCACAGCTTTGGCACCACTTTACTTCTTGATCTGAAATATAATCTTTACGATTCAACACGCTCAACTCCAGTTTCGATCTCTTTTAACGTCTTTTTAATTGCTGTGGTTAACTCCTCAACTTTGAAGGGTGTTCCATCCGTTTTAGCGAAACCTTCAATAGGTATTGGAACTTGTGATTGAACGTATTGTTTTAGTTGTCCGTTATTTAACTCGACAACTAAAATATGGCTAAAATTGCTCAATAATTCAGAGAAATTACTAGGTAGCGGATTAATGTATTGTAAGTGAGTATGTGCAACAGAGTAGCCGTGTTCTCGAAGCTCATTCACCGCTGTTTTGACTGATCCTAGTGTCCCTCCCCAAGAAATAACCAATAACTCGTCTAATTCAGAACCCAGTAAAGGTTGGTTTGGAATAAAGCGGGAAATATTGCTAATTTTTAATGCTCTTTCATTACTCATTTTCTGGTGGTTATTGGGCTCATAACACACTTCCCCCGTAATACTTTTCTTTTCTAACCCGCCAATTCTGTGTTGCTTACCTTCCGTGCCCGGTACAACCCATTCTCGCGCCAAAGTGTCATGATCTCGTAGGTATGGATAATAAGATCCTGCAACACTCACTTCTGGTTTATCCCAACAAGGAATCTCTTCCTCTGATGGTACTTTCCATGGCTCAGTACCATTAGCAATATAGCCGTCGGTAAGGAGAACAACAGGAGTCATAAAAGTAGTTGCTAATCGACAAACCTCAATGGCCATCGCATAACAATCACCCGGTGAAGATGCAGCAATTACAGGAAGAGGCGAATCACCATTACGCCCATACAGTGCGAAGAGGAGATCGGATTGTTCTGTCTTGGTCGGAAGCCCCGTTGATGGTCCTCCCCTTTGAACATCAACAACAACCAAGGGTAGCTCTGCCATAACGGCCAAATTGATCATTTCAGATTTTAGGCATAGTCCCGGACCTGATGTCGTGGTAACACCTAAAGCTCCAGTATAAGATGCACCTAATGCGGCCCCTGCAGCTGCAATTTCATCTTCAGCCTGAAATGTAGTCACACCAAATTGTTGATATTTTGCTAACTGGTGCAAAATATCAGAAGCAGGAGTAATAGGATAAGAACCTAAAAATAACGGTTTATCAGCAGCATAGGATGCCGTAATTAACCCCAATGACAATGCTTCATTCCCTGACACTGAACGGTATCGTCCAGGTTCAATATTTGCTTTTCCTACCTGCCAACTCTCGCCAAAGATTTCTGTCGTATCCGCATAGTTATAACCACTTCTCAACGCTGAAATATTTGCATTTATTATCTGTGGCTGTTCAGAAAATTGATCTTTAATCCAGTTTTCAGCTTCTTCTAACGTTTGACTAAATATCCATAACGCAATACCTAACATAAAGCAGTTTTTACATCGACGAGCAACTTTTCCAGGCAGTCCTAACCCTTCAAGAGAATGAAGAGTCAGTTGTGTAAAGTCTTCAGCAATTATACGGTAAGCCTTTAATGACCCATCTATCAGTGGATTGGCATCATAGCCTGCAAGTTTAATTAGCGAGTCTCTAAACCCTGCTTTATCGACAATGAGCAGACCACCAACCTTTAAATCAGCAATATTTTTCTTAAGTGCTGCGGCATTCATAGCAATTAAAACACCACACTGATCGCCAGGTGTATAAACATCATGATCAGCGAATTGCAATTGAAAAGACGAAACACCAGAAACGGTGCCAGCCGGTGCTCGAATCTCAGCGGGATAATCAGGTAGCGTTACAAGCGAATTACCAAACAAACTGACACTACTTGAGAATCTATTTCCAGTAAATTGTATGCCATCGCCAGAGTCGCCTGCAAAGCGAATCACTTCTGAATCTAATGACTGCTTTGATGAAGGACTATTAAAGTTCATTATATTATTGACCTCAGTTAAATTTATCTGGCTCTTTTATAATAAGGGAGAACATATTTAAGCTATTTCGAAATCATTTAGCCTAGGATTTCTGATATAGGATAACCATTATTCTGGTCGCCTTAGTTTCCATCATATAATCAAGACGAGATCTGAGTCATGTAAAGATAATATAAAGAAAAACAAACTAATGAAGCATAATTTACAGCTTAAGATATTGATTTGTAAGAATAAGAAGTGGGGATGGGCATATTAATAAAATATTAATATATAAACTAATTTATAAGAGGGTTTGAAACCATTATTTTATTTAAATTAAAAAGCAGTAATTTACCTCTTATTTTAAAATAATAAAATATAGTAAATAACAGATCTTTATTTTTAAATTATTTCAATTGATCAAAAAATAGCTCTATTTATTTTTACTCATAAATTAATAGAGCTATTATTTACGTTGTTTAGCTATGTGACAAAAGTAAAAATAATTACTTTTTTCTACTAGTCATAAGCTATGACTACTTTTTGTAACGTTGCTCTAAATGCCTTGATCATAAAAAAAAGATAAAATACTTCAAAAGCAATACCAAATACTAATAAGCCGTAGGTATCATGTTTTAAAGAATCGGGAAAAACAAAATACATAAGACCAAAAAATACAAACATAAATGGAACGAGGTAAAATATTGTAACTCGCCACGCTACAACCCAGCTTAACGAAACGTATTTAATTAAAAAGTTCTTTCCGTTATTTCCACCATTGACGATAAATAAAATAATAAAGTTAATTATCATAATGACATTATTAGCGAGTGATTCTAACGAATCTGTTTGTGGTAAGTAATACGAATACAGCATCATCAAAATAATCGGAATCAAAACATACAACGCAGATTCCCGCTCAGTGACATTATTGTGTTTTAAATCAAGCAACAAGGCTTTCAAATTGAAAAAATACATATCCCCCTCCCTTATTGTCAATAAGCCTATCCTGTGAAGGTGGAGATAGTGATTGTAATAATTGATTAATTAGAGTGAGTTATCAAATTAGAACGTTTTGATGATAGTCATTACAATCGAACGTGACCGTACAAACAATTACTGTTTAATATAACGAAAAGTTAGGTTTATACGTGGCTCATTTACACGTTTAGTTTTAGGTAGTGCATGTTGCCAATGCTGCTGCGTGTCTCCTGCCATTATCAGCAAAGATCCCGGTGTTAATTGGAAGGCAATTTTCTCTTTGGTGGTTTTATGTTTAAACACGAACTGCCGTGTTGCACCAAAGCTTAAAGAAGCAATAACAGGTTGATGACCTAATTCACGCTCATTGTCTTGATGCCACCCCATGTAATCTTCACCATCACGGTATAAATTACCAAGCACAGAGTTAAACCTCGTTTGCGCTTGCTGTTCACACTGTGTTTTTAAATCTAATATTGCTGATGTCCAAAGTTGTGGATGCATAGTAAGCCCTGAATAAGTATAAACAGCATCACCGAGCCATGTTTGTAACCTCGGCTGAAGCACTGACTTACCAAATAGCGTTATGTGTTCTTGTTGCCAATTCAATTCGCTTTTCAGTTGCTGAAAATACTGTTCAGACCGCTGTAAATTCAAAAACTGTGGGTGCCAATAGAGTAATCCATTGTTGATTGTTATCCACTCACCTTGCTCAGCAAATAAATCCATCGTGATATCCTAAATTCATTTAACAACAAACTATACGTTTTTAAGGTATAAAAAAGCCACAGTTAACACTATGGCTTTTAAGACGTTAAGATCAATTGGATTATCGTGAAAGCATCTCGATAAGGCACACAGGTGCACCGACCTTACAACTATAACCTGTTGCTTTAATAGCGCCCGTTTCAACATTACGGTGATAGCTAATAATATTATTAGAATGTTGATTCGCCACCAGCAACCATTCACCATTTTGGGAAATCACAAAATCACGAGGGAATGCCCCGCCACAATCAACAGCGGCTAATTGAGTGACGTTTTCACCGTTTACATTAAAATAACTAATCTTGTTTTGAGCACGACAAGAAACATATAAAAAGCGTTCATCTGGTGATAAGTAAATAGCAGATGCCGCTTGTTTATTTTCTTCATTAGCAAGCAGTGCTTGTTGTGATGCTTGCTCCCAGCAGCCATTTTGTTTAGTGATCACCACAAGCGTTTCAGACAGTTCACACACAACATAGCCGATTGATTCATCATGGCTGAAAACAAGATGTCGAGGGCCAGATCCTGCTGGCATGTTTAGCGTTTGATTTAAGGCAAATGATAATGTGTTTACGTCATAATCGTAAAAGTAAATGCAATCACTGCCTAAATCAACAACGGCTAACTGATTGGTATGCTTTAGAAATGTAACTTGATGTGCATGAGGGGCTTCTTGACGATCAACATTTGGTCCACAGCCATCAACAAATAAATCTGCGATACACTCCGTCGGTTGACCTTCTTCATCTAAACCATAAACAGTGACATTACCTGAACCATAGTTCGCCACCGCCAAAAGCTTATCTTTTACATCAATATGACAAGGATAATCCCCAGCAATAGCTAAAGAACAACGCGTTTGATGATCAGAAAAATGAAGTTGTGCACCACTGTGTCGATCAACTTCATTAAAGGTATATAACCCGTTTAGAGTCGAAGCGAGATAAGATGGATTATGCTGCTGTTGCAACGTATCAGGCACGATCTCATTGTTTAACGTTAATACGCCAGATTGAGGATCAAGGGAAATGCCTACAACACCATGACTATCACTCGGTGCATCGGTATAAGTACCTACATAAAAATGTAAGGGAGATTGTTTTGTCATGGAAACCTTCATAAATAAATGCGTTATCAATCATTAAAATGCCGCCTGAATAAACAGACGGCAACGACTTCGTTTAATGATTTTCTAAAATGTGAAGTAACTGCTTAGTTGGCGAGACGATAGCAACGATGGTTTCGTCAAATATGACGGCATTTTTATCAATAATTTGATGATAAGCCGCTACCTCTTGCTCTGATAACTGGCTTCCCTGTTTTATTTTATCAATCAGGTTCATTCCGAGATCTGCAACCGCTGTAACAGCATCAGTCATAGGCATAGTATTTACAGCAGCAATATTGTTAGCAAAAATCGGTTTGGCTTGCTGCGCGGCTAGCTCAACTGTTAAGTAATGCATATTTAGCGTAGCAAGGGCTGACATATCCCCCTTACTAATACGTGAAACCAGATCGTTCATCTCATACACTGCCAAACTTTCAACAGGCAATGCATCAGCAAAGCGATTTAAACGCTCATACTGGTTATATAAATCGCCTTTCGTTGGTGTCGAATTCCACTTCTCCCAATGACGTGCATAATATTGGGCTGGCTCAACGTACTTGGCTAAGGTTTGTAACGCGCTTGAATCAGCACCATTAGCAAGACGTTTTAGCATCATGTTTGCATCTGCATGATGGCGTAACCCAACAGATATCTCTGACCACGTATCTATTGCTTTCATCCGCTTATACATACTGCGCTCATCGGTTAACGCTTGGCTTGACCACAAACGCTCTGCAACTGCATAACTTCGTGGCCATAAACGATGTTCAATCGTCGTGGAATCGAGGTTTTCGCCCCATATTGTGATTTCACCACCTAAAATCAAGGCTTGTTCTTTTTCAGTTAATTCTGCTGGATAACCCCCATTAGGTTCTGGGATCTGACTTCCTTTCATATCACTACTTGCAACAAGTTGCCCTGTTGCAGGCCAACGCACATTACCGATTAACTGATAACTGCTGTCTGCAAGTTTGTCATTGGCAAAATCGTAATTAAATTCGGTGTATGACATGAAGTTATCGAAATGGCCTCGGAATTTAACACCTGGTACATATTCAAGAATGTACACTTCTTCACGGGATTTACCGTTATAATCCGTAAATGCTCGGTAACTGCCATCAGCGGCGGTAATAATAGTTAAGTTACCTTTACGTGGACCGCCTTTACTTCTAGGCTTCACCCATTCATAAGTCTCGAATACCTCGCCTTGATGAAGTTTGTCATCCACAGTGATCCCTTTGGGCATAGGGTCGTTTCGATAGTGATAGCTTGTCGGTTGTGGCTGATCAAGGTAATAACCCGTAGAAAGAATACCTTGATACCCTTCTTTTGCAGCACGACCTATACTGTCATGACCTTGCCAGCTTTGGATCACTATCGATTTGGGTAAGTCTTTATGCCAGATTTCATCCCATCCGGTCATTTTCTTACCGCGCTCTTCCAACATCTTCTCTACTTTAGTATTAAGATAAGACTGTAAACCGCGTTCACCATCAATATGATTATCTTTAATAAATTGCTGAATTTTCGGGTTATCACGCCACTGCTGATAATTAGGCTCATCCCCACCAATATGGAAATACTCATCAGGAAATAAGGCGACAACTTCATCAAACACACTCGCTAGCATTTCATAAAGCGCTGGATTAGTAGGATCCATTAAGGGTTCAAATACCCCCCATCCACGTTGCTGAGGATATTGTTGTTTTCCTATGCCAGACATTAATTCAGGATAAGCATGAGCAACCGCAGATGCATGACCCGGCAATGAGATCTCAGGAATAACACGAATACCTAAATTACGCGCATAATCAACAACCTGATGAATCTGATCCTTGGTATAGAAATCACCATCAGTCGTGTCACGCCAAAGTTTTTGGTATTTATCAAGTTGAATACGTATGCCTTGATCGTCCCATAGATGCCAGTGAAAAACATTAAGTTTGGCTGATGCCATTGCATCTAATTGACGAAGGATCACATCAATCTCAATGAAATGTCTTGAAGTATCGTAAGATACCCCACGCCAAGGAAAGCGTGGCTTATCTTGAATAGAAACAGCAGGAACAAAATAACCAGTAGCGTCCGTAGAAACCATTTGAAGCAGGGTTTCTAGGCCATGAAATGCACCATAAGGACGCTCAGCATTAATTACAATTTTACCGTTACCAACATCAAGCTTGTATGACTCATCACTATCAATATTCTGAACATCTGATTTGGGGCGATGATGAATATTAATCACTAACGTCGCATCTTGTTCAGATTGTGCTTGCCAGTTCAACATGGGCAACCCTGTCTGACGATAAAGTCGCTCCATGGCTCTTTTAGCATTGAATTGAACACGGGGCGAATTATAACCTTTGATATAAATCGAAAAAGATTTATCCAAAGTGACTTTACCTTCTTTAAGAGCCACATTCTGTGGATAAGGCATTAAATTTAAATCGCTATTTGGCGTCATTGCTATCGCTGCCGTTGGAAGAGTGAATAAACTAGAAATAAGTAATGCTAATGTCCCTTTATACATGCGTCAGAACCTACTATTTATTTTATTGTACAACTGAAAACATATTGCACTTTAATGCAATTAATCCTAATTACTGTTTTCACCAATATCAGCCAACGTCTGAAAAATTCAGCCACTGGCTCAATCACTTCTCGTATTCAAAAGAATAACGTTACGCACTTTTTGAGGGTAAGGTTAAATGTTTCATTGCATTTTCGGGGATAATCGCACCTGAATGTTGGATCACAATTGCCGCTAAAGCATGCCCTAACATTGCTGAATCTTGATAACTTTGCCCTGTAACTCGCCCAGCTAAATAACCCGCAGCAAAAGAATCACCTGCAGCACAAGTATCAATCACATTACTAACTTGCTCTGCCGCAACATAAGTGTGGTAAACATACTGATCTTGTCGCCAAATAAGCTGGCAAGGTTCACAGCCTCGTTTGATCACTATTTCATTGCAGCCCATACGTAAACAACGAGCAGTAACGCTTTCATCATCTCCCCACACCAATACATCATCGTCTTGTGTAATTAACGCGATATCAACCAGCGGTAAGATTTGGCTATACCAATGTTGCGCTTCTTCGCTCGACCATAATTTAGGGCGATAGTTATTATCAAAGATAATCTTTCCACCTGTTTGCGAAAAAGCTTCAAGCAGATCTTTAAGTCGCAAGCGGCTTGCTTGGTCTAAAATAGCAAGGCTAATACCGCTCAGGTAAAAGTAATCGTATTGCTTATTTTGTAATGCAATTTCTAATTTATTCAGCGATGAGGTTGAAAAATAGTGTTTTGCTGCCGAGTTATCTCGCCAATAGAGAAAGCTACGCTCACCAACCTCATCCGTTTGTATCATGTATAAACCGGGTAATTGCGGAGCAAAGGTTTCAACCAAATTGGTGTGGATACCTTCTTGACGCCATATTTCCAGTAGTTTTTGAGATAATGTGTCGACACCTAATCCTGTCGCATAAGAAACATGTACTGCGTGTTGGCGAGTTAATCTTGAAAGATAAAGCGCAGTATTTAATGTATCGCCACCAAAGCCTTTGCGAATAGGATCGCCGCTAAGTTCGATCATACACTCACCAAAAAATGCGATTTTGGTTACAGTGGAGTTAAGCATTAATTAAAAGCTCAATATGTAAATATATAAATAAAAAAAGAGTGCCTAAATAATTGAAGAGATGGCATTTAGGCACTCGAAATAAACCTTAAGTCTTGAGTTAACGTCGTTCTTCTCGGTAACAAGTCACATCGACTTCGACTTTTACATCAACAACCAAATCGCACACCATACAAATACGTGCTGGTGGATGTTCACCAAAAAATTCACGAAACACTTTATTGAAAGATTGGAAATAACGAGCATCAGTAAGCACGACTTTTACATGCATAACATCGGCAAGGGTATAGCCTGCTTCGTCCATGATATCTATACAGTTTTGGATCGCTAAACGAGACTGATCAACGATTCCACCCTCAACTACTTCACCATCAATCATAGGTGTTTGACCAGAGACATAAAGAAAGCCTCCAGCCTCGGTTGCGCGAGCAAATGGCAAGTGTTGACCTCCTGTGCCTACCCCACCTTCTACACCATAACGTTTGATTGACATACTACTCTCCACCGATAATTAGTTATTATTTAAATTTATTTTTTAATTATTTTCTTAGGTGTTATTTCTAAATAAAAATACACCTTTCCTTTTGCCACTGACGTTGCCATTTGAATATGTTAATTGTCCATTTACAAAGACGCTTTCTATACCATTAGCAATAGATATTGGGTTTTGAAATGTGGCTGTATCTTTTATGGTATCAGGATCAAATAAAACTAAGTCGGCAAACGCCCCTATTTTTATTTCACCACGATCTTTTAATTGATATCGATTCGCCGACATTCCCGTCATTTTATGAACCGCTTCTTCTAATGAAAATAACTGCTCTTCACGGCAGTATTGACCTAATACTCGTGGGAACGCTCCCCATAAACGAGGGTGTGGCTTCGGATCATTCGGTAAACCATCAGACCCCACCATGGTCAATTTATATTTCAAAACTCGTTTTACATCGTCTTCATCCATGCAGTGATAAACAGCCCCTGCCGGTTGTAATACTTTTGCTGCTTCTACTAATGAAAGGTTCAGCTCTTCAGCTATCACCTTTAGGGTTTTACCTGCTAGTTCTGGTTTGGATTCAGACCAAGTAATTAAAATATCAAAATCATCTGTAACTTGATTTAAATCTAGCGTTGATGAACTGGCTGAATATGGATAACAATCACAAGCAATATCTTGATATTCAGAGACTTTATCCATCAAGGATAACACTTCTACCGTACGCCCCCAGTTACCAGCTCCTGCACATTTTAAGTGAGATATAACCACAGGTACTTGCGCATGTTTTCCTGTTTCAAAGGCTTCTTCCATCGCACTGATGATTGCTTCAAACTCTGTACGCATATGGGTTGTATAAATACCACCATATTGACTTAGCACAGTTGCCAATCTCATGACTTCATCTGCTGTTGCAGCTTTTGCGCTTTGATAAGCTAATCCTGAACTTAACCCCAAAGCACCTTGTTTCATCGCTGTAGCTAAGCTGTGGCGCATAGATTCAATTTCTTCATCTGTGGCAGTACGTTGCAAATTATCCATCACGTTATTGCGTAATGTGGTATGCCCCACCAACGCAGCTACATTCACCGCAGGCTCCGCTGCTTGTACCGCTTTTACATAATCGCCAAAACTTGAATATTGAAAATCGTCTTTTTTACCCAATAAGTTCATCGGCTCTGGTGGCTCGCCTTTAAGAATAGTCGGGCTCGCACTAATGCCACAATTACCCACTATCACGGTTGTGACACCTTGGCTAATTTTAGAAAGACATTCAGGCGCACGGATCACATTGGTATCATCGTGGGTGTGAACATCAATAAAACCCGGTGACAACACTCGTCCTTCAGCGTGAATAACCTGCTTAGCGCCATAACCATCTAATTGACCAATCGCTTGAATACGTTCCTGACAAATGGCGACATCGGCAATAAACGATGCCGCGCCAGTACCGTCAACAATGACTGCTTTTTTAATGATGGTATCGCACAGCATACTGAACACGCTCTAGGTTTATAAGATGCGGACATAGTAAAGAAATGCGGATTTTAATCAGTGATAAAACACACAAAAAGGTAACAATTGTTTGATAGTTTCTAACATGTAACTTACCCTTTACATACTTATGAAATAATTATCAATGAGTTAAACAATGTTAGAAAAGGTGCAACATGGATAAAAAAAACCTGAGACATGATACAAACTATCATGATAACTGTTTTACTACGCCAAGTTTTGGTGATAAATCGCAACCAATTACGACTAAGTCAAATCGGAATTACAGCCTTATTGATGAAGAAATCGCCTTACCTGCAGCAGTGATTAAAGCTTCTTTGCTGGATAATAACCTCCAGTGGATGCAACGATTTGCTAATCACCATAACGTAAAATTGGCGCCTCACGGTAAAACAACCATGACACCCGCTTTTTTCCGCCAACAACTTGAACACGGCGCGTGGGGTATCACTATTGCAAGCCCTGCTCAGGCCCAAATAGCAGTACTCAGCGGGGCAAAAAATATCATTATGGCGAATCAATTAGTGGGTCGCGCAAACATGATGATCATCTCGCAATTAATCAAACATTATGATGTGGATTTTTATTGTTGTGTCGACTCAAAACGCAATGTTGAAGCCTTGGAAGACTTCTTTGCCAGCCATGAGCAAAAACTGAATATATTAATTGAGATCGGTGTTGATGGCGGCCGCTGCGGTTGTCGCACTGCGCAAGAAATCATGGCGTTAGCACAACATATTCACCAAAGCCCCCACTTAAACTTAAGAGGTATTGAAGTCTACGAAGGGGTTATTCATGGCAATAATGCAGAACAACAAGTCAGAGACTTTCTCAATCGTACTATTGCAATCACCATTCAATTACAACAAGAACACCTCATTCAAGAAGTACCATTAGTCACAGGCGCTGGCTCTGCTTGGTATGACGTTGTTGCTGAATGCTTTAATAAGCATCGAGAGCTAGAGGCTGTTATTCGTCCCGGTTGTTATGCCATCCATGACACGGGCATTTATCTTGATGCGCAAAATAAAGTCATGCAGCGTGCTGAAAAAAATCAGGGAATAGCGTGTGATTTAGGTGGTGATTTAGCATCAGCACTAGAGCTTTGGGCATATGTGGTTTCTCGACCAGAGCCGAATAAAGTGATTGTCGGCTTTGGCAAACGTGATGCAGCTTTTGATGCAGGATTACCTATTCTTGAAAGAGCTTATCGTAATGGTGAACCTGTTGTTTTTGATCAGGTAGAAACAACGGCTGTGATGGATCAACATGCACTTCTCTCTGTTTCAAGTGATTGCGACCTACAAGTAGGTGATGTCCTCGTATTTTCAACTTCTCACCCTTGTCTAACCTTTGATAAATGGCGTGCTGTCGCTGTATCTGATGATAACGATCGCGTCACTCACTGGGTAAAAACGTGGTTTTAAACGCACTAATTAACAAGAGGAAAACAATATGAGTGTAGATGTCGATATTATTTCTCAAATAACAGAGCGTTATAATGCCCTTCGTGATGCAGAAAAGAAAGTCGCACAATGGATCATGGATGACATCCAAAGCGCAGCCAATGCCAGTATTACTGAATTAGCACAAGGCGCTGATGTTAGTGAAGCTTCTATTACTCGTTTTGCTAAAGCGATTGGATGTAAAAATGTGCGTGACATGAAAATTAAACTCGCGCAAAGCTTATCTGTCGGTCAGCGATTTATTCTAGAGCCACCGGATCAAGGTGGTTATCAAGGTATTTATGAATCAATCAAACAGTCGTTAGATGTAAACCGCAGTTTAATTGTCGAAAAAGATATTGATACCGCTGCTGATTGGTTACACAACGCTCGGCAAGTCATCGCTATTGGAATGGGCGGCGGTTCAACAATTGCCGCACAAGAAATGCAGCACCGTCTATTTAGATTAGGCTACCCAGTCGTAGCTTATAACGATGGGCTGTTATCACGAATGATAGCCGCAACCGCCGAAAGTAGTGATGTTTTAGTGATGATTTCATCTACCGGTTACACGCCAATCGTGGTTGAAACCGCGCAGTTAGCCAAAGAGTATGGCTTAAAGATTATTGCTATAACTCCGAGTAATACCCCACTCGCGGAATTAGCTAGTTTAGTGCTACCAATTAAACATCAAGAAACAGACTTTATCTATAAACCATCAGCTTCACGCTACGCCATGCTGGCACTGGTTGATGTCATATCAATGGCCATTGCGGTTAAAAACAAACGACGTTCAAGAGATAAACTACGACGGTTAAAAATAGCCCTTGATGCCCATCGCGGGGGACTCGATAGACAACCACTGGGTGATTAATAAGAGAAATATCTATGTGGCTGTTTAAAGAGAAATACTGGGTTAACAATCTTTATCTTCAATACCGACAACAGGTGGTTCCCCATCGTAATAATTTACAAAGTAAACTCCACACTGATCGTTATAACTAAAGCCGCGAGGAAATATTTTACCGACTTTCGGTGTGGTACTTCCTGCTGGTAATGGCGGTATTTGACCACTAGGTACTGTTCGTTGATTACCCAAACCGCACCACTCCGATTGGCATTGGGTATCTCGACCTCTTGTATAGGATATATCATTTAGAGTCAGTAAATAGCGCATGCTACGCATCCAATGCCCTGTTGGATAACCCATAACAATTTCTATATTAACATCACCAGCATCTATCACTGACTTATTAAGATCATTTTCAACACCAAGAACAGTGGCACGAGTATGGACAAAATCACTTGCCGTTATCAGTGAAGACTTCACACCTTTTAATAAAGCAATGCGAGCATCTCTACTGATATTTAAAAACTTAGGGGCAACGAAAACAGCAATAATTCCAACAATAACGATGCTGATAACTAGTTCAATAAGACTAAAACCTCTAATTTTCACTATAGTTATCCTTTATTTGCATCAATTCATTATGGTGTATTTCTATATCCTATTGACTAAGCGATAAATAGCAAACATAGTGTTAGAAAAATGTTACCACTATCAAGAGATAAAAAAGCACAACCTATATTACACTGTGCTTTTTATTCGTGTGTTTTAAGCGCCAAACTGCTTAAAAACAGCCTGACCAATCTGAGCTATTTCTTCGTCTCGCTCAGGAATACTCGCTTTAGTACCTGTTAGGTAAATACTGATCACTAAAGGTTGTTTTTGTTCATTCCATACCACCGCAGTAATACCACGAGAGCCATGACCACCAGCACCTGACCGATCTGCAATCTCCCACCCTTTTGGCAGAACTGAGCGCAACAAGCCATTCGAGACTTTATTTGCTTCCATCCAATCTTTCAGTTGTTGTTTTGAGGATTCGTTTAAAGCACTACCTAATACTAAATTGGAAATGGTTTTATTCATCGCATAAGGCGTAGTGGTATCACGTTTATCGCCTGGTGTTGCCTCATTGAGTAATGGTTCAACACGATCTAATCTTGTTACGTTGTCACCACTGTCAATTAAGAATGTCGTTACACCAACAGGACCATCAATATGATTTAGTACTAAATTCGCCGCTGAATTATCACTGGTAGTCATGGTGGCAAAACATGCCTCTTTTAATGATACTTCAGTCCCGACTTTATCTTTAAATATTGGCGCATAATCTAAAATTGTATCGGCGTTGATCAGATAGGTTTTATCCATCATGCCATTATTGATTTGGTTATCATGTAGCAACTTTGCACAAGCAAGTGTTTTAAAAGTACTCATTAATGGAAAACGTTGATCACTGTTATAACCAAATAACTGTTTTCCTTTGCCATCTAATACTGATACTCCAATTCTTGCATCTAATTGCTTTTCAGCATGTTCAATCGCTGAATTAACTGTCATATTTTCCGCTAGGCTGACGCTAGAAAAGCCCAAAAGAGAGGCGGTTAATACTGAACCAATAATGTGTTTTGATACTTTTTTTGATAAATAACTCATGTATCCCCCTGATAATCACTGATGCATTTTATCAGTAAAAAAATCTATTAAAAGTAACTTTTGTAACATAAAGTTAATTAAAATCGGATAATTATCTATATTTTCATTTACTATTTTACTTTATTCATTATTAGTATTAGTTTGATTTAGTATTTACATAATCTATGTAACCATCCATATTTAAACTACTACATAAATATAATGACTATTGAACCTACCACCTTACTTGCGATTACAGCGATCTTTATCGGATCTTACGTCCAAACAGCTATCGGCTTTGGTTTAGCGATTGTTTCAGCTCCTATTTTGATTGTTTATGCTCCACAATATGTCCCTGCCCCTATTTGCCTTATTGCTTTATTTATCTCGTTACTTAACGCCTTAAAACATCGAAGTAGCATTGAACTTGGTGGTTTAAAAATGGCAATTTTAGGGCGAGTTCCTGGTTCTATTGCAGGTGCGGCTTTACTGGTTTATGTTTCGGCTCACGTCCTAACATTGTGGATTGGTTTACTAGTACTACTTGCTGTGGTTGTGAGTGTCTTACCTTATCGGATTGAACCGACGCCTCGTAGAATGGTTATTGCTGGATTCTTCTCAGGTTTATTCGGTACAAGTTCTGCCATTGGTGGACCGCCAATGGCTATATTGTTACAACATCAGGAAGCCAACCAGTTACGTGGTAACCTGTCTGCATTCTTTGTTTTTAGTTCTATTGTTTCTTTAGCGGCGCAAATTCCTGTCGGTTTTCTTTCCTTAGATAAACTTTGGATCACTCTACCTTTAATTCCAAGTGCGTGGCTGGGATATTGGTTAGCACTCAAAACTACCCAGTCTCTACCGAAAGAAAAGATTCGATACGCTGCTCTTATCTTGTGCTTAATCTGTGGCATCATTGCCATCTATGAAAGTATTCACTAGTAAATATGTACTCAATATCACATATCACTAAAATTAGTACCCATAGCATCAATTAAACCAAACAAAATGATTGACCATTACCGATACAACTTGATAAATATATGTTAACAAAAATTAATTTTTATCAGTTATTTAAGGGGTATAATATGGATATTGTTGTTGCCTTAACGAATGGAAAGTTCGGTATTGTTGAAGACTGCATCACGACAGATGATATTGAAGGAAGTTGTATTGAGTGCTGGGTTGAAAATGACACAGGCTTCACTTACGAAAAAGCGATTGTCGCATATTGTTTATAGTCTAATTTCTTTATATAAGCATCTATATAATAGATGCTTATTGATCTCATCATATCAATGCGGCTCTATTGAAAACTGATTCTTTTTATTTATCTCAAATTCATTGATAAAAATTATCCTTACATACCTTAATTATTCCTAAAATGTAAACTTCATTGCATCCATATAATATTCTTTATTTAAATAATATTATTTTAAACTCATAAAAATAATATTGTTACTTTCACATTGTATTTATAAAGAAATTTATATTTGATTTATCAAATTAATCAGGTAGTTATATACTACATTAATTGCATATAAGCATACCCAAGTACGTTATTTCCTTATTACCAAATCGTATAGAAGTAAATGACTGCCTTCTCCAGATTAGAACTCATTAATCTTTTTCCCCTAAATACAAGCCCTTCTTGATACACATAAATGTCTCATTTGATAGTGTGCTGCTCATACAACACAATACATCGGTTATGTGTAATACCATGATGAATGAGTCAAAGAGATATCTTCTATTCACATTACTGCCATTAATTACGATGATTAATCGTCCACAGACAACCTAAACATTAAATTAACCGTTTAATAATGTGTCTGGTTTTAACCCAACCACTGTAAAAAACACTGTATGAATTACTGTGTAAACACCTGTGACATAGCGCAATATTTTAACTAATGATAATTTTCAGTTTTCATAAAACAAAATAACACAAATAAAATTCACTTAAATATTCATTTAAAATCAGCTTGTTAAGTGAATTTAAATTCAAACACCACCTATAAAAAAACACACAAGATATAAAAAGATCACACAAAAAACACTTGCATCAGGAGTCAAATAAAACTACTGTACACGCATACAGTATGTATATATAACCACTAGTTGAGGAAAGCACTAATGAACTACCACTCATCAATTACTGCTTCACAAGTTTACAAATCAACATTTGCAGCAGATTCAACTCAGCAACCACTTTCCGCTGCGGCAGGACAACCAATTGAAGTGAGTTATAGTGCAGAGCAGCAAACTCAATTAGCATATTTCTTACGACTATTAAAAAAAGCAAATAGTGAAAACCGTTGGATTATGTTCATAGGTTATGACGCACTAATCGATAAATCATTATTGAAAAATGCAGGTATCGACATCAACAAAGTCTTACTGTTAAAAACACCAGCTCATCAAAGTAAACATAATTTAATGGTTAAGGCATTAGAGATGGGAAATTGCAGTGCTGTTATTGTTGCAGGTGAAATCGAACAGTTTGATACTCCCCTTATAAACTCTGCGGCGACACACGGAAAAGCAATGGCATTTGTTCTAAATAAAAATACAACAGCCCACTTAACCGTGCACTAACATGAACTGAATTCGTAACAAAATGGTTAAATTAACGTGTTTTTAATGTGGTTAACGTTAATAAATTTAAATATCGTCCCTGTACTATCCTAAATAAACATACAAACTATCATTTTATTAAGATAATAGTTTTTAGGTACATAAAAAGCCCATATAATCTTATTAATATGATAATTAAAGATTAGGTTACAACATGGATAATAAGCTTGGATTAGGAGCGCTAACAGCACTCGTGATCGGCTCAATGATTGGTGCCGGCGTATTTAGCCTTCCTCAAAATATGGCACTCGTTGCAAGTCCAGCGGCTGTAATGATTGGATGGATGATCACCGGTATCGGCATGATCTTTCTCGCCCTATCGTTTCAATACCTTTCGATTCTAAAACCTGAAATCAATAGCGGTGTATTTGGATATGCGCAAGCTGGTTTTGGTGACTACATCGGATTTTGTTCCGCATGGGGTTACTGGCTTAGTGCAATGTTAGCAAATGTCTCATATTTGGTGATTGTCTTTAGCACATTAGGTATGTTTTTCGATAAACCTAATGATGTCATTTTTGGGCTTGGTAATACCTGGCAATCTGTTGTTGGTGCTTCTATTATTTTATGGCTAGTCTACTTCTTAATTTTGCGAGGTGTTAAAACAGCAGCAAAAATTAATATGGTAACAACCATCGCTAAATTAGTTCCGCTCTTCTTATTTGTGTTCTTCACCATGCTTGCCTTCAAATGGCACACATTCATTTTTGATTTTACCGGCATTGAGTTTGGCTCCAAACATGATCTGCTTGATCAAGTAAAATCCACTATGTTAATCACTGTATGGGTCTTTATTGGTGTTGAAGGCGCTGTCGTTGTTTCATCACGAGCTAGAGATCGTAAAGATATCGGTCGAGCAACTATTCTCGGTCTATTAACAGCTCTTATTATTTATATTTTTGTAACGCTTCTTTCTATGGGTGTCATCAGCACACCAGAGCTTGCTAAGTTACAAAATCCATCAATGGCTAAAGTATTAGAACACATTTTAGGCCCGTGGGGAGCCGTACTAATTGGCTGTGGCTTACTTATTTCTGTATGTGGTGCTTTCCTTAGTTGGACGGTTTTAGCGACAGAAGCACCATTTCTTGCCGCGAATAACAATGTATTTCCTAAAATTTATAAGAAACAAAATGAAGCTGGTACAGCTGTTACCGCATTAAACCTAACGACTATTTGTATTCAGATATCTTTATTTGCAGTGACTTTTGCAGGTGGAACCTACAATAACATTCTGGTCATTGCCTCTGAAATGATTTTAATCCCCTACTTTCTAGTTGCAGCATATACGTTAAAAATAGCGATAAAAACTAAAAATAGAGGCACTTTACTCTGGGTTGGTATCTTTGCAACCGTGTACGGTATTTGGCTTCTGTACGCATCAGGTTTACACCATTTGCTATTATCTGCAATTCTGTATTTACCGGGGCTATTTTTCTTTATCAAAGCAAAACGTGAACAAAATAAGCCTGTTTTTGTAGGTAAAGAAATCTATTTTGTTTTATTCCTTATTACTATTTCAGCGTTTGGAATCTACTTACTTGCAACAGGAAAATTAGTCATCTAATTTGTAATAACAAAAAACCGTGTTGATAAATCAACACGGTTTTTTTACATCATCTGATTAACTTATAATTGTCGCTCGTTCCAAGCTATCTCAACTCGATTTCTTCCACGTTCTTTAGCCTTCATTAATGCTTCATCAGCACGCTCAATGAAGTGGCTATAATCTTCATTTTCAAGTTCTGCGACACCTAAGCTACAAGTCACTTTCATCCCGTTATCCCATACTGCATTCTCAATGCATTCACGTATAGATTCGGCCAGTTCAGCGGTTGCACCTAGAGGTGTTGCTGGGCAAAAAATTACAAACTCTTCTCCTCCCCAACGTGCAAAGACATCAGATTTTCGAACACGCTTATTGATCAAACTTGCAAATCGTCTTAACACTTCATCACCCAACCGGTGACCATACTTGTCATTTACTTGTTTGAAGTGGTCGATATCGATAAACATCATTGAGAAAGAAATTTTGTTATCAATAGAGTGTGTTGTAACTTCTGCTAACCATTCATTGATCTCGTGTCGATTACGCGTACGTGTTAATGGATCCGTAAATGCCAGCTCTTCAAACACTAAGCTTTTCTCGTATAAAACACGGTTAGCGTCACGTAACCGCTGTGTACGTTCTTCCGTTTCTTTAATCTGTTTTCGTAGATAAATACGATCAATAATAATAAAAAATATTGCTGTTATCACCCATAGCGATAGCAATACTTTTACTAACGTTTGTTCATTGATCCTTTCACCATAAAAAATCAGTTTATTTAATTTAATAGAATAATTGGCTTCTTTTACATAACTGCCTGTAGCAATTTCAATGATTGAAATGTTATCAAACTGTCGACTGGATTTATCAACAGGCACTTCGTAATCCGCTATCCACCATGATAAAACTTGGAAAGAGCGAAGAGGAAATTTGATCAGTCCTTTATCCTCTCCAGGGGCATACTCAATTGCATTAAACTTTAGAGAAATAGGATCTGATAACTTCGCGTAAGCTGGATCAAAATTACGTAAATAAATACGAACTCTTTCTCCATCTAAAGGGCTATCATAATCAATATCAATCCCAACGCTATCATAATCACTAAGATCAATGCCTTTATCAACTGAATCTGTCAGTGATATGGCAATTTCACAAAAAGGCCATTGCGCTTTATTAACTATATTACACTCAAGTAATGCGCCGCTTCTATCTATCTTTAAAGACGACTCTGTTGCACCATTCTGCCCTGTATCATCAATAAGTTGATATGTACTATTTACAGGTGTCACAATGTACTCTTTCTTTGCACCGCCAAGCATAAACCACACGTAAACAATACAGGTGAAAATAACAAGAAAGAATACAGTATAACGGACTGGTTTTGTTAAACCTGCCATGAAAACCTCAAAGACAAATAAAGCAAAAAATATGCATGTAAGTTAATAGCAAAACTAGCAAAGCTCAACGATAATAACAATAAGATAATCGTCAATCTGCAAGCCTTATTATACTTTTAATGAAGAAAATTAACACCACTAAAACAATAAGTTATCTTGAGTTTGTCATTATCGTTTAACCGTATATTATCGACGATTTCTATGCTTACCTCTATTCTGGTGAATTTTACTTTTCGATTTTGCTCGTCTCTTTTCAGCTGCCGCACCACGGTGAACAGATTGTGTTTCTATTAATGCAGGGTTAGGCTCATAACCTTCAAGCCATTGCTGTGGTAGACGGCTATCTAATAAATCTTCAATCGCTTTTAATGCCCATTCTTCATCAAGGCTCATCAAAGTAATCGCATGCCCTGTCATCCCTGCTCGACCTGTGCGACCAATACGGTGAACATAATCTTCAGCTTTGAAAGGCATATCAAAGTTAACCACATATTCAAGTTGCTCAATGTCCAAGCCTCTTGCTGCAACATCAGTCGCAACTAGTACGCGAGTCTTACCTGATTTGAAATCATCTAATGCACGTTGGCGGGCACCTTGGCTTTTGTCACCATTGATCGATGATGCTTTAATACCATCAAGGCCTAGATCTTTAGCTAATTGATCAGAGCCCTGTTTGGTTTTGGTGAAAACCAGTACCTGTCGCCAATTACGAGAACCAATTAAATATGCAAGTAATTCAGCTTTACGATGTTTATCAACGGGGTAAACCATTTGTTCAACGGTTTCAGCTGCAGTATTTGCTGGCGTCACTTCTACCATTTTAGGATTGGTGAGAATATCAAATGCTAGTTTTTTAACTTGCTTTGAAAAAGTCGCAGAGAAAAATAATGTCTGACGCTCAGCTGGCATTCGCTTCATAATACGTTGAATATCAACAATGAACCCCATGTCTAACATACGATCTGCTTCATCTAATACAAACGTTTCAACTTCAGATAGAGAGACAGAACCATTAAAGACGTGATCAAGTAAACGTCCAGGTGTCGCGACTAAGATTTCAGCGCCTGCATTTAAGGCTTTAACTTGTACATTCATACTCGTACCGCCATAAGCAACCGCCACTTTTAACTCGGTATATTTGGCATACGTTGTAATACTATCAAATACTTGTTGAGCTAATTCTCGTGTTGGAGTCAAAATTAAAGCACGAATTTTATTACGTGATTTCTGATTATTTTCGACCGCTGTCGATACCTGCTCAGTTTGCGATGGTAAACTCATTAAGCGTTGTAATAGTGGAAGTGCAAATGCTGCTGTTTTACCTGTGCCAGTTTGTGCACCTGCCATTACATCATCACCTTTCAATGCCAATGGAATTGCTTGTTGCTGTACATCTGTAGGTGTTGAATAACCTAATTCAGTCAATGCTTTTAACAAATTGGGATGAAGGTTTAGGGATTGAAACGACATAATGATTTCCTAACAGTAAAAACACTTATAACTTTCGATACAAGTAAGAGCCGTGATTCTACCATAAAAGGAAATAAGCGATCTTTTATCAATTGAAACAATATATAAAAATCACCAACAATGCACATTTGAAGAAAGGATGTTATTGGATATAGAGCCGTTTTTTTAGTCTATAAATTCGCAGTTCTCTGATAATGGCAAAAACAAAATTTATAATCACAATGATAAACAGGAAAGATGCTTGTAGTGGAGAATAGTCGAAGCTCATCATAAGATAGCCTAATGCACTGAATGAAATTAAATATAATATCCACCTCAGTGGCGAACCAAATCGTAAATCGTCGCGTTTCTTATCGTAATACACTGAAAAACTGCCTAAGAGAAAACCAAACTTAATGTCTAAACCATAAGATTTTATCTCATAAGGCTGCGAGTTTTTTTTTTAATTCCTGCTCAAGCTCTGCAATGTCCATATTCGTTTCCTTATTGAAGTATATTCATACTAGCAATTTAAAAATAAGAATTTTAAACAGAGGTAAAATTATGAGGCTCGTTTAACAAAAAAGAGCTCTATAAGAGCCCTTTTGATTAAATCTAAAAAATATTATTTTATATTTAAGAATGCCGCACCACGTACGCCACCCGCATCACCATATTTTGCTTTCACTACTTTTGGCGCAACAGCCACAGACAGTAAATATTTAGGTAAACGCTTTGGTAATTCATCGTAAATAACATCAAAATTAGATAAACCACCACCAAGTACCACAACGTGCGGATCTAAGCCGGTAAAGATATTAGCTAAACAGATAGCAAGCAACTCTAAGAAACGTTCTACATGCTCAACTGCTTTTTCTTCACCTTCACGATAATGACCAATAATTTCAATTGCTTTTAACTTTTCACCGTAATAGTGCTGGTATAACAATTCAAAACCACGACCCGAAAGATAATTATCAATACAGCCTTTTTGACCACATCCACAACCCAGTAACGGTGCATTTTCACCTAAAAACAACCATGCATCTAACGGTAATCGAGCATGGCCTAGTTCACCACCTACATGGTTTAGGCCAGAAAACACCTTGCCATCAAATACCATACCGCCGCCAACGCCAGTACCAAGGATTAAACCTAGAACTGATGGCGAATCTTTATGTTCATCATCCCACGCTTCAGATAATGCAAAACAATTCGCATCGTTATCAAGTGCCACTTTACGACCCAGTTTCGCTTCTAAGTCTGCACGTAACGTACGCCCTTTTGCAGCAGGAATATTAGACGTCAATACAACGCCATTTCGTGCATCTTCAATACCAGGAATACCTATGCCTACCAAGCCTTCACAACTAAATTTTTCATCGGCTTGTTGAACCAAAGTAACAACTATATCGATTAGCTTATTGTAATCATCACCTGGTGTTGCCACACGCTCTGTTGCTACACGCTCAAGCTTTTCATTAAATGCCCCAAATTCAATTTTGGTACCGCCGATATCAAAGCCGTAGTACATCCTATAACCTCACAAATAATGCTCAACAACACCCGACCAGTGTACAAAACTTTCACTACTTTGAAAATTATCCACACTAAGCACCACTCTATCTGTGACTAATAGCAAATTTAGCCTCATGATCAGGTGTAAAGATCTCGTTTAAAGAAAAAAATTAGCTAAATTACATAATCATCACTGGTTAAATGACAACGTCTCTCATTAACAGCAAGTGACAATGTAACGTTTGTCTTTAATTTCCGTAATCAAGCATAAAACTTTGAAGTGTTTTTAAGGCAGAGTCATCAGGCAATAGTCGATTCATTTTACCTGCGATGTAATTTTCACGAAATACATCAAACCATAGGTCTAACATTTCAGCATTTTCATGCTCACCAAATAAATCAACAATTTTAGCAGCAACTTCTGCTGTACCTAATTGGTTATCCTTAGACGCCTCACGCATTTTATAACGTGATGGTTTATCAGGGTTTATCGATAAGACTGGGAAATTATTTAGGTAAGGACTTTTACGAAACATTTTTTTTGCTTCAGCCCAACTACCATCCAGCATGATAAATAAGGGACGTTTATCGTCTGGCAGTTCAACGTTTTCGACAACACGTTCAGGCTCTGCATATTCAGCAGGGAAAACCACATAAGGTTGCCATTGTGGATCATTAAGCAGTGCTAACATCTCTGTATTCGGCTCAGTACGAGACCAAATATAAGCGAAGGTATCTTCAAAAATATCAGCAATCAAACGGCCTGTATTGCTTGGTTTTAAGATCTCGTCATCGAACATTACGAGTAAAAACGCAGCATTCGATGTTGCTAATGGTCGATACTCACAAATACAGAGATGAGTTCGCAGCATACATTGACGACAACGCTCAACTTTACAACCGCGAGCTAAAAATGGACGAGTCGAACGCGCTAAACGTTCGTCATATAATGTATGTACAGCATGTATGCGCATGAAGGATAACCTGAGACAAAATGAACTGCCGCATTCTACCGAATACCATGCGCAACATACAAAAATTAACTCTATCCAGTTCTTCTCTGATTATTAATTAGTCGATACTGGTGTTTCGAATGATAAGACGGGATCATTTTCATCCTCTAAATGATAACGGCTCAACATACCTTGTTGTTGTTGTGCAATGACAGCGACACGTTCAGCTTCATCAACAAGCGTATCAAGCTGGTGATTATTTTGTTGGGCACGACTTGCAACCTGCTCCAAATTTTGGGCTACATGTTGTGACGCTCGTTCTTGTTGTTGTGTCGCGACAGCTATCGTCACCATTTGTTGATTGATATCTGAAATGGTATTTTTGATCAAATTGATAGCTTGTTGCACATCACTGCTACGTTCAATAGACGACATCATTTCTTTGCGACTCACTAACATCGCTTCATTGACGTCATCTGCCGCTTTATGAAGCGATGCTATCGTATTGCGAATAGACTCTGTTTGTTGATTTGTTTCACTTGCCAATTGACGAACTTCATCTGCAACAACAGCAAAGCCACGGCCTTGTTCTCCCGCTCTTGCTGCTTCAATGGCTGCATTTAAAGCCAGTAAATTGGTGTTATTTGCAATAGAACTAATCAGCTCTACCACTTCTGTAATTTCTTTTACGTAGTTATCTAACTCTTGCATTCGCTTTTCATTGATTGCGAATTGCTCTTCTAGCGCTAATAAGCCTTGAGTACTGCACTCTATGATCCCAACACCATTTAATGCCAACTGTTGAGCTTTTTGCGCTTGTTTTTCTGACTCAGAGCTACTTTGCGAGATCTCTCGAATAGATCCCTCAAGTTGTGTCATCGATGTTGTTACAACAGCCAATTCTTCACTTTGATTTTGTAGCGCAACACGTGAAGTTGTGGAAGCACGCATACTTAATTCAGCCGCACTGGTTAACTCATTACTGTTAGTAATTAATTGTTGCAGTGATTCTCTATCATGATCGCAGAGATCATTGAGCACTTCTGCTAACTGAGCAAATTCGCTTGCAGCATTAGTATTTGCTTTAACTGTTAAGTTTCCTTCACTAATTTTATTTACTACGTCACTAATATGTTCAATAGACTTTCTGACGACGCGGCTTATCCACGATCCTGCAAACACTGAAATAATTAAACCAATGATGCTGAAAATTAGGAACATTTGTCGTGCATCATTACTTGCATGTGTGAACCCATTTTCACCATTTTTAATTAAGCCATGTGATTGTTGGGTGATCACTTGGAGCAAATCCATAATCAAACTTGTTTGGTGTTTAACTTCGGTATATTTAATGCTTTGTTCTTCATCGAGTTTCAATACATTTAAATAACGTTCAATATACCCTTGATCGGCAAACAACTTTTTTACCATTTCAAAAGGCACTGTGAGGCTAGAAAAATCATTTATCGCATCATTTTCACGTACCAGTTCACCCCAAGCATATTTCATCCCTGATAAGTTCGTACGTTTAAGATCTTTTGCTATCAATCTTGCTTTAACTACATCAGGCTCTGTCACTAACAACATCAAGTTGCCGCTTAACTCAACAGCATGATTTAAAAAGTTAGTGACATTACTCATCGCGTACTCGTTATCAGAATATAATGTTATACCGACACGACTCATTTCTGAACGTACAGATGAAACCGCATAGTTCATCGTTGAACGTTCAGTTGATAGCTTTTCTTTATTTAAAATAATTTCTTTTTGAATGGAATAAATATCAAATGCTAACTCATTAATAGATTCAACTTCAGACAAGTATTTATCTGCATATTGTTTTAACCAGTTTATCTTATAATTTGTTGCTAAAACTTCTAACTCTTTACCGGCATCTTCACCTTGGCTATGCATATTCTTATAAATAGCAAATGTTTGATTCAGTGACTGTTCATTATCACTCATCAACATATCACTTAAACTTTGTTCAACTTCTAATGCACTTGTCACAATGGTGGCATTTTTTAGTGATACAGGAACCGCTTGGTTGCTTAATACATCAAATTCACGGGTCATGTTATTTAAGCCATTATTACCCGAAAAAGAAAGCACAACACTGATTGTTACTAGTATTGCTAAAACAAACTGTATCCTTAAAACAACAGATAATTTTTTTGCGCGATGTACTTGCTTCATTAACCTATCCTCAGAACATTGTTAAGAGAGAAAAGCAATAAGCAAAATGCTAACTACCAATTATTAATATTATGAATACTCTCTTTAGAGCATTAAGGTAATAATTAATTGTTAAAGAAATATTTCAATTATTTATTTTATTAACATTATTATTTATAAGGGTAATCAACATGCATTAAATAATACTTAACTCACATTCCATATAGGGATTTTTTGAGGTATTTATATGAATAAATGCAGAAAAAAGTTGAAATAAAATGGGGTGTTAAATACCTCATTCCTTTTCTGCATTTATTAAAAAGATTAATTACATTAAAATTTTTATTAAGACAATTTTGAAATTGCGGAGTCGAATAAGTTTTTTACTAAACTAATAAAGTCTTCTAAAAAACTAATTTGCACATCAGAAGCTTCACATAACCAAATTCCTTCAAGAACTTGATTAAGATCAGCAAGAACTGCATCAGCTTCTTGCATTAACTGAAAGCGGACGTCTTGCTCAATATCAGGATTTTGCGAAAATACTGTCATCAATTGTGTTGCAATCAAATCAGTAACAACATCTTCTATAGTAATGCTATTTACAGATACAGATAAACCTTCAAACAAGGTTAAGCTTGATGCTAAATATTCAACTAAAGCTTCATATCCTTCTGTATTTACGACCAGATTTTCCACAATACTATCCATATATAATCAGCAAAATTTAATATACTGTACTATTTATTTTTCCATTAACCAATGTTTCTGTTGAATTCATTGATATTTTTTACATTTGTCTCTAGAGAGATAAATTTACCATCTGCTTGCATTACTGTCGTTTGATTTCGCCCTTTATTCTTAGATTCATACAGAGCAGAATCTGTTTGTTCTAACCATGACTCATAGTTGGTAATACCTGGGTGTAGTTGGCACACACCTAAACTTATAGTGACATTAATTGTCTTACCATCAACAACAACATTCGCTTTTTCAACTTTTTTACGTAACCTTTCCGTAAAATAGCTGGTCATATCTGCCGTTGTTCCCGGTAGAATCACACCAAACTCTTCTCCCCCATACCGCCCTGCTATATCGCTTTGGCGTTTCGCTTTACGTACAATATGGGCAATCGTTTTAATGACTGCATCACCAGCAACATGACCATAAGTATCATTTACATTTTTAAAATGATCGATATCAAACATAACTAATGTCATAGGTTGATGCATTTGCTGATAGTGTTCAAACTCTTCAACTAAACAATTTTCCCAATGACCACGATTATACAACTGGGTTAATCGATCTGTGATGCTAAGGTGCGTTAATTGCTCGTTTGACTCCCTTAGGTGATTTTTATTTTTTGCTATATCGGTTACATCTGTAATCGTTAAACAGATATGAGTATATTCACCAGTCAAAGACTTCAAAGGCGTTAATGTCATGTTTTGATACATGAAATCAGCGCCTCCAGAGATTGGACTGAAATTACTAAACTTAAATACCCAAGGCCGATCTTCCCATGCAGAGAAAGATCGCATTCTTAATTTAAATGTTGAAGATATCTTATTTTTTAGCCAATTCTCAGGTAAATTCGCTACGACATCAAATAAAGGCTTACCCATTATTTGATCGGTTGATATACCGCTATATGCCTGCATAAATGTATTCCATGCATATACATTATAATCTTTATCCAATATCACAATCCCTGCATCTAAATGATCAAGGACCTGCATGGTTAAATGAAAATCAGCTAATGAAATATCACTCAATTTAATGTTTCCATAATCTGGTGAATAACTTTAGTGGAGTGGCTATCCATCATAAATAGTACTTCACATTCAAGATCCAGTGTTTCAGCTTTATATACGTATTCCACTGTAAAGAAATCATTCTCTTCGTACTCTTTATGGCTCAAATTCATATACTCTTCCAAAATGATTGGTTGCCGAACTGAGAATGGAATACTTATTTGTTCTGATAACGCAACGAGAAAAGAAGAAACCATGATATTACTAATATCAATAACAACTTCATTTTTATCTTCATTTGTTTGACTAAAACCCAATTTTTCGCCAAATAAAAGAATATCTTTACCGCGTAAATCAACTAAAGCTTCACCATGAATACCACCACCAACAAACCGTTGAGCAATTGCAATTGATTGATGATCACTACGAATATCAGCAATTGTCATAGCAAGGTCGCTACTTTGCATTGTTGCGACATACGGCAATGGCATTTTAATAAACTCACCAAGATGGTCTGAAATAATTGCAGCGCCACGACCGAGTGAGATATTTGCGATTTCCCTAAAGCCTTCAATATAATCTACAGATAATACACTTTCATTCGCAGTTGTATTTGTTAACTCCGTTATGTGTAAATCCGATAACAGTTTTTTGAGCTTTTTCTTTTCAAATGGCTTTGACAAAAAATAATCAGCACCAAGCATCAAACAACGTCTTGCTGCTTCTTTTTGAACATCTGCAGAAATAATAACGATTGTAGGCTTATAGGCGAGAGTAGGAAGCCGTTTTAATACTTCAAAACCGTCCATAATAGGCATAGTAAGATCTAAGAAAACGACATCAATGTTATTTTTAGCTATTTTATCCAGACCATCACTACCATTTTCAGCATAATATAAATTTATGTCATAGCTATCCTTCAATAAACGCGTCATTGATTTATGGACTAGCGGTGAATCATCACAAATTAGTATATTTTTAGCCATAATAATAGATTAGATCTTTTTAACATTAATAAAAATATCATAGAGATATTGCTACAAATATCTATCATTTGATTATGAAATTTAGTTGATAAGTGACATCGGTCGAATTTTTGACTTTGGTTCCAAAAATTACATTACAACAGAGTGATGAGTTTATCGATGATATTCGGATAACCTTGGCTTTATACTCTTTGAATGATGTTGTTGTTATATATGATGACTATAAATAACTATAATTTCACGGTATTCTAGTACTGTCCATTTGGATGAATGATAATAAATTAACACTATATTAATTATGTAAGGTTTGTCAGTATGAAGGTTATTCGCTGGATTCTTGGGCGTATTATTCTTGTCCTAAATTTTATTTTTTCTCCTCGCGGGATAAAACGTTCTTCCGAGCAGCAACATGAGGTCAACAAGGCGGTAGCTCAACTCAAGCTATATCAATTTGATGCTTGCCCTTTTTGTGTAAAGGTACGTCGCGAAGCTAAGCGCCTAAGCTTACCGTTAGAAACACGTGATGCAAAGGTATCACCTTGGGAACAAGAGTTAATCGAACAAGGAGGTAAGCGTAAAGTTCCTTGTTTACGCATTGAAAACGAAGACGGAGTTGAGTGGATGTATGAGTCTAGCGATATTATTGCCTATCTTCAAAAACGTTTTAATAGCTAGGTTGCTGAGTTAACACTCCCCCAAAATAACCATTCAATAACAACGACTAAAGTTCCCTCTTTTGATGCCGATAAACAATTCGTTATTGTTTTATCGGCATCTTCTCCACTTTATTTAAACAACTATTTAGTGGCTGCCTTCAACATCTTGATACAACAGGACGTACAATGAGAAAATTAAAAACCGTCACTACTGATGATATTCTATTAAAACTATGCCAATCACTTTCCGATGTCTTATCTAAAGCAACAGAAACTGACGTTTCCTATTCTGCTATGGTACAAAAAATTAATAAAACAAGTTTAAAGCCTGATATTGGCTGCTTTGTTCTATTTGATGGCGGTTTTACAGGTTTAGTCGTTACAAACTTTACCAGCCAAGCAGCAATGGAGCTTTATAAAGAATATATGCAACGTATGGGGATTTCTGAAGATGAGCTCGCCCTCCACCATACATCTGATGAAGTTGCGAATATTCTTGGTGAATTAATGAATCAAGTCGTTGGAGATTTTACGGGTAAGATCGGACGTGAATTAAAAGTCTCAATTACTCAAAACCAACCAAAGATGTTAGCCCTCAACAAACAAATCTTATTATCTGTTGATACCAACTTAGATCGTCCTCAAGCTCGACGTGTTAGCTTTACTACAGCCAAGAACAACATTTTCTATCTTGAATTTGCTATGGATAAAACTGAATTTATCCAACTGGAAGAGTTTGAACAAGATACTCAAGACACCGACAGCATATTTGAGTCAGCCAAGCTTGAACAACAAAAAGAAAATGCTAAAAATCAAAAATTAAATGATATTAACGACCAAGATCTTTTTGATCAGCTAGGTATTTAATCTAATAGGCTTTAATAACCATGCAAAAGGCAATATATTGCTCTCATGTATTGTCTTTTCTCGAAACAAATATCGGTATGAGATACTAATCACATTTTATATCTATTCCTCCAGCTAACCACTCTTTTTCCCTCCAGTTTAATTTACAAAATAGACTTTTAAGTTTACCTTCTTTGCGAAATTATTTGATGAGAATGCTGTAATGACACACAAGCGTATTACTAGTTTTGAATCTGGGCGACTCATTGCTTTACTCGCAATTATAGGCTTACACAGTCAAGTCTTTATGAAAACACCGTTGATTTTCGGAGAGCCCATTGTTGGGATGTTCTTAAATCAAATGAGTCGTTTTGCTGTACCGCTATTTTTCATTATTGCAGGCTATTTTTATTACCCCAAATTAGTCGCCAGCAAGTCAAAAGAAGATGTTTTTGCAAAGTACGCAAAACCTCTGATCATTATGTGGTTAAGTTGGAGTGTTGTTTTTCTAATAATCCCATTTAACTTTTCGATACTACTCAGTGACGGTTACCTTGCCGAACGCAGTAATCACTGGAATAATTTACTAGCAAACCCACTAAATACTTTGTTTGAAGGTTCTCTTGTACACTTGTGGTACATTCCTGCTCTAATTTGCGCGATAGGCATCATAACGTTGTTACATAAATATCGCCTTGATAACCTACTATTACCTGTTGGTTTTATATTATTCATTTATGGTTGTGCTGCAGGCAGTTATGTTCCAATTACAAATATAGAAGCACCAATTTTAACCCGTAACGGTCCTTTTTTTAGTACGTTATTTGTTGTATTAGGTTATGAAATACATCGTCGCCAGATAACATTGAACACCAAGCTAAGCCTAACTGTTGCGAGTATTGGTTTTGCTATATTTTTAATTGAAGCAAATTACCTCTATTTCTTCGCTAATGGCGCCTTTTACCATGATTTCTTATTGAGTTCACCGATATGGGCTGTAGGGATTTTCTTGTTTCTTCAAGAAAAGCCTAACTTTGGAGAGCGATTAAAGCCAACAGCATTTAGTAAAGATGTTTTAGGCATATATCTCTGTCACTTGCTCATCGTCATTTACTTTTTTAACTTGGTTTTCATGCTTAATATCAACCCGATATTATCCAGCTTTTTAGCATTACCTTTTGCTTTTATCATTTCATTAATCTTAGTGAAGCTAATACGGAAACTTCCTTTTGGGTACCTCTTAGTTCGCTAACATCATGATAAAAAAAGCCCTCTCGTTTCCACTTGAGGGCTTTTTTTCATTTATATACTTTTATTTTACTGCAGTATCAAAAACCAGTTTGCCTAATCGATATAATCGTTGAGCTTGCTCTGTATAATCAATACGATCACCATCAATACGACGTCGATTTAACTGAGTATTAATGCCCTCTTGATATACCTCTTGAATCTTCTCTTGCAGCACATCTAAGTTATAAGTCAGTTTTTCACTACTAACAGATAATGGAATGATAATGTCGCTTTTCATCAAGTTTTGGTTGTAATTAACGGCATCTAAAATGATTTTCCCTTTATTGGTTTGGATATCATTCAAATCATAAGGCGGTAACCATTCATCAACAGGCTTCAACTTATCCACCTGATTAACAAGAACAACAATCTTTGGTGCTTTACGATGCTGATTTTTCGGTTGTGTATAAAATTCTTCAATCATCTGTTTTAACATGATGTCAGCTTGGCGCGATGATTGATTCGCTTTAAGTACCCATAAAACTACATCACTCTGCGTGACTTGTTTTAGCAGCATTTGATTAATACTTTCAGTACCGTCAATACCAGGTAGATCAATTAAATTAATAACATCAGTTCCTTCGACTTCGCAGCGATACGCTGTTGCTTTATCTGTTGAAGGTAACGCACTAATTTCTGCCGACATTTCCCCGAGTAAACCATTAACCACAGATGATTTACCCGCACTAATTTGACCTATTACTGCAACACGTAGTGGTTCAATAGGAACCGCTGCTGCCTGTTGATCTTTGTCATGCATTTTACTGTGCGGAACGGAAGCATCATCAAGTTTGAAATGACCGCTATAAAGATCGATTGCGACTGAGGCAACTTCTTGTAGCAAGGTCATTTTTAGTTTGGTTTGCACTTCTAAGCTAACATCATCAAACAGCTTACCTAAAACTAATCCACGCGCTTCTGCTAACCATCCTGTTGGAGTTGCGATACGAAATAATCGATAGACATCATAGGCAGATTTCGCATAGCCCACTTTATCCTTTAATTGATAACCTTGCTGAAGGCTTTTTAAAGTTATTTTCTCAGCAAATGGCACATGCTCTTGTAAAAAATAACGATAACGCCGACTCACTTCTTCCACCATAAGTAAAAACTCAGGGGCAGTAAAAGATAGGTGTTGGGCTGATTTACCTTTATTAAAACGATCCGCGACTTCTGCAACTAAGACATATGAATGCGCTTGTAATGACTCCCACTCAGGTGCATCACTCAGTTGTTGTTGAATGATGAATGTCACTTCTTGCCACACCTGATTTTCATGCGCTCCCCATTGTGGATTACCTTCCACATGCAATGGAGCTAAATCATCACTGACCGCATCATTCACCACTCTTTTACGACGAATAAACCAATAAGGGACAAAAACAATTAGACACGAAATTGCAATTAAAGCGAAAAACAGTATCCATTGACCATTATTGATTAAAGCGACAATACCAAAGCCTGATAACACGATAACTGGTAATAAAATAGCAACAGCCACCAGCGGAATAAAACCATCTGATAGCTGACTAACAAGCTGATAACTCTTATTTACGCGTTTCATGGTTATCCTTACTATCAAGGTTATTTTGATTAACTTGCTGTTCAGCTACTTTTTTAACTGATTTAAACGCTTGCTGATATGTTGTTTTTAATAACTCTTTTGATACGGTTTCACCTTTACTACGGTGATAGAGGTACATAGCGGCTGCACGACCAATCGCATAAGAGGATGAAAAGCTCATTGCGGCAGCCGTCGCACTACCGACAGTTTGCCCGTAAGCAGGAATAAACTTCACTAACTGATTAACGCTTAGCTTGGAGATATAATGCAGTAAGAAACCAGATCCAAGCATACTAATAAATTCTGCATAGTCTTTCTTATTCCACGTTACACCATATTGATTGGCAAGGCTGTGTAACATTTTTCCTTGAATCGCAGGAACCGAAAATAATCCAATAGCTGGGATCGCATCACTCGCGCCTGCAGCGCCTGCATACCATAAGACTTCTTTACGTAATCGCTCGAAGTTTTGCTCTTCTCTATTACTGTGTGCCTGTTTATTTGAAAGCAAGCTCAACATAGGCAGCGTTTCAGAAAGAACAGCATTTAAGGTATCTAAGCCGATATACTGTTGATCATCAGGGATCAAATCAACACTAATTGGCTGATAAGTATTTAATTTTTCATCCGTATTTTTCGCTTGCCAAACGGACTCTTTAATACCCCATACCTCCATCACTCGCTGATGGTTATAAAAAATAGCTCGCTCACGCTCTTGGCTATCAATCAGGCTATTTATTGCGGTATGAACAACCAATAAATGCTTAATTTTTCCTGAACGCTTAATTGTTTTTAACGCGTCAAGAACTGATGATTGCTCAGGTTCTTCAGCTTTCATGATAACGATCAATGCGTGACTTTTGCCACTACACATCGCTATGTCCTCAGCAGGATCATAATTAGCTTCTGCTAAACCACGGGTATCAAGAAAGCGGACTAAAGGGCTATCTGTTGGATATTGGTAAACTTCTGCAGTACGTGTACACGGTTGAAAACCATTACCGATTTCAACCGAACTACTTCCTGTAATAGCTTGAATAACCGTCGATTTACCCGCACCGGTTTTACCTAAAAGCCATAATGTTGGAATATGCTTTTGCCATTCATCGAATGCAGGCTCAAGCTCTGGATTAACCGTTGGGTTAATATAGTCATAAACTTTTTTAAAAAAACGATTCATTGTTTATAAATACTCAATAACGTTCAAAAACAACGACTATCGCTTTTATCAAACGATAGTTAACTACTCATCACGACCTAAATGCTTACTACCACTAGAGCTGACTAAACTCGATACTACGATTGCCATATAAAATACGCCGACAATGGCTTCTAAATATGCGAAGACTTTCGCAATCGGAGTAACCGGTAAAATATCGCCATAACCTAATGTCGTTAAGGTAACAAAACTAAAATACGCCGCATCAGAGAAATTCTCATGCCATGGCCCTGAATTGATTCCATGAATTGAATCGGGAAAAACACGGATAAGAATCAAATACGCAATCGCCCACATTAAGCCGAGCAATAAAAATAATGCCATAGAGCCAATGATCTTATTGGTATTTATTGAGCCTGTGAACAAGATCTGACGCATAATAGACTTAAACGTGCCAAAGAAGAAAACAAACATCAGCGATAGCATAATAATTTCAATTTCTTCAATACCTAAGAGGATCCTAGCAATCATTGCCATAATCCAGATTCCGACCAAAGATGTTAAAAACCGAAACCATGATCTATCAAAACGTAAACTTAATAAGCAGACAAGAAACGTAATGACAGTAAAGGCTTCTAACGCATATTGAACAAAACCATGGGGGATCACTTTCTCTAGTGATGCACTAATTAATAAGCTTATTAAAGCTATCGTCAGAAAAAAGAAATTATTCTGCGAGTTAATCTGTTCTATCTTTTTTTGTAACACAGCGTTCTACACTCCATGCAATGAACGACTTGATTAGACTTATCGTGCTAACCGATGATGCGCTTTGGCAAAATGGCCTGAACAAAAAGCCCCAATAATTGAAAGCTCACCTGCTAAACATAGTGCCGCACACACTTCTGCTAATGCTTGCGATTGGCCACTTCCATATAAACCTAATAGCTCTAAACACGCTTTTTGACTCGGGAGATGTGTTCCTCCACCGACTGTTCCCACCATCAAATTTGGTAATGTTACAGATACACAGAGCCCATCTTGTTGATTTAGTTCCATTCGCGTTATACCAACAGAAGATTCCGCTACACATGCCGCATCTTGCCCACACGCAATATAAAATGCAGCAAGTGCATTCGCATAATGTGCATTAACACCGATAGTACCGCTTAATGCCCCGCCTACTGTCGTCATTTTACCAAAGTCGACCATTTTTTCAGGCGTTGTATGAAGATATTTCTTCACTAGTTCACGGCTTAAATGTACTTCAGCAGTCACTTTCTTCCCACGAACCGAACGCAACGTTTGTGCTGTTGCTTTTTTATCACCGGATAAATTACAGTCTAAGAATGCCTCAACAGGTTTAATAGGCGTATTAGCAAGAATATATTCAAAAACGGCATTGGTCGAAATCGTTACCATATTTTGACCTGATGCATCACCGGTTAGATATTCAAAAACTAAGTAAACATGATTACCTTCCATGCTCAAATTAATGTCTGATAGCTTACCGTAGCGCGTAGTTGATTCTGCAATCGTTTTAAAAGTATCGTATTGTGTTGTGACCCAAGTAATAAACTTACTCGCCTGCACAAGTGATTCAAATGCAAATCCCGGTGCACGTGTTACACCTTCGTTTAACAAAATTGCACTTGCTCCTCCCGCTTCACTAATTAGTAAGGCTCCACGATGATAGGATGCAACTAATGCAGCTTCTGTTGTTGCTAATGGCACAAAATACTCACCACTAGCAAATAGGCCATTCACTTTTAAAGGTCCAGCAACACCTAACGGCAACTTTACTGAGCCAATAAAGTTTTCAATGTTCTTTTCGTAGCAATGCTGTTGTTGCTGGGTTTCGGTATCATACAAAACAGTTTGAGAGTTAATGTTATTCAACACTTCCCAGCGTTTAGCTATGGTACGATCACTGACATATGGGTTACGCGGTAACTTTTTTGTTGGTGGTGTTACAATGGGATCTAGGCGTTGATGTAATTGCGAAGAAGAAAGCTGACCTAGCATGGAGGTCACATAATCCGGGCGATGTAAGTTAAGTTTTGGCATGAATACAACACATTACGAAATGGAAACGTATTATATAGCTAAACACATCATTAACTGCTCATGCCAGATAAGATTTAAATTGAGAGACTAAAGCACCATAACATGATCGCAAAGAATACGATCTTCTTGGCAAACTAATACCATTTCAGCCATAAACTCACCTTCTGCTTTGCTGAAAAATTGCTTCCACACAATAACAACAGAGTCAGGTCTTTTAAACACTGCAACAGGAAAGCGTTCAGTAAAAAAGCCTTTTTCCGATTGGTATTGTTCGCACACTTGTTTAAGGTAATCTTTCGTCACAATAGCCTTTAATCGCGGAGTAAAATCGCGAACGTGTGCTGAATGATCTTGCCTTGTTGACGCATCCATTAAGTTATCCATTATAGGTGTTGCTAACAGCAAGATTTCATCATCATCAATAAAAGTAAAATTCATTCACACCTCTTTTAAATGGGCTTAATGTGCTTGCTTTGGATAACACGGTACATTTTCAGGTAATTGATACCAGCTCACTTTTTCACTTACCCAAACATGCATTTGTGGCTGGAACATAACATCGTCAACGCAAGCAACAGGCTTAAGTTTAAGCTTAACTGTAGAGCGATCATCAGGGTTAAAATGATAAATACGATTACCACATTCAGGGCAAAATACCGCCGTATTGGTGTTGCCACTATCGGCTTTACGACTCCACATTTTTAATTCACCACTAAATGTAATATCTTCTGCAGCAATCACCGCTGTAATACTAAATGGGCTAGTTGATAGTTTTTGGCACTCTTTGCAATGACAAGCAAAGACTTTTAATGGCTTATTTTTTAATACATAAGAAACCTGACCACACTGGCATTGCGCTTTTATTTCCACAAATAATCTCTCACTTTCAAGTAAAATATCACAATAACAGTGCCTTGAATTTAAACTTAGATCTTGTTCACAAATATCAGATAAGAAAAAAGCCGAACGAGTCGGCTTTTATCAGTATTATTCGTATCCAGTAAGCTCCATAAAGCCTTTTCCTTTATGACTACCACTGACCCGAATAGGTCCTTCCCAATAAGGGAAAATAAAAGGTAACCACTGTTCTCGACGAACAACTGTTGTTTTAATCTTTATGGATTGTGATGGTATCTCGATTTCCCATATTAACGGGAACTGCTTTCCTTTAACGGAAAAATATTTAATCGGTTTCATGCGGATCTGGTGGTTATCAAGCTTAACCACTTTACCATTTTTCCATGAACGAGAACCAAAAAAGTAAGGCTTTTCACCGTGTTCACGTAGTTGAGAAACCATCAATGCACTGCCATCATCAAGGTGAATAGAGAACCAATCCCATCCCTGCTGCTGCAAGCTAAGCATACTGCTACTCCATTCACGATCAAACCAACCTTGGCCTTTTACGCGATAGGTTTCGCCATCAAGCTCTAGCATCCCTTTTACATTCAAAAAGGGCGCGCTGTAATAATAAGAGGCAATATCTAGCAGTGGGTGTTTACGGCTATAACCATTATCACCCTGTAAAACTATCGATCCCGCTTGTGTGATATCTAAAATTGCTTTCATATTATCATCAGCAAATTCAAGCCTACCGGGAAACGGTGAATTATCTTTTGAGCGCCATGTCCAGTTATCTAACCATGCTCGAAATGGGTTTAATACCACCCCTGCTTGCCCTATTCCACCGCGGGCAAAACGCTCTGCTCGCCATGTTTTCTTATCAGTTGTGATCACCGCATGCGCCATATACATTTGTGGCGTTTTCCAACCTTTGGTTTCTTCATCCCCCGTCGCCATTCGGAATAATGTCCATTGCAACGCTATTTGCTTGCCACTTTCAGATTCAAGGTTAGTGGTGAAATACCACCATTCAGCACGATACTCAGGATGTGAACCATAATCTTTAGGAAATTGCAGCTTGTTACCTTTCACTACAGGCTCAAACACATAGTCGGTTGATTGAGTCAGTGATTCCACAGATTTGCTCGGTGCTTTTTGGTTATCGCAAGCATTTAAAAGCAACGCTAACGTTAGGGTAACTACAACGCGACAGAGCCATATTAGTGACATCTTCATTAGAATGACTCCCTTAAAGACAAGATTGCAGAGCGACGAACCAAACGCCAAACAGGCCAGGCTCCAGCCACCAACAAGGCTAATAACGCTGTACCCAATGTCGTCAAATAATCCACAGGGAAATATTGCACTGGCATTGTCCAACCAAAGGAGTATTTAAGCACCACATCAATTAACAGTTGGGCAAGAAACAAACCTAGCGGTAGTGCTATTAACGAGGTAATCACACCAATAAACAGCAACTGTCCACCACCAAGTAATGCCAGCTCTCGACCTGTCATACCCATGCAACGTAACAACGCAAACTGACGTTGACGTGATACTTCCCCTGCTATCGTGGCAAAAAACAAACCACATATCGCAATGAACAAGGTTAAATGTCCAAGCGTTGAGGTCACAACAAAAGTACGATCAAAAACCCCCATCGCCTCTTTCATCAAGGCTGCATTATTACGAATACGTTCAGGTTGTAAACGGAAACGAGCACCAAGATCTGCAAGTAATTTATCTGGATTTACGTTCTTATTAAGGTGAATAGCTAATCCTACTTGCCCAGAATGCGGCCAGAAACGCTGCCACTTAGACTGTGAAATCAAAACCTGACCATAAGGGTTACCATAGTCATAGTAAATACCGACAATTTTCCAGCCTTTATTCATCGGTGCGGGTAAATTAATGGTATCTCCCACATCCCAATGATTTTTCAGTGCTATAGACTCACTCACCATTACCGAGCGGCTTGTGTGCAGCGTTTTCCAATAGCCATAAGCTGTTTGTTTAACGACTAACGCTTTTTTCTCGCCAGAAGTATCACCAATACTCATGACTTGAATAGTACCAGCGTCAGACGGCGTTTCTTTTTGCCAGCTCCACCAAACTTGCGCAACTTCTGGTTGATCTTGTAACCACTTAGAAATACGTGGTGCCATGTTCATGGATGGACGTATATAAATATCAGCAGCTAACCGTTGCTCTAACCAGCTTTCAGTGGTGTTTCTAAAGCTACCCACCATGGTTTCCATACCAATATTTGATGCTAAAGCCAGCATAAATGCCATCGCAGCAACACCTCGATAGCTCAAGCTTGCCGCGGCATCATTAAAAAACCAACGTAATTGTGCTGAACGACAAAGCTTGCCGAGCCATAAAAATAATTTCCACATCAGGTATGGCATGAATAAGCCTGAAGCGATCAAGATAAACGCAATCAGCGCAAAGCCAGCAAGTTGTCCGTGAGGCAATTGATAGATGCCAAACGCAATCAACATGAAAATACCTGAAAACAATGCTTGCCAAGCAAATTCCCGACCACTAAAGCGAATTAAAGACAAATGTGCTGCGAGTCGTGATGGTTGCGATCTAACTAAACGAATCAAAGGCCAAGTACAGGCAAACGCACAGCCAAAGAATGCAATAGCCAAACTTGCCAGCCCCCACATCCAATGCCACTGAATTTGTAAACTAACGTTAGCGCTATAAAGATCATTGAGAGAGGCAGCGACACTAGGCAGTAATTGCTGAGCTAATAACAAACCCAATAAATTACCGCCTATAAGCCCTAAAACGATCCAAGCTATTAATTCAAAAACTAACGCTTTCGCGATTTGCCTACTAGTAACGCCCAATTGACGCAACACACCAACCAATGGCTGACGTTGGGCAAAAGATAACGACATCGCTTGATAGAAAATAAACAACCCGACCACAAACGACAACATACCCATTGCAAACAAGTTTAAGTGAAATGCATTGGTTAATGGCTCTAATTTCGCACTTTGTTTACGCTCTAAGGTTAATCCTGGAGGAAGAATATGAGTTAACTTACTTAATTGTTTTCGGCTCATTTCTCCACAAACAACAGCGGTAAAACCAGAACTTGGGTTCAATTCTCGCAGCAGTGCAATATCGGCAATCATACGAGGTTGATTCATTCTCTCGTCTTGAATAATCTCGATTGGGCCAATTTTCTTGCCAGAATCTAACGTAATCATACTGCCATCAGACAAACCAATATAATTTGCGAGCTGCTGACCAATCATGATCGGATAAGGTGGACGCATTAATTCCAGTAGTTTTAGTCTACTTTCATCTAATCCATTCGAGCCTGACACAGACATCATTGTAACGGGATCAATACCTAGCAATTGAAAGTCACGTTGCTGATCTGTCACGATGCGATATTCTTCCATCGGCGAGCAGGTTTTCAATCCAGCTCGGCGCATTTGAATATAAAAACCCTGTGGGACTTTCATCCCCATTTGTACGTGGCGAATGCGATAAGGAAAAGGATTAGAAAAAAGTTGTTCACCTTCGCGGTAACTTTCTTTTGCTTGCTGGTTTACAGCCATGACGCCAACAAGTAAGGCAATACCCAACGTTAGGCCCAACCATACGAGAATAATTTGAAACGGGTGACGTCGATAATGCCCCCATAACGCATTAACTACGGGGCGTAACATGAAGCTGCCCTCCCTGCAGACGAACATGACCCTGCATATGTGATGCGACTTTCTTACTGTGTGTTACTACCAGCAATGTACAGTGTAGTTTTTTAGTGAGTGATAGAAGTAATCGAATAACGGCTTCTGCGTTGCGTTCGTCAAGGCTACCTGTTGGCTCATCGGCTAACAGGATCTTAGGTTCCATGTAAATTGCACGTGCAATCGCTACACGTTGCTGCTGTCCTCCTGATATTTCTTCAGGATAACGCTCTAACAACGGCATAAGGTCTAATGCAGAGATCAACTGGCGCCATAATTTATCATCTGACGCTAATCCCTTAAGCTGACGGCAAAATTTAATATTATCAGCAACGGTTAATGTCGGTAATAAATTATATTGCTGAAAAACCAAACCAATATTATCGCGCCTAAAGGCTGTTCGTTCTCGCTCTGAAATAGAATGTATGGGTGTATTGCCCAGCCAAATCTCCCCTTCATCAGGAGTATCTAGCCCTGCAATTAGGTTTAACAACGTACTTTTACCTGAACCACTTTCACCCATTAACGCAACTTGATCACCGGGTTCAAGATCTAAATTCGTTCCTTGAAGCACAAAATGAAATTCGGAGCCGTCACGGTATCCTTTGCAGAGTCCTGCGAGTCGTAACATTTATATCACCAACACTTGAGATCACATCAACTACTTAAAATTTGAGCAATTGATTAAAATAACTAAATAAATACGTCACGCATTTACGCGGCAAATTTACAGCAAATAGCACTGTCATTAAAGTCATTTCAATTGTCAAAGTCGCGATAAATAGTATCACTTAACTTAAGTCACTTATTATTAACAATCTTAGCTTTTATAAAAAATTATAACTTACACTGTGAATTTGTAACCATGCCTAACATCAATATATTTGCTGTTATTTCATCTGTTTTCATGAATATAAAGACGTTAATTCCAGATTGTATTTACATATTTATGACACTTAGCAACATAAATATCCGTCGATGTTTTTTAATTACGTTATACTCATCGCCTATTTCATAATCAGTAGCTTGCGAATGTATCAATTAACGTTCTCCCTAGAAGAATTTCTCACCCAATATTGGCAAAAAAAGCCAACCATTATTAAAGGTGGCTTTAAGCACTTTGTCGATCCTATCAGCCCTGACGAATTAGCAGGGCTCGCGATGGAAGAAGAAGTTGATTCTCGCTACATTGCAAAAAAAGATGACCAATGGGAAGTCCAGCATGGGCCATTAACCTTCGATAATACGCCAGAAGATAATTGGTCGTTCATCGTACAAGCCGCTAATCATTGGCATGAAGGTGCTGCACAAATAGTCGCTCCTTTTCGTCAACTTCCAGGCTGGTTGTTTGACGACTTAATGATCAGTTACTCAACTCCTGGTGGCGGTGTAGGTCCTCATATTGACCAATATGATGTATTTATTGTTCAAGGCTCAGGTAAGCGTCATTGGCGTGTAGGTGAGAAACGCGATGATTATGAGGAAGAGTTCCGTCATTCGGCATTACGCCAGATAAAAGGTTTTGAACCGATCATTGATGAAGTGTTAGAAACCGGAGATATTTTATATATTCCACCCGGTTTCCCACATGATGGTTATTCTGTGGAAACATCCATGAGCTTTTCTATCGGTTTCCGTTCACCGAAAAAACAAGAGTTATTAAGTACCTTTGCTGATTTTGTGATCTCAAATGATATTGGTGATGTCCACTACCACAATCCATCACTCTCTACCCGTAGTTGTAATGGTGCTATTTCAGAGCAAGACTACCATGAGCTTGAAGCCATGATGCGCAGTTTGCTTGACCACCCGCATTTGTTAAAACAATGGATGGGCGAACATTTAAGCCAAAATCGTCACGAGTTAGATATTGTTCCGTCTGATCCCGAGTGGAGTAATGAAGAAACATATCAATGCTTAATGAATGGCGATAGCTTTAATCGCATTAGCGGCTTACGTGCGTTTTATCATGATGCTCAACCTGAGATCATCTTCATCAATGGTGAACAATACGTATTACCCGATGAATGTGCAGACACTGCAAAACAGTTTTGTAATGAGCAAGTCGTTACCGCTGAATCACTAGGTAATGCCATTCATCACCCAGCCGTATTAACGCTACTTACTCAGCTTATAAATCTTGGATATTGGTACTTAGCAGAATAAATAAAGTCATGTTATCAGACTAAAAATGGCCTAAATATGTCGGAGTAAACCTCTCCTATTAGGCCATATTTTTAAGCGACTAAATTATTCATCCAACGTCGTGAATGTACACGAAACGATGATGCAAACCATTTGATCAGCTCTTCTAAACCCAATAAAGCATAAACCCACTCTATCGGCCAATGTAAAACAAATGCACAGAATGCGGTTACAGGAATACCGATCATCCATTGCGCAATAATATCTTGATAGAAGCAAAACTTAATATCCCCACCAGCCCGTAATACACCAACAATCATCACCATTGGAATACTTTTCAACACCAGAATAATGGCAAAAATATCAAAGAAATGATCAGTTAAAGCGCGTACATCCTCTGTTAGCCCTGAAAATAAGTTTAATAACGGTTGTTTAATTAAAAACATCACACATACCGTTAATAAAGCAAAGCTTAAATTAAGTAACGAAAATGCCCATGCCTTTAAATAGGCTTCATCATTTTTATTGGCACCAAGTAAATTACCAATAAATACAGCTGATGCATTTGAAATACCGATCAACATTGCAAGTGATAACGACTCAATCGGTGTGATCACCGACATTGCAGCAAGCCCATTAATACCTAATTGACCAATAATCGCATGATATACAAAAATTCCCCCCGCCCATGCAAGGTGATTAAATGTAATCGGTAATGATAGTTTAAGAAAACGCTGAATATCTTTCTTATTACAAACAGCTACAACTGTTTTAAAGTTAAACGCTAATAAATGTTTGCGTCCATATAAATAAGACGCAAGTAATACCAGTTCAATACCACCACTAAGCAACGTCGCCCATGCTGCACCTTTGATCCCCATCGCTGGCAAACCAAATTTACCAAAAATTAACACCCAATTAAGGAACATATTGGCACCAATACCAATCGCACTAAAAAAGGTACTGACACCGGGCTGGTGCATCGAACGTAAACCCACAGCGATACCAATACCAAATGCAGCACCGAGTAAGTTAAATGCCGTAATACGTAAATAATCAGAACCTAAAGCGATAACTTTAGGAGATTGTGTCGCAAGTCCCATGATCCATTCTGGCGCAAATAAAAACAGTGCCGCTGCGACTGAAGCAAAACAACCGCTGATCATCACGGTTAAGGCTGTTGCTTCTCGTACTCCTTGCTTATTATTCGCCCCCCAAAATTGAGCAGTTAACATCGCACCGCCTGTCGAGACGCCAAATAGCATAATAATGGCAACAAAAAAGGCTTTACCTGCAATACCAGCAGCTGCTACTTGGGCATTGCCTAACTGACCTAGCATCAAAATATCGACAAGACTTCGACTCGAAAACAACATTGACTGCAAGGCAATAGGTAAAGCAATCCAAAATAACGAACGAAGAAAACCTCGATCAAATTGTTGAAGAATAAGTGTTGGCATTGCAATTATCCCTAATAACAACAATCGATAATGTAAAGCCCACTATCGAATAACCATTGGTAAAAATTACTGATGATCTATCGTGATATAAGTAGAATAATTATCTAAAATAAAGCACACAGATAGAGAATCAATTTGACATGAAATGTTATGCTAATCGCGAAAATAACTTGATGCCATACCTATTATTCTGAACTTGGTTACAATTAACAAAAATATAATTTTTATATCTACGATAACTATTCTTAAGTAACACCATAAGGAAATGGAGCAATGAGGTAATGAAAAAAACAATTCTAGTGGTCGGTGCCTCAGGCTATGTTGGTAGCCATTTAGTGCCAGAATTGCTAAATCAAGGTCATCACGTTAAAGCAACTGGCCGCAACTTACAGCTGCTAAGAAAGCGGGGCTGGAATGATATTGATAATCTTGAATTAATTTACCTTGATCTCAATGATGGTAGCGACCTTACGGATCTCTTTCACGGTGTTGATATCGTTTTCTTCCTTGTGCATGGCATGAATCATGGTCATGATTTTATAGATTTTGAATTAGACTGTGCACGCCACTTTAGCCAATATCTAGAACACAGCCAGGTTGAGCAAGTTATCTATTTGGGCGCGCTACAATCTGAAGACGCAGCTTCAACTCACCTACTCGCTCGTAAAGAAACAGGTAACATTCTTCGTAATAGTGGTAAAACTATCGTCGAATTACGTGCTGGAATCATTATAGGCCCAGGCTCTGCCGCTTTTGAAGTGATGCGCGATTTTGTAAGTCATCTACCTGTGATGCTAACGCCACAATGGGTCAGTTCTCGCAATTCTCCTATTGCACTTAGAAACTTGTTATTTTATTTAACTGAACTAACTAAAAAACCCAATAATGAAAACCTCATTTTTGATGTTGCAGGCCCCGAGCAGCTGACTTACCGCGATCAAATGGTACGTTTAGGTACACTGCTTAATAAGAAAATTCGCGTGATACCGCTTAAATTCTTAAGTCCTGCTATGGCAGCTTATTGGCTGCGTTTTATTACCTCAGTACCGACCAATATTGCGAGAGCATTGATCAACGGCTTGCAATATGATTTACCAGCAGATGGTAGCAAGTTGCAGCAATACATCCCACAGGTCTTAATCAGTTACGATGATGCGGTATCAGAAGCATTAGAGATGAATGATGAGATCATTGATAGTGAAATTTGGGGATTTGACCCTGATGCATTATCGCGCTGGAAATCTAATTATGGCTATTACCCTAAACAAGCGGGCTACACGTTAAAAACCGATGCGAGTGCTGAAGATTTATGGCGACAAGTTCAGCTGGTTGGTGGAAAAGAAGGTTACTTTTTTGCCAACAGTCTATGGCGTGTTCGTGAATGGATGGATTCAATGATTGGTGGTAATGCTCTAGAACGTTATCGCCGTGATCCTCAACATTTACAACTGGGCGATCGCATTGACTCTTGGAAGGTGATCAGTCTTGAAGAAAACCATTTCTTATCACTCCTGTTTGGAATGAAAGCGCCAGGTTTGGGACGATTAGAATTTACCATTAATGATCATGGTGATCACCGCTCAGTGGATATTCGAGCATGGTGGCACCCGAAAGGTTTTAAAGGTCTTTTATACTGGTTCGCTATGATGCCTGCACACCTATTCATTTTTAGAGGCATGACATTACAGTTAGTCAAACGTTGTAAAGCGAAAGCGAAAGATGGGCAGATTGATACGGTATAACCTTCGCCTTGATTGTCATTTCTAACAAACCTTATAGTCCATAATAAAAAACGCCCGATAGTGCATGTTATTTCTAACAGCAATATCGGGCGTTTTTCATTTACGGTATGTCACCATCAATAGATGATATACCGTATTAAGCAGCCACTTGTTTTGTTGCACATGTCATTCTGTATGCAGCGATTGGGCCACTGATCAATGTGAACGCAATCAAGATAGAAACAGGAACAGCAGTGATCACAATGAAGGATTGCAGTGCATTTAAGCCACCATCACCTGCAAGCAATAATACCGCAGCAACCACACCCATAGTGATCGCCCAGAACAAACGATGCTTACTATCAGGTTCGTTATCACCAGATACCACCATCGCAATCGAATATGCCATTGAATCACCCGTGGTAACAACAAATGTTGTCGTCAACACAAGAAACGCAGGTAATAAAATACCGCTAAATGGTAAGTTAGACAGTGATGCTAATAATACCGCCGGTAAACCACCGTCATTCAGTGGACCAGAAATTACACCCGGTGTTTGTAGTTCAAGGAAAATACCAGTACCACCTAATACAGCGAACCAGAAATTCGTCACGATAGGCGCACCAATCGCAACCGCAAGAACTAAACCACGAATGCTACGTCCTTCTGAAATACGTGCAATAAAGATTGCCATCATAGGTGCAAAACCGATAAACCAACCCCAGAAGAACCATGTCCACCATACATTCCAAGAAGGCTTATCATTCGCTAAGCTAAGCTCGCCAAAATGATGAATGTAATCACCAAACGCGCTACCAAACTCAGTTAAAATAAATTTCGTTGGACCTAAGAATAACATTGCTAGTAATAGTCCAAACGCACCAATCACGTTTAGGCGTGATAGCCACTGTAGACCTTTATCCATTCCTGACGCAGCAGAAATAGAATAAATAGACACAACGACTGCAAGGATCATTAACTGAGATTGAACGTTATTTTCAAGCCCTGTTAGTAACTCTAAACTATAACCTAACTGCGATGCTAGGAAACCAATAGGGCCAATTGTACCAGCTGCAACGGCAATAATTGAGCAAGCGTCAATAACACTACCTAACCAGTGATCTTCTAGCTTCTTTCCAAAGATAGGAAAAAGCAAAGCACGAGGACGTAATTTAACGCCATGTTCATGGTGTGCATACATTAATACAATTGTTGCCAACGTGCCCAATACAGCCCACGCTAAAAAGCCCCAGTGTAAGAACGCTTGACCCAGTGCAGGGTCAACAGCTTGTTGTGTTGATCCAACAACACCTTCAAATGTCGGCGGTGGTGTAATGAAATGGTAAATTGGCTCAGCGGCAGACCAAAATACGCCACCACCAGCTAATAAAGTACACATGATCATGGCTAACCAACGGAAAGTACCGATTGTTGGTTTTTTAACTGTTCCCATCACCTTTTTACCCAAAGGGCTAAAAGCAATGGCTAAAGCAATAAGAAAGTTAACCAGCATTAAGATCTGCCAGCTATAACCAAAAGTATTAGCTGCAGATTCAAAGCTAGTTTGAATTAATGCTGTAAAACTGGACATATCAGCCAGTGCAGCAAAGATGAATAAGGAAATGAAACCAATAGTTAGAATTGGAACTAGTTTTGCTTCAAAACGAGAAGAATCTGAGTTCAAAGATGTGTTGTTACTATCAGCTATTTGACATGCATTACTTGGCATAAATATCTCACGTTGTTTGTGAGGGACGAGAGATTAGCAGCTAAAAAGCATAAAGACCAGTCAAAAACTCCTTTATTTTCAAATAAAAAACTATGCACCTCTATCATTACATAGCTTTTTAATTGGTAGATCATGACGTTACATATTTATGTTACAAGTTTTGATTAGCGATAAAAAATTGAATATTTATTATACAGCTCGTATTGATAGGATAATAATTAACAAACATTGAAAGTCTTTATTGCTCTAACTATTTTTTGTTTGATGTCATCAACTACGATAGATAACCATGCACAATAGCCACCTTTTTTACAACTATAAACATCGTTCGTAGTGATAGGCACAATAATGAGAAAAGCATCATTTTCATAGCTCGTCTCTTTGACTGAGTTTACTAGTAGGCACTGCGATATCACTTAATCGGGACGTAGAGATTAACTAATAAAAATGTTACATCATGAAGAAAGGTATAAATCCGAATATATAAGAGCAGATTAATCCACAATCAGATCATAAAAAGTCAGTGAGTTACTATAATCAATATGCAGAGTTTGATTAATAGCTGGGAGAGGATCGGTTTGTAATCCATTTTTGAACATCAATAAGAAGATAATTTCACTATCGGTAGTCCCTACCCGCTTATTGTAAAGTGATTCTGTTAATAATAGCTCTAAAGTAAATCTAACTTTATCAAAGCCCCCTGATTTGACCGATATGGAGAAACATCCATTGTTCATATATACAAGGATGGCAATTAGTCAGCCCCAGCAGAGAAACGCACATGTGCCATGAGATGATGAGAAAAAATATCTAAAAAACTTAATCATTAACCCTTTTTTTAATGTACTGCTTAGGTGGTCGCCCCAAGGTTCTCTTAAAGAAAGTAATAAATGCGCTTACCGATTCGTAGCCTAAATCCTCTGATATCCGCTGCACAGGCTCCCCCGATGACAGTTTTTGTAGTGCAATTACAATATGAAGCTGTCCACGCCAATTACCAAAAGTTAACCCTAATTCCTGCTTAACCAAACGCGCTAAGGTTCTTTCACTCATCGCATATTTATTTGCCCATTCGCCAACTGTACTACGCTCACTTGGGTTCGCAATTAAAGCTAAAGCGATCTTTTGTAAACGAGGTTCTTCTGGAATCGGAAAATCAAACTGTTCAGAAGACATTGTCGATAATTCATATATTAGAACGTCAACCAATCTCGCAGTATTCCCTTCGTCTTCATAAAACTGATCGAGCTCTGCTAACTTAACTATCAACTCACGTAATAAAGGAGACACTGATAAAGTACAAGCTTTTTCAGGTAGACCAATTACATCTGGCTCAATAAATAAATTACAAATATCGATATCATCTGAAATAGTAAGACTGTGAGGCACTTGGCTTGGGATCCAAACGGCGCAATTTGTAGGAACCATCCAAATCGCATTCGCAATTTTACATCGAACACAGCCACTTAAAGGTAATACCAATTGACCTTTCCGATGAGTGTGAAACGGGAGTTCTTCATCGACATCAGACCTTGAAAATCTCATTGCCACTGCTTTTTGAGAATACGAATCTGAATCAAACGAAGGGATAGTTTTATTTAAAGTCATATTTTTTGTCATAATTTAGTAAAATAATCGCTTTAAGGAATAACTTGTACCAAAAATATCTGAACAAAAGATGTATATCACATAAAAATAAAACGTCACACCGAATCAACTTGAATACGTAGACCTGAAATCAAAGTGTTCCTTGACGTCTCATTCATTAGCAGCATTAGTAGCCTTAGCTGCTATTGGATTGATGTTTGAACAGTAAGATGTAGGTAATGCAAAATACCGCATCCTTGATTCTATCACTATGGTGATATCTTTCACCGTTCAAGAGGATATGAAGCTTATAAGCTAACGGTTCACTCTCTATTAACTTATAGAAAAGTTGTCAATAGTGCCGCTGAGGCGGCGTGAAAAGCCAGCCAACGAGACATAAAACACCTATTTGCCATACAAATAAAGAAATAGACTATTTACCTTTAATCAAATCTAATCCCCTATAAACAGCTTTTAAAGAATTTAATCATTAATCCGTTTTTTAATGTATTGCTTAGGTGGTCGTCCGAGCGTTTTCTTAAAGAAAGTAATAAAGGCGCTTACTGATTCGTAACCTAAATCTTCAGATACTCGCTGTACAGGCTCCCCTGATGACAGTTTTTGCAAGGCAATTACAATATGAAGCTGTCCACGCCAATTCCCAAAGGTTAATCCTAATTCCTGCTTCACCAAACGCGCCAAGGTTCTTTCACTCATCGCATATTTACTTGCCCATTCACCAACAGTACTGCGATCACTCGGGTTATTAATGAGCTCTAAAGCAATACTGTGTAATCGACTCTCGGTTGGAATTGGAAAATCAAAATGTTCAGATGGCATGCTCGTTAATTCATCAATCAACACATCCGCTAACCTTGCGGTTTTACATTTGGGTGTATATGAAAGATCGGATTCCGTTAAACGAACAATAAGCTCACGTAAAAGTGGAGAAATAGATAATGTGCACGCTTTAGATGGCATTCCAACTACATCTGGATCAACGAATAGCATACAAGTATCGGCATCAGGAGAAACACTATTACTATGAGGTATTTGGCTTGGGATCCAAACTGCGCAATTCGCGGGAACCATCCAGATAGCGTCTGCAATTTTACAACGAACAAAACCACTTAAAGGAAGAACAAGTTGTCCTTTACGGTGTTGATGGACTGGGATTTCTTCATCCTTCTCTAACCCAGATAGGCGCAATGCAACGACCTTTTGTGGATAAAGATCGGAGTCAAACTCAGGGAAATGGATACTATACTTCATAATTTGTCCGAATTTAGATATCTACTGTCAATATAACTTAATACAGAAAAAATTAGGAGAGGTATTATGTCATTAAAGATTTAAGGAGAGACCTATGTCACATAAAAATAAAAAAACAGTCCCTAAAGTTGCACGACCAGCATTGGTTATCCTGGGTATTTTACTTATTGCAAGTAACCTACGTGCGCCACTTACAGGATTAGGACCTATTCTAGAGTTCATCTCACAAGATTTAGGTTTAAGTGCAACACAAGCCGGTATGTTAACTACTTTGCCTTTGTTGGCTTTTGCCCTATTTTCACCGGTATCATCTGGCCTTGCTCGTAAAATTGGCTTAGAGCCATCTCTTATGATCGCCCTTGTTCTTGTTGGCGGTGGTGTGCTTATCCGTTCCGGTGGATCAACCTTAATGCTATTTTTAGGTACATGCATTATCGGTATAGGAATCGCAATTGGTAACGTATTACTGCCAAGCTTACTAAAAAGAGACTTCCCAACAAAAGTTACTACTTTGACTGCTGTCTATGTATTAATCATGGGTATTGGCTCAACGTTAAGTTCAAGTACTGCTATTCCAATGATGAACCTAGCAGGTTCAATGGGAATTACTGCAATTCCGCATTGGGCATTTGCTTTAGCAACCGTACTGATCTTCCCTATTATTTCAATTATTGTATGGTTGCCACAATTATCAGGTCACACTCGCCCTTCAGCTGATACGGCTGATATTGATAGCCATAGCTACCTATGGCGTTCAGCGGCAGCATGGCAAGTTACCATCTTTTTAGGCTTAAACTCTTTTATCATGTACATCTTTATCAGTTGGTTACCAAGTATCCTAATTGATAACGGCTACACAGAGAACCAAGCGGGTTACTTACATGGTGTATTACAGCTTTCAACTGCCGTACCAGCACTAGTACTTATCCCACTAATGGCAAAAATGAAAGACAAACGTGCAATGAGCTTTGCGATGGCTGTCTTAGCCTTCATCGGTATTCTTGGCCTACTTATGATGCCAGAACACGCATTAATCTGGGTAATTTGCTTTGGCTTTAGCTGTGGTGGTGGTTTTATTCTTGGCCTGTCATTTGTTGGTATTCGTACTCATGATGCCCACCAAGCAGCCGCACTATCAGGCATGGCACAATGTATGGGTTACTTACTTGCAGCAACTGGCCCGATTATTTTTGGCTCGCTACATGAATCAACACATAGCTGGGAAGCGCCACTATATATGACACTTGCCGTCTGTGTTGTATGGGGATTCTTAGCACTGTTTGCAGGACGCTCACACGTTATCGTTCGCTCAGAAAGCGGTAAAGATATTGTTATTGATGCACCCGTTCATGAAAACATTCACGAAGAACTTAAACGCTTAAAAAATGAATTAGCGCTAGTGACTGAAGAACGTAACGAACTTAAAAAAGCATTTAACGCAAAATTATAAAGCTCTCTTAAATTGGCAAGGACGCCAATCTCTTATGACTTATATATCGGCAGGATGCCGATATTTTTTTATCTGCTTAACATACACTTATGCAATAACAGCTTGTAATAACAATGATTGCTGCTAATAACAGTTAGTTTTAACGTAAGTTTTATTTATTATGAGTTAAGTACCATGAAACTATCTTATCTTCTTACTTGTGCAGCTCTTTTTTCTCCCCTTGCACTTGCAGAATCAACGCAATCACAGCCACAACAAAACGTATTTTATATCCTTGCTGTCACCATCATCTTTTTGATCGCCCTAGCATGTTACCGTGTAACAAAAAACAAAGCGCGCAAGCATAAACCGGAGATACCTTCATTCATACACCATCTCATTGGTTTTGTGATCGGTTTTATTTGTTTCTATGCCTTGTTCTATTTTCTTGGGTTTTGTTTTTAATTCCATCCATCAATAGGCGAATAATAAGATGTCATATACCATTAAATTTGCGCACTATGGCTAGTATATTTACAAGAATTATCTCTGTTATTCATTCATCATCTAACCTAATAATAAAAAAGCAACGTGTAATTCATACAATCTGCTGACATAACGAGCTATGAGGTCTATATCCTCAAAGAGTTAGTTTTGCTAACGGCACAATACAGTGCGTCACAGAGGAGATAGTATGAAAGGAATAACCATCGCAAGTGTTTTACTTGCCACCGTATTACTCACTGGATGTAATCAGCAACACGATCACCAAATCCACGGTACATTAACTCACGTCGGCATTGCCACTGACTTCGACTTAAACAACACCCCAGCAGTCAGTATTATCTTGTCAAAAGATACCGAACATTACTTAACTATTTCACTAAATCAACACAGCCTTCAAACCTTACTTGCAGGTCAAAATACCCAAAACTTCAATCAAAAAAATAAAAATATTGATGCCAACTTAACTTGGGATGGGCATTATATTATCGATAAAGCGCGAGCATCAGGTATCGTGTTAGATCTAGCACATGTGAATAACACAACACATAATGCAAAAATTCACTACACCGCCACACTTGTTAGCGCCAAGAAAGAAAGCAATAAAACCATAGAGCTTAGTGACTCATTCACTTTACCTGCTGATGATTGGAAGGTAATCCAAGAACTTAGCCCTAAGAAAACCAATTAACTAGATAAAACGACAGATTTAGTCGTTAATTATTTGAGGATTTTAACAAGGTAATGGGATATTAATGGACATCGTCGCGTGAACACGTATGATCAGCGCCAATCTATTGAATCCCATATTGGAATAGCATTTTGATTAGAGAAAATGTATTTACCTCATACGAAAATTGGACAAAGCCTTTCGTATCAGAAGTCGCTGAAATCATTAACCTACTGAAAGATCATGGCTATGATGCGAAGAAGTTAGCGTTAGTCACGGGTTTGCAAGAGAAGAATGTAAGTAGCTGGACAGCGAAATACAAAAAAGAACCTTTCAATGTGTCGACTATTCCATACCCATGTTGGTGTTTCTTAGCGGCATTAATTGGCAAACAAAGCATTGCAACTAATGGCAAAGTGATCCCAGTTGAGGATATTCGTCGCGTATTACGCTTATTCAAGCCATCAGCATTTGGTGCTCGTAATACTTTTGTATGCCCAACCAACGAACAATTTGCCAAACTAATTGATAGTGGTTTATTTGAAGAAATGACAGCACAGAATATCTGTGAGCTATTTAGTTGGAACCCTAGTCAGTTTGTTGAAAGCATTCAATCAGGCAAACTCCCTTTCCTCAATTGGTGTTTAATCATCATGATGTTAGGAATTAACATTCAAAAAATGGTGCTTAAAGACTTAGAAGCACCATTAGAATATGTGCCAGAATAAACCTCGTTAGCCTTCAAATTCTTACAAACGACTGTCTTAATACAGTCGTTTTTTTATTCTCAGAAACAGTCAACAGCTTAATAAGCTGCATATTATTGATATTGAAATGAATTTAGTACTATTCATTTTATCTCTTAAATATCTTACCCAACCCACCTAATATAATCGTGCTTACAACGACATTTATAGCAAAACCAATGCTTATTAATAAGATACTAAGTGGGTTACAGATATAACTATTGGTATAGGTACTACAAATTGCACCCACTTCTATAGTAAAGAAAGACCATGGCAATGCTAAATACAAAAATACGATATGGTTTTCATAAAAGAAATGATTAAGATCCGTACTTACGTACAGAGATAAAAACCAAATTATGCCGTAAATAATAGGCACCATAAATGCGATTAAAAAAATCCGTTTTTTATGCATTCACCGATTCTCCTTTTCACCTCTCTAACACCAGTTTAGCTCTATATTTCCTATCATGTTATGCCGTAACAAGCATGTTTTACACGATTCACTTCAGGTTAAGTTACAACTGATATAGTAATAATACATTACGTATAACCATCGTTATTTCCTCCCCACTGTTTTATGCTTCTTGCAACTCTGCGCGCGGAATATCGTTACCATTATTGAGGTGACTATGGCGAAACCAACAAAACAACTAACATGGCTACCATGGATTGCGGGTATTGCTTTTTTTATGCAGACTCTTGATGCCACAATAATAAATACAGCAATCCCCTCCTTGGCCAAAAGCTTACATGAATCGCCATTGACTATGCAGCTAACCATCATTAGCTATACTCTGACTGTTGCGATCTTAATTCCTATTAGTGGCTGGCTTGCTGACAAATTTGGCACCCGAGTTATTTTTGGCTGGGCTGTAGGCTTATTTACACTGGGGTCGTTGGCATGTGGATTATCTAACACACTGACGCAACTGGTACTGTCTCGCATTCTCCAGGGGGTTGGTGGCGCCATGATGGTACCTGTAGCACGCTTAGCATTATTGCGGAGCTATCCACGTAATGAATTTGTTCACGCGTTAAACCTAGCAACAATGCCGGGATTAATCGGTCCCGTTGTCGGCCCTGTACTTGGTGGCGTATTAGTCACTTATGCAAGTTGGCATTGGATATTCTTAATAAATATCCCTGTCGGTATTATTGGGCTATGGATGACCAAACGCTACATGCCTAACTTTACTTCAACTGCGAGTAAGTTTGATGGTTGGGGATTTATTCTATTTAGCTCAAGTTTAATTACTCTTTTAAGCGGCATTGAACTTTTAACTAAATCAGAGACGGCTTTAATTCCAGTTATAACCTTATTAATTGGTTTTACTCTTCTCGTTACTTATATTTATTACGCATCAAAAAAACAAAACGTGCTTATTCCTTTATCACTTTTTAAGACTAGGACTTTTTCTGTTGGTATCGGTGGAAATATATTTTCTCGTTTAGGTACAGGGGCTATTCCTTTTCTTATACCACTTATGTTGCAAGTTGGGATGGGAGCATCAGCCTTATACGCGGGATTAATGATGGTACCCTTAGCCTTTGGCGCATTATTAGGTAAATCATATGTCGAAAGAACCCTTAAACGTCTAGGCTATCGCAAAACATTATTTTGGGTCACTATTGTTATTGGTATTATTACAGCGGCATTTGCCCTTATATCAGGCCAGTTATCTCTATGGTTAGCCCTACCATTACTGTTTGCGTTAGGTATTGTTCGCGCAACACAATTTACCGCAATGAACACCATAACATTAGCTGATTTAGATGATAAACATGCAAGTGCAGGCAACAGTATGCTAGCGGTAACCCAACTGCTTTCAATTAGTTTTGGTCTTGCTATCTGCGCGTGTGTTTTACACTTTTTCTCAACCTATTACACTGGCAATGATATGTCTCATTTTCACCAGACATTCATTGCTATGGGGCTACTAACCGTTATCTCTGCTTTGTCATTTTTATCATTGCACCGCTCTGATGGTAATAACTTAATACACAGATAACATTCATGTTAGAGATGAAATAAGTGAGCATCTGTACTAAACATACTGATGCTCACATCGATATATGAGTAATAAAATCAAAGAAATATCTTCTGCCATTATTAGAGGCTAATACACCTTTGGTGATATCTCCTTCATGGGAGGAAATTGCGATAACCAATAAAGAAAGGTGTTTAAGTCATTACTTTTATACATAAGTGGACAACGACAATCATAATCAACGAGCTAGCCAAAATGGCTAACTCGTAGTTGGACATTTTCGAGTTACGTATTTTATGGTTACTAGAAAATAACGGAAAAGTTTTAGTATGAAAAAGTAACGCTCTATTCTGGTGTTAGCAGCGTAATACCGATGCCATCGTTGCATCAAAATAGATTGCGTGTCTTTCTGAACTGAATTGTGTGGTATTCTTCAGCTTTTTACTAGTAATCAGGAGTATGCATTGAGTATTGGCACACAGCTCGCAGAAGAAAGTACAATGGACGTGGTGGTGAATTCACCAAATCTAATATTTTTAATAATTTTTCTAATTATTTCCACGGCAATTTGTACTTATTTTGCTTTTAAGTGTAAATGGGAAGATGTGGAATTAAAAATAATTGACATAGTTTGGTTGATTTTCGCTGCAGTTGCTCTCATTTCACAGGTATCTGCTCTGCGACTTCTTAACAGCGAACTTGATTTGAAACTAGCAGAATCCAATGAAAAAAATGCTGTTATGTCATATAAGCGCGCCGTTGATTCAACTAAAAAGCTTTCATGTCATAGTGTTGATGAAGAGGATAAATCACTTTGTACACGTATAGCTTCGCTCGCGCCGATTGCATCCCAGTCAAATTTCCCTGATGATATCAAATTAGTAAAAGTTGATATTGTTCTCAAAGAAAAACCTCTGGCAATTAAAGACTCAAACTTAAGAGCCAAAGTGGAAGAGATTAAATCAGCGCGAAAACGACTAAACGAGCGCCAAAACGAATTATACCAATGGCGAAAAGCACGGCAACTGACCACTACTGAATATGTATACGCAAATATTGCACCATGGTTATTCACTTTGGCTCTTTCTTTGCGCCTAGCAAAAGCTTTTAGAGAGTTAGCTCTAGCAAAGTGCAAGCGTAGTAGTAAACAAAAGGCAGACCTTAGTAAAAAGGGAGATGGTGATATACAAACTCCCACTCAAGCCACTTTATCAAGTGACAATAGTTGCAATGAAGAGGTTCAAGCAGGAAAGAATACAAGCCCCTTCAATATAAAGAACCCAAATAATTAACGAACGCCTGCGGAGTTACTTCCGTAGGCGATATCACTGTACTCCCCCTCATTAACTCACAGATCTGTTCGAGTAAGGTTAGTTATTAGTTATATTAATATATGGGAACCTCAGACCAACTATAGCTGTGCTGACGTATTATGGGACACAGGCTTTTCAGAGGAAAAGCCTGTAGCAGATCCCGCCTGTCAGCAGTCTGTTTTCTCAGATAGCCTCAAAGCGTCTTCTAGCTCAGCGCCAAGGTATCGAATTGTGTTATCTAGCTTCGAATGTCCAAGTAAGATCTGTACAGCCCTGATGTTTTTCGTTCTGGCATAGATTAAAGTGGCTTTAGTACGGCGCATGGAATGAGTGCCGTAATAGTCAGCATTCAATCCCAGTTTTTCAGCCCAGTTTCTGATAATTGAGCGATAGAATGAGTAGCTGATAGGTTGCCTTTTGCGGCGACAACTTGGAAATAAAAAGCTACATGTATCTAGGGATGCAGAGTAAACCCACCGACTAATGCTCTGTTGTGTTCTCGGAGTAATCTCATAGTGTACATCTGTACCTGTTTTTTGCTGGGTGCATTGAACCCTCTCATAGATCACTCCTTGCGAAGAAACATCATATACGTGCAGTTTTAGTAGATCACTTGCCCTCAACTTGCTATCAATGGCTAGGTTCAATAGTGCAAGTTGCATTAGGTCGTTTTCAAGTTCTAGCCTAGTTCTTATTCGCCAAATCTCTTCCAACTTGAATGGTCTTTTTATCCCGCTGCATTTTTCTGATGATGACTTTCTCATGTTGACCTCCTCTTAGGTGTTATTGGTCAACATAAAGTCTGGTTATTGACTAAAACTGTTGTAGCAGTTTCGATTACTGTCGTTCAGGGCGTGCAAGAACGCCCATGGACATTTCCGAGTTGCGCCATTGCTAATATAGTCAACCCTAAATTAAGTAAGGTATGGCAAATTATCCGTTATGCTAGTGCCAAGAGTCACAGGAGAACATCAACAAATGAATGCCTTAAGTGGTCTATTTTCCAGATTTCATTCTACCTGACTATTTAAAGGGTTTATTATCGCTTTTGTGCCCCTCACTGTGAACGGTTGAACCAATGGCAGATAAAGATTCTTCTTCTGCAGCCAGTTCTGGAAAGTCCGCTTCTCTGGGATCGCGGTGAATATGAAGGTTATCGCCCTGAGGTATGGGCTGATTTGTTTTTTCACACACGTTACCTAACCCTTGTGTAACTCTTTGATTCTTATAGTCTTGCTTTGCCTTGGTAGACTTTGTTTTCACCGTCTCTGATGCAATGGCTCGCTCCTCATTAAGCTTAGGCATCATATTGATTTTATCAATAACTTGCTCAAATTGCTGAGCTTGAGCACGCACGTTGGGGTCAACATCTCTCAACTTAGGGTCATTCAATTTCAAAGCACTAGAAACACGAATTAAGGTTTGCTCTTGATCAATGATCACTTGCTCTTCAGATGCATCTGCGACATGCTCGTTCACTTCACCACGAGTCAATGGAGCGTTTTCAACGAGATCGTTAACATTGATAAACAATTGACTATTTGTAACCTTAGTATCTGTATACACTTGTAATACACTAAATCCTTGTCCATTAACGGAAAGTGTTTTTTTGGTCTCTAAGAGATATTTAAACTTGGGCATTTTTATTCATCACCTTGAACTTTGTTGTTTAACAGCGCAATGACCTGTTCATACTCTAACTTACTTGCCTCATTCACTATACTTCGTGTTGCCTCAATCCGCGCTCGCTCTCCGCAAGAACGTGGTTGCTCCGAGCGCTCTTGCAAAAATTGTTTGGTAAGATCGCTACGAATAAGGTATTCATTATTTATTTTTATTACCTCACCATCTTCCGCATCTGCCATTAACTCTCTGAATGGCTTTCTATCAGTTCCAATACATGACACTAATGAATCAACGCTAAAAAATGGAGTAGGTGTTTTGGTCTGATGATCAATCTCCATGATAGACTTACTTGCCAATACTTGATTGTTTTCGGTAAGTTTTTCATCCAAATCGGGGGAGATTTCGATGGGTTTCACGTCAATCAATTCCGATAGTGGCTTGAGCTCTATGGGTAAATTTGTGTCACTCATGAACATTACCCACTAATATGTAACTTTGTTATAGAGTTGCTTTAATTTATCGAAAGCCTCCGCGGCTCTTGGATCATCATTTTTGTCTGGATGAACTTTATTTGACAGTGACTTATACCATTTTTTAGCTGCATCCTCGTCCTCATACATCTCTGAGGTGATACCAAGCAATTGGTTTCGACGCTTACCATCAACCTCTAACAACAAAAACAAAATGCGATCGTTTTCCGACTTGAAGTACGCCATATCATCAGTTGAGGTTCTGACAAGATTAACCTGTAGATCAGCCTCTTCAGCGGTCGTACTAGATTCAACATAGGTGGATTGTAATTCTTGGATTTTTTTCTTGTATTTTCTCAACAAGAAAAGAAGTTGCGCAACTGTTAATAGAAGAGCAAAAACAACAACATACAGTGATGTCATATATATTTCCTTGGTAGGCTGAAAAGTATATGAATGTTTTATACCACATTACCTCAAGCTTGCATAAGTGAGACAGTTAGGAAAGGCATATCACAATGATGAATTCGTGTGGCGGATGAGAAAATTTGGCCACTTAGCTAGAGCATTTGTCATAAGAAAAAGTAAGTCAAAGACCAAACTGAATGCTTTGCAGGAAAGCAACCTAACAAACAATGGGGCATTTTTGAGTTAGATGATGAGTTAGATTGCTTTTTCTTTAGATGAGAAAAAATATAGTTTACTTAAAAGGGTCAGCATCCCCCTTTATCATATTTCGCAATATTTACTTATATAAGGTGGCCAGGGCTTGTTCAACACTTCGGATAGACGTCGGCTGCGCAAACATATCCTTATTTGTTATAATCGTGCTTCCATTTCCACCGCAACCCAAGTTTTACCTCACACTGTCTCTGAGCGTATTTCTGTTGACAACACTTTGAAGCCTAATGACTTATAAAGGGAAATAGCCGTTGTGTTGTGTTCAAAAACAGACAGACTGAACTTCGTACAATGTGTTTCCATTTGAGCTTCTTTTATAACGAGCCTAAGCATTTCGCTAGCCAGACCGTTACCCCGATGACTTTTTAAAATTAGTACACGACAAATCCTGCACGATCCATCAGGTATTTTCCGAAACTCTGCATAACCAGCTATTTGCCCCTGAGAGTGAAATAAAAAAGGGAAAATTTCGCGATTTGCACAGTGCGCTGTAATCTGTTCAATCGTCAAAGGGAAAGTGTATGCTGGACCTCCCCATTGATAGTTAAATTGAGGCGACTCGATCCAATCAACTAGAAGTTGATAATCTGTACTTTTAAAGGGAGTAAGTTCCATTTTCTTCCTTAAAGGTTATAACATAACATTACTGCGAATGCGTAATGACACTCTTTATATCGTGACAAAAAGCCACAGTTAAACAATTGTATTTAAATCACTTTATTCGAAAATTCACGATAAACTTAGCGGTAAAGCACGCACAATTAAAAACAAAAAAAGGTGATTTTAGAACCACTTCCCAATATCACTGCAAAAGAAACCAGTTTATTGGATAGTCTGATAAATGACGCGAAGTGAATTGTGGGTAGTTATTAAGATAAGTTTTATTAGGGATAAATTAACGTGGGATAAGAACCATAAATATTGGCTGCAACACACAATGGGGCAAATATGAGTTAGCCTAGTAGCTAACTCATATGTGATCACCAAGCGATTCTGTCAGATTATGAAAGGTATTTTGATTTCTTGACCGTTTGTTAGTCGTACATTGCCCAACGGAAATACGGACGCTGACCATCCATCCGTTCAACTTCTGCGCCTAGCTTCTTATAGAAATTATGGGCTTTGGTGTTGTAGGGGCTAGCTGTCCATGAAATGTGAGAAGCTAACGACTTTCCTGCTTCAATTTTCAAAGCATGCATAAGTTCGGCACCATACCCCTTTGACCTATGCCGACCAACAACTAGCAAGTCATCAAGCCAAATAGACGGTTCACCTCGGAAGGAAGAATAGCGATAATGAAATAAGGCGAAACCCAGAACATTGCCGTCGACTTCCAATAGCAAAGCGTGAGCAAACGGTACGTCGCCAAATAAGGTTCGTTCAATCTTGCCTTTATTTGTGGAGATTTCGCCGTTGAACCCTTTCATACTTCGGTCAAACTCGGCTTTATACCCAATAAGTTCTAGCAACTTACCGGAGTCTTGTTTGTTCGCTTTCCTTACGTTCACTCTGTTCTCCATAACTCAGATTTCGGGTTATCGGCTAACGCTTTATACGACTTTTAGCCGCCTTTAAAACACCTATCGTGCAGCCTTTTCGATTACAGTCAATTTTCCATCAATAAGTTAATGAAAGGTGATGAATATTAGATTGTATAAGGACACATATTTTTAAAACTTACTTCGAAACTCCCTCAGGTAACTATAGCTAAGGGAAACTTTCCGCCAAAAGAAGCTAACTCACTTAGCTTCTTACTAATGTAGACAGTAGATAACTCAAAACAAAATATACTTAATTACAAGTATCTGAATGCGAATCACTTTCAGTTGCATGAGTTTGCTTTTTACCAATAATTGTTAAAAATTAATTTCAAAACTTAACGATAGTGTTTGCCAATTACCCCAAGAGAATTAGAATAGCGCGCATATTCACTGGGAGAATAAGATGCACAACCAACACCGCACCGCTCAACAGCTGCCCTTATTTACGCTTATAACGCTATACATCATTATCTTTCTTGGATCTGCCGGATTTTTTATTACGATCCCTGCATACGTCAGCTTATTTTTAACTGATCATTCGTTGGAATTTGCCAAGAGTATGCCAATTGAACAGCGTCGTATGTTGTTTGGTACAGTAATGTCTGCCGCCCCATTTATTTCGATGTTCTTTACCCCTTTTATTGCGCGTTTTGCCGATAAGTTCAGTCGTAAGACCGTGATTGCCATTTGTTTGATGATTGCAGCTATTGGTTTCGCCTTACCGATTTATGCGATTGTGGTGAGCTCGGTGATCATTTTGTTTGTCGGTAATATGATCAACAGCTTAGGCTCGGCAAGCCAACCTATTGCACAAGCGATTTTGGCTGATAACAGCGAAGGGAAAAACAAAGCAACATTGATGAGTTTAGTTGCCGTTGTTATGACAGCAGCCATGTCATTTGGCCCAGCACTTGGCAGTAAATTGTCATCTAGTTATGGCGCTCAAGCACCATTTTATGCCTGCCTCGTCATTGCACTTATTAGTTTAATCTTGATGTTTGTGGTGCGTTTACCTATTCAACACATTGTAAAAACAGAAAACCCTTTCTCGTTTGTAAAGCCGTTAAAACGTAGTCAAAAAGGCTTAATGAACTGTTTGTTTATCGTTTTTATTTGCCAATTTAGCTGGAGCCTCTATTTCCAAAACATTGCGTTTATCTTCCCGCAGAAATGGAATATTTCGGTAGAAAGTGAGTTCTACCAATACTTTATGATGGGAATTGGTGTCGTAATGATCCTTTCACTATTACTATTGCCACGTCTGATCTTATCGCGTTTTTCAGTTAATTCAGCACTACGTACAACAACAGCATTATCTGCCATTGGCATGTTATTACTTGCGATCACTCCAACCCCGACCTCTCATGTGGTTGCGATGATCTTTGCAGCATCCATGGTTGCGTTATGTTTTCCTCTTTACATCACTGCCCTCTCAGATCGCGCGAGTGATATTGATCAAGGTTGGGCTATGGCGCTTTCTAGTGCAATGGTTGGTTTGGCGTGGACATTAACTGGTTATTTGACTGCTATGATGGTCAATGTGCACTTATTATTACCAACGGGGATTGCTGTCATCGGCTATCTTGCCGCAATGGTGGTGGTACCAACGAAGAGCACGAATAAAAACACACAATCAGATTTGGAAGCAGCATGACACAAACGAAAACCCCTTTCGAAAATGTACTCAGTGCACATGAGTTTCATCCTGTGATACCCAAAGAATTACAATTCGGTACAGGATACGTTGTCGATTTAACACCAAGTAGTCATTTATGGCAGCAAGTAACTGACGTGCATACTTTCGCTGATGAAATCGTAAAACAAGCCATTGCCACCAATGCACAAATAGTCATTGGTCGATATGCTGAACACCGCTTGATTTATCAAGATAAAGAGAACTTTTCCGACTCTCCTAATCGCACTGTTCACATGGCGATTGATTTAGGCGTACCTGCTGGCGTTCCTGTTTATGCCCCACTTGATGGTGAAGTTTATGGTATCGCAAATCATGCAGCAAACGGTGACTATGGCCCTACTGTTATTTTAAAACACGCGCTCGATGGGCATGTTTTTTATACTCTTTACGGACATACAGCGACAGAGTATTTATCACAATTAACTGTTGGTCAGCATATTAGTCGAGGCCAACAATTTACTGCTGTGGGTAACACGGAAGAAAATGGGGGTTGGGCGCCCCATCTGCATTTTCAAATAATCAAAAATATGGGTGATTACAGTAATGATTATCCTGGTGTGATTGATCCTGAGCAGTTTGATTTTTACCAAAATAATTGCCCGAACCCTAACTTGATCCTAAAACGTAGCGATTTAGATTAATCTGCATACATAAAAGCGCCTATTAGCCTTCAAGCCAATAGGCGCTTTTTATTTACGCTTTTGCCAACACGACAGAATTATCATTCCACCAGCGTTGTACAGACATATTAAGTAATGCCATCGTTGTAAGTACACATGCCATCACCCATTCAACACTGGCTAAATGACTCACAATAAAGGTTAACGTAAAGATCCCAACCATTTGTAATGAGCCAAACAACGCTCCCGTTTGTCCTTTATGCTTAGGGAATAAATACAGCGCACTGACAGCCACGACAGAGGTTGTTAAACCCGCGCCAAAACAATAAATACCCATGCCGATAATGATCGTCGCCATGCTGTGAAATACCACATTTGATAGTATCGTCAACCCACCAAGCAACATAATACAACTTGCTGCTTTAATGATTCGCCCTTCTGTCGCGGTATATTTTAGAAAACGAATATAAAAAATACGCGCACACAAACTACAACCAATAAGCAACAATGAAGACATACCAAAATATTGCACAGGTAAATGGTATTGTTCATTCGCAATAAACGCCCCCATCAAATAAAACACCAGCGCACCACCATTCGCCATCACCATCATGATTAAATAGCGTAAGAACTGCGGATTAGTTGCAATCATGGTGTAATCACGAGCTATAACCCTTGGTTTTGTCGCATGAATATTCTTTTCTAAGTGGGTTTCTTTTAAACCTAAGGCAATAACCACAAATAGCAGTACTGCTAACCCCAACATAAACCAGAAGCTACTATGCCAGCCAAAATGGCTTTCTAAATAGCCACCAATTGCAGGTGTCGACGCGGGTAAACACATAAATAAAATACTAAACCATGACATCACATCCACTAACTGCTCTTTAGTTAATGAGTCTTGCATTATGGTTCGGCATAATAAAAACAACGCCCCAACACCCATACCTTGTACGGCACGTCCAATAATTAAACCTGATAGTTGATCTGCGTGTAAACAAAGCGCTGAGCCGATGATAAATATCACCGCACCTAAGATCGCGATAGGACGACGACCAAAGCGTTCTGCGACAGCTCCGCACACTAATTGGCTCAAACCTAACGCAATAAAAAACGCACTCACCGTTTGCTGTACTGCTGTCGATGACACATTCAATGCCTCAGACATTACAGGTAAGCTAGGTGCATACATATCAGAGGCAAAGAAATAGCTACACGCCATTAATAAACTGATAGAAAGTAAACGTAGTAAAGACATGACAACAATCTCCTTAGTTGATGTCTTTAGCTTAAAGAAATACGTTTACTCTTGTTGTTGAACTGACGTCAACGAGTTGTGATTTTTCGCCAACTTCTGGCTAGCTTTGTCTTGTTTGAAGCGATTAAAGGCATGGGAAAAGGCAGACAAGCTGTTATAGCCTAGATCTAATGCAATATCTGTATGTGCGACACCCGCCCTACTCAATTGCCATGCTTTTTCCATCACCAGTTGTTGTCTAATTTCACGGAACGGCTTATCAAACGTGCTGATAAATAAACGGTTGAGGGTACGAGAAGATGCACCGCAATGCTCGGCAAAGCGCTCTAAAGAGAGTTTGATATCTGGTTGTAATGTTAAAGTCTCTATGATCGGCAATAGCCGTTTATCAATCTCATCGTTACTTTGATAAGCATCGTTTTGGTAGCTTTGCTTCTTAAGTTGATCGAGAAATACCCCTAAGTAATGGTGTTGAACATCGCTATTACTGTCAGTGTCGTACTCACAATCATTACCTTGCGACTCAATTTCGGCCATCACCTGTACCATTAAGCGATTGGTCGAAATAATCCCCATCTCGTCATGGAAATATGGAACAGCGTCTGGAGATGCATGAATAATGCTTAAACAGGAATCTTTTAGCACTTTCAAATGATGCCGATGATTCAGGGGGACCCAAATAAGCTGACCACCAACAGCCAGTATGCTTTTATCCTCTGTTCTAGCAATACCGCAGCCTTGGTGGATATAAAAAAGTTGTACAAAATCGTCATGAGAATGCGGCGCTTTTTCTTCTGTTGGTGCGTAACGTTTTATCGAATGAAGTAACCGCATTGCTTTCCTTTTAGAATAAACTAATAAATTCAAACAGTATTATGGCTTAGCTGACTTCATACTGTCTAACCAACCATAAACAGCCTCTAATGTTTCAGAAGATGGCATTCTATTATTACGGGCTTGAATTTGATCCACAGTATACGTCTCACTAACTCGTCCATTAACGACGTAATGTCTTTTCAAACCAATAGTAACACGCTCTGGCATGAACATTTTATAAACCAAATATTCGCCTTTAATGATCCGATTGTGGTAAATCGCCACACAGTGGTTTTGTTCAACCCCCTCTAGCTCTAGTTCTTGATAGTTACGAATAGGTACAATGTTATTATTACCTTCAAAAGGGATCACGTAAGGCTTATTTGAATTAGCATCGGGAACAAAATTGATGCTGTGTTGCGCTACTACCCACCTGTCGTGTAACGATCTTAACTCTTCATAAGAAGTAACAGCATGAATACGCTTGATTGAATCAACATCTAATACGCGATAACCAAGTTGGAAAACATCAGATAAAATCTGATTGATTTGAAAACGCTCACGCTGAGTAGTTTGCGCTAAATGTCGTCCAAGCGGTGTACCAGTTAATGTTGGCCATTGCAGATAGATCTGCAGGGTTAAATTAGTGATCGTTTTATAATGTTTGAACAGTTGAAACGACATCATTTCAGGATCGAGCAAGCGGTGAATAATAATCACAATCGAACGGGTTGAAAAATCCCCCTCAATCCGATCAAGAAAGCGCAATGCTGAACGACTCGAAGCCAAGCCAAGTTGAGCAAGGATCTCACGTTGACCTAATTCGCACAGTGCTAACACTTCATCCTGATCTAACGGATATTGTTCGCATACTAAATACAATAAGGTAGGACGTTGAAGTAATAGATCTCGGGCTTTCTGGCTCAAAGCAGCAACCTTAAGCATATATACCCCAAGTTCAGCATATCCTCGGGCTTTTTCAACTAAACCAGTTGGAATGCTATCTACCCACGCTTTTCCACCTTCTAATGATTCGATGTGCTCAATATAGAATGAACAACTCCCCTCTAATGGTTCTCGATGCCCATCAGGGTAAGCACGATACATAGCAAGGCAATCATGCCAGTCATAAAATTCAAGCTGAAAAGGAAAAAAGGTTAAGGCTTCATCAAATGATAAAACTAACGGCGTTGAGTGATGAAACTCTTCGCGCTCAGCACAACAAGCAAGCATAAATATCCATATATATCTGTTAGCCTTGAATGATTATTATCGTTATCTGCTCAGTTAATTTTGGCATGAAAAACAATAACAACTGATAGATATATCATGCCTTAGCGAAGTGAAGATTCAACTGAAAAACGACAAGGATGAGAACCTAGTACGAAAAATACATTCATCAATATATAGAACGGTTAACTGCTTGTTGACACTTATTCTTAGATAAAAACAATTGTTAAATTTACATTAAAATTTATTAAATAAACCTACATTATTTGGAAGTTAGTCTTTCTGTACACGTATAAAGTTTGCAGGGGGAAACCCAGTACAGTTAGAGAAAATCGAAAATCATTACTTATACTCAGTAATAAAATTTGAGGGTGTAACGCCAGCCTTATCATGAAAGAAACGAATAAAAGCACTATCACTTGAAAAATCTAGCCGATGAGCAATATCAGTCACTCGCCAGTTTAACGACAGTAATTCAATAGCGGCTAATAAGCGCCATTGTTGACGCCAACTTTGATATGGCATTCCCACCTCTTTATTAAAAATACGAGTAATGGTTTTTGCACTCGCCCCTACTATAAGGCTGAGTTCAGCTAATGATGGAGCAACAAACGCCTCATCATCAATATCTGCTAACCATGAGGATAAACGAGGATCGGCTGGAATAGGTAAATTCAAGTGACTATCTTGCGCAAAATTTAGCTCTTCAATTAAGAGGTTCACCGAATTAACTTGCTCATTATTGGGTTTATCAAACTCCCAAAACGCCATACGCTCCATTAATGCCGACATTAAAGGGTTAATATCAAATATTTTTAATTCTCTCGGCAATTGTGATTGTAAATCTTGGTCAAAATACAAAGAACGGTACTGCGTAACATTGGATGTTTCTGCTTTGTGCTCCACTCCTGCAGGTATCCAAGCAGCACGCATTGGCGGCAATACACATTTCACACCATCTAAACTGATCACCATGCAGCCATGGTGAGAGAATAACAACTGATCTTTACTATGAGTGTGATAACCCGAATCATGCTCTGCTAAATCAGCAGCAAGCCCAACAACAAGGCCATGATAGTCATCAGCACAAAACTGATCTTCCATTTGAATATAAGCCATATTAAGAGCTCCTTTTTACAATCTGTCCTTAAAGTGATATTTCTTGTTCTTATGTTAATATCATACCTTTCATTGATAAATATATACTTATCATCATTGAAATAACAGCCTAGCACTTCACAAAAAAGCGATGGCAGTAATACTTATCATTCCCTAATTTATCCTGTTTACTAGTCTTGAGAGGATGGATGATAAAGCTTCAAGAGGAAGTCATGAATAAAAAAACAATATCGACATTATTAGCAGTTTCGCTGTTAATGTTTCCACAGCTCATAGAAACGATGTATAGCCCGGCGCTAACATCAATTAAAAATCATTTTTCAGTAACAACATCAGAAGCAGCACAAGCTTTATCACTCTTCTTTATGATTTTTGCGGTAGGCGTTGTGTTCTGGGGCACCATGTGTGACGTCATTGGACGTCGTTTATCAACACTTTTAGGCATAGCTATTTGTATTGCTGCGGCGACATTTTGTTATTACTCGCCAACATTCCAAGGTTTACTTTATGGTTTTGGTGCGTGTGCCTTCGGTGCTGCTGTTGGCTCTGTATGTACTCAAACTATTTTACGTGACAGCTTTGAAGGTGCGAGTTTAACAAGAATTTTCTCTATTGCTTCGACAAGTATTGGTCTTAGCCCAGTTATTGGTATGTTACTTGGTAGCTGGTTGACGGCTCATGGTGGCTATACTTGGGTTTTCGCAGCTATGGTGATCATGCTATCGCTACTACTACTTTGGGGTGGCTTTGCATTACCAGAAACTAAACCCAACCACATTAAACGTGATAGCTTGTTTTTAGTGGCAAATAAAATGATCCGTGATGGACATATTTGGTATATCGCATTAATGGTAGGACTAGCAAACATTGCCCTGTTCTCTTATTACAGCATTGCACCATTTATGTTTGAGCACCTTGGTGCTAGCGTTAAGTTTTTTGGTAATACGAGTTTTGTTTTAGCAGCTGGTTCAATTTTAGGTTCGCTTCTCAATATTCGTTTGATCCGTAAACATATACGCGGTGATATCATCGTAATGTTATCGACATTAATGATGCTGGCAGCTGGTTTAGGTGTTTACTTACTGCAAGAAACTGTTTGGTTCTTTATTCCAATGGCATTGGTGTCACTGTCTTTTGGTTTAGCATTACCTAACTTGTTTAGTACTGCTTTAATAAATTACCGAAACCACTTGGGTACAGCAGGTGCATTACTTGGCTTGTTTTATTACTTAATTATTGGCTTTGGTCTTGATCATGCCGCTCATGTCGGCAATCTAGCAATGACGTTACTCGTTTGTGGTGGTAGTTCATTCGTACTTGTACTATTGAAATTGTTCACTGCAAAAACCAGTAAACAAACCAGTGAAAATGCAACAACAAGTTAATCAACAAGTGAGCTGAAACTCACCGTATAGTTAACTTCTACTAATAAAAAAGCCGCATGAGATACTCTATTTATAGAGAAGCTCATGCGGCTTTTTTCGATTGTGTCCTTATAGTGACATTTGTTGTTCTTATGTGAATACCATACCAATCTTTGATAAATGTATACTCAGCATTACTGAAATAACCTTCTCGTATTTCATCTAAATCAATAGCTGTAATACATACCTTTTACTGATTTATATCGTTTGCCAGTCTTTCATCGGTGGATGATCAAGCGTCAAAAAGGAAGTCATGAATAAAAAAACAATATCAACATTATTAGCAATTTCGCTGTTAATGTTTCCACAGCTCATAGAAACGATGTATAGCCCAGCGCTAACATCAATTAAGAATCACTTTTCAGTAACCACATCAGAAGCAGCTCAAGCGCTATCGATCTTCTTTATGGTCTTTGCCGTTGGTGTCGTATTCTGGGGAACCATGTGTGACGTCATTGGACGTCGTTTATCAACCCTATTAGGTATAGCAATTTGTATTGCTGCCGCACTATTTTGTTACTTTGCACCAACATTTCAGGGTTTACTTTACGGTTTTGGTGCCTGTGCTTTTGGTGCCGCTGTAGGCTCTGTATGTACCCAAACCATTTTACGAGATAGCTTTGAAGGCGCGAGTCTAGCAAGAATCTTCTCTATTGCGTCAACAAGTATTGGCCTGAGCCCTGTGATTGGTATGTTAGTTGGTAGCTGGTTGACAGCTCATGGTGGCTATACTTGGGTTTTCATAGCTATGGTGATAATGCTATCACTACTATTACTTTGGGGGGGCTTTGCATTACCAGAGACAAAACCAAAACACACCAAACGTGATAGTTTGTTTTTAGTGGCAAATAAAATGCTCCGTGACAGTCATATTTGGTATATCGCTTTAATGATAGGACTGGCAAATATTGCCCTGTTCTCTTATTACAGCATTGCACCATTCATGTTTGAACAGTTAGGGGCTAGCGTTAAGTTTTTTGGTAATACGAGTTTTGTTTTAGCAGTTGGTTCAATTTTAGGTTCGCTTCTCAATATTCGTTTGATACGTAAACATATACGCGCAGATATCATCGTAATGATATCAACATTAATGATACTGACAGCGGGTTTAGGTGTTTACTTACTGCAAGAAACTGTTTGGTTCTTTATTCCAATGGCATTGGTGTCACTGTCATTTGGTTTAACATTACCTAACTTGTTAAGTACTGCTTTAGTAAATTATCGAAACCACTTAGGAACAGCTGGTGCATTACTTGGCTTATTCTATTACTTAATTATTGGTTTTGGGCTAGATCATGTCGCGCATGTCGGTAATCTAGCATTAACATTACTCGTTTGTGGTGGTGGTTCATTTGTACTTGTACTATTAAAATTGATAGCTGCGAAAACCAATAAACAAACCAGTGAAAACGCAACAGTAAGTTAATCGACAAGTGAGTTAAAACTCACCGTATAGTTAACTTCTCTTAACAAAAAAGCCGCATAAGGTAATCTTTTTAAAAGAGTCTTATGCGGCTTTTCTTTTGTTGCTGTAAGCGATTAATTCGTCACAGTTGGTAATTCAGGTAAATGTGTACCTGCATTATCAGGGTAAATCACATACTCACCGTGAAATTTCACTTTAGATTTGTAGTCGGTGATCTTAAACAGCAAGATGCCTTGCTGGTAAGCCAAATCGATAAATTGCTGTGCATTACCACGAATATAAAAAGAAAGTGGTTTTATTAATGTACCCTGCTCGTTCATAGCAGTCTTGTATTGCGCTGCACAAACCACTAATGATGCTTGACCATCTGTATGATGAGACACTTTACGGTTCACTTCATACTCGTTAGTGACTAACCAATCAGCGGCTTCTAAAACACGATAGAAATCATCTATTAGTTCAGCGGTAATAACCGTTGAATGACCATCAGCATCATTTAACGCACTAAGGGTATTTTTAATACGCTCAAATTGTACTTTAAGCTGCGCATTTTTGCCCATTGTGCGAGATTGTTTCTGCCATTGCAGTAACGTCTTAGACACACAATGATCAAAACATTGTTGTTTGATCATCTTCGTCACCCACGCGCTTAAAAAAACCGTCTCACTGACCGGGTTTTTCTGGGTTTTACCAGACTCTTGCGCAGTAACCAGTGTTGATAACCCTTCCGTTACCACATGTAGAATTTCGTTATAAAAAGAAGTCATAATTTTAGAAATCAAAAATAAATACGGCTAAAAGCAAGCTTACGAATTTCTAACCAAGAACCAAGGTTGCTGTTAGAAATTTCCACTTATCGTACGCTACTGTCAGGTGAGATAGGTGCCAATAATAACGACTTATACCCTAATAAAAAAGTAGCAATGTATTGAAAATTTTAGCTGGTTTTATCTATCAATTAAGATGTAATTAACCAACCAATACAGAATATTAATCTGAAAAATAAAGCTTACCTATACAATTAACTCGGTTATTTATAATAAATACAAATTTAAAATTGCAATATAACATTACTTTTAAAGAAAAATGCTTTGTGACACTCATTCAGGTGGTGAATATATATTTGTGAATAATCACTGTGAACATTATCAATTAACAAGGAATAAGGTTTATAGATGAAATACACTCTTTTAGCCGCTTTAATTGCTGCCACATCACTAACTGCATGTAACAGTAACTCTTCGGATGACTATGATGGATATGTTGCTCAGGAACCAAAACCTGCAAAAATTACAGAGTTTCGTAATGTGGTATATGCGAGCTACATGAAAGATGCCAATGATCAGTGGTTTGATAGTTCGCATTCAAATGAAATCAGTGATCTGAATATTGCCTTCATGAACCCTAGCGCCAATATGGATAAAGAAGGGATATATCATCCTGATGGACACGTTGCAGACCTATCAACTGATAAGATAAATAAGCTTACTTCCACCATTCAAAAATTTAGAGATCAAAACCCTGATGGAAGAGTATTTATTTCATTTGGTGGCTGGCGAGATAGTGAGAAAAATGAAAGTGACGATAACATCATTGGTCGTGACATCGTTTACGAAAAAATAGCCGCATCGCCAGAATATCGAGAAAACCTAATCAACGACATGATGGATGTTGTAAATACCTACGGTTTTGACGGTGTTGATCTTGATTGGGAGTACCCTCAAGTGGGTAATGGTGCAAATCAATATGCTGATTTTGTAAACCGTTTAGCGGATAGGCTTCATGCTGAAGGTAAGTATTTCACCGCAGCGATCATTGGTAGTAAAGACAAACCTAATGACGATGGAAAAGGTGCTGGCTATCTCGATGTTGCATTAAATGCCTTTGATACAGTCCATTTAATGACTTATGACATGCAAAATGAAGATCACTCAAGCTATAAAGATTCAGTCAATGCCTTAAATTACTGGTTAATAGAGCGCCACTTAGATCCGCAACGTATTACATTAGGGTTACCCGCCTACCCTCGTCATGCCCCCACTTACGGCGTATTAGTTAAGGATGATAAACATTACGCTTGCCGTGATACTGTAACAAAGAATAACACGACACATTATTATAACGGGTTACCCACGATCCGCTCAAAAGTCCATTTAGCTAAAGATGACTATCATTTAGGTGGGGTCATGTTATGGGAATTACCTTGCGATGATATTGATCCCAAAGATAAAGATCTTTCTATTATAGAAACCATCAGTGCCACCATTAAACAGGACACTTCTTATCGCAATATTTGCGATACACATAAAAACGAAACTGGTTGGATTGTTTACCGTGAAGATGATCCTATGAAGCATTACGATTGGTAAATTAAAACAGTGTTTAAAGTAGCTATTTACCTTCTATAGTTACGAAAAAGTACGCCAGAGAATCTTCTCTGGCGTACTTTTCAGCGACATTTATAAAAATAGAAAAATGCTTTATGCGTTTCTTGCGAGGAACCAATAAAAACCCGCAGACAATACTGCACAAACGGCCATCGTTCCTGCCATTGGCCATGCCGTACTGTCTGGCATTAACGCAACAATACTACCGACAATAGATGCAACACCAAAACGGAATGTGCCGCCTAATGAAGAAGCAGTACCAGCCATTTGAGGATAACGTGCAAGTAAACAAGCCATTGAGTTACTACCAATAATCGATAGAACACCAACAAATAGCATAACAGGGATAACAACGCCCCAGAGTCCAAAATCTAGCCACTGACCAATTACAATTAACGCACCAGCAAACAGCTGAATGACTAATCCAAGTCGTAACATCCAATGTGTGCCTTTTTTCCTTACAAAACGGCCATTTATACTGGTCATTAGGATTAAACAAATGATATTTAAACCAAAGTAAAAGCCAAAGTTTTCTACACTTACGCCATAAAGATCAATGTAAACAAATGAACCCGCCGTTAAGAAAGTGAACATGCCTGAAAATGAAAAGCCGCTACACAGTATCAAGCCGAGAACCACTGGATTAGACAGTAGTTTTATGTAATTGCGAATAATGGATAAAAAGTGGAAAGGTATACGTTTTTCTTTTGGTAATGTTTCTTTAATTTTAAAAACAATAGAAAGTAATACAATAACGGCAAAAATAGCCAAAAACCAAAATACTGCTCGCCAACTAAACCATACGGATAAATGACCACCAATCATAGGCGCAAGTAACGGTGCTACTGTCATCACCAAAGTAACAAACGACATGGTACGAGAGAATTCTTCGCGCTCGAACATGTCACGAACTAATGCACTAATGATGACGGCTGCGGCAGCACCAGCAAAACCTTGTAAAACACGAATAACAGTCAGTTCTGTGATATTCGTACTCAACGCACCTAATACTGTTAAAACAGTAAAGCTGATAGTTCCGAGTAACAACATTGGGCGTCGACCATAGCTGTCTGCCAGAGGCCCATGAATTAATTGACCAAAAGCAAAACCTGCGGTGAATACGGTTAATGTAACCTGAACTAAACTAGGAGAAACTAAAAAGTCTTTGGCAATGTTCGGCATTGCGGGCAGGTACATATCAATCGCTAAAGGCGTTAGCGCAGCTATTGCGCCAAGGATCAATATCAATTGCAGGCTCAACCTTGGGCTGTCTTGCTGGTTCATAGCACCTCTTATGAGCTAATATTCCATATGAAGCTTATATTTTATGATAAAACACGTAAACAGAACCTTTCTTATATGGAAAAGAGCTATTTCCTTTTTCCCATACCCTTTGCTACACGTCTATTGTATTTATCAGATAAAATAAAAGGCATAAACATAGAAGACTAGAACAAGCCTTTATGTTTACGCCTTTCATTACAACACAGAATTTATAAAATTAAAATCACCAGCTAATTATTTTAGAAATGATGCAATTTCTTCTGCTGTTAGTGGTCGGTACTCACCAGGCGCAAGATCTTCATCAAGCTCAACCGTACCGATACGCTCACGGTGTAAGCCAACAACTTTATTACCCATCGCTGCGAACATACGTTTTACTTGGTGGTACTTACCTTCAGATATTGTCAACAACGCTTCACGCTCGCTAAGAATTTCTAATTTAGCAGGACGTGTTAATTCTTTCTCACTGCGAAGTTGTACACCCGCTTCAAATTGCGTGATGTAATCTTCAGTGATTGGATCAGCGGCTTCAACGAAATAGGTCTTTGAACATAAATGACGTGGCGAAGTGATACGGTGAGACCATTGACCATCATCTGTCACCAACACTAAACCCGTTGTATCGCCATCTAAACGACCAGCTACGTGCATTTTCTCTGGACTTACTTCATCGAACAAAACAAAAACCGTTGGATTGAAGTCATCAACATGAGAGCACACAAAGCCTTCTGGCTTATTAAGCATAAAGTAACGAGGACCTTGCAGTTTTAGCGGGCGACCGTTAAATTCCACATCGTTATCGTCACTGACTGAAAACGAAGCACTACGGACGATTTCGCCATCAACTTCAATCATTTTATCTCGAAGAAGTTTTCCGGCTTCTCTACGGGTGATACCCAATGTGGTACCTAAGAATTTATCAAGCCTCATTAACTGGCTCCGCTAATTGCTACAAAAGAGCGGTATTATAAGACCAAATAACAAAGATGCATTAAAAACTTGTCGTTCCCATCAAAGAGATAAACACCTCGTTACCCTCATTTTACTTTGATTCGTAATGTACCTTGATGCTATTAGCCAACAATGTAATGCTATTATCTTGCTCTTTTCTAACCGTTACCTTATCTGAGGTTATCACCACGAATTGATTTTTTTCATGGGTGAAAGGAAAGATCACCGCTACATCGCCTTGATAAATTGTTTCGTGTTTCTCACTTTGAATATGAGCACTGGCGATTTTAACCTCTGTACCACGACGAATATGCATCACCACGTTACCGCTATAGGTTTTATAATCCTTATAAAGTTGTTCATACTTTGAAGAAATCGTAAATGGATTAATCGTACCTGCGAATATGCTCATGCTAATGAATAAGCAGGAACATAATAGTGCTAACTTCTTTTTCATCTTCTGCCTTCTCCATTATTTCTTTCCTATTTTGTTAACAACTTCCTTAACCTTTACTTAACTGTATGCCAGATAAGCGCGACTAATAGTGATTATTTCCTCTCATGGATACTATGTTTCTAAACTTTGTGTGCCACATCCTTGTTACACCTTTGTTTCCAAAATAGAATATATGGCGCTCAGCTAAACGATTGCTATAAATAAAAAGATACCGTTGGAGAATCATATCAATGAAACTGGAAGCAGTAGATTACACAGCAGAAAATGCAAAACAGCTTTTTGTCGAATCCCTACGAGAGACTGGCTTTGGGGTACTAAAAAACCACCCTATCCAACAAAAATTAGTCCAAAAAATCTATGATAAATGGTATGACTTTTTTAATAGTGAAGAAAAAACTGCTTTTCATTTTAATGTAGAAACCCAAGACGGACTATTTCCAACTGAAGTATCAGAAACCGCCAAGGGGCATACCCAAAAAGATATTAAAGAATATTTCCACTACTACCCTTGGGGTCAGTGTCCTGTTGAACTTAAACAAGATATTCAACAGTACTATCAAGAAGCCAATGAGCTTGCGACAGAATTATTAAGTTGGGTAGAACAATATTCGCCTAATGAGGTTTCCTCTAAATACACTCAGTCACTATCAAGTATGATTGATGGTAGTGAGAAAACATTACTTCGCATCCTGCATTACCCTCCGCTACAAGGCGACGAAGAGCTAGGTGCAATTCGTGCTGGAGCCCATGAAGATATTAACTTATTAACTATTTTGCCTGCAGCTAACGAACCGGGTCTGCAAGTTAAAGCTAAAGATGGTAGTTGGATTGATGTGCCTTGTGATTTCGGTCATTTAATTATTAATATCGGTGACATGCTACAAGAAGCTTCTGGTGGTTATTTCCCATCAACAACTCACCGAGTGATAAACCCAGAAGGCGCAGATAAAACAAAATCACGTATCTCATTGCCTCTGTTTTTACACCCGAAACCAGACGTTATCCTTTCAGAAAAATACACCGCACATGAGTATTTAATGGAACGTTTACGTGAGCTTGGCGTTATCTAATTTCTAAAAAAATAAAGCACTAAAAGTAGAAAAATGACTCTCGGCTTTGATCTCTGTTTTGGTTCTAGGTTTCGGTCAGCCGAGAGGCTTCATAAAAAAAATTATGAGGTTACAATCAAAAATATGAACATTTTTTCGTGTCACTTGTCTCATTATCGAAGAGTTACAAATCTATTTATTATGCAAACAATCTATTATTAGCATATCGAACAATACATCATTTATTTTTTGATTACGTTTACATTCAGACTTTCAGATCTATAGTTCATTGATAGCCTAGTTGGTTATGTATAGATCTTACTTAGGGACACCGTATGAAAATCTCGTTAACGAAACCTGTGCTTTCATCTCTTGATACTTTTCTAAAACTCATTGACGAATTATTTGCCTACGAAGCCCTGCCGCAAAAGGTAGAGCAAACTGCAACAGCGGTTAAACAGCTATTAGCAACACCAGAGCTTGGACAAGCTTGGTTTATTGAAGTTGAAGAAAATGGCGAAACCTGTGTCGCAGGGCACCTTGTTGTAAGTTATGCCTTTAGCCTTGAACATGGTGGTAAAGTAGGCTTTATTGACCAATTCTATTTAAAGCCAGAGTGGCGACAAAAAGGGATTGGCGCATCATTAATACCACAAGTTGAAGATCGTGTTATGAATGATGGTATTAAAGCCCTATCGCTAGAAGTGAATATCGGTAACGCAGGCGCTCGTACTTTCTACGAACGCCATGGCTTTGTACCACGTCGCCAGTTCTGTGTTATGACTAAAAACCTTGCTGAAAAAACAGTGCCACTACACGTCGCATCGTAACGATATCCTTGCGTATATGTAAAAATATGTATTGGACCACTTCTAAAGCCTTGCCACTCGCAAGGCTTTTTCATAACAAGCCTCACATATAACATTAGACAAGCATATCAATTAATTACGTGCTTATTTATAATCGTCACATCCCGTCTTTTCATTATATATACCAAGGAATATTATGGGTCTTTTCATCACTATCGGCATAATTGTTATTATTGCCCTTGCCTACATCAGCCTACGTAACGGTTTAATTGGTAAGAAAAACCAAGTTGCCAATGCAGAATCGAGTATTGATGTGATGCTGAAAAAACGTTTTGACTTACTACCAAATTTAATTGAAACCGCCAAAGCATATATGCAACATGAAAAGTCGGTATTAACGGAATTAACAGAACTTCGTAACCAAGCGGGCAATGCCACCAGCACCGATACAAGAGCAGCCTTAGACAAGCAAGTTAGCACTGCACTCTCTCATTTCCGCGTGGCTGTTGAAGCGTATCCAGAATTAAAAGCTAACGATAATATTGATACTGTAATGCGTTCCATGAATGAAGTTGAAGCTCAATTATCAGCAGCGCGACGTACTTTTAACGCATCTGTCACTAATTTCAATAATGCTGTAGAAATGTTTCCATCAAGCATAATTGCTAATCATATGAACCTAACAACATTACCTTTGTTTGACATTCCAGAAGTAGAGCGTCAAAACGTGAATGCTGCTGAACTGTTTAATAACAAATAACCCAACAATTAGTTTTCACCATGGAAGATCGTATTTCAACCTTATACGAACAAAAGCTAAGAACACAGTTGTCCTCTTTAGAGTCTACTCGCTTAGATGTCGTCAAACAGTTATGGATTGCGCTTGCGGTTGGAGGTATTACAGCTGCTATCGCAATCCCAACAGCACTCCATTTCAATGCGTTACCTTTTGGTATTATTGCGACCTTTATTGTTGCTACTTTCATGTTGGTTCGATTTTCAAAACAGAAGCAACAATACTGCGTCAGTTATAAACAAAAGGTGATCACCGCTCTACTGGCTAACATCAACGAAAGTTTTGATTATCAACCTCTCGGCTCTGTTTCCGAACAAGATTATAAAGCCTGCCAACTCTTTCCACAGCGTTATGATAGCTTTCGTGGTGAAGACTTTGTCCAAGGCACAATCGGTAAAACGACACTGCGTTTTTCAGAGTTAGAGACACAAGTTAAAAAGCAGCGTGTGAACCAAAAAGAAAACCGCGAGGAATGGGAAACCATTTTTCGTGGAATATTATTTATTGCCGACGCCAATAAGCACTTCAATAGTCAGACGCTCATTTTACCGGCGAAAAACGCTGTTATTAGTGCAATTGGTGATGCCGTATCTCATCTGTTTAACCGCGAAAATAAACGTGTAGATCTAGAAAATCCACACTTTGAGCAACACTTTTCAGTCTATAGCAGCGATCAAATTGAAGCACGCTACTTATTAACGCCTGCGATGATGGAACGACTAGTAGATTTTGTGACTAAAGCCAAAAACCGTATCTTGTTATCATTCATTGATAATAATGTTTATATCGCGATGAGTAGTCATAAAAACCACTTTGAGCCCGCATTGTTTACTTCTTCGGATTCACTGGAATCTATTCAAGCGATTGCCCAAGACTTACAGTTTGTCATCGATATTGTAAGCGATTTAGATCTCAACACTCGCATCTGGACGAAGCGCTAATCCTTATATTTAAACCGTAATGGCACACTGTTTATGAATAACCTTATTACTTATATTCTTGCTTTTAACGATGATGATCCTACGATTATCGATCGACAAACACAGCAGCAAAAGATTGAAGAAAATGAAACGAGCATTCATTACACCGAAGAACGTGTGACATTCAGCAATGGCGCTGTGATACTAAAAACCACTGAGTTTGATGAAACGCAAGATGTACTGGACGATAGTGTATGCCCTGAATGCTGGATCAATTACGAAGTGATTACTCAACCGAGTAGTGTTTCAATTACACCAAAGAAGAAAATCTTTACTAGCCGATGCCAAGAGTCTTTTTGGCTCAAACTTCAAAAGACACATGCCAACCTAAACTGACAGACTTAATCCTCTATACTTAAAGCATGAAGACAGTCTCCTCATGCTTCTTCTGGTGCTTGTTTGGTCGCTATTTATCTGGATTTAGTCATTATTATTCAATAAGTTCGTGGTGTTTCCCTGCTGATCCAAAATGCTATTATCTTAATTATCATCTCCCTCAAATCATCAAAATGAGCACTCCTAATGGCGGTATAGCTTATGGATAAAAATAAAGAATCATAATGCTGAAATGTTTTCTAAACTCGTCAATGACAACCAACTAGATATAAGAGAGGGCTGTCTTTTTAGTTCTTTGTCTATTTATGACAACGACATCAGGATTAATATTGGCTATCCAATAGATCAGGCACAAGAGCAACTAACGCTAATCGTTAAGTTAATAAAAGCCTCACAACGCGTTTAACTTACACGCCATTTTGACATACTCCACATCTGACTTATAAAACGTATCGCCAGATGTGGTCAGCCCTAAACGCTGGTAAAAACCAATGGCACTCGTTCTTGCATCACACCAAAAAAGTTCCACGTCAGTCGTTTTTAGATAACTAAATTGCTCTTGGATCACCGCAGTACCAATTCCTTTTCCTTGATATTCAGTGAGAGTGGCAAACTTACGTAATCGGGCTACGTTTCCTTCGATATAAACAGAAGACACACAGACGAGCTCATTATTAATAAACGCCCCAAAGTGCGTTGCTGTCTCATCCCCTTCCACTTTACAAAACGACTCAGGTTTAGACGGCCATAGAACACGATGCCGAACCGTTATTGCCTGCTGCCAAGTAATTGGTTTTATGTCCATTAACGTTAAATCCATATAAAAAAGAAGCTACAATCGACTAAGCCATAGCTTCTATTAATCCTTAGCATTAATCTACCCTTTTAAACGTAAACGTCCCTATATGACGTTTAGTTTGGTAATGCACACCTTCTTTAAAATCAGTATCAACTCGAAGTGTTGTTAATAACAGCACAGGGTTCGGTGGTGAAATAGGAAAATCTGGCGCAATAAAATCAATCCCGCTATCACTGCCAGCATCATAAACCCACAATTGGACTTCTACTTTATTTTGCCATTTTCCATCTTTAAATAACGGCACACTATCAACACCTGTAAACCAATCAGGACTTGGTGCTAACATGGTGATCACCGATACTAACGGGTGCTCTTGTGAAATATCAAACTGAACTTCTACTTCATCGCCTGTAGCAGGTATTCCATTACCACTTATCGTATTACCTGAATTACCGTTATTTTGAATAACACCTATTTCTGACTCTAACGCAATTTTCGAACCTGTTTCTGCCACGCTTATCACGCCAGCACTGGCTGTTTCACCTGTTTCAAATAACTTCACTTGTGCATTATGCGTTAAGCCAATCAACCCTGAGAAATGGCGATCTGTAGGAAAGTTTGTTGGAAAGTTTACCGCGCTCCAATCAGTATAAAAATTCAATGCATATCGCGCAGTAGCTGAAGATGAATCTTTATTGTCGTCATCACCACACCCCATCATGGGTAAAGCAATAACAAAATAGAGTATTAAAAGGAAATACTTCATATCTAGCACCTTTATAGTTACAGAGATATTTCAAAACCTAGTAGGCTTATAAAAGTATGAAGCCTTATATAGATAGTTATTCTAATAAGGCTTATTCTTAAATCAGGATGTTTAAGTATGAGAGGCATAACAATAGCTATGCCTTTTCGTAACTAATAATACTAATCCACTCTTTTTAATTTAAATGTGCCTATATGTAATTGATTTTGATAATGTACACCCTTCTCAAAATCTGTATCTACACGTGGAGTTGTTAGCAAAGAGATTGGAGCCCGTGGAATGGTTGGATCGTTTTCTGAAGTAAATGTCACGCCGCTATCACTACCCGCATCATAAACAAATGCTTGTACCGTCACTTCATTTACCCATGCACCATTTGCAAATAACTCAACACTGTCAATGCCTGTAAACCAATCAGGGCTTGGTGCCAACATAGTGACCACTGTAACCAATGGGAAATCTTGTGAGATATCAAACTGCACATCAACATCATAATCACTAACAGGAATACCATCACCACTGATAAGATTTCCCACGTAGCCCAAATTTTGTAGTAGATTCACTTCTGATATAAGAAGATCTTTGCTTCCTGTCTCTGCAACACTGACAAGACCTTCATCCGCAAGTACATTAGGTTCAATCAATCTCGCTTCCTTATCATGAGTAAGTCCTATAAGACCTGAGAAATGACGATTTTCAGGGAAGTTTGTTGGAAAGTTTACAGCACTCCAATCAGTATCGAACTTAAGTTCGTAACGAGCGGTTTTTGACGTTGGATCAAAACTATTATCGCTATCACTACCACAACCGGCGAGAGTTAGCGCAATAAAAGAAGAGAAGAACAATGGTATAAGCTTCATATCTAGTACCTTTATAATTACTGAGAAAGACTTCAATACTAGATATAAATTTTAGCTGGCTTATTAAAATACGAAGCCTTATCTAGAGAATTACTCTAAATAAGGCTTCTTCTTAAATCATAAATTTTAAAATAGTGTCGTAATTTTTAAGCTAACACTTTATTTCTGCTGGCTTAATGTGATGTTTGTATCTTGGATCAACGCATTACTTTTTGAGTTCTTAAATGCATCATCAACATCTTGAATATAGTAAACCGGTAATGATTCTTCATTTGCTACCGCTTTCCCTTCATCAGGGCCTAAACACAGCATGGTTGTTGCCCACGCATCACCTTGAATAGGATCATTACCAAACACGGATGCTGAAACAAGATCATGGGTGATCGGCGCACCTGTTCTTGCATCAAGAATATGTGAGTAATCTTTTTTGCCATCCTTAAAGTTATGGTGATACGTACCTGAAGTATTAAGTGATACGCCATTCTCATCATTAATCGTCACGATTTGATAAGGATGAATACCGTCTTTTAGCGCTACAGGCTGCTCAATCGCCACACGCCACTTCTCACCCATTGGCTTATGACCTTTAATCTTCATATCGCCACCGAACTCAACCAAGTAGTTCTCAACACCATCCGACTCTAAAATTTGGCTTAAACGGCTAATCGCATAACCTTCACCCATTGAAGATAAATCAACCTGCAACTGGGGAATGGTTTTTCTAATACGAAGGTGTTCAGGATCTATTTCAATTTTATCAATACCAATGTCAGCACGTACCTTTGCAATCTCGGCGGCTGTTGGCACATTTAATTTATCGCTTTGGAAGCCCCAAAGTTTATATAGCGGCTGAATAGTGGGATCATAACAACCATGACTTTCTTTATTGATCGACTTTGCTAAAGACAACATGTAAATAAAATCTTTCGAGGCAGGTTGCCACTCCGTTGAAGTGCTCTTATTAAACTTAGAAATATACGAATCACCGCGATACGTAGAATATTCTTTATCAATCGCGTCTAATGCTTTATCAAACTGGGCTTTTACCTTCGTCGATGAAACATCATCTTTAGACCAATAACTCACATGGTAGCTAGTACCTTCTGCATAGCCTGCGATTTTTTCTAACTTTGGAGGCTCACTGCAACCCGATAACATCATAGTTGCAGACAGTGTAAATAACGCAGCGCAGCTTCGCTTCAGGAAAACATTCGACGTTTTCGTAAACATACAAAAACCTTATTGATACATAATGTATGTAAAGTTTACCAACAGTTACCAAACACTACTAGACAGAGGCAAAACACCGCATCTAACGTAACCTACTAACAATGAATGAAGGCTTTGCCAAATCACTGGTTAAATGTACACTAGTTAAGTTTTCAGTTACGCCAGAATAGTTTCTATGTATACCCTTCGTCCTTATCAGCAAGACAGTGTTAACGCGACTATCCACTATTTTCGTAAACACAACACCCCAGCAGTATTAGCTCTACCAACAGGCGCAGGTAAAAGCCTTGTCGTCGCAGAGCTTGCACGTATTGCTCGTGGGCGCGTTCTCGTGTTAACCCACGTAAAAGAGTTGGTAGAGCAAAACCATGCCAAATATGAAAGTTACGGCTTAAAAGCCTCTATTTTTTCTGCTGGATTAGGGCGAAAAGAAACCGACCAGCAAGTGGTGTTTGCTTCTGTACAATCCATGGCAAACAGCTTAGATAAATTCAAAGAACAATTTTCATTATTGGTCATTGATGAATGTCACCGTGTACCTGACGATGAAAACAGTGCTTATCGTAAAGTCATCAAACACGTTCAAGACGTAAACCCAAACATTAAAATCCTTGGCTTAACCGCGACACCATATCGCTTAGGCATGGGCTGGATTTACAAATACCATACCCGAGGTCAGGTTCGTACTGAACAAGATCGCTTCTTCCGCGACTGTATTTTTGAATTACCTATCCGCTATCTATTAGACGAAGGCTTTTTAACCGAGCCCAAAATCATGGATATGGCAGTGATTGGTTATGATTTCTCATCAATTACCCCTTCATCGACAGGCCACTACAAAGAAGCCGATTTAGATAGCGTGATTGGAAAATCAGAGCGTGCAACACCAATGATCATTGAACAAGTGATTGAGTACGCCAAAGATCGTAAAGGTGTGATGATATTCGCCTCAACCGTTAATCACGCCCAAGAAATCATGGGCTACTTATCCGGTGAAAATGCCGCGTTGGTGATTGGTGATACCCCTCTTGATGAACGCGATCGCATCATCAATGATTTCAAAGCGCAAAAGATTAAATACTTAGTTAACGTTTCAGTGTTAACGACTGGCTTTGATGCGCCACATGTCGATTTAATTGCTATCCTTCGCCCAACAGAATCTATCAGCTTATATCAGCAAATTGTTGGTCGAGGCTTACGTTTAGCTGATGGTAAAAAAGACTGTTTAGTATTGGAGTATGCGGGTAACTGTTACGATTTATACCAACCTGAAGTAGGTGATCCCAAACCTAATTCAGAGAGTGAAGTCGTAATGGTACCTTGCCCTGCTTGTGGTTTTAAAAACAGTTTCTGGGGCAAACTCGATCCCGCAGGCTTTTTAGTTGAGCACTATGGGCGTCGTTGCCAAGGCTATTTTGAAGATGATGAAACTGGCGAGCGTGAAGAATGTGGTTATCGTTTCCGCGCTAAATACTGCGAAGAATGTGGCGCAGATAACGATATCGCCGCAAGACGCTGCCACCTTTGTGATGCGGTCATGGTTGATCCTGATAAAAAACTGCGTGAGGCGTTAAAACTTAAAGACGCCATGATCATGAAATGTACAGACATGCGCTTAGAGCCAGGCAAGAATAAATTCGAGAAGCCTCAGTTAAAAGTGATTTATGTCGGTGATGAAGGTAATGAAATTAACGAAGTGTGGACGCTTTCTAATAAAACCCAGAAGCAAGAATTTCTTAAGCATTTTATTAACCCTCATTTAGTGGATCGTCACCGTCCATTCACCGATACCGCCCCAACAAAAGTGGCCAATAACGAGCACCGTTTACGTCCGCCTGAAATTGTAATCGCCCGTAAAAATGGTCGATTTTGGGCTATTCGAGACAAGTTGTTCGATTTAGCTCAATATCAAAAAGACTAAAGTCGTTAATTTTATTTTGTAACGGCATTGCCTATTGCCTATAGGTAATGCCAATTTCACAAAAACAGAAACGTGGCTGGGTTTATCCCTGCAAATTTGGCTCATTTAACTTTTTTGACCAGAAGCCTTACTATCTAAGGCTTGAAGGATCAAACATATACCAATTGAAACAACTCCAATCCAACCTGAGATAGACACCTTCTCACCAACAATGACAACAGCCAATACTGCTGCAATCACTGGCTCGAATAGAGTAAGTAGACAAGCATTACTAACATCAACATACCTTAACCCATAACCGTAGATAAGATAGCCTAAACACATTGGGATGATCGCCATATAGATCAACACAGAAGTATTATTGAAGTTGTTGAAAAGGTTTTCACCTGTGAACAATAAACTCGGCAACAACAGTAGAGCGCCGCCCCCAAAAATGCTACCTAACGCCGCTTGAGATTTAATACCACTATCAATCATTCGCTTAGCTATCCATGAATAAATGGCATAACTTAAACCAGCAACTAAACCTAATACGATACCAAATAAATAGGATATATTATTAAATTCTACTGTCTCGCCCGACTTAGCCGCTACCAACATTATGATCCCCGCCAAACCAAAAACGAAACTGACATACCATAGAATTGAAAACCTTTTAACCTTGCTAAAAAGACACTCAAGAAAAACGGTGAAAAAAGGCGCACTCGCAATCGATATCACTGTCCCAACAGTAACTCCCGACAACTTCATTGAGGTATAAAAAGCTAACGGATATACCGATAAAGCAAGACAACTTACCGCTAACAATAACTTGAGCGCCATGATCTGTTTGAAATGATGCATGATACTTCGCCAAGACAAAGCAGCTTGAATAACACCACTTGCGCCTGTTGCAAAGGCTCCAATCGCTAATGGACTAAGTTGATCTGCAAAGCTGGCAGCAGTACCTGTTGTGCCCCACAAAAAAGAGGCAAATAATATGGCTAACACGCCAAATTTGTATTGGCTTGTTATTTGAGTCGTTAAAGAAGACATGATTTTCTCTACAATGATATTGAATAGAGAAAAGAATACGGAGATATACGAAGAGATACCTTGCAGAAAAGACGTAAAAAACGTCTAAATAGACGCTATTGTCGAGCTAACTCACGCGGAGACAAACCAAAGTGAATTGAAAAACGGCGACTGAACGCAGATGAATCAGTATAACCGACTCGCTCTGCTATCAATTGAACGGGTAAATCAGTGTGCGTAAGTAACGCCTTCGCTTTCTCCATTCGTTGAACGTTAATGTACTGTAATGTGCTGACACCAACATTCTGTTTAAATATTTTTTTAAACTGAGTCGGACTTAAACAGGCAATCTTCGCTAATTCATTAATCGACAAATTTTCACCTATGTTTTCGATAATATGGCTTTGTACGTCTCGAACTCTGGGATCAACAGGTTTAGCATGGGTCTGCTGTTCTAAAAGTATTGAGAAGACATTCATCATCGAGTTTTCTAATCCATTATCAACTTGGTGTTGTAACTGTTTTTCAACGAAATGGAGATAGCTTAACAGTGGTGGCGTGACTGAAAATACAACCAAGCCCCCGCTAATAAAATGCTCTGGTAAAATATCCAAATCTGCCACAATAAAACGCGCCATTTCATCAGCTTTAAAGCTATGCTGAATACCAGCAGGAATCACAACGCATTCACCCACTGTCACCTTACCGGCAAAGTTTGGCATCTCAATCGCGATATTACCGTGAATAGGCAATACCAATTGATGGTAACTCTCATGCGAATGCGTCTCTAGTTGCTTAGTATAAGCACGAATACTAAGGCTGTTTTTCGTATCATGCATAAATAAACACACTTAATTTCATACAGGTATGCCGAGTATAACCAGTCAAAAACACAACGCAAAGCGGTGAGGCTATTAGCTTTAACCGTCAATCACGGCCAAAAATCGTAGCCTTCTAGTGTCCACAATAATAATACAAACATTAAAAGTGCCGTGTTCATGAAAGTTCTTCGAGCTTAAAAATGAACTAAATTTTGAAAGCTCTAGAAGCTAACTCATTTGTAGACAAAAACGTGATGTTAGGCAATTTGCTTATTTAGGCAGGTAGTATTAAGAGAAGTAAGGGTAACGCTGCAATAAGCGGCGTAGAGGGGTTGGCTATAATCAATGACGAAGGAACGCAGCCAACCTTGATACGTCCGTCTTTATTTTTTGTTATATCCGTCGTCCAGTAGACAAAAAGTGAACCCAATCACTTCGATTTCTTTTTTTACTTTCATTTACCGCTAACTGATAATCATAAGGAACTTTGATATTTTGAACTACCCATTCAGAGTTTGTTTTTTCAACTATTGAATATGATGCGTGATGATTAAAATTCTCCATAGAATGAACTACTGGTTCATCGTCTGTGTATGCTTGCAAGCCAACACTTCCTGGATTAACGATGAGTTGACCACTACTCAGATATACCGCCCTAGGTGTATGAGTATGACCACAGCATATTAGCTGTGATTTTTGCCCCGCAAGCAAATCTATTATCTCATTATCAGAACGAAGCAAAGCATAACCTTTACTCACATCTTCCAACAAATAAATCAGATCATCTTTTGGAGTACCATGGCAAAAATAAATATCTTCATTTACTTGTTTATCAAAAGGTAGTGACTTCATCCAATCTAATGGTTTCGGACCTAAATCGTCCAAAATGAATTGCATAGTTGGGTTTAATTCTATTTCTTCATCTGTAGATTCGTATATTTGTCGATCTTGATTACCAGAAATGGTAATAAAATCATGCTCCATTAAAAGCTCATAAGTAGCCTTTGGCGCAATTGGCCCATATAGAATATCACCAAGATTTGCTTTTAAATCTACGGAATGCTTTTCTAAATCTTTGATAACTGCATCTAGTGCAAAAACATTACTATGAATGTCAGACAATACGGCAATCTTCATCGGTCCCTCTTAGGATATAACAGTATATTAATAAGCATTCTTACTTTTGCGCAAAAATATACTTATAAAATACCGATATCATACTCGATATAATCGTTACATATTATGAACTTAATAGCACTTTCTTACACCTATAGATTTGAAAGAGGATGTGAAAAGTAAGAAATGTATTTAATCAGTCTTATTAAATACAAATTGAAATATTAAATCATTTACTTTTCAATTGGTTACAGTTTCACTTCTATTTTTAACAAGAAATGGATAGAAGTAAGCACTGAGTACCATGTAGTTAAGATCTGCGTTATTAATTGTAGATGTGGCAACTAAGTAAACCTATTCGTCTTTCACAAACTATATTCTATCCGTCATCCAGCAATTCCAATCAGGCGTAATTAAATCTTCCTAGGTATTATTTCTACGATTTCTGAGTTGGAGTATCAAAAACAATGAACTTGATGAAACGTCATGAACGACAGATCAAGAAAGTGTGCGATTTTATAGATAACAACCTAGACGGCGAATTCTCACTTGAGCAACTAAGTACTGTAGCTGCCAGTTCAAAGTACCACTTTCACCGTAACTTTAAGGCATTCATGGGGATCAGTGCTATGCAATATGTGTTGCTGGCACGAATGAAACGCGCTTCTTTCAGGTTAGCATTTGAGTCAGAGTTCAGCGTTACTGATATTGCTTTTGAAGCTCAATTCGAAAGCCAAGAAGCCTTTACGCGTGCTTTTTCAAGGATATTCGGGCAAACACCTTCCCAATTTAGAAATCAGCCTGAGTGGCGTTCTTGGCACTCAAAGTATGAATATCATCCACCAATAACAGGAGAAAGTGTAATGGATGTTCAAATCGTAGATTTCGAAAAAAGAGAAGTTGCATTAATTGAACATAAAGGTAGCCCACTACTGGTATACGAAACAGCAGCTAAGTTTATAAATTGGCGAAAATCGACAGGTTTATCTCCAATAAAAACCAGCGAAACATTTGGTATTCCTCACTCTGACCCAAGCGATACGCCAGATGATGAGTTTCAGTTTGATATCTGTGGCTCGCACAAAGGAGAGGTTCCAGAGAACGCCTATGGAATAAAATCTGGAATAATACCAAGTGGCAGATGCGCTATGGCGATCCATAAAGGAAGCCATGACAGCATTGGCGACACCTTGTATCACTTATATCAAAAATGGCTACCAGATAGTAAAGAAGAATTAAGAGACTACCCTTGTTACTTCCGTTACTTAAATTTTGTTCATGAAGGAAATGAGTGTGAGTTGTTAACGGAGATCTACCTACCGATCAAATAGTAAGTGGCTAAGGGAAATAACCTGCGTCGAGGCTGTAATATGGCATCTGCACAGAGAGCGATTGTTAGTTCGGGAATAGCAATAGGTGCAATGGGCATTATTAGCGTTACAGACGATCTTAATAACTTAGACAATATGCCATAGCAGCCTTATGTGTATATCGTTCTAGTCACGGAAGCCAAACCTCATCCAATATTAGAAAAAGAACGCATAGAACAATTGGTTGAGCTAATACCTTAAACGGATTCGTTAGCCAATGACAAAGGTAAATTCACCAGTTAAACGCCCGTCGATTCGCATAGTTTCAAACTGTAGATGATCACGGGCTATTCCACCCCACCATTCATTACCAGTATTACCTTTTAAGTACAACTGGGTTGTAAGTAGCTCTTGATTACCACGCCACAACTTAACATGGATATGTGGCGGACGAGAAGCGTAAGGTACAGGATACAATGTCTGGAATAAGTAGCGTCCATCCAATTGAGTTTCAACCGCGCCAAACCCTGCAAAGTGAGCATCAAACATATCGGTATTTGGCTGGTTTGGGTGAGAATAGATACCTTGCCCATCACACTGCCAGATTTCTACTTTGATACCTGAAACAGGGTTTCCCGTTGTATCCACTACTTTCCCTTGCAATATAATGGGCTCTCCAATTAATCCTTCAGTCTGAAGTAATAAATTTGATCGAAGAGGAATACGATCGACCGGATAAAATGGTCCTTCTGCTTGTTCAGGTGTTAACTGTATCGGCGTTTTGGCTTTTAAACGTGTCGTAAAAATCAAACTCCAAAGCGCTAAAAAGTGTCGTCGTTCCATGGTGTCACCAATCACAAGTTTTAATTAAGTTTGGTTAAAATTGAACGATTTGCCAAGACTAATACTGTGGGCAATATAGTTTTATCAACATCAGAAGCATTTAGATATAAAACCTTGTTAAGATGTGAAGCAAGCAATACCGAAGTCTCAGTAAACTAACTTAAACACTAAAACCAGCACACAGTAAAATGCCCGTATGGTAAATCAATCTAAACAACTTGTTATTTTTTCGTTGGGTACACAGTTTTAAAATGCTCTAAGACAAGCACCATATCTTCTGATGGACTGATATTGAGTTCTTCGCACTCTTTTGAGAAGAAATTCCAATGAGCTTTTTTCCACCAGCCTAGTGTTTTGTCACCTTCACCTTCTAACGCAGCAAACTCAGCCGTAATTTCATTGTATTTGCACTTTAATACGGAAGTTATTTCTATAATACAAACGGGTTCACCAGACCAATTAGTTACAACCTGAAGATGTCCCACTTCAGGCATAAGTTCACCTTGCTCGCTATACCAAATCTCTAAACTGCATGAGGCCCGTTTTTCACCACGTAATATGAGATCAGCGCATAGGTTTGCATTATATTCGTCGGCACAAAAATAGTCGGAACTAAATGAGGCGTACTTTGATACCCTGTCACAAGGCAAAGAACTAAGATATTGTTCGAGGTATAATTTACTTCTTTCATCCATGATCTTTACTCAAATTTCGTCTTGAACGCTTATTATTAGCGTGGTTCAGCTAGGCTCTCGATGCCCAACTCTCGTTGTTTACGCTTACTTAAACCACTGGCTACGATGCGGTAAGACTCAGACAAATAATACTTTAAATCGTCGTCTAATTTACCCGAGGTCTCAATTTGCTGTATCCACTTCATTCCACGATTGGCAAAATATGGCGCAGGTTTATAACCATCACTATTACTAAGAAACTCAAAATTTAAATTAGACGTTTTAAACGTGAATGCTGCTTGGGAACCATCGCTCCAACCTCCTATGGCAAAGACTTTACCACCGACTTTCCATACATCGGAATTCCCCCATTGAACGACGTGACTTGTTCCAGCAAAAGAACCGCAAAAATAGTTAAATTCTTCGTAATTCATACTGACTTCCCTATTAGATCATATAGCCGCGTTAAGTATTTCCAATATTTACTTCTATAAAGTCGCTGGAGCTTGCCCAACACTTCGGATAAGTATCGGCTACGCTGCACATGCCCTTGTCTTTTAAGCATTATTTGAGCGTAGACTTCATACTCTCATATGCCGACAAGGCTTGTTTAGTTTCAGCTTGAAGTCCCTTATTTTCCATAAACCAAAATGAATATATTTGTCTAGTTGATACTTTTTGAAAAACAAACCAATGAATAATACCTAACGGTGAATTCCTAATATACTCAACAGAATTATATTTATCGGTATGTCGCTCAGAAATAGTAATTTCATCAGAGTAACCGCCATTACTCTGATTTTGCTTTTCATTCTCTATAAAGTCATCTAATGCCTTATTTTTCGACTCAATCCTAAATTGAACACTAATAGAGAATGGTGGTTCACCAGCTTGAAATACTAATGACAATGGTTCTTTACTTGATCTTTTATCATTATATTTAAGTGAACCTACATCAAAACTTATATCACCTGCTTTGTACTCAAAAACTTTAGCCTTTACTTGAACCGTAGCTAGAGAAAAAATAACTATTACAAACATCCAAGTTTTCATTAAAACTCCATTAACACCTAATCACTTCTTGAACAATTTATTGAAAGAAGCCGCTATGCCGCAAAGTGAAAAGCCACAACCTCAACTACAGTAAATACATATTTTAAAAAGGAGTATTTATCATAAATAAAGAACAGTAACATCGTTCTGGTTATCTTTTTGAACAACATCTTACCATCACTTCTTGCAAGGTAAACGTCCAACTACTATAGACACTTATAGTTGTGTATTACTTCGCATTACCCAATCATGAGATACATTGCTGGTCATATTAACCATTAAATACCTCAAATAGAATTCAGCATAACCGTTGAAAATCATTAATGAAATAACGTTAAGATTAATTGGTTTTTAATAGTAATTTTTTATATTGATAATGCAGAAAGAGATTTAATTAATAAAGACCTCTCGTCCAGAAGAAAAGCGTTAAATAATAAATATAATGGTATTAACACTTCAAAATATTATCGATATTTACTTATATAAGGTCGCTTGATCTTGCCCAACACTTCGGATAGGTGTCGACTGTGTGACACATATCCTTACTTGCTTGATAATTTGTCAATTTTTCTAAGTGATAGTGCTCTGACCGGATAGAAAAATACTGCAATGCACCTTAGAAAATGCCATGCGTGCCCCCCTCTGCGCTTTGTTAGGGCTTGAAACTCTCAGCAACAAACTTACTGCCCATTGACCCCATTAATACACCTGAACCTTTGTTAATATAGGACTTAAAGCGTAAATAACTTGCTTGAGCCTTTGGACTTGATAGCAAAATAGAAACTAGGAAGTACCAAGAAAAATTTAAGGCAAACACGCCCACCACCAATATAGGTGTTGTATAAACTGGAACTTTCATGGGTAGCATGGCTGCAAACACACTGCTAAATACAATTGCAGTCTTTGGATTACTTAACTGTGTCGTTAAACCAAGAACTACCGCCTTAAAATGAGCAGGTTTGTTCGTTAGCTCTGCGCCATCGGAAACAACGTTGCTTTTGCTCGCGCGCCACATTTTTATCCCCAGATAACATAGATATAGACCACCAAGAACTTTGAAAGCTACGTAAAACTCTGGCACAGCATCAAAAAGTGCAATGAGCCCCATTGAAGCAATAAATGCAAATGTACTTGCTCCCAAACCTAGACCTATTGAAATACACATGGCTTCAGCTCTAGATTTTGACATAGCTGTTTGCGCAACTAAGATAAATGAAGGACCTGGTGTCATTGCACCAAAGAGTAACAGCGTAGCGATTGGCAGTAGAAATAAGTATTGCTCCAACATTTATAATCATCCTTGTACTAACTTAAGTGATTGGCCCTAACAGGGCATAAATAAGCATTCTTACTTCAATGCAAAAATACACCAATATAATACCTTTATCATAATCGATACAATCTATATATTATGAAGCTGATGACGTTTTTGACCTTTTAAATGATTTTTTAGAATATGGAAAGTAAGAAATATTGCTTATTAAAAACAGGATTAAAGCGATAAATCTCTAAACTTTATTATAACTAGTTATATATAGAAACGAAAAAAGGCTAAGTAATAACTTAACCTTTTTTTTACCTTGTTTTTTAACTGATTAAATAGGTAGTAAATATGTTTTCACTATCTTATTACCAGAGTCTTCATCTGTAATTAAGACTTTATTAGAAATGATTGTCACCCCTTGCGGGTTATTAACATCATCCATTTCATAAACATTTATCGGTTTTTTTGATTCTTTATCTAAAACTATCAGTTGCTTACCTGAGTTATTCAATAAAATGACTGCATTATCTGTAACTGTCATACCGGTTATTATAGGAACCTCTTTAGTTTTCATTGATATGATCTGCTCAGCGTTTAGTATCATATCTTTACGGCTAAATCTTGATAAAACAATAAAATCATTTACTTTATTAGGCAAAGACAAGGTTAGATATTCATTATCTAACAAAGATAATGCACTGCTACCTATATAGCTTTTATTAGCTCGAACTGTCTTTAAGTTACCTCTACCCACTTCTTTCATACGATATAAATCATCAACAGATAGTTTTACATAACTTTTATAAACAGACGTTACAATAACTTCTCCGTTTTTATCAAAAAAGATGCCAGAGATATTACTTACATCTTTATCAAATTTTGGATCAACTTTATAACGGCTTAATATTTTTGATGCCGTCTTATCCAGTAAATAAATCCAGTTTTTATTTGTCGCAATAGCAACTACACTTCTTTTCTCATCGTAACTTATCGCTGTTACTCTACCAGTTATATCGGCTGGAAGATTAATGTTTTTAATCTTCTGTAATTGGTTAGCATGTTCAAATTTAGTGCTTTCATTAACTGGTAATGTATTAAAATCAGGCTGTTCAATGTAATTATTAGCTCTAAATGAAAAATGACTCCACGTAGGCCAATGTTTTGTCGTCCAAACCGTTTTACTTAAGTCGTAACTAAAATTTTTCGGGCTTGCTTGCCCAATATATGGCGGTGGACCGACTTGAGTGAATGCCTGAATTACGTTTAAAAATATAACAATAATAAAACTATATCCTGAGATTTTATGGAACGTCCCCCAGCGAATCCGTGTTGTATTTCTTAATGAGTCTTCATTTGAAAACCCTATCAATAAAGACATAATTATTAAGTTAGCTATAAATAAGAACACTCCCCATGTATATGCATGAGCACCCAGTATTAAGCCACCAAATCCCTGCCCAATATCCTGTCCGAGATGTACAGAGCTATGCAATATACTTAACCATAATCCGTAAATACATATAATATAATAGGTACTAATATATTTTAATCTCAAGCCATATCGAGACATATATAAAGCACACAGTGAAAGAAGTATTATTGCAATTCTTTCCTGCCAACATAATATACAAGGATTATCACCCAGAATATAACCAAGTATCACAGTTGCAATACCAATAGGGATCAGGGTTAATCCAAAAGATAAAGCCGATAACAGCAAGGATGTTTGAGAACTATTTAAACGTTTCAATTAGTAGTTCCCCATCGGTAATACCATATTCCAACAAACGACAAGAGATAATAAAACACTTAAAATGACAGAAAAAAACAAAGAAACATCACTCAAGTTTTTTCTTTTTGGATAAAAGACAACTAATAATGAAGATATAAAAATTATAAATAATAATAAAAATTCCAATTTCGCACCTTACTTATTTAATTAATAGATACCATCTATACCTGATGATTTAGACACTATTTCTACCGCTAATTTTATGACCGATTTCTTTATATATTCGTAAACCAATGTGATATTAAGTAGGCTTTTTAAGCACATGGCTTTTGGTGTGCATCAAATAACGTATGAAGTCTCACCAATAAATTAGCTTTATTATGAGCACTCTTATATATAAATGTAGCCACTTACCAAGTGATCATTAGACGCTAAGAGCTAACTCTTCGTGTTGATACGTCTGTCTATTTACAGAGTTCTTGTTTGTGTGCAACATGAGCGATAATCGCAATATTACGATTACTTTGAGTATCTAACATTTTTATCCTCATATTGATGTGACGAATTGATCATACAGACTGTACAAAAATACCAATAACAACATTCAGACGATAAACATCACTAATAGGACAATTGAATAACGGCTAACAAAAATATTCCATAGAACGCCCAAATTATTGAAGCATCCTTACAATTCACATTTCTGCATTGCAAGCTTTTGATGAAAGTTTTAGCTTGATAAAAAACGGTATTTCCATACTCCCCTGATGCGAATGCATATCTTATTTGCTCAACACTGAGCCACATCATCGGTCGCTATAGAAAGTTTAACCATCAAAACATACAGCGTTTTGCTTTTGTTTCGATAATTACATGTAGGCCACATTATGAATACAGACGATCACGCCAATAATGCTCCTTTTGGTACTTTGCTAGGTTATGCCCCAGGTGGTATTGCAATCTACTCTTCCGATTACAGTACTATTGATGAAAATGAATACACCGATGATTCCGCGATGCGTAGCTACGTTCATGGTGAATCTATGGGCATGAAATGGCAATGTGTCGAGTTTGCGCGACGTTTTCTTTATATCAATTACGGGTTGGTATTTACCGATGTCGGTATGGCATATGAGATTTTTTCGTTGCGTTTCTTACGCCAAGTCGTTAACGATAAAATCTTACCACTTTACGCATTTGCCAATGGCTCTCGCCAAGCGCCTGTCGCTGGTTCTTTATTAATTTGGCAAAAAGGTGGGGAGTTTCAAGAAACAGGTCACGTCGCAATTATTACTCAAATTATCGATAACAAAGTCATGATTGCTGAGCAGAACGTTACGTTTGCGCCACTGCCATTAGGTCAACAATGGACACGTGAATTAACCTTACACGTTAAAGATGGCTGCTACACCATTGAAGATACGTTTGAAGACTCTGAAATTTTAGGTTGGATGGCTTATAACATCGAAGCGCATGATTGTTTACCTCAACCCTCTCCCTCGCCTGAACTGTTGAATATTCAATGTGCCTATCGTGATAACCAAGCGCAATTCTCAACCCCTTGGTTAGATGAAACAGATCCGCTTGAATTAACCTATCAACAAGCCAATAGCAAACAGTTACTTAACGATGATATTTATCGTTATTTCACTATATCTGAAAGCGCAGAGCATGAATTAGCCAAAGCCACTAACGAATTACATTTAATGTACTTACACGCGACAGATAAAGTACTGCAAGACGACAGTTTGCTTGAACTGTTCGATATTCCGAAAATTTTATGGCCTCGTCTACGGTTATCATGGCAGAAACACCGCCATAGCATGCTAACTGGTCGCCTTGATTTCTGTATGACTGAAGATGGCTTAAAAGTGTATGAGTACAATGCCGACTCCGCTTCTTGCCACACGGAAGCATGTTTGATCATTCAGAAATGGGCAGAGCAAGGTGGCGATATTACTGAAAATAGCCCTGCTGAAGATCTACTTAACGAGCTTGCCAGTGTATGGAAGTACAGCCAAGAATATGATTTTGTTCATATCATGCAAGATGATGATGTAGAGGAAGATTATCACGCATTATTCATGCAAAAAGCGTTAACCTTAGCCAGTATTGAAAGCAAAATACTCAAAGGGTTAGACGGCATACATTGGAACAGTATTGGACAATTAGTCGATGACGAACAACGCTTGATTCAATGTGTATGGAAAACATGGGCATGGGAAACCGCAATGGATCAAGTCCGCGAAGTTAGCAGCACCGAATATGCCGCTGTACCTATTCACACTGGCTATCCTGATACAAGAGTGCGTTTAATCGACGTGTTACTTCGCCCTGAAGTTAAAGTGTTTGAGCCACTGTGGACGGTAATACCAAGTAACAAAGCGATATTACCTGTGCTTTGGTCTTTATTTCCCCACCACCATTATTTATTAGATACTGACTTCACCGTAACCGATGAACTGCGCCAAACTGGTTATGCCGTTAAGCCTATTGCTGGACGCTGTGGCAGCAATATTGATTTGGTTAACCACAACGATTCAGTATTAGATACAACCGATGGGAAATTTAATAATCAGAAAAACATCTACCAGCAGTTATGGTGTTTACCTAAAGTCGCGAATAAATATATTCAGGTTTGTACTTTTACTGTCGATGGGAACTACGGCGGCGTATGTTTGCGTTCAGATGATTCATTAGTAATTAAAAAAGACAGTGATATCGAGCCTTTAATTGTATTGGAAGATAGTGCGTTCTTGAAACATTGCTAACCTGCTTCTTTGCAATATAAAACGCACAGCTTACTTTACGTAAAACTGTGCGTTTTTATTTATATAAGTATTAAAGGATTAAAACTTATATTCAGCAGAAATTTTGTATGAACGACCTGGCTCATAAACTTGCGTCCATGGTGTACGGTAGTTTTCATCAAACGCATTGGCAACAGTAAAATCAACCGTTAGACCTTCCATGTTTGACGTTGGCTCCCATGAGGCATAGAAATCAACAAGTTCGTAAGACTTATAAGGGCCTTCGTTATCGTCTTTTGGACGTCGATCTTGAGTGCTGGCAAAGATAGCTCGTGTACCTACTTTGGTGTCAATCTCCCAAATACCGTAGTCAACTTGCGCCACCCATTTATCGGCAGGGATATTACTTAACCACTCACCTGTTTTTTCATCTTTACCACGTGTTTGGCCATACGATAGCAATGTATTTAATCTGTCATAACGGTACTGGGCAACAACTTCAAAACCTTTTAACTTAGCATTGTCGATGTTATCTGAAGTACTTGTACCACCACAACCAACACCAGAGCCACGGTTTGCCATCATACACGCTATCATTTCGCTACGGCTTGGTACTGTTACATCTAGATTGATAAAGTCTTTAACTTTATTTTGGAAAACGCTAGCTGTGATCAGTAATTCATCATCACCAATAAGGTTATCAAAATTAAATGTACCTTTTAACTCGATATTATGTGCCTGCTCTGGCTTCAAATTCGGGTTAGGTACAAATACATTGGTAATAGGCCCCATTGCAAAGTGAGTACCGTCCATAAATAATTCAGACGTACTTGCCGCTCTGAATGCTTCGTCATATCTTAATGACCATGCCATCCAATCTGTTGCCTGCCAGTTAGCGCCAACAGATGGAGACCAAGCATCTTGCTTATTATTTTCGAACCCTTCCGCTTTTGACTCAAACGTGTCGTAACGTAAGCCAGCATCTAGTTCAAGTGACTCTAATAAGGAGTAATTAACATGAGCAAAGCCACCTAAAGTTGTTGCTTTAGCACCATCAGGAGGTGTTGGACGACCCGAGGTTGTTACTGGACGTTTAGTATCTAACTTATCTTCATAACCATCAGCACCAATAAAGACTTGGAAACGATCTAAATCAGATTTATTCGTAACAGAAAAACCTTTTGTGGTGATAGAGCTGATATCTTTTTCAGTATTTCCATTACCCAATTCTTTGATATCTGTGTCGTTACGATAAACTCTAAACGCACTATCAATTAAGTTACTTTCTGGGTTATAAGCATACTTTAATGTAATATTTTGATCCGTTGACGTACGATCAATTAGTTTATCTTCTGTACTTAATGGCTCAGTCGAACCGACAACTGGTGGGTGCCCGTCATAATCAGAAATACGGTAATCTAAACCAATACTTTGGCTATCGGTAAAGTGCCAATTAAATTTAGCTAATCCCGTCTTATTAATCGCTTCAGTACCATAGAGCTTATAGCCATTGCCTTGCTCCATAACACCACTGTCTTGGTAACTACCTGCTAGTAACCAATCAACATTATCTTGTTTGTTTGCAATCGCACCAACAGTGGTAACAACATTTCCGTTACTCTGATAGCCCGTCTTAACTTTGCCACCAAAGCCTGTATCTTCTACCAAATCATCTGCAGTGATTGTATTTTGAATAACCACACCACCAATTGCACCTGAGCCATATAAAGAACTCACAGGGCCTTTTACTACCTCAATGTCACTGATCAAAGTTGGGTCTAAGAAGAAGGATGGTCGGTGATCAAATTGGGCATTTTGGCGGTTACCATCAATAATTTGTAAGACTTTATTACCTTCTAAGCCACGAATATTAATAGATTGATTACTCGCAACATTACCACCAGCAACAGATACGTTTGGTATAAATTTTACCGCTTCAGCGACTGAATTAACCTGCATTTCATCAAGTTCTTCGCTGCTAACTTTTGCAACCGTCCTTGTTTTATCTTGATTAGTTTCATCAACCCTAGAAGCCGAAACAACAACCTCATCAAATTGAGAAACATCGTTGCTGGCATAAACGGATGGAGAAAGAGCCACTACTAAAGAGCTGGCGATCAGAGTTAATTGCTTGTTCATATATCCCTACTTCACAATTTTTTATTTGTAACAAAATCTACAAACATTATTACAAACAAAAACGATAATTACTATCATTTAGATTAAGAAATAAAATTTATTTACTTAACATTATTAGAGAGAATATTTATTGCTATATAAGCTATTTAACACTGAGCGCTGAAAATTTAAAAAGTGGTAAAAGTATAATTAACGTGTATTTTTCGTACAAAAAGAAAGCAATTAACTCATCTATTTATTCATTATTTAATAAGTATTATTTTTCAATTTAATCTGCTTGATAAACAGCAATATGATTGTTAGTATGCGCGCTCGTTTTACGACACTAAGTAAGGTCGCATTACTTAGTGAATCATTTATATCAAAGAGTATTGATTATGAAATTTAATGCAGTAGTACGTACAGATCTAGGTAAAGGTGCGAGCCGCCGCCTACGTCTTCAAGAGCAATTCCCAGGTATCATTTACGGTGGTGAAGCAGCACCAGTTGCTATCGCTCTTAAGCACAGCGATGTTATCAACCAAATGGACAAGCCTGAGTTCTACGAAGGTTTCGTACTAGTAATCGACGGTCAAGAAGTTAAAGTTAAACCTCAAGACATTCAACGTCACCCGTTCAAGCCTAAAGTTGAACACATGGACTTCAAACGCATCTAATTGCGGGTTCATAAACGTTTTTATTAAGCACTCCTCGGAGTGCTTTTTTATATCTAAATAATTGCATCGATATATTTACTAAAACAACGACTGTTGCGGATCATCCTCTTGCTCAATATTCTTATCTAACTCTTGCTGCAATTTAGCTCGGTGACGCCTTAATACTTGCTGTTTACGACGACGACATATATCAAGTACCAGATGTTTTTCATCATCGGTCATTTTAAGCCAATACAAACGCTCTTCCCTACTACGGAAGCATCCTTTGCAATACCCCTTATTATTTACTTCACATATGCGCTTACAGGGACTTGGAATATCAAAAAAGTCTTTCTGTTCCATGCCTACTAAATTTCGTCATTATACCTTTAATGAGAATAATAGATTTTAATAACTCGTGCTGTTATTAAGTGAAAAACACTGACAAAATTTTGCTAATTCGTTAATTCTGTATTGATTTTATGAAAAAATAGTCAGTTATGTTGGTTGCTTTCATCACCTCAACTCTGATAAGGTTATTCGAGTTGTCATGGCTGATAACTAATTTTTACATTATATATCTAGTCATGTCCCCGAATAGATATATCAAAGGAGGGAACCATGGATTTTTTTGTACCATCGGCTAAAAACCTTGAACAAGCGGAATCTGTTTATTCCTCGATTGCTGCACACGTATCAGCGCCTATTCCGAGCGATAGTAAACGCGTAAGCAAGTTAGTTTGGTCACATGAAGGAACGGTATGTATTGGTGAGGTAGGTAAACTTCCACCAGAAATATTCCGTGCACCTGAAGAGATTCTAGCTATTTTTGAATGTGGTGATGTATACAAAATCTGTACCCAAAACCGTGGTGTGATCAATTTCGATCCTATTCTTGCTAATACTAAAGATGTATCTAAAGTTGAATTCTTTAAATAATCTTTATTTATTGGCAATAAAAAACGCGCTTATATAGCGCGTTTTTTTATGTCTTTTATCTAATATAAGTTGTTTTATTCGACGCGATCATCAGATTCTTCAGCTAAGTTTAAAAACTTTAAGCCTAAGCTAAGTAATAAAATCGAAACAGGTAAAATCAGTATCTTCCAATCAAGATTATCGAAATTGACCAATACAGCTTCTAAGAACTTAACAAAAAGAATGATCACAATCACTTCAGCTAATACATTCTTTAAGTGCCCAATATTAGGTGTTTTGATCCAACCTAAAACATTTGTTTTATCTGCTTCTGGTGACTTCTTATTTGATATAAATAATGTAAATACGCCATGAGCAAAGATAAACAATACAAAAGCAATTAAGAATGTATCGAGCGACTTGATTAAATAATACGTCGCTATGTCTGCAGTATCTAAATGCGCTAGACTGTTATGCGGTACTTCATTAAAAAATACCACAGCAAACGCAGTATACGTTTTCATTGAGCCAACAATAAAAAGTAACAATGAACCAAGAGTAGAGCAAATGATGGCTAACCAGCCTATATATCGAAAAGCATTAAATGTTTTTTTCATAATGGGGATAATCTAAAAGTTTTTCACATTATAAAGAATAAACCATAAACTACTAGTAACAATGAATACGAAAAAAGAATAAACAACCATTATGGTAGTGGTTAAAACAATCCTAACTGCGGCGCAGTAATATCATCAAAATATTTACCTATAAACGGCAAGATACCATCTGCAACCGGTTTTAATTGCTTATCAATATAATGGTTATAGTCGATAGGACTTTGACGATACTCACTTGGCTCGGCACCTGATACCGTAAATACATATTCAATCGTCCCTTTATTTTGATATTGACGAGGGCGACCTAATTTTAGGTTCATTTCATCAGCTAAACGGGCTGCACGTACCTGTGGTGGTATATTTTTCTGATAATCCGCTAAATTTCGTCTTAATCGCTTACGGTAAATAAGCAAATCATCAAACTCCCCTGCTAACGTTCGCTGAGTATAATCACGGACATAATCATCAACATCCTGATCATGGAAAACCATTTGATACAATGACTGCTGAAAATGCTGAGCTAATGGTGTCCAGTCAGTTCGTACCGTCTCTAGCCCTTTAAATACGATCTCTTCTTTATCCCCTCGCCACACTAAACCGGCATACCGTTTTTTACTACCCGTTTCTTGTCCACGAATAGTCGGCATTAAAAACTTGTGGTAATGGGTTTCATATTCAATCTCAAGAGCCGACGTTAAGCCATATTCATCACGTAGATGTTCTGTCCACCACAGATTGATATAAGCGACTAAGTCATTACCAATAGCATTTGCATCATCTTGTGAATGGGCTTTTTTAAGTGATACAAAAGTTGAATCGGTGTCACCATAAATTACTTCATAGCCTTTAGCTTCAATTAACTCTCGAGTTAATTTCATTATTTCATGGCCACGCATAGTAATCGATGAAGCTAAACGGTGATCAAAGAAACGACAGCCTGACGATCCTAATACACCATAAAATGAGTTCATGATGATTTTTATTGCTTGGGAAAACGCTTTTTCGCCATCACGTTTGACTTGATCACGTGCAGCCCATAAATCTTCAATCATCTTCGGCAAGAAATGCTTGGTCCGATGAAAGCGTCCGCCACGAAACCCATTAATAGCTTGGTGATCGGCTTTACCTTCTTCTTGGTTTAACCCTTCGACTAGCCCCATAGGATCAATCCGAAAAGATCGGATAATCGAAGGGTATAGTGATTTAAAATCGAGGACTAATACAGAATCATATAACCCGGGTTTAGAGTCCATAACATAACCACCCGGGCTTGCTATCCAATTATCACTAACAAGGTTTGGTGCGATATAACCTGCTCTGTGTAATTGCGGCATGTAAAGGTTAGTAAAGGCAGCAACAGAGCCCCCTACACGATCCAATTCCACACCAGTTAAACGACAACGTTCAATAGCAAAATCGAGTAAATGGGTGTGCTCAAAAATGCGAGTCACCAACTCACAATCTTGTAAGTTATATTTAGCAAGAGAGAGCTTATCATGGCGAAACATATGATTAATTTCCGCCATCCGATCGTGTACGTTATGAATCGCTTTACCTTCACCCAATAATTCTTGTGAAACCGACTCTAGCGACCACGAACGGAAGTTATAGGTCGCTGTTTTAAGCGTATCAATACCATCCATGACGACTCGCCCAGGAACAGTAATAAAACCTTGATTAGGATTTTGCGAAGATGGTCGATAATGCGGCGTTTGTCGTCCACGACCAATACGTAAATTAACTTTATTCCACTCAGCACGATGCAGTAATAAACGAAAATCAAAGTCGATCACGTTCCATCCGATGATCACGTCAGGATCAAAAGCCATGAACCACGACTCTAACGATTGCAATAACGCCTTTTCATTTTCAACCCATTCGATGAACAATGCACTAGAATCGCTATAACCATCAGGTGCTTGCCCTACCATGATCACTCGGCTATCAGCATCGCTGTGTAAACCAATAGAATACAGTACGCCTTTTTCAGAACATTCAATATCTAACGATACGACACTCAGCGTTGGCACATAATCAATAGGTTTTACTTTAGTTTTTGTGACTTCAATATGACCAGAACGCTGACGTTGATCACCGGTAAAGACCAAGCCGCCACGAACAAAACGCTCCATTAAGTAGCGATCAGCTAAACGAATATCTGATTCAAAAACATCAATAAGCTCAGCAGAAAGTGCTTTTACCGCAGAGAAGCCATCTCGAATAGTCTGGCAATAACAGGCAGAAACAACATGATGTTGAAAGGTTTTAAGTGGCAGATCTTTCCACTCTGTCGTGATATTCGCACTCGTTAATACCTGTTGAGCTTGCGCTTTTTGCTCTGTACGAACAAAGAAAACAGGCTTATCTCCTATAATAGACAAACGATATGGACCATTTTCTGTTTTAACCCAGAGAATGATTTCTGTTTGTCCATTAATGTCACGACTTTGGCGAGTTAAGACAAAACCCGTTGTTAACGACTGCAAATAAAACCTCTGCTGTTGATATGATCACCCGATCTTTTTTTCTATTTTTTCAAACTCTGCCACAATCCAATCACCAACATGTTCAACTAAAAACAAAGCGGCACGTTTGGGCACTTGCGGACCATTAATTAGAATTTGAATACGTTCAATATCGACTGTTTTGTCAGGATAAAAATGAAGAAAGAAGTCTGCACATTGCTGTTCACTATAAGCTAAACTCGATGTGCGATGTGCCACCAGCATAAAACAACTTCGTAGCATCTTCTTACCCACCTTTCGGCACAATGCGTTATATTCTGTCACGCTTTTCGTTGCCATGATTTTACTACGACAATCCGCAAGTACCTTTTTTATATCACTATTAAACGCTTTTGCTATCTCCCAACTCGGTTCAAACAAACCAAATTGTGTCGCCAAGCTATCGCCATAAAGGCATACGCTACAGTGCTTAAACCAAAAACCCCATTTAAAAATCGATGCCAGTGTCATCACTTCATCTCGCGTAACCACCGTCAGATCAACCTGAGTGATAACGTTATAACGATAGGCTATTTGTTGACAAAGTGAGTCTAATACACGGTTTTCTGATGCCGATAATGATCTATTAACAACCAGTGTTATATTAAGATCCGAACGTTCTGTTCTCGCGCAACGAGCGGCAACACTGCCATTAAGGTATATGCTGTGTATCTGCTCTGAAAACTCAGCCTGAAATTGTTTTACCAAAGCTAATAACACTGGCATATAAGGTGCTTGAAATGGGGTTAATTCATCAAGAACAGGTAGTGTTTTCATTACAAATACAACTCATAGACAGCTTCAATCCGTAAAAACAGCAATAACAAATCGTAATAAAAATGTAGATTTTTATGCTTTATTCTCTCTATATACTACCAAATTCAACCTATCGATAGTAAAAACTCAAAATCGCTGTTTTTCTGCTTAAATTTTCATTCAAACTATCATAGGCATCGCTTCTTACTGCGGTTTTAGTATAATCACCACTCTTACAAACAAAGAGACAGATCTTAATCTATGGAAACTCAAAACCTGATTTCTTACGATGACGTTATCGATGCGGCATACGATATTTTCTTAGAAATGGCACAAGATAACTTAGAGCCAGCAGACGTATTATTATTCACTGCACAATTTGAAGATCGTGGTGCAGCTGAAATCGTTGAAACACGTGATGACTGGGCAGAACACGCTGGTTTTGATGTGGATAAAGAGCTTTTTGCTGAAGTTATCATTGGTCTTGTTAACGAAGAAAACGATGAACTAGATGACGTGTTTGCACGCATGCTAATCAGCCGTGATCCTGAAAACAAAGGCTGTCATATTTTATGGAAACGCGATTAGACATCGTATTCCTGATATAAAAAAGGCGATATCAACATCTTTTCAATTGATGTGATATCGCCTTTTTTTACTTTCACAAAAAATAATAGAGCTTAATTAACTTGCCAGTATAGTGATGTCGTGTTTCTCACTACGTCGAATCCACACCAAACTCAACACGACAATAATTGCCATTACTGAAAGTACAGCACCTAAGTTAAACTGACTTTGCGCACTCATTGCTGATGCAGCTAGTGTCGCTAAACCTGCGCCTAAATTCTGAAGCCCACCAAGCACAGCTCCTGCTGTACCAGCATGATGCGGAAACGGCTGAATAGCTAATGTGGTAGCAGCAGGAAATAAAACGCCAGCCCCAATAAAATATATAAACGCACCACCAATTAAACTAGTAACTGTTACCAGCCCTTCCATGCCTGGAATAATAATCGTAATTGCGCCTGTAAGTAATGCAAACATACCCAAGAATAAAACGCGGTTTGTGCCCAATCGCTTCATCAGTTTATTTGAGCCCCAAGAACCCAATAAATAACCCGGTAAAGGCACAATGAATAGCCAGCTTACGGTACTCGGATCAAGTTTTAATACACTACCCAGTAATACCCCTGCTGATGCTTCAAACGTAGCGACACCTGCAAATGTGGCAATTAAACACACCACATAACCTTGGAAACGACGATTAGATAACACATAACGGTAACTTACCCATACTCGCTCCGCTCGGCGATTTTCAACGGGTAATGTTTCGCCAAAAGAACGCATTAGGGCAAGTGTTACAAGTGCACCAAAACCTAAAAGGAAAATATAGATAGATTCCCAGCCTAGGTGTTCTGATAAATAGCCACCTAATACTGGTGCGATCAATGGAGAGAAGATTACCCCCATACTGACTAAACTATTTACTTTATGTAAGTCATCACCGTCATAACAATCGCGTGTAACTGTTCGGCTCATTGCACCACTTGTACCAGTACCCATACCTTGAATAAAACTAGCAAGTAGTAGTACATCAAAACTTGGGGCAACTAACGCAATAACAGTACCGATCAAGAAAATGACCATACCGCTGATCATTACGGGACGTCGACCAATACGATCAGATAACGGCCCATAAACAAACTGCGATAAACCATAAGGAATTAAATACGCGGCCATCACTGCCTGTAAAGAAGCAGCTCTAACACCAAAGAACGTCGCCATTTCTGGAATTGCTGGCACATACATTGTTTGGGTCATTTGCCCAACAGCAATAAAAATAATAAGTAAGAATAGGAACTTACCCATATTCGAAGACGATTGCTTAACCACAACCATTACCCTCAGACAGAATAATATTTCATAAAGAACCCGATAAAATTAAAAACGAGCTCAACAAACAGAATAAAATTCTAATTTAACAATGAATATTGAATACAACATTCAATATAAATTCTTATATTAGAACCTATGACTAAATTTAAGACGAGATGTTAATCCTGATGCTGGATTAAGACAAGAAGATATTGCTTGATTTAGCACGAATAAAATTTGAATTTGGATTACATTTTCTAATGCGTAAATGTAGGAAATATTGTTTAGAAAAATTGTACATATACAAAAAAGCCCTGCGAGCAATACAGGGCTTCTTTTTTACGAACAATACGGCTTAATTTTCGAAATTAAAGCGATGATGACCATGACTTGCTTTGGTTTTAAGGTAACTTTCATTACCATCTTTTACATGCGCTTTAGTACCAACAACTTCAACAATATTGATACCATTTTCGCTTAATTCACGAATCTTTTTAGGGTTATTAGTAACAAGTCGAATCTCAGTTAAACCCAGTGCTTTCAACATATATGCCGCTTCACTGAAATCACGTAAATCGTCACCAAAACCGAGATGATTGTTCGCTTCATATGTGTTCATACCTTCACTTTGAAGCTTATAAGCATCAATTTTATTGTACAAACCAATACCACGGCCTTCTTGACGAAGATAAAGAATAATACCGCCTAACTCACCCATCTTTTCAATAGTTTCATCTAACTGTTCACCACAGTCACATCGAGATGAGTGGAAGACATCACCAGTTAAACATTCAGAATGCATACGCACCAAGGGTGCTGTTGTTTTATCTGCATCTTTAAAAATAACGGCAACGTGTTCTTTACCAGACTCAAGCCCATTGAACGAAAGCAAATCTGCAGGAATATTGCTTTTTAAACCAACTTTAAAAGGCACTCTCGCCCTAACATTTACCATATTCTTCCTAAGCATTTGCTAATACTCAATCATAAGGAATGTTGTTGCTTATGATGACTATCGACTTAATTTCAACCTGTGAATAATAGCGAAAATTACCACATGACAACAGTGCTGCGCTTTAAACAAAGATAATACGTGATTAATCGTTTAAAAAGATCACCAACAGGTTAAATTTATCGAACTGTGCAGCAGGAACTCACGTGTACTATTGTTAATATGTTATATTATAACACATCTAATACCTAAGCAATTTGCTCGACTATTTTATAGGTTATCAGCTAACGTCATCAATTTAGATAAAATCACATCTCCAGCAACACCTAAGCCATTATGTTCATATTCATTGGTCACCCATACTTTAGCGTGCTTTAATCCTGCCACAGTTTGGCAACTTAAATCATAATCAACGTACATATCATCAACATAGACAGCAGCAACAACGGGAACGGTATTGTTCACTAATTGCTGAGCATCATATAAACTAGACCAATCATCTTTGGCTGCAAGTAACTCTGCCGCAACTTTTAGTGGTTGTAAGCAATGCAGTTGATCGAACATCCACGGATAGACCATTTCCCCAGTGAAGAAGAAATCTTCTCCCTTTGCGTAATTAAACTGTGGGTATTCACTACGTACACGTTGTGCTGACCAGTTCGATGCTTCATGTTGGCAATAGATAGATTCATGCAAAATCGCGTAGATAGGATTTGTCTGATAGCTTTGCTCTAACAACATTTGGTTTAAAAAGCTGTAGCTCAACTCAGGTTTACCACCGACGTCAATAAAAGCTTCATCAAGAATGTAGTACATGGCTAAATCACCACCACCTCGACCTAAATTAATCCCCCACAGTTGGAATTGTTCAACAGTAAAACGTTGGCCATTAGGTAACCGAACGTCATTGTCCAATAAGAAATTAGCAATATCGACACATTGCTGTTGTGCATTTGGAAAGCGCGAAAAGAAAGCATTATTTTTAGCGAGTACACGTTTATAAGTAGCACGATAAACGTTATCAGCATGCCCTGTGATCGGCGGAATACCTCCGGTTAAATAAGCACGTGTTAATGACTCAGGGTAATAAGATAAATAATGCAATGCGCAGAACCCACCAAAGCTTTGTCCCAAAATAGCCCATTGTTTAATATTTAGTGCTTCACGAATAAATTCAGCATCTTTAACAATATTATTAGCACGAAAATAGCTTAAATATTCTGTTTGTTGCTCTGACGTTTTATCAGACAATGTTTGATGAGAAATCGGAGAGCTTTTCCCTGTACCTCGTTGATCAAGCAGTAATACGCGGTATTTTGTTAGTGCTTGCTTAAGCCATCCTGAATTGCCCGTCGGGCGTGGTGATGGAAATCCAGGCCCACCTTGTAAATAAACTAACCACGGCAAATCATCATTTTCATGATCTTGCTTCACCACTTCTCTGGCATAAACCGTAATTTTATCTTGATGAGAATTTTTATAATTCAGCGGAACAGTAAACCAATGTGATTTAAATAATAAACCATCACTTTTATAAATATTTTGCATTTACTGCAACTCCATTATTAGGTTAATAAATAATACAATATTTAACTTAAGGTTATGTATGCGTTAAAATATATAGCCATAATTGCTAATTTTCTAGTTGTTTATTCAAAATTTGTATTTATATTTGAAATAAATATCTAAAAAATAATAGAATATACCTAGTTAGAATCGATGGTAATTTCAATCTTATGAATAACAATTTATTACTTCGTTGGAAGCAACCTTTAATCGTTTTTATTTTAGGCTTTTGCCTGATATTTCTAATGCAGAATGTATTAAAAATTGTTCTATTCCAATATGAACTTTATCACCGTGTCAATTTAAAGAATAAAATTGAAGAGCCATCGAATCTGCTATTAGACACAGGTATAAAAACGTTAGATTCTGATCTTTATCCACCTGAGTATAAAGGAATTATTGCTACAGAAGGTATGGAAAAATTAATACCTAAGCTAACTTTTACCTGTTCAAAGCACGATATTAAAGAAATGCAAATAGCCAATGACATGTCTACTAATATCACTTTTCTAGGATTAATCACACCAGAAACGAGTTGTTCAATATATGGCCTTCATTCGCCTATTAATGCAAGTTTTGACAGCAAAAATGCAATTACATTGGATAACTACACCATTACCCCATATTTAGGTAGTCGAATTAAAATTATTCGACATTTTCCTAACAATAGTTATCTAATCACAATCACTGACCCTTTAAATCGTCAACTGTATTTTAATAATACAGATGAGCGAAATGTTGTTATTTTTCTTGGCTATAAAAATAAGAGAATTAATATTCAATCAAAAATAAATACCAATACTCACTATCATAAATTCACAGAAAACCTCAGTGATAATATTTACATCGATGTCTACGTTACACATAAAGGGTTAACTGATATTGTGCATTCTGAGCTTGATCTCGTAAATACCTTTCTTAGCATTTTGGTCTTTATCATTTGTTTGTTTTTAGGGTTACGCCCTCAACAGCGAACGATTAAGATGGCTATTGACCGTGGTATTAAGAAAAGAGAGTTCATACCCTATTATCAACCCATTATCAATTCGGTAACAGGTTCTATTGTAGGTTGTGAAAGCTTACTTCGATGGTGTAAAGCTGATGGTGAGATTATTTCACCCGCTATTTTTATTAATATTGCCGAACAAAATAAACAAATTTACGAGATAACAGATCTTCTCATTTCACAAGTTGCCGAGGATCTTTCAAAACTATCTAACATCCATGACAACTTTTATATCAGTATTAATGTCATACCGCGTCAACTTCAAAATCAAACGTTTGCAACAAAATTGCTCGCCACATTATCTTCAGCGCAAGTTTCTAATCACCGTATTGCGATTGAAGTAACCGAGAGAACTCAGTTCACAAACGTAATCTCTGCAAAAGAAGTGATGCAGCGATTAATTGACCATGGTATTTCCATTAAACTCGATGATGCAGGAACGGGTTTCGGTGGCTTTAGTTATTTTCAAGAGTTACCCATTAACACCTTAAAAATAGACAAAATGTTTATTGATACAATCGGTACTAGTGACGTTAAAGCCAATATTTTAAACGCTATTATTAGTTTCGGAAAAGAAGCAAAATTGACCATGATTGCTGAAGGTGTGGAAACACAAGAACAAGTCAATTATTTAAGAGACCAAGGTGTATTTTTAATTCAAGGATTTTATTACGCAAAACCAATGCCCTTTTCTGATTTAGAGAAATATATTGATAACAATATTAAAAAAGATAAACATTAGAGACTTATGAGAATAAAATGATATTTATTCTCATTCAATTCTTTCATATTTGAAATCTTTATTCTTTTTTTTAAATTACACAGTATAAAAATAAAAGAGTATATTTATACTATCAACGAAACAGATATTTATATCTCTAAATCGTTTGCCATAAATAATAGATTTATGGCGGGAGATGATGTTCCTCCTTTAACCGCCTTTCAATCAAGGATAATGACGTCTAACAACATTCGACTTTAAATCGTCGAGGACCGTGTATTTGTTTAAATGGATAGTTATAATTTTAATTAATTATAATAATTTTTGCATTCGTCGCGTTGTTATTTCATTTTTGTCCTCTTCTATTTTCTGCTCGATAAAGAATTATCAATTCAACACGGCTGAGCGTTATACAACTCTTCCCTACTCTGAGTTTTATAATTAGTAACGCGGTGTCTAGTGAGGCAGAGCAATGCAATACTCAACTGAAGTACAAAATATGTGTCCTATCTCTCGTGGTCCACATCACGAGTCTGCACCCATTCCTGTTGAAGGTCGTTGGGTACAACCTAAAGATGTTATTGCAATTTCTGGTGTTAGCCACGGTTGTGGTACTTGTGCACCACAACAAGGTGCTGCAAAACTAACTTTAAACGTGAAAAACGGCATCATCGAAGAAGCATTAATCGAAACTATCGGTTGTTCAGGTATGACTCACTCTGCGGCAATGGCTTCAGAAATCATCACTGGCAAAACTATCCTTGAAGCACTAAATACAGACCTTGTTTGTGATGCTATCAACGTTGCAATGCGTGAAATCTTCCTTCAATACGTTTACGGTCGTACACAAACGGCTTTCTCTTTAGACGGTCTACCAATTGGTGCTGGTCTTGAAGATCTTGGTAAAGGTTTACGTAGCCAAGTTGGTACGCATTACGGTACTCGTGAAAAAGGCCCTCGCTACATGGAGATGGCTGAAGGTTACGTTACTAAAATTGCACTTGACGACAACGACGAAATCATCGGCTACCGTTTTGTTAACATCGGTAAGATGATGGAATCAATCGGTAAAGGTGTTCCAGCAGATCAAGCAATGGAACAAGCAACAGGTCAATATGGTCGTTTTGACGAAGCGGTTCGAACAATCGATCCTCGTCACGAATAATCAGCCAAGCTGTTATCCATATATTTAATTACACCTAATTTGCTAAATTTATTGAGGATTTTATCATGGCTGCATTATTTGAAAGCTTTGATCGTCGTATTAACCAAATCACACCCGTTCTAGAACAATATGGTTTTGCTTCTCTTGAAGAAGCGCGTCAATACATCGAAGATAAAGGTGTTAACGCTTACGATATCGTAAAAGAAACCCAACCTATTGCGTTTGAAAACGCATCATGGGCATATGTTCTAGGTGCTGCAATCGCACTAAAAGAAGGCGCAAAAACCGCGGCTGAAGCTGCTGAGTTTTTAGGTCAAGGTCTACAAGCATTCTGTATTCCAGGTTCTGTTGCTGACCAACGTAAAGTAGGTTTAGGTCATGGTCGCCTAGGTGCTCGTCTTCTAAGTAATGAAACTCAGTGTTTTGCATTCCTAGCTGGTCACGAATCATATGCAGCGGCTGAAGGTGCAATCAAAATCGCACTAAACGCAAACAAGGTACGTACTAACCCACTACGCGTTATTCTTAACGGTTTGGGTAAAGATGCAGCTTACCTTATTGCTCGTATTAACGGCTTTAACTATGTACAAACTCAGTTCAACTACACTACTGGTGAACTTGAAATCGTTAATGAGCGTCGTTTCTCTCAAACTCAACGTGGCGAAATTAACTGTTACGGTGCTGATGATGTGCGTGAAGGTGTAGCGATTATGCACCGCGAGAATGTTGATATCTCTATTACAGGTAACTCGACTAACCCTACTCGCTTCCAACATCCAGTTGCTGGTACATACAAAAAAGAACGTCTAGAAGCAGGCCAAGATTACTTCTCAGTTGCGTCAGGCGGCGGTACTGGTCGTACTCTTCACCCAGATAACGTAGCGGCTGGTCCTGCATCTTACGGCCTAACTGACACTATGGGCCGTATGCACTCTGATGCTCAGTTTGCTGGTTCTTCATCTGTACCTGCTCACGTAGAAATGATGGGCTTAATCGGTATGGGTAACAATCCAATGGTTGGTGCAACAGTTGCTGTTGCAGTAGCAATTGAGCAAGCACAAAACGCGTAAGCAGAAATTTAAAATCTTTATCTTCAAATAACGATAAAAGGCATGGTTTTAATTAACCATGCCTTTATTTTTTCTGCTAGTTGTTAATTTTGTTGAATATAAGAAAAAAATCTCTAAAATCCTCGGTACTCAATAAGCTTGATAACACTTATACCTATAAAAATGCAGGCTTATAGGTATAATCGGCTGTAATTAAGTTAAATCGTATTACGTCATTCAGTTAAATATTGCATGACTTAGTTAAGGAAACATCATGATCCAAGTAGTAGGTCACAAAAACCCTGATAGTGATAGCATTTGCTCTGCACTAGTTTGTACAGCACTTCTTAAATCACGTGGTCTTGAAGCGACAGCAATTCGTCAAGGCGAAATGAACCGTGAAACTCAACACATCCTTGAACTAGCTGGCGTTGCAGCTCCTGAGCTACGTACAAGCGTTGCTGGCGAGAAAGTATGGTTAGTTGACTACTCTGATCTTGCTCAAGCACCTGACGACCTAGCAGAAGCTGAAGTTGTAGGTATTGTTGACCACCACCGTCTAGGTGATGTAATGACAATCAATCCAATGGAAGCATGGATCTGGCCTGTAGGTTGTACTTGTACTGTTCTATTTAACCTATTTAAGATTGAAGGCCACGAAATCACACGTGAACTTGCTGTTCTTATGATGTCTGCAATCCTATCTGACACTGTTGGCTTCGCATCGCCAACATGTACACAAAAAGATAAAGACGCAGTGCACGAGCTTGCTCAAATTGCTGATGTTCAAGATCTTGAAGCATTCATTAAAGCACTACTAATTGCAAAGACTGACATTGAAGGTCTTACTGCTGCGCAATTAGTTGATAAAGATCTTAAAGGCTACCCTTTCAACAACCGTGACGTTGTTGTTGGTCAAATTGAACTTGCAACACTAGAGCAAGTTGACAGCATGATTGAAGAGCTTCAGGCAGATCTACAACGTCGTTGTGACGAAGAAGGTTTAGCGATGGCTGCACTAATGCTAACAGACATTACAACAAGTACTACTCGCCTACTTTACACTGGTGATTGGAACAACATTTTAGACGCTCATGCAAAAGATGGCGTTCTAATGATGGAAAATACGCTAAGCCGTAAGAAACAAGGCTGGCCTTGGCTACAAACTGTACTTGCTTAATCATTAAGTTTTAGTACTAGCCACCAAATATAACGCGATAGGAGCTCTCTCTTATCGCGTTTTTTATTCTAATATAGTTATAGTTATCTATATAAACTATCATTATTAACTGTCATTTTTTCTGAAGCCAATACAGCTACCCTCTTTATTTTCGTTCCTTTTTTAAACAATTTATAATTTATACGACTGATATTAGAGCAAATACTTTAATTTTAAGCTCATTTTATTTGTATAAAAAAACAACTGTGAGAATAAAACACAGCCAAACAAACGCTATTTATGTGACAATTGTCAAATTTACTTAGTATTCTTATTAGGTATACATATACTTCTCTCTCTAAAAATTATGCCGCCATTTGTCATACCTTTGGCTGAGCAAGAAGCTAATAAAAAGAGAGACAATTAATGTCCATTAAAAAACGTTATATTGCATGTGTTATTGGCCTAGCCATTTCAAGCCAAAGCTATGCTGCTGGCTATCAAGTATCAGAACATTCAGCTGCGGGTTTAGGTCGTGCCTATGCAGGCGATGCTGCCTTTGCTGATACTGCTGCGGTGCTAGCTCGCAACCCTGCCGCGATGACCCTATTTAAACACGCAGAAGTCGCTACCGTGGCAAGTGTTGTCATACCCTCTGTTGATATTTACGATCATAGCTTTGATCAAGGCGCAAAAAATATTGCCCCCGTTAGCTTTGTTCCTGCGGGCTATTATATTCAACCAATCAATGACAAAGTCGCAGTTGGTCTTGCACTTTTCAGTAATTACGGTGTAACAACAAAGTACCCTAATGATTTCAACGCAGGATCATTGGCAGGCAAAACGTCCCTTGAAACATTCAACTTTAATCCAAATATTGCCTACCGTTTAAACCCACACTTCAGCATTGGTGGTGGTGTTAGTCTTGTTTATGCTAATGCCGAGTTTGATCGCCGTTTAGGTGCGCTTTCACTAGCAGTTCCCAATAGCCAGCCAAGTGACAATGCAATCAACTTAAAAGGTACAAGTTGGGGCTGGGGCTGGAATATTGGCGCACTCTATGAATTAGATCAGAATAACCGTTTTGGCCTAAGTTACCGCTCTCAAGTTAATCTTAACTTTGATGGTGATTTTACCGATTATTTGGGCCCAATCACTGGTAAGCCGAATAATACGGTTGCGGCTAATCTTGCTTTACCCTTACCCGCTATTGCAGAGTTTTCTGGTTTCCATCAGCTAAATTCACAATGGGCGATCAGCTACAGCCTACAGTGGACACAGTACAACAAGTTTAAAGAAATTCGTGCCACTAGCTCGCAATGTAAGCCAGGCTTTAATGGTCAAGCAGGCACATGTTTACTGAAAAAAGAAAACTACAAAGATACCTATCGTTGGGCTGTCGGTACGACTTACACCATGAATGATGAATGGACACTGCGTTACGGTTTTGCCCTTGACCAAAATGCAGGTCAAGCAACACTAAGTATTCCAGATACTGATCGTTACTGGTATTCAGCAGGTGCGACTTACCATTTCAACCCAGATCTGTCTGTTGATATGGGCTTATCTTATATCCATAGTAAGAAAATAACATTTGTTGAAGATAACAGTACGTTTACCTCTCGTGGTAAAGCCTACCTTGCCGCAGCACAGCTTAACTATCGCTTTTAATGCGTTGTAACTAATTAATTATTTGGAAAAATAAAATGAAATTTAATTCAATCGCATTAATCGTCGCGTCTGCATTAAGCGTAGTTGGTTGTGGTGGCGGTAGCCAAACAACCGTTAAACCAACCATTGATCCTGATATTGCAGACAGTTTAAAAGCAGAAACAAAGATTGATTTTGATTTACTGTCAGCAAATAAAACCATCGTGCTCCCTAGCTATCTAGGTATGGATGCACAAGATGGCACATTAGCGACACGTGAAGGCGCAACTGCACCTGAAATCGCAATGGGACAAACCGATGGTTGGAGTACAACCCAGCCTATTACAATTAATTTTAAAGGTAAGGGGCTTGATCCAGCGACTGCTGCAAATAGTTTTTACTTGATCAAATCAGGCGATCCCACCAAATTAGACAATACCACAGAGCCAACGCTGTTATCTCAGCAGAACGGGGACTTTATGGTAACGGTTTCAGGCAATAGCTTAATCGTAATGTTGCTTAAACCTTTAGATCCCGCGAGCAACTACATGTTTGCAGTAACAAATGATCTTAAAGATGTTAATGGTAAAGCGGTGGGTATGAGCAACTCCTACGCTTTATTAAAGGCCGATAGTACGCCACCAGCTGCGGCATTAATTCCAGCACAAAAGATCACCCATGCAACAGAAGCTGAGTTTGAACAAGTTGGCGTAGATAGTGACAATATTATCTTCTCTACATGGTTCACAACTCTCTCATCAGGTGATGTTTTATTTGCTGCAAAAATGGCAACAGAAGAGGCGCTACAATATGGCGCTACAAATGTTTGGCAAGGTTCTGCACTTGCAACCGCAGTAACTCAAGATCAATTATCTACACTCTTTAGGTTCTCCCAACCAACAAAAGTTGAAGATAACGATAAAGAAAAAAGCAATATTAATATCTATCAAGGAACACTTTCTCTTCCTTATTATTTAGATATTCGTGCTAACAAGTTTATGAATACTCCTTGGCAAAGTGGTATGCCTAGTCTTGCAAAAATTAAATATGTATTAAGTAATGGCACTGATGCCGATAAAGCGACAGTACTAGAGCAATTATCTGATTTTAGTGTATCACAGGAAGATATGGCGCAAGTTGCCACCAATCCAAAAACACAAATCGAAGTATTAACAAAGTTAATGGGTAAAAAACTCTTCCTTGCCAATGGAAAACAACTTGATCCTGAACGTGTCATTACTCGCTATAGCGCTGTCCCTGAACTTAAATCTGTTCAAACGATTAATTACACCTTGGTATTACCTAGCAATCCAAAGTGTCTAAGCCTTGGTGCGAACAACGTAACGATTTTCCAGCACGGCGTTACTGCAGATAAAAATGTATTAACGGCACAGAGTGAAGGTTTACCTTCTTTAGCTGAAACCCTCGTGGGTGATCAATGTCGAGCGATTTTCGCCATCAACCAACCACTTCATGGTGAAGATCGTGGTATTCACATCACAGATCAGAACGGTAACACAACATACAAAAATGCCTCCACGGATCCTTCCATGTATTTAAACTTGGAAAACCTAACTGTCGCTCGCGATAACTTGCGTCAAAGTACTATTGATGTGGTTAATCTTCGTGCATCTATTGGACAGTTATTTGCTGATATTAAGCAAAAACAAAATGATGGTGTAAATACTAAAACTATTTCACCATTAGATATGTTGAATCCAAATAAAGGTGTGAGCTTTGCAGGACACTCATTAGGCGCCATTGTTGGCACTAATGTTGGTAATATTGCTAACCGCCCGACCCTTGATCCAAACTTCGATAAACAATATTTCGCGATTAATAAATTGTCGTTGGCAAACCCTGGTGCAGAGATCCCTTACTTATTATTAAACTCAGGTAGTTTTGGTGGATTACTTAAAGCCGGAATTTTAAAAGGTACAATTACTAACCCAACAGAAATAACACCTGATGTTATTGACACAGGTAAATTTCTTCAGACAATTGGGACATGTGTCTTAACAGAGAAAAAAGATATTAGTAGTTGTTATAACGCCAGTATTGGTAATCAATCACCTGCTCTTGTTACTAAATGGACACAAGATTATGTGAAATTTGCTTATGCTGCACAAACTGTAATGGATCCAGTCGATCCAATTAACCTTGCTCACGGCATTTCACAATCACTCCCTATCTTTGTGCAAATGGTAAAAGGTGATTCCACCATTCCAAATATTACAAAGCCAACTGAATTACCATATTCACCATTTACAGGCACAGAGCCTTTGATCAAACAATTGGGTTTATCAACAAATAGCGGTAATAAAACATGGCAAGAATATGCTGTTGGTACACATACCTCTTTGTTAGATGCAACATCATCTAAAGAGACAACAATAACAATGCAGCACGATATGGCCAATTTCTTAAATAACTAATATCGTCAAATAATAAAGTCTTGGTAACTTTCCAATCACAATAAGTGAGGAGGATATCAAGGCTTTATTCTACTCATATTATTGCGACTCACTCATCTCGCATATACTGCATTAAACTGCTTTTTTCATTTAAAATATCTGAAAAACAATCTAGAAACTTACGTCCAATTATCTTTCCTTCTCGATAATCCATCTCTAAATCATCTTTGCTACTTAATAATGCTCGACTATTCAATGACTTTTCAGGCGCGATTTGGATAACCTGTAACCCCTCGGGCGGGTTCACTAAAAAATCATTCACATCTTGGTAAGTTTTATAATAATGTGCCAACATTTCAACTACGTCGATGTTATTACTCTGTCCTGCAAGCTTTAATAAACGTTCAATATTAATATGTGATAGCCAACTCTTATTACCAAAAACAGGCTGCTTCAATGTATCTTCACTTTGACTATCTCGATTGGTAAGTTCTTTCTGTATATCTTCTTTATCTTGAATATGGATTGTGTCGTTACGGTATTGTTCACGCCACTGTTCAAAACGGTGACTTAATTCATGATGCACCGTTTTAATTCTATCTACAGATTCATTAAGGCTAAGCTTATTAATATAGTATGGTAAGTAGGCTTCAACACTTTCTCGCCAATCATCAAAGATCCCCTTATCGGTATGATTGTCATGATCGAGAGGCTCAGTTCGAATAACAATAACCAAATCAGCCCCTCGTCGCCATGCTTCCTTAGCCGGTATCGCAGCGCTCACACCACCATCGACCCATTCCAACTCATTCATATTAACAGGTAAATTGTATAAAACAGGAATAGCACAACTCGCACGTAAAACCTCATACCAATCATCTTGGTACATCGGCATATAGATATCTTTAAGGGTATCTTTACGTGTTGCACAGGCGAATGCCTGTCGATGTTGAAGGGTTTTTTTAGCCTTATGAAAGTCGAGGGCTAATTCACCAGAGGGAGAAACAACTTGCAGCGCCCAATCAAGATTCATTGGCTGTTGTTTACTTAAGTACTTATATAAGCTAAAAAATTTATCCGTTGTCGTGTAGTTTTGAATAAATTGATAGCCAAAACGTGGCTGACGACTAATAAATGAAGACAAATTAAGAGCACCTGCAGAAGTGCCTATATACAAAGCGAAAGGGTCAAACTCGTGGTCTAAGAAACTGTCTAATACACCAGCCGAAAAAATACCACGCTGTCCCCCACCCTGAACAACTAATGCTATTTTCTTATTATGTGCATCAAAAAGCTGTGATGAAAAATGTGATATCGATTCTTCATCAAAAGCACTCAAACTAAACGGCAGATAATTCATTTCTCCCCCAAAGGTTAGAAAACACTCTGACGTAATATACGTATTTAATTTAAGAGTTGGAATCGCTTATAAAAAACAAATTAAAGAGATAAAGGCTCTATCTTAATGTCTTTAACTTGTCATTGCATTACGCTGATAAGGCTACTGCTGCGTAACTAAAGATTGTCGTTAGCGTCAGTGTTACTGTAACTACAGCAAGTTTCAAATTACTATCCATACTTTGCCCCTTAAAATCTTTAACCTTTGCAAATGTAACATTTTGTTAACCTAAGTATAGTTATGTTACATCTTTGTTATCAATTAAATTATTCGGAATTCAGATAATTATCACATTAATGTCAATACTGTATATCTTGCATTAAACTTGCGACAACACCGATTATTATGGCTTTAGCACCAACGTCTGCTCTTGCATCAGTTCAACAATGTCATAGTAATAAATATTATCAATACATAGACGCTTCGCTTGAATGGTATAAAAACCTTGTCGATATGACACTACAAAAACATCCCGATTTAAAAGAAGTCAGTGCCTAGTTGCTACAAGGACGTATGAATCATTTTAAATTAAATCGTGAAGTTTTTAATTAATATTTAGCGAATGATCCAACCCAAAAAAGTTTAGATAATTCTGCTGAGTAGTGGCTCAAACTCTCCAAGCCGATGTTAAAACACGTTCTACGAAATATACACCTCTAGGTATAACGGCAAAAAAGCATTCAACGATCGTCAATCTACACCACATGACAAAAATTATGAATTATGCGGCGCATGTGCAGAGTTATTAACGCATCCTGCCGATATCAAACATCCTTTAGATACCTACAATAAAAAAAAGCAGAAATTAGCTACATCAACATGCAAATACCCCTTTAAAATATTGCTCTTATTTTCCTGCTTTTCCGTAAATTAAGAGCAATTATCAACGTGGTGTGATGGATTTTTATTCCAATTTACATTGAATAAATAAATCTATTATCAAATAAGTAACAAAATACTATTTTTCCATTCAATAACATCCATCGCTAATATAAAATTAATCTATATTTAAACTTTATTTTTATTCCTTACGTTAACCACTATTACAGTAATGAATAATTGAAGAAAAGGATGCGTAAAATGAAACCGATTTATATTGGTTTATGTACCGTAGTTGCAAGTTTTAATGCAGTAGCAAAACCTGTGGATTGGACACCAGGTATCAGCGGTGATATCTCACTTTTGGCCGCATACACTAAAACAAATTCACAGTTTGATTCTGATAATGCTACCACCTCAAATTTGAATTCAGCTGGTGATGAGCAAGGCCACACACTTATCGCGCCACTTGGTACACTTTCGTACACTTTCAGCAATGCTAAACAGCAATTATTTTTTGGTACTGATCGTTCTGATGTCGCATTAGGGCGCTTCCATGCTGAACTTGGCTTTCGACAAAAACTTGAAGAAAACGGTACTGTTTCGTTAAGTTACATTCCTGGATTATTAGAATTTAAAACATGGCAAAACCCCTATTTAACAGGGGAGCCACGTGTTAAAACAGGAAGTAATGTAAAAGCGGTACGTGCACAGTGGGAGAATATTGCAGACTCTATGTTCTCGTTAGATACTGCATATGGTCGTTATAAAGTAGATCAAGAAAAAAGTGGAGAAGGCTTTGCTATTGATAAAGCCCTACTAGATAGAAACGCAAAACTCTTTTTTGTTGAAGGAAGTTACCTACTTCCACTGAGCCGGACTCAAATGATCCGTACCGCATTAAACTACAGCGGTATTGATGCTGACGGCAAAGCAATGTCTTCCGATATTTTTGGTGGCTCAGCAACATTTATTCAAATCTTCCAGCGTTCAAGCCTAGCCTTTACTTTAAGTTATAAGAAAGCTTTATTTGATGCAGAAAACCCTATTTTTGATAAAAAACAAGAAGACGACCGTTTAGGTGCCTTTCTTGCTTATGAATATAAACAACCATTTGGTTGGAAGAATTGGGGCGTTGTTTCATTGGTCGGTTACAACACCACACAATCTAATATCAACTTCTATGATGAAGATACTATGCTTGTTAGCTTAGGTATGAACTACAGCTTCTAACAACAATAAGTGCTATCCCTTCTTCATTGTAAGCGATGAGAATTATGGCTCTGTTATGATACAGAGCCATAAATTTTACGAGACATAACACTACTTTTCTATTAGATTAACAGCACTTTACCAAAGTTAAAGAAACGTTACTGAGTATTATGGCTGTTAATAATCGCACTGCCGATGCATCGCAAGAATCTCTGCATCGAATTTTTACAGTACCGGAAGCCCCAGATTCAACACTGGGAATGATAGAAAAAGAGCTATCAGAAAACTTAAATGAATTTCTGCGTACTCACATTGCTGCAACAGAAAAACCACTGCTCGAAATAGAGAAAGATTTTTCCGATCCAGCAATTCCTGAAATACCGAGCTTTGTCTCTGAGCACACTCAATTTCTATTAAATAAGCTGGTTTCACAATCAGTCCACACCTCAGCGCCAAGCTTTATTGGTCACATGACTTCAGCCCTGCCTTACTTCATGATGCCGCTCTCTAAGATCATGATCGCGCTGAATCAAAACCTCGTAAAAATCGAAACATCTAAAGCTTTCACTCCACTTGAGCGTCAAGTTTTAGGCATGCTTCATAAGCTCATCTTCAATGAAAATGAAAGCTTCTATCAGCAATGGATGCATAGTGCCGACCATTCCTTAGGTGCTTTTTGTTCTGGTGGGACGATTGCCAATATCACAGCTTTATGGGTAGCAAGAAATACAGTATTAAAACCTGATGGGGATTTTAAAGGTATTGCCCAAGAAGGGTTATTTCGTGCTATGAAACACTACGGCTATGATGATTTAGCGATCTTAGTGTCTGAACGTGGACACTACTCGTTAAAGAAATCAGCGGATGTTTTAGGCATTGGTCGTGATAGCCTTATTTCAATCAAAACTGATGATAATAACCGCATCAATATCGACCACTTACAGTCGACGTTAGCGGATCTTAAACAACGTAACATTAAACCCTTCGCCATTATTGGTATTGCCGGCACAACAGAAACAGGTAATGTCGATCCCCTAGATCAATTAGCGGATATTGCCACTGAGCACGATTGTCATTTTCATGTTGATGCAGCTTGGGGTGGCGCGACATTAATGTCGAATAAGTACCGTCACTTATTGAAAGGGATTGAACGCGCCGACTCTATTACAATCGACGCTCATAAGCAGTTATATATCCCTATGGGTGCGGGCATGGTGATCTTTAAAAACCCAGAGCTCATGACGGCAATTGAACATCATGCTGAATATATTCTGCGAAAAGGATCGAAAGATTTAGGTAGTCACACCTTAGAGGGGTCACGAAGCGGTATGGCTATGTTGCTATACGCTAGTATGAATATAATTAGTCGCCCTGGCTATGAATTGTTGATTAACAACAGTATCGAAAATGCACGTTATTTTGCTGATTTAATTAAACAACAAATAGATTTTGAGTTGGTTACTGAACCTGAGCTTTGCTTGCTGACTTACCGTTATGTTCCGGAAGCGACGCAGCAAGCATTATTAATCGCTACAGATGAAGAACGCGAAACATTACTGGAGTTACTTAATGACTTAACCAAGTTCATCCAGAAACGTCAGCGTGAATCCGGTAAATCATTTGTATCTCGAACCCGCATTACACCCGAGAAATGGCAACATAAGATCACAACAGTATTCCGCGTTGTGTTAGCTAACCCACTCACGACAGAAACTATCTTACAAGACGTGTTAAGCGAACAACGTCAATTAGCAAAAGAAAGTACGATTAGTCTGCCAAAAATAGAAAACTTAACCGCAGAAATAATGAGAAAAAAGAACGAAGATCGATATAAATAGCACGTTTATCTATATTATTTTTTTGATTATTCAGCGTTAACGCCCAGTTTTACTGGGCGTTTTACATTTTATAACCATTAACAATCAAAAAATTCTATGTCTATCTTATGAATAATCTGCAAATCAACTATTAACAGCACATTATTGTAGTATGAATAGCTTCAATAATCGGTCAAATATCTACTTCTATCTCTCGCATACTGTTTCTTATTTCTAAGATAAGTATTCATTGCTTGATTTTGAGCGCCGTTCAATAAATTGCCTTTTTCATATTCTGTCATTATTTTTTTGTATTGTTAACGATATGATCTCATTATTGTTCTTTATTTCTATTAACAATGTTAATAAGACGTTAAAAACAAGCTCAACCTTGATAATAGTTATCAATCAGTATTTTTGGTTAAAAAATAAGCGAAAAAATACCTATTCGTTGATTGATTTATATCAAGAAATTAGCGCATTTTGTTCTAGAAAAAAGGCCATATCACAGAATGATATGGCCTTTTTATTTCAAAATGTTTCGCTTGAATATGCGATTTTTGATATCAATTATATGTCTTATTCGAGGAAATTAATCCCCTGCAAACATATATCCTTCACCGTGAACGGTAACAAAAATCTGTGGGTTCTTTGGATCTAACTCCATTTTAGAACGCATACGACGAATTAAAACATCGATAGTTCTATCGTTTGGCGCTTCGACTCTATGGCTTAACATATTTAAAATACGTTCACGACTCAACACTACATTTGGGTGTGAAGAGAAGGCTACTAATAGCTCATATTCCGCTTTAGTTAACTTCACCGGAAGACCATTATGAGTCAGCGCTCGTTTGTTAATATCGAACTGCCATTCACCAAAACGAATGATGTTATCTTCCTGCATTTCGACCATAGTTTCGTCACGTGCTTTTTCCACTAAGGTCATGCGCCATAACAAGTTTTTCACTCGAACAAGGAGCTCTCGAAGCTCAAAAGGTTTAGTGACATAGTCATCTGCACCCATCTCTAAACCCACAATACGATCGATACTATCAGTACGTCCTGTGACCAAAATAATACCCACTTCAGAGCGGCTACGAAGCTCACGTGTAAGCATCAAACCATCTTCGCCAGGAAGGTTAATATCAAGCATGACGAGGTCGATATTTTCGGTCGCCATGATCTCTCGCATCTGTGCGCCACTATCCGCTTGGCTAACCTTATATCCTTCATTCTCGAAATACCCTACCAGCTTAGTACGGGTAACAATTTCATCTTCCACAACAAGTACGTGATGAGTCATGTTTGTCTCTTTTAGTTTTTTAGGTGTTCTTACGAAACGTTAGCACAAACCGTTGTTATTCACAATTTGTCATAAACATGAGTTTGCTATTCATTCGTACCATTAACCTTATTCACATCGTGGACATAAGATTACCCCATAAAATTTATAACGTCACCGTAGCTTACGGCGGGCATTCATTCTTAAATGGAATCATTCAACATGAAAAGACTTTGGCAGATGTTGACAAAACCAAGTAGCAAGTATTCGATTCTTGCCCTTGTATTTGTTGGTATTGTTATCACCCTAGTTGGTATCTTTGCTGTACATAAAGGTTTTGAACACGCATCAACCAATGAATTCTGTATCGGTTGTCATACCATGCAGCAAAACTTCGACGAGTATAAAGAATCTGTACACTTTAAAAACGCCTCTGGTGTTCGAGCTGACTGTGTGGACTGTCACCAACCTAAAGATTTAGTTGGTATGGTTCAAACTAAGCTGATGGCATCAAAAGACGTATATAACCAGTTTATTACCAAAAAGATTGATACGCCTGAAAAGTTTGAAGAGCACCGTTTAGAATTAGCTCAGATGGTATGGGATCGAATGAAAAAGCAAAATTCGAGCACCTGTAAGAGCTGTCACAATTACTCTGCAATGGATCACGCTAAGCAATCACCTGAAGCTGCTGCTGCAATGACAGACGCTGCTGCAAAAGACATGAACTGTATCGAATGTCACAAAGGTATTGCGCACGAACTACCAAACATGGCTGGTGGTTTCCAGAAGGATTACCAAAACCTTCAAGCTGAAGCGACTTCTCAAGGCGCAACAGCTGACAAGCTTTACTCTCTTGGTGAGAAAGATATGTTCGCCACTGACGATGCTAACGCTAAATCAGAAGGTAAATTACTACCAGCGTCTGAAGTAACTGTACTTGAACGTAAAGGCGACATGCTAAAAGTTGAAGTAAATGGCTGGCTAGAAAAAGCAGGTAAAGGTCGCGTTATGACAGAGTACATGGGTAAGCGCGTATTTAAAGCGACTATCCGTGGTGACATCAAAGCTAACGAGAAGATTGTTAAGGAAGAAACTGATCCAGCAACTGACATCGTATGGCAGAACGTAACGGTACAAGCTTGGATTACTAAAGCTGACATGATCGATAGCATCCAGCCTATCTGGAACTACGCAGAAGAAATGTACGGCTCTACTTGTAACGCTTGTCACGCGGCGCCAGCACCAGGCCATTTTACTGCAAATGGCTGGATCGCAAGTCTGAAAGCCATGAGCTCTTACTACCGTCTGTCTAAAACAGAAGAACGTACGCTACTGAAATATCTTCAGAACCACGGTAGCGATACAGGCGGTGCAGGCGCGCACTAATCCTGCAGCCTAATAACAAATAAATGATAGGCGGGTGATATCACTATCCCCGCCCCATCGATAAAAATTAAAGTTTAAGGATTCTCCAACATATGGCGACTCAAACTAATAAAACTGGCATCTCACGCCGCCGCTTCCTATCTGGCCTTGCAATGGCAAGTGCTGCATCGGTTGTAGGTACAAGCCTTCTTGCTCCTCGTAAAGCAATGGCTGCTGAAGAAGCAAAAGCTGCGTTCTCTGGCGAAGTGTTATCTGGCTCTCACTGGGGTGCATTCCGCGCTAAAGTTGTTGACGGTGTTTGGACTGAAACAACGCCATTTGAAAAAGACAAGAACCCAACAGATATGATCCAAGCGGTACGTGAAGTGGTTTATAACCCTGCACGTGTTAAATACCCAATGGTACGTATTGATTGGCTAAAGCAAGGCTACAAGTCAGATACAACACAACGTGGTAATAACCGTTTTGTACGTGTGCCATGGTCTCAAGCGTTAGACTTCTTCTACCATGAGATGGAGCGTGTTCAGAACAACTTCGGTCCAAGTGCACTGTACTCTGGTCACACAGGCTGGCAATCAGTGGGTAAACTGCATAACGCAGGTACCATGATGAAGCGTGGTGTTGGTCTTCACGGTACTACCCTAGGTAAAATGGGTGACTACTCAACAGGTGCTGCTCAGGTAATTCTTCCTTACGTTGCTGGCGCAATGGAAGTTTACGAGCAACAAACATCATGGCCACTCGTACTTGAACACACTGACACTATCGTTATTTGGGCATCTGACCCAATTAAAAACCTGCAAGTGGGTTGGTTAGTACCAGACCACAGCCCATACCAGTACTATGAGCAACTTGCAGAAAAAGTGAAGAATAAAGAAATCAAAGTGATCTACGTCGATCCTGTGGTTTCTAGCACTCAAAAAGTGGTTGGTGGTGAGCAGATCCGTGTTAACCCACAGACTGATGTTCCATTAATGCTTGCTATTGCACATACGCTATACACTGAAAACTTATATAACAAAGACTTCATTGCTGATTACACAACTGGTCTTGATAAGTTCATGCCTTACGTTCTTGGTAAGACTGACGGTGTTGTTAAGAACCCTGAGTGGGCTGAAAAGATCTGTGGTATCAAAGCTGATGATATCCGTGCTCTTGCGCGCACAATGGCAAGCGGCCGTACGCAAATCATCGGTGGCTGGTGTCTACAACGTATGCAGCACGGTGAACAGTACGCGTGGATGCTAGTTGTACTTGCAGCAATGCTAGGTCAAATCGGTCTACCAGGTGGTGGTTTCGGCTTCGGCTGGCACTACAATGATGCAGGTTCAATCACCTCGAATGGCCCACTAATGTCTGGCTTTAGTGGTGTTACAGGTGTTGCTCCAATTCATAACGGTTCATACGACGGTTACTCTACTTTCATTCCAGTTGCTCGCTTTGTTGATTGTATCGACAACCCAGGCAAGACTATTAACTACAATGGTCAGAAGATTAAGTACCCTGTTATGAAGATGGCGATCTTCAGTGGTAACAACCCATTTGGTCACCACCAAGATCGTAACAAGATGATCAAGGCTTGGACTAAGTTAGAAACTGTTGTATCGATTGAACACCAGTGGACAGCAACTTGTCGTTTTGCAGATATCGTATTACCTGCAACAACTACATACGAGCGTAACGATATCGAGCAGTACGGTAACCACTCTAACGCAGGTATTATTGCCCTACGTAAGATTGTTGAGCCTATGTACGAATCTAAAGATGACTTTGAGATTTTCCGTGAGCTATGTTCTCGCTTTAACCGCGAAGAAGCATTCACTGGCGGTAAGACGCAAATGGAAATCATTGAAGAGATCTACAACGGTGCGCGTCTGCAAGGTCGTGGTCTAGGTGTTCGTATGCCTAACTTCAAGAAGTTCTGGGATGGTGAAGGTTTCATCGAGTTCCCTGCGGGTAAAGAGTGGGTTCGCCACGAATCATTCCGTAAAGAACCTGACCTTGAGCCACTAGGTACGTCTTCAGGTATGATCGAAATCTACTGTAAGACTATCGCAGATATGGGTTACAAAGACTGTCAAGGTCACCCAATGTGGTTTGAAAAGACTGAACGTAGTCATGGTGGTCCTCGCTCTGATCGCTTCCCGATCAACATGCAGAGTACGCACCCGAAAGATCGTCTACACTCACAGTTATGTTCGTCAACGGATTTCCGTGCGACTTACGCCGTTGCTGAGCGTGAGCCTATCTTTATCAACACTCAAGATGCTGCTGCTCGTGGTATCAAATCTGGCGATATCGTACGTGTATACAACGATCGTGGTCAGGTATTAGCAGGTGCTGTTGTAACAGATGATTACCTACCAGGTGTTTGTCGTCTACAAGAAGGCGCATGGTACAGCCCATTAGAAGGCGGTAAAGTGGGTACTATCTGTACTTACGGTGATCCAAACGTATTAACAGAAGACATCGGTACCTCTAGCCTAGCGCAAGCAACATCTGCTGCTGCTGCCCTAGTTCAGATCGAGAAGTACACAGGTGTTGTTCCTGCAGTAACAGGCTTTAACGGTCCTATCTACGAAGAAGGTATCGACCCACTGTTCCCAGCTATGGATAAGTAATTTTACTTAGCTAGTTGATTAAAATAAGGCGATGAACGAAAATTCATCGCCTTTATTTCACCTTTTTAAAATAGATTCCAATATAATGCTGCAGGTTATATTTGAATGTGTTTTATCTGTCTGGAGTGACAATGCAAGAATTTATTGCTTTCAACGAACAACGTGCAGAGATCTACTGGTGGATGTCATCACTTTTCGCTCGCGAACTCACTGATGCAGATCTGCATGAATACCACGGTGGTGAAATGTACACATTCCTTTCAGGCTTAGGCATGACCGAGGAATTAAAAGCACCCGTTGAAGCTTTTCGCGAAGTAATTAATCAATCGAACACACGTCCTGATGAGCAACTTGAACTGGCGGCAGATTTCTGTGGTTTATTCCTAAGCACACCGAAAACAGGCGCGCTGCCTTACGCATCTATGTATGTAGGTACATCTGGTTTACTTAACGATAAGCCAGCACAAGATATGAATGTGCTAATGAATGATTACGCGATTGCACAGCGTAAAGAATTCAATGAGCCAGCCGATCACCTTGCTGTTGAATTGGATTTCATGGGTAACCTTATCATCATGGCTAACCAGCAAGAGACTGAAGAAAAGCGTGAAGAGCTAATGCAAGCACAGCTTTCTTTTGTTAACACTATGCTGCTTAACTGGTTACCACTGTTTGTGAAAGAGTGTCAAAACCGAGATCAATTTGGCTTCTATGCTGCAGCGGCTAATTTATTATTGGCGTTCTGTAAACTTGATGCTGCTTTCCTTGCTGGTGAATAAACCAGCAACATGTTAATAATTAAACCTCAGTCTCGACTGAGGTTTTTTATATCTGCCTTAAAAATACGCTAAAAAAACTAAATATTTCTAATTTTCTATTTTTCTTCTCTCGCTTAAATATTATTTATTTTTTATCCAAAAATTATGTTGCATATCCAAGCATATTATTCGCATTTGAAATCAATGTAACTTATTGCATTCATATTTTTACTCTATAAATTTCAATACGTTAAAGTCTTTATTACCACGTTTGAATAATACAAAGCATTCTCATTAACAATATCAATGAGTTATTTATGCATCCCTTCATTTTTGATTTTTTATATTGTCATACAAAAATCAAAAATCTGATATAGATCAATCATCTCTCATCATTACAAGCCTAAAATCTGCACGCTATTCCCTTAGCGTATAAGTATTCATAATAAACAAGGTTGATAGATGGACTCGCATGCAGCCCTTTTCGAACTAGGCAAGAAGCGTCTTGCAGAGTTACGAGCAATGAAACCTCTTCGTGAGGAATCATTCAAAGACAAATTAGAACAAAATGGCATTACCCGTCGTGACTTCATGATTTGGAGTGCCACTATTACATCCCTACTGGCTTTACCTTTACCGTTTAGCACCATGGTTGCAGAAGCTGCAGAGCTTTCCGATCGCGTGCCTCTTATCTGGTTAAGCCTTGCAGAATGTACTGGCTGTTCTGAATCACTAACACGTACAACCACTCCAGATATTAGTACTCTTTTATTTGAACATGTTTCTCTTGAATACCAAGAAGTATTAATGGCAGCGGCTGGTCAACAAGCTGAAGAAAACCTTGAAAACGCAATGAAAGCGTACAAAGGCAAATACCTATTAGCAGCAGAAGGTGCGGTTCCTACTGCTAATAACGGTATTTATCTTACGCTTGGCAGCAAAGCTGAAACTGGTATGTCACTGATTAAACGTGTGGCTAACGATGCAGCAGCCGTTATTTGTGTGGGTACTTGTTCTTCTTTTGGTGGTGTACAGGCAGCTCGTCCTAACCCAACGGGTGCGAAAAGCGTAGGTGCTGTGATTGATCGCCCAGTGATCAACGTTGCAGGTTGCCCACCAAACCCAGCCAACATCACGGGTACATTGATGTACTACATTATGTTTGGTCGTCTTCCTGCTCTTGATATGTTTAACCGTCCTAAGTGGGCATATGGCGCACGTGTGCATGATAACTGTGAGCGTCGTGGTCACTTTGATGCGGGTGAATTTGTAACTGAATTTGGTGATGACAACGCTAAGCAAGGTTACTGCTTATTTAAGATGGGTTGTAAAGGTCCATACACTTACAACAACTGTCCTACAGAGCGCTTTAACGCGCACACAAGCTGGCCTGTTCTTGCAGGTCATGGCTGCATTGGATGTTCTGAACCAGATTTTTGGGATGAAATGGCGTATTTCGAAAAACCATTAAGCCGTCAGCCTTTACATGGTTTAGATGCCACTGCCGATACCATTGGCGCAGTGACATTAGGCGTTACTGCTGTAGGTATTGGTGCTCACGCAGTGAGTAGTATTTTTGCAAAGAAAGTCGAGGAATAATTCATGAGCAAGCGTGTCGTAATCGATCCCATTACTCGTATCGAAGGCCACTTACGCATCGAAGTTGAACTTGATGCTAACAATGTTATTGAAAAAGCTTATGCCTCTTCTACCCTGTTCCGTGGTTTAGAGATCATCATGAAAGGCCGTACACCTTATGATGTAGGCCTATTAATGCAGCGTATTTGTGGTGTATGTACATCATCACACTACCTATGTGGCACATTAGCGGTTGAAAATGCCATTAATGCTCAAGTGCCTATCAACGCGAAATACATTCGTAGCTTGATTTTAACGTCACTTGAAATGCACGACCACATTGTTCATTTCTACCTACTACATGGCCTTGACTGGGTGGATGTGGTTTCTGCATTAAGTGCCGATCCTGCAAAAGCGGCACAAGAAGCAATGAAGTGGTCGAAAACACCAATGGCAGCGGGTGAAGGTGAACTACGCGCAGTACAAGAAAAAGTACAAGGCTTAGTAAACACAGGTAAGTTAGGTCCATTTGCTAACGCATACTGGGGCAACAAAACATATGCATTCACACCAGAGCAAAATCTAATTGGTTTATCTCACTACCTTAAAGCACTTGAAGTTCAACGTATTGGCGCTGAAATGATGGCAATTTGGGGTGGCAAAAACCCGCACCCACAATCTATTGTTGTTGGTGGTGTAACTTGTGTTCGTGACATGTTAGATCCTGCTCGCCTACAAGAGTTTAAACAAAAGTTTGTTCATGTAGCTGAATTTATTGAACGTGCCTACCAAGCGGACATTCTGATGGCGGCAGCGGCATTTGGCAAAGAGCCAAGTGTATTAGGCGGCTGTAACATTAGCACCTTCATGTGTAGTGAATCTATTCAGCTAAACGAAGAAGAACAACTATTTACTGGCGGTGTTATTCGTAATAAAGATCTAACCAAAGCAGAAAATGTTGATCTTAGCCTTATTGCTGAAGATGTGACCCACTCATGGTACAACGCTGATAAACCACAGCACCCATTTGATGGCACAACAATTCCTGAGCACACTCCGTTTATTGAACGTGACACCATAGAAGGTAAACGTCCAACGATTAACGAAGCGGGTAAATACTCTTGGGTTAAATCACCACGTTACAATGGCGAGCCTGTTGAAGTAGGTCCACTAGCCACTATTGCAGTGAACTACGCAAAAGGTAATCCATACGTTGTACCAGTTGTTAACGAGTTCTTAAAAACAACAGGCCTTCCAGCAGGTGCCCTATTTACTACATTAGGTCGTACAGCTGCACGTATGCTTCATACCTTAATCATTGCACGTAATGGTTTAACTACCTTTGAATCTATGGTCGCAAACCTAAATTCAGATCAAACTACGTACATTGAGCCAACCATTGATCCTAAAAAAGAATACAAAGGTGTAGGTGTGATTGAAGCGCCTCGTGGTTTATTAAGTCACTGGCTACGTATTAAAGACGGTTTAGTTGAAAACTATCAAGCAGTTGTTCCTACCACATGGAACGCAAGCCCAATTGATGGCAACGGCAAAATTGCACCTTATGAAGCTTCTTTAGTCGGCTTAAAGTTAGAAGATCCAACTAAGCCTCTTGAAGTTCTTCGTGTGATCCACTCATTTGACCCATGTATGGCGTGTTCAGTACACGTGATGGATTACAAAGGCCAATCTTTGAGTGAATTCCGTATTCCAGCACAAGCAGTGTAAGGAAGGAATTTATGTCAACAGATACAGTGTTGTACAAACGATCCTATGTTTTCTCTTTTATTATACGTCTATGTCACTGGCTCCGTGCTTTTGCCATATTTGGTTTAGTGGTCACAGGCTTTTATATTGCTTGGCCATTCTTAGTTGCACCAGATAGCACCAACGTATTGGAGCAAGGCTGGGTACGTTTTGTCCATGAAGTACTGGGATTTCTCCTTGTTGCTGTGACGTTAATTCGCGCTTATTTGTTCTTCTTTAGCCGCAGTAATATCGAAAGACGTTCAGTAAAAGATGCAGTAAGTCCGAATAGCTGGATAAAACAAATTAAAGCCTATTTTTGGGTTGGGCAACCACCCCATCATGGTGCTTACGGCCCGTTACAGTTAGTGGTTTATGCAGGTATTTCTATCGCCGCTATTTTCATGTGTGTGACTGGCTTAACCCTATATGCCAACGTATACCACCTTGGTATGGGAGGCCTATTTTGGCAGCCTGCAGAGTGGGTAACCTACGCAATGGGCGGATTAGCTAACGTCCGTGAATGGCACCACATTGTAACTTGGGCATTCATCGTGTTTGTCTTAATTCACGTTTACATGGTGATTTGGACAGGTATTCGATTCCGCAATGGCTCAGCTGACGCCATTATGTCGGGTTTCGATTACCACCCAGTGCACGTTGAAGATAAGAACAAGGGTAACGACCCTGTTCAGCATCAAACTCACCAAACAAACACTGACCATAAAGGCCACTAGCACTAATGAAGATATTGCTACTTGGTATTGGCAATGTCTTGTACGCCGACGAAGGAGTCGGCGTACATTTCGTCAATTACCTCACCGAAAACTACCGCTTTTCACACCCAGAACATCAGATTGATCTCGTGGATGGCGGTACCCTTGCGCATAGTTTGATCCCAACCTTAACCCAATACGATCACCTTATAGTGATTGATACCGTTAATGCTGCTGGTGTAGATGCTGGCGAAGTGTACTTTTTCGATTTTGATAAAGCGCCACCTGAGATCGATTGGCAAGGCAGTGCCCATGAAGTAGAAATGCTGCAAACATTGATCATGATGGAATTGGTCGGCGATCGCCCTAAAACATTCGTATTAGGTGTTACCCCTACTGTACTCGAGCCGATGCATTTAGGACTAACACCTAAAATTTATGCTGCTATTCCTACTATGGAGTCAGCTATTCTGAATCATTTAACGGATTTGGGTATTACCTGCGAACGTGTAAACAATATTGAGATTAATAGCTTGATCCCAACCGCTTATAAACGAGGAGTAGATGCATGAAATTAGTTCAATTTTCGTTTAAATGCTCACGCCAAGTGCCGTTTTACGCGCAATTATGTAATGATTATTTAGCCAATGAACCTTATGAAATTACCATTGGTTTTGTCAAAAATCGTTACCTAATTGAAGCAGTTGGTGAACAAGCACAACTTGAAGCATTAGCTGAAAAAATTGCCCATGATTTCCTGCTTTCCATTTGGTTAGTTGAATCTAAAGTGGAAGAAATCATCCATCGTGAAGGCAGTGTTGTTCCTCTGGTAAATACTCAACACCACTTACCTTTTTGCCAACATTGCGAACCATTGTTAGGCGATAACCAATCGCCACGATTTGGTGAGCTAGCATTACCTTGTGCATGTTGTCATGGTGAGCAGCGTTTACATCAAGCAATTAGCATCAACCAAGTAAAAGTTTGGGCTAATGATATTCTTACCAATGGCAATGTGTTATTTACCTTAACCACAGAGCAAGGTAAACATCAGGTATTCCAACTCAGTACAACACCGGTTTTAACCTCATCGCAGGAACGCCCACAAATTCTGATCTGTAATCCTAATAATGTACCTTCGCATTTCTTTACTCCATCAGAGCACGTACTCGCGTTATCAAGCCTTGAGAAACCACGCGTTACGGTACAACCCAGAACACAGCATCGACAGTTACAAGCCCCCTTGTATGATTTGTGTTTTAGCTATAATCGCGTGCTCACTGTACTTACTGAAATTTTACGTCAACAAGGCGTTGATTTCGTATTTATTGATACCAACCATTGGCAACCCTTAATTACATGGATTGAAAAAGGTTGGAGCCAAGTCGATAGCGATCCTGAACTTGATCTTCCTGTGTCAATCAAAGCACTTGAACCCTTACACGATCAAGCCTGTATCAATGGCTTAAATGCCTATTGGCATAAACGTCGTATTCATTTCGATTATAAGCCGAATCATCCAAACGATGTCCCCTCTCATGCGCTGCCTATTTGTGCGCTGCATGGCGGTAATATTGAATCAGGGAATGGACGAAATACTGCGGTTATTTATTTTGGTCGATACGCCGCAGGTGAGATTGTTTGCCAAGATAAATTTACCCGTACAGATAGCTTTTTAGTTTTACCTAGCTTGCCACAAACAGGTCATGAAATTATTCGCCTAATGGCAGCAGGAGAACAAGCAGCGATTCTTGCCAAATTTAAAGAGTCGCTACCTTATAGCTATCAAGCCCTAAGCCAAATTAACCTTGCTGATAGTCATAATCAGCTATCAGGTTTATTTGCTGTTGCTGCCACCATTCTTGGCTTATCAACATCTAGTACTAATAGTATTCAATACTTAAACGATGCACTGATCGCTAAAGCATTACAAAATAGTGGTCAAAAAGGTCATCGTGTTGATTATTCATTAGATATGGTGAATGGCAAACGCACGATTGAATGGGCAAAAACACTGGGGAGCCTAATGAGTTTTTGCTTAGTTGTTGATGATTCAGAGCTTGATAAACTTGCTTTTGGTATAATGGATTCACTCGCTGACTATATTGCTAACTGGTTAGAGCGTATCGATGAAACCACAGGTTTAAATGCAGTTGTTTTAGCCGGTAGTGATTTTGCCAATGAAGTGCTAACTGAACGTCTATCACTTCGTGTAGGTAAAAACTTTGCAATTACTGTTAACCGTCAATTAGAACTCGATGGTAGTAACCTAAGTGCTGGCGCGTTATACCTAAAAATGCGTCGTCGTTAAGTGAATTAGAGCTTTATTTAGTTATAGGTAAATAGAGCTTTAATTATTAATCGTATAACTGCACACTAATTTAGACACAATTTACTCATCGAGCTTATTCTTGTTATATGAGAATATCAATTGGTAATGGTTATCATTTAGATTTAAAAGCCAATTTTTTGACATTAGTACAAGTTAAAATGAATATATGCAACAGATGTAACACAATATTCTAGACATATAGGCACTAAGATCTCAATATGATTATCATGTTATTCAAATTATCCTAAGAATGTTCTAAATTGATTACATACCTAGCCGGTAATTAGGCCCCTTGCCTAAAAATAATCTGAATCACTTGATTATTAAGCCTTATTTTATAATGAGGCTTTTTTTATTTGCCTTTAAACCACATGGTTTTAGCATTTCATACATCATATTAAAAAATAATCATTAACAGTAATATCTACTATTGAATAAAAGCGCTCTAACGTTAACCAGTGACGAAAATCCATACACAACATCGTCAAAAAAACATCACTTAAACATACAATGTGTTATCTCATCGCTTTATCTTGAGGATATTGAATACCATTGAGACAGTTGAAATGGTTTTCTTATTCTAAATCTGTAAGAAATTACTTACTTCCACTTTCACTTCACCTTTCTTAAAAATTAACTAAAACCTTCTTCACTTAATCATATTTTTAGCTAAATAACCGCATTACTCATTGGTTATATCATAAGCTAACCATCACAAAATTTTCCCTGTAAGATCTGCGCCTATTAGGCTCCCTTTTATCAATCAACTTAGTTTTGGAAGATACCCAACAAGAAACCCATTCGTTAAATCTCAAATACAAGGAACGTGATAGCGATAGCAACACCAGATACACAGTTGTCTTTCGTAGATTGAAACTTATTCCGCTGCAAACTCGTAACACATAAACAAGCTATGAGGATCCGGTAAATAATCAGCAAATGGTTCACAATATTCAAAACCAAACCTTTCATATAAACGACAGGCTGACTCAAAAAAATTATGTGAGCCTGTCTCTAAGCTAATAGTCTTAAATCCCATGTTATTGGCCTCAATTAAAACATGTTCCAAGAGTCTCGCTCCCACTCCTTGGTTTCGCGCATCAATCTTCGTCCGCATTGATTTCAGCTCAGCACTTTCAGCATTTAGACGTTTAATTGCAACACAACCAAGCAACGTATCTTGCTTCCAACAGGTATAAAACGTCACATCCTCAGCCTTAAGTGCATTTAAATCTAACGCATGAACACTATCAGCAGGCGATGTGGCATACATATCTTCTAGATGCTCCATCAACAACTGAATGACTTGTGGATGTGTTAAATCACCAATTTTAATATCCATTTAAAATTCCTTTTACCCTAGCTTGAGTTGCAACAACATTCCTTGAAAACACGAGTTATAACATCATCATATAGGGTAAACATTGACTTACCCATTGTTTATAAAATGTCACCATTACGAGTCTAAAATACTTCCTCTGTCTCTCACTAGATTAAGTTACTAAGAATTTAAACACTCTCTAAATTTGCAACTACGCTAAATAAAATTTGTTTCAAAAGTGAGACAAGCAACATCCCAAATAAATTGAAATAGATAAAAGGTTTCAACATTTTTTTCACCTTTCAGCGTTTATAACTTACGGCGAATATCGACGTGGAGAAAGAAGGAAATCATTCCGCAATTTACATCGGTTTGGTTTGTAAGCCTTCGAAATAAACAATGAATATGATTAAGCAAAAACTTTTTGGTGGCATGTCTTATGCCACCTTTACTTTCCTACTCGCGCTGTATTTTACAGCCATAGTTAACCTACCTGTATATAAAGCACTGATCGGAATATTTAGTCAGCTTGAAACCGTCAAACTTGGTTTTGTAATCACGATCCCGCTTTTCTTTCTTGCCTGCTTAAACTTTCTTTTTTCATTATTTAGCTGGCCTAAGATAAGCAAGCCGTTCTTTATTATCTTGCTGATTTTATCAAGTATGGTGAGTTATGCTGGGTTCAATTATGGCGTCATGTTTGACTACGGCATGATTGCCAACATCATAGAAACAGACAGCAGTGAGGCAAGCTCATATCTCAGCTTATACTCAATAATGTGGACACTTGTAATGGGCATAATACCCGCACTGATTATCTATAAACTGCCAATAAAACCGCTAACAAACCCGTTTAAGTTTGTTACAGCCAAGATTGCATCAATGCTGGTTTCATTGATGTTAATTGGACTAATTGCTGCAATGTATTACCAAGACTATGCCTCGGTTGGGCGTAATAATAGCTATCTAAAAAAGATGATTATTCCCACTCAGTTCGTCTATAGCGCCAGTCAATACGTGAAAGACACCTACTTCACCACCCCAAAGCCTTATAAACAAATAGGTTTGGATGCAAAGCAAAGCGACGTTGCCTTAGTCCAAGCACATACAAAGCCAACACTGATGATCATGGTTGTAGGTGAAACGGCCCGTGCACAGAATTACGAATTGAATGGCTATCACCGTAACACCACACCCTATACTCGTGAGCTTGATATGATCTCTTTTCAAGACGTAACAGCATGTGGAACAGCAACGGCAGTATCGGTGCCTTGCATGTTTGCCAATATGAACCGAGACAACTTCGAACGCTCGCAAGCTGATAACCAAGATAATCTCCTTGATATCATGAAGCGTGCTAACGTTTCACAGTTATGGAAAGAAAACGACGGCGGTGACAAATCTGTCGCGAAGAATATTACTAAGATCGAGATAGATCGTTCCCGTAAAGATGAGATGTGTAATGGCTCTACCTGTTATGACATGGCATTGCTTGAAAACATTAATAAGAATATCGCAGATCTAAACGGTAATCGCATGATCACGCTTCATTTAATTGGTAGCCATGGTCCCACTTACTATCAACGTTACCCATCAAATAAAGCGATATTCAAGCCAGATTGCCCACGAGCTGATATTGAAAACTGCAGCCAAGAACAAATCATCAACAGCTACGATAATACGATTTTATATACCGACTATGTGATCAGCCAAATGATCGAGAAACTTCAACAACTGAATGAACAATATAATACTGCGCTAGTTTATATCTCAGATCATGGAGAGTCTCTCGGTGAAAACGGCACTTATTTGCACGGTATTCCTTATCGTTTTGCCCCTGAATACCAAACCAAAGTACCGTTAATGGTGTGGATGTCGCCAAGTTTTCAACAAACGAAAAATATTGACTATACCTGTTTAAAACAAGCAGCTAGCAAAACGGGCACCTACTCTCACGATAATATCTTTCATTCCATGCTGGGCGTGATGGATGTAAGTACCGAAGAGTATCAAGCAGAATTAGATATTTTCAGTCAATGCCGTGATAAATTTGCAACTGAAGTCGCGAAATATAACAATTAACCATCATCAATCTAACGAATAAAAGAAAAGAGAATAACTAACCTAACAATCTATTCTCTTTTCTCGTTACTTAGCGTGCTGATCAACCATCGAACTTAAATATAATGAAATTATTACTCATTGAAGATCACCAAGATATAGCCAATATCATCTTCGACTTTTTTGAAATTAAAAGTTATACCCTTGATTACGCTAACAATGGCATCCAAGGATACGAACTGGCAAAGCAACATCATTATGATTTGATCATACTTGATGTCATGCTGCCACGTATGGACGGCTACATGGTATGTCAACAATTACGTAAAGATGGCATTGATACTCCTATACTCATGCTTACCGCCCGAGATACTCGTGAAGATACATTAGAAGGTTTTGCAACGGGTGCTGATGATTACTTAATTAAGCCTTTTGATTTAGAAATCCTTGAAGCAAGGATTTCAGCTTTAACCCGCCGCCGTAAAGGAAACACAGCGGCACAAATACTGCAATTTGGTGATTTGTTCCTTGATCTCAAAACTCACATTGCCACCCGCGAAAACAGACAGATATCACTTAACCCTACTCTATTTACTATTTTGAAATTAATGCTGTTACGAGCACCAGATACCCTCACAAAACAAGAATTAATTAATACCTTATGGGGCGATGATGAACCTGAAAACAATGTACTCCGTAGCCACATCTATCAATTAAGAACTCAAATAGACAAAGGCTTTAATCATAGCTATATCAAAACCATCCCTAAAGTGGGCTACCAGCTCATCAAACAGATTAAAGAAGATAAGCAACAATGAAAAAACTACGCTCTGCACGCGAAATAACGTTTTTCTATTTTGCTGTTGTCGCTATAGCCATGATCACCATCCACTTCGCTTTAGTTGAGTCAACAGTGGATGAGCTCGAATTATTAAATGCACAAAATGCCCTAGAACACAAAACTGAAGATATTATAAATAAGCTACAAAACTCACCTTCAGAATTACAGTACATAACTCGCACCAGCCAAAGTTATGTGGGTTTAGCCAATGTTCCTAAACACTTTGATATTGATAAAGATCTCCCCTATAACGAGGCGATCGAAGTATACCAACCCAATGGATACGCAACAGACTATTTTGTAATGAAACGTTTAATGACCAATAGTAACGGTCATCATGCTGATCTCTACACTTTTTACTTTGATGAAATCTATGAGCTTAGTGAAGATCAGATCTTTAAAGAGAATATCGAGCAAGCCGTAATTTCAGTCATACTTTTAATTATCACCTTGACGATTATGCTGCTAATTTCACGCCGCCTAAACCATCCTTTATCGGTTCTCACCCATCAATTGCGACATCGCTCTGCCAATGATTTAAGCCCAATAGTCATCCCGCAAGGTGTTAAAACACAAGAGCTAACCATGCTTGTTGATAGTTTAAACCAGTACCAAGATCGTATTAAGCAATCCATCGAACGGGAGAGAGCATTTAATCGATATGCAAGTCATGAACTTCGCACACCACTCATGGTGATAAAGGGGTCAACCTCTTTATTAGCGCATTCTTTGGCCCCTGAGTTTATTGAAAAGCAACAGGATCGTTTATCTAGAGCCTGTGATGAAATGAATGACTTCGTTACAACGTTACTTTCTCTTACTCGTGAAGAAAATCTAGATGAGCTACAAAGCCGTGAGTTAACCAAAGACGAATTAGAAGAAATAGTACAAAGTCACTTACATTTGTTAAAGAATAAGCCCGTCGAATACCGTATTGAATTAAGCCACTCTATTGACATTAAAATTCCTAAAACCAGTTTAAAAATCCTCGTAGGAAATTTACTCAAAAACGCATTTTCTTGCACCGAGAAAGGTTCAGTCGTGATTAGTGTTACCCCATCACGTATATCGATCATTGATACTGGAATCGGATTAGAGAAAAAGCCAAGAGGTGTGGAAGGATATGGCTTAGGCTTACTCATATCCCGTGATATATGCCATAAATATGGTTATGAATTCGAGATTCTGAACAACCCACACGGTGGTTGTCGTGCTCAAATAAGCATTCAGCCTACTCAGTAGTTTCACAGTATCAACAATAAAAAGGCAGCCACTGTATTCGACAGCGCTGCCTTTATCTTATTCATAGGGTTGTTGCTTTATTCCAACTCAAGTTGCATCAGTAACAAATCTTCGCCATCAATAACCTGTGTACGATTACTCTGGCAATGCCCGCATATAATACTGCGCTCGTTATGAGTAGTTTCTTGCCCACACTCGAAACACGATAACACTAATGGTTGGATTTGCATTTCAAATATAGCGTCATGACAAACCCCTTCTAACTTAAAGGTTTGAAAGGCTGTTTCTAATAACGCTGGTTCAACACCGCTTAAAATACCGACTTTTATTGCAACACGAGTCACTTTGGTCGCGTCATTATCTTCGGCATGTTGTTCGCATTGTTCAATTAAAGCGCCAACAATGGAATATTCATGCATTAACAAATCCTCGGAAGTAACTCACCTTGTGGTAAATCAAGGTAACGACGGCTACCCCATCCGCTAGTTAAGATTACGCGACCAGCATAATCATCACTGACTTCACCAATAATGGCAGCATCACCACACGCAGCAAATGCGCTTAATACTTCTAATGCTTTTTCTGCTTGTTCTTGAGGTAGTGCGATAATAAATGTTCCTTCGTTTGCAAGATCAAACGGTTCAAAACCGTATAACTCACAAAGCCCACGTACTTCTTCACTTACAGGCACATCATCTTCAACCACATTGATACCAATGTCAGACGCTTGCGCCCATTCGTTAAGTACTGCAGATAAACCACCACGTGTAGCATCACGCATTGCATGAATATCAAGATCTGCAGTAATTAACGCCTCAACCGCAGGCCATAAGGTATTGCAATCACTAATAAGTTCAGATTCTAGCGTTAGCCCTTCACGTGCCATTAAAATAGCGGCGCCATGACGACCAATATCACGAGAAACAATGATTGCATCACCTTGTTTTAGGTTACGTACCGAAATGCCCGATTTAGTAATAGTGCCAACACCTGTGGTATTGATGAACAAACCATCCGCACACCCTTTAGGCACAACTTTAGTATCGCCGCACACGATTTTAGCGCCAGAAATACTGAGCTCATTTGCCATGCTATCAACAATGGTCTTTAGATTAGCAACATCAAAGCCTTCTTCGATGATCACACTGCAACTCAAATACTGAGGTTTTGCACCCATCATCGCAAGGTCGTTCACCGTACCTGCAATGGCTAATTTACCGATATTGCCACCAGCAAAAAACAATGGCGAAACCGTAAAGGAATCGGTAGTAAAAGCCGTGTTACCTTCCAGTGTTAAAACCGCAGCATCTTCTTCATTACGAAGGATGTCGTTATCAAACGCTTTAAAGAATAAGCCTTTGATCAGCTTATTCATTTCCTGACCACCGCCACCATGACTTAATTGAATCGACTTGGTTGTAGATAGGGTTGTTAAATCAATATCAGTCATTATTAAACGCCTCGGTAACGGAAATAAGCATTACATGCACCTTCAGAGCTCACCATACAGCTGCCTAATGGTGTTTGCGGTGTACAACCACGTCCAAAGACTTTGCAATCTTGAGGTTTCGCTAAGCCGCGAAGAATATCACCACATTGACATGCTTTATGATCATCAATCGGTGTCATGGGTAAGCAATCCGCAAAACGTATTTCAGCATCACGGTGTTGATAAGCAGCATTTAATTTCAACGCAGAATTAGCAATAGGTCCTAAACCACGCCAGCGGAAACTATCACGCACATCAAAACAACGTTTAACCGCTTGTTGAGCAACCGTATTACCCTCTTCTGTTACTGCACGTGTATATTGCACATCGAGTTCAGGTTCGCCTGCGATTTTTTGTTTAGTGATACGTAGAATAGATTCCATCACATCAACAGGTTCAAAACCTGCAACTACTACGGGAGTATTGTATTTCTCAACCAACGGACGATAAATCTTCGCCCCTTCAATCACGCTCACATGTGACGGGCCAATAAACGCATTCACTTTTACCGCAGGATCTGCCATTACCGCATCAACGGCAGGCGGCACTAATACATGGTTAATGTGAAAATAGAGGTTATTGATTTGGCGTTGCTCAGCAAGCTCAACTAAAACTGCGGTCATAGGGGTTGAGGTTTCAAAACCAATGGCAAAGAAAACCACCTCTTTATCCGGGTTTTCTGTCGCAATGGTTAAGCAATCAAGCGGATCGTAAATAGGTCGAATATCACAGCCTTTAGCACGATATTGCGCCAAACTACCTTTTGAACCCGGAACGCGGATCATATCGCCAAGGGTAACTAAAATAACATTGGGTTGGCATGCCAGTGCGGCAGCATGATCAATACGCTCTTTAGGCATAACGCAAACAGGACAACCAGGGCCATGAATAAAATCAATATTCTCAGGTAGTAACTGCTTTAAACCATATTTCATGATGGTATGAGTATGCCCACCACACACTTCCATCACTTTTAAAGGTTCTGGTAATTGTGGCGCTATGGCTTTTATCTGCTCGGCTAAACTCAGTACAGTATCAGCATCACGAAAGCCTTGATATAGCTGTTTTAAGTCAAAACTCATAATGCTAATGGCCCTGCTTCAGCCAACAGTAAACGATACATTTCTAAACTTTCTTGGGCATCTTTATCATCAATTTTGCTCATCACAAAACCAATATGGATTAATACATAATCCCCTAACGCCAAGGGCTCAGTTAATAAATGACAGCTTACTGTTCGCTTAACTCCCATAGTATCAACCGTGACACTATTTTCTTCAGGATGTAACTCAACAACCTGTGAAGGAATAGATAAACACATGATAATTATCCTTCAATAAGATTGTTGTTAATCCATGATACAAGCGGTTGGAAGCTTTCAGGATCTTTGGTTGATAATGAGATTACTTCAACATTAGGATTAAGTTTTTGTAGTTGCGCTTTTGCTTCTTCAATAGTGAAATCAAAATACGGCAATAAATCACACTTAGTAATAAGAACGACATCAGCGCGGCGGAACATCACTGGGTATTTTTCAATTTTGTCATCGCCTTCTGGTACTGAGACCAAGACGATATTTTTATGGGTACCCACATCGTAACTCGCAGGACAAACAAGATTACCAACGTTTTCGACAAAACAAATATCAAGATCATCTAATTCAATATGATGAAGTGCGGAATGCACCATAAACGCATCAAGATGGCAGGCAGAGCCAGTTTGAATTTGGTATGCATTAATGCCCTGTGCTTTTAATCGATCAGCATCACGTGATGTTTCTAAGTCTCCTTCAACAACGGCATATTTCAGCGGCGTATACTGATGAAGGTGCTCTAATAACGTCGTTTTACCACTACCAGGGCTACTCATTAAATTAAATGCAGTCACATTTTTGGCATTGAAATGCGCACGATTATGTGCCGCTTCTACATCGTTTTTATCTAGGATTTTATGAATAACCGATAATGTTTTTTTATCATTAAGCTGAGGATTTGCTTGTAATTGGTGATGATGGTGATGATCACCACCAGCGAGTGAACAACCGCAATCTTGACACATAGGAGCTCCAACCGAGATCAGTTTACCGACAAAATAAGAAAAGGGGGTAAACCTTAAAAGACTAAAAGGCATAAAGTGGTTATTTAATCAACAACAACCAAAAATTTAGCTTCAATTATCTATGCTATAGAGGAATATTGCAATTGTATGACGATTTATTTGCGTAGAACTATGATTTACGATATTAGTAATGAAAGTTAATGCGTAAGCAATGCAAGCAATTGTCAGACTATATTCAGGCTTACTGACTATCATCTGACAATACAAATAGAAACACATCGTATATTAGCGATATCAACAATAATTAAAGAGAAAGTCATATGCATACTAAAGCATCAAGCTTAAAATCAAAGCTACTTAAAGCAGCTGTTCCTCTAGCACTTGCATGCGCATTTACCGCTGCTCCTGCTATGGCTAAAGAGACTGCCGTTGTTCCGGCTGCTGCTCCTCAAATTACAGCTCAACAACAAAATATCGCTAACCGTATTGGTGTGATTCAGCAAGAGCTTGCGGGTATCCGTCATCAGACTCTTCAATCTCACCCTGAATTAGTGAAAGAGCTAAAAGCTTACGAAACAGCTTTTAACAATAAAGTAAAAGAAAAAGGTTACAACCCAGAGAAGCTAATCAAACGCGCTCAAGAAATTCAACTTGAAGCACGTAAAGGCGATTTATCTAATGCGAAGCGTACTGATCTTATCAAAGAATTTACTAGCATTCGTATGGAATTAGCGAAACAGCAGAAATCTATTCTGTCTGATCCTGCAATTAGCAAGCAAGACAAACAAGTACAAAAAGATGTACTTACAGCTATGAAAAAGCAAGATCCAAAAGCAGAGAAACTGCTTACTGAATTAGATAGCTTAGTAAAACAATTCAAGAGTTAATTATTACAATTAACTAATAAAAAAGGATAGCTATGGCTATCCTTTTTTATATTTGTTTATTGGTTTTTCTATAAATTAATAAAGACAAAAAAGTTAAAACGAAATATTTTTATTCTCATTGATAATAAACAGTCTTATTACTAAGATTTTATAGTGAATTAACTTGAAGTTTCTTTCTGCTGTTAAACCGAAGTTCAACAGAGTGATAACGCTATGATATCTTATGTAAAGTCTCTTTCAGTGCTAGCATTGTTTATATTTTCATATAATGCATCAGCGGTCTCCCCACCTATATATCCTGAAATCGAAAAAAAATATCACGTGAGTGTAGAAAGCTTTAATCGAAACACCTTGCAAACAACACAATGCCAAGGTTCTGTTATTAGTCCTAGCTGGGTATTAACTGGCTTAAAATGTGTAAAAGGCACTAACAATTCAACTGTTAACATCACATTTACCAACAGTATTAATACAATAAATATCACTACAGTTAAAAAAGCTTTTAAGTTTAAAAGCAAGAAGTTTGTTTTATTACAACTCGCAGCACCGTTAGAAGATACCCCCTCAGTCACACTGCTTCGTTATCCATTATTACCAGAGCATGGTCGTTTTTCTGTCACAGCCCTTCACGATTTTCATACCAATGCACAATACAGTGTTAAAGGTAAAAACAAACAAACAGCACGTCATAATACAAGACCTGTTGAGTTCGATAAAAATTTCAAAGGTGGTGCTTGGATCATTGAATCTCAAAATCTAGGTGATATTCAGATTGGTTTAACACATAACCGTCAACAAGCCATTCAAACCGCAAGTATGGCAAGAAAAATAGATCGAATTGTTGCGGAAAACTCAGGTGAATCTGTCAACTGGGTAGATCGTCAAACTCTTTTAGATACATTAGCTTGTGAAGCCGATGGTACATGTGCTGAGCCACCAGAATGTCCTGTTGGCGTCCAGGATTGCGGATTAGATGCCTGCGTCCTTGCTGGTAATTGTGAAGGACCAACGGTTGACCCTGAGTGCCCTGTTGGCGTCCAAGATTGCGGATTAGATGCATGTGTCCTTGCTGGTAATTGTGAAGGACCAACGGTTGACCCTGAATGTCCTGTTGGTGTCATGGACTGTGGTGATGTATGTGATTGGAATGATTGTTCTGTTCCGGAAGAGCTCACCGTTGAATCTACAGCTTATCGTGCACCATACATCATCAACAATGACGTAATGACGATTCATAACCGACTGCTAATGAGTTAAACATGTTGTTTATATCCTCTTTCAATTAACTCAAGGCAAAAAAAGAGTGGCTATCAAGCCACTCTTTTCTTTATTCTAATCAGTTACAAGCACACTGGTTTATCTTGACTTAGCATTCTCATGCCTTTAATAATTTTAAATAGCCAATAAAGTACAGCAACGATAGCAATGGCACCGCCAACAAATGGCAGAACATTTAACACACTATTCATTACACCGTGAAGCATCGAACCTTGCACCCAATAATCAGCACCAGCAACCATACCCGTTGTTGTCGCCGCTGTTACACCCAGTACCACAAAAAATGTAAAGAATAAAAAGAAGCTGCGGATAATGGAGTAATAGTGGCTATATGTTAGCTCGTCAGTACCTTTATTTAATTGGTACCCTGCATAAATGATTGCCACAATACCAGAGGTAAGCAGTGTAAACGGAGTAAGGAAGCTTGCTATATACGCAAACCAAACGCCTGTTTTATTATCTTGTGTCATAACGTTAATCCAAATCTGCAATAAAGGTAATGATTTGCCTCTAATTATCACAGGTATTTCAGCGACTTCAAGTTTCGCTGCAAATTAGAATGATCAGGATCAAAACAGGCTGTTTACACTTCGCTAAAGTCTGCTATAACACCCTAAACAAACAAATGCCTGTACATTTCTGCACAGGCATTTATAAGAGAATCGTGTGAAATACTATAGCTTTTCTTCGGCAGACTCGATCTCACTACCGTCTTTAACACGACGGTGACCTTCTTGTAGATGAACAAAATCTACTAAATCATCGCCACTTACTTGAAATGCCTGGCCAAAACCTTTAACGAATAAACCTTGAGTCGGTGCTAAGCGGAACAATGAAAAATCTTCTAAACCACTTAAGCCTTCTACAATTTCACCAAAACGCGTTTGCAGTGCAGCAATTCCTTGATGCCAACGATCTGATTTTCGTTCAATCACACTTACATCTGCTTCAAAGGTTAGACGCTTACGGGCGTAAAGTACTTTAGATGCAGATTCGTCTTCAATCATCATTAAAGAGACTTGCGGATTTTCAAGTAGATTTCTTGCATGTTTAGCAATTTGGCTAATTAATACGTAATAACCATCATCAAGCAAAGCAAACGGCGCATAGCTCACATTGGGTTTACCGTTCGCATCTACCGTTGCTAATTGTAGCGTTTGGCATGCTTCGCGGAATTCTTTAATCTCAGGACCAAGGCGATTTTGCAAACGTTCCTGTTTTACTTCACTCATGATATTTCTTCCTCAATTGACTATCTTTACTTTGACCTAGCTCTTTGACTAGATTTATTTAATTTGTTTTAACAACTTAAATTTCTCAATTTGCTCTGGGAACAAGTTACGTTGTTTATCTCTACCTAAATAGACTTTAAATACACACTCGCCTGTTACCGCAAAAAAACCGATGAAGTAACTTTCCTGCCCCATAAAAGGTTTACTAACGAGCGCAACGTCGGAGACATGATCTAAACGTAAGTGACCATGTAACTCGCCCTCTTTACCCATTAAATTATAATATCCACGCGCTTCTTTGCCTTTTGGGAACGCCGCTTTTACTTCGAAAATAGAACCCATTGAATGCACAATCGTAGTCACCGGTCCCCATTCAGGTAACGATTCTAAAATTGTTTTCGCTAAATGACCGGGCAATAAACACACCATTTCATCAGGGTAAGACATGACAACCTCACCTTCTGTTACGGCTAATTGCTCTGAGATCGAAACAGCATGAAGTTTAGGGTTATCAGCTAATAAAGCAGCGACTTTCAATTTCAATTCTTCACGAGTGTATTGCTCAAACACCTTAGTTTTCCTTCTCTTCAGATATTTCTATAAAGCCTGTTTCTATAGAAAAAACGATTTATTGCGTCCATAAATTCTATTCGTTTTAACTTTAACCTTGTTACTTAGACGTTCTCAATTAGCAAGTCTGAGTCTTACATCGTCGGCTAACTTTGTTCATGATATTAACGATTAAATAATATTGCAAATGATAATTGATATTATTCGTATTTCATGGATAATGAGGTTGATACGTGTTATAAACATTAGTGTTACATTTATAAAATAAACCTAATCCATTGAATAAACGTAATTATATTAAGAAAGACACCATGCTAAAAACTGCAATTAAACATTTAGTTCACATTCCTTCATCTATTCAATAAGGCTTAAATTGTGAATATTAAACGTTATCTCATTGCTGGCTGTGCCTCTATTCTCTTCCACAGTCTTATTGTGTCAGCAATGCCAGAGAAGAAGATCATTACAGTCCCTCTTGAAAAGTCGACAAGCGTGGCTGTCAACTTAGTATCGCTACCTAATATAAAACCAGAACCCATAGTTGAACCCGCTACGACACAGCCTCCAACAATAGTGACTCCTCAACCTGTTGTTAAAAGCACACCAACACCAAAAACAACAATGAAAAAGTTGGTCAAAAAATCACAACCTGAAAAGAAAAAGAAAACAGTTAAGGCTCCTGTTCAGCCAAAAAATAAAGCGCCGAAAAAAACGGTAAAGAAGCCAGTAACGAAAAAAATTGAGAAAAAAATTGAGAAAAAAACGGTTTCTAAAAACGTAGCAAAAAACCAAAGAAAAACTGAGAAGTTTGAACTTAAACCAACAGATTCTAGCAAGCCTGTGTCATCACAACTGGCATTAAATAAGACTGCTAAAGCTAAAAAAACAACGGTTGGAGCAAATTCACCTCAACTTGTCTCAAAACCCACGTTTGCCACGAAACCTTCCGCAGTGAAGTATCCACGATTAGCAAAACGTCGTGGAATTGAAGGCACAGTATTAGTTGAAGTACTAATTGCAAAAGATGGTCATCAAGTTAAACAGAAGCTGATTAAATCATCTGGCGCTAATGTGCTTGATAATGCGGCACTTAAAGCGATCAAAAAGTGGCGTTTCTCACCCCATATTGTTGACGGCATTGCTATTGCACACCGTGTTCAAATTCCCGTTCGTTTCAAATTGGATTAAATCATGCCTTTTATTGACAACCTCAACCAGCAACTTGGCCTAATGGCGTGGCCTCTTATTATTTGTTCAGTGCTCACTGTTATGATTTTAACTGAGCGTCTGATTCAAGTTTTGTTATGTACCGGTGTAGGTAAAACAAAAGTTACAGCACTCCTTGCTCGACAAAATCGTCACGACGAACACGCTCTTGATAATTTAACCGAGGAGCTAAAACAGCAACGTCCTTTGCTTTATAAAGGAATTGCGATGTTAATTGCGCATCGCCATTTTACTAAACCATTACGTGAAGATGCTGCTGCTATTTGGTTAATACAAAAACGTACTGAATTACGCTCAGGTTTACGACTATTAAGCCTGATTGGTGTTATTAGTCCGTTACTTGGTTTACTTGGTACTGTACTTGGCTTAATTGATATGTTTACTGGTATTTCCCATTCCACAGGCTCTGTGACTCCCAGCGATCTTGCTGACGGTCTTGGTCTTGCTATGCGTACAACGGCTGCTGGTTTGATCATCGCACTTCCTGCCATTACTGGTGCACAACTACTTGGGCTATGGGCTGATAATGTTACAGCTAAACTAGAACACAGCTTAAACCGTTGTAATCTTTGGCTTGAAGGGATGAATGTTGACGCTGAAAGCGGGAAAACATCAGCCTGTGATACCTGTGAGCAAAACCCTGCCGTTAATGGGACTTCATCATGATCAAAGCAAATAGTAGCGTTTTCCAAACCGAGGAAATGAATCCAGATCTGACTCCATTACTGGATATTATTTTTATTGTCATGGTGTTTTTACTGTTAACAGCCACTGTGAAAATTAAAGCCCTCGATGTCGATTTACCACAAACCGCAACGAAAACATTACAGACAACCCAAGCCGATCCTATTGCTATTAATTTAGTTTCAAAAGCGCCTTATTGGGCACTGCAAGGTAATAAAATCAATCAATGGGATGACTTCAAAACAGCCTTGTTACAAGAAGTAAAAACTAACCCAACGAAACCTGTTGTGATTGGTGCAGATAAAGCAGCCTCTGTTGAACAAATGCTCAAATTACTCGCTTTCTTGCAAGAAAATAATATCAAAGCGACTCAGTTACTTATGGAAGAATCAAACAATGAATAAACACTCTCTATTAAAAACCTCTTTATTGACGCTAGTGTTAGGACTTAGTAGCTACGCGCAAGCGAGTACGGACTCAGCAACTGAGAAAAATAAAATCATCAGTGCTGGTGCTTCAGTTACTCAAATCATTAACGCCTTAGATGCTAATGATCAAGTCGTCGCCGTTGATCTGACAAGTAAAGGATTAGTAGATAAGTCAATCCCTAAGGTAGGTTATCACCGCCAACTTTCAGCTGAGAACTTAATGTCTTTATCCCCCACTCACCTTGTTGGTTCTAATGAAATGGGACCACAAAGTACACTTAACCTACTTGAGCAATCAGGTGTTGAAGTTGATATTGTTAATTCAGGCGAAACCGTTAAAGATCTACTTATACGTATCGATCAAATTGCTAAACTCACTGATCATCAAGATCGTGCTGAAAAGCTGAAACAGAAGCTTAATGTTCAGCTAGATAAAATTAATACTGCAACAGCCAATATTAAGACTCCTAAAAAAGTCTTGTTCTTAATGATCCATGATGGTCGCCCAATTAACATTGCAGGAAGTAATACTACTGCAGATAGCATCATTACACTTGCTGGTGCTAAAAACCCTGCTGCAACATCAATCAGTAACTACAAGCCTATTTCTGGTGAAGCGATTGTTACCATGCAACCAGATATTATTTTGTTGAGCACACGTACAGCTAGCAAGATCAAAAACATGCAAGATCTTATTGCCAAAATGCCATTACTTGCCGCAACACCGGCTGCAACAAATAATGCATTACTCACAATAAAAAGTACTGCGCTAATTGGTGGTTTAGGACTCGAGAGTGTTGATGAAGCTTTAAAGCTTAATCAGGCTATTTATCCTTAAATTACGCCTCTATCATCCCTATTTATTCGTGCGTAAGGTTGTTGTTACATGTATGCAAAACGCTTCTCAGCCCATCATATTTATATAATAAGTATCGCCTTACTTATTTTTGCAGGGCTTTCTTCTATTGTTATTGGTCCTATGGCGATCAGTTATAAACAAAGTTTGTTAGCACTATTACCCGGTGATCATGAACTTGCTAAACATGTCAGCCTAGTGATCCATCAAATTCGTTTACCACGTACGCTTCTCTGCTTTGCTATCGGTGCAATTTTAGCTATATGTGGCGCTGTACTACAGGGGCTCTTTCGCAACCCGCTTGCTGATCCTGGGATCATCGGAATCACTGGCGGTGCAGGCTTAGGTGCTGCATTAGCCATTGTCTTATTTACCCCTCTCACCGCATCATTCCCCCAGCTTTTAAACTTCGCTATTGTGCCTATTTTTGCCTTTATTGGCGGCGCAATCAGCACAGTTTTAGTTTATCGTCTTGGTACTGATAAAAACGGGACATCGGTGATGATCATGCTACTCGCTGGTGTCGCGATAACCGCAATTTCAGGCGCGGGGCTTGGGTTACTCAATTATGTTGCCGACGATCAAGCCTTACGTGATTTATCATTGTGGTCAATGGGTTCACTGGCTAGTGCAACATGGACAGGCATTATTCTAGCCTATTGCACATTCGGATTACTCTTTACCTATTTTTATCGTCATACCAGTAATTTAAACGCGTTGTTATTAGGCGAAGCTGAAGCTCGACATATGGGGGTTAACACGCAAAAACTAAAACGTAATTTAATTATTACGTGTGCTGCAGGAGTTGGAATTACTGTTGCTGTTTGTGGACCGATTGGCTTTATTGGGTTGGTTATTCCTCATGTGGGGAGAATGCTAACTGGTCCAAATCATAAAACCTTATTACCAATTTCGGCTTTACTTGGCGGCTTAATCCTCTTGGTTGCCGATATGATTGCTCGAAGCGCATTCTCGCCTCAAGAACTGCCAGTTGGGATCATCACCGCCATGTTAGGTGCGCCTTTCTTTATCTATTTATTGGTTAATCAAAAGAGTCAGATGTCATGATGTTAAGTCATTCAGAAAAGGTCGATTTTACAGTAAGTAGCGACAAAGTCTGTGTTATCCAGGCTCGCGACTTATCATTACAATTCGGTGATAAAGTCCTGCTAAATCATCTTGATATTGATATTCACGCAGGAGAAGTCACCGCATTACTTGGGCCAAATGGTGCAGGTAAAAGTACCCTGTTAAAAGTATTATGTGGTGAGATTACGCCAAAATCAGGCACGGTTTCTTTCTTTGATCAACCTCTTAATAATTGGGCTCGGGAAGAATTGGCATGTCACTTAGGTGTCCTTCCACAACATAGCGCATTATCTTTTGCCTTTACCGCTAAAGAAGTTGTCGAGCTAGGCGCAATTCCTTTGCAACTCACGTCGCTTGAGCTGAAAGATGCGACAGCATCAAGCATGCAATACGTTGACATTAACAACTTAGCTAAACGTCTATACCCCACCTTATCGGGTGGTGAAAAACAGCGTGTACACCTTGCCCGAGTTTTAACACAACTCAGTAAAGCCGGTGATAAATGTATCTTGATGTTAGATGAACCAACTTCAGCACTCGATCTCGCCCACCAGCATCACACCTTACAAATTGCCAAAAATATGGCCATGCAAGGCGCTGCTGTAATTGTAGTATTGCACGATTTAAACCTTGCAGCCCAGTACACTGATCGGATGATTTTCCTTAACGAAGGAGAAATAAAAGCCGACGGCACGCCAACACAAGTTCTTACTCCTGAAGTAATAGACACCTTATATGGTTGGCCAGTAAGTGTTCATACGCATCCAAGTGGTGATTTTCCTTACCTTTTATCAGCCAATCATTCTGTTTTTTAATGTGTTATCTGTTAATGACTAGATATACACAATAAATTGACCCTATTAGCATGACAAACATCGAGTTTTTACGGTTAATGATCAATTAATTCAATCAAGTTGAATAGAAAGATTGCACAACGCAAAACACACAGTAAAATGTGAGCGCAAGCGATTACACGTGTAATTAGTGTAAGAACAGTTTCTATCTTCTAATGCCGCATTTTACTGCGGCTTTAGTTGTTTATGATCCATGATAATTGCAACACCCTATAATTCGGTATCAAATTGAATAATTAAGTAGCTAATAACTAAAGGATCTTCATCTCTGCGAGTGAACTCGTAAGCCATAGACTACGTAATTAATCAATTTGGTATCAAAACCTTTGTCAGATCCTAATCTGACCATGATAAGAAGAATAAATATGGCAACCATTAAAGACGTTGCACGTATGGCAGGTGTATCAACTACTACAGTGTCGCACGTGATTAATAAAACACGCTTTGTTGCAGAAGCAACGCAACAAAAAGTATTGGCTGCAGTTGATGAACTTAACTACGCCCCAAGTGCAGTAGCGCGAAGCTTAAAATGTAATACAACACGTACTATCGGCATGTTAGTCACTAAATCGACTAACCCATTTTTTGCCGAAGTTGTGCATGGTGTTGAAGAATATTGTTATGGTGCAGGCTATACACTGATCCTATGTAACACCGAAGGTAACTTAGAAAAACAACGTGATTACTTACGTATGCTTTCTGAAAAGCGTGTAGATGGCCTATTGGTTATGTGCAGCGATCTTGATCAAATGCTGCTCGATTTACTTGAGCGTAAAAATGATCTTCCTATGGTTATCATGGACTGGGGCCCAGAAAGCCCACATACAGATAATATTCTAGATAACGCTGAAAACGGCGGTTACATCGCAACTAAGCACTTTATTGAAAATGGTCATAAGAAAATTGGCTGTTTATCTGGACAAGTTGACAAGTCTACTTGCCAAGAGCGCCTAAAGGGCTTCCGTAAAGCGATGGCAGAAGCAGATCTCACTGTTAATGATGATTGGCTACTTGACGGTGACTTTGAGTGTGAGTCAGCCGTTGAAGCTGCTCAGAAGTTTATCGCAATGGAAGATCGACCTACTGCTATCTTCTGCTTCAACGACATTATGGCTATGGCTCTGATCAGTACCTTTGAACAGGCAGGTCTGCGTGTTCCTGATGATATCTCAATCATTGGTTACGATAACATTGACCTTGCGCCCTACTTTGCGCCACCGCTAACAACTATCCACCAACCTAAACGTCGTTTAGGTAAAAAGGCCATCGAAATCTTGCTAGAGCGTGTAAAAGACAAAAATCATGAGCGTCAAACCTTTGAGATGACGCCTAAACTTGTTGAGAGAAAATCGGTTAAAGATCTCAACTAATAAAATTTATCTTTCTATGTTAAGGAAAAGCCGATAAGTTAACCTTGTTGGCTTTTTTTTACTTATAAAAAAACAATCATGAGTATTTATAATTATTAAGCTTATTTAAATAAGTTAAGAACAAATACCTGAACCAATATCACATTTTTGAGGGCTTAGATTTAATATTAAAAGTATTATTTAATATAACTTTATATAGTCACGAACTGGCAAATTAATTGAAAGATTAAGACGCAAAACCACCGGCCTAAAAATTATGTTAATAATTCAAGGTAGCGGGGTTACCGAAGGATTATTATTGAACCGACAATATTATGACACAAACTTAACAATATATTGACAGTATCAATGTGTAGATTAATTAATCTATTTCCTCGCTCTTAATGTTTAGGTGACACTCATATTTTTTCACCGAGTAGAAGCATGGATAAACCAATATTAAAAGATTCATTAAAATTATTTGACCATTTTGGTTCAATAAAATCACGGTCGATGTTTGGCGGTTTTGGCATTTTTTCTGGTGATACAATGTTTGCATTAGTTGTGAACGATAAACTTCACTTACGTGCAAATGCTGAAACTGAAAAGGAATTCAAACAAGCTGGCTTGGAACCTTACGTTTATAAAAAACGTGGCTTCCCTGTTGTAACCAAGCACTATGCTATACCCGATCAATGGTGGGATGAACCCACAAAGATTGTAGCTCAAGGCAGGTATTCACTGGATGCAGCAGAAAAAGACAAGCAAGAAAAGGAGAGTTGCGTACCTGACCGAATTAAAGATTTACCTAATCTACGATTATCAAATGAAAGAATGCTTAAAAAAGCAGGCATAAACACTATTGAACAACTTCTAGCAGTGGGCTCTCTTGGCGCATATAAAGCACTTCAAGAATCACAGACAAGTCCATTGAGTATTGAATTGCTTTGGGCATTGGAAGGCGCAATTAGCGGTCAACATTGGTCAGTTATTCCTGAGCAACGTCGAAATGAACTATTATCTGCGTTATCTTAAAAATATAAGTTGTCTTAAATATAAAATACTTAGGAATAAAAGAGCCCCATTCTTTTATTTCTGAGTATACCTTTCAAAAATAATTTCCGTATTATCCTTATCTTCTTTTATAGGATTCAATATTTATTTAGTTTAATTGCATAATAACAAACTTTTGCCATTAAATTAATTCCCCTCCGTTTTGCATTCCTTGATTTATATAAATGATAATTATCTTTATTTATATTCCATGCCTAATTATTTGCTAATACGACCAATAACATATCTTCTCACTGATAAATAACGTGGCGTTTTAAACTGTCTTATCTCCTGCTGATTTTTTCACCAACCAATTGAAGAAAAAGAAATATTTATCATTAAATGAAATACAATGTCTGTTCTTAAGGTCTACATGTTTACTACTGCTACTGACTAAGATCGTATAAAGCCCTATGTTTAGGGTGTTTTTTAAGGAATAACATGCGCATTTCGATCAAAAAAATTGACTCTTTATGGGTAAAGCCCTTGCTATGGCTTCAAGCTCGCCATTATGGTCAAGTGTTAAACCCTGCAAAGCTATGGGGACGTAAACCTGTCTTATTTTGGTTAGTCGCTGGATTTTTTGGTTTTCTCGATCGTAAAAAATCACCGATTCAAGATGTCATGCGATCTTTGGTCTGTGTGCGTGTTTCACAATTAAACGATTGTGCCTTTTGTGTTGATGCCAATGGTATGAAGCTCGCCGAACGTTGTGATTCAGAAGATAAAATTAAAGCACTCGCCAACTGGCAACACTCTACGCTGTTTACAGATCAAGAACGCGCTGTGTTGGCCTACACTGAAGCGATGACAATAACAGGCAAACGAGTGACAGATGAAATGCTTGCCGCGCTACAAGAATGGTATAGCAGTGATGACATTATTGAGCTCACTGCTTTAGTTAGCTTTCAGAACTTGTCGGCGAAATTTAACACTGCGCTCGATGTACCAGCACAAGGCTTTTGTTCTCTTCCTATAACGCCTAACGATATTGCTCAAGATAACGTGCAAGCATCAGATAAAAACATAACGAAAAAGGATCAGGCAAATGAATAAGAAAAAAACGTTATTACTACTGGTCATTGTCAGCCTTATTGCGTTATGGCTACATTTTGATCTAGGCCAATACCTTACACTTGAGTTCATCAAACAAGAACAATTAGCCCTACAAGCAAAGATTAAAAGTCAACTTTTCACTGCTTACTTGTTTTTCTTTGTGTTCTATATTGCCGTGACTGCCCTTTCGTTACCCGGCGCAGCTATCTTAACACTGCTTGGAGCGGCATTATTTGGTTTTTGGCCTAGCCTTATTATTATTTCTTTTGCCAGCACAATAGGTGCAACATTAGCTTTTCTATCAAGCCGTTACATTTTGCAAGACTGGGTACAACAGCGGTTTGGACAACGCCTCGCGACCATTAATCAAGGGATTGAAAACGAAGGCGCATTTTATCTATTAACGCTGCGTTTAATCCCTGTGGTACCGTTTTTTCTGATCAACTTACTCATGGGTTTAACCCCGATTAAAACTCGCACATTCTTTTTTGTCAGTCAGCTTGGGATGCTGGCTGGAACCGCTATTTATGTGAATGCCGGTACCCAACTAAGTAGCATTAATAGTTTGAGCGAAATCATCTCATTTCCTGTATTGATATCTCTTGTATTACTAGGGATCTTTCCAATGCTCGCAAAAGCTCTTATTAACTACATCAAAAGCCAAAAGGTATATAGCGGTTGGCAAAAACCTACAGCATTTGATCAAAACCTGGTAGTAATTGGTGCTGGTGCTGGCGGTTTAGTCAGCTCCTATATCGCGGCAGCTGTAAAAGCAGAAGTCACATTAATTGAGCGTCATAAAATGGGTGGCGACTGCTTAAACACAGGTTGTGTGCCATCTAAAGCCTTAATCCGTGTCGCTCATAGCGCTTATGAGCTGCAACAAGCAAAACAATTTGGTATTGAAGCTAAAATTGAAAAAATCGACTTTAAAACTGTTATGGCACGTGTTCACAAGGTTATCAAAGATATCGAACCGCATGATTCAGTTGAACGTTACAGCAAGCTTGGTGTGAACTGCGTTCAAGGTGACGCGACGATTTTGTCACCTTGGGAAGTAGAAGTTAACGGCAAAGTGATCACCACACGTAACATCATTATCGCAACAGGTGCTTCCCCACTGTTGCCCAACATTTCAGGCTTAAACACGGTTGATCCATTAACGTCCGATAACTTATGGCAACTAGATACCTTACCTGAAAAATTATTGATTTTAGGTGGTGGTCCTATTGGTTGTGAATTGGCTCAATCATTTAATCGTCTTGGCGCTTCTGTCACCTTAGTTGAAATGGCAGAACAGTTACTTAATCGTGAAGATAATGACGCGGCCGATTTCATCTATCAAAAACTTACAAATGAAGGCGTTAAAGTGCTTCTTAAGCACAAAGCCGCTAGTTTTGTAGAGAAAGGGGCGGCGCAATATCACCTCGTTAAGCTTGATGATCTTACGGCAGAGCAAACGATCGACGTTGAATTTGATCAGGTTATTGTGGCGTTAGGTCGCGTTGCTAATACCAAAGGTTTCGGTTTAGAGCGCCTAAAATTAGCAACCAACCCGCAAGGAACTATCAAAGTTAACCAATACCTACAAACGCAATATCCTAATATATATGCTGTGGGTGATGTGGCTGGTCCTTTCCAATTAACTCATGCAGCAGCACATCAAGCATGGTATGCCTCAGTAAATAGTTTATTTGGTACATTCAAAAAGTTTAAAGCTGATTACTCGGTATTACCTGCCGTTACATATACTGCGCCAGAGTTAGCTCGAGTTGGTCTCAATGAAAAAGAAGCTATTTCACAAAATATCGATTATCGAACATATACTTACCCTATATCTGATTTAGATCGTGCAATTGCCGAGAATGCTGCAGAGGGGTTCGTTAAAGTTCTAACACCACCCAATAGCGATAAAATTTTAGGGGTCACAATTGTCGGCCATCATGGCGGTGAACTACTGGCGGAATTTACCTTAGCAATGCGCTATAAACTGGGATTGAATAAGATTTTATCAACGATTCACCCTTATCCCACCATGAGTGAAGCCACTAAATATACGGCAGGTGTATGGAAACAGGCCAATGCCCCACAAAAGTTATTGGCAATGGTTAAACGTTATCATCAATGGATGCGTAAATAGGTCATTCGATACAAGGAATTAAAAAGGACGAAACTCTGATGATGAAAAAAAATGTACTAAAAGCCTTATCGAAAGGTATCGCGTTATCGTTAACAATTTCTAGCTTCGCTTACGCTGAAGAAACGAAAGCACCTGTAAATAAAAGTCAAAGCTGGCAGCAAATTGAACAAAAAGCCAAAGGTCAAACGGTCTACTTCAATGCGTGGGGTGGCAGTCAAGAAATCAACGACTATTTAAAATGGGCCGATAAACAATTACAAAAAAGTTACGGTGTAACCTTAAAGCAAGTCAAAGTCACCGATATCGCTGAAACGACCCAGCGTCTACTGGCAGAAAAAACAGCGGGAAAAAATACCAACGGTGGGGTTGATTTAGTTTGGATTAATGGTGAGAACTTTCATTCAATGAAGCAACACCACCTCTTGTATGGTCCTTTTACTCAACAGTTACCCAATTGGAAATATGTTGATACTAAGCTACCTATTGATCAAGATTTCAGCGAGCCTACAGAAGGTTATGAAGCACCTTGGGGGGTTGGACAATTGGTATTCATTTACGATACCAGTGTACTTAAACAACCACCTCAAAGCTTTAAAGAGCTATTAGCATTAGCGCAAAAGTACCCAGGTAAGATCAGCTACCCTCGCCCACCAGAGTTTCATGGTAGCAGTTTTTTAAAAGCAGCATTGCTAGAGCTCACTAACGATAAAAAAGCACTCTATCAGCCATTATCATTACCTGCAGAAAAAACGCTATTTGATAACGTGACAGCACCGCTTTGGCACTATTTAGATCAGCTCCATAAAGTGGCATGGCGTGGTGGTAAACAGTTCCCAGCGGGCACAGCAGAAACCGTACAACTGCTTGACGATCAGCAATTATTATTAGCTATCACTTTTAACCCCAATGCTGCCTCAGCTGCAATTGAGAACGGTAATTTAACTGAAAATGCGAAAACCTATGCCTTTAAGCAAGGGGCATTAACCAATATTCACTTTTTAGCGATACCATGGAATGCATCAGCAAAAGAAGGGGCACTGGTTGCGATAAACTTTTTAATGAGCCCAGAAGCACAAGCACGTAAATCAGACACCAAGATTTGGGGCGATCCAACAGTGCTAAAAGCTGAAGCCTTTAGCCAATTAGCTGAACCTTATAAGAGCCAGTCTTTTGAGCTTTATCCATCTATTGCTGAGCCCAACCCTACATGGCTAATGGCCATTGAGCATGAATGGCAAAAGCGTTACGGACACTAAACTTTGTTATGTTGCTCTAACTGTTATTAAAACAGCCAGCCCATCACTGTGCTCTGCTCTTTCATCAGCAAGTTCAATGGCACGCTGGCTGTTTTTATTAAGCTTCTTCTAATTCGATTTGCATGTTAGGCTCAAACTCTTTACTGATCATCCAACATGCTATCCATGCCGTAATAGGTGCAACAATAATCAACGATAAACTACCAATTAATGTTCGTGCAATTTCGGCTGCCACGACTTTCATGTTGATAATTTGCATCACATCGTTACCACGACTCGCGAACAACATAATCATTGTTAAAAAACTGCCTGAATAGGCTAACAATAAAGTAGTTGTCATCGTACCGATCACCGCATTACCAACTCGAAAACCTGATCTCAACAAATCCATTTGATTCATGTCTGGCGCATTGATTTTTAGCTCTTCCATCGTTGCTGCCATTTCCATCGCAACATCCATTGCCGCCCCACTCGCCCCAATTAAAATCGCTGCATATAGAATATCTAGCATGTTTAAATACATGCCTGTTTCAAACAATAAGGGCTGAGCTAAAGGTTGTGTCATTCCATCTAAATTAAGCAACTTGCCGACCAACACACACAAGATCATGGTGACAATTAATCCAATAATCGTGCCTGCCAATGCCGCCTTTCCTTTTGCTGTCCAACCAGCAACGGACAAAATGATCAAACTACACAACATCAATAAACATACGGCTGTGACTAACAAAGGAGAATAACCCGCCATAAGCCCAGGGATCAGAAGCTCTACAATGATCACAATAGATCCAATGAACGACAGTAACGCTTTAGCGCCGACTTTTCGTGCATACAGTAACAAGCCTAAACTAAAGGCAATTGCTAAACCGATTAATGCAGGAAGGCGATAACGAGATATCACCCTTGTACGTGTGTGATCATTATTCGCTATCGCAACTAAAACGCGATCGCCAACCTGATAATATTCATCATATTCCATCGCACCATTTATCAAATTATAAGCAACGACTTTTTTATCATTACTCAGCGTTAAATCTAACGCCTGCTCTCCCAGACGATTACTACCAATAATTGTGACCTTGCTGTTATTAACCGCAGTTACTTCACCGACTTTATAGTCAGATCCTGTCACACCTTGACTAAACATTTCACAACACGTCACTAGAAGAACGATAAAGGCTAAAATCACACCGCGCATGTTTGTTTCCAACTGCTTTAAAAACCACGAAAAAAGGCTGTCCAAGACAGCCTTTACCTAAAAATTAATACCTAACTACCAATTTTTACGTTCATTAATGTCGCTAATGTTTTCGCCACTTGGGTGTTATCCTCAAAATTGCCAAATTTCTCAGCACCGACACCGACTGCAGAAAGTGGTAATTGCGTCGCGGTATGCGCATAGCTTGTCCAGTAAACACCTGCTCGTTGTGAAGTGATGTGCGCTACAGCGATAGCTACCGGATCATAACCGCCATAAGTCGCGTCATTATGCGTGCTGTAACCGTCAAAATCGGTGATATTTTTAGCACGAAGTTCGTCATCGATATCCATCGCATGGTTTAAGGTTTTCTGCTCTTCCTTAGTCAGCAACTTCAAACCAAAATGCTCATCGATATGCTTCATGAAGGCTTTACGATCGCCGTTATAAACACCTTGAAGCTTATCTTCGATAGACTCATCAACGCCTTTTAGCTTATCTAACTGTACAAAATAGTTTTCACCTAAGCCTAAGCCCATACCACCGGTTTCATGATCGCCCGCTACAATAATTAGCGTTTCATCTTTATGGTGTTCATAAAAATCTACTGCCGCTTTTACCGCTTGATCGAATGCGATGGTATCTTGAATCACCGTTGATACATCATTAGCATGTGCCGCGTGATCAATTCGACCACCTTCTACCAACATGAAGAAACCGTCAGGATCGTACTTCAATGTTTCGATCGCTTTTGACGTCATTTGCGCTAGAGATGGCGTACCAAGATCTTTCTTACGATCAATTTCATAAGGAAGGTGTGATGATGCAAAAGATGCAAAAACCTTTTGTGAGTTCGTTGGATGGAATGCTAAGAAATCCGCCGAAGAATCAGCACCAACAAAAGTGTGGTACCCTTTTTGTTTGAACCCATCAACAAGGTTCTTACCATCTTTACGTTTACTGCCTTCACCATTAATAAAGTGACGATAGCCACCACCTGCAAAGAAATCGACATTCGATGCTAGGTAATCATTGGCAATTTCGTTTTCGTTATCACGGCTAATGTTTTTGGCTACAAAGGTGGCTGGTGTTGCATGTGTTAAACGTGTGGTGGTAACAATACCTGTTGCCATCCCCTTTTCTTTAGCTGCATCCAACGTTGAGCGTAACTTATGCCCTTCTGGATCCATTGCAATAACGCCATTATCCGTTTTTACACCCGTTGCTAATGCTGTACCCGCAGCAGCTGAATCAGTCACTAAAGTATTGGCTGAATGAGTCGTAATAATGCCTGCTACAGGCATTGCATTAATGGCTAAACGTTGTGTCTCATCCCCATTTTGTTGCTGCAAATAATATTCACTGATCTGACGTTGGGCTGTGCCCATACCGTCACCAATCATAAAGAAAACATATTTCGGCGCATCTGCTGCATGAACACTTAAAGAAAGAAGTAAAGATGATGCAATTAAAGTGGGTTTTAAAATAGACATTGCTAACTCGCTGTTTTTATTGAATGCGAGCAAGCTACATTGCATTTATTAAACAATTCTTACAAAACACATCATATTCTTTGTGGGTATTATCAATGGAATTAATATCACCTTATTAACGCATCCATTCATGATGAAGCTGCTCACTGTCGCCTAAGTAATCGAGTAACCAACTGACAGCTGGGCTCAAAGTTTCTGTATTCCATGCTAAACAACAGGGACTCATTGAAGGCTTCACCGCGAGCTCTTTTTCCACCAGCTCTCCTGATTCAATTTTACTGATAGCCATATGACTAGGAACAACAGAAATGCCTAATCCAGCCTGTAAACATTGAAATGCACTGTGCCAACTTGGCACCATGATCCGACGTTGGTTATCCATTAGCCAAGTTGTTCGTTTAGGTAAAGTTCGAGAGGTATCTTCTAAACAAATCGCTGGATATTGCGCTAATTCCGAAGGCTCTAACGGATGCGATGCCATTGCTAAAGGATGATCTGGCGATACCACAAACTTCCACGTTAAAACGCCCATATCACGATAATCAAAGCTGCCACCAATTGGCACAGCAGCAGTGGCGCCAATGGCAATATCAGCCCGCCCATCAGCTAAGGCATCCCATACCCCGTTAAACACTTCCATTGTCAGATGCAGCTCTACATCAGGGAAATGTAAATAGAAATCTCGAACTAGGGTATTAACTCGACTTTGGCGAACCACAGTATCAAGCGCAACAGAAACATTTTCTGACCAACCATTCGCTACCCGTTGGGTTTGATATTTAATGGTATCCATCTGTTTAATAAGTTTGCGCGCTTCTTCGACAAAATACTCACCAGCCGGTGTCAATTTAACCTGCCTGTGTAATCGAACAAATAATTCGACAGCTAATCGCTCTTCTATTAACCGAACTGTATAACTTATCGCACTAGGTACTTTATGTAATTCTTCAGCAGCAGCAGAGAAGCTGCCACGACGGGCAACTACGTCAATAACTTGGAGATCGTTGTATGAAAACATATCAAATCAAATTTTTTGAAAGCAATGTTGAAATATTAGCGTTTCACAGCGATTTAAACCAGTATTACACTACACATATGTCATATAGATATAGTTATAATAAAAATGAATAAACAACACGCTAAACCATCAAAAATCACCCTATTTTGGTTCGCTTGCTTAAGCATGCTGGGCTTTTTAGCCACAGATATGTATTTACCTGCGTTTGAAACGATTCGTGCCGACTTTGCTACAACCCAATCTCTTATCGGCCTTTCACTAAGTATCTTTTTACTCGGTATGGCATTAGGCCAACTGATTTACGGCCCACTATCTGATCGTATTGGACGTATTAAAGTACTACTTGGCGGTATTGCTCTATTTAGCCTTGGCTCTTTAGCCTCTGCTTTTGCGCCAAACATTGAAGTGTTCTTATTAGCACGTTTCGCTCAAGCATTAGGTGCATGTAGCGCAACGGTTATTTGGCAGGCAGTGGTTGTTGATCGTTACGAAGGTAAAACTTCTGAGCGTGTGTTCGCAACAATTATGCCGCTTGTCGCGTTATCTCCAGCATTAGCACCATTATTAGGCGCACTGCTTGAGCATCACGTAGGTTGGCGCAGCATCTTTATTGCATTAGTCGGTTTTGGTGCTGTTTTAGCAATGCTAACGCTTAAAGAAAAAGAAAGTGCTGCATTAGATAAAGAGCAAGAAAGCGTAACGGTTCAACTACGTAAAGACTATAGCCAAATCCTACGTTCTAAAAAGTTCTGGGGTAACATGGTTATTTTCGCAGCGTGTTCTGCGGCATTCTTTGCTTACTTAACAGGTTCACCATTTGTTATGTCTGCAATGGGTTACTCAGGTGCAGATATTGGCCTAAGCTACGCACCACAAACAGTGGCATTCATCGTGGGTGGTTACGGTTGTCGTACGCTACTTAACCGTTACTCTGGTAAGCAGCTTCTACCGTGGATTTTAGCGCTATTTTTTGCAAGCGTAGCAGTAATGTTCGTTATCTCTACGACAACAACAGTTACAACAATCTGGCCTATCTTAATCCCATTCTGCTTCCTAGCTGTTGCGAATGGTGCGATTTACCCGATTGTTATTAGCGCAGCTCTGTCTGACTTTAAAAACTGTAGCGCAACCGCTGCTGGCCTACTTAACTTCATGCAGACTATGGTATGTTTTGCGGCTAGTGGTTTAGTTTCAGCATTTGCTGCACACGGCCTACTAACAGTAACAACTGGCATGTTCATTACCGGCTTTATTGCAATCGTTGGTTTTGTCCTTGTTACTCAAGCTCGTAAAGAAGAGCAAGATGGCGAGCTACAAACTGCGTAATATGCTTTAACCAATCTACATACTGGTTTAACAAAAAGGGGGAGCTGAATTATCAGCTCCCCCTTTTTTATGCTTCATCGCGGATTAGCCTTAACAGATAAGTAAAACGGCAGTGATGGTATGTTTTAGACGCTAAACAAAAATAGCTTAATAACCGCCGCTTTCATGTCGAATAACACGCTCCTATCTTCCTTCTGGGAGGACTTCCAAATCATAAGATTTCGTAACACTGACGCCTTGATTAACTTTACCTTAAACCTGATTCCACCAGCAATGGTCAATGTAGCCATTCATCTGACTCTTACCGTGTCTAGCCTTTGCGAGTGTTAAAAGGATCAATAATCTTCCATTTCCCTTTTGCACTTTTGATATAAATACGACGGATAAACTGCCTTTCTTACTTAAGGCGTTAAAACTGAGTCAATATCTTAGGTTTCTCTATATTCTCTGCTTTCCATTTTAAATTCATTACTTGTCAATATCCCCGTCGCCAAGATTACAAAAAGCTACATTTCCATACAATCGAATGACAGAACCCCTCTTTAAAACAGTGTACATTTCGCACCACCAATTCATTCGTTAACGGACCAGTACAATGTATAAACCACTTCTGCTTGTTACTCTTTCTTTCGTAACTACGGCGTGCGTATCACCCCGCATCAATTAAACAAGATTTGGTGTCGGTGCTCATTTTTTTCATAAGTTTTCACGCCGAGCCAATAGTTTCGTGTTTTCCAAATTCGATGCACTTCTGTAATCAAGGAGGCTTATCTCTCGAGGCCCCACTATTTTAAGATTAAGCAATTAAAGGTCATATTTTGAAACCAGGTAAAACAGGTATACGTCGGATATTGGATGCAACCGGCTACTCACTTCAAGGGTTGAAAGCTGCGTGGATTCACGAAGCTGCTTTTAGACAAGAACTGATACTTACACTCGTACTATCTATCTGTGCATTTTTACTTCCTGTATCCATGTTCGAACGAACAATAATGATAAGCAGCTTACTGTTAGTCGTCATTGTTGAATTACTAAACTCCGCCATAGAAGCGGTTGTAGACCGTGTCAGTGATGACTGGAATGAACTCAGTGGAAGAGCCAAAGATATAGGTTCCGCAGCGGTTTTCGTTGCGCTTGCTCTCGCCCTGTTTGTTTGGGCATCGATTCTTCTTTAATCACACCGAAACGGATCCATCATGAAAACAACTGAATTCCTTAATAGAGGTATCTCCTATGTTACCTTTACCCTTTTACTCGCTTTATACTTTGCTATTGTAGTAAACATTCCTATTTACAAAGAGCTAGTCAACATCTTCTCAAGCCTTGATCAAGTGAAGATCGGTTTTATCATTACGATTCCTATCTTCTTTTTTGCCGCGCTGAATTTCCTGTTTAACCTATTCAGTTGGCCTTGGATCAGCAAACCTTTCTTTATCCTATTGTTGATAACATCAGGAATGGTGAGCTACGCCAGCTACAACTATGGCATCTTGTTCGATACTGGTATGATCACCAATATCGTAGAAACAGACACCAGTGAAGCCAGTTCATACTTAAGTGCCTACTCAGTTATCTGGACACTTATAATGGGAGTTGTGCCTGCTCTTTTGGTTTTCAAAGTAAAACTCAAGCCTATAGGTGGTAAATGGCTTCGATTCACGTTAACTAAAGTCTTATCGATGCTGGCTTCATTAGCTATCATTGCCGTAATTGCAGGCTTATATTACCAAGACTATGCATCTGTCGGCCGAAATAATAGTTACCTAAAGAAAATCATCATCCCTACTCAATACGTGTATTCCCTTTCTAGCTATGTAAAAGAAAATTATCTCACGACACCAGAGCCTTACCGTGAAATTGGTACGGATGCAAAACAATCTCAACTAGCACTGGAACAAGCGAAAAAGAAACCGACGCTGCTTGTCTTTGTACTGGGTGAAACGGCTCGTACTCAGAACTACCAAACCAATGGTTATGGTCGTGAAACCAACCCTTATACCAATATGTTAGATGTAGTTTCATTCAAGGACGTCTCCTCTTGCGGGACTGCAACCGCGGTTTCGGTGCCTTGCATGTTCTCTCAATTACCTCATCGTGATTTCGACCGTAGCAAAGCAGACAACCAAGATAATGCTATAGATATCATGCAGCGCGCTGGTATCGATTTTCTGTGGAAAGAGAATGATGGAGGTGACAAAGGTGTTGCGCATAAGATCAACAAGATAGAAGTCGACCGTAAACAAGAAAATGAATTTTGCAACGGTGAAACCTGTTATGACATTGCATTACTTGACAAACTTGACGACCAAATTGCTGACATGAAAGGTAACCGGGTTGTTGCCTTGCACCTGATTGGCAGTCATGGTCCAACTTATTTCCAACGTTACCCAAAAGACAAAGCGTTTTTCCAACCAGACTGCTCTCGTGCAGATATTGAAAACTGTAGCGTTGAGCAAATTGTTAACTCCTACGACAACACGATTCGCTACACAGACTTCGTCTTGGCTCAAACCATTGCGAAATTAAAAACGTTGGAATACAAATATAATACTGCGATGATTTACGTCTCAGACCACGGCGAATCTCTGGGCGAAAATGGCATGTTCTTACATGGCATGCCATATGGTTTAGCACCAGATTTCCAGAAACGTGTACCTATGATGCTTTGGATGTCTCCTGGCTTTAAACAAGCTAAACACATCAACACCGATTGCTTAGCACAAGAAGCTCAGCAAACGGCAACGCATTCCCACGATAATGTATTCCACTCGTTATTAGGGATTATGGATGTTGAAACCAATGCTTATGACGGTAAGTTGGATATCTTTAAAACGTGTAGAGCTTCTTAACTAAGTTTGGAATACTTCATAACAAGATAAAATGAAACGAGAGCCTGACCAACGTGAGTCAGGCTTTTTATTTCCAATCTATTTAGCTTGATCGTCCACCTCTGCTAGACATGAAGCAACTCGCAAATTACAAAACTAGAAATGAAAGATCAGAATAAATGCGTTAATAGAGGCAGGTTTTCACAAATCGTTGAGTGCATGATATTAAATTTAACACTATAAAGGTGATATGACTTTCTTTCAGGCGCCAATCTATTGAGCGACAAAGGTATTTCAAATGTTAGATACGTACATCTCTTACATTAAAATATTAGCAACAGACTTTGCGAAATATTTTCTCGCTACAGTGTTAGTGATCGGCATAAAAGGTGAATTATTCAATATCGGATTGCGAATTTGGTCAGACAACGAGATGTCATTTTATGAAGATGGTTTGTGGCAAATCACTTTGATCTTATCGTTCTTGATTACTTGCTGTGTGATGATACATAAGTATGCTCCCGAATAGTTGTGTCATATGAAATTTACTTAATCATAAAGCCAGACAAACAAGAGGCTAAATTATTAGCGCCCTATTTCTATCGTATCGCATTTCTATTTTTTATAATTATCTCTATTAAAATCAAAAATTAAACTTTATATCAATCAATTACGTACTGACTTTTATATGTAAATGGAGAGTAATTGATGACAAGCACACAAGAGTCAGTATCACGTATCATTGAGATGGCTTGGGAAGATAGAACCCCTTTTGAAGCGATTGCAGTACAATATGGTCTTGATGAACAAGGTGTGATCAAGCTAATGCGAAAACATCTTAAGCCAAGCAGCTTTAAAATATGGCGAAAGCGCGTATCAGGAAGAAAGACCAAACACTTAAAATTGCGTTCACCTGATGTCAGCCGTGGGTATTGTCCGACACAATACAAACAGCGTTAAATGCGTTTTATAGGGTTATTAATGAGCCCTATTCTTCCATCACTTACCATTATTTAATATACAGTTAAACGTGAATCTCTTCCTTTCTGCTCTTTAAACTTACCAACGATATTGGCTTTTTGATTGGTAGAGGTGTCACGGTAATAGCTAAAATTTATCTTACCTACTGATTTTAGTTTTCCTTTATAACCTAAATCATAGTCAGTATCGTAATAGTCAATATTGATAGGGCCTAGGGATATCAATTTTCCCACCATGCCATTTTTTTCTCCCCAACTTGACCAACTTTCATACTTAAAAGACTTATTTCCTAACGTTCTAATTTTACCTCGATACTTTCCTTTTACTGTGTAGCCTGCATCAACCCAATACGTTACTTTAGTATTACCAACTTTACTTAGCTTACCCACCACACCAGCATTTTTATAAGTACTACTATCCGACAAATAATTAAAGCTGAGTCCATTAATAGATTTTACCTGTCCAGCACTACCTGACATCGAATTTGAAGTGTAATAATCAATCGCATCAATGTTATCAACATACACCCGTGTATCACCGACATTAACTGCGGTGCTTGGTTTTGATCGCGTATTCGGTTGAGCAACAAAACGTTGGGCACGAGCTTGGGAATTAAATATGTATATTGCATCAATGCTTTGGGTAATACGATAAACTTTGTTACCTTCTGCTATAAAGAAAGTACTTATATCACCGCGATTAAAATCCACATTAAAGCTGTACTCTTTTGCTAATAAAAGCGATGGAAAAAAAAATAAAACGAGCAACAATCTTCTCATACTATCACCACCTAAACTGTGAAAATTTTGTTGCTTTTCCAGCAACCTATTTCAACCTAGCAAATAATTTCTAAGCCCTATTATTAATTGTGATAATACGTATCAATCCTCCATGTAGTTACTTAAATATACTTCTATAACGATTTAAATATCACTACTAAGTATTAAAATTTATTGAACGATATTTATCTTACTCATCGTTTATTTACAGAATACTACTTTTAAAAGCTTTATAATTAAATGCAATAAAGCGTTACGATGAAGGCGAAATATAATTCGTATCAAATTTGATTTTTAATTACCCATAAATATCACATCTTCTAAGTTATTGACTAACAAATATATTAATTTTTTATTCACCTTTTTATTTTCCATAATAAAGATATTTATTGACTGAAATTAGTATTATTTTTATAAGTGCAAGTGATAAGCGATATCATTTCTACTTATCAATCGTTTAAATAACCATTTTATCTATAAGTAATTGTTTGGAGGAATAAATAGTGGCAAATACTATTGCCTTACTAGGTAACCCTAACTGTGGAAAAACGACACTGTTTAATGCCTTAACTGGCGCAAGACAACGCACAGGCAACTGGGCTGGAGTTACTGTAGATAAAAAAGAAGGCAACTATTCTTACCATAATAAGAATATAAATATTGTAGATTTGCCTGGTATTTATTCTATGTCTTCATCTGATGAACAAGGCTCACTCGATGAGCGCATCGCTTGTGAATACATTCTTTCTGATGAGGCTGATCTTGTTGTTAATATTATCGACGCTGCCAATATTGAACGAAATTTATATTTAACACTACAGCTGCTTGAAATGAAAATTCCATGCATTATTGTACTTAACATGTTAGATATTGCTAAACAAAAAAATATAAATATCGATGCGAAAAAGTTGGAATCTGAACTCGGTTGCCCTGTTGTTTCATTAGTTGCAAATAAATCTAAAGGATTAAATGATTTAAAGGACTCGATTGAAAAGCATTTACAGACAAAATCACTGCCCCGTCTATTTACTCAATTTCCTCCCGAATTAGACCAAAGCATTTCTCAACTTTCTGACGTATTCCAAGATCAAATAATCGTTAATAATAGAAAGAAGTGGCTTGCTATACGCTTGCTTGAATCAGATTCATCTGCCAAAAAATATATAAACGGTACAGATATCGGCTCTTTTGTCTCTCAATTACAAGCTGATTTTTCAAACACACATAATGAAAATATTGACTTATTAATTGCTGATGCGCGCTACCAAACTGTTGCCGAAATCATTCATCATTGCATCTCAAGTTATCATGCAGGACAGCATAATTTGACTCAATGGATAGATAAGATTGTGCTTAATCGTTATTTGGGGATTCCGATTTTCCTCATCGTGATGTATTTAATGTTTTGGCTATCAATAAATATTGGTGGTGGGCTTCAACCTATTTTTGATGAAGGCTCTGCAGCAATATTCATTAATGGCACCGCATGGTTATGTTCATCACTCGGTTTTCCTAGTTGGCTCACAGCCATTTTAGCGCAAGGGCTTGGGGGCGGTATAAATACCGTTATGCCCTTTATTCCTCAAATTGGTTTGATGTTCCTTTATCTATCAATATTAGAAGATAGTGGTTATATGGCGCGAGCAGCGTTTGTCATTGATCGCTTTATGTCTACGATTGGATTGCCAGGAAAATCCTTTGTTCCTCTTATTGTGGGGTTTGGTTGTAACATACCATCCATAATGGCATCTCGTACTCTCGATACACCAAGAGATCGTATCCTAACCTCAATGATGGCACCTTTTATGTCATGTGGTGCAAGATTAGCGATTTTCGGTGTTTTCTCAGCAGCTTTCTTCCATGGTATGGGCAGTTTTATTGTTTTTTCGCTTTATTTGCTTGGCATTTTTGTCGCTGTCATTACCGGCTTTGTACTAAAGAAAACCTTATTAACTGGTGAAGCATCACCTTACATTATGGAATTACCAACCTACCACCTTCCAAGTGTTAAAACGACGCTAATTCACAGCTGGAGTCGCTTACGTGGCTTTTTAGTTAAAGCCTGTAAGATCATCATTCCGATTTGTATGCTAGTAATGGCGTTGAATAGCGTAAATTTTGAAGGGCAAGTTATTGCAAACAATAACCAACAGAATTCAGCCTTATCAGAAATTGGTCGTTGGGTAACACCTGTATTGTCTCCCCTTGGCGTGAATGAGCAAAACTGGCCAGCCAGTGTGGGACTATTAACGGGATTTTTAGCAAAAGAAGTGGTTGTCGGCACTTTAAATACCCTATACAGCGCAGAATTAAGTAACAATCAAGCCGCCGCAGATGATGGGCAATCTTTCCATCTAATGTCAGAGTTAAAAGTGGCATGGCAAGACACCATTGATGGTGTTGCCGATAGTTTTTCTTTATCAACACTGAAAAACCCGATAAAAGCCAGTGAAGCCGATGGCTCTATGGGAACAACCGCAATGGGTCAAATGCACAAAGAATTTGGTTCAATGGCAGGAGCCTATGCTTATTTAATCTTTGTTTTACTCTACGTGCCTTGCGTTTCTACTATTGGTGTTATCGCCAAAGAAATTGGTCGAAATTGGGCTTGGTTATCGACTGCATGGGGAGTGGTTGTCGCCTATGCGCTTTCAATCGCCTTCTATCAAACCGCGACTTTCAAAGCACATCCATTAGAGAGCCTGCTTTGGTTATTTTTCGCTTTTAGTATCGTCACTGCATTTATTATAGGGATTAAGCGATTATGCAATAAAGTCGATTGGCAAATGTCGATACCAGACTCACCAGCGACACATAACTGCGGAGGATGCCATTAATGATATCGCTAATTACAGTAAGAAATACGGTACGTGATGCAAAAGTCATTTCCTTTAGCCAGCTTACAAAGCATTTGAAGTGTGAGCCACGTTGGTTAAGTGCATTATTAGATGAATTAATTTTACGTGGGAAAGTTGAGAAGTGTGATTCATCGCCTTCTTTGGCTTGCGGGAAGCATTGCCAAAATTGTCAAACGCAGACAACAGATACAGTGTACAAATGGTGTGAAAATAAAATCGCTATTTCGCTATGCTAATAGCTAAACCATAATGAAAAAAGACCACATAGCGTGGTCTTTTTTATGCCTTATCAACACTTAGCGTATTAGGTAGAGCCTACATTCTCGAAACATCTTTGATTCACTTTAGCTCATTTTTTGCTTGCTCAAACCATTGCAGTGTTTTTTGCCTTTGTGATTCGCCATATAACTGAACGAATTTTTTCGTCATGTAGTCTTTAGAAGAGTTAAGGGCAATAATACGCTCTTCAACATACGATAAAGTTAAAGGTTGCTGGCAAATAACAGTAATGCAGTGATGCCACTCTTGATAAGTTTGCGGAATGATCGCTGTGTTCATAAAAGCCTACCTAGTGATAATAAAAAATAGGATCAATCTTTGTATTGGATTTCTTTCATTTCCATCAAAGATTTTACGTCCGCACTGTACTCTGCGGTCGGTCTTATCAGTAACCGAGGAATACCTATTGGCTCACCGGACTCTAAGCAATAACCGTAATTACCTAAACGAATTCGCTCTAACGCCAATTTTATTTTGGGCAAAAGTTTTTGTTCACGTTCAACAATTCTTAAAGCAATACCTGATTGCTCTTCTAATGTTGCACGATCACTGACATCACTCAAATCACTCGCATCTGCCGTGTGCCCCATCTCCTCTCTCGCAGATTGAATGTGATGAGATGTCGACTCATAGAGATCAATCAATCTTTGTTTAAAAAACGCCAATTGAGAGTCATCCATGTAATTGTCTTCAGGCTCTTGCAGTATTTGCTCTTCAGTTAGCATTCTAATTTCAGTGTTGTTCATGTTATTTCACTCATGTTATTAACAATCAAACAATCTAAAAGCTTGCCTTCCAATTCATCATCTAATGTATCTGCGATAATTTCGACACGGCTTTCAGCACGCTCATCAAGCTCAACCTCTGTGATTCCATCTGCCGTTTTGTTATAACCAAAGATCCCATCAGAAGTGATAAACACGGCCTTCATTCGCTCAACATTCAATGTTTGAAAGAGCTGATGTAATGATTTACGTTCAAAGACTTTTTCAGATGCAAAACGCCAGCCAATACTTTTGAAACCTTCACCTTGGTTAGTAGCTTTTATCACGCCACTTTCAGGCATCAACTCTTCCGATAGTGCTTCTTCAGATACGCTTGTCTGCCTATCACGATGGAGATAAGACGGCGGTAATACTTCTATACCGGTTTCACCATCAAACTCATTAAATGGGATCACACCATGTTTGGCAAAAATCACTTGGGTTTTGGGGTTAGCAACTTGCGCGACAAAAGCTTGCAACTTTTCTTTATCTCCAGCTTGATAAAGATCGGTTTTGTTTCCCACCACCGTATCGGCAATCGCAATCTGCTGCCTAAAGGTGTCATGTGAGGTGTAGCGAGGATCGGATAATTTTCTTGCATCCACTAAAGTGATATTTTTCTGTAACGACAACACATCGCGATAGTATTCCGTAGATAGTACTTGCATCACTTCTTTAGGATGACCAAGCCCTGTGGGTTCTATGATCAAACGATCAGGTTTTGCTTCTGAAAGTAATTGATTAAGCGCAATCTGCATTGGTAAACCAGCGGTACAACACATACAGCCGCCGGGTACTTCCTTAATAAATATTTGTTGCTCGTTACCACTTTGACCTTGCAGTAAACTACCATCGACACCAATTTCACCAAACTCATTAACCAGCACAGCCCAACGCTCAGAATCAGGCTTATTCTTCATTAAATGAAGAATGGCAGAGGTTTTCCCGACGCCAAGAAAGCCTGTAATAATATTGGTTGGTACCGCTAAAATTGGCGATGATACTTTAAAGCTCATTAGCGATCCTCCTGTATCCCTGAACCAGTTCATGGTTAGCAGATACAACAGATTCAGAAAACGCAGAGTATTCAGGTGGGACTTTCGAAATACTATTTAAGTCAAAACCTGCACCAATATTCGTCATTGGCGGCACATGAAAGTTTTCAGGCAGATCTAGTCCATCTACAACGCAGTTATGACGGATCACACACCCTTTACCAATAACGGCATTAAATACCACTGAGTTGAAACCAATAAACACATCATCACTCACTTCACACGGTCCATGAATAATTGATCGGTGAGCAATAGATGAACGCTCACCAATCGTGACTGCAGCCCCAGCTTTTGAATGAATAACCACACCATCTTGTATATTAGTATCGCGTTTAATCACAATTGTATCCATTTCACCCAGTTCATTCACTTCATCTGCACGTATTACGGCATAAGGTCCAATGAATACGTTATCTTCTACAATCACTTTGCCACAAATAATCGCAGTAGGATCAATAAACGCAGTTTCAGAAATAGTAGGCATGTGTCCAGTTGGATTTTTTCTAAGCATTTATATTCTCTTTATTACTCATTCGCTATACAACACAAAACCTTTGGTTCCATCATCTATAAAAGAGCCCAATAACAAGGTTGTAAAGTATTGATATAACAATAAACCAAATAGCAACTTTTTGTTATGTTATAACATAACAAAAAGTGATGATCTATTTTTATATGTATAATGAATAAATCAGACGAATAAAAATCTTACTTTTCATATATGATATTTATCATATCGAAGCTTATTCCTTTCGGCTCCATACAATAAAAGCCTTTGCATGTGTATTTTTGTTAAGTTTGTGTTCAAAGTTTGTAGATAGAATTGCCTCCCCCCATTTCAACATTAAAAATGATTTACAATGATATTCAACAAACAAAATAACATTATCTTGTTCTATGCTACTTTGGTTGGCGGTTTTATAAGCTCCTTAATAAAATCAGGAACGGAAGCCAACATGCCTCCAAGGGTTGCTGGTGAAATGTCACCCCCAGCTCTAAACATTGATGCTTGGCTTGGGTGGTTAGGTATTAACTCTCACTCACTTGACTACGTATACCAAGGAATCACTATTCCGGGGGCTGTAATGCTCTACCATTGGCTATTTAGTTTTATTTTTGCTTTTGTTTATGTTTATTTATCAGCCATAACTCCAAAAATTAGACTTTGGTACGGTGCTGCTTACGGTATTGTTATTACTCTAGTAATGCATGGCTTCCTTATACCAGCTCTTGGCTTTAGACACCCAGCTTATTTAAATGGGCAAACTGGTTGGTTATGGAATCTAAATGGTTATGAATTTTGGAGTGAGTTAATCGGACATATTTGTTGGTCTTTTTCGATTGAAATTAGTTTAATAGCAGTATTAGCAATTCTATCTAAACCAATAACAGGTGTCTGGGCGAAAAAATAATTCTTCTTGAAGGATTAGAATACATTTCATCAACAATATTTATAAATCACCTCTTCACCTTAGTTAGTTTATGAGTTCAAGATAAACGAGATGGCTAGATAAAAAGCTATCTCGTTTTTCTCTTAAACGTAAGCTATAAGTAATCATCAAAGGTTACGATACTGATCAATTCAAATCCCTTAGTATTTCTAAAGCATAATTCCCACAAGTTATTCTTTTTTATAACTCTCATCTTTTCCCACTCATAACCACACGATCGCAACTTGAATAATTATCCAATTAGGATTCTTCTTAACAAACACTCCACTTAGGTAATTGTTAATATGCTATTACAGCATTTATCCCACCTACATTTAAACGTTAACTCACGGTTTTAATTAGAATATAAAACCATCAAAAGACTAAAAATTAAACAATAAATTAACAAATTAAATTATTTTTAATTTTTTATTGCATAGAATTCCAAGTTAAGTAATATAAACCACAAGTGAGAACAAATGCAGAATAAGCGCATGGGCATTCAAGTAAAAAACATTGATAAGTTCTATGGTAAGCATCAGGTTTTACATGATGTAACCTTCGAATGTAATAAAGGTGAAACGCTGGTTTTACTTGGCCCAAGCGGTGCAGGTAAAAGCTCTTTACTACGGGTATTAAACCTATTGGAAGATGCCTCTGCTGGCGAGCTGAGTATTGCAGAAAATTATTTTGATTTTAAAAAAACAATCGTTGAAAAAGATGGTTTAAAACTACGTCGTAAAGTTGGCATGGTATTCCAACAGTACAATTTGTGGCCCCACAAAACTGTGTTGGAAAATTTAATAGAAGCACCAGTAAAAGTGCTCGGTATTGATAAAGCGCAAGCGAAAAAAGAAGCGTTAGAGCATTTATCAAAATTACAGTTAGCAGACAAAGCCGATGCATGGCCTTTGCAACTGTCTGGCGGTCAACAACAACGTGTTGCAATTGCACGTGCGTTGATGATGAAGCCTGAAGTGTTGTTATTTGATGAGCCTACTGCGGCACTTGATCCTGAGATCACAAGCCAAATTGTACAGATCATCAAAACATTAAGCGGCACAGGCATTACTCAAGTTGTGGTTACCCACGAAGTGGATTTTGCAAAAAAAATCGCCAGTCATGTGCTTTACATGGAAAACGGCAAAATTATTGAACACGGCAGTAACGAGGCGTTTAGTCACCCTAAAACCTCACAATTTGCTGACTATTTAAAACATTAACGAATTATATCCCCCTATATATTCGTTCGTAAAAGACGCATGGAGTATCGCGATGAATAAAATTTTATTAGCTAGCATTATCGGTCTGGTTTCTTCTCAAGCTATGGCGCAAGACATTAAGTTTGCGATGGAAGCAACGTATGCCCCTTTTGAATACATGGATGAGAATAATCAAATCCAAGGCTTTGACGTCGATATTGCTAAAGCCCTATGTAAAGAGATGGATGCTACCTGTACTTTTCATAACCAATCTTTCGATAGCTTAATTCCAGCTCTTAAATTCAAGCGATACGATGCGGCTATTTCGGCAATGGACATTACTGAAGCACGTCAACAGCAAGTAAGCTTTACTCAACCTTATTACGATAACGCTGCTGGCTTTATTTCAATCAAAGGTAAAGTCACTGATGTCGCCGCTCTGAAGGGTAAGCGTGTTGGGGTACAAAATGGTTCTACTCACCAGAGCTATTTAACAGATCAAATGCCAGGTGTAACTGCAGTGCCTTACACAAGTTACCAAGATGCCTTTATTGATATGAAAAATGGTCGTATTGATTCGGTATTTGGTGATACTGCAGTTATCGCAGAATGGCTGAAAAAAGACGATAACCTTGCGTATGTAGGCAAGCCGGTGACGAACCCTAAATACTTCGGTAACGGTTTTGGTATCGCGGTAAACAAGGGCAACCAAGAATTGGTTAAACAGTTGAATACGGCACTCGCTAAAATTAAGCAAGATGGTCAGTATAAAGTTATTTTTGATAAGTACTTTGGTAAGTAAATTATGATGTTATCGGGATATTCTCTTTCCCTGTTAGAAGCTAGCTGGATGACAGTCCAGCTTGCTTTTACCAGTTTAGCGGTTGGATTGGTGCTGGCTATGTTGTTTGCTGGCGGTGAGATGTCTCGATTTCGCTTCGTGGCGTGGCCAACGACAGCCCTAGTGACAGTATTACGAGGCTTACCTGAACTACTGATTGTTTTATTCATCTTTTTTGGTTCAGGTCAGGTTCTATTTTACATCACGGGTGATTATATCGAGATCAGCCCTTTTCTTTCAGGTGTTATTGCGCTTTCACTGATTTTTGCCTCTTATGCGGCGCAAACTATCCGTGGTGCCATTAAAGCAGTACCTAAAGGACAAAGAGAAGCAGCCAGTGCCCTTGGGATCAGCAAAGCAAGAACATTTGTCGCTATTATTATTCCACAAGCGATCCGTCATGCATTGCCAGGGTTAACTAATCAGTGGTTAGTGTTATTAAAAGATACAGCATTGGTATCACTCATCGGTGTTACGGATCTTCTAAAACAAGCACAGTTAAGCTCTGCAGCGACGCATGAAAGTTTTACTTGGTATGCAACAGCTGCGGCAGTGTATTTAGTGATCACTCTAATTACACAACAAATTATTAAACGAATTGATGCGAAATATAGCGCTCAAGAAGGTTCAAGCAACAACAAAAAAACGGTTGTTGAAGGAGCGATGGCATGAATGAACAACACTTTTGGCAATTATTGGATGGCCTTGCCACCAGCTTACAATTGACCGTTGCATCGTTATTAGTTGGCTGTACTCTCGCTCTATTAATGACAATGACATTAATTTTAAGAACCCCTGTTTTACATTGGTTAAGCCGTGGAATCATTACCCTATTTACGGGTACGCCTTTGTTAGTTCAAATCTTTTTGATTTACTACGGACCGGGACAATTTGAAGGTATTCGTGATAGCTTTGCATGGCAATGGCTCAGCCAACCGTGGTTCTGTGCGATGTTAGCACTAGCATTAAATACAGCCGCTTACAGTACTCAACTGTTTAAAGGTGCGTTTGATGCAATTCCTAAAGGTCAATGGCAAGCATGTCGTGCATTAGGCATGGAAACTAAAACAACATTAAGTACCTTGTTACCTTTTGCCATTCGTCGTTCTGTTCCGGCTTATTCTAATGAAGTGATTCTCGTGTTTAAAGGCACATCGCTCGCCAGCACTATTACTATTATGGATATCATGGGTTACGCTCAACGTATTAATGCCCAAACCTACGATACGTTAACTGTGTTTGCCATTGCTGGTGCGATGTATCTAACCGTTAATGCACTACTTTCTATTGCGTTTAGACTGATAGAGAAAAAAGCCTTGGCGTTTGAAGTGACGAATTAAATTTCAATCTTATAAAAAAGCCGATAATTTTCATTATCGGCTTTTTTGATTTTTGAACATTATGCTGAAGCAAATGCTTCATTTCTCAATGGTTGATCTTCTTTTTTATTCGGCACAGCGTCTTTTACTTTTAAGAAAATACAAGGTATACCCATCGCAGCCATAAACCAGAACATATTTATTTCAGAGTGATGCATTAGCCATCCGCAAAGAGCAGATACAAGCGCTAATACAAAACCTGCAGGAATTGCATGGTATAACGACTGTAAAGAAACGTAATTATGTTTCCGATTTTCTTCCACATAACGGACCGAAGATAAAATCGTACCTGAGAACGTAATACCATGTAAAATCTGACAGAAAATAAGCACATATATATCATTTGTCGCTGCGGTTAATCCCCAACGTACCACGACAGCAATTGCAGCAAGTCTAAATAATGTTGATACTTTCCAATTAGCGAACGCTTTACGACTAATTAAGTAAAAAACGATCACTGAAATTGTCGACAGACTCCACAAATAACCAATGGTATCTGAATCTAGCCCCTGTTCTTTCCAGTAGACTGTACTGAAGAAATAGTAGCCACCATGGCTTCCTTCTAACAAAGAAGCGACCAATAGAAATAACAGCGTCTCTTTACAACATAATACTTTGAAAATATTCTTTCTTTTTTGCTCATTATGGTGGCATACCATAGGTACAGTTGGCTTCATTAGAGTACCTAGTAATGTTGCTCCCAAACCAATAGCTCCCATTACTGGTACAGAACTTACACCAAAATTATGAACCACCCACCCCATACAAGCCGACGCAACCGTTAATGCAACCGCTCCCCATAAGCGAGTGTAGCCATAATCTAGTCGATCATCTCGAGCATAGTGATTTGATATCGCATCCGAAATAGCGACCGCAGGACCAATCGCTAAATTAAATAACACGAGTAGTAATGCAAGCACCCAAAATGTTGGCGTAATCGTACCTATCCAGATAAAGGCAATAAAGCCAAGTAAGCTTAAAAACATTGACCAACGAAGGAACGGTATAAGGTGCCCAACTTTGTGAAATAAAGGTGTTAATGTAAAGTTGATTACACAACGAGCGGCAAGACCAAAACCGATCAGCATCCCGATATCAGCATCTGAGATCCCTAATTTTTCTAACCATAATCCTCTGAAGGGTAAATACACCCCATACGAGAACCAGAACATAAATTGATAAGTTGACATCCATACTGATGGTCGACAATTAAGCATTCGCACTATTACTCCTTTCAATGTTTTAGTAACAGTAACGAAAATAGTTATCATTAACAATTTGAAGAAATACCATAAAATAATCAAAAACAGTCACATTGAGTGACTGCTTTTAGAAAAAAATTAAATATATTTCGATTTATTCTTTTAATTACTTAAGTTTTTTCTAAAAACAAATGTTGCGAAATTGTAAAATCATCTATCTTTATAATTATGCGTTTATATTACGACTTCTATAAATAGAATAAAAAAGGGAGATGAGCATGTCTTTAATCCTATCCATTAAGCGGTTTTTGTTTGTGGTTTTAGTTGTAACTCCTCTCGTTTCTACTGCTGATGAAATGACGCCGGAACAACAATTTGAGATCGGTAAACAAAAAGCCCTTGTTTGTATCACTTGCCATGGTGCCGATGGTATTTCTGCAACGGGTACCTATCCCAACTTACAAGGCCAAAAGCAGCAATATTTGGTCGCAGCACTTAAAGCATACAAACAAAATCAACGTGTTGATGGTTTAGCGATATTAATGCAGGGTTATGCTAAAGATTTAAGTGATCAAGATATGAAGGATCTCGCGTATTACTTTAGTACCGTAAAAACAGATACCAGCCATCAATCACAATAAACGGCATTACTTGCTAAGGTTATGACGATGGATATTCAGTATAATTATAAAATCGTTAAGTACTTTATGATCGCTAGTGTTAGTTGGGCGTTCATAGCTATGTTAATTGGTGTTATTTTAGCTGCGCAACTTTATTGGCCTGCCCTTAATCTCGATTCTGAATACTTTCAATTTGGTCGTCTTCGTCCATTGCATACTAACGGCGTCATTTTTGGCTTTGTCGTTAATCTTTTAATGGGAACATCCTTTTATATTGTTCAACGCACCTGTAAAACACCGCTATATAACAACACTGCTGCTTGGTCTGTCTTTTGGGGATGGCAATTTGTCCTTCTTCTCGCCCTTATTACCCTACCGTTAGGTTTTACTACCTCAAAAGAATACGCTGAACTTGAATGGCCAATTGATATATTAATTGCCGTCATCTGGGTGATGTATGCCATTGTATTTTTTATGACAGTTGCTAAACGCACCGTTCATCATATCTTTGTTGCTAACTGGTTTTATGGTGCGTTCATTATTGTTATTGCGATGATTTTTATTGCTAACAACCTCGAATTGCCTGTCACGATGTGGAAATCTTACTCTATTTACTCAGGGGCCGAAGATGCCATCGTGCAATGGTGGTGGGGACATAATGCGGTTGGTTTTTTATTAACCGCTGGCATCATTGGTATGAACTATTATTTCATTCCCAAAATTTCCGAACGCCCTATTTATTCTTACCGCTTATCTGTTATTCACTTTTGGGGCTTAGTCGGCTTTTATACTTGGGCTGGCACACACCATCTTATATATTCTTCTGTTCCAGATTGGTTACAAAATCTCGGCATAGTGATGTCGTTAATTTTATGGCTACCCTCATGGGGTGGCGCCTTTAATAGCATCATGACATTGCTCAACAATAAGCAGAAACTTAAGCACGATTACATCATGTGGTTTTTCTTCTCTGCCATTGTTTATTACGCGTTAGCGACTTTTGAAGGGCCATTATTAGCTATTCGTTGGTTTAATATGATTGCTCATAATACCGATTGGATCATCGGCCATGTGCATTCTGGCGCGTTGGGCTGGGTTGGTATGTCCGCCATCGCCGTATTTTATTACTTTATCCCTCGTTTATATGGTCACGAGCAATTGTGGTCAAATCGTTTAGTTAAATGGCATTTCTGGTTTGCGCATATTGGGATTGTACTTTATGCCGTTGCACTGTGGATTGCTGGAATTGGACAAGGCTATATGTGGCTAAAAGAAGATGCTAATGGCTCTCTTAGCTATAGTTTTGTCGAAGCGATGAACTTCAGTGCACCATGGATGTTAGTTCGCTTTATCGGTGGTGCGTTGTTTGTGTTAGGTATAATTTTAATGATTTATAACCTATACAGAACGCTAAAACAGCCAAAACCTAGATCAGTTAAGCATCAAAATGCAGTAACAGAAAAGGTAGATACTCATGATTAATAAAGATTTTACCTCATCTGTAGTGATCCTTATTGTTGCAACAACTTTGGTTGCTGCCTTTTCATTCTTAGTATGGGTACTTCCTGCTTTTTTTTACCAAGATAAGTTAATTGCTGAATCAAGCGCGAAACCATTAACCGCATTAGAAGTTGCTGGGCGCGATATTTATATCAGTGAAGGTTGCCATACTTGTCATACCATGATGGTACGTCCATTAAACGCAGAAATTAAACGTTATGGACGATATAGCCGAGAAAGTGACGATATTTATGAACATCCCAATTTATGGGGTTCAAAACGTACTGGACCTGATCTCACCAATTTAGGTCGAAAATATTCTGATCAATGGCACATCATTCACCTAAGAAACCCTCGTGATGTTGTACCAACTTCGATTATGCCCTCTTATCCTTGGCTCTTTGAACAAGTACTTGATGGTGAAGATATTGATGCAAAACTAATTGCATTACGTACCCTTGGTGTTCCTTACACTGATAAGGAAATTAAACAGGCACGATTAGAAGTAAAAGGTAAAACCAAGGCACAGGCATTAATCGCCTATCTACAAAGTCTGGGACAAGATCAAGGAGTACGACCATGAGTACTTTTTGGAGTGGTTGGGTCATTATCCTAACCCTTATTTTTCTCGCAATTATGATCGTCGTTGTTGCGTACTACTGGAAGAAAAACAGTGCAGCCAACGCTAATCGAACCGTCGATAGCTTTGATGGTATCGATGAAAACGATGCCGCCGTACCAAACCTTTTACTTCTTTCTTATCTTCTCGCTTTCATTATCGCTGCCGTTTTTTTGGTGCTCTATCCTGGCATGGGAAACTGGCAAGGACTCATGAAGTGGCAATCAAGTAGTGAAGCGGCTTCAACCTCTACCACTTCATTAGCCAAACAAATTAGCCAAGTACCTAATGGTGATACATCATTTCAAGCATTAAGTACCTCGCCTGAAATTGTGGTCGCTGGTCGCGCTTTATTTCAAACCCATTGTGCGGCTTGTCATTTAAATCAAGCACAAGGTCAGCTTCATTTCCCTAATTTAAGTGATACCGTTTGGCTTTATGGTGGTAGTGATGAGGCGATCCATCATTCGATTGTTAAAGGTCGTAACGGAGTCATGGCTGGCTGGAAAGATATTCTGACTGAAGAAGAAATTGAGAATGTTTCATATTATGTCGCTTCACTTGAAAAAAATCGCATTATCTCAGAGCCCGCGGTCAAGCTTGAACTCGGTAAAACCGTATTTGATGCTAACTGTACGGCTTGTCATGGCAGTAATGCAAAAGGTAATACTGCGATTGGTGCGCCAAATCTAACCGATAATATCTGGCTTCACGATGGCAGTGTTGAAGGTATTATTGCGACGGTAAAATATGGCTTAAACAATCTCATGCCTGCTTTTGAAGAGCAACTCAGCGATAGCGAAATTCAAGCATTAGGTGCTTATATTCGCCACCAAGGAAATAGACAAAACGAGAAACTCGCAGCGCTTGATCCGGATATGGTTAGTAAAGGGCAATACCTTGCTTATGCAGGAGATTGTATTGCTTGTCACACTGGTGAAGGTGGCGAACCATTTGGTGGCGGTTTAGGATTTTTAACGCCATTTGGCACGCTTTATTCTACCAATATTTCAGCACATCCAACCTATGGTATTGGGGATTACACCTACGATGAATTTTATGATGCGCTACATAAAGGTAAAGGCAAACATGGCTACCTTTATCCAGCTATGCCCTACTCGTCTTATCAATATGTGACAGATGAAGACACCCAAGCACTTTGGGCTTACATGCAATCGCTTAATTTTGTGAATACTCGTAATGAAGAAAACAAGATGATGTTCCCAAGTAATATCCGGTTAGGACTACTTGGTTGGAATATTGCCTTTCTTAATACCGACCCTTTGCAATACCCAGCAGATGCCACCGAACAATGGAAACGGGGTAAATATTTAACCATGGGGTTAGGCCATTGTTCGGAATGTCATACTCCACGTAACGTTGCACAAGCCTTGATAGAAAAAGAGCTATTCCAAGGTAATTTGATTGATGGCTGGAAAGCCCCAAATATTACCGCAACAGAGCTATATCAAGATCGTTGGGATGTAAAAACACTAACCGACTTTTTAAAAACGGGTCATTCAGATAAAGGAACCGCATTTGGTGGTATGGCGGAAGTGGTACAAAACAGTACCCGTTTCTTGACAGAACAAGACGTCGCAGCCATTTCGGAATACTTGATCACTGGCGATAAATATAACGAGTTAGATAGATCGGTTCCACAGCTCAACCCACCCGGTTTTGGTGACTTGGTGCCAGCCAATGTTGATATTCAAACCGTTGAGCTAAAACCGTTAAGTAGCAACGATCCTGAAAACGAAGCCAAACTATATGGTTTATATGTTCAAACCTGTGGTGCATGCCATGGTAAAGACGGTAAAGGTAGAAAAGGGATCGCCCCTACACTGCTTAACAATGGGATAATTATGCACAGTGATCCTTACGATACAATTGCCGTTACCATTCGTGGTTTATCGCCAAACTTCATGGAACAAGACAGTAACTTTATGCCGATGAGTAGCTTTAACTCGGTGATCAGCGATGCCAACCTCGCGAAGTTAATTAGCTTTGTCCGCAATAAGTTAGGTGATAGAACTGTAGCTGTCACCCCACAAGAAGTGGCTGAGGTAAGAAAAGATTTAATTAAAGGCGGCTACGCTGGAAATATACACGCGATGACAACACCAGAACAAAATCAGCCGAATAGCATAACAGAATAAGCGATTATCTAAATGGAATATAACGCTACTAATTGGTTAACATACCATCAACAGTAACAATATTTACAATTAATATGCATTTTATGCCTGCTTTTTATTGCCTAAGCAAAATTAATAGGTATCATCAAATTTCAATCCTTTGAGTAGAGGCGCGCTGCCTAAAAGTATCCAGATGGAGGGTGACACCTTTGAAGTCTGGGGAAAGGAGTCGGCGCCGAAGTGTTTGTTGTGTCGTCAACAATCGCTGGGTCTGCATTAAATAAGTGCAGAACTGCCATAGTTATTTTGTCTATGGAGCGCTACCCTAAGGGATACGAAGAAGTATTTTTTCTCCTGAAATCTGTTTCTCTATCCTTTCGGTAGATCTCCACCTATATAGGTGTTTAAGAGATCCATGAATCTAGTTCAATATTCTGACTCCCTGCTATCTGTTGTACCACCCTTGCTGGCGGTTGTTTTAGCAATCACTACACGACGTGTATTGTTATCACTTGGCCTTGGTATTGTTGCAGGCGCAATCCTTCTTAATGATTACAGCCCTTTAGCGGCGCTTCAATATATCGTAAATAAAGTTGTAGGCCTTGTTTGGGCAGACGGTGCTGTTAATAGCGGTAACGTTAATATGATCATCTTCATGCTTTTGCTCGGTGGTTTGATCAGCTTAATGACAGCAACTGGTGCAACTAAAGCGTTTGCTGAATGGGGTGTTCGTCGCTGTAAAGATCGTCGTAGCGCAAATATGCTAACGGGTTTAATGGTTTTTGCTTTCTTTATTGATGACTTTTTCCATAGCTTATCTGTGGGGCCGATTTGTCGCCCTGTAACAGACCGTTTCAATATTTCACGTGCAAAGCTTGCCTATTTACTTGATTCAACGGCTGCACCTGTTTGTGTTATCACGCCAATCTCGTCTTGGGGTGCTTACATTATTGCTATTCTTAGCGGTATTTTAGTAACAAACCACATTACAGATATCAGTGCTATTTCATTGTTTGTTCAAATGATCCCAATGAACTTGTACGCCGTGTTTACGCTATTAATGGTTATCGTTGTTATTTTCTTCCAACTTAACATTGGTCCAATGCGTCAACACGAAGAATGGGCAGAAGAAGGTAAGCTATGGGATGAATCTAAAGGCCACCCTAAAGGCTTAGAAATTACTACTGAGTCTGAAGGCCAAGGTACTATGATTGATATGGTATTGCCTATTCTGACACTGACTGTCTCCAGCGTTATCTTTATGATCATTAGTGGTGCTGAAGTATTAAGCGCAAAAGGCGAAGCTTTTAGCCTGATAGCTTCTTTAGAGCATACCGATCTAGGTGCTTCATTGGTTAATGCATCTTTATGTAGCCTAGCTGTTTCTATTCTTCTAGCTTTACGTTTAAAACTACCACGTAAGACTTGGTTAACTGCGGCACCTCAAGGTGTACAAGCGATGATCCCTGCAATCATTATTCTATTGTTTGCATGGACGATCGGTACTGTTGTGAGTGATATGTCTACAGGCCAGTACCTAGCCTCTTTAACTAAAGGTGGTTTCCCAACGGAATTACTACCAGCGTTAGTCTTCATCCTTTCATGTGCAATGTCATTTGCGACAGGCACAAGCTGGGGCACGTTCGGTATCATGTTACCACTTGCTGGTGATATGGCGGTAGCAAGTGATGCTCACCTATTAATGCCGATGTTATCTGCAGTACTTGCAGGATCTGTCTTTGGTGATCACAGCTCACCTATTTCAAGCACAAGTATCTTGTCTGCAACAGGTGCAGGTAGTCACCATATGGATCACGTGATGACTCAGCTACCTTATGCATTGACTGTCGCTATTGGCGCACTATTAGGCTATCTAGCAATGGGCATCTTATCTTCAACAGTTGCGGGTATTGCTGTAAGTTCTGTTTGGTTCCTTGCATGTTGTACGATTCACCTACGTCGTCATAAGAAACAACTGCAAGCAGTAATAGCATAAACATTAGATCATAAAATCTAATAATCCCCGTTCGTTTTAATACACATTTGCTTTATGCTAAGTATTAAGACAACGGGGATTTTTTTGTATAAAAGTTAGGAAATAGAATGGAATACTTACATACCATGGTACGAGTGAGCAACTTAGATGCTTCACTGGATTTTTACTGTAACAAGCTTGGTTTGGTAGAAATTCGACGTAAAGAAAGCGAACGTGGACGTTTTACACTAGTATTTTTAGCTGCACCTAATCAGGCAGAAACGGCAAAAGAAACACAGTCGCCTTTATTAGAACTAACTTATAACTGGGATCCAGAATCGTACACTGGTGGTCGTAATTTTGGTCACCTCGCTTTTGCCGTCGATAATATTTACGATTTATGTGCTCATTTACAAAATAATGGAGTCGTTATTAACCGCCCACCCCGTGATGGACATATGGCATTTGTGCGTTCACCTGATGGTATTTCGATTGAACTGCTACAAAAAGGCGACGCACTAGAAGCAGCTGAACCTTGGGCTTCGATGCAAAACCAAGGTGAATGGTAAAAAATAGCATTGTATATCGGTATTATTTTATTTAAATAATACCGACCTTTTTATAGCGTTTTAAAGCACAATAATGCCCAGTTGACTTAGTAATTGCTCTTGTTGCCAATCGCAAATTTTTACACCACTTAAATTTACACGTCGAATATCAACACCCTCTAAATCCACATGACAGAGATCTGCGTCTTCTACAACGCATTGGCGCCACTGCTCAGATGAAAACTCACCGCGACTTAAGTCAGATCCTTTAAACGATGTAGCCAACAAATTAGCCCCGTTCCATCGGTTTTCAAACAGTTCGCACTGCTCTAATTTTATGTCTTCGAAATTGCTGTAACGTAAATTGCAGCCGCTTATAAATGCAGAGCAAAAGAAAGTATTATGGGTAATATAATTTGAAAAAGAAGCATATTGAAAATCAACGCCTTGGAGATTAGATTGTCGCATTTCTATGCCAAAACACTGCGCATTACGAAAACTAGCCATTGACAAATTACACTGCTTAAAACTCGCATCTTTGAGTTTTGAATAGGAAAAATCACAGCCTTTGTCATCCCCTACATCAATAAAATTACAGTTGATAAAACTCGCTTCAACTAAATTTGCACGTGAAAAATCACAACGATAAAACTGACAATTTTCAAAAGTAGCTTCAGACAATTCTTGTTTAGAAAAGTTTTCATCTTGATAACACTGACCTACAACATGCATACACAATCTCTTCTATTACCATGCGACTAATCAAACAAAAAAAGCGCAATTACTGATTGCTCAATAATAGCGCTTTCTCATTCTATTAGAACTTATTATTTAGTTACTTATGTACATCACAGTTCGAAGCTACTGATGATACTTGTTTTACATCTTTAACATCATAAGTATTCTGTAGGCTACGGAAAACAGTCGCATTGTAGTAATCACCATTTTCAATACTAAACGTAATTGAGTAGTTCATACCTGCAACTACTTGCTGTGTTACATGATAAATTTTACCTAGCTGATGATCACCAGAGATTGCTTTAACGGCATCTTTTGCTGCTTGTTCCACTTCAGGTGTTATGTCGCCTTGTGCCCAACCACCAACAATTGCGTGAGAAAAATTACAACTTTCTTGCATATTCGCCTCATCCGAAGTTACGTCTTTTGCCGAATTACATGCAACTAACGCAACAGAGCTTAAAGCAATTAATAAAACTTTCTTATTCATCATCAAATCCTAATTCACGTTTTCTGCATATATATCAACAGAAAACGTGATTAAGTGCAAATATACTTTATTCGAACGGTGATTTATTACTATAACTAATAATTAAAAGCAATTATATTTGCATTTTTATATGACATACTTGCGATAAGATTGCTGATTAATATCTTCAATTTCTACTGTGACACAAATATCATTGTGGAACATTGCTGCCACTTGATGCAAGATGACTTCAGATAGATTATCTTTTTGCTTCGGATCTCTACCAGGAAGCACCCTTACGGTAATATGAACAAAAGGCTTTTCGGTTGTCCCTGTACGATATAACTCATAAGGTATGGCACGGGTTTTTATATCTTCTTCATCAAAAAGACCTGAACTAAACGTCGCGTAATGAGTTGTTGCCATTAATTCATTTAAATTAATCTCTGTTTCAAGATCTTTGGCATATTCAATAATGCAATGCGGCACAGCTTATCTCCTATATATGAATAGCTTACTTAATGACACTAGCATATATAAATAAGATAACTCTTCGTTTGATCAGCTTTTTGATAATAAATACATTTAATAACTGAGTTCTTTTGCTTTCTGTGATTCCTGTACAAAAATAGCTCTTTTCTGTTACGTTAAATCACTGAGCATAACAATTAAAATGTTAGTACTTTTTTTGCTTTTAGCGTCCAACTTGCTAAATCATCTAACGACCCTATTTCACAATCTTCAATGAGTAATGACTCAGACAGCCCGCGCGCGCAACAACAGGTTTTACACAATTTGATTTCGCTTCCTTGTGCGATAAGGATTTCAAGCATTTGTTGAATATCATAGCCTTCTACCGGATTTTGCTGTTTCATCGCACACATCACAGCATCAGACATTAAAAACAATTTGAGGCTTACAGATTGTTCTTCCTGTTCATTAAGTTTAATTGCTAAGCGTAATGCATTAAAAGGACGCTCAGAGCCATAAGGAGCGTCATTGATAACGATTAAAATAGTTTGCATTTAATACTCATATAAAAAATAAAATCAATTGCCTTTATTGTCACACAAAATGAGACTAAATGTATAAAAATCCCGAACACTACTTAGCACGAATAGCAATAGTCAATTAATCTCACAGTTCACATTTCTCATGTCTTTACTTCGCAGTGCGTCTACAAAACATTCAGTTAGTGCACATTATTCTCTCAAATTCACGTTATATGCATATTCTACTATTCTCGACACAAATAATTTGGCACATTACTGCCTCAGTTGATTTAACACGATTATTTATACCAACTGAAGTGTACTTAACCTCTACAAGAGAACATAAAATGAGTCATCGTCTTCAACTAACCCATGCGCCATCAGTCCTATTTTTATTTGGCCTTTCTGGTGCAGGTAAATCTTATGTCGGTGATGTCATTGGTGCTCATGACGATTGGTTTGTTTACCATGCAGATGATGATTTAACAGATGAAATGCGTGAAGTTATTGGTGCGAACAAGCCTTTTACGGATGAAATGAGAGATGATTTTTTTATTCGTATAAGTCAAAAAGTAAATCACTTTCGTACTCTTTATCCTCGTGTAGTGGTTACACAAGGTGCTTATAAAAGACAGCATCGTGATTTCCTACGTCAAAATATCGCAGATATAGATATGATTTATGTCACTGCAACGGACTCATTGATTCACCAACGTTTAGAGTATCGTATCAATGGTATTTCTAACGAAAGTGCAGACGCTATAAAGCATATTTTTGAAGCGCCTGATCAGACGGTAAAAACAATTTTTAATTATGAAGGTAAGACTTCTATCATTGAGCAATTAAACCGTTTTTATAGCAATATTCAATAAAAAAACGATAGTAAAGACCATTAAATTTTATATTTATAAAATTTAACATTGATGCTACCTCATTACTTGCATTTACAACCATCTTGAAACATTTACCTCATCACGTTTCTCATTATTTTCCCTTAACTATATGAACACTTTGGCATAGACTTATACCTTGTATGTCTATAGATTCATATTAAGGTGTCTGTGTGAATGGGTTAAAACCGTATCTTCTTGCCCTTTTAGTACCATTGGTTGCTATGGTGACGATTTTAAGTCTCTATTTTTACCAGAAAGACAGTGTTCAACTTGCAGAACATATAAAAGAAAATGAACTTCGTCAGTTAGAGTCTCTAATACAAATCAGTCACTTACACCTAAATACTATCACTGAAGATTTAAACCGTCTCACTTATCAATTGCGGCAAGAGCCTCTTCACGAGCCGTTACGGGTCTTGGAAAAGGCGAATGTACTAAAACAATTTAAGAGTATCCTTGTTACCTCAGAGCTCTATGACTCCATTCGATTAATTGACTATAAAAACAACCAAGTCCTTCTCCTGAACAAGGTGAAAGATGGCTTTCATATTGATTACAGTAAAGTCATTGAAGAACCACAAGAATTAAGAAATATAGATCATACATTTTCTCTTAATAATAAAATAAGCTACATTTATAAACATCAAAATAAAGTATCATTTTATCAACATTTAAAATTAGAACACAGCAATTGGGTTGTACAGCTAAGTTACCACCAAATCCCTGTGAGTAATATTGCAAGCAATAAAGAGCGTACAAATTTTATTATTAACAATGATGCAAAATGGATCACACAGCCATACTTAAACAAATCACTTAACCCATCAGGACATGATAATACAAGTTCTGATGACGTACTTTTCTCTGTTACCTATCCTTATTTATGGAACGCAGTAAAACGATTAAACAAAGGACAAACAATCATTGGCGATTATCTTTATACCTATACCCCACTGATATTTATAGATAAAAGCCTAAATAAGAATATAGATAAAAACACATCAGAGTGGGTGTTAGTTTCATCACTAAATTTAGATAAAGAACTAAACAACCTTTATTTTTCTAATTTTACCCGAATACGTTTAGCCGCAATTTATATTACTTTTTTTATTTTAATTATTAGCTCAGTAATGTTGGCAAGGCGATTAATTAAAAATCGTAAAAATGAGCAGATATTACGCAAGCAACGTGATGACAATTTAAAAAGATATGAAGCGGTTATTAAAAACAGCGAAGATGGCATTGTAGTACTCAATAAAAATAGAGTGATTACAGCGATTAATGACGCTGCTTTTAAAATACTTAATATTCATTCTCGCGCTTTACAAAAACCATTAATTGGCCTCTTCTATTCAAAACAAATTCAAGATGAACTCACAACCTTACTTAATACTATTGATCAATTACCTAACACCGAGCATTTAAAGACTCATATAAAACTTAAATATAAACGTTCAAAACACCTTGAAGTTATTGCAACTAAGCAAGTTGAAAATATTGAAGATAACATTCTACTTCATATTGCTGATGTGACTTATTGGGTTAATCGTGAAAAGAAATTACAAGCTTTATCTCGCGCAGCAGAACAAAGCGCAGAATCCGTTATCATTACCGATAAAAATGGTTTTATTCAGTATGTAAATACGGCTTATATAAAAATGAGTAACAAGCCTTTAAATCAGCTTATTGGTAGCCACAGCTCAATTTGTATAAATGATTATATCGAGAATAAAAATGAACAAGATGAACTCATTAGCAAATTGGTCTCAGGACAATCCATTCGCCATGTTATTACTAAAAAAAAGGATAACGATATAATCTATGTGGATTATACCATTTCACCAATTCGCGGTGATGATGGCAAAATTTGTAACTACATTGCAACAAGTAAAGACATAACAGACAGAGTCAGTTATGAGAATAGATTACACCGTCTTGCACACTATGATGCTTTAACCCAATTACCTAATAGAACAATGTTTACTCAAGATATTGCTCACAGTATGCAAGAAGCCATTCGACATAAGGCTCAAATAGCTATCGTAGTGATTGATTTAGAGTTAACCAAACAGCTTCATGAATCCATGAGCAATGAAGACATTGAAAAAATCCTTTTAATCGTCTCAAAACGGATTAAATCCAATTTACGTGAGACAGATGTTTTAGCCCGTATTGATAGCGATGAGTTTGGCATCTTAATCAGATCATTTCACGATTTACAAACAATCACACAAGTGGCCGAACGATTACTACAAAATACTAATGCGCCATTATCTATTGATAGCCAAGTGATTTCTATTTCAACTAACATTGGTATTGCATTAAGTTCAGATGCAGAATCAGATCCTAAGCTGATACAAAAATACGCACACATTGCCTTATATCGCGCTAAAGGATTATCTGGAAGTAACTACTGCTATTTCACTGAATCAATGGAAGCCGAAAATATTCAACGTTTAATACTTGAGTCTGACCTACGCAAATCCGTTGGTAGTGATCAATATGAATACTTCTATCAACCTAAGGTGAATGCTAATACGCACACACTGTGCGGTGTTGAAGCCCTACTGCGCTGGAAAAATAGTAAAGGAGAATATCGTTCACCTATCGATGTCATTCCCGTTTTAGAGTCATCAGAACTTATTATCGATGCTGGGCGATACCTGATAAATCAAGCATGCCTTCAATTGAAATCATGGCAAGACAAAGGGTATTTTTTTGACATTGCAATAAATATTTCAGCAAGACAGTTATTAGAGGCAGACTTAGTTGAAACAATAACGCACGCGATAAATAATACAGGCTGTAACCCTCATTACCTAGAACTTGAATTAACAGAAAGCGTACTTATGTGTGATGTTAATTTTGCTTTAAAGCAGCTTAAGTCTTTACGTGAACTAGGCATTAAAATCGCTATTGATGATTTCGGCACTGGTTACTCTTCCCTTGCTTACCTTTCGCGCTTTCCTATAAATATTCTAAAAGTCGATAGAGAGTTCATCAAAGATCTACCTTCTAATAAAGACAGCATTACGATTTGTCGCTCTATTATAGAGCTTGCCCATAATTTAAATTTAACAATCGTCGCTGAAGGTGTTGAAACAGAAGAACAACTTAAGTTCTTAGAATCTTTAGGCGTGGAAGAGTTACAAGGCTATTATTTTGATAAACCATTACCAATATCGGATTTTGAGAATAAATATTTAACAACAAATGAAATAAGGTCAACTTTAAGTTGAAAACAAGGTTCTCATCATTCTCAATGTGTCTTATTATTATGGTAATAGAATTGTTATGTAGGATGCTTTGATGAGCTTTGATGACCACTTAAATAACTTTATCAAGCAGCGCGATCAATTTGGTGGCACAGTCCAACAACGACAGCAGAAACGTAATAGCTATGTCGTTGTCGATGCAACGGATCAAAGTAAAGCCCGTGAGTCGATGGCTCGTGAACAAGAATTAGCTGCAAAACGTGCTGAATTTGAAACCAAACAACACCATGAACGCGTGAGTGGTCGTTGTGTTTTGCCAGATGAAGCACAAACATTAGAAAACAATAAATTACAAGCACGACCGGCAGATCCTAGCCGTATCGCATATATACAACAGCTTAAAAAAGATCTAAAACTCAAAAAATACAGTAACTGATCTTCTCTTCATCCATCAAAAGGAAGTTATCGCAATAGCTTCCTTTTTTCTTATTGTAAATAACCAAATAAAATTACAATAAATTTTAATACCAATAAAAACAACTCAAAAAACAAGCACAAATTACAGCATTGAATACTATTAAAGTGTAAATCACTCAGTTTTTTTAAATTTTTATCCAAATAAATCAAAAAATATCTGTTCGAAAAACAACCAATCTTATATTGTGAGAAAATTCTGTTTTTTTTCAATTGCATTCATAATAACTAAAATTTCATTTTAACCTTCGTATTACAGTGCATATTTCGTAATAAATATGACTCCACTTATTGATTTAGACAAAAACAATCAGTTAAGCATATGTTTTATAATAAAATTTAAATTTTAAAGATGATATTTATGTAAATTTTATTTGCAGTTTTAACCTTCTAAAAATAACAACCCTTAAAGCATAAAAACAAAACAATTTAATAACAATAAAAACACCAAAAAGTAACTTAATTTACTTTTTAAAGTAGGTATATTCGATATTTTATACAATCTCATCACTTAAAGCTTAATTAGCTACTACATTATAATTTGAATAGCAATATGGTCAGAATACCTTTTAAACGTTAAAATTAGCATCAAAGAAGTACAATAGAAGATTATCGATGAACACAACTATTCAAATTAATGAGCTCGAATCATTGCTCATAGCAATAATCGTGCTTTTTCTAGGTTACTTTATTAATAGTAAAGTTGCGATTTTAAGAAAATATAACATTCCAGAGCCGATTGTTGGTGGCTTGGTTGTTGCTGTTATTATAACAATTTTTCATTTCCAAGGGTTTGATATTAGCTTCAAGCTAAGTATGCAAAACGCATTAATGGAAATGTTTTTCGCAACAGTAGGTCTTGCTGCTAGCTACAAGCTTTTAGCTAAAGGTGGATCGCGCGTGTTCTTATTCTTAGCCTTAGCAACGGTATTCATTGTTATTCAAAATGGTGTTGGTGTTGGCTTGAGTAAACTGCTTGGTCTAGATCCATTACTAGGGCTTGTTGTCGGCTCAATTACATTATCAGGCGGTCATGGTACAGGTGCAGCTTGGGCGCATACCTTCTCTACTGACTATGGCTTAAATACGCTTGAATTATCGATGGCATGTGCAACATTTGGTTTAGTTATGGGGGGGATTATTGGAGGACCTGTCGCACAGCGTCTTATTAATAAATACAACCTAAAATCAGATTTTGGTGAAAGCGGTAATCACCATATTGATCACCCAGATCTTGTTACATACAGTGATAAAGAAGAAGATCGTATTACCTCAAAGAATACGATTGAAGTATTATTTATTCTTCTTGTCTGTGTTGCTGGTGCATCACATGCTAAAGAATTTGTAGATAGCTTCGGCATTAATGCACTTCGTATTCCTGAATTTGTGTACGCACTTTTCATTGGTGTTTTCATTACTAACTTTTGTGAAGGTACTAAGTGTTACAAAATCAATAAGGAAACCGTTGATGCCTTAGGTACTATTTCGTTATCTCTATTCCTTGCAATGGCACTAATGAGCCTGCACTTATGGGAATTAATGGATCTCGCATTACCTATGTTGGTGATTCTTGTAGTACAAACCATTGTGCTAGCACTATTTACTTATTTCGTGACTTTCCGCGTAATGGGTAAAAATTACGATGCTGCAATTATTGCAGGTGGTCACTGTGGTTTTGGTATGGGCGCAACACCAACAGCTGTAATGAACATGGGTGCGCTTGTATCGCGAAATGGGCCATCACCACAAGCATTTATGGTAGTACCTATTGTTGGTGCTTTCTTTATTGATATTACTAACCTACTTGTACTACAGGGCTATATGAGTTTCCTTGGTCACTAATAGTAATCACACTTAATGCTTTATAAAGGGGAAAGAGATGCACTCTTTCCCCTTTTATTATTCCTTTTGAAACACTCAATAGCGCCACAAATAAATAACACTCTTATTACATTCACCTCTCAATTAAAACGCTATTCAAATTCAGTTACACTCTAACTTTCATACTTTCAGCTCATTTGTAACAAACAATTTCTAGCTAATTTTAAATTTAAATAATCTTGATAAGATTCGCGCACTTTAAAAACCCCATTGAGATATAACATTATCTTTGTTGGCAAAGTGATCTGCTGACATCGCCTTAATTGAGAGAAGTATGAAAAAATTTGATAGAGCAATGCAGATCTTACTTGCTGGATTCTGCATTAATTTGTGTATGGGTATTCTTTACGCATGGAGTGTTTTCAAAAAAGCACTTGTTGTTGATTTAGGCTGGTCAAATGCGGACGCTTCACTGCCTTATACAGTTGCCATTATTACCTTCTCATTATCATTATTAGTGGCAGGTATTCTGCAAGACCGTATGGGTCCACGTCGTGTACTCATTCTTGGTACCGTGATGGTCGGTCTAGGTATGATCATTTCAAGCTTTGCAACCACGCCTACGCTACTGATCATAACCTTCGGTATCTTAACGGGTAGTGGTATCGGGTTTGGCTACGCATGTCTAAGCCCATCTGCAATGAAGTGGTTCCACCCTTCAAAGAAAGGTCTAGTTAATGGCTTAATTGCAGCAGGCTTTGGTTTAGCAGCGGTATACTTAGCCCCGCTAACATCTTTCCTGATTAAAGAAGTAGGAATAAACACAAGTTTCTTAGTACTAGGTATTGCTGTACTTATTATTGCAGTTCCTCTTGCTTGTACAATTAATAATCCACCAGCAGGCTATACACCTGAAGTTCCTTCTGGCTACGATGTAAATAATAAATCAGGTAATGCTGCAGATCTAAACTGGCGTGCAATGCTTAAAACACCACAATTTTACTCTCTGTGGGTAATGTATGCATTTGCTTCTGCATCAGGTTTGATGATCATTGGTAACATCACCTCTATTGCAGCAACACAAGCAAATATCGCAGATGCTGCTTACTTAGTTGTAATTTTAGCAATATTCAACTCTGGTGGTCGTGTTGCTGCCGGTATTCTATCTGACAAGATCGGTGGCATTAAAACCCTCATGATTGCCTTTATTATGCAAGCAATCAATATGGTAATGTTCGCAACGTTTAAGTCAGATTTCACATTAATTATTGGTGCAGCTGTTGCAGGTATTGGTTACGGTACACTGCTTGCGGTATTCCCATCAATCATTGCTGATTTCTATGGTTTGAAAAACTATGGTGCAAACTATGGCGTACTTTATACTGCTTGGGGTGTGAGTGGCTTTATTGGTCCAGTCGTAGCTGCGTTCGCTGTTGATACGACAGGTACTTACACGCTGGCATATACCGTTTGTTCTATCATGCTTGGTGTCGCAGTTGTTCTTTCGTTTGTGACGAAGAAAGTAGATTCGGTCGCATTGGCAACAAAAGCGACAAACGCATAACAATCTAAAATATACGTAAGAAAGACTCAATTTTATTGAGTCTTTCTTGTTTATAAGACAGTATTTCCCAATTTTTAACAAATTAACAACACTAATCCAAGTAACGTAAAAATATCAGACTTAAATGCTTTATTAACTGGCTTAATGTGATATTAAAATTCAAAATAAAACAAAATACTAAACACTTTAACTGCAACTCAATACCCCCACCATAATGCATAATAAATCACACTTATGCACATTAAATATTTTAAAACATCTCGTCTTACAACTTATACCTCATTATGATTAACTTTAAACAACCGTTTAAATAAAGCTACAACGCAAGAACCACACCAATATATCGTCATTATTATCATCACTAACACCACACTTTTAAAATCAGCCACCATGAATAATTAGTCACAAATAGTAATGATTACTATTTTATTCTAATTTTCATCTTGTTAGCTTTTCGTGATCTACATCTTTTTGCTCACTAGACCTTTTATTTTCTCTTCCTATAATTAACAACTGTTAACATGTTGTTAAAATTATTAACTTATGCATTTTTAATTTCACATCAAGACCAACAAAGGAAGGTACAAATGGCTAATAAATTATCAGTGGTATTTGCGGCGTTAGCCTCTTCAACTGCCCTTTTTGCTGCAAACGCCAATGCTGAAGCTACGTTAGACAAAGTGATGAAACAAGGTTATGTCCAGTGTGGCGTAAGTGCAGGTCTACCTGGTTTTTCAAACCCTAATGCAAAAGGTCAATGGGAAGGCCTTGATGTAGAATTCTGTCAAGCTATTGCGGCAGCAACCATTGGTGATAAATCAAAAGTTAAATACATCCCACTGACAGCAAAAGAGCGCTTTACTGCACTACAGTCTGGTGAGATTGATGTTTTATCGCGAAATACTACATGGACACTTCACCGTGATACCTCATTAGGACTCAACTTTACCGGCGTTAACTATTACGACGGTCAAGGCTTTATGGTTAAAAAAGACATGGGCATCACAAGTGCTAAAGAATTAGATGGTGCGGCTGTTTGTGTCCAATCAGGAACAACTACAGAGCTAAACCTTGCTGATTACTTCCGTGTTAATGGGATGACTTATAAGCCAGTTGTATTTGATACAGCACCTCAAACATCTAAAGGTTTTGATTCTGGTCGTTGTGACGTATTAACAACAGATCAATCTGGACTATATGCTCTGCGCTTAAACTTAAAAGATCCAAGTTCAGCAGTTGTACTACCAGAAATTATTTCTAAAGAGCCTTTAGGCCCTGTCGTTCGTCAAGGTGATGATCAATGGTTCAACGTTGTTCGCTGGACACTCTTCACAATGATTAATGCTGAAGAATTCAATGTAACCTCTGCCAACGTTGATAAATTAGCGAAAGAATCAAAAGATCCAAATATTCGTCGTCTTATCGGTTTAGATGGACCAAAAGGTAAAGGTTTAGGACTTAAAGATGATTGGGGCTACCAGATTATCAAACAGGTAGGTAACTACGGTGAAAGCTTTGAGCGTACAGTCGGTGAAGGCTCACCACTTAAAATCAAACGTGGTCTAAACGCACTTTGGACTAATGGCGGTATCCAATACGCACCACCAATTCGTTAATCATAAGCATAGAAATTTATTGAAAGAAACATAGTACAACGTAGCACTATATAGGGATTCGGTAACGGGTCCCTAATTTTACATCTCAATAGGAACTGAGGTTGTTGTATGGCTCCTACACCAAATACATCGGATGTATCTAATCCAAAATCCAAGCAGAATATTTTTTATAACCCTACTTTTAGGGCTATTATTTTTCAAGTTATTGCTGTTATCGGACTGGTATTCTTTTTTTACTCCATCGTAAATAATGCCCTTACCAATTTAGAATCACGAGGTATCTCGACAGGATTTGACTTTCTTAGCCAAGAAGCCGGATTTGGTATTGGCTTAACACTGATTGATTATGATGAAACTTACACTTATGGGCGAACCTTTGTTGTTGGATTATTAAATACTGCGTTAGTCGCAGTGTTAGGGATTATCCTAGCCACAATCATTGGCTTTATCATGGGTATAGCTCGACTATCTTCAAATTGGTTAATCAGCCGTTTAGCCGCAGTTTATATTGAAGTATTTCGTAATATTCCTTTATTACTGCAAATCTTTTTTTGGTACTTTGCTGTACTCCAGGCACTTCCCTCTCCCCGACAAAGTATCAGCTTAGGCGAAGCTATCTTTTTAAATATTCGGGGACTATCTATTCCTAGCCCTATATATGGAGCGGGCTCTGAAATTGTTGGTTGGTGTTTAGCCATTGCTATCATTATTTCTTTGTTCTTTTATCGATATGCTAAGAAAAAACAACAACAAACAGGTCAGCAACTTCCAGTATTATTAACCGTAACAGGATTAGTCTTAGGCTTACCACTGATTGCCTTTTTTATCACAGGTATGCCTATTGATTTGCAATATCCAGAATTGAAAGGTTTTAACTTTAAAGGTGGAATAACGATCCTTCCTGAACTTGCTGCCCTTTTACTGGCACTAAGCATCTATACCGCTTCTTTTATTGCTGAAATTGTCCGTTCAGGCATTAATGCCGTTAGCCATGGTCAAACCGAAGCCGCTGAAGCATTAGGATTGTCAAGGAATAAGACCTTACGTCTTGTCGTTGTTCCTCAAGCACTTCGTATTATTATTCCGCCGCTCACCAGTCAATATTTGAATTTAACTAAAAACTCATCACTTGCGATGGCTATTGGTTATCCTGATCTTATTTCTGTATTTGCAGGAACGACCTTAAACCAAACAGGTCAAGCTATCGAAATCATCGCAATGACTATGGCTGTCTATCTCACATTAAGCCTACTCACTTCATTGGTGATGAATATCTATAACAAGAAAGTCGCGTTGGTGGAGAGGTAATCACTATGAATAAACATCAATTTTTACCCGATCTCCCGCCACCATCCAATACAGTAGGGGTTATTGGTTGGTTACGTACCAATTTATTTTCATCCCTGACCAGTAGTATTGCGACATTTATCTTAGGCTACTTTGCAATTTTAGGTATTTGGTACATTGTTGAATGGGCATTTATTAATGCTGACTGGACAGGTGATAGTCGTGATGCATGTACCAGTAGTGGTGCGTGTTGGACATTTATCAACGTTCGCTTTGATCAATTTATGTTTGGGTTTTATCCAACAGTTGAGCTTTGGAGACCTAAACTCTTTTACGCAACATTAGCGCTATTTATTGGACTATTAGCTTACGAGAAAACACCTTACCGTGGATGGATATGGCTCTTTTTTGTCAATATTTATCCATTCCTTGCTGGCTTTCTCCTTTACGGCGGCGTATTTGGCTTACCGGTTGTTGAAACACATCTATGGGGTGGATTATTAATCACCTTAGTTATTGCCATTGTCGGTATTGTGGTTTCTTTACCTATCGGTGTCGTTCTTGCGTTAGGACGACGTTCAGAAATGCCGATTATACGTAGTATCTGTACGGTTTATATTGAGTTGTGGCGTGGTGTACCGCTGATCACCGTACTCTTTATGGCATCGGTAATGCTTCCACTTTTCCTTTCCGCTGAAATGGAAACCAATAAATTGTTCCGCGCACTCATCGGTGTGGTGATGTTCAGTGCCGCTTATATGGCAGAGGTTATTCGTGGGGGCTTACAAGCTATCCCGAAAGGACAATATGAAGCAGCGGATGCATTAGGTTTGACGTATTGGAAAAAGATGTATCTTATCGTTTTACCTCAAGCTTTAAAGATTACCATTCCCTCAATCGTAAATACGTTTATCGGCTTGTTTAAAGATACCAGTCTAGTACTCATTATCGGTATGTTTGATGTATTGGGTATAGGACAAGCAGCCACCAGCGATCCTGAATGGTTAGGCTTCGCAACTGAAAGCTATGTCTTCGTTGCTTTAGTCTTCTGGATCTTCTGTTTTGGTATGTCGCGTTACAGTATTTATTTAGAAAACAAATTGCACACTGGGCACAAACGTTAGCAAGGACAGCATTATGACGAGTAGTACTTCAAAACCTAATACGGATAACAACAGCTCTGATCTTATGATCCAGCTAACTGATGTGAATAAATGGTATGGTCAATTCCATGTTCTGAAAAATATTAACTTGCAGGTAAAGAAAGGCGAGAAAATCGTGATTTGTGGTCCTTCAGGATCAGGTAAATCAACCATGATAAGATGTATTAACAGCCTAGAAGAACACCAAAAAGGACAAATTATTGTTGGTGGTACAGAGCTAACTGATGATTTGAAAAATATCGAGTTGGTACGAAAGGAAGTCGGCATGTGTTTCCAGCACTTCAACCTCTTCCCTCACCTAACGGTATTAGAAAATTGTACCCTTGCTCCTATTTGGGTAAAGAAAATGCCAAAGAAAGAAGCAGAAGCTTTAGCGATGAAGTACCTTGAACGCGTTCAAATTACCGATCAAGCAAATAAATTCCCAGGACAACTTTCTGGTGGCCAGCAACAACGTGTTGCTATCGCTCGCTCACTTTGTATGAATCCGCAAGTTATGCTTTTTGATGAGCCGACATCAGCACTCGATCCTGAAATGGTTAGAGAAGTGCTTGATGTAATGGTCGAGTTAGCAAATGAAGGCATGACGATGCTTTGTGTGACTCACGAAATGGGGTTTGCACGACAAGTTGCTGATCGGGTTATATTCATGGATCAAGGTGAAATCATTGAAGAAAATAATCCACATGATTTCTTTGATAATCCAAAATCTGATCGTACTCAACTGTTCTTAAGCCAAATATTACATTAATTCGTATAATTTAAATGTTTCAAAGAAAACAAGTGATTAGTAGCGCTAACCATAGTCACTTTGAAACATTTACTTACACATTTATCTGATTTTCATCGCCGCGGTTAAGTAATACACGAGCTAAGTGATGATAACGTGCTTCAGTACAAATATTTTAATGTTGAGTGCTTAGTTAAACTTGCTTTTATGGTAATTTAGCCTCATATATAAATTAATAGTCTCAATATAACTACCCTAAGGGGATTTTTATGAACGATCGTATAGTTAATCGTGACGGCGGTTACGAAGGCTTACTATCTACTAACAAGGTTCTACGTAACACCTACTTCCTACTTTCGTTAACTTTGTTATTTTCTGCAGGTATTGCAGGTGTAGCGATGGCAATGAATGTACCGCCTGTACACTGGATTGTATTACTTGTAGGTTTCTATGGTTTAATTTTCTTAACCGAACGTAACCGAGATAGCAGCTTAGGCTTAGTTTTCGTCTTCGCACTGACTGGATTTATGGGTTATACCTTAGGTCCAATTCTAAACATGTATGTTGGCGCGGGTATGGGCGATGTTGTAATGACTGCCCTTGGTGGTACAGCGGTAACTTTCCTTGGCTGTTCAGCTTACGCACTAACAACTAAACGTGACCTATCGTTCTTAAACGGTATGTTAATGGCAGGCTTTATCGCAATTCTTGTTGCAGTGGTTGCTAATATCTTCTTGAAGATGCCAATGCTGTCACTTGCTATTAGCGGTATGTTTGTTCTGTTCTCATCAGCTGCAATTCTATTGACTACACAGTCAATTGTTCGTGGTGGTGAAACAAACTATATTTCAGCAACAGTAACGTTGTACGTTTCTATCTACAATCTGTTCCTAAGCTTGTTGCAAATTCTTGGTGTTATCAACAGCGATAATAACTAATAGCAACCGCTATTCTTAATGATAAATGCCCGCTATCTTGCGGGCATTTTTATATCAGAAATAGTCAAATACATGAACATAGTGAACAGTTTTACTTGCAGCACCGTACCACACTCACTATGCTTTGAGCCGTAATGAATACCGAGGCTCACCATGCTTGAATTTAATAAAAAAGAAATCGAAACAGATGCACAAGGCTATCTGAAAAATGTTAGTGACTGGTGTGAAGAACTAGTCCCTTTACTTGCAGAAGAAGAAGGGATTGATCTTTCTGCTGCGCACTGGGAAGTGATCCATTTTGTGCGCGAATTTTATTTAGAATTTAATACATCACCAGCTGTCCGTATGTTGGTTAAAGCAATGGCGAAAAAATACGGCGAAGAAAAAGGAAATTCTCGTTATCTTTATCGTCTATTCCCTAAAGGGCCAGCAAAACAAGCAACAAAATTAGCAGGGTTACCGAAACCAGTAAAATGTATTTAATTCACTACTGTTACTAATCCTCTGTGGTCACAGGGTACGCGTTTACTTGGTATCTTGTGACCCTCTGTTATTGACAACATTGACTACTTAATCGTAAATCCATCAACATGCCGCCATTCCAACTCTTCCGTTGTTATTGACTTAACATCAGCGAGCTTTAACCCACTCCCTAACCAAAGTAATAACGCATCTATATTTTCTTTTTCACCACAAGCTAAAATTTCCACACTGCCATCAGGTAGGTTTTTCGCATAACCTTTTAAACTGTATTTCAACCCTTCATGAGCGGTGTGAAAACGAAAGCCCACCCCTTGCACACGGCCTGTAACATTCGCTCTTATACATAACTGTGACATTCATCACCTCAAGTTCTAAGTAATTTTGTCGATGTATATGTAGTTCCACCACTAATGTTATCTCGCAACCACTTATCTATGCTAATTAGGATGTAAGTATGAAAGAAGTCGCTTTTCGATGGATCGATAAATACCTTATACATTTAAAAATTACAGAAAAATTTTACTTACTTTTTCTTCTTCCGTTTGCCGCTATTATCTTTGTTAGTGCTATTTTAGTTGATGCCGCCTCTCAACAACGCTTAGAAATAACACAGCAACAACTAAAACTGACCGCTAACATCCTCCAACAACAAAATATCTCTTCTACGGATGCTGCAATTTTACTGCAAAATAGCGCAATAAAAGTGACAAATTCATCATCAGATTCTGTATTAGTGAGTGGCCAAAATTATAGTTTACAAGCTGTCACACAGACTGGATTATTTGATTATTTATCAACAACACAATTAGTTATAACTGGTATTCTACTCGTTATTATTCTTGCTTCTGTGTACTACATCATGACCTTCATTGGCGGTGCGATGTTTAATATGCAAAAAGCACTACAAAGTTTAGCCGACGGCGATCTAACGAACCGATTAAATTTCTTTCCTGTTCGAGATGAATTTAGCCTGATTGCTATCACAATTGATAAAGTCGCAGAACGTGAACAACAGTTAGTACTCGCAACGCAACAAGCTGTAGCGCTTATGCAACAAATAAGTGTCGATTTACATCGTCGCAGTGATAACAGTGGTGATTTATCACAATCTCAACAAAGCCATTTAGATTCACTCGCAAGTGCGACTGAAGAAATGGCAAGCTCAATTCGTGAGGTTGCCACCCATGCCCACGAAACATCACTGCAAACTCAAGAAGCACAATCGGTGAGTGAAAATGGTCGTGTAAAAGTAAGCGAAACAAAAAATGCCATTTCGATTCTTTCTAATGAAATTAATTCCGCCGCTCAAGCAGTATCTGCGTTAGATAGCAATGCGGCAAAAATTGATGACGTTGTCACAACCATTAATGGTATTTCAGAACAAACTAACCTGCTTGCACTAAACGCAGCAATTGAAGCGGCACGTGCGGGTGAACAAGGGCGTGGTTTTGCTGTAGTTGCAGATGAAGTACGTACCCTTGCTGGGCGCACCCAAAGTGCTACTGTTGAAATTCAGCAAATGATTGAGTCACTACAACAAAATAGCCAACAGCTCATTGCAGTTATGAAAAATACCGTTGATAACGCTATTAACAGTGAACAATTAATGGATTCTGTTGATAGCGAAATTGGCCAAATTAACGAACGTAACCAAGGGATCTCTGATCGTAGTTCTGAAATTGCAGCGGCTGCTGAACAACAAGGGGCTGTTGCTGAAAATATAGCGAGCAGCGTAGAACAAGTTCGTACCCAATCCAGTCAGATAGCACAGATGATCAGTGAATCTAGTAATGAGATTGAACAACTGAGCCAGCAAGCACAAACCCTTGAACAGTTAATGAGTGGTTTAAAAGCCTCATAACCAGTTCCATTGCTTAAATCATCTTTTATGCCGCTATCTTGTTTGTATCCGATAAGATAGCGGCTTTTTCATTTGATTTTATATGCCTAGAGAAAGATAATACGCCCCCACTCGAATTCCATACTGGGCATGTTCATGACAGCTTCTATTTATTTGGTAAAAGGCCGCGAAAAATCACTACGTCGTCGCCACCCTTGGGTTTTCTCTCGCGGTATTGATCGCATTGAAGGTAAACCAGGCTTAGGCGAAACCGTCGATATTTACGACAACAAAGGCGAATGGTTAGCAAAAGGCGCTTATTCACCACAATCACAAATTCGCGTTCGCGTATGGAGTTTTGAGAAAAACGAAAATATCGACGTTAACTTCTTTATTAAACGTCTAAACCAAGCACAAGGTTTGCGCGATATTTTAGCTCAGCGTGATGGCTTAACAGGTTATCGTTTAATTGCAGCAGAATCTGATGGCCTACCGGGCATTACGATTGACCGTTACCAAAACTTTTTAGTTTGTCAGTTACTCAGTGCTGGTGCTGAAGCACAACGTGATGTGCTGATTGAAGCGCTTCAACACTGCTACCCAGAATGCAGCATCTACGAACGTTCTGATGTTTCTGTGCGTAAAAAAGAAGGCTTGAAACAACGTACAGGCGTTCTTCATGGTGAAGAGCCACCTAAATTTGTAATGATTGAAGAAAACGGCGTTAAAATTAACGTTGATATTGTTGGTGGTCATAAAACAGGTTTCTATCTTGACCAACGTGACAGCCGTGAAGCTTCTGTTAAATACGTTAACGGCAAACGTGTACTTAACTGTTTCTGCTACACCGGTGGTTTCGGTCTTTATGCACTGAAAGGTGGCGCTAAAGAAGTGGTTAACGTTGATGTCTCTCAACACGCGCTTGATACTGCATTACAAAATGCACAAGACAACGGCTTCCCTGTTGAAAATGCACAATTCTTAAATGCTGATGTATTTAAATTACTACGTGAGTACCGTGATCGTGGCGAGTTATTTGATGTTGTGATTATGGATCCACCAAAGTTTGCTGAATCTAAATCTCAGCTTGTTGGTGCATGCCGTGGTTACAAAGATATCAATATGCTAGCAATGCAAATTCTTAAACCTGGTGGTACGTTACTGACTTACTCTTGCTCAGGTTTAATGGATAACGGATTATTCCAAAAAATCATTGCAGATGCGGCACTTGATGCTAAACGTGAAGTTCAATTTATTGAGCGTTTTAGCCAAGCAGCGGATCACCCATTAGATAGCGCCTACCCTGAGGGTTTCTACCTAAAAGGATTTGCGTGTTACGTTAAGTAATCATCAAATTAGCTTTAATTAGTGCCTAATGTAACGAAAGCCCAATGAGCATAATTCATTGGGCTTTTTATTTTCTAACTGTTTATATGCTTAATTACAAATAGACATTATTTGTCATTGGTATTAATAAAAGAATACAATAAGAAAATACCAATAGCGTATTTTGCTATCAACAAATACAAGGAATTAACATGAAATTACGTACAGCACTTTTAACCTTAGCCGTTTGTGGTGTGAGCTTCTCTTCTTTTGCTAACGTTTCGCTTACACTACCCGACTCAGCTGATCTTGTGCTTGTTAATGGTACAAAAGCGCAAGGTAATGATCCACTGTCATTAAAAAATGGTGATAATCAAATCGCTTTTCGCTACGAAACTAACTACCGTGAAAACGGTGATACTCACCTATTCAAATCTGAAGTTGTGATTGTCACATTCGATGGCACAAACGCAAACTACACATTAAATCTGCCTAAAATTCATAGTCAATATGAAGCCAAGGCATTTAACAAGCAGCCAAATGTTGTGATTACAGACAAGCAAAAGAATGATATCGCCATTAAGCAGGATGTATTAATCAAAAATGGTGTTCAAATTGGACGAGATTTTCAGCAAGAAATAGCTAAGTATAATTTAAGCAACGCACCTGCTGCTCTAACCACTGCAATTTCAGTTTCTGTACCTCAAGTACAACAAATTGCCGTCGAAAAAAGTGGAAAAGTCGATCAAGCCTACGTAACCAAGATGCTAAATTACTGGTACAAAAAAGCAGACAAGGCAACACAAGAACAATTCAAATCTGCTATTAACAAATAAGTAATTTATAAAATTGATTTTAATCAATAGGATAGCTTACAACTTGTAGCTATCCTACATATTGCATTATAAAACACAGCGTAAAAAAAGAATTCACCCACCACTCATCCGACCACAATAAAGCCCTAAATACTGTTGAAGACTTGCTTTTAATTCAATAAAAGCAATTTTATTTACATTTTATTTACATCTTTCCGAGAGCATGTCTGAAGATCAGTACATCCCATCGTGCAAATTTAGCTGTCAGCATTATAGTTTTTTTACGGCACTCAAAAAGATTCACATAAGAATAACGGACAAACTGAGTGTTGCTTATTTTACTGAAACTAAAAGGATACCTAATGGATAATGGTAAACATGGAACGATGAGGAAAGGGATTTTCACTCTTAGTACTCTAACTATGTCATGCTTATTTGCATTCAACGCACAAGCTGCTGTTGATTGTACTGACCTTACAGAATGGAAAAGTGACAGCGTTTATACTGGCGGCGATCAAGTCCAACAAGCGGGTGTTGCTTATAAAGCTAATTACTGGACACAGAATAACTCACCGAAAGATAACAACGGTCCGTATTCACAATGGGTTCAACTCGATCTTTGTTCTGGTGGCGAGCCACCTATCGACCCACCAGTTGATCCAGTTGAAAATGCGGCACCTACAGCAAGTCTTACTGCACCAACAGCGACAACTGCTATCACAACGGGTGAAACTGTTCTCATCAAAGCAAATGCAACCGACACTGACGGTACTATTGCTAAAGTTGACTTCCTAGTCGACGGACAAGTTGTTGGTTCAACAACAACAGCACCATACGAGTTTGCATGGACAGCAACAGAAGGTGTACATAGCCTTTCAGCGATGGCTTACGATGATAAGAATGCAGCAAGTAGCCAAGCAAGTGTTAGCGTCGATGTCGCACCTGAAGGACCAGTTAACGAAGCGCCTACCGTTTCTGTTGCTGTTTCAGCGACAAGTGTTGAGTTAGGCGAAGTTGTTACTATTACTGCTGACGCAGCAGATACTGATGGTACAGTAGAAAAAGTTGATTTCTACGTAAATGGCGCACTGGTTGGCACCGCAGCTACAGCCCCTTATGCTCTTGAATACACAACGGTTCAAGCAGGCAATGCAAAAATCTTTGCTCGTGCAACTGATGACCAAAACAAAACATCTGATTCAGCCGTAAGTTCTGTTGCAGTTAATGGCGCTGTTGTATCAAATGGTTGTCGTCCTGACGGTTTATACCAAACTGAAGGTGTAAATGTTCCTTACTGTTCTATCTATGATGAAGATGGCCGTGAAATGATGGGTGCTGATCACCCTCGTCGTGTTATTGGTTACTTCACAAGCTGGCGTGCAGGCGATGATCCTCAAAGCAGCTACTTAGTTAACGATATCCCATGGGAACAGTTAACACACATTAACTACGCATTCGTAAGTATTGGTGCTGACGGCAAAGTTAATATCGGTGATACATCAGATCCAAGTAATGCCGCTGTAGGTATGGAATGGGATGGTGTTGAAATTGACCCAGCACTTGGCTTTAAAGGTCACTTCGGTGCACTTGCAACAGCAAAAGCGAAACACGATGTTAAAACATTAATCTCTATCGGTGGTTGGGCTGAAACAGGTGGTCACTTTGGTACTGATGGTGGTCGAGCACCAGATGGTGGCTTCTACACTATGACGACAAATGATGATGGTTCTATTAACCATGCAGGCATTGAGAAATTCGCCACATCTGCCGTTGAAATGCTACGTAAGTACAAGTTCGATGGTCTAGATATTGATTACGAATACCCAACGTCTATGGCAGGTGCGGGTAACCCATACGATAAAGAGTTCATGGAACCACGTCGTCCATACCTATGGGCTTCTTACCAAGAACTGATGAAAGTACTTCGTGAAAAACTGGATGTTGCTTCTGCAGAAGATGGCATTCACTACATGCTTACAATTGCTGCACCATCATCTGGTTACCTACTACGTGGTATGGAAACATTTGATGTAACGAAATACTTAGATTATGTAAACATCATGTCTTACGACCTACACGGTGCTTGGAATGACCACGTTGGTCATAATGCTGCGCTATTTGATACAGGTAAAGATTCAGAGTTAGCACAGTGGAACGTATACGGCACTGCAGCATACGGTGGTATTGGTTACCTTAATACTGACTGGGCTTACCACTACTTCCGTGGTTCAATGCCTGCTGGTCGTATCAATATCGGTGTTCCATACTACACCCGTGGTTGGCAAGATGTTAAAGGTGGTGATAACGGTCTATGGGGCCGTGCAGCACTACCTAACCAGTCTGAGTGTCAGGCAGGTACTGGTGAGGGCGAGAAGAACAACTGTGGTTACGGTGCTATCGGTATCGACAACATGTGGCACGATCTTGACCCAGATGGTAAAGAAATGGGTGCAGGTTCTAACCCTATGTGGCATGCGAAAAACCTTGAGCAAGGTATCTTCGGTTCGTACACAGCCGCTTATGGCTTAGATCCTGTTAATGATCCACAAGATAAACTTGTTGGTTCGTACACCCGTAATTACGATGATGTCGCTGTTGCACCATGGTTATGGAATGCAGAGAAGAGCGTATTTATCTCAACAGAAGATAAAGCATCTGTTGGTGTGAAAGCTGACTACGTAATCGATAAAGAAATCGGTGGTATCATGTTCTGGGAGCTTGCTGGCGACTACAACTGTTACTTATTCGATGCAAACGGTAAGCGTACTAACACTATTGACGCAACTGAAAAGGCATGTGCTTCTGGTAACGGTGAGTACCACATGGGTAATGCTATGACGAAAGCTATCTACGATAAGTTTAAGTCAGCAACTCCATACGGTAATACAATCGCAACAGGTGCAATCCCAACTCAAGCAATTGATATTGCTGTTAACGTTAGCGGCTTCAAAGTTGGTGACCAAAACTACCCTATCAACCCAACTGTAACCTTTACCAATAACACAGGAACTGATTTACCGGGTGGAACTGAATTCCAGTTTGATATTCCAGTATCTGCACCAGATAACGCGAAAGATCAATCTGGTGGTGGCCTGAAAGTTATCTCTTCTGGCCATACTCGTGGTGATAACATTGGTGGCCTAGACGGAACAATGCACCGTGTTGCCTTTACTCTGCCTAAGTGGAAAACACTACCAGCAGGTGAAAGCTACGAGTTAGACTTTATTTACTACCTACCTATCTCAGGTCCTGCTAACTACTCAGTGAATGTTGATGGTAATGAGTATGCGTTTAAGTTTGAGCAACCAAACCTACCTATCGGTGATTTAAATGCCGGTGGTGGTAATAACGGTGGCGGCGATTCGGGTGGTAATAATGGCAACTGTGATTCAGATGGCCTAACGACTTACCCTAACTGGCCTCAGACTGATTGGCAAGGTACACCAACTCATGCCGGTAGCGGCGATGAAATCATCCATGATGGTGCTGTGTACAAAGCTAACTGGTGGACATCATCAGTACCTGGAAGTGACGGTAGTTGGACGAAAGTTTGTAACATCTAAATCAACCTCTAATTAAAGCCCTAAAAGCAGGTAGTTCACTACCTGCTTTTTTATTCACTAAAATCTAGAAAAATAGGCATTTAGACAGATACAATCGTTTACATGGTTATTTTTCGCACGAAAATTCATTTTTTCTAAAAAAAATATTTATTTTTACCTTAGTGAATATAAGCATATTTTTAATTTTTTAAAACAAGTGCTTAGTAACCTATCAACGACTAAATGTCAAAATTACACATTCCAGATAAAACTGATATCTATAAATATAATTAAATGCTGTTCTTTTTTATAACTCTCTGTTATTTAATATTTAAGTTTCATTATTTATAAAATAAACAGCACCCACACTATCCCTACTAGACATAGCTTTACATTCACACTACCTATTAATTCGCTATTTTTATGCTAAAGTTCAACCCTCCAAGCATCCCCGTAAGCATTGTTCGATGGTAGTACTGACTTAATGAAAAAAGCGATATGTCTAATAATTCTGATCATGTGTTCTTTGTCATTTCAGACTTCAGCACATGCTCTCCATACTGAAAGAAAGAATACTGATATCGTTGTAGATTATGTTTACCAAAAAGCACATTTGAAAAACAAAATTAACTACGACGTATTTAAACAAGCCTTTATTGCGTATAACAAAACCAAAGGCAAAAAAAAGTCGTTACTAACAATCATTGATTATAGTAAACCTTCGACACAAAAAAGATTTTATGTAATTGATTTAAAACAAAACAAATTACTTTACAAAACATACGTATCACATGGTATGAATAGCGGCCTGCTTAAAGCCGATGAGTTTTCTAATAAAGTAAATTCGCACAAGACATCACTGGGTACATTTTTAACCGAATCGACTTATATAGGCGGAAATGGTTATTCTCTTAAACTAAATGGTTTAACCCGTGGTAAAAATGACAATGCACTTAAACGCTATATTGTTATTCATGGCGCAAAATATGTTTCTGAAAAATTTATTAAACGTAATGGCTATTTAGGTCGTAGTTGGGGCTGTCCTGCACTACCTGAGGCAATTGCAAAGAAAATTATTGATACTATCAAAGGCGGTAGTGTTATTTTTGCTTACGCTTAATTTCTTCATTAAAACAGGCTGTTAGTATTTAGCTAAAATAAGTTAAATGTTAACAGCTTTTTTATACTTCTCTTTTCAATCAATTTTTTTATTTCCTATAACCCATCCGTTAAGTTGTTATTTACTTTGTAATGTTAGAATTGTTTTAATTTTCGGGGTTTATAATGAAAAAAGCACTTGTTATTATTGATTTTATTAATGATATTGTTGATCTTAACGGAAAAATCCCTAGTTGTGCTCAACAAGCTATTGATAATAATACAATTGAAAATGCAAACCGCTCAATTCTATGGGCACAGAGTCAACACATTCCTTGTATTTATATCAAAGTAGGCTTTCATAATAATTATCTCGATCTCCCCCAACACTCTCCAATGTTTGGTAAAGCACAATCTATCAACGCATTAAATCTGAACGAGTGGGGAACACAATTTCATCAAAATCTACTTATTGGAAAAGAAGATATTGTGATCACTAAACCAAGAGTCAATCCTTTCCATAACACACAATTAGATAGCGTATTAAGTGCAAATAAAATTACTGATATTTATTTTTGTGGGGTAAGTACAACATGGGCTATTCAATCAGCAGCTCGAGATGCCCATGATAGAGATTATCGAGTACATATCATTGCTGATGCTTGTACAGCAGCAACAGAAGAAGAACACAATACCTCAATCACAACATTGTCTCGTATAGCAACAATACACCAATCGACGGATGTAAAATAAAGGGAAATGAGTTTCAAACTTATAGAATGGTTAAAGTAAATAAACCGCATAATCATATTAATATCAACAAGAGATTATGCGGTTCTATTATGATTTAGATATCATCTTCCCAAGGCATCTCAGGAAGCGCTGCTAAGTTTTCGCTATAACGCTTGAGATCAAATTTACCGTCGTTTTTCATAACATCGAAAACTTCAATAGATAATGCGCACGCCATCATTTGAATTGCTTCATCTCGTGGTGTACCAGTCATCACAAGACGCATCAGCGTTTCTTTAACAACTAACGGTTCGCCGTCAGCAAGTTGATTTTCAACCGTCTCAACAAGCATATCGCCTGTCATGATATCTTCGTTTTCCATTTTTTATATTAGCCTATCTAAAATTTGGATATATTCTAGCTTAACTTGTCAGGTAATAGCTAACCTTGACCTGTAAGCTAAGTAATATGCCTAATCATTCACCTTAAGCAATGATAACAGCACAGGTGTTGCCTCTTTCATTGATGTAAACGAATGCTGAGCGTGGGCGGATAATTTCATATCATGACTATTTACAAAAACCGCATGAATATTAGCACTCAGTGCAGACATTAACCCAGTACGGCTATCTTCTACTGCAACGGCCTTTTCAGGCAGAACGTGCATTGTTTTACAGGCTTGTAAATATACATCTGGTGCAGGCTTATTATTCGCTACTTCATAGCCACTAAATACATGATCAAAGAGTGAGAGCCAGCCATGTTGCGCTAGAACACCTTGCACGTAATCTTTTGGAGCTCCGGTGACGACAGCCATCGGCACTTTCCCCGATAAGGTTTTTAGCAATTCATCCACGCCAGGCATCGGTGGTATGCCATTTTCAATGATCATCGTCTCTGTTAATGCTTCCATCTCTTCAATCATTACCATTTCCGTAACTGGTATATTGTATTGAGAGATAAAGTGCTCTGCAATCTGAGGCCAAGTAACACCAGCGTACTGAGACATGAACGTATCAGTACTTAATTCAACGCCATGGCTAGCTAAATACTGACTCCAATTCACAGCATGAAAGCGTTCAGAGTCAACGAGTGTCCCATCAAAATCAAAAAAAATCGTTTGCATGTACTACCTGAAAAATACGAATAACTCTTACTTTTATAGCACGACTATGATTATCCATATAGCTTGGTAATTAAACATATGCAGGGATCGTACAAATTTCATTCTGTTCAAGTAATCTCATTGCCTGTTTAAATTCAACGGCAGGACTAAAATGGAAACCTTGAATATAGTGGCAGCCCATTTTAGATAAAATTCGGACTTGAGCTTCAGATTCAACACCTTCAGCAACAACATCTAGATTTAGTTTTCGGCTCATATCCATAACGAGAGAAACTAAAATTTGGCTTTCAACACTATGTTCTATATCAATAATGAAACTTCTATCAATTTTAATAACATTTGGTTTATTAGCGATAATAGCGGACATTGAGGAATAACCTGTGCCAAAATCATCAATCGCAATAGATATCCCTTTTTGAGAAAATTCAGATAATAGTTCCAAAATATTATTACCTTCATCTAATGCTGCTGATTCGGTTATTTCAATCATGATTTTATCAAACGGTAAGTTATATCGTTCAATAATATCGTAGATATATTTTTGATCACAGCTTGAGAACTCACGAACAGAACGATTTATCGATATACAAATGTCAGTAAAACCTTGTTGACGAATATCTGCAAGATCACGACACGATTTATCAAAAACTATTTTTCCTAACTCACCAATCAGGCCATATTTCTCTGCCATTTTAATAAAAATAACAGGTGATATATATCCTTCTTCTTCATCAAACCAACGCGTTAAAGCTTCAAATTTACATACTTTACCTGTCTCGATATCAATAATTGGCTGATAATAAACTTGTATTTTATTTTCTGAAATGGCTTTAATAAGACGATCTTTCAATCTTAATTGACGTAGATATTCAGCTTGTAATTTTCCATCATAAATAGAAATACCATTTCGCCCCTTACGCTTTTGTTCATACATTGCATAATCAGCATTCTTTAATAGATCTAGATGCGTCAAACCACTTTCTGGATATGTAGAAATACCAATACTAATTGTAATATCCAATTTAATTGTATCGATATAAATAGGTTTAAGTAATGCAACCATTAAATTTTCAGCATATTTTTTGGCTTCAAAAGATGATGACCCTTTAAGTAAAATAGCAAATTCATCACCACCGTATCGACAGACTAAAGTGTCATCATCACAATATTTTAATAATGTTGCAGCGATATTTTTTAGTAGTTTGTCACCTACACTATGACCATATAAATCATTGATTGCTTTAAAGTCATCCAGATCAATAAACAGAATAGAAAACTCCTGATAACAACTAGCGTCTGTTTTGTTGTCATTAACAAATACGACCTCTTTTTCTACCATTTCACTAAAGCAACGACGATTCATAAGCGTAGTTAACGCATCATTATTCGCATAAAAACGTAGTTTTCTTTCTGTTTGCTGACGTAGACTAACATCATGAAAAACACCAACATAGTTAACAACTTCGTGGTTATCATCTTCAATTTTATTAATTGACATTTCTTCAGGATATACATGACCATTTTTACGGCGATTATATAACTGTCCTTTCCATTGGCCGGTATTTTCGACACTGTGCCACATGTTTTCATAAAATGATTTATCATGCATACCAGACGATAATATACTTGGATTTTTTCCAACTACGTCATCTTTTTTATACCCAGTCACTTCTTCAAATGACTTATTTACCGTAACAATATTATTGCAGCTATCAGTGATGACAATACATTCAGAAGTATTATCAAAGACAGTTTTCGCTAAATTCAACTGCTGAATAGTTGATATCGAATCCGTAATATCAGTTAATACTCCAGCTATTTTTTTATTTTTCCCAAAAGTATCAGCGTCAACAACACGTCCTTCACACTTAAACCAACATTCAGATAAATCATCATTAACTAAATAAGGATTTTTTCTAAATTCAAAACTAAATGACTGAGAAGTATTATCTTTAATATTTTTAAAAGCTTTTATTACAGCTTTTCTTTCATCTTTATGAACAATAGATATCCACTCATGAAAAGTATTAACTTTAGCACTATCGACTTTTAATAAATCCCATATTTTAGGTGATGTTATTTTCTTATCACTTAAAAAATGATATTCCCACACACCCTCTATTATTGCATTATAAGTAACATGTAATTTATTTGATGTTTTCGATAGCTCAGATGATAAATGATAAAATTCAGTTATATCTTGAACTATACCGCGTACTAGAATCGTATTTCCGTTATCATCTTTAAATATTGTCGATTCATTTCTAATATATTTAATTTTACCAGTAGGCAGTAGTATACGATATATTATATTGTAGCTTGAATGTGATGATTCTATAATATTATCCATAAAGTGGATAACGCGTTCTCTATCTTCAGGATGAATGTATTCTTGAACTAATTTCAAACTTGGTGCTAACTGATGATCTATTTCATATATACGATATACTTCTTGGCTCCAAGTAATTGTATTTGTCTGTACATACCATTGCCAGTTACCTAACTTTGCAACACGTTGAGATGACTCCATCTCACTTAACAACAACTTTTGCTCTGCTAACAATGCTAAGTACTGAAGCTCTGAACCTAATTGATGACCAATACCCTCGCACCAATCAAATTGTGCAGGTACTAAAGTAATAGGCTGATCAAACAAGCAAACGAGAATACCTATCACATCATCATGTTGTGAAAAAATAGGAATACCTAAATAAGCTTCAAAACCATACTCAACCAGTAGTTTATCTTTAGGATAAATAAGATGCGCTTGAGAGCTCAACAAGTATATGGCACCACTTTCTAACACTTTACGACATGGTATGTCATCTAGCATATAGCTAATATTACTGACTTTTTTATTACCATTGATGTAATAAGCTAATGACGTTGCTTGTGTACCAGTCTTATTAAAATAGGCTATATAAAAATGATCTGGCTTTAATTCATCATGTACCAATTGCATGGTGTTACAGATAAAATCTTTACCATATTGATTTCGTTTTAATGCTTTTAGTCCAGTAACCATTAAATATTCTAACCTAGCTGATCTGAGTGGCGGTATTCTTATAAGGTATGACCCTTGAATATACAGTATCATTTTATTGGAAAGAAGTTTCTAGACATAGATGCCTAGTTTTATTACACCTACTTTGATTTAAATCAGATTACATATTACCTTTAAAATAAAAATATGAAATCAAGCTCACTTATGTTCAGTTTAAACTTCGGAATATAAGATATCTGTTTATATAAAACATAACGCATTATTTATATAAATATCTTACTTTTAGTAATCATATGGTTAGTCAATATGTGTCTATAATCTAAATAATTTTAGTTCGTATATTGCATTCTTATATTACATATAGGATTTATAACGTATTGAAAATAATAAAAAAGGAGCGCTTAAACTCCCTTTTATCATTAATTAACGTGAAATATCTAATTGATTTCCAGTAACACCGTTCGTGCGAAACCAGCCAGCGATACTAAATCGACGCTGTGTTGCTGGCAGCACTTCATGAGGGAACATTTCAGATAAGAACACAACTAAACGCCCCGCTTTTGGATCTAATGTTGCTAATTCATTATCGTCTAAATCATACATTTTTAGACGACCACCATGTTCTGGTTGCCAATCATCGTTAAGGTAAAATACCGTAGTTAATTTACGATTTTCTTGACCACGAAAACAATCTAAATGCTTTTGGTAGAAATCACCTTGCTCATATTTGGCAAAATGTGCTTCATATTCAAATAAGCCAAGAAAAAAGTGACGATTTACCTCTAAACGAATTTCATTCATACGTTTTAAAAAGTTAGCAACAGGCTCTCCCATTTCAGCCGAGAGCCATTGAATTTTATCACTTCGAATAGATTTTTGGGTGGTGTATTCATCATTTCGGCCAATGCCCGCTTGACTCCAATCATCGGGAATACAAGCTTTAAGTGCTTTAACCTCATCCTGAGCTAAAAAGTCATCCCAGACAAACCAACCTTGCGTGAATAAAGCATCAATAAGTTTGTCGTAATTCATATTCGTTCCAATCGAAATAAAAAACGTTTTATATCGCCTGTTGATGTTTAGAACAAATCATAAAATTTATTCTCAAATGCAATTTTTCTACTTGTGATGTTTTGTTACACCATTAATAAAAAACAATATTTCTAACTAAAATAAATGGTATTGTGTTTGTTGGTTTTTGCTTAATGCATCAATCGAATCTACCCCATGGAAATGCTCAATCCATGCAATATTACTTCTCGGAAACTCTATTTTAATGGCTTTTTTAATGTATTTTTTCAATGTGCTAGACTCAGATATAATATTCTGATCAATGTAGCCAAACTGCTTAAATACATAATCTGTTGATGACTGTTTCAATACTTTAAAACCACGATCCTTTTTAAAGGTCAGGACTTCAAATGCATCACCAATCTGCATCGACTTTAAAAAACGTTCACAACCTGATTCAACCTGAGAAATATGTAACTTTGACATCGCAATCCCTTAATCAAGTAAATCTGTTTTCGCTATCAGCTTACAAAAATGTGCTTTAATGAGTACCTCACTAATAAAAATCACTGTCAGCACTTTATCCTTAACTGTAAACGCGACCCTAAATGCTACATCTGATTTCACAATAATCTTATATTCTAAAACTCGTAATTTAGAAAAAAAAGCGTGAGGCACAGATTTAATTTTACCATTATGTAACGTTAATAAGATCGGTAATCGTTCACGAAGATCACACATAATCGCTTCTTCATAACAAGCATGTTGATGAAAAAACTTACGTAAGTGTCGGTTGTTATCTATACAAATATTCATGCTTCTTTCTTTTTATATAATAATTAAAAAGCATACGCTGCAGACTAATAGTTAGAAATATAAATATTTTTAAGGGAGGGTTAAGTGATAATTAATCTCTAGATCCTCAATGATAGCCCTGTTTATAGGGCGTACCATTAAGTTATCATTTTTACTCTACGTTATTTAACTGTGACACGCAGATTATTTTTATTATCTCTATTTTGTCGAATATGCTCATCACTTTGAACAATATTCTCTTGCTTAGCTAGACGATCATATAGCACAACATTTACTGAGGCGGCTAAATTCATACACCCAACAGTAGGTACATAAACAACATGATCGGCTTTATCTGCAACATCTTGTGCAATTGAGCCATCTTCAGGGCCAAAGATGTAAATCGCTTTTTCTGGATGCGTAAAATGAGGAAGCAATGTTGCGCCTTCTGCAAAATCGACACACACAACTTTCATATCTTCGGGTAGATCATCAAGCATTGATTCTACGCCAGTCAAAGGGATTGACTGCAACATTTGTTTCGTATCAGTTTGAAACTTTGCCGCTTTATCATAACGAGTTCCTGTATATATAACTGCATCCGCCTGATAACACCCAGCAGCTCTAAGTACCGCTCCAACATTTGTAGGGCTTTTAGGATTGCTCAATCCAATAATGACTGACGTATCTTTCATTTTTTCTTTGTACCTTTATTACCTTAACAGCTTAAATTAAATTCATTAGTTAATAAAAAAGCCGTAAAAAACTAATTTTACGGCTTAAAAAGGGATAAGAATAGTGGTTATTTACCTAAGCAAGTATCTCCTGCTCTTGCTGGAGCAATTGTCTTTAATACAGCATTTAATTGTTTCCAATCATTTGCCATTTTATCCGCTTGCTTCTGAGTCAATACTGTTCCATTGGCCTTAATGCGATCGTCTTCAACTTTTGTATAATGGAAAATAGTCATATCCACTTCTGGATCAGCTTTGTAAGCATTCTCCATATTTACAACATTCTTTTCACTATCATCCACAAAGATGATCTCATCATATTTTTGATTTGTTTTATCAAGAATATATTTAAGCATCGTGCCTTTATTCATACCTGTTGTCATCATAATGCCATTGATATAGCTAAGAGGACGGTCGAGCTTATCAATATAAACAGGCGTTTTATCTGCCCCTTTTTCTTTCAAAGGAGAAATAGTCATATCATAGTGGTTACGATACATCTCTCTTTCAGTAGCATAACGATAATTAGGCGAGCGGGATGTTAGTGCAATGACTGTTAGACCATTATCTTGCCAACCTCGAACAGTTGAAGGTACCTTCTCTTCAATAGTTTTCATAGGCATAAGTTCGTATAGCATACCGATTGAATCTTCAAAAAGACAATGAACTTTCTCGCCCTTAGTTGGTTTTACATCAAGTTTTCCTCTTTGCCATTGGTACCATATATCACCACCAATATCAGAGGTTGACGTCAACAACGTATTATCAATATCGATAACAATAAGGGGGTTTTCTCCTTTCGACGTGAGCTCATCTACCTTAACAGCAACATCTTGGAATTTGTCTGTATCTTTTACGACTACATCAGCAAATGTATTTGTTGAAAAAGAAAATACGCATAGAGCAGCTAACGTTTTTAGATTCATTATCTTTCCTTAATTGATACTTCAAATAGTATGAAATACTAACAAGACCAACCACTGATCTTGAACAATTCAACATATGAAAATTTAAGGGCAGAATTATCGTTAATTTTTTATCAACTAAATACCTAACAGATCACACATATATATATACATATATTGCATTTCTTTTACATATGAGATTAATATCACTTTTATAGCAAATTTTTCATTTTTATCGGATATTATTTTACAATCAAGAATGCTTATATTTGCCTAGTTTTAAACCATAAGTGATATTATATTCCGTTGAAATAACTATATTTAGAAAGTTCAATATATAAAAAAGGGCTGTAATAAATTAAAAAAGGATAAATGACGCCCAGAATGATCCAAACGTCTTTATTTGATTCGTAAGAAATATTTTAAGTCGTTAGTCTATTTCTTCCTGTTCAGCAATACGAGCACGACGTAATGCTGCTTCTTCCATCACAGCATTAATTTCCGCCATCACGCTATCAATATCTGCGTCGGCATCGCTTTCAACATAAAGACCAGTTAGTTCAGTTTCTGGCTTTAATGTTCCAGCTTCAAATAATGCCCACATTTCTTTTGCGTATTGTGTATCAAGCAACTCAGGTACATATTGACCATAATAGTTAGCCATATTTTTAACATCACGCTCAAGCATCCATTTGGCGTTGTTATTGGCTGAAGCATCTACTGCTTGCGGCAAATCGATAATAACAGGCCCATTGGCATCCACTAACACATTAAACTCTGATAAATCACCATGAATAAGACCGATGCATAGCATACGTTTAACATAGTTAATCATTAGCTCATGGTGGTGTAGTGCCTGATCTTTAGTTAGCGTGATATCGTTGAGTCGAGGTGCAACATTGCCATTTGCATCGGTGATCAACTCCATCAATAATACGCCATCAAAACAGCCATAAGGAACAGGAGCCCTTATATCGGCTTTAGCTAACAATGATAGTGCGTCAACTTCAGCCTGCTGCCACACTTTTTCCTGTTCATCACGGCCAAACTTAGAACCTTTTTCCATCGCTCGTGCACGACGGCTATTACGTACCTTCCGCCCTTCTCGATATGAGACAGCTTTTTTAAAGCTACGTTGATCTATTTCTTTGTAAACTTTAGCGCAACAGATTTTTCCACCACTGCGAACAACATATACGGAAGCTTCTTTGCCACTCATCAATTGTGATAAAACATCATCAATAAGGCCATCCTCTACAAGAGGTTGTAATCGTGGGGGTATCTTCATTGCACCTACATAAATTAATTACAAAACAAACTTTAAATTTATCGCATTATCACTTGCTTTGAGTTTTTAACAAGTATTGAAATCAATTTATTCTTAATCTCTTCAAAAAGATTAGATTTATCAGTATGCCCTTATCGTGTTTCAGAACGATGTTAGTTCACTTTTTAATGAATAAACACTAAATGAGATAACATAACGATAAACTCGTGAAAACAGACTACGTAATTTAATGCAGCACCACCCTATCAACCATATCACTACAATATCCCCTTGCAGTATCAGATGTGGACATTTAAACGTCTTAACAAGCTTTAGACTATGTTGGAATTTGCTATCAATTTTCAACACGACCGGATATGAGCTGGAGCGGCAGTTTTACAAAATAGTTTTAACGGAATGGGACAGGACGTTGACCTGAAAAAGACAGGGCTAAGTTTTTTGATTAGACTAGAAACAACAAAGCCCCAGCATGAGCTGAGGCTTTATTGTTTGTAATGGTGCCCGAGGACGGACTTGAACCGTCACTCCCGAAGGAAACGGATTTTGAATCCGTCGTGTATACCAATTTCACCACTCGGGCTTATATTTTAGAGAATGGAGGCGCGTCCCGGAGTCGAACCGAGGTCCACGGATTTGCAATCCGCTGCATAGCCACTCTGCCAACGCGCCATTTTACTTCTCAATTAGATGGTGCCCCGGGCCGGACTTGAACCGGCACAGCGCGAACGCCGAGGGATTTTAAATCCCTTGTGTCTACCAATTCCACCACCAGGGCACGCAATTTCTTGCGATGGTTAGACACCATCTGTGATTACCGCTTTCGCCATAATCTTTAATTTGGAGCGACACACGAGGTTCGAACTCGTGACCTCAACCTTGGCAAGGTTGCGCTCTACCAGCTGAGCTAGTGTCGCATAGATTCTCATAAGAGAATGGAGGCGCGTCCCGGAGTTGAACCGAGGTCCACGGATTTGCAATCCGCTGCATAGCCACTCTGCCAACGCGCCATTTTTACTTCTCAAATTAGATGGTGCCCCGGGCCGGACTTGAACCGGCACAGCGCGAACGCCGAGGGATTTTAAATCCCTTGTGTCTACCAATTCCACCACCAGGGCACGCAATTTCTTGCGATGGTTAGACACCATCTGTGATTACCGCTTTCGCCATAATCTTTAATTTGGAGCGACACATCGGGTTCGAACCGATGACCTCAACCTTGGCAAGGTTGCGCTCTACCAGCTGAGCTAGTGTCGCATATATTCTCACAAGAGAATGGAGGCGCGTCCCGGAGTCGAACCGAGGTCCACGGATTTGCAATCCGCTGCATAGCCACTCTGCCAACGCGCCATTTTTACTTCTCAATTAGATGGTGCCCCGGGCCGGACTTGAACCGGCACAGCGCGAACGCCGAGGGATTTTAAATCCCTTGTGTCTACCAATTCCACCACCAGGGCACGCAATTTCTTGCGATGGTTAGACACCATCTGTGATTACCGCTTTCGCCATAATCTTTAATTTGGAGCGACACATCGGGTTCGAACCGATGACCTCAACCTTGGCAAGGTTGCGCTCTACCAGCTGAGCTAGTGTCGCATAGATTCTCATAAGAGAATGGAGGCGCGTCCCGGAGTCGAACCGAGGTCCACGGATTTGCAATCCGCTGCATAGCCACTCTGCCAACGCGCCATTTTACTTCTCAATTAGATGGTGCCCCGGGCCGGACTTGAACCGGCACAGCGCGAACGCCGAGGGATTTTAAATCCCTTGTGTCTACCAATTCCACCACCGGGGCACGCAATTTCTTGCGATGGTTAGACACCATCTGTGATTACCGCTTTCGCCATAATCTTTAATTTGGAGCGACACACGAGGTTCGAACTCGTGACCTCAACCTTGGCAAGGTTGCGCTCTACCAGCTGAGCTAGTGTCGCATAGATTCTCATAAGATAATGGAGGCGCGTCCCGGAGTCGAACCGAGGTCCACGGATTTGCAATCCGCTGCATAGCCACTCTGCCAACGCGCCAACGTTGTTTCTGAAGAAGTTAACTTTTTCAGAATCTTTTGTCCTTTGCGAGTCACCCCGCTGCGGTACGTGGTGTAATTTACTGATTTTACAGAATCAGTCAACGAAAAATTATGACTTTTTATTTAATTGGTCATTTTCCATTACATCGACCTATATTTCAGCCCGTAAATGATCAAAAACCAGACAATCTTTAATTGTTAACTTTTTCTCATTTACGAAATTGAAAAACGCGACAATGAAGACTCAAAGTCTTGATAAGTGAATTCGTTTAATTTTTCCACGCCACCATCGATTCTACGGCAATAAATACTAGGCATTCTTAAGCCATTAAACCAATTAAGCTTCACCATGGTATATCCCGCACTATCTGCTATGTGTAATTTCTGTCCAATAACTAATGGCTGTTCAAAGTTAGCTACGCAGAATTGGTCGCCCGCTAAACAAGAACAACTACCAATCACGTATTGATAACTCCCCTTTTCAGAAGCTTCACTAATTGTGGCGGGCTCATTATAAATTAATGTATCGAGTCGATGCGCTTCTGTCGCACTATCTACAATTGCCGTTTTCATTTCATTTTCAACAATATCAACCACCGTCACGACTAAATCTGCCGTTTGAGTAATAATGGCTTCGCCTGGTTCTAGATATAATTGGACATTAAATCGTGAAGCAAATGCTTTTAATGCAATAGATAACTTTTCTAACTCGTAATCAGGCCAAGTGAAGAAAACACCGCCACCTAAACTCACCCAATCAAGCTTTTCCAAATAACGCCCAAAACGTTCTGATATAGAATCTAATAACGCAATAAACGCATCCGCACTTTTATTTTCACAGTTCATATGAAACATCGCGCCATCAAGATCATCAAACAATCCATCTGTTAATAGGTTTTCTTGAACTCCTAAACGCGAATACTGACGAGCAGGATCAGCTAAATCTTGCCCTGCACAACTTATCCCCGGATTTAAACGTAGGCCAACTGACGCCTTGCCGTCAGCCAAATGGCGATGGGCTTGCAATTGAGAAACGGAGTTAAAAATAATTTTATTACAGTGCTCTAGTACCTCTTCTACATCTTCTTGGCTATATCCAACGCTATAAGCATGAGTTTCACCACCAAATTTTTCAGCACCTAACCTGACTTCAAATGGTCCGCTACTGGTTGTACCGTCAAGATAAGGCTTCATGACATCAAACACACCCCATGTTGAAAAACACTTCAACGCGAGTACCAGTTTTACACCAGACAATTGTTTTAACTTTTTGGCTTGCTCTAAATTATCGATCAGCTTCTGCTCATCAATCATGAAGTAAGGCGTTTTCAAGATGGTTTTCTCTTCTTTTTATGTAGAAATAAGAAAGCGAGCTTGGATCATCATACAAGCTCGCTTCAATAGGATTATCTTATTTTAAAATTTGAATATCAGGCTGACCGACGGGCAATTCTTGTACATGCCAATCTAAACCAATAGTTGGCATTGTCGCTAAGAATGGGTCTGGATCTAGCTGCTCCATATTGAACACACCTTTATCCGCCCATTTACCATTAAAGAACTGTAATGCGGCAGTAATAGCAGGAACACCTGTTGTGTATGAAATTGCTTGATGCTCTACATCTTCATACGCCACTTCATGATCAGCATTGTTATAGATAAACACACTGCGTTCTTTGCCTTCTTTCTTGCCTTGGACCCATGTGCCTATACAGGTTTTTCCTGTGTAACCCGGCGCTAATGATGTCGGATCAGGCAATAACGCTTTTAAAACATGAAGAGGTTGTACAACAGTGCCATCATGCAGCGTTAGTGGATCTGGACTTAATAAGCCAATATCACGCATACAATTGAAATAATTTAGGTATTTATCACCAAAGCCCATCCAAAATTCAATACGCTTTGCCGGAATAAATTCCTGCATTGAACGCACTTCATCATGCGCCATAGAATAAACTTTATGTTTTCCCACCAGCGGGAAATCAAATTCAAGCATACGGCTATGGCAGCCCACTTGTTTCCACTCACCATTTTCCCAATAGAAAGAATCGCCTTGGATTTCTAACATATTGGTTTCTGGATCAAAGTTAGTCGCAAACTTCTTACCGTGATCGCCTGCATTGACATCCATTACATCAATGGAGTCGATTTCATCAAACAAATGCTTTACTGCATACGCTGCAAAAACACTCACTACACCAGGATCAAAACCCGCGCCTAAAATACCTGTAATACCTGCTTGCTTAAATTTCTCACGGTAACCCCATTGCCAATCATAAGCTTGAGGCACTTGTTGACCTTCAGAGCATAAATCAACAGCAACAGAGGTATCGAGATATGAAACTTTCGCTTGATAGCACGCTTCCATTATCGACATATTAACCCACGGAGGCCCTGCATTAATAACCAAATCAGGTTTCACGTCTTCAATTAAAGCAACTAATGCATCAACATCGTCTGCATTGACAGCACGTGCTTGAATTGTTTTTGTCGGGTCTTTTAAATTATTTTTCTTATCAATCGAGCTAATGATCTTTTCACATTTGCCAATTGTACGAGAAGCTAATGTAATATCGCCAAGTACGTCATTATTTTGCGCCGCTTTATGTGCGACAACCCAGCCAACACCACCAGCACCAATTTGTAAAATAGCCATTATTTATTTCCTTCTAAATTCATTTATCTGTGTGGTTGTCTTACTGAGTTAAAGACAATAGCGATTGACCTAATTGAGAGACTTTATTCAATAAGGTTCTGAAATCGTTAATAGTTAAACACGGGTTTAAAATCGTGAACTTTAATGCCACTTTATCGTCAACAACGGTTTCACCCAGTACGGCTTGCCCTTGCACTAAGGCATCTATGCGCAATTGTTTATTTAGTTGGTTAAGTTGTTGCTCATTTAAGTTTGCTCCTTCACCTACAAAACGGAATAACACTGTCGATAAAGCAGGATCGGCCAATAACTCAAATTGCGGTTGTTGATTAACTAAATCGGCGACATGTTGCGTTTGATTAATAAGATGGTCGTACATTTCACCTAATGCATCAGCGCCAACGCTTTGCATTGTCATTAACACTTTTAAAGCATCAAAACGCTTAGTTGTTGCTATTGATTTATCCACTAAATTTGGCAGTAAATCATCTTCACGATTAAGATAGTCTGCATGATGGAGCAGGTATTTAAAGTGCGCTTTATCTTTCACTAATACTGCACCACAGCTAATCGGCTGAAAGAAAAGTTTATGAAAATCGACGCTTAAAGAATCCGCTTTTTCAATACCATGTAAACGACTTTGATGACGACTTAAAATAAGTGCACCACCGTATGCGCCATCAACATGGAACCAAAGATTGTGACGAGCGGAAATGTCTGCCAATCCGGTAAGATCATCAATTGCACCGTGATCTGTTGTCCCAGCAGTGCCAATAACGGCAAACGGAATAAGATCATCTGCTTTTAAAGCTTCAATAGTGGTAATCAATGATGCCAATTGAATAGTGCCATCAGGATTGGTATCAACACAGACAACAGATTGTTCACCAAGCCCCATCAACGACGCTGATTTTTGGACGGTGAAATGGGACTTTTTCGAGCATAATATACGTAGTTTATCCGCGTATGATGGCAAACCTTGTTGCTGAATATTATGGCCAGAGATAGTGTCGGCAGCCCAATCACGTGCTAACAATAATCCCATCAGATTACTTTGCGTTCCCCCACTGGTAAACACACCATCTGCTTGTTGGCCTAATTGATAAACATCACACAACCAATCAACGATTTTCTGTTCAACAAACGTTGCTGCACTGGCCTGATCCCATGAATCCATTGACTGATTCAATGCGGCAATAAAAGCTTCTGCAGCAATAGCTGGGACAAGTGGCGGAGTATGTAAATGCGCAATACAATGCGGATGTTGCACCATAATTGAGTGCTTCGCGATAAGATCGCCTGTTTGATCAATCACGGCATCAAGTGAGGACTGAGGCTGATTTAAATCAATACCATTTATAAGCGTTTTTAATAATTGAGGATCCATCCCTGAATAAGGCTGATTAGTTTGTTCAAAGACCTTTTTTAGCACTTGAGTCGTTTGATTCAGTGCCGTTTCAAAGCTCTCAGATCCGCCTTTACCCGTTTGAATAAAGTACTCTTTCCAATTCGCTTTATTATCCGACTCTAAAACCAATCCTTGTTCAATCGGTTCAACATGTACCTCAATAGCCTCTTTAACCGTATTAATCACAAAATCAAGTTGTTCAAAGCTAATGATAAGAGGCGGTAAAAAGCGTAATACCGAGCCTTGACGCCCACCTTTTTCAATAATCAAACCGCGCTCTAATGCAGAGCGTTGAATCGCAGCGGTTAACTCAGGATCGGCGATCGGCTCATCAAACTTATTCTTACTACCATCAGGTTGGACAATTTCGATGCCCAGCATTAAGCCTTTACCGCGCACTTCAGCAATACAGCTTGTTTGTGCTGCCACTTTTTCTAAACCGCGACGCAGATACATACCGGCTTTGTGAGCATGCTCAACTAAACCGTCTCGTTCGATAATTTCTAACGTTTTAGCGCCTGTTGCCATCGCTAACTGGTTGCCACGAAATGTGCCGGTATGCTCTCCAGGGTTCCAACTATCAATCTCTTTATTAAAAACAAGGACTGACATTGGCAAACCACCGCCCACCGCTTTTGATAAACAAAGAATATCTGGCGTGATACCTGATTCTTCAAACGCAAAATTGTGACCAGTTTTACCAATACCGCATTGGATCTCATCAAAGATAAGTAGAATGCCATGCTCTTGCGTTATTCGACGTAATTCTCGCAGCCAAAAAGCAGGTGCGGGAATAACCCCGCCCTCACCTTGAACAGGCTCTACAATGATGGCTGCAGGTTTTTGAATTCCGCTTTCATCGTCACTCAGCATATGTTCGATATAACGTAAGCTTTGTTTTGCGCCTTCATCGCCAGACAAACCATACGGACAGCGTAATGAATATGGGAATGGCAGGAAATGTACATCAGCCATTAACCCTTGACGGCGAGATTTAGTGTTTAAATTTCCCATCATAGCCATCGTGCCATTTGTCATTCCATGATAAGCACCATGAAAAGCTGCCATGGTATTTCTACCTGTTGTTTGTTTGGCTAGTTTAATCGCAGCTTCTACGGCATCAGCCCCTGTAGGGCCACAAAACTGTACACAAGCATTATTCGCAAACGACTCGGGTAAAAAGCTCAACAATTGCTTAATAAATTTATCTTTAGCAACCGTTGTGATATCCAGCGTTTGATATGGTAAGCCTGATTCTAATTGGTCAACAATTGACTTATTAATTTCTGGGTGATTATAGCCAAGTGCTAGTGTTCCAGCCCCAGCTAGGCAATCAATAAACAATTGCCCACGAGTATCTTCAACTAATACACCTGCTGCTTTCGCTATTGCTAAAGGTAAACGTCTTGGGTATGAGCGTACATCCGATTCATAGTGCTCTTGGCTTAATAACAATTCATCAAGCGTTAAGTCATATAAACCATTAACAACAGGCACTGTTGTTGATAAATCAGTGTCGCCAAAATTAAAAAGTGTAGACATATTTCGTTCCTGTCATCACTTAGCTTTTGCACAAAAAACGTAACAAAAGATAAGTAAAAACTATATTAATAACGATATAAATACCGAGTTAAGATATCTTTAAATATAAAATCACACGTAAAGTACAAATGTATAGAGACAATAAGTATCTAGAACAATATGCAACTCAATGTTTAGTGTGATTTTCGATCAGGAACGATCAAGGCTCCGTAATAATACGGTATTTCGGTAAATGAAAACCAAAATGAAATGAAAGTGATAATAGATCCACTGTTGGGTCCCTTAAATATGAGTCAGCTCTTACAAAACTGAACATCGTATAATTTCCCTTCTATTTATGCTGATAAGCACAAATACCTACTGCGTAATTGCTAAGTGAACTACGTTATTATCTTACTCAATCTAAGACCGAGCAAAAATACCACAACCTATTAATAAAAAACAACATTGAAAAATAAAAAGATACAAACTTTTACAAATTACCACGCGCGAAAATTTAGCCATAATTCGACTGTTACTAGAGCTAAAACAACCTTTAACATTACAAGTTAAAAAGCCCAATAAATATAAATATCATTATAATTCAATAAGGTAAAATCATTTACAGCATACTAACGAAAAGAAGTGAGGAGGCCGTGTTATAGAACTGCAAATCTAATGCATTGATTTTGTTTGAGTACCACTAAAGTGGTATTTAGAATACCACTTGATTTAAATCATATTTCTTCACATTTTGTCTTAATACACTACAACCAATTTAAGGCATGGTGAAGTAAGTGTTATGAGCAAAATTAAATTGGCAATTATCGGCAACGGTATGGTCGGCCACCGTTACATCGAAGAATTAATAGATAGATCGGATATCAAAAACTACGAAGTAACTGTGTTTTGTGAAGAGCCTCGTATTGCTTACGATAGAGTACATTTATCTTCTTATTTTTCTCACCATACGGCTGATGAGCTCTCTCTTGTTAAGCAAGGACTTTACGAAAAACATGGAATTAATGTTTTGCTCGGCGAACGCGCCATTAACATTAATCGTGAACAAAAGCTTATTCTCTCTAATACAGGTCGTGAAATTCGCTACGATAAACTCATCATGGCAACCGGATCTTACCCTTGGGTTCCACCCATTAAAGGTAGCGAAAACAAAGACTGTTTTGTTTACCGCACGATCGAAGATCTTAAAGCAATTGAATTAACCGCTAAACGCAGTAAAAGTGGCGTTGTCATCGGTGGCGGACTACTTGGCTTAGAAGCGGCTGGCGCACTAAAAGCACTGGGTGTTGAAACTCATGTTATTGAGTTTGCTAATGTCCTTATGGCTGAGCAACTTGATCCTCAAGGTGGTCAGCAGCTACGAAACAAAATAGAACAACTCGGCGTAAATGTTCACACAGGTAAAAATACCCAAGAGATCATCCCTTCCGGTGAAAATGCACGTAATACTCTGCAGTTTGCAGATGGTACTTCTCTTGAAGTTGATTTCATCGTGTTCTCTACCGGTATCCGTCCGCAAGATAAATTAGCTATACAATGTGGATTAACAACAGGGCAGCGCGGCGGTATTGCAATTAACAACGCCTGCCAAACATCAGATGCTGATGTTTACGCCATTGGTGAATGTGCCTCTTGGAATAACATGTTCTTTGGCTTAGTGGCGCCAGGTTACAAAATGGCACAAATTGCGGTTGGTCACTTATTAGGTGAAGAACTACAGTTTGAAGGTGCTGATATGAGTGCCAAGTTGAAGCTGCTCGGTGTAAAAGTTGGCAGTATTGGTGATGCTAATGGTCGTACTGAAAACTGTAAAAGCTACGTCTATTTAAACGAACAAGAAGAAGTATATAAGCGCATTATTGTTTCTGAAGATGGTAAATACCTTCTTGGTGCAGTACTTGTTGGCGATACATCAGATTACGGTAACCTTTTACAATTATCGCTAAACAATATTGAGCTACCAGAAAATCCTGACAGTTTAATCTTACCTGCTCATGCGGGTGCAGAAAAACCTGCCATGGGCGTGGAATCCCTACCAGAAAGCGCAGTGATGTGTTCCTGTTTTGATGTAACGAAAGGCAAGATTGCAGCAGCTGTTGCTGAAGGACACACGACATTAGGTGAAATCAAAGCCGTTACCAAAGCGGGTACAGGCTGTGGCGGTTGTTTACCTCTCATCACGCAAGTACTGAACAGCGAATTAGCGAAAGCCGGTATTGAAGTGAATAATCACCTATGTGAACACTTCGCTTATTCTCGCCAAGAGTTATTCCACTTGATCCGTATTGAAGAGATCAAGTCGTTTGATGAACTTCTATCGAAATACGGTAAAGGTTACGGCTGTGAAACCTGTAAGCCAACCGTTGGCTCTATTTTGGCTTCTTGTTGGAACGATTATGTACTAACGCCTCAAAATACCCCACTGCAAGATACCAACGACATTTTCCTTGGCAACATGCAAAAAGATGGCACTTATTCAGTGATCCCTCGTATGACAGGTGGTGAAGTAACACCTGCTGGATTACTCGCCGTTGCACAAGTCGCTAATGATTATAATTTATATACCAAAATCACAGGTGCACAACGTATCGGTTTATTTGGCGCACAAAAAGATGATTTACCAGCCATTTGGCAACGTTTAATTGAAGCTGGATTTGAAACAGGCCAAGCCTATGCCAAAGCGCTACGTATGGCCAAAACCTGTGTCGGAAGCACATGGTGCCGTTTTGGTGTGCAAGACAGTGTCGGTTTAGGTGTTGAATTAGAAAACCGCTACAAAGGTATTCGTACCCCTCACAAAATGAAGTTTGGTGTATCAGGTTGTACTCGTGAATGTGCAGAAGCACAGGGCAAAGACTTAGGTCTTATTGCAACAGATGCAGGTTGGAATATGTATGTTGGTGGTAACGGTGGCATGAAACCACGCCATGGTGATTTGCTGGCAGCCGATCTCGACCACGACACCTTAATCAAATACGTTGATCGCTATTTAATGTTCTATGTCCGTACAGCAGACAAACTGCAACGTACTTCAACATGGTTAGAAAACCTTGATGGTGGTGTTGAGTACCTCCGTGAAGTGATCATTAACAACAAACTGGGTATAAACGATCAACTTGAAGCTGATATTGAAAAGCTGATTAGCTCTTACCACTGTGAATGGTCAAATACGTTAGATAATGAACAGCAACTAAAACGCTTTAGTCACTTTATTAACAGTGATAAGCGTGATGATAACGTCGTATTTGTACCCAGCCGTGACCAACATCGTCCCGCGTCTAACGAAGAAAAAGCCAACACTTACACCATTTCATTGGAGGAGAATGTATGAGTTCTTGGAACACTGCATGTCAATTAGACGATTTAATTCCTGGTACTGGCGTGTGCGCTCTTATTGAAGATAAGCAAGTTGCCATCTTTCGTCCCGATCATAGCGAACAAGTCTTTGCGATAAATAATATGGATCCGTTTTCAAAATCCAATGTGTTATCTCGTGGGCTTATTTGCCAACACCAAGATGAGTTATGGGTCGCTAGCCCATTAAAAAAACAACGGTTTTCACTGCGTGATGGTCGTTGCTTAGAAAATTCAGCAATGAACATTGAAAGTTACAAAGTAAAAATCAAAGACGGCAATGTGTTAGTCCAGCTATAACGACAGAAATGGGAAGTAGCGTGATGTTATTTCCCCCTTTTCGGCATAGGTAATAGAACAACACCACGTTATCTATTCCAAAAAGTTTAATTTTATACAGGGACAAAACTATGTACGCAGACACAATTAAAAAATGCTCAGCCAATGCCGCACGTATTGTTGAATTTGCAAATAAAGAAAAATTTGGTTTTTGGTTAAGCTCAGCTATGGCTGGTGCTTATGTTGGTCTTGGCATTATTCTTATTTTCACTTTAGGCAATATGGTTGATCCCTCTATTCGCCCACTTGTTATGGGAGCAACCTTTGGTATAGCTCTTACCCTTGTGATTATTGCAGGCTCTGAATTATTCACCGGACACACTATGTTTTTAACTTTTGGTGTTAAAACAGGCCAAATCACCATCGCTGATACAGTTCGCGTTTTACCACAAACTTGGCTGGGAAACTTACTGGGCTCGGTTGGCGTCGCATTACTGTTTTTCTACGCAGGTGGCGGAAAACTATTACCTGATACAAATAGCTTATTAAATAACGTAGCACTTGCAAAAACAGACGCTTCAGCATCGGTGCTTTTATTTAAAGGTATTTTATGTAACTGGCTCGTTTGTTTAGCAATTTGGATGTGCCAACGTGTTGAAGGCTCGGCTAAATTTATTGCTATTTGGTGGTGCTTACTTGCCTTCATAGCATCAGGTTATGAGCACTCTATTGCTAACATGACCATCTTTGCTCTTTCATGGTTTGGTCAACACAAAGAAGCATTCACCCTAGCTGGAATTGGTCATAACTTATTCTGGGTAACGTTAGGTAACACAATTTCAGGTGTTGTATTTATGGGCTTAGGCTACTGGTTCATCACACCACGTAGCGAACGTCCACATTTAGGCTCTGCAAAGCAAGTTGAACAACAGAAACAAACAGCTTAATTGACGAAATAAAATAAAAATCAGCCTGGAGCAAATAGAATGACAACAAATGAAACTGTGTTTTCACTGCTAACCTTAGAAGAAAAACCTTCTGCTACTATCGGTAAAGTAATACTTGTTGGTGCTGGACCGGGTGACCCTGATTTGTTAACAGTAAAAGCATTACGTTGTATTCAACAGGCTGATGTCATTGTCTATGATCGTCTTGTGTCTAACGACATTGTTGAACTATTCCCTCAACATTGCGAACGCCTTTTTGTAGGAAAAGAAGCGGGTAATCACTGTGTACCACAAGGTGACATAAACCAAATTCTGGTAACGCAGGCACTCAGCGGAAAATTAGTGGTTAGACTTAAAGGCGGTGACCCGTTTATTTTTGGTCGAGGTGGCGAAGAACTAGAAGCCTTATTGCCGTTTAATATTCCCTTTGAAGTGGTACCTGGTATTACAGCAGCATCCGGTTGTGCGGCTTATTCTGGTATTCCATTAACCCATCGCGATCATGCACAAAGTGTTCAATTTATTACCGGACATTTAAAAGAAGGTAAAGATCAAATTGACTGGTCATCACTGGCTCGCGCTAACCACACCTTAGTCTTTTATATGGGATTAAACCAGAGCCATGTTATTCGCCATAAACTCAGTGCGTATGGCATGTCGCTGGCAACACCTATTGCTATTATTGAACGTGGTACCAGTTCACAACAACAAGTACATACTGGCGATTTGGCACACTTAGAGATATTAGCCAAAGAGGCAGAAAGCCCAGCTCTTATTGTGATAGGCAGTGTTACGACCCTCACTCATCGCTTAAATTGGTTTAAAGCAAAACAAGAGATAGAAACACAAAGCTATCCAAAAGTTTATCAATATCAAGTAAACCGTAAGGTAAGCTAACGCAATCAAATAAAAAGGCACTAAAGTTTATTACTAGTGCCTTTCATAATGTATTTGTGACTACCATTTTTACAATCAAAATAACTTAATTTACAGCCAAGCCATAACTGCTGTAGCAAATAGTCCAATAAGCCCCAGTAAACTCACTGCGAAAAAGATACTGCGTAATACTTTTAAATTAAAGTAATAACACAACATATGCCCTATTCGTCCGAATAAATAAACCACAGCGAAGCCATTAATCCAGTGAGCAATGGGCTGAGAAAATAATGCAAACAGAACGAATACAATAAAGATCCCAAGGCTTTCATTGCTATTAGCTAATGCTCTATTAGCACGAAATAAAAAGTGTTCATGGTTAGCTTCAATAGTAAAACCGGGGATATGCTTTTGACTAAGAATAGCAATATCTAATACGACTAATTGCAATAGTAACAACAATCCCAAAGAGCCAATAACCCAAATTGTCATTTTATAGGGAAGCAAAAACTCCATTGAATTATCCTTTTCTATTCGTTCTCGGTTTGCCACACCTCATAATGGCGTTCAACATTTGAAGTGACTCTCCCCCATTCAGATGCTTTGACCCGCCTTTGGTGATGTTCGAACGCAGTATTACTAGAAAACTCTTCATAAACATCAAAATAACAAGGAGAATGTGAACGTTGATAAACATTAAACACTAAACAACCAGATTCTTGCTTCGTTAATTCGACGTGCTTCTCAAGTGCTTTGCTAACACGATTAAGTTCTTCTTCAGGAACGACAATAAATCCTTTTAATATCACTTTTCCCATATTTTCAATTTCCTCAATAATCTGGAATGTTCTGCTTAATATCTACTTTAAAAAGAGATTCAATCGGCTTATCAACAAAATAGGCCCATACATGATCAAAAACACGGTGCTGATTGGGAAATGGCGTTAGTGCTTTTGCTTCTTCTAGTGTGCACCATTGATAATCTGTATGTTCGTGATTAAGTGTTACGGCTTGATTTGGAGGGCACATCACCACAAAAACCGGAATAATTTGTAGCACATTAACGTTGGCTTCAAAAAACTGCTGCAAATACTGAGCGTTATAAAGATCTACCACTTCAATTTTGGTCTCTTCTTTAAACTCACGGACAATGGCTTGCCAACCCGTTTCATTACCTTCGATAGACCCACCAACATGGCACCAATATCCACCTTTCACGCGCTTCATGAGTAGCATTTTCATCACGCCATCAATTTCTGATAACGCAACGCCCGCTACAATCGAAGAATCAATCGGGATCATCATCACTCCTTAATTTGTTGATCACTACCCTTTTCTAGTTATACACGAATAGTTATAAAAAAACGGCTGCATATTGAGCCGTTTGGTCATTATAGAAAATTAACGTGATGAACTAATAAGTAAAACTTAGAAGCTCACTTTATCTGCATCAAAGTAATAGCGTGCTGGTGCGATATTCATACCACCCGTAACCGGCAAACAAACACCTGTAATAAAACCTGCCAGATCACTTGCTAAGAAACTCACCGCATTAGCAATATCCTCAGGCTCCCCCATACGTTTAATTGGCTGCGTTGCTAAGAAATTATCAATAAACTCTTGGTTTAAATTATTTTTCACAGCATCTGTCGCGATCATTCCTGGTAGTACTGCATTACAACGAATACCAAAACTCGCGTATTGAATCGCGATTTGACGTGTCATATGGTTAATGGCATTTTTAGCCGTGCCGTAAGAGATGCTCGACATTTCAGCACTTAAAGAAGACAGTGATGAGATGTTTACAATGCTACCACCACCATGTTTAACCATCGTTGGAATAACTGCTTTTGATGGAATAAATACGCTATTTATATTAGCAAGCATATTCTTTTCCCAATCAACCACTTCAGTATGGGCTAAGTCACGATCTTTACGTAAATCTACACCGCCAAAGTTGTTAACCAGCACATCAATCTTTCCTTCTTTTTCAAGAATAGAATCAATCAACGGCGCGTAAGAATCATTATCGAACGCATTAAAAAACATCCCCGTTGCTTTACCGTTATTTTTGGTAATTTCATTAGCCGTCGCTGTTGCCTCATCAATATTCCAATCAGCAACATAGACATTGGCACCTTGAGAGGCCAATAACTTACTACATGCCTTACCAATTCCTTGTGCGCCAGCTAGTACTAGCACTGTTTTATTTTTAAACATAAACCACCCGATATCGAACAATGTTTTTATTTATTATATCTGTCACTTACAGGGAATAAATATAGATATTCGTTCAAATAATTACTGTTATCCATCTACGTAAAAAATAGTAAATAAAATATCTTATTGCACAGAGCCTTGTTAATATAAATAAAAACCATTCTCAATTGGTGAAACATGAATAACGAAGTAAAAGTAATAAACAGCAAAACTATCACAACCAATATGCAACGAATCACCTTACAAGGAGAGTGCTTATCTGCATTTTCTAAGAATAGTGCAGGAAACTACATAAAATTACTTTTTGCTGAAAATGGCAGTACTGATATTAGTCTTGTGCCGAAAGGGCAACGACCAGTGATGCGTACCTATACGATTAGAAAATATATTCCGGAACAAAATAGTATTGAAGTCGATTTTGTTCGTCATAATACAGTTCAAGGCGATCACAGTTATGCGGCTAAATGGGCGAAGCAAGCATCATTAGGCGATAAAATTAGTCTATTAGGCCCTGGGGAAATTAAAGACCTCAATCCTGATGCAGATTGGTTTTTTATGGTTGCCGATATGACTGCACTACCATCATTAACGACAAAAATACAAAGGCTGCCAATAGATGCGAAGGGATACGCCGTTATTCAAGTTATTGATAAAGAGGATATACAGGAATTATCTAAGCCTGAAGATATTAAAGTGATATGGATAACAGCCTCTGAATCGCTAGCAGATACTGTCACATCATTACCTTGGAAAGATGGCAAGGTTTCTGTTTGGTCAGCCTGTGAATTCGATACCATGCGTGAACTACGACAATATTTTCGTAATGAAAAAAACGTTGAAAGAGAGTTCATTTACATTAGCAGTTATTGGAAAAACGGTGTGTCAGAAGATGGCCACAAAGACATTAAACGTCGAGATGCTGCGAACATATGAAAAGTATTAAGCACTTTTGTAATTCGTAAATGGCATAGACGTTTTTTATAGCGATTAAGTCGACTAATAAATAAAATCTGCTGATAACAAAGATGTTCATGGTAGCTCAGAAAACTAAAAGTTCACCACCTGAAAATTGAACATCATTACGAACATGATGTATATCGTGACAATGAATGCTAACTTGCGTTTAAACCAAGATGACAACATGCAGATTATATACTTTCAACAAGAAAGAGTTATAACTGCATGTTGGACATTAATGAATACTATCTTTTATACACAGGTTAGGATCTAACGCTTGCTTATCAAAAGTAGGAAAATGAGGAGTTTGTAGATACCCCCAAACAGCAAGTAATAAAAGTACGAAGGGAATTAATAAGTGCATAGCTGATATTAACCAAGCCAAAAATCCTGTTTTTACTTTCGTTGGTCGATAGACTTTTACCGCTTTAGGTGGAAAGCGCCTTTCACGAATTCCTGCGATCCCTCGCGGTATCAATATCCAACTCATCGTAAAAGCAAATAGTGGTACACCAACCATCACCAAATACCAAAAATAATCAGCGAGATTAAAACCCAACCATTCAAAGCAATGTGGACGAGATACAACATCGTTAATAATAGGTATCAGCCAGATTGTATGAAGAAAGTAAATGACGCTCCCAACGAATACTCCAGTCAAGATCCGAACCGCTTTTTATTTCTTTGAGTATTCTTGAGCATATTCCATTGCGCAGATCCCTCATCCATAATCGTTTGATTTTCACTCAATATAACTAAGAGAGGGTGTCTTAACAAATACTAGAAATATAAAAAAAGGCCTGATTAATCAGACCTTTTCCAAAAATAGGACTTGCTAGTGATTTTCTGCGTTAAGCAAATCACCTTTGGCTGCTTTTAAATATTGCACCATTGACCAGTACGTTAATACCATTGCAACATACAAAGATACATAACCTAACCATACAACGTATTCATGCGGATGCCATAACAACAATAATAGAGCAAACATCTGAGAGGCAGTCTTCACTTTCCCTACCCAAGAAACGGCAACACTTGCACGTTTACCAATTTCTGCCATCCATTCACGTAGTGCTGAAATAATAATTTCACGACCAATCATAGTGACAGCTGGGATCGTAACCCATACTGAATGATAATGCTCAACTACAAGTACTAAGGCCGTTGCTACCATGAGTTTATCAGCAACAGGATCGATAAAAGCACCAAACCGAGTTGTTTGATTTAATTTACGAGCAAGGTAGCCATCGAACCAATCGGTGACACCCGCGACCCAAAAAATTAACGCTGTTGCAAAAGCAGACCACTCGTACGGCACATAAAAGGCAATAACAAAAAATGGGATAAGCATGAGCCGGACGAAACTTAAGATGTTAGGTATTGATAAACGCATAATATTATTCTTATGTTCAAAATCAGAGTTTAATCTACTTCCCTAGCCTACTCCAAAGTCTGCTTAGGTGCGAATTTATCAGTAAATTAAACCAAAAAAGTGCAGCGAACTAATTATGTTGCAATGCATCGACTATTTTTTCTGCTAAAGCAGGACTAATACCAGGTACTTTAGCAATTTCTTCTTTACTTGCTTTCTTCAGCTCTTGCATACCACCCATATATTTGAGCAACGCTTGGCGTCGTTTAGGCCCAATACCTTCTACATCTTCAAGGCTACTACGCTTACGAACTTTTGCACGTTGGGCGCGGTGACCACTTATAGCATGGTTATGACTTTCATCACGAATATGCTGGATCAGATGCAACGCTGGTGAATCACTTGGCATAGAAAACTCTTCACCTGTAACAAATATCAGTGTTTCTAAACCAGGCTTACGTGTAGTGCCTTTTGCCACACCGACAAGCAAAGGTCGTTTTGGCCAATCAGCAATATACGGCTTCACTACATCATACGCTGTTGATAACTGACCTCTACCGCCATCTATGAAAATTATGTCTGGAATTTTATCTAATTCCATATTTTTGCTGTAGCGACGTTCCAAAACTTGTGCCATTGCTGCGTAATCATCACCGCCAGTAATACCCGTTATATTATAACGACGATACTCTTGCTTTAATGGTCCTTCCTGATTGAAGACAACGCATGAGGCTACCGTTTTTTCACCCATAGTATGGCTAATATCAAAACATTCCATACGTGAAATCGGCTTTAAGTTTAAAGCTTGTTGAAGAGCAAAGAAACGCTCTTGTATCGTTAAACGGTGATTAATTTTGCTCGTCAGTGCGGTTTCTGCATTCGTCTTTGCCAATTTTAAATACTGAGCACGACTGCCTCGTGGATTATATTTAAAATTAATAGTACGCCCAGCCATTTCCGTTAACGCTTTAGCAATAGTTTCACCTTCTTCACCCAGCGTTTCACTTAATAAAATGACGCTCGGGATCACTCGACCTTCAACTTGGTTGAAATAGTATTGAGTAACAAACCCTGAAAGGACTTCTGTTAACGTTGCATCAACGGGCACTTTAGGAAAATAACTGCGACTACCTAAGATCTTACCTTGACGAATATATAATCCATGAATGCATGCCAGCCCATTACTGTGTGCAATACCAATGACATCAATATCATCTTCATTGTCTTGGCTTACAAACTGCTGTTCTTGGATACGTCTTAGTGCTTGGATCTGGTCGCGATATCGTGCCGCTTGCTCAAACTCTAACGCTTGGCTAGCTTGCTCCATTTTCTCAACCATAATGCTAATCACTTGGCGATCTTTACCCTGCAAAAATAATCGCACCAATTGCACTTGCTGTTGATAGTCATCGTCGCTGATCAACCCTTCGACACAAGGCCCAGAGCAGCGCCCAATTTGATACATCAAACATGGACGACTTCGGTTAGCATATACTGAATCTTCACACTGACGCACCGGAAAGATTTTCTGCATAAGATGCAAACTTTCGCGTACTGCACCAGCATCAGGATATGGGCCAAAGTATTCACCTTTGCGACGTTTAACACCGCGGTGAATCGACAAGCGTGGATGCTTGCTGGCACTTAGAAGAATATAAGGATAAGACTTATCATCACGCAGTAATACATTATATTTAGGTAAATACTGCTTGATATAGTTATGTTCAAGGATAAGTGCTTCTGTTTCAGTATGGGTTACTGTCACATCCACATTGCAGATATTTTTAACCAAAGCACGTGTTTTTTCACCCGCAACATTAGTTCGAAAATAACTAGAAAGGCGTTTTTTTAAATCTTTTGCTTTACCGACGTAAATAACCACACCAGTAGCGTCATACATACGATAGACGCCTGGCTGGTGTGTTACTGTTTTCAGAAAAGCTTGAGGATCAAAACTTTTTTCTTTTGGAACATCTGACACTATAACGTCTCTGTATCAAGCATTCCATGTCGAATGGCAAGATGCGTTAATTCAACATCACCACTAATATCCAGTTTGTTAAACAAACGATAGCGATAACTATTAACGGTTTTCGGACTCAAATTTAATTGCTCCGAAATATCTGTTACTTTTTGCCCTTTCGTGATCATCATCATTATCTGAAGTTCGCGCTCAGAAAGCTCTTTAAAAGGATTCTCAGAATTTGAAGCAAATTGGCTTAACGCCATCTGCTGCGCAATTTCAGGTGAAATATAACGCTGGCCACTGTTTACCATTCTTATTGCGTTAACCATTTCATCAGGTCCCGCTCCCTTCGTTAAGTAACCGGCAGCACCTGCTTGCATTACTTTTGTCGGAAATGGGTTTTCGGTATGAATTGTTAAAACAATAATTTTTACATCGGGATTGAATCGTAAAATCTTACGGGTCGCTTCAAGTCCACCAATACCAGGCATATTCATATCCATAAGAATAATGTCGGCATGATTGCTACGACACCATTTTACGGCTTCCTCACCACTGATGGCTTCCCCTACCACTTTAATACCACGGACATCTTCAAGAAGACGTCGAATCCCTGTGCGAACCAGTTCGTGATCATCTACAAGGAATACATTAATCAAGCTGTATCTCCAATGATTTGGCTCTGCACCCAGCCAGAATGGCAGGATAGCTACTACTAATACTACATAATTCTACCTTAACTTAACACTTCACCAAATGCTGATTCTGTGTATCAGCGCAAAGTTTAGTATCAAGTTAAAGCTTGACAATACGTTGTTCTATTATTCTTTATTACACGCTTCAAAATAAAGAGTGCACATTGATTATTTCCTATTTGGGAAAAAAAATAAAGCGAAAAATATAATATTTCCAATTAGTTATAATTATCAATCAAATAACAATTTGTTACATCAATTATGATTTATAAAATTCAGATCTAACGCTAGATTTGTAATGCTTTTTACTGTACCCACTATATTGAGTGTAATTGATTATGTGATTTTTTTTACTTAAATAGAAAAATAAGCGCAAAAAAATACCAGTAACAAAGACACTCCAACCTCTTAAGCCCTAATACTCAAATTTTTACAACAGCATTCCTAACCCAACAAAAACTACGAACACATTGTAAAAAAACACGTTTTATTGACTCTATAACGTATTGAATAATTGAATGAAATAACAGCAAATACAGACTAAATTTTAGTTTTGAATATTTATTTAAATAAAGTCGCTCATTCTTTAGACGTCTAGATGTAAAGCATTCCCATCGCTTACTTAATAGAGTATTATGTGCGCCGCTTTTGGTTCTACTCTTTTTTCGATATCTCGAACTCAGAAATTAGGCCGACACCGCTCTTGTTTTATAATGGATTATTCGCGTTGAGTGACAACATTTAGCATAACTTGCTATTGATTATCACCAACTTTGGCATGGCTGCTGAACCGGTGACATTTACTTAACCATAAAGCATACGCGAATCCAGTTTTTATATGTGTTGTTCAATATACGTTGAATAATTATCAAGAGTTTACAAGGTTTAGTTATGAGTCTTTCAGCCAAAACGGTTGTTCTGATTGCTATCGGTGCTGCACTTTACGGCATTGGGGGGTTACCTATGTTTGGTATTCCTGTTTTTGCAAACACAACTTTAAAGCCAGCAATGGCTGTACTGGCACTATTCGCTGTTCTATTTGGCCCATTAGTTGGCTTTCTTGTTGGTTTTATCGGCCACTGGGTAACAGATCTGTTTGCCGGATGGGGAGTATGGTTCACTTGGGTTTTAGGCTCTGGAATCGTTGGTATGATCATTGGCTTATATCCTAAACTCACCCGCGAACGCTTGGAAAAAGGCCTTTTTTCTAAACTTGATTTCACTCTATTTGTAGTACTCGCATTCTTAGGCAATGTGATTGGTTATGGCTGCTCTGCCTTTTTAGACTCTATTCTCTATGCCGAACCTTTTGCCAAAGTCTTAGCGCAACTTGTCATTATTGCGGCAGGTAACACAACGTTAATTGCCGTTGTCGGACACTTTATTTTGACATCTGTTGCTAAACGTAAACAGCAAAGCTACAACCTCAAAGAGGCATATTAAGCATGGCTATTCAATTTACTGATTTCTCCTTTAAATATTGGGCGCTTGAAAAGCCAACACTAAAAAATATCAACCTCACCATTAATACTGGTGAGAAAGTCGTGATTGTTGGTCCTAGTGGTAGTGGTAAATCAACATTGGGACAATGTCTTAATGGTCTCATTCCACATGCAATTAAAGGTGATTGCTCAGGAACACTCACCATTAATCAGCAAGATACTCAAAAAATGGGCCTTGACCACTGTACAAGTATGGTTGGTACAGTATTACAAGATACTGATGGTCAGTTTGTTGGATTAAGTGTCGGCGAAGACATCGCTTTTGCGCTTGAAAATCAAATGATCCCACAAAAAGAGATGCACGAGATTGTTCAAGCAACGGCTGACATGATTGATTTGAACGCAATCATTGATCACTCACCATTTGATTTAAGTGGTGGTCAAAAACAGCGAGTGTCACTTGCTGGCGTTATGGTTGATGATGTTGATATCCTCTTATTTGATGAACCTTTAGCAAGTCTTGACCCTAAAACAGGCAAAGCAGCAATAGAAATCATTGATAACCTGCATAAAGATACAGGCAAAACAGTAATTATCATTGAACACCGTTTAGAAGATGTTCTCCATCGTCCTGTTGATCGCATCATTATGATGAATCGTGGTGAAATTGTCGCAGATATGACGCCTGACGAATTATTAGCAAGTACGGTGCTTGAGCAGCACGGTATTCGTGAACCTTTGTATATTTCTGCTATTAAAGCGGCGGGTTGTACACTTTCAAAAGAGGATCACCCCGCTTATTTCTCTACCCTTTCGCTAGATAAATTTAAGCCACAACTAGAGCAATGGTTTCATCAGGTTGCGCCAGTACAAAAGCCTGAGCTTAGCGAAGTATTATTGAGCGTGAAAAACTTGTCTTACTCCTATGATGGCGTAAAAAACACCCTTAATGATGTTAGCTTTGATGTCCATAAAGGCGAATTTGTCTCTATTATGGGAAAAAATGGTTCGGGCAAGTCAACTATCACCCGTTTAATCATGGGTGTATTAGAGCAAGATAGCGGTACTATTTCGTTAAATGGTGATAATCTCGCCAATTGTTCTATCTTTGAACGCAGCCATAAAATTGGTGTTGTATTACAAAACCCCAATCATATGATTTCACATCACATGATTTTCGATGAAGTCGCATCTGGGCTTCGTAACCGTGGTGTTGACGAAAATATAGTAAAAGAAAAAGTTAATCACATGCTTGAGCTCTGTGGCTTAGGTCGTTACCGTGAATGGCCGATTGATGCACTGAGTTTTGGCCAAAAGAAACGTGTAACTATTGCGACTATGCTTGTGTTAGAGCCTGAACTGTTAATCCTTGACGAGCCAACAGCAGGACAAGACTACCACCACTACACCGCAATGATGGCATTCATTAAAGAGCTAAATGAAAAGCTTGGTATTACCATCATTATTATCTCGCATGATATGCATTTAGTACTGGAATACACACAGCGCGCCATTGTTATTGCTGACAGCCAATTGCTAGCAGATGACAGTGTCTACCGTATATTTAGCCTGCCAACCCTACTTGATAAAGCTAACTTAACAGTGACAAGCCTTTACACTTTAGCTGAGGCTATGGGCATTACACGTATCGACAACTTCATCCGTTGTTTTATTGAGCACGAAGCAAAAACGAAATAATCATGAAAACCAATAAATTCAAATTTGGTATTAGTTATATTAATACCCATTCATGGCTACACTCGCTAAACGGTATTACTAAACTCATTCTCTTTATGGCTTGGGTTACCATGGTATTATTGACGTTCGATCTACGTGTTATTTGTGGATTGATTATTTTAGGTCTGTTCTTACTTAAAGAAACCAAAATACCTTTTAAGGTTTATAAACCGTTACTCATGGGTACAGCTGTCGTTTTACTGATGAACGCATTATTTATGTTCTTGATTGCGCCGCAGCAAGGCACCGATTATATGCACAGCAAAACCGTTCTGATCCATCTCTTTGGTCATTACGATATTACGCTTGAAACATTGTTTTACTTGTTAACAGTGACACTAAAATATTTCAGCATGTTCCCGATCGCATTGGTGTTTGTGTTCACCACTCATCCAACAGAGTTTTCCGCTAGTTTAAATAAACTAGGTGTACCTTATCGTGTTGCTTATGCTGTGAGCTTAACTTTACGTTATCTACCAGAAGTGATGAAAGACTTCACCAACATTATGCATGCTCAACAAGCACGTGGTGTGGATATTTCAAAAAATGCACCCGTGATGACACGTATCCGTAATGTAGCAAAGATTCTTGGCCCATTAATTTTTTCAAGCCTAGATCGTGCAGATGTCATTTCCAATGCAATGACTTTACGGGGTTTTGGTCGCAATAAAAAGCGTACTTGGTACAGTTTAAAACCAATGACTAAAAATGATTTCATTGCTTTAGTCATTATTGTAGCAATACTTGGTTTTGGTATTTTCCACCGCGTTGAATCCACCAGCTTATTTTGGTATCCGTTCCACTAATTACTTTAGTGTTGCATTATCAATTACCAGCAAAAAAAAGCCGATCATGAGATCGGCTTTTTAGTATCTATACAAACTATAATTTTTAACCTTGTGATTCTCGCGCTAATCGACGCGCTTTTTGACCTCGAATCACCAAGATAATACCAGCAATAATAAATGGAATACTTAACAGTTGACCTGTATTAAGCACCATATCTGTAGAATAGTCAGCCTGATGGACTTTAATAAATTCTAATAAGAAACGTACTGTCATGACTAATACTAAGAACCAGCCTAGTAGTAGCCCCTTATACTTTCCAATATCTGTTTTACGGTAGAGCGCAAACAATAAAACAAAGATGGCTAAATAAGAGAACCCTTCGTACAACATGACAGGGTGACGCGGGATCATATCAACACGCTCAAAAATAACTGCCCATGGAAGATTACTCGGTGTACCTAGAATCTCTGAATTAAAGAAATTACCCGTACGAACAAAGAAGCCGAACAATGCTGTTGCGATGGCTAAACGATCAAGTAACCACATAAAGTTAATTTTGTAGCGCTTAGTATAGAAGTAGACGGCTAGAATTACACCCAAACCACCACCGTGACTCGCTAACCCGCCGTTCCATACCGCAATAATCTGACCTGGGTTCGCCCAGTAGTAGTCTGGATCGTAAAACACGACATGAAATAAACGCGCGCCGACAATAATACCAACGACGGCGTACATTAATAATGAATCTAGACTTTCTACTGGCTTATCTTCACGTTCATACACTGACTTCATAACTTGGAAACCAGCGGTAATTGCTAACGCAAATAACACACCATACCAATGAATCTTCAAACCGAAGATTGACACCATAACGGGGTCGACATTCCAAACAAAATGATCCAACGAGGTAACCTTCTCAGTAACATAGTGCCCAAACAAGATGGACGACTTACAATAAGCACAGGTTAGCAAGAAAAATCACTGTGGTGAATAAACGTTAGCTTAATTTAAGAAAATTTAATTCTATAAATCAGATTATAACTATCAGAATGAAAAATTAGAGCGATATAAAGAAACAATTTCGGCCTTTTTTCTTACTTTCATATAATGCATTATCTGTTCGCGTCATTAATGTTTCAACGTCATCATCATCGTGAGAAATAGCTGCACCGATGCTTAAAGAACAATAAATTTCATCACCTTTATATCGAAGAATTGTGTTATTAACCGCATGACAAATTTTAAACAACATCTGTTCAACTTCAGGCACATTTATTTGCTGAGTAATAATAGAAAACTCATCACCCCCAAGACGGAACAATTTATCTTCTTTTGCTAATAAACCATGGACGATCGTTGCAACATGAATTAAAGCTTGATCCCCAAAAACATGTCCATAGTTATCATTAATTGACTTAAATTTGTCAATATCAATACTTATCAGTGTAAATGTTGTTTCTCGACTAAACATTTTATCGATATACTGATTAAATGAGCGTCGGTTTCTTAATTTAGTTAATACATCTCTATTAACAAGAAATTGTAACTCTTTCGTTTTTAGCTTTAATTGAGCCTCAATTCTTTCTTTTTCACCTCGTTGAAAAGCAACGATAAAATAAACTAGAACAGAAATAATAACACCAGCGCAAGCAATACCGATTAACACCCATAAATCTTGTTCTTTTTTCTCGTTAGCCTGCTTAAATTCAACGAGCCATACTCTATTTGGCAACGTTACTTTTCTCGTCAGTATCGTTCCCTTTGTTAAATCCCAACCTTTGCTCTTGTACATAATTGGAAAGTCTCTAGAACCGATACCTGTATCAATAATTCTAATTTTACTATGGATACCATTGAGCGAGTGTTGAATAACTGAGTTCATATAAACAGTTAGATCAACCACACCAACAACAACACCTATCATCTCATTGTTATCAAGATTAAAAACAGGATAATCAATCAGCAATCCTCGCTTATCTTTTTTATTATGTGTATCAGATGTAACAGAGTTTTTATTTAGTTCGCCATTTTTAATTGATGCTAGCGTATCAGAAAGAATAGAAACGCTGTCTGATACATTAGGCTGCTTTGTTGTTCTTATATTATCGAAAAAATGCTGCGTGCGATGACTGATAGAATAATATCCAAGTATTTCTAAATTATATTTAGTTCTTGGATAAATATCAGTAACAACATAAATATCAGACATACCAGAAAAGTTACCATTAAATTTAAACTTTTTATTTTTAGTTATTGTATAAATATTAAAATTTGAACTAGTATGACGTTCCGATTTTATAAAATCATCTATATTTTCAGGCGTCACTTTTTGAAGCCATTGAAGGCTCATTAAACTTTTTGAACTTCCAACAACCTCTTTGGCAAAGCGGTCAAAATTACTCCAATTTGAAGGCGAACTTGATTGAAAGAAGTTAGCAGCCGATCCAATAAAATCAATATCGCTATTTACTTGATCTCGCAGCAAATCAGCTTGACGAGAAGCCGCTGACTCTAATACTGCCTGCTGATTATGATTTTGTATATCATTGATTACACTAACTAAAATCACAGTCAGCACTAAAACTATCATTGATACAATAAGAGGTACCATTTTTAGTCTTGTTACTGATCGTAAGTTTAAGTAAGGCAAAATCAATATTCCTAGTATGGTTAATTACGACATTTTACATTATTTTTATTTTATGCAAATAGTAGATTCTGGGGTTGATTAAAGAGTAAACAATTCCACGCTAATAATAAGATCGAAATCGAATGTAATATGCCATAGTCTGTAAATGAAAGACTAGTAAAGCCGTTAACACGTTAGATAAATTAAATTAGCCTTTATTACTACTCTCTTTTTCTAAATAAAAACAGTAATTGAATATATATGCTATAGCTTATAAAGGTCTCTTTATTATAAAAATAAATACAAGGATTAATTATGATACGATTTTTCTTTATCAGCTTATTTCTTTCATCTGCTGTATATGCCTTACCTTCTTTGCATCACAACGATTACTCACTTGATTTTCACAATAAATACGGTACAGATGGCCTACTTATTTCAAGTCCTAACATTCAATTTATTTACAAAGAAATCGATGAACAATGCTATAAAATTGTAAGAGATCGTAGTGCTAGAATTTATTGGGCACAGGCTAACTATGAAAAGTGTACATAAAAAAGTAAAGCAATCTAAAATGCTTTAACTAAAGTACACTTTTATCTCTAATCTAATAAACTACTGTTGTATACCGCAATGTTGATGCTTACTATCACATGCGTAAGATGATGCCTCAATTTGTACTGTCACATGTTCAATTTCAAAGTGATCATGAACATAATGTTTAATTTCATCAGGTAAACCTTGCCCCTCAGCATACTCATCAACAACAAGGTGAACTGTCATGGCATTTTCAGTAGTACTCATCGGCCAAACATGTAAATCATGAAAAGTATTAACATGCGGCAACTCTGCTAAATAGGTTTTTAATGCTGATATATCAACGTTGTTCGGCACCGCATCTAATGAATAATTGATTGAGTCTTTTAGTAAGCTCCACGTACCTATTAAAATTACCACGACAATCGCTAAGCTCATCGCAGGATCTAACCAATCCCACCCAGTAATATTTATAATCAAAGCGGTAATAATCACACCAAGAGAGACAGCGGCATCACCCGCCATATGAAGGAAGGCCCCTTTCATATTTAAATCATGCTTTTGTCCTTTGGCAAATAACATCGCTGTCGCAGCATTGATGATCACACCAATAAAAGCGACCACCATGACTGTACTACCAGCCACAGGGCGGGGCTCAGAAAATCGTTGCACCGCTTCCCATGAAATTGCTCCAAGCGCAAACAACAATAATAGCGCACTAGCTAATGAAGCTAATATTGTCACTTTACGGAACCCATAGGTTCGCTGCTCGGTTGCCGCTTTTTTTGCTAATGCAAAAGCTCCCCATGCCAATACCAAAGTAACAACATCGCTAAGGTTATGCCCTGCATCTGCGAGTAATGCTAGAGAATCAGTAATAAAACCATAAGTCGCTTCTACAATGACATAAAGAAGGTTAAGTACAATCCCTATTGCAAAGGCGGAGTTGTAATTTGAAACATGGTGTTCATGTGAATGCGCCATTAGCCGTTTTCCATTATTTTAATTTCTATTAATTTTACTCTTTCTATTAAAAATCACATGCAACCTGATATTACAGATGTAAAAAAAGCAGCCAACGCTGCTTTTTATCACTTTCTATTTCATGTGTTGTGTCTGTCTACAACGACAATACAATTATTCGGCTTCTACCGTCGCAGATTCATCACCACGAAGGTTGATCTGTAATGCTTGTAAAAAGTTACGTAGCACCTGATCTTTACACTCACGGTAGTGTTTATGATCTAGCTTACGGAAAAACGCACTTAATTCATGCTTACTTAAACGGAAATCCACCAGCTTAAACAAATCTAATACATCATCTGCTTTTAGGTTTAAGGCAATTTGCAGCTTACGGAAAATAATATTATTCGTTAGCTTTTGCTCTGGTACTGGTTGTGGACCTTCTTTCTTGCCACGCTTTTGATTGATAAAGCCGTTAAGAAACGTTGCAAATTCTTCATCTGAACAGCTTTTGTAATCGTCATTGTCTTCTGGCTTTAACCAGTTACATACTTGCTCACGAGTTACAGTTGCATCTGCTTGTGCAAATATTTCAATTAGTTGGCTATCATTTAAATCAAAGATGTAGCGTACACGGCGTAAAATATCGTTATTAGTCACAGTTTTTCCAGTTTAGTAGGCTGCCCCTTCATGGGGATTACAGCTAAGTTTTGGCAGATACTAGCAGATGTTGCAGGGTTATTCACTTGCATTGATCAAAGATGACACATCTACCGTTGCTATCATCGCTTTAGTTAATGGGTTCTTCTCACTAGTGATTAAGAGTTTATTATCTTTATACCAATGCACAGCTTCCCACTGTGAATAAATTCTTAAACGCTTATATTTGGCTGTTGACCAATCCAATTGATTGTTATTCACTTTGACTAACCAAATAAAGGAATAACCTAAAAAGATGTCTTTACGATAGCCTAATAACGCAAGTGTTGAGGTCTTAGCGTTATAATCAGCACTGGTAATGAGTCCTTCTGTTAAATAATCCCCAACCGGTGAAACCGTCTGGTTAGATTGAGTCGTACTGAGTCGATATAAGTTGGTATGCTCATTTTGCCAATTTTTACTAAATAGCCATAATTGATCCCCCACAACCGTTATCGCTTCACTATCAAAATTATGTTGATACGTTTTACCGGGTTTAAAGTCTTTAAAACGGTAACGAATAGTCGTGATAGGCGTGACTGACGAGCCTTTTTTAAGTGAAGCGAGTGGTACTTTATAAATCACACCGCCATCACGGCGTGTTGAGTTATTCCCTGTGTCACCAATGTATAAATAGTCTTTACTTTGCGCTAAATCTTCCCAATCGTAATTTTTACTGCGTTTGACCGTTACCGTTTTTGTGACTGTTTGAAAATTAGAAGATAGTTGATAAATCTGATTTCGGCTGCCGCTGTCATTATGTGACCATACATGCCCATTAATAATCGCCAGACCTGATGATTCATTTAAAACTTCAGGCAAATTTGCCAACACATCAACCTCTAAAGGCTTACGTACTGAATACGTAGACGCTGAACTACAACCTGATAAACCGAGTAACACTACCATCAGATAGATGTTTTTTTTAAATATATCCGCCACTGACACTAACCTATTAAATTTAAAATGCGTGATTACTTAGCGTGCTTTTATTACCGTTAGCTTGTTATTGGAAACCACAAATATTGCCTCAAACACAGCACAAATAGCACTTACCAGCCATACTTAGAGAATTAGTTTTTAGTGTACGCTGACATTTAGCACTTAATATATTGATATGCGAGATATTATGCTGATACGACTATTAATGCTCAGTTTTCTTTTGGTGGTCTCTATTCCCACTTATAGTAGCAGTGATAAAAAGCCGCCAGCACTCGTATTGCCTGACGTTTTACAACCTGAACAAACAAAAAATAAAAACACGCCAATACCTTTTACTCGTACAGGCCCCACAATTCAAGTCGCAATCTTACTTGATGCTAGTGGCTCTATGGGAGGGTTAATCAATCAGGCAAGAGAGCAGATTTGGTCAATTATCAATGCTATTTCAACAGCCAATAAACATGATCACCCTGTTACATTACAAGTTGCATTGTTTGAATATGGTGTTGAACATCAATCAAAATATGATGGTTATTTACGTCTACTCTCCCCACTCACGTCCGATCTTGACCAATTTTCAGAAGCACTATTTGCAATAAAAATTGGAGGGAGTAAAGAATATGCGCCACAAGTGATTCAAGAAGCAGCAAACCGATTACAGTGGAGCGAACATCAAGACGATCTCCGTTTGATCATCATTGCGGGTAATGAAGAGTTTCAACAAGGAGATATTCCGATTAGCCATGCTATTCCATTGGCAGCAAGTAAAGATATCATCGTCAACACCTTATATTGCGGCCCCCATTTAAAAGGCCGCAAATTACAGTGGGCATCTGCTGCACTGTTGGGACATGGTCATTATTTAAATATTGATCATAAGAAAAAAGCGCCTCATATTGAGACCCCTTACGACGACGATATTATCCTACTAGGTCGAAAGCTTAACGACACTTACATCGGTTATGGTGCAAAAGGGGCAACTAAGAAAAGCCAGCAAATTGCTCAAGATAACAATGCATCAAACCTTTCTAAATCCAGTAGCACAGAGCGCAGTATTGCCAAAGCAGGAAAACAGTATAAAACTCAAGATTGGGATTTGATTTCGCTCGCTCAAGAAAATTTAGAGCAAGGTGTAACGTACGCCAAAAAAGATCAACAGCATTACCATGGATTAAATGATCAACAAATCACCGAAAAGCTTAAACAACAAATTGCGCAAAGAGTACAACTGCAACAACAAATTTCGTCGTTAGAGCAAAAAAGAAAAACCTTCATTAAACAATCAAAAAATGAGAATACAAAGCCGAAAGATGACTTGGGTAATGCGATTATTTTAACCATACAGGATCAAGCTAAATCAAAAGGCTTTAGTTTCCTATGAATGTCCGACTAAAAAGGCTGTTATTACCTTTATGGGTATATCTGGCTTTACTCTTTACTTCCAGCACTACTTTAGGCTTAGCACTGTCGCCGCTTACAGGCCCAACTTACACGGGCGATCTTAGTGTCCTTGAAAAAAAACGTGTGTTGAGAGTATTAGTCTCCGCTGATTTAGGTTTTTATTATATTGAAGATGGTCTGCCTAAAGGCATCATCGCTGAATTACTTCATCACTTTGAATTAGATATTCATAAAACTTATCCAAAGCTTAATATTCAAGTGATCCCTGTACATCGAGATCAACTCATCAAATTCTTAATTGCTGGACATGGTGATCTTGCCGTTGCCAATTTAACCATTACAGAGCAACGCAAAAAGCAAGTCGCGTTTAGCGAGCCTGTACTTAGCAATATTTCAGAAGTTATTATTAATAATATTGATTCACCTGAAATTACCAAAATAGAACAACTCAGCGATCAAGAAATCTGGGTAAGAAAAAGTTCGAGTTACTATCAGAGCCTGCTTGAAGTCAATAATCGTCTATTACTCCAACGCCTTGCGCCAATGAAGATCCACTTTATAGAAGAAACACTGCAAGATTATGAGTTGCTGGAAATGGTTAATCTCGGATTGATGAATATGACCGTTTTAGATGATCATAAGATGAAAATATGGAACAAAATCTTACCTAAATTACGTATGAATTCTGCTTTCGTTTTAAGAAAAAACGGTGAAATAGCATGGGCGATGAGAAAAGATAATCCTAAATTAATGAAATTGGTTAATAGGTATATTGAACAAATAAAGTCAGGGACGTTATTAGGGAATGTTGTTTATAACAAGTATTTAGATAATCAAGGTTGGATAACAAACCTATTGAGTCATAATAATATTGATAAAATGGAGAAACTTTCTGATCTGTTTTTTAAATATTCAACGGAATATGATTTCGATTACTTAATGATGATGGCTCAGGGCTTCCAAGAATCAGGGCTTAATCAACATAAAGTTTCAAATAAAGGTGCCGTTGGCATCATGCAAGTTCTACCAAGTACGGCAAGAGATCGATATATAAATATTCCTAACATTTATATCTCCAGTAATAATGTTCATGCGGGTATAAAATATATGCGCTATATCCAAAATAATTACTTAAATGATAACCGCCTAACTTTTGATAATAAAATATATATGACACTCGCCTCTTATAATGCTGGTCCTGGCAATATAAGAAAAATGCGCCGTTATGCAAAGGAAAAAGGCTACAACCCTGATATATGGTTTAATAATGTTGAAATTATCACAAGGAAGCACATAGGCAAACAACCTATTGTCTATGTTACGAATATAAATCGTTATTATATTGTCTATAAGCAATTAATGCGTTTAAAAAAACACCGAGAGAAAAGTATACGACCTTTTGTACCACCCTACCGGTTTAACGCCCCAACCATTCTAGAATAAGTATTCTTACTTACGTTGAACCGTCTTTAACTTAGACGTTCAACGTAAGTTAGCCTTCCATGCATTATTTTGACTTTAGGCTTTTATTCAGTCTTGTTTCATTGCGCTGATCGTGTCGATGGAAGTACCATAGTTTACGATTTTTAGAGGATTTTTTCATCGTTTCTATTCCACTAAATTATCACGAATATAATATTTTCTTTCGTAAGATAAATGAATATTAAGCGCAGCATTGAATCATATTTACAAAAATCTGAAATTTATTTATCTAAAATATTATTTTCCATATTTAATGAACACAATTAAAAATAACATTTGATATACACACAAACTACAACTGTCTATTTAATCAACGAGTTTTTAACGACTATCCTACTGTTATATTTTAAAAACTCTGAATAAAGCATTTTTCAATCATATTACAGGTGAGATTCAGCTCACAGTTATACTAATTTAGTATATTGATGAGAGACTCATTTAAGCGTATAACGACACCCCTGTAACTACAGGGCTCTTTCGAAGAGCAATCGTTTGCCGCAATCGTCATTGATCTAAGCACGTAATAATGACAGAAAATTACGCTACTAAAAAAGTGAGATATTGGTCACTTTTAGTAAGAAAGAAATGTTTAAACATAAATACATTGATCGACAAGAATCACACTGAGAGCAACCAAACATGGTCTATCTACATTTCGTTTTAGGGTTAATCGTTATAGCTGCCCTAGCACTTGTTGCAAGTAATAACCGTAAAAACATCAAGTACAGATATATTATTCAGCTACTGCTTATTGAAATGGGATTAGCCTACTTCTTGCTTAACTCCTCAATGGGTACAGGGATCGTTAAAGAGTTTGCTGATGGATTTAATGGATTACTGAACTTTGCCGCAGAAGGGACAAATTTCGTATTTGGTAACCTATCTAACAATGATGGCTTTAACTTCTTCTTAAGTGTTCTAATGCCAATCGTATTCATTTCAGCACTGATTGGTATTCTTCAGCACATCAAAGTTTTGCCATATGTCATCAAAGGCCTTGGATATTTATTATCAAAAGTTAATGGCATGGGTAAACTTGAATCCTTTAACGCTATTAGTGCCTTAATGGTCGGTCAATCTGAAAACTTCATCACCTATAAAGATATTCTCGGTAGAATGTCTGAGCGTCGCATGTACACGTTAGCGGCAACAGCCATGTCAACCGTATCGATGTCTATTGTCGGTTCTTACATGAAGCTAATCGATCCTAAATACGTGGTTGCAGCCTTGTTTCTAAACATGTTTAGTACCTTCATTATTCTCTCTATCATTAACCCATATGACCACGAAGCAGAGATGAATATTGATGAGATGATGGCGGCTGAAAGTGGTGAGAAACTGACGTTCTTTGAAATGTTAGGAGAATATATTCTTACTGGTTTTAAAGTCGCGGTTATTGTAGCGGCAATGCTGATTGGTTTTATCGCACTAATTTCAATGATTAATGCCGGCTTTGATGCTGCATTCGGTATTAGCTTCCAAGATGTTATTGGCTACGCTTTCTATCCATTTGCATGGATCATGGGTATCCCTGCCCATGAAGCCCTACAAGCAGGTAGTATCATGGCAACCAAGCTTGTTGCTAACGAATTTGTAGCAATGCTGTCGCTACAAAAACAAGTAAGTGAATTAACACCGCACACCGTAGGTATTGTTTCTATCTTCCTTGTGTCATTCGCTAACTTTAGCTCTATCGGTATTATTGCTGGGGCTGTTAAAGGGGTTAACGAAGAAAAAGGTAATATGGTGGCACGCTTTGGTTTACGTCTACTTTACGGTTCTACCCTCGTTAGTTTTCTATCAGCGTTAATCGCAGGCATCATGATCTAATCGCTGCTATTGCCATTCCCCTTTTAAAGTGCCAGTCCTTTATAATATAAAGGCTGGCATTTTTTACATATTAAGTTCTCCCCTCACCCTCCTAATCTTTAAATTGAGAATTTAACTTTCATTTTCAGTTATTTGATTTGTATGATGAATGTATAGAATTGTGCCACTCATCACATAAAATTCGAATTCACGAACAATGTCCTGAGCCTATTAACTTAATAAATATGATTTTGAGGCTTATATGTCGGATAAAACCGTCTCTGGTGCTGAACTAGTTGTTGAAACTTTAAATGCACATAACGTTCCACACATTTTTGGTATTCCAGGTGCAAAAGTAGATGCTGTTTTCGATGCTGTTTGTGATAACGGACCAGAAATCATTATTTGTCATCATGAACAAAATGCGGCGTTTATGGCAGCAGCAACAGGGCGTTTAACGGGTAAAGCAGGCATTTGTTTAGCGACTTCCGGTCCTGGCGCATCAAACCTTGTAACAGGCGTTGCAACAGCAAACAGTGAAGGTGATCCTGTGGTTGCACTTGCAGGTGCTGTACCGCTTTCTATGTATTCTCACAATACTCACCAATCCATGGATACTCGTTCCCTATTTAATCCTATTACCAAGTTTTCAGCAGAAGTAATGGATAGTAGCTCGGTATCTGATGTTGTACATAAAGCTTTTCGCATTGCAGAACAACCTACGCAAGGTGCAAGCTTCGTTAGCTTACCGCAAGATATTCTAACTAATCGTATTCCTTACCAGCCAGTACAACAGCCTAATCCAATTTTGTTTGGTGGTGCTCACCCACAAGCTATTCGTCAGGCGGCTGATCGCATTAATGCCGCAAAAAATCCGGTTTTATTACTGGGTATGGATGCGAGCCAGCCTTTTGTTACTGATGCCATTCGCCAACTACTCAAACAAACACCAGTTGCAGTTGTAAATACATTTGCCGCAGCTGGGGTTATTTCTCATGATTTATACAACTGCTTTTTAGGTCGTGTAGGCTTATTTAAAAACCAGCCTGGTGATATTGCATTAAACAGTGCAGATTTAATCATTACCATTGGCTACAGCCCCATTGAATACGATCCTATTCTTTGGAATAAAGATGCAAATACACCAATTATTCATATTGGTTATCAACAAGCTGATTTAGAAATTAGCTATAACCCTGTTTGTGAAGTTGTGGGTGACTTAGCGGTGTCTGTTACGTCTATTGCTTCTGAATTAGATAAGCGAGAATCATTAGAAAGTAACCAACAAATCCAATTATTACGCCACGATTTACAACATATAATGCAAATGGGTGTAAATAAGACCTCTTCAAACGGTGTTCACCCACTTCGTTTTGTTCATGATTTACGTCGCTTTGTTAGTGACGACACCACTGTATGTTGTGATGTAGGCTCTATCTATATTTGGATGGCACGTTACTTCCACAGCTTTGAACCTCGTCGTTTATTGTTCAGCAATGGTCAACAAACATTGGGCGTCGCTTTACCTTGGGCCATTGCAGCTTCCCTACTTCACCCTAATGAAAAAGTCATTTCCATGTCTGGTGATGGTGGCTTCTTATTCTCATCAATGGAATTAGCCACGGCCGTTCGTCATAAATGTAATATCGTTCACTTTGTTTGGACAGATCACAGTTATGACATGGTTAAGATCCAACAGCTTAAAAAGTATGGTCGAGAAAGTGCTGTCAGCTTTATGGGGCCTGACATTGTTAAGTACGCAGAAAGCTTCGGCGCACATGGTTTAGCGATCAATACTGCCGATGATATAGAGCCTGTTATGCGAAAAGCTATGAGCTTAAGTGGCCCAGTATTGGTCAACGTCAATGTTGATTATAGCGATAACAGTCGCCTACTTGATCAACTTCACCCATGCCAACAAGATTAATAGGAGCTTCACATGAGTGCTGAAATACATAACAAAACGTTCTACCAAACCTCAATGATGAGTGCATTAATTGCTGGTTTATATCAAGGTGATTTCACAATTGGTCAGTTATTAGATCATGGTAACTTTGGTATTGGTACCTTTAACGATCTTGACGGTGAAATGATCGTAATGGGTGATGAAGTTTACCAGCTTACAAGCACAGGCGATGTTCATCTTGTTGATCACGATATCACCACGCCATTTGCTTCGGTTGTTAACTTTGAGCCAAAAGCAAAACTGAGTTTAATTGAACTAAGTAAAAAAGAATTTGAAACATGCTTAGAGCAAGGTTTACTCGCTCACAACGCGATTAATGCCATTCGTTTAACAGGTAAGTTCTCGTATGTGAAAACACGTACTGTACCTGCTCAGCACCGCCCTTATCCACCTATGGTTGAAGTTGTTAAGCATCAACCTATTGCTGAAATGACGCATGTTTCAGGTGTGATGATTGGCTTTAAAATACCTGATTATATGATTGGTATTAATGTACCTGGATTCCACTTTCACTTTATTAGTGATGATCGTACTCAAGGTGGCCATGTGAGTGACTTTATTCTCACAGAAGGTAATGTTGAAGTTGAAATATTTAAAGATTTCCACCTTCGTATGCCCGCATCACAAGAGTTTGATCGCGCAGATCTTCATCCTGAAGATCTACAAACTGCGATCCATGTAACTGAGAAATAAAATTTAAAATATTAGGTATTCCTTAAAGAAAAAAGGAGCGTTTATTAATGCTCCTTTTCTTTTATCTCTTATTTTTCATACAGCCTAAAGTCACTCTGATCAAATGCCCATGTTTGCGCAGGATTGCCAGGTAATGAAACGGTAATTTCCTTCTTATTATTCGTAATTGTTGGGATATCGCTACAATTACCAAACTCAGAAGTCATTAAAGGCAATGAGTTCTGTCTCGCCACAACATACATAAACATTGCAGGACATGCCGTCCCTCCGGTCGACAACCATACTAAACTCACTTTGCCATTATCAATTGGGAATTCTTTTTCTATCCCCAAATCCACGTATTCTTCTGACGTATAAATTTTATTACTATCCAAATATAAACTAGCGGCATCACCATCAGTGCTCTTGGTAAAAATTAATGGCTTAGATTGTGGGGCTCGTTCAAATTTAGGCTGAAAATATTGGCTTTTATCCGAATAGGTCAATATTGCACCATTCAAAGTTATCTTTTCCCCAACCTTATCCATAATAAATGGTTCATTGGTTCCATTAATAAGCAGTTCATAACGATGACCGTCTGGCGTATCTAACCAATAATTCAAAGTCGCATAATTTAACTTGCCTGTTAACGTCGTTGGGATCATAGATTCAAGCTCAGTCGCATTCACATTTGTAGCTGCAACGGTACTAAGCAATAAGAGGGATTTTAAAATAAACCGTGATTTTTTGAACATCGTTAAGCCTTCCAATGACATAGATACAAGCAGCAGCAAAATTCCACCACCATACTACGTTATATTACGCTTTAAAATGCTATATTTAATGATATAAATCAAAAGATTAACTACCGCATAAAAAGCATCGATTGCTTATATTTTATGAGCAGATATTGATATATGTATGAAAAAACCTGACTCATTCACCAAACGGCAATTCATCAGGTTATTCATTGTTAATTATAAATAGGTTTAGCTGACCATTAATCCATTTTGGGTCACCACCTGCTGGGTTTCTACTTGGTACTCTTTCTCTTTTACTGTCGAAATAAAGTGCCACGTTGAAAGTACTTGCTGATGATCAATATCTAAACGAATGAAACCGCGTTGTTTTAAATTAACCCATTGAAGCTCAGAAACTAATTGCGGTAGGACAAATTCCATTTGCCCAATAGTTTTCAAGTCTAACCCTAAATATTTCTCTAATCCGGGAGAGGTCACCGAGCTTGTCGCAAACTCAACCCCCACTCCCTTCCCTTTATGATCACTTAATTCACTACACCAAGCATTGTGGCTATCGCCTGCTAGTGTAATAAGCTGTTTATTTAACGTTGTCGTCACACCGTATAGCCATTCACGTTCCATATAAAACCCGTCCCAAGCATCTAAATTATATGGCAGTAAATATGGGTCTGAACTTGGATCTGCTAAATACGCACTAATGGCATTCTGTACCGCGTTCATCGCAGCAGGTTTATTTGCATCAGTTGCCTGAAATAATTGAAATAGCCCCATCATGACGCTACTTGGCATTTCAATCTTACCCATTAAGACTTGTTGTCCTAACAGTGACCATTTCGCCGTATTCGTTGTCATACGCTCACTGAGCCATTGCTTTTGATCACTGCCGAGCAACTTGCGTTCAGGAGCGCGCGCCTGTTGAATTAACCCAGAGATAGATTCAATCGATGTATCTGTCAGTGAAAAGTAATCAAGCGGTTCATCTCGTGCGACAACGCGGGTATCTAACATATATAAGTCAAACAAATCACCAAAGCTAAAATCTCGATAGGTGATCATAGAAGAAACAGGGTTTTCTCTAACAGGTAACCATTCTAACCAAGCTAATGCAGCTGCAGCTCGACGTTGAGAAAAATCACCTTCTTGTTGTTGATGATTCTCAGCCCCTTCTCGCCATGTATCATTGGCTATTTCATGATCATCCCAAATAGCGATCATTGGTAACGCCGCATGTAACGCTTGAAGATCACTGTCACTACGGTATTGCGCATAACGTTTGCGATAATCATCTAAAGTAATGCATTCAGACTCTTTACTTGGAATGCGATTTAAACGTTGTGCATCTTCAGTAGCATACTGCCCAGCCCCATATTCATAAATATAATCGCCTAAATGCAGGACTGCATTGATAGGTGAAGTTTGGTGCTGTTTAACTATTTCTCGATACACATTAAAGTAACCAGCAGGAAAATTAGAACATGACACGACAGCAATAGACGCTTTATCTAGCTCACCTTCAGCTAAAGTCTGAGTCTGACCTACAGGACTTAACGTATCATTTGCTTCAAAACGATAATAATAATGTTGATTAGATTGTAGATCGTTAACATCTACCTTTACTGTAAAATCTTTTACGCTATCAGTCGTAACCTCACCTGACGCAACAATCTGCATAAATTGTTCATCAGTCGCGACTTGCCATTGAACGTTAATTAAGCGTGCGTCTGTCGTAATACGCGTCCAAATAATAACGGCATGTTGTAAAGGATCACCACTAGCAACTCCGTGATTAAAGCCAACCTTAACTTTCGATTTTTCTTGTTGTTCATCATTACTATTACACCCTGTAAGCGAAGTAATCATCGCTGCTGATGATAGTGCTTTTACAAATCCTCGACGTGATAACGACATATCTATTCCTTTAAATACAATGACTGGTCAAACCAGAAGGAATATCGCATGTCTTTATGACGTTTTTGTTTGAGGAAGATGTAACTTTTATTAACAAAACACTCAAAACGTACACGATAGCAACAAAAAAATACCCCTAAGGCATTCCATTATTACCTATCAGTAAAAGTAATTTGACGTTTATGGTTATTATCATCTTAGATGAAATAAATATAATACCTCCCATCGAAGAAAAGTACGATTTTGAAAAAAAGATCCTGCTTTAGCTCACAAAACTTGTATTTTGATGAATTTAATTGTCTTATATCAAAGAAATTCATCTAGTAAATGATAGAGCACGCCATTCCATATAGGCATGCTCACAAAATAATAGAGTAGCAACGGATTAGCTCATTAATTTTATGATGGTCAAACCATCCCCTGTGGAATGAAGCCCGGGGTGCCTTTGAGGAATTCGTATGTCACGAATCGTTATTGTAGGTGGCGGTGCCGCAGGCTTAGAGTTATCAACTCTATTAGCAAAAACCGTACGTAAAGAAGATGAAATTATTCTTGTAGAACCAGAAACGCATCACTTCTGGAAACCTCGCTTGCATGAAATTGCAGCAGGTACTTTTGATAGCGACTTAGATACAGTTTGTTATTTCACCCATGGTGCACGTCATGGCTATCAACATTACCAAGCCGCGATGACAGATATTGATCGTGATAATAAAATGCTTTCTGTTCGTCGTCCTGATGGTACAGAAGCGGCTTTAAAATACGATTATCTTGTTATTGCGATTGGTGCGGTAAGTAACGACTTTAATACCACTGGTGCAAAAGATCATTGCTTATTCCTAGATTCAGCAAGTCAAGCGCGTCAAGCATGGCATCAAGTTAGCCTGATCCTTCGTGCAAGTGAAGATCGCTCAGTAAATATTGTTGGTGCTGGTGCGACTGGTGTAGAGCTTGCAGCAGAGCTTGCTCGTGTTAGCCAGAAACTTCAACGCTATAATGGTGCGCCACTGCATATCAACTTGATTGAAGCTGCAGGTCGTGTATTACCAAATAGCCCTGAAAAAATGTCGGAAAAAGTACAAAAAGAGCTTGAGCGTAATAACGTGAATGTTCTTCTTGATACACGTATTCGTGAAGTCACTGATAAAGGTATGCTAACAGTTGATAACCGTGAATTAAACGCTGACGTACAGTTCTGGGCTGCAGGTGTTAAAGCGCCGGATTGGCTAAACGGTATTGGCGGCTTAAGTTATAACCGTATGAACCAAATTCAGGTGAATGCTAATTTAACAACAACGGTTGATGACAGCATCTTCTCTTTAGGTGATTGTGCGTCAATCCCTCAGGCTGATGGCAGCTTTGTTCCACCTAAAGCACAAGCGGCTAACCGTGCGGCAGTTCACTTAGCAAAAAGCCTTGGTGGTATGCTACGTGGTAAACCACTAACTGACTTCGAATTTAAAGATGGCGGTATGGTTGTTGCTGTCGGTCACCATTTTGCAGTAGGTTCATTTGCACCTGGCTCAAAAATGGAAGGGAAAATGGTTCTTCAAGGACGTCTAATTCGTCGTCTATACGATACAATTTTCCGTCTCCACCAACGTACTGTTACGGGGATGTTTACTGTTTCACGCTTGATGATTGCAAAACGTCTTAAAGCTGTATTTAAACCTAACGGTATTTAATCGCTAGTTAAACTTCTCAATAATGGTCAATATACGAAATATATTGACCATTATTAAAAATTAATAACTTTAAAATATATTCATCTACTATTTTTATTAATAGTGTATTGTCACACCTTAAATTAATAAGTCTAATAATGCTAAAACTATTCGCTAAACTATTTAACCGAAATGATCGCCCTACCATCATTAACATTCACCCAGCCGTTAATCGTGGTATTACACCAACAAATAACACTTTAAATGGCGGTAAACTACAATGCCACTGTCGTTCAAATAAAGTGACAGTATCTTTAGAAGGTCAAACAGCACATAACCATATTTGTGGTTGTTCTAAATGTTGGAAACCTAAAGATGCACTATTTTCACAAGTCGCTGTTATTCCAAGAGATAAAGTAACAGTAACAGCAAATGCAGATAAATTAAAAGTTGTTGATGACGCAGCTGTGATTAAGCGTTTTGCGTGTAAAGACTGTGGTGTTCATATGTATGGTCGTATTAAAGATACTAACCACCCATTCTACGGCTTAGATTTTGTACATACTGAACTGTCAGCAGAGCAAGGCTGGTCTGAGCCTACTTTTGCAGCATTTGTATCATCTCTAATTGAAGCAGGCGTTGACCCTAAAGAAATGGGTGCAATCCGTTCTCGTATTGAAGAATTAGGTATGGAATCTTACGATTGCTTATCACCTGCATTAATGGATGCCATTGCTGCCCATGTTGCACAACAAAAGAAGTAATAATAAAAAATTGATTATTCCTAATCAGTAATAATCATTTACTGTAAAACAGATTGTTTAAATCTAATAAAACTTTAGAATACTTCCATTCGCTAATTATTATTTAATTAACGAATAGAAAAATAAAAAATAACACTCTAACTCTACATTTAATTATAAATAATATAAGAGCATCTTTATGTCTATTAAATTACACCCATCAATTGATAATGGCTTTATTGCAACTAAAGAAAACTTTGTTGGTGGCGTATTAAGTTGTAAATGTGACACAAATACAGTACGTGTTAAACTTTCAGGTCAAACAGCACATAACCACGCTTGTGGTTGTTCTAAGTGCTGGAAGCCAGAAGGCGCAGTTTTCTCTCAAATCGCTGTTATTTCTCGTGACAACGTTGAAGTTATTGCAAACGCAGACAAACTCGTTGTTGTTGACCAAAATGCAGCAATCAAACGTCACGCTTGTAAAGAATGTGGTGTTCACATGTACGGCCGTATCGAAGATACTAACCACCCATTCCACGGTTTAGACTTTGTTCACACAGAGCTATCAACTGACGAAGGTTGGTCTGCTCCTGAATTTGCAGCATTTGTTTCTTCTATCATCGAAACTGGTACTGATCCAAAAGATATGGATGCAATCCGTGCTCGTCTAAACGAACTAGGCCTTAAGCCATACGATTGCCTATCTCCAGCACTAATGGATGCAATCGCAACTCACGTTTACGCACAAAACCATAAAAGTGCATAAGCGATAAAATAAATCCAATAACGTTTGAAGCACATGTAGACCATTCGGTTTACATGTGCTTTTTTATTTGCACTGAAAAAATAATTTAACGACACAATACGGCAATATTACTACCTCTAACATGCTAACAATCATGTCTATTCTTCTGTAGTTCAAATACTAAAGTACAACTTCATAACGCTTATAAAAAATAAAAAAAACTCTAATCACATACAATATTTCACTTTTTAGTCGTCTAATAATCATTACGTTGTTCATTTATACTCAAATTAAACGACACCCACGCATCACAAATCGTCATAAATACAATTACATAAGTTTTAAAAAAATAATTATAACAATAAAGACAAAATAACTAAGAATTCCTTTGAAACATAAACTACACTAGCATGTAGTTATTCCATGCGTTTTAAAATTAATATTACGCTTTTAAATTTCGCTATTATCATGGGAATATCAATAACCATTTACTGTAAGACAGATTGTTTAAATCTAATAAAAATTTAGAATAATTTTGTTCTTTAATTAACGAATAAAATAACACCCTAACCCTACATTCAATTATAAATAATATAAGAGCATCTTTATGTCTATTAAATTACACCCATCAATTGATAATGGTTTTGTTGCAACTAAAGAAAATTTTGCTGGTGGCGTATTAAGCTGTAAATGTGATACGAATACAGTTCGAGTTAAACTTTCTGGTCAAACAGCACATAACCATGCTTGTGGCTGTTCTAAATGCTGGAAGCCAGAAGGCGCAGTTTTCTCTCAAGTCGCTGTTATTTCTCGTGACAACGTTGAAGTTGCTGCAAATGAAGACAAGCTCGTTGTTGTTGACCAAAATGCAGCAATCAAACGTCACGCTTGTAAAGAATGTGGTGTTCACATGTACGGCCGTATCGAAGATACTAACCACCCATTCCACGGTTTAGACTTCGTTCACACTGAACTATCAACTGACGAAGGTTGGTCTGCTCCTGCGTTTGCAGCATTTGTTTCTTCTATCATCGAAACTGGTACTGATCCAAAAGATATGGATGCAATCCGTGCTCGTCTAAACGAACTAGGCCTTAAACCATACGATTGCCTATCTCCAGCACTAATGGATGCAATCGCAACTCACGTTTATGCACAAAATCATAAAAGTGTATAAACGATAAAATAAATCCAATAACGTTTAAGACACATGTAAACCATTCGGTTTGCATGTGCTTTTTTATTTGCACTAAACAAAATAAGTTAACCACACGAAATTGTATTATTACCGTTTCTAACACGTAAACAATTATGTCTATCTTTTTTTAAATCGAGTACCAGAGTACAAATTCATAACACTTTATAAAAATAAACAGCGCCTATAACGATACAAAACACTTATACCTTCTAGTCGTACAACTTAATCAAGTCGTTCATTCACATTCAAAGAACCCAATCCTACGATTATAAAAAATAACAACATATTCAATAAGATAGGACTTCCTTGTGATATTTATAACAATAAAAATAGAATAATTAAAAATTCCTATAAAACATAGTCTACAATAGCGTATAGTTCTTTACTAATATTTAATGTTAATTTTATGCTTTTAAAGGAAATGATAATTTTGACTATTACTACTTGGTAATAATCATTTTCCATATCGTGGGATTATCAATAAGCAAGAAATAAATATAATGGTTCCATCAAGACGACATGAGCAATATCGTTTAATTGTCGTAATTTAATAATAATTATCGCCAATCAAGTTGGCTTAACAGAGTGATTTAACGATGACTGATAAATTTATCAAATCTAAAGCAGCGATTGCATGGGGTCCAAAACAACCGCTTTCAATTGAAGAAGTAGATGTAATGTTACCTCGTGCAGGTGAAGTTCTAGTTCGCATCGTAGCAACAGGCGTATGTCACACTGACGCTTTCACACTATCAGGCGATGATCCAGAAGGTATTTTCCCTGCAATTCTTGGTCACGAAGGTGGCGGTATTGTTGAAATGATTGGTGAAGGTGTTACTGATCTTCAAGTTGGTGACCACGTTATCCCACTTTACACAGCAGAATGTGGTAAGTGTAAGTACTGTCTATCTGGCAAAACAAACCTTTGTCAGGCTGTACGTGAAACTCAAGGTAAAGGCTTGATGCCAGACGGCACAACTCGTTTCTACAAAGATGGTCAACCTATCTTCCATTACATGGGTTGTTCAACATTCTCTGAGTACACTGTTCTTCCTGAGATTTCTTTAGCTAAAATTAGCAAAGAAGCACCACTAGAAGAAGTATGTCTACTAGGTTGTGGCGTAACAACGGGTATGGGTGCGGTACTTAATACAGCTAAGGTTGAAGAAGGTAGCACTGTTGCTGTATTCGGTCTTGGTGGTATCGGTCTAGCAGCTATTATTGGTGCAACTATGGCAAAAGCAAGCCGCATCATCGCTGTTGATATCAACGAAGAAAAATTCGAATTAGCACGTAAGCTTGGTGCTACTGACTGCATCAACCCAATGAAGTTCGACAAGCCAATTCAAGAAGTGATTGTTGAATTGACTGACGGCGGCGTTGATTACTCTTTCGAGTGTATCGGTAACGTAAACGTAATGCGTTCAGCACTTGAGTGTTGTCACAAAGGTTGGGGCGAATCAGTAATCATCGGTGTTGCTGGTGCAGGTCAAGAGATCTCAACTCGTCCATTCCAACTAGTAACAGGTCGTGTATGGCGTGGTTCTGCATTCGGTGGCGTTAAAGGCCGTTCAGAGCTTCCAGGTATCGTTGATCGTTACATGGCTGGCGAATTCCAACTTGATGACTTTATCTCATTCAACATGGGCTTAGACAAAATCAACGAAGCATTCGACCTACTACACGAAGGTAAGAGCATCCGTACTATCATTCACTTTGATAAGTAATTTGCCTCTTATTTAAGCTATACCTTGTCTTCGCAACAACTGCTTGTTGCGAAGACAAGTGAGATGCATATATCTCAAACTTTGTTCAATACCATGCTATGGAATAGCACTTCCTCATTTAGCGAAAGTTATTATTAAACTTATTCTTACTGTCATTTTTTAAGACATCAGCTTATCGTTAATTGAGAATTGGCATTTGCCACGCTCTGGCACTTTGTGTCAGAGCGTTTTTTATTATAACTATTATATTTTTATTATTGCGCCATTTTTAATTTCTCAACGAACGTATAAGAGTTTCTAATGCATCGTAGATTACTAAAATCACTACCTTTTCAATTACTCATATCAGGGCTGTTAGCATGGGCATTAGCATCAGCATTGCCATTATCTGCAGGGTTTGAAAGCTCAACGACATTTAAATTATTAATGTTGACTAAGACAACCTATATTGGTTTGTTAAAAATGCTCGTTGGCGCCGTTGTTTTATTTTCTCTATTACGAGGAATTACAAGCATAGGCTCAACGCTTCGCCTAAAAGAACTTGGCTGTAAAACCATAGCCTTTTATGCATTTACTTCAACCCTCGCTATTGGCTTAGCATTAGGTACTTCATTATCATTGCCTAAATGGCCACAGCTTATTGATACCTCAACGGTAAAAGTTGGTGAACATGTTCAGCTAATTGATCAAACATCAGCGTCAGGCGGTGCGATTGTTGAAAAGTTATTTAACATGGCATTGGTCAATCCTTATCAGGCGCTTGCAACAACTAATTTACTTGCTATTGTTGTTTTTGCATTGTTATTAGGTATTGCACTATTAGCTAGCTTGCCTGAAGAGCATCCTGTTTTTGATGTGATTAATGGCGTGAATATGGCTGTTAACCGTGTTGTTTCGTGGATCATTAAGTTAGCACCATTAGCCGTATTTTCTATTGTTTTCCAGTTCACGCTGCAAAGCGGCAATGCCATCTTTGGTCAATTGGCTCTTTTTGCTTTATTGGTATTTACCCTAACGCTGATCCACGGTGGATTCGTACTACCGATTATCGCTAAGATTGCTACTGGAATTAAATTCAGCCATTTGTTTAAAGCTCTATCAGCGCCTATGGCAATGGCGTTTGCAACATCATCAAGCTCTGCTACCCTGCCTCTTTCAATGCAAACAGCAGAAGAAGAGCTTAATATTTCGCAGTCTACCAGCAGTATGGTACTGCCATTAGGCTCGATTATGAACATGGATGGTACTGCACTCTTTGAAGGCGTTGCTGCTATTTTTCTGGCTCAAATGTACGGTATCGATCTTGGTACTGGTGGTTTAATCATGATTTTCATCATGGCAATGGTCTCTTCCATTGGTGCACCGGGTATGCCATCAGGTTCTATGTCAGGTATGCAGTTAGTCTTACTGGCTGTAGGTATACCGCTAGAAGCAATCGCGATTTTATTGGTTATTGAACGTCCATTAGATACCTTTAGAACAGCCGTTAACGTTGAAGGTGATTTAATTGCCGCGCTTGTTATTGATAAATGGCAGAATAAATAACGTTAACTTCAGAATGGAAATGCATCATAATTGCACAATATTATGATGCAATTTTCGATTTTGACATGATAAGTCTCGTTACCTAACATAAGTGCTATTGAGATCACTCCCTATTTATATTTATCATTCTTAACATCATTGATTAGGTTAGGAAGTAAACTCCTATGTTATTTAATACAACTTAGGTTCAGAAATGGTTGATATATTTAAACGTATAGGGAAGCTTAAATACGATGTTATTTTAATAACTAATCGATTTTTTACTATACAGCTAAACAACAAGTAGGTTTAGAATGTTAAAACAATTACTTCACACCGTTTTTCATAGCCGAAAAGTTAATAAATCACGACAATTGCGCTCTCGTCTTGAATTTGTTATTCAACAAAACTTAGGTCAACGTGAAGCTCGATATAATAGAGAACAACGTTATTTTTTCGATTAATGATAGATATCATAATAAAAACATTTATCATTTAAATATCATAAATAAAACCGTCACTATTGAGATTGTAAATTATTTGTGAGTCTAAACAAAATATATTCATGTTTTACGTCATAAAACACCATTATCTTAATTCACATTAAAATTAGGCATATAAACCAACTTTAATCTATTTATGATATTTATAACTAAAAGGATGGTTAATCTCGATAATGAACGAGGCTTTTAATAACAGTCATTCTTTTTGGGTATATTATTTATATAAAGACGATGTGAATACTATTTTCTATTGCTTTAAATTATTATCAGCTAAGAATGTATACAGTTGTTAAACTGACATAGGAATAATTCTATGATTAAACAATTACTCGAATCTATGAAAAAGAAAAAGAAAAAAGAAAAAAAACAGCAAGCATTAAAAAATCGTCTTGATTTTGCAATGTCACAAAATACGGGTCATAAAACAAGCCATCAACATGAATAGCGTTTTTATGCTAAATCCATCATGAATGGCTTATCTATTCAGCTATATCTTCTCGCTTTTGCTTTAGCTATTACGATAAGTCGATTCACCAACACTTTTTCTTTCGTCAAATCTGCTTTTTTTAATTCTCGTAATATTCTATTTAACTCTGTTTCTAAATATTTTGCTGTTTTAGTTTTCACCATTGAACGAACAAGTTTTTCTGCATTATTAGGTAACGGTTGTTCAACTGCCCACAAAAAACTGTAGTTTAATTGTCCATTCTTACCGACTGCTGGCTGCTCTATTTCTACAGGCTCAGGCGCTGCTTGCATCTGCTCAAACCGTCCTAAACGTTGGTAATACCCTTGAACAATCGGCGATTTATTAAATGGTAACGTCCCTTCCAGATAAAGCTGAGGACCAATTTCTTGTGCAAGTGTCGCCTTCGATTCAAGAATAAACTGACTCGCGTTTTTATCTTTGCGAACATAAGTATCTTTTTTACTGTTCTCAACTGAATAGTAAATTTTAGCTTTATGTTTCGCACGCGTTATCGCGACATACGCCAAGCGTCGTTCTTCTTCCGTATCCGCTGAAATACCGACAGAAGATCGATTAACGTAAGGAAAAGCATCTTTATCCCAATACGGTAAATGTACTTGACTATACTCACAACCTTTCGCTCTGAATATCGTGGTTAATTGCACATTGCTTGTGGTGGATTCTGATTGGCGTAACGAATCAGAACGTTGCGTATAATACTCAAAATACTGAAGTGCTTTTTCACAATCTTGATCCATCGAAGCCAATACCGTTTCAACACTATCAAGTCGTTCAACCGCTTCTTCTATTTCTGATGCAGTCGCTTCTGTTTTCCAAATCCAATTATCTAACTCGCTATCACGACGATACTGACGATAAACATCTAATGCTTTAAAGCCCCCTTTACGGCGAAGCATCATTAATAATTCTACTCGTGATGTAAAATTATCAAGATTTAATGCTGGCTGTAACTTTTCCGTTTTCTTCACAACCTCTAACCACTGCTCAATTGGCGTATTAGCAAGCTCATCACATAACGGTCGCAAACTGGCATTTGGCACATAACAGTGTGGAAAAGACATCATATTAAAGACGAGTGTCGCTTTCTCATATGGTTGAAACTGATTGTAGCGCCCAGTGGCAAATCGCATCACATCAAGTAATAATTTCACTTCTCGACTATTTGATAACACTGAGCCAACAGGCATATAAAAGGGAATATTTTTAGTTAAAAACGCTAATTCAAACAACATGGTTTGTGACCAACGGCGAACTAAAATCGCGACATCCGAAGGTGTTCCACCTTGTTCAATATATTCCGCAATAGATTGTGCTATCTCGCCGACTTGGCGCGCAGTTCCTATCACTTCTATAGGCGTATCAGCGACTGACTGATGGGAGATCGTTTGAAAATCGTGGAAACGTTGTTTGTTATTTGCAATCAAGTGACTCGCAGCTAACGCTAAGCTGTGACCAAAACGAAATGTATGTGACAGGCTATAGGTGGTTGCAGGCGTAAAATCCTGTTCAAAATTCAGCATAAATTGGGGAGCGCTGCCACGCCATTTATAAATGCACTGATCGACATCACCGACAGCAACTAATTGCGCTTGCTCACCGAGTAACAGCTTTAATAATCGATATTGCGCGGTGTTTATATCCTGAAATTCATCAACAACCATAAATTGAATTTGTTGATGATAGTAAACACGTAACGCCTCATTATTAGTCAGTAAATTAACACTTTCTACCAACCAATCATCGAAGAACAACTGTTTGCGCTCTTTACGAATAGTTTCGAAGTTCCAATACGCTTCAATAATAAAATGATATTCATCACTAATATCAGATAGCTCAAACACTTCCTTTGGCGGTAACATATGCGCTTTTACCAAGCCAATAAAACTCATCAATAATTCAATGGTGCGCGGATCTTTGAATGTTTGTTGCTTTTGGTACGACTTCTCTTGCGCTGCCATTTGACGCAAAATTTGTTTCGCGATGGTTTTATCACTTTCACCATTATTAAAATCAATTTGATAACCCGTCTCAGCTAAATAACCTGATTGACGTAATAATTGATAACAAAAACTGTGAAATGTATGCACGGGAACATTCACCCCGTGACTATTTCGCTCTAATTTAGCTTTAAAATCGGTGCGAATATCACGGTTAAACATCAACACCAACATGTTTTGTGGTGCAATTGTCGCTAATTTTTTCTCAACTAGCCCTACCAAGGTGGTGGTTTTACCCGTCCCCGCACCTGCAACACATAATGCATTACCAGATAGGTGATTAATAAAAGCCGTTTGTTCAGCTGTAAAGCTTGTCATGACAACACCACGTGATGGTAGATAAGTGAGTACGCGAGTATAACAATTCCTTAATTAGGTTTACATTCATTGCTGGTGATATATACAGCAGTTGAACAATACATATACCTAACCATTACCTATCAATCTGCTAATTGTGGCATTGCGCATAGTCTGTTGTTAAAATCTGCCCACTATAAGCCATAAAGACTTGGCTCACCTCTTTTAAAATTAGCTGTGTGCTCCACACCGAGAATAAACCCGTATGAATAAAAGCTTACTCACAAACCTTATTTCACTTATCTTGCTAGCTATTGGTTACCTTACAAACCAGCAAGTCATCCTTTATTGTGGCTTATTCGCATTCTCTGGTGCATTAACAAACTGGCTTGCCATTCATATGTTATTTGAAAAGGTACCTGGACTCTACGGTTCAGGAGTTATTCCAGCTCGTTTTGAAGAATTTAAAACAGCCATTAAAAACCTAATGATGGAGCAATTTTTTACCCAGGAAAACATTAGCCGCTTCCTTAATAAAGAAATGACAAGCTCAACCAATTTAAACTTGCAACCTGTGATCCAAAAAATTGATTTTGCTCCAGCTTACGATTCGTTACTTGATGTGATCATGAATTCACAATTTGGTGGCATGCTAACCATGATGGGTGGCGTAGAAGCACTCCAACCATTACGCGAACCTTTCATTGAAAAAATGCAGGATTCTGTTAACGAAATTAGCCAACAAGATGACTTTAAAGCGGCACTTAAAGATCAACTAGCTAAACCTGAATCACTCAATGATATCGAAGATACGATTGAAGAAATTATCGATCAACGCCTGAATGAATTAACCCCTAAAATGGTTAAAGAAATGGTACAAAAGATGATCAGTGAGCACTTAGGCTGGTTAGTGGTGTGGGGCGGTGTCTTTGGTGGTGTGATCGGTATTATCTCGGCATTTATCGCTGCATAAATTTTTCTCTCCCTGTTAATTAGAGCCTTAGTTAAGTTACTCCGACTTTACTAAGGCTTTTTTATCTCTTTTTTCTCATCGTCAACGCAATAACATACTTAACAGATAAATACTCCGTTTCGTTGTTTATTTATCCGAATAAACATAAAGCACATGCTAGAATTGTGATATTGGTTGAAATTTATGACCATATGATGATAAACACAACTGTATATAAACCCAGTTGGAATTTTCTTCTTGGCAAACTTTTCTACTCATTTCAGTGTTGCAGCCGTTGCTAGTGGTTTAACTGCTACCGCCTTCTTATCGGCTGATCATATTTCGCCCACGATGGCTATTTGGATGACATTTCTCGGCACCATTGGCGGCCTATTACCTGACATAGATTCAGATCATTCAACATCGATGAAAGCCTTGTTTAATATCTTGGCTGGTTTTTGCTGTTTTATTTTAATTAGTCATATTTATACTCAAGTGACGATGCTTGAGTTACTGCTTTATACCGCAGCGCTGTTTATTACTATTCGCTATATGGGAAAAGCGGTTTTTGAACGCCGAACAGTCCACCGCGGTTGCTGTCATTCAATTGCATTTGTTATGCTCATTGCTCTATGCTGCGTTCATGTAAGCTCTATCATTGGACATACTGCAGAAACCAGTTGGCTCGCAGGTGGATTTGTTCTTTTTGGTGGTTTTGTACATTTGTTGTTAGATGAGATTTACAGTGTTGATCTTTCCAACCAACGCCTAAAAAAATCATTCGGAACAGCATTAAAGCCCTTTTCCCTTAGCAATCCTCTCATTAGCTTGGCGCAAATTGCAGCAATTGTTTTACTTTTTACGACCGCACCGTCTTATCATAAAACATTGCATATTTTAACCAATTGGCATCACTTCAGGTTTAGTCCAGCATGGCTTAATTGGACTGATATTCAAGTATGGGTAAACCACTTTATCCATCAAGCACCACAAAAATTAAGCAGTATTCATCAGCTATTTTAAACATAGTCAAGGCGATAAACATCCCAATGTCTATCGCCTTTTTGTTTTATTCAAACCAAAGGCAAACGTTTGCTATTTTACTGGTAGTCACCTACTTAACCTTGTATTATGCGATGACGATGATTGATAACGATGTGATTTTATTCATGTCATTATCCTTCTGCATTTCTGCGTAATCTTTGAATAGGACTTTCACGATGAGCCTTGCCGATCAAGTTTTAGCTGTTAATGATGATCTCCCTATCCGTACTGATAAACCCGTTCATAGCGGTAAGGTACGCTCTGTTTACTGGCTTACAGAAGCTGACAGTCAACGTTTGATTAAAGAAAAAGGCTATAACGTCCAACCCGACGCACCGCTCGCTATTATGGTGATCAGTGACCGTATCTCTGCTTTTGATTGTATCTGGCACGGAGAAGGAGGACTTAAAGGAGTCCCTGGAAAAGGTGCTGCGTTAAATGCGATATCTAATCACTGGTTTCAATTATTTAAAGATAATGGATTAGCCGATAGCCATATTCTTGATATCCCCCACCCTTTTGTTTGGATTGTACAAAAAGCAAAACCCGTTATGGTTGAAGCCATTTGTCGCCAATACATTACAGGTTCAATGTGGCGAGCATACAGCAAAGGTGAACGTCATTTCTGTGGTATAGAATTACCTGAAGGGCTAGAAAAAGATCAAAAGCTCCCTGAACTACTCATGACACCATCAACCAAAGGTATTCTAACAGGCATTCCGAATGTTCCTGAAGCCGATGATGTCAATGTAACTCGTGATGATCTAGTCAGCAATTTCGCTGCATTCAACTTCCGTAATACTGATGACATTACCCAGTATGAAACGTTATTGGCAGAAGGGTTTAATGTTATCAGTGATGCACTCGCAAACATTGATCAAATCTTTGTTGATACTAAATTTGAATTTGGCTATGTAACAGATGCTAGTGGCAACGAAAAACTCATTTACATGGATGAAGTGGGTACACCCGATTCGTCTCGTATCTGGGATGGCGCAGCATACCGCGATAGTCAAATTGTCGAAAACTCAAAAGAAGATTTCCGCCAAGTACTGCTTAATACCTTTCCAGAACCAGATATTTTATTAAATAAAGATCGTATGGAAGAACGCTTTGCTCTAGCTAGTGGCAACGAATTACCGCAAGAAGTACTAATGCAAATATCGCGTGTTTATACCGGTATTGCCGAAAAAATCACAGGGAAAAAGATTACATTAAGCAAAAATCCTAAAGCTGAAATTATTAATATTTTACGTAATGAATATCAGCTTATTGATTAAGCCTTAAAAATTGTAACTCTTAATAAAAATAGGCATTCATATAATGCCTATTTTTTCACCAGAAACCTTATTAATGCTATTCATATTCCCAGCAGCAATTAATTGCTATAACACAATCCCACATGCACATTCAAGTAACGATTAACACAACTTTGCTTTGGTTTTATTACAATCACACAATAAGCAATACAATCACTAATAACCCCTACCCACCTAAAATGAAATATTTTGTTATATTTTTTAATATTTGAACTTATTATGCCTTTTGTTATTAAAGTATACGGTCAAAATCAAAAAACACTTTAAAACATAGGGATAACTCTAAAGTATTAATTGAATTGTATGTAGTGGTTACTTTATGATCGCAATATAAATAGATTTAATAAAAATATTTATAACTACTCATTTTTAAAATTAGGAGGTTGTATGAGCAGTGCGACTGATCAGGAAACCAAGCAAATTCGTAGCCGAGAATGGAAGATGTTCATTTTTATCGTCGTCTTTTTATTTCCAATTCTCAGCGTCATCTTTGTCGGGGGCTACGGCTTTACCGTTTGGATGCTTCAACTATTCGTATTTGGTCCACCAGGACATGGCGGTTAATCCCTAATTAATCACCGTTAGCATCATATAAGAGAATCTATAATGAAATCATTTTTGCTTAAAGCTTGGCAGACTTTATCACGTCCAAGCGTTCATATTAGCCTAGGTGTATTAACCCTTGGCGGCTTTATTGCTGGCGTTATTTTCTGGGGTGGTTTTAATACTGCACTAGAAGCAACCAATACCGAAGAGTTCTGTGTTGGTTGTCACGCTGAAAACGTTGCACCTGAATACGCAAACACTATTCATGACAAAAACCGTTCTGGTGTTCGTGCAACTTGTCCTGACTGTCACGTTCCACACGACTGGACAGATAAAATCGCGCGTAAAATTCAAGCAAGTAAAGAAGTCTTCGCTCACGTAGCTGGCTTCATTGATACCCCTGAAAAATTTGAAGAGCGCCGTATTGTTCTGGCTCAACATGAGTGGGAACGCTTTAAAGCGAATGGCTCTCAGGAATGTCGAGACTGTCATGACTACAAAGGGATGGACTTTACTAAGATGTCTCCTGTTGCTCGTGTTCAAATGAAGAATGCGGCAGAGCGTGATCAAAGCTGTGTGGACTGTCACAAAGGTATTGCTCACCACCTACCGAAAGATATGGATACCAGTGGTGGCATGATCTCAGAGTTAGTACAGCTATCTCACGATACTAAGTATAACAAAGGCGAAGAAGTGTATAGCGTGCGTTTCCTTCCTGTTTATGAAGATAAAGACATGAAGGTAGAAGCTGGCCTATTAAATCCTGCTTCTGGCGTAAAAGTTATTGATGAAACTGACAACGCAGTTGAAGTTGAAATTGCAGGTTGGCGTAAAGACAAGGGCTATGGCCGAGTTATTCAAGAAGACTTCGGTATGAATATCCCTGTTGCATCGCTCCTAAAAGAATCTGCGCAAAACGACAAGGTTGTCGATAAATACGAAGAGAAAGTTGATGACCTAACAGGTCTTCCTTGGCAACGTGTAACAGCAAAAGTCTGGATGCCAAAAGACTCGCTTGTTAATGACATCACGCCAGTTTGGGAAAAAGCGAAATCAGCTTACACCACTAACTGTTCAGTTTGTCACACTCAACCTGCTGAAAGCCACTTCGATGCCAATACTTGGCCTGGAATGTTCAACGGTATGTTAGCGTTCGTTAACTTTGACCGTGATAGTGAAGCCGTGGTGCGTAAATACCTTCAGAAGCACTCTTCTGATTTTTCTGACGCACAACACTAAGTATTGATGGAGTAAAAATAAATATGTCTGTATCAAGAAGAAGTTTTCTTAAAGGCCTTGCAACAACAAGTGCTGCTTCTGTTATCGGTCCTAGCCTACTCGCATCATCAAAAGTGTTTGCAGACGATCAAATTGGTCAAGGTACATGGCGTTACTCCGGCTCACACTGGGGCGCTTTCCGCGCCCATATCTATGCCGGTAAAGTACAAGAAATCGAAGCGATTGAAATAGATAAAAACCCAACCGAAATGCTAAAAGGCATTAAGGGCGTAATCTACAATCCATCTCGTGTACGCTACCCTATGGTGCGTTTAGATTGGCTTAAGAAACATAAGTTTAGTGGTGAAACTCGCGGTAATAACCGTTTTATCCGTGTTACATGGGATGAAGCATTAGATTTGTTCTATCGTGAACTGGAACGTATTCAAAAAGATTACGGTCCATGGGCATTGCATGCAGGCCAAACGGGTTGGCGTCAAACGGGTCAGTTCCACAGCTGTACCAGCCACATGCAACGTGCTGTGGGTATGCATGGTAACTACATCACTAAAGTAGGCGACTACTCAACAGGTGCTGGTCAAACCATCATGCCATACGTGCTCGGCTCAACAGAAGTTTACGCACAAGGTACTTCTTGGTCTGAAATCCTTGAACACAGTAAAAATGTGGTGCTATGGGCAAACGATCCGGTGAAAAACCTACAGGTAGGTTGGAACTGTGAAACTCACGAATCTTTCCCATACCTAGCGAAACTGAAAGAGAAAGTAGATAACGGTGAGATCAATGTGATCTCTGTCGATCCGGTTAAGAATAAGACCCAACGTTACCTAAACAACAAACACCTATACATTAATCCACAAACCGATGTGGCATTTATGTTAGGTGTAGCGCATACCCTGTACAACGAGAACCTTTACGATAAAGAGTTCATCAAGATGTACTGTCTTGGTTTCGATGAGTTCATTGGTTACGTAAAAGGCGAAACCAAAGACAAGGTTGAGAAAACGCCTGAATGGGCTGCTGAGATCTGTGGCGTACCAGCCGATCAAATTAAAGATTTTGCCCGTATGCTGGTTAAAGAGCGTACTCAAATTCTGTTTGGTTGGTGTATTCAACGTCAAGAGCACGGTGAGCAGCCATACTGGATGGGTGCGGTTATTGCCGCGATGGTTGGTCAAATCGGTCTTCCTGGCGGTGGTATTTCGTATGGTCACCACTACTCTGGTATCGGTGTACCTTCAACAGGCTTTGCTGCACCAGGTGGCTTCCCTCGTAACGTCGATGAAGGTCAAAAGCCGAAATGGGATAACAATGATTTTAACGGTTACAGCCGCACTATCCCTGTTGCACGTTTCGTTGACTGTATTTTAGAGCCGGGCAAAGAAATTAAATACAATGGTTCAAAAGTTATTCTTCCTGATTACAAAATGATGGTGATCAGTGGTAACAACCCTTGGCATCACCACCAAGATCGTAACCGCATGAAGAAAGCGTTCCAAAAACTACAAACTGTTGTAACGATTGATTTTGCTTGGACAGCAACCTGTCGTTTCTCAGATATTGTACTGCCAGCATGTACCCAGTTTGAACGAAATGATATTGATGTTATGGGTTCATACAGTGGTCGTGGTTTACTGGCCATGCATAAACTGGTTGATCCGCTTTACCAATCTAAAACTGACTTTGAGATCTTTACAGAGCTGACACGTCGCTTTGGTAAGAACAACGAATACACTCGTGGCATGGATGAAATGCAATGGGTTCGCATGCTTTATAACGATTGTCGTAAAGCGAACAAGGGTAAGTTTGATATGCCCGAGTTTGATGTGTTCTGGCAACAAGGTTTCTTAGACTTTGGTACAGGTAAGCCTTGGGTACGTCATGCTGATTTCCGTCAAGATCCTGAAATTAATGCTCTAGGTACACCATCAGGCTTTATTGAAATCACCAGCCGTAAGATTGGTCGTTACAAATACGAACACTGTCAAGAGCACCCAATGTGGTTTGAAAAAACAGAACGTTCTCACGGTGGTCCAGGTTCTGATAAACACCCATTCTGGCTGCAGTCTTGTCACCCAGATAAGCGCTTACATTCACAAATGTGTGAATCGGAAGAGTTCCGTGCAACTTACACTGTACAAGGTCGTGAACCTGTTTACATCAACCCTCAAGATGCTGCTGAAAAAGGTATTAAAGATGGCGATGTGGTACGTGTATTTAACGACCGTGGTCAGCTATTAGCTGGAGCAGTGCTGACTGACAGCTACCCTCGCGGTATTGTTCGTATCGAAGAAGGTGCATGGTATGGCCCTCTTAACGAAAAAATTGGTGCGATCGACACTTATGGCGATCCAAACACTCTTACTATCGATATTCCAACATCAGAGTTAGCGCAGGCAACAAGCGCACAAACATGTATTGTGAACTTCGAGAAGTTTAAAGGTGAGCTACCACCAGTTACCTCGTTCGGTGGTCCAATTGAAGTAAGCTAATTACCATTAGTGTCTGAATAACCTTAAGCCCTAACCTGTCTGTTAGGGCTTTTTTTTACTCTTAAATTTGGTAAAACTTTACTCTTGTAGATACTTATTCTTGAAAGAGGTAAAGCAATTCAATCATTCAATAGCAATAATCAATGTCAGATATTACGAAAGAGTTATGAGTAATAGTAAAGAAGAAAGTAATAGTGATTTGAGCTATTTTATGCGCTAGCAGGCTAATTCCGGCAGCACTACCAAAAGACCCGTCAGCTCAGGGCGGGTCATAAAAGCATCTTATCGAATAGAAGATTTCAGCTCTTTACACCACGCATTTGCAGGCCATATACCGTACGTCTGCACTTCTTTTTTACCTTTATTCCACTGATTAATAGGATCTTTCCAAACGACTTCACATCTATTACTTGAAAAAACACCTGGCAACTTAATAGATAACCGAACATCTACGGCATCTTTAGGTAAATAAACTGAAGCACTTTGTGGTGCAGGGAAAGCACCAGATTTGTGCTGAATATTTTTATTCGTTACTGTCTTATATGCTACTTGCCACTTGGTTATATACGTACTACCGGGCTTACTATTGATGATGAGTTCTAACTGATTAATTGGTTGAGTCCAATTATTAATTGGACGTTTACCGTCAATTGAAGTAAACGTAAAAGCAACAGGAACCAGATCACCGATTTCATCTCTTGTTGCTGGGAATTTAGTTGCAGTAACAGAATTACTGCCTTTTTCAGAAATTAATTTTGGAGTAAGACCAATTTGATCTTTCTTTGGTGAGGCCATATTCACTGAGGTTACGATACTGTACTGACCTTCGTCGTCGTTGCTCGCAATAGCAACACCACGACTAGCCCATTTTACCCCACTGATATAGCCAAACCCTTGAGAAATATCTCCGGTTTCATGGTCAATATACGGTGTTTTTTCGGCTGCACTTTTTATAATATCCCATTTATCAGCAACTAAACCATAAGGATTATTAGTATACGCTTCTACCGCAATAATATACGTCGCAGCTAAACTTTTCGCTTTTGAAAAAACCCAAGAGTGTTCCATTCCAACGTCTACTTTAACCCCTGAGTTAGGATCTAAGTATCCACCGTCAACTTTTACTTCACTGCTATTTTTAGATGTGTTTTTTGATGAGAACTCCCATTTTTCATCTTTACGTTTAGTCAGAAAATAAACAGGGTCATCAACCATATCTGTACTAACTAAAGTAAATTCACCGGTGAGATAGTTTAAATAACCAATGGCACCAACTTGAATGGAAGGATCGTTACTCCAGTTTGCAAACGTATTTTCTTTTGAGCTTCTCATCAAATTCGTGAGTTCTTGATTCCAAAATGATGAGTCATCAGCAGAAAATACAGAACCAGACGAGAGTAAAATAAAAAGAGTAAGTCCTGTTTTTTTTAATATTTTCATAGCGTCCTAGTCTCATAGACATAAAAGTTTAAAGCTAAACTTTCAAGTTAAGTAGAACATAGACAGTCATCAGCAGCAGTGAACAGATAGCTTACTGTTTATTCCTGTCTATACTTTCTGAAACATATTCTTCGACATCCCCAATCTCTTTACTTGTTGTTTCGAGATGGTAAAAGTGATCCATATCCCCTTTCAATGAAATCCGATTTCAGACTAAGCTATCAATATCATTAGTTCAAATAAAAAAAGAACAAAAAAAAAGAACAAAAAAAACATACACTTAAAAATTAGATATAAAAAAACCACCGCGAACGGTGGTTTTTTTGCTTACGTTATTTAGGTATTAAACATCGTAAGTAGTAGAAGCAGTGTTGCCGCCTGTACCAGTCCAGTTTGTGTGGAAGAACTCACCACGTGGACGGTCAGTACGCTCGTAAGTGTGAGCGCCGAAGTAGTCACGTTGAGCTTGAAGCAAGTTAGCTGGTAGACGAGCTGTTGTGTAACCGTCTAGGAAAGATAGCGCAGAAATCGTACATGGCATTGGAATGCCAGACTCTAGAGATTTCGCTGCTACTTTACGCCATGCTGCTAAGCTACCTTGTAGAATGTTTTTGAAGTACTCATCAGAACCTAGGAATGCGATATCTGGGTTCGCTTCATACGCATCACGGATGTTGCCTAGGAACGCAGAGCGGATGATACAACCACCACGCCACATTAGTGCTACGTTACCGTAGTTTAGATCCCAACCGTTTTCGTTCGATGCTTCACGCATTAGCATGAAACCTTGCGCGTAAGAGATGATCTTAGATGCTAGTAGTGCTTGACGTAGTGCATCAACCCACTCTTGCTTATCACCTTCAACTGGCGTGATTGTCTTGCCGAATAAAGTTGCAGCTTCAACACGTTGGTCTTTAAGTGCAGACAGGCAACGAGAGAATACAGACTCAGAGATAAGCGTTAGTGGAATACCTAGGTCTAGTGCGTTGATACCAGTCCACTTACCCGTACCTTTTTGGCCAGCAGTGTCTAGGATCTTCTCAACTAGTGCTTCACCATCTTCATCTTTGTAGCCAAGAATATCAGCTGTGATTTCAACTAGATAGCTGTCTAGCTCAGTTTTGTTCCAGTCAGCGAATACTGCTTGCATCTCATCAGCACTCATACCTAGACCATCTTTCATGAACTGGTATGCTTCAGTGATAAGCTGCATGTCACCGTATTCAATACCGTTATGAACCATCTTAACAAAGTGGCCAGCACCGTCGTTACCAACCCAGTCACAACAAGGCTCACCTGCATCAGTTTTTGCAGAGATACCTTGGAAGATAGGCTTAACCGCTTCCCAAGCTTCAGCTGCGCCTCCAGGCATGATTGAAGGACCGAAACGAGCGCCTTCTTCACCACCAGATACACCAGTACCGATGAAGTAGATGCCTTTCTCACGGCAATGCGCTACGCGACGGTTAGTATCTGGGTAGTTAGTGTTACCACCGTCGATAATGATATCGCCTTCATCCAATAGTGGAATTAGTTGATCAATGAATGCATCAACAACATCACCAGCACGAACCATTAGCATCACTTTACGTGGTGCTTCTAACTTAGCAACAAGATCTTCAAGAGATGTTGCGCCAACGATGTTTGTGCCTTTTGCTGGACCTTCAAGGAATTCTTCCACTTTTGCTACAGTACGGTTGTAAGCAACAACGTTAAAGCCGTGGTCATTCATGTTTAGAATCAGGTTTTGGCCCATTACTGCCAAGCCAATTACACCGATATCGCCTTTCATATTATTCTCCTTGCGCCAGCAGTTTTGCCGCTGCTGAATCTAAAAACCATTCTGTTTTGCCATTTACGGCTTTAATTTTCGCTGCAGGATAAGCAAGAGCTTCTGCAGGCGTATTATTAATTTCTTGCAATACTTCAGCTTTGCTTTCACCTAACACGAGGTAGGTAATACGATCCGCATTTTCAAGTAAGCGCGCTGTTTTTGAAATGCGTTTTTGACCGCTATCTGGATGTGTTGCAATCACAGAAAGCTCAGGATCGTCAAAGTCTGTTTGGTTTGGGAATAATGATGCAGTATGACCATCAGTTCCCATACCCAATAAAATCCAATCAAATGCAGGCAACCCATTTTTATGTGGAATTTCTGCATCCATTTCCTCTGCAAATCGAACCACTTCTACAGCAGGATCATCTTCACCTTTAATACGGTGAATATTGCCGGCTGGAATATCGATTTGTTGGAACAATAACTCGTTTGCTTCACCGAAATTACTTTCCGGATCGGTTGGCTCAACACAACGCTCATCGCCCCACCAAAAGTGTAAGTTGCTCCAATTAACATCTTTCGCATAAGGTGCTTGCGCTAATGTTTTAAACAACAGTTTTGGTGTACTACCACCAGAAAGCGATATATGGACAGGCTTCACCTGCTTGCTCATTGCCATCATGGTGTCAGCTAATGAAACGACAACATCCTGCGGTGTTTCAAATACGCGATAATTAATCATGCTTATAGCTCACAATAGTCAGTGTTTGCTAAATTCTTACAAGGAAAACGCCACTCACGATTACTTGATGCAAGTAAGTCATCAGCTTGTTTTGGTCCCCACGTACCTGCGGCATAACCAAATAAGTGTTCTGGGTTTTCTTTGTATTCAAGAATTGGTTGAACGAATTTCCAACAAGCGCGAACAGCATCTGTACGTGCAAACAAGGTTGCATCTTGCTTCATACAATCAAGAAGTAAGCGTTCGTACGCCGTCAGCATATTGGTTTCTTCAAGCTTGTCGTAATGGAAATCCATTGATACTTCTTGAGATTCAAAACCTGCTCCTGGCTTTTTAAGACCGAAGCTCATTAGAATCCCTTCATCCGGTTGAATACGGATAATCAGTTTGTTCTCTGGTGCATTTTCACCAAACACTGGGTGCGGTGTTTTCTTAAAGTGAATAACCACTTCCGTCACACGTGTTGGTAGTCGTTTACCTGTACGGACGTAGAATGGCACACCATTCCAACGCCAGTTTTGAATAAACATCTTCATACCAACGTAAGTTTCAGTACGTGAGTCTTCCGCTACACCGGGCTCTTGGCGATATCCTAAGAAATGCTTACCACGAGCATCTGATTCCGTGTACTGACCCAACACTAAGTTATTTTTAAGATCATCATCTGATAATGGTTTAAAGCTTTGCATCACTTTAACCACTTCATCACGGATAGAATCAGCATTAATTGCAGCAGGCGATTCCATACCGACCATTGCTAGTACTTGCAGCAAATGGTTTTGGAACATGTCTCGAACAGCGCCGGCACCATCGTAATAGCCACCACGATCTTCAACGCCTAATGATTCAGACGCTGTGATTTCAACGTAATCAATAAAGTTACGATTCCAAAGCGGCTCAAACATGCCGTTTGCAAAGCGGAATACAAGAAGATTTTGTACCGTTTCTTTGCCTAGGTAGTGATCGATACGGTAAATTTGATGCTCTTGGAAACAAGCATGAATTTGCTTATCTAATGAGATCGCTGACTCTAGATCATAACCAAATGGTTTTTCAACAATCAGGTTTTTCCAACCTTCCGTTTCATCATTTAGGCCATGAGCGGCTAGACATTCTGGGATCACGCCGTAGAGGCTTGGTGGTGTCGCGAGGTAGAAAACGGCATTACCTTGGGTATTGTGCGTTTCTTTGAAAGTATCTAAGCGTTCTTTCAATACTGCATATTCATCTTTATCAGACGTATTTAATGCTTGGTAGTAAAGATGCTGACAAAAATTAACCAATGTTTCTTCATCGATTTTTTCATTTTCTGTCAAAGATTGCTTTAACTTATCACGAAATTCTTGATCGCTATATGATGTACGACTTACCCCTAGAATTGCAAAATCTTCAGGCAATAAACCATTAGCATAAAGGTGATAAAACGCAGGTATTAACTTTCGGTGTGTCAAATCACCTGACGCACCAAAAATTACAATTGAGTTATTTTCTGGTTGAACCATATCATTTTCCCATTAATTTCAGATCTTCAGACCTGCGGCAGCAATCAATTGCTTGGTATAACGGGGCCTTATTATGCCGTATTTTTTTCATTCGTTACGAATAAATATGAAAAAAATAAAAAAATTTCGTTATACCTTATTATTTTTGTTAAAAAGTATAATGACTATTAACATCAACTCGATGCATAAATCGCTGACTACACAACGATAAATCACTAATACAGAAAATTATTACGGCTTATGTTAACAACATTTGTTATCAGTACCAGTCGAAATTTTCTATTATGCCAATAGGCTAAGCCTTTGAACGCCGCTTCTTCTTGCACTTTTCATTAAAGTACTCATTATTAGAAACGATCGTCAATCTAAAAGATACCCTGACTGACGCAAACGTTTAAACGTTCACCAATTCACATTCTTATTCATGCTTTATCTTGCGCTTAGTCGTTAAAAATCCCTTATACCGCATATGGGTTACTATTGATAAGCTCACTAATGGCGGTTATTATGCCCGCAATTTCAACCACCCTCGCGGTGGTTTTTTATTCGTAACAATTAACCCACGATTATGGTTTGGGTTAATTCATGGTAAATAGGTTATCCCATGTCTAAATTCTTCTTTAAAGGTCGTATCGAAAAGAAACCAAAATATGAAAGCTTTGGTTACAATACGAAACGCGAAACCAAACTGGGCACGGAAACCAACCCACTCACATTGATTGTGAACAGCGAAGAACGTCAACAAGAAGTGCAGCAACAAGTTAATGACAACCAACTGTTTGCAAATATCACGATCAACGCTGACATTGCAGAAGATATTGCTGAGCTAGACGGTATTTTAAATAAACCAAAAACCACTGTTTTTGAAAAGACACCCAACCGTAATGACCCATGTTCATGCGGTAGCGGTAAAAAATACAAAAAGTGCTGTGGTAAGTAATAGCAAAAAAGCAGGTATTCGTACCTGCTTTGTTTTTAGCTTCAAATAAATGTCTAACTGGCACCTGTTAAACACTTGTTTATCTGTAATTTAAAGTAGATAGAAGTATGAGTAAAAAAAGCCAAGGCTATTCTTGTATTGGCCTATTTAATCCTAAAACACCAGAGAATGTTGGGTCTGTTATGCGCGCAGCTGGCTGTTATGGCGTTAACTCGGTGTTTTATACGGGAACACGTTATGATCATGCCGCACAGTTTTGTACTGATACAAAAAAAGCATCACTTGATATACCACTAATAGGTGTTGAAGACTTAAAGAAAATCATTCCTATCGGTTGTGTACCCGTTGCTGTTGATTTAATCGAAGGTGCAAAAGCATTACCTGACTATAAGCACCCTAAACGTGCTTTCTATATCTTTGGTCCTGAAGACGGCACCTTAAAAAAAGAAATTACTGATTTTTGTCGTGAAACGATTTATGTACCAACGAATGGTTCAATGAATCTTGCCGCTGCCGTTAATGTGATTCTTTATGATCGTTTAGCTAAAGGCGATAACTTTTCAAATCACAAATAACGCGATTAATCATAAAAAGCCACGATAACTGGATCATCAGCTATCGTGGCTTAATTTTATGAATTTTCTGATGTTAGCTTCCTTGTTTTGTGCATTACTCTAGTAATTAAAGATACTGTCAAAATAATCAACAGACTGATACCAAACATAGGTAAAACAACACCAAGTAGTACTATTGCTCCCCATAGCAAAAGTCCTACTCTCTTATCTTCTGCCACTTTCGGTAAACCTAAACTCTTTTTCGGCTTACGCAGACAATATGATATTAAGGCACTTAGGCTTAATATTGCAGTCATCACACTAATGCCAAACATAAAGAACCAATTTGCTTGACCAAATAATTCACCCTGGTGAATACGCATAACAATTTGTCGACCATGACTAAGAATACCCACCTTATCCCACGAATATTCAGCAATGGTTTTGCCGCTATATTGATCAATATGGATCTTCTGTTGTTGATGTATATCTTTTGCTCTATTGCTAATACTGAATATACCGCTGGGTTTAGTCGGTATAGAAATCGTTACTGTCCCTGCTAATTTTTTATGTTGTGCCTGTAATACAACATCATCCAGCGTTTGAGGATTAACGTCTTGTTGGTCACTCGATTTAAACCCTTTACCGTTATACCCTTGTGGATAACCCGTACCTGTTGTATCTCGTAGCGATTTATAATTATTACCAAACAACTCTGTCCATGGTAATCCACCGGCAAGAACAAGTAATAGCGCCATTGAAAGCCAAAATCCGCTTACCGTATGAAGGTCACGATAAAATATACGTTTTCCATACTTTGTTCTGACAGTAAATAACGACTTAATATTTGAAATCGAACGAGGAAAAAATAAATACAGCCCCGTCATGATCAACACAACTAACCAACTGGCAATTAACTCTGTAATCCAACTGCCACTTTTTCCTATGAGTAATTCACCGTGAAGCTTACGAACTTTTTGCATTAATGTATCTTTTCTTGCATAAAATCCGGTAACTTCACCACTATAGCGATCGACGAAAATATAACTTTCAGATGAAAAACGTCCAGCAATAAATTTTGTTGCTTTATTTGAATCACTAGGTACTACCAGTTTATTAGGAACTGGAACGTTATTTTTCAGGGCGGCTTGTTTGGCAATTGAATATTGCTGCTGATAAGAAAGGGAGGATGATAGAGCTTGGATATCCGTGAATTTATTATAAGCTTTTTGCTCATAATCCACTTTAAATAAATAGACGGCACCTGTAATTGATAATAAAAAAATAAAAGGTAACGATATGATCCCAGCGATAATATGCCATCGCCATAACCAACTGTGAATACTTTGTGCTTGTATCATATAACCATTCCATATTGGTTGCTAAATCCGTGCTACAAAGTTTAACAGTTATCTACTAAGCCTTTTATTCCTAAAGTTTTATTTTTGATTTTAGTGCTATAAAAAGCCATATCTATACTATGGCTTTTCATTAAGATAGTGATCTATAGCTACCTTGGTGTTTGTCCAACTCGTTCGTAATGTGCTTTTTTATCTAAATACATTGCTTTGTCTGCCACTTGATAAAGCGCACGTGCATCAACATTTTCAGTAGTAGCACAGCCCATAGCAAAATGAATAGCCACTTTTTCTCCTGAAGATAGGCGTGCATAATGCTCATCTATAAGTAACTGTTGTAAACGCAACATTAACTTATCACAGCCTTCATTATCACCACCTTTGATAATAATCGCATATTCATCTCCACCGAGGCGATATACCTTGTCGGTACTACGACAAACACTTTGAATAAGCCTGCCCGTTTCTATTAACAACTGATCACCCATATGATGTCCATATTCATCATTGGCTTGCTTCAAACCATTCACATCGATCATAAATAAGCCAAAGTATTGTTCTGGATAGCGATGTGCGATTTTTATCCACTCATCAAGATCAACGTCAAACGCTTTACGATTACTTAGACCCGTTAATGGGTCTGTAATTGCGCTTCGTTCCAACTCTTCATTCAGTAATCGACCTTCAAGCTCGGCAGATAATTGACGAATAAATAATGAAATAATTTCATAGTCATCTCGTGCAATATTAGGATGCTCCATCACAATAACCCCTAATAACACACTATGTGTATCGACAATTTTGAAACATTGCAGAACTTTATCATCACTATTAATACGAAAGTAATCACTGCAGTGCGCATCTGCATCGATACTGTCTAAATTAATGTTAGACAAGCCTTCACTAACCCAATTTTTATTCTGATTTATAAATAGCTGCATTCCCCATCCTGAATAAGGATACAGGCTCACTAACTGCGTCATCACAGTAGAATGAATATCACCATGTTGTAATTTATTACTAAATGACAATAATGACTGAAGCATTGTTCGACGTTTTTCTTCACGCTGTAATGAATGGGTTAACTCTAACGTCTTTTCATGTACTTTCTGCTCTAGTTGATCATTAAAAGTCATCAACTTTACATTTTTATCTTCTAAGTCACTAAGCTGGGCTTTTATTGTGGTCGACATTTTCTGAATAAGATCATTCACCATAATTAATTCAGAGAATCTTAAATCTTTATCTAATATATTATAATTACCACCTAAACAACCTCTTACACTATCCATAAGATAGGTTAAAGGTTTTGCGAACCAACGGTACGATATTGTCGCAGTTAATAATGTAAACATAATTACAATAATAGCGACAATAGTTAATATCTTTAATGAATTAGTAAAGGGGTTCTCACCTAAATACTTATTCATGAAGACTTGAGCTTCATAAGACATTGGCTCTGCGATGTATTTATTATCTATCGTCACTTCAGCCGTTTTTGATACCGTCGGCATTAAGGGATCAAGTTTACCTTTATAAACCGCAATATTATCCATGCCATTATGATGAAATATAACGTGCTCACCATCTTTTAAATATGGGCGAAGAACCTTAACAATATTTTCCACAGGAACAATAACAATTAAATAACCTAACGGTTTACGCTTGAGTCCTTCCGTCAGTGTTGACTGATATATAGGTACACCTATAGCGACGCCTTTGTGACTTGGATTAAACTTATCAGGCATTAAATATTCATCAACATAATTAAATACCCATTGATTGCCAGTACTTTTACTCGTACCAACACTCTCATTTAATAATGTTTTCAAACTTGAGAATGATTTTATCCCATTAATACCATTATAATTTTCAACTTCATCCCAATTAGCATCAACCAAATAAGCCGCTTGTACTAATGGCGTGTTATCAACTAAATTTGCTAATGTAGCATCGACATGACTAGTCAGAAAAAAGTCATCAATTCCCTGTACTAACAACCTATCTCGAGATAACACATCTAGCGCAGTTGATAATAAATAAAAACGATAGTTAAACTCTTGTGCTAACGTTGTGGATAAACGGTCTATTAGATCAATTCGGTAATTAGTCTCGACTTCTGTTTGCTGCTTTATTAATAATCCACCAATAATAGATGCAGGTAAAACCGCGACGAAAACCATTAATAGCGCCAGTGATGACTTTAATTTTAGTTTCATTTTTTACTCAACCGCTTCCATTGCTGAATGGCGATATGTTGCATAAATTCAGCTGTTTTTTCTGCCGATAGGCCATCTTCATAACGTTTAAAGCCAATAGCCATTGCTTGCCATGCTATCGACATTTTTATTGTTGATGGCATTGGCTTAGATAATTTAAATTGCTTAAACAATATTTTTTCGTCACCTGTAGCTTGCTGCTGATACTTATTCAATAATTTATCAGAGGTAGGTAATAAACGGGTCTCTTTATAGATCAATTCTTGAACACTTGGGCGTTGAATAAACTTAGCAAACTTTTTAATTAAAGCTTTTTTATGCGAATCGTGACGATTGTAATTAGGTAATGACAGAAGAAATGTGCTACTCATTGGGTGCATTACATTACCGTCAACAGTAGGTAATAAGGCTACGCCTAAAGCATCGCCCATTGCCTTCTTTAAATCTTGATATGCCCAATCACCATTAATCGCATACGCTTCTTTGCCCTGAATAAAATCACTTTGTGAACAAGTATAATTACATTCAGGGTTTACAATATTTTGCTCTGATAAATAACGATAATATTTTAAAGCCTTAACCATTTCTGGTGTATTAAGCGATATATCACCATCAATAATTGGCCAACCATTAAACGCTGACAAAAATGGTATAAAGTAATACATATCGAGGTAATTCCACCCAATAGGCAAAACATTGTTACCAAGCCATTTTTGCTTGGTTTCGATAATATCATGCCAACTACTCACAGGCTGAGAAACTAGCTTTTTGTTATAATATAACAATAGGTTATTCCCTTGAATAACAGGAACCCCCCAATATTTATCATCTACATACGCTGTCATCATCGCTTTTTGAGAAAGCTCTGGTGATAACCAACCTTTAGGAATACTCGATAGTTTCATTAAACTATGTAAGCCAATAAAATCAGAGGGAAAAATGACAAGATCAGGTAAACCGCCATATTGTGCGCCCAGTAAAATTTCAGCTTTTATCTTCTCAGGATCAAATTGGACAAGAGAAATATTTATATTATTTTCTTTTTGAAATTCACTTACCAATAATTCAATAAAACTATTATCTTGATGCGAATACCAAAGCGTTAATCTCTCTTCAGCTTTTGCAGACAAAGAAAGAAACATCATCAGAAACAATACTACACTTCTTAATATAACCACGCTAAATACCTTTTGAGGATATCGATAAAAAGCGAACAATATTATAAATATAATACACACCTATCGATATTGACTGTATAATAAATCATTCCAAAAAAGAATCAAACACTCACCAAGCAAAACCTAAGTGATATATCTATAACTTATAGCTATATAACAGGTTATGTATTTCGATTTACCCCTGAAGATACTAATATTTATTGGTAATACAACATGTTACGTTATTAATTCATTACTCTTTTGTTAAGCAGTACTAACTTAATCGACTTAATGTGAAGTGATTCAAGTAAAAAATTAACACAACTTTCATCTAACCGTTATGATGAGCTATCTTTATATATTTTTAACTGAAAGCGCACACAGAGTTATGACATTACCTAAATCCTCATTAGCACTTATCACCTGCTCCCTATTCTTTCTTACTGCTTGTGAATCAACGGTAAATGCATCACCACAGCCAGAGACGCTCTCAAAACAGCCTGTTGTATCTAAGACAGTTGCTAAACCATCCATTAGCCCTATTTCAAAAACTGAGTTAAAAAAAGAACAAGACATGATTAACTTTGCACGTAAGTACCTTGGTACTAAGTATGTGTGGGGTGGAACGACACCTAAGGGTTTCGATTGCTCAGGTTTCATTAAGTATGTTTATAACAAGTACGATATTTCAATACCTCGTACAACAGCAGCTTACCCTAATCTTTACGATAAAAAAGTATCACTAAAACATGCCAAAGTAGGCGATCTTATTGTTTTTACAGGAACAAATCCGAAAATTCGTAAACCAGGTCATGCAGGTATTATTACTGAAGTGGGTAAAGATACATTGAAATTTGTGCATAGTTCTTCATCTAAAAAGCACTTTGGTGTGACTGAAACCGACTATTATAAAAGTGGTTATCCAAAGCGTTACTTAACAGTGATAAAAATGTAGCGCAGATAATCGGGAAGTTTAGCGATAAAAGGAGCACCATGCTCCTTTTTCTGTAATTATTTCTTTACACTGTAAGGTTTTTCTAAAATTCTCATCATATAGCCCTACTATCAGAAACTTTGTATTATTTAGAAAAATAACAGTGTTTGCTAGCGATACTCCTATCGCACTCCAATAGTCACTCCCTGTTTGGTATGTCTAAGTCGGTCACTTAATACATACCTAGAATAAGGGGCTGATAGATCGGTCAATCTATCAGCCCCAAACTTTTCAATTACGCTTAGTTTAAATAACTTGCGCTCCAATCAAGAACAAACCAAAGCCAAAACAAACCATCATTGCAATTTGCCCACCTCCAACTTCGTAATACGCATCATTACTTATTGCTGTTTGTGTTTTACCCTCTGCTTTTCTTAAGTTAAGAGCCATCATCATAGGGATAAACACTGCAATAAACACCATAATTAAGCCCGCATAACTTAATACTGCTAAAAATTTATCTGCAGCAAATATGGCGCCTAATAATGGAAGAATGAAGGTTAAAACATACGTCACTGCACGATTTTGTTTGAACAAATCAATATTTTGGTCAAATAATGAAAGAGCCACACCAAAAAATGAAGTCAGTAATGCTAGCCCTGTAAATAATGAAAGAATGACATGGATTCCTTCAAAACGAGTTGCCAGCACATTAATTAACTCGGAAACATTATTGAACTGTGTTAATTGCTCGTACGATAAACTTCCCACAACAGCGTAAAGCCAAAGTAAGTAACACACCAATGGAATGAGAGAACCCACTAAGACCATATTGCGTAATTGCGCATGTGTCGCTTTGTCGTTATAAGACACTAATGATGGAATAACAGGAAAAAACCCAAAACTGGTAAATAACACAGCACTGGTTTTGATTAGATCAATACTACTGTCATTTGTTGCAGTGAAAAAGTGTGCTAGTGACATATTTGGCACTAAGGCAAAGAGCGTGATAATAAGCACTGCTAACATTAAGAGAAATAACACACGATTAAGCTTGTCAATCACACCAGTACCAGCAGCGACAATACCACCAGCAATAACAGCAAACAGAATTTGACTTTGAACTAACGAGATATCTAAACCTAAATTCAGTACCATTTTATGGACTAAGTCACCAGCACCAATGATGTAAGCCATTAATAAACATATTAATAGTGCGTATAACAATCCATTAGTGATTAACTGTCCACCCTTTCCTAATGATTGCTTCGCGATAGTATTCATACCTAAACCACCGCGAACTTTAATACTGGCTTCAAGTAATAATAATGCTGAATACGTAGTACCGCTCCAAATAATCAACATTAAAATTGTGCCTGACAATAAGCCAAACTGAGCCAATACCATTGGAATAGCGAGCATTCCTGCACCAAGTGCCGTACCCGCAATAATCAGCGAGCTACCTATTAATTTTAAATTCACACAATACCCTTACTTTATATATGCAACACATAGCCTCAGCTTATGGCTGCGTATTATCAAATGATTTTAATCTTTAGATTGGTGGCTAATTAATAGCCGTGACTAAATCGAGATGAATATAAAGATAGGTTCGAAAAGACAGCCAACGAGCATTGTCGTTGAACTTGATGAATAGAAAAGTTACACAACATTAATCGTACTCCAAAAACGATATTAATAATGATGAGTGGTCATGATGTTTCATTTCGGTCAAAACTAACATCGCTCATCTGTTGCCATACTAAAACACATTTCTAAAGAATGAAATAATAGATTATATCCTCAGACCAGCAATCTGCTTATATAAGCCTTCAGTGCTTACTATCTAAAGGCTTATAGAATGCTATAACGAGAATATTACTCAGAATAATGGTTTATCACCCCATGTGCTTTTCTGAAGCAAGGCTAACGAGAGTTAAGCAGTTAAATGAACCTGGTTTAACAGCAATTAAGCTACCATCACCGAACTGAATTCCATCAAAGAACTGAGAGCCCCATTTCACACGCTTAAAGTGTGCATAACGCGCTTTTGCATAAACGGTTTCTAAGGCGTTCAAAGCACCTTCACGCTTTACTTGCTCTTGAATTGCTTTACTTAATAATTTATCAGCAATAAGCATCGTTGCCTCCTTCAAAAATAACCGCGCTTTCCATATTCGCTCATTTCTTTTTACCAAACACACTAAGATATGCAAGGGTACGTTTATCAATTTGTACTTTTTTTAATTGGCTGCTTAAATTTTACGCATAAAAAAGCCCAGAACTTTTGTCTGAGCTTTACGCTAAATATGATGATTAATTGATATTTACACCGAAAATGAACCTTCATTTTGCTTTGGGTTTGGACCAAATCGGTTATCACCTGGCTTGCTGTCTTGTACCATAAAATAGATCAGCACTAAGATACCAACAATCGGAACAAACATGATCAGAGCCCACCAACCGGTACGGTCTTGATCATGCAAACGACGGACAATCACGGCAATATTAGGGATAACAATAAACAGTGAATATAACGCTGCTAATACACCGTAGCCATCCCCAATGGTTGGTAAACCTAAAACACTATCAGCAAACCCTAGTGCCATACTGATCAAAGCGCTAAAAAGCGTAAAAAACCAAAATTCTTTACGGCGTGAACGACCATTAAACTGTGCATATTTTTTTAAAACAGCAAGATACCAATCCATTTTTCTTCCTTTAGTCCGATATTTCTAGGCTAATAAGCCTCTTACACAAAATGTATTCCTTTTCATAACTATAGCCAAGCGATTTTAACTATCTCTTTGTTGTGAGACCGCTCAAAAATAAAAATGACATTCACTTTGTATTCTATTTACACTGTGAGTGACTTAATAAAGCCTAAAAAATATGTGTCTTGTTTTTAACATTTATTCACTTTCTCTCGCATTATTATTCTACTCACTTTCGAGGAATTTTAACTGCAATAGGGATAGACAATGCAAAAGACACTTCTTACCTGTGCGTTAGCCGTCGCCTTTAGCACATCGCATGCTTATGCGGCAGATTGTTCTAATATCGCCGAATGGCAAGCAGATATAGCCTATAATGGCGGTAGCCAAGTCCAACAAGACAATAACATATATAATGCAAATTGGTGGTCTCAAGGCAATCAGCCAGCGAGCCACTCAGGGCCTTGGCAAGAATGGACATTCGTTGATAGCTGCATGAGCAGTGGAAATCAAGATCCATCCGTAACACTGATCTCACCGCTTAATAATGCACAATTAACAGCGCAAACAGATATTACGTTAGCTGCCAACGCAAGTGATAAAGACGGTTCTATTCAACATGTTGAGTTTTTCATAAACCAACAATCTATTGCAGTTGTCGATACAGCTCCATACCAAATTAATTGGACAACGGTGCTTGGTAACTACACCATTACAGCCACAGCAACGGATAATGAAAATGCCACTAAAACAGATGTTGTGAATATTAGTGTCGTTTCAGCGAGTGAAAACCTTGCGCCAAGTATTTCAATTAGTTCACCAACATCTGATACTCCTATTTCTGAAGGCGATACGGTAACGATCACAGCAAATGCCGAAGATAAAGATGGCTCCGTCACTCAGGTAGAGTTCTTTGTTGATAACCAACTAATCGCAACAAGTTCTTCTGCCCCATTCACTGCACAATGGACATCAACGGCTGGTAATCATCAAATTACAGCCAAAGCAACAGATAATGAAAATAGCACAACCACATCAAGTGCGATAACTCTCACTGTTGATGACGTTATTGTTGGTGGTGGTTGTGGTGATATTCCAACCTTTAAATCTGGTACTGATTATCTAGCTGGTGATTTAGTAGAGAGTAATAATCATAAATACCGTTGTGACGTCGCAGGTTGGTGTTCATCATCATCTGATTGGGCTTATAAGCCTGGTGAGGGACAGTATTGGACAGATGCTTGGACAGATTTGGGAATTTGTGCCATTGCTCCTGACGTTAAGATCACCTCTCTTAATGCTCAGCAAACGGTATTAGCAGGAACGACTCTGACGATTGATGCTGATGCTACTGATGCCGATGGTACTATCGAACAAGTCAGTTTCTATGCTAACGAACAACTTATTGACACCGATCTCACAGCTCCTTATAGCACACAGTGGTTAGCATCAGATTTAGGTAATACCACTATTAAAGCCGTTGCCACTGATAATGAAGCGAACACAAATGAAGCTAGCGCTACGGTTACTGTAAGCGATCAAGCTCTTGTTACTAGCTTAACATCTCCAAGTAGTGGCTCTGTTGTCACACTAGGTAAAGCACTCACCCTTTCAGCAACAGCAACGGCACTAACCGGTGATGTTCGACAAGTTGATTTCATTATTAACGGCAATGTTGTTGCAACCGATAAAACTGCACCTTATAGCAGTTCTTGGACGGCGCAATCAGCAGGTAATTACACTGTCACAGCCCTCGCTACAAATGGTAACGGTGAAACCGCACTATCAACCGCAGCCAGTGTAAAAGTTCAAGAACCGATTGAGACTCAACATAACTTAATTGGCTATTGGCATAACTTCGTTAATGGCTCTGGCTGTCCAATACGTCTTCGTGATATTTCACCAGCTTGGGATATTATCGATATCGCATTTGCTGATAATGATCGCAACAGCGACGGTACTGTTCACTTTAATTTATACAACGGTGACATTCGCAGTAGTTGTGAACCGCTTGATCCACAACAATTTAAAGATGATGTTCGTGAATTACGCGCACAAGGTAAAATCATCGTTCTTTCACTGGGTGGTGCTGAAGGTACTATCACTTTAAATAACGATGCCGACCAAGCAAACTTTGTTTCAAGCTTGACTGATATTATTAATGAATGGGGATTTGACGGACTCGATATTGACTTAGAAAGTGGGTCAAACTTACTTCATGGCACAGAGATCCAAGCTCGTTTACCTGTTGCGTTAAAACAAATCGAAGCCAACATTGGTGGTGATATGTATTTAACCATGGCACCAGAACACCCTTATGTTCAAGGCGGCATGATTGCTTACTCAGGAATTTGGGGCGCTTACATCCCGATGATAAATGAGTTACGTGACATGCTAAATCTGCTGCATGTACAACTATATAACAACGGTGGTTTAGCAAATCCATATACTTCAGGAGTAGCCCCTGAAGGATCGGTTGATATGATGGTGGCTTCAGTCAAAATGTTAGTAGAAGGGTTTGAACTGGCAGATGGCAGTCAATTTGCACCACTTCGCGATGATCAAGTTGCAATTGGCTTGCCGTCAGGACCAAGTTCCGCGAACTCTGGACAAGCACCAACACAAAATATTATTGATGCACTAGATTGTGTAACCAAAGGCAATAGTTGTGGCTCTGTTGTTCCGACTAAACTGTATCCAAACTTTGGTGGTGTAATGACATGGTCTATTAACTGGGATGTTCATGATGGCTTTAATTTCTCTGGTCCTATCGGAGATAAGCTTCAACAAATGAATAGCCAACGTTAACCCGTACCTATGATATACAAACGCCAAGATTGCTATTTATGCATCTTGGCGTTTTATTTGAAATTTTGAAATAAGGTAAATAATTTAATAGCGCTTAATTCGAACCACTTTCATCGTTTCAACTTCAAACCCTGCCACAACCATCATTTCAGGATAATACGTCATATTCACTTTACAGCCATTTAAGCTTTTATATTTTTTCTTCCGTTTAAATTTAAATGGAACATCGTAGCCTTCAATCATCAACGTATGCAGGATCCACTCACCGTCTTCTCGCTGAGTATGTGAGCGAACTTTCAATCCATCGCTATGAATGAGTTCAGCATGTTTTGCTACAAGCTTATCCACATCAGATTTCATGATATGCGTTTCCCTTTTATTTATTGTTCAAAAACCACATATACAAAAACAGAGAGCCTAAGCTCTCTGTTTTGTATTTTATTCTACTTTCTATATTACTATGAAAGAGGGATAAATAAACCTGCCAATGTCGCACTCATTAAATTTGCAAGTGTTGCAGCAAAAATAGCTTTCATACCTAAACGTGCAATCTCAGGACGACGTTGTGGAACAATACCACCTAAACCGCCCATTAACATTGCAATAGAAGTTAAGTTAGCAAAACCACACAATGCAAAGGTCACAATCGCTTGAGAGTGCTCGCTTAATTTAGCTACTGTTTCAGGCTTCATTAAATCAGCGAATGCAATAAATTCATTAACAGCAATTTTAGTACCAATCAAACTTGCAGCCGTTGTTGCCTCTGACCATGGCACACCAATTAACCATGCAACAGGCGCAAATAGATAACCAAAAATCATATCAAGGCTTAGATGATGTAAACCATCCCAATTAAAGCCCAACCACTGACCAACAGAGGCTAACCAGTTACCAATATGACCTAAGCCGCCATTCACAAGCGCGATTAAACTGATAACCGCCAGTAAACTTGCGCCGACTGCCATAGCAATTTGTAAGCCACTTAACGCGCCACGAGAAGCTGCATCAACCATGTTAACCGGTTCGTCTTCTTCACCATCGTCTTCTTCTTCCATGGTGTGAACACCTTCAGTTTGAGGAACAAGCAACTTTGCCATCATCAAACCTGCAGGAGCAGACATAAAGCTTGCCGCGATAAGGTACTTAAGCTGAACACCTAATCCCGCATATCCCACCATAGTACCACCAGCAACAGATGCTAGACCGCCAACCATTACTGCGAATAATTCTGAACGTGTCATTCGAGCCAAAAATGGTCGCACAACTAAAGGCGCTTCAACTGAACCGACAAAAATATTAGCCGTTGCAGACATTGACTCTGTACGTGTTGTACCCAGCAGCTTTTGTAAGATGCCACCAATCGTACTGATCACCCATTTCATGACACCTAAGTAATACAGTACAGAAATTAACGCAGAGAAAAACACAATTGAAGGCAAAACGTTAACAGCGAAAATGAAACCTAATTTAAATTGTGCTAACTGACCGAACAGGAATTCAGTACCTTCATGGCCATACTCAAGAATGCCGGATACGGCACCTGATATGCTATTTAAAACTACACGACCAATAGGAATGTATAAAATGAAGCCAGCAAAAATAACTTGAATACAAAATGCACCCAACACGCTACGCCAATTAATTGCACGACGATTTTCTGAAAATGAAAAACCAACGGCAAAAATAACAATAATGCCTAAGATGCCGACCAAATAATGCATGGTCATTCTCCAATGTGTAGTAGTAAACGATTGCGGGGGGATTCTATTGAGAAATAAAAATGTGACAAGGATCAAATTGTTATTGCAATTAACAATTAGGAAACAAAAAACAAGGAAAATGACTATTTTTCATGCTAAGCAAACGAAAAGCGTTAGATTAGTTCCTATAGGGGATACTATTGTTTTCATAGTTTACAATCAGAAACATTTAAAACAGCGTTTAGCTAACCGTTTGCGTCACGCTGCTGTTTTTTACATCATATGATTGGTGAAAATAAAGACTTACTATTATGAATAATTTAATGGCTTATTAAAGCTGACATGAAATATTCCCTGACTCGATATGTTCACGAATAAACTCAATAAATAGATTCACCTTCGAGGGTAAATACTTATGGCGAGGGTAAACGGCATACAATGGCATATGTTGTGTTAACTGCCAATCCGGCATTAACCGAATTAATTTCCCTTGGCGGATTTCATCTTTTAATAAATACGTCGCTAAATACCCTACACCATTACCAGAAATGGTTGCATCACGTATTGCATCTGCAGAATCCACTCGATAATTGCCCGTTACCTTCACATGTTGTTCTTCATTTCCTAGACTAAAATTCCAAATATTGTCTTTACGCTCACGACTAAAATACGTAATACAGTTGTGATGTTGTAAATCATCAGGATGATAAGGCACACCATGCTTTGCTAAATAATCAGGGCTAGCGACTAGAACAAAATCACAATTAGTTAAGTGGCGAGCAACAAAACCTTCAGGAGGAGAATCCATAAAACCTATCCATAAGTCTAATTGCTCTGAGATCAAATCAACACGATGATCAAATAAGCTGAGTTCAAGATTAACTAATGGGTTTTGTTCATGAAATTCATTGATGAAAGGCGCCACATGATTTGAAGCAAATGACTGCGCAATACCCACTCGTAATGATCCTTGCTGGCTATCACCAAAAATCAGCAGTTCGCTTTCTGCTTCATTAATTTCATCGACAACCGCTTCGCAATGTTTCGCAAAAATTCGCCCCGATTCTGTTAACGCAAAAGAACGTGTTGTTCGCTGTACTAGTTGTACACCAAGGCGTTCTTCTAGTTGTTGAACCAGTTTACTCACTTGGGTACGCGAAATTTCCAATAACTGAGCAGCCTTTGTAAAACTCTTCTGCTTGGTTAGAGCATTAAACACCACCATCTGCTGCGCTTTTTTTAACATCGATAGCCTTTATTAACATAAAAAGTCTGGTTGGGAAGTCATTACAATTTAACTATCCATCACAACCGTTCATTTTACTATAGATAAAGTGTCAAACAACTCTCTGATATATTGGTTCAAATTCACTTCATAAAGAAGCTTATATCAACAACAATTAAATATGACGCATCGCAACATTCAACTTTTGAACATATAAATAGGTGAAAAATCGCTCACAACTAACTGTAACTATATAAATTAACTCATAAAAATAAAATGCTAAATAACGATAAAATACTTCTATCGCTTTAATGGCATAAAATTAAAGCCCTAATTAATCCCTATTAAGTATTTGTGACAACATTCATAGAGTGTTCAAAGTTCTGAAACATAAGTGTCACACAACTTTCCTAATCTTTGTCACGTTCATTTAAATCTACAGTAATAAGCAACCACGAAGGACTAGGAAAATGAAAACAAAGATTATCGGTGCAATCGCTTTAGCAGGAACAATGGTAGCTAGCACTGCAGCAATTGCAGGTGAAACTATCTCTGTTGTAGGTTCAAGCTCAGTAACACCGCTTATGGAAGTTTTTGGTGAGACTTACGCGAAAGCAAACGACGTAACAGTAGAAGTTCAAGGCCCAGGTTCATCAGCAGGTATTCGTACTGCACACGATGGCTCAGCCGATTTTGGTATGTCTTCTCGTGCGCTTAAAGCATCAGAAGAAGCACCTGAAGTAAAAGAAGTGGTTATTGCTCGTGACGGTATCGCTGTTGTTGTTAATAACAACAACCCGGTTTCTGACCTAACAAAAGAGCAAGTTGCAAAAATCTATAAAGGTGAAGTAACAAACTGGAAACAAGTTGGCGGTGAAGATAAGCCAATCGTTGTTGCTACACGTGATACAGCATCAGGTACTCGTGGTGCTTTTGAAGACATCATGAAACTAAAGAAAAAAATCAATGGCGTTAAAGTTTCAGCTATTTCACAGAAAGCACAAGTTGCAAGTGGTAATGGTCAGCTGAAAACAACAGTTGCAAACAACCCATTTGCTATTGGTTACATCTCTTTAGGTTCAGTAGATAACACAGTTAAACCGCTAGCTATCGACGGTCACAAACCTTCTGTTGCTGCAATCAAATCTGGTGACTACACAGTTCAGCGTCCATTCCTTGTTGTTTACAAAGAAGGTCGTCCATCTGCTGAAGCTCTAAAATTCCTATCTTGGATGAAAACAGCTGACGCACAGAAACTTGTTGAAAACAAAGGCTTCATCTCTACACATTAATTAGTATTTTACGCTCAGCTCATTTGGGCTGAGCGTTTTTTTGTTTGTCAGTAACTGGTCACTTTTGTACTGGTTCTGGAGTAAGTAATGACCATCGCGAATATTGAAAAAACAGCAAAGAACACTTCTTCGCTAAAATCAAAAAAACGAATTGATTGGCGAGAAATATTCTTTAAAAATCTATTTATGTTAAGTGCCGCTATCGGTATTTTATCTCTTATTACCATTGGCTACTTTATTTTCCGCGAAGGTTATGCAGCCTTTGCGCAAGCTGGTGTAGCAGGTATCGTCCTTGGTACTGATTGGTTACCACCAGCGCTATACGGTATTGCACCAATGATCGTTGCATCACTGGTTTCAACCGCTGGTGCTGTCGTGTTAGGTGTACCTATTGGTGTTTTAACTGCTATTTTTATCGCAGAAGTAGCCCCAAAACGTCTAGCCAATTTAATTCGTCCAATGATCGAACTATTAGCTGGTATTCCTTCTGTCGTTTATGGTTTCTTTGGCTTAGTTATTATCGTGCCGCTTATCCAAGAAGTATTTAATGTTCCTGCCGGTAACACTATTCTGGCTGGTATCATCGTGCTTGCAGTCATGATCTTACCAACAGTTATTACGGTATCTGAAACCTCTATTCGCGCTGTACCTCGTGCGTACAAAGAAGGGTCTTTAGCATTGGGAGCATCATCGATGTTCACCATTTTCAAACTACTGGTTCCGGCAGCTCGCTCAGGCATCATGACTGGCGTCATCTTAGGTGTTGCTCGTGCTCTTGGTGAAACGATGGCGATTATCATGGTAATGGGTAACTCCCCTGCTATGCCTGAAGGTCTACTAGAGTCTGCACGTACGTTAACAGCGAATATTGCAATCGAAATGTCTTACGCAACCGGTATTCACGCCAGCGCATTGTACGCTACAGGTATTGTCCTTCTGGTTTTCATCATGATGCTAAACGGTGCGCTTTTGTTTTTAAACCGTGAGCGTGCGAGGTAAAAGTTATGTCTTTAACAACAAATACATCGGCATTGGCCAAAGCCAATCCAAAAGCACAAAAACGTAAAGATCAGATAGCCTTATCTTTGATTTGGTTATCAGCAGGCGTTACGGTTGGTTTTTTACTTTGGGTGATTTGGTACATTTTAAGTAATGGTCTAGCCCATGTTAATTGGTCCTTTATTACTTCTGACTATACCACTATCGGTCAAGAGTCAGGAATTTGGCCGATGATCGTATCAACTATCTATATGGTTATTGCTTCTATCTCAGTTGCAGCACCGTTAGGTATTATGACGGCTATCTACTTAACTGAATATGCAAAAGTAGGCAGTCGTTTAGTTAAAGTCATTCGATTCTGTACAGAATCACTCGCTGGTATTCCATCAATTATTTATGGTTTATTCGGTATGACATTCTTCGTTGTGGTTATGGGTTTTGGCTATTCCATTTTATCGGGTGCATTAACACTCAGTATTTTGATTCTGCCTGTTATTATTCGAACCACAGAAGAAGCTCTAATGGCTGTTCCTCAAACCTACCGTGAAGGTTCATATGGTTTAGGCGCATCTAAAATCTACACCATCTGGCGACTTATTCTTCCTAGTGCAATGCCAGGAATTGTAACTGCTATCATCCTCAGTGTCGGTCGTGTTATTGGCGAATCCGCACCGGTATTTATGACCGCAGGTATGGTTGCACGTATACCTGAAAGTGTTTTTGACTCTGGTCGAACACTTACCGTGCACCTTTATAAGTTAACCCAAGAACTGTACACCGTTCATGAATGGAATCAGGCATACGGTACTGCCACCGTTCTTATTGTTATTGTTCTTATTATTAACTTAATTACCAAACTAATTGCTAGCCGTTTCAACACTGCGACTTACTAATTCTGAGGAAGACAAAATGAATAAATTTAATATTGAAAACCTAGATCTTTACTACGGTCAGAACCAAGCACTAAAGCAAATTAACTTACCTATTCCAAATCGTCAGGTAACGGCTCTTATTGGTCCATCAGGTTGTGGTAAATCTACCCTACTTCGTTGCCTTAACCGCATGAATGATCTTATTGAAGGCGTAAGCATCAAAGGATCACTGACCATGGATAGTGAAGATGTTTATGGCAATATTGATGTGGCACAGCTACGTATTAAAGTCGGCATGGTATTCCAAAAACCAAATCCATTCCCAATGAGCATTTACGAAAACGTTGCTTATGGTCTACGTGCACAAGGCGTTAAAGATAAAAAAACCCTTGATGAGATTGTAGAGCAATCTCTTCGTGGTGCCGCATTATGGGACGAAGTAAAAGATCGTTTGAAATCACACGCATTTGGTCTATCGGGTGGTCAGCAGCAACGTTTATGTATTGCACGTACAATCGCAATGAAGCCTGAAGTTATTTTGATGGATGAACCAACATCCGCACTTGATCCTATTGCAACCAAGAAAATTGAAGATTTAATGGAGTCACTGAAGAAAGATTTCACCATTGTTATCGTTACTCACTCAATGCAGCAAGCACGTCGTATCTCAGATCGTACTGCATTTTTCCTTATGGGTGAATTAGTTGAACATGATGAAACGCAAAACCTGTTTACTAACCCTCAAGATGATCGCACCCGTGGTTATGTAAATGGTGATTTTGGTTAATTAATAGAAGTTAATTAACGTTCTTCCTCTTCGCATTTTTTAGAATAATAATAGCGATGGTACTTTTGCCTCTTCCTTGTGAAGAGGCTTTTTTATATATGTTGCATTTGAAATGCTTGTTTTAATAATTTAAACATGTATTATTGATACATGTTTAAAGAAGAGCGAGTAGTCCAATGTCAGATTTTGCTTTAACACACAGAGAAACCACTAAATTTTCTGAGCGCCTTGCGTATAAAATCACACAGCTTCTCAAGTATTCTCTTAATATTTTCTATGGCAAAAAATACGCTAAACGTGCTGTGATTTTAGAAACCATTGCTGCCGTACCAGGTATGGTTGCCGGCATGTTTAACCATTTAAAAGCCCTTCGCCGAATGAAAGATGATGAGGGTTGGATCAAAGAGTTATTAAGTGAAGCAGATAATGAACGTATGCACTTAATGATCTTTTTAGATATCGCTAAACCAAGCTGGGTTGAACGTGGACTCGTCTTATTAGGGCAAGCCGTTTTCATCTGTGTCTACAGTATTATTTACCTCACTTCATCAAAGATTGCGCACCGTGTCGTGGGTTACTTTGAAGAGGAAGCTTGTAAAAGCTATACCGAATTTTTAGAAAAAATTGATAGTGGTGAACTTGAAAATGTCGCAGCGCCACAAATTGCAATTAACTACTATGAGTTACATGATGATGCAAAACTACGAGATGTTGTATTAAGAATCAGAGAAGATGAAGCTAAACATCGCGATCGTAATCATAACTTTGCTGATTGTTATCAAAACAAGGATTTACCAGCTCACCAAGCCTAATCAAAAATAATATTGGAGAGAACTTATGGCATCTATTCCTAATAGCTTTATTAACTACAAATCAACCTCAGTATTTAATCGTGACACTGTGCCGAAAATGTTAGTTCATGAGCACAACACCCGTGAAGGTGTATACGGCAAAATTAGTGTTATATCTGGGACTCTGAAATTTTATGGCTTTACTGAAAGACGAGGAGAAATCGAACAAGAGGTTGTTGTTCAGGCAAATGACTCACTCATCAGCCCGCCTCAATACTGGCATAAAGTTGAATTAATGACGCCTGACACTCAATTTCAAGTACATTTCTATGCAGACAAAGACAGTGAGATAGCGCGCCAAAACTTAAATGAACGTTCATAGTAAAGTTACAATAAACCACGACAAGTCACTAAATTGTCGTGGTTTTCTATTTTTCATATCAACTTAAACAATTATTTCCACCATCTATTCTTCTTGTTGATTACTTGCAAATTTCTAACTTTCTGCCTTAAAACTAATATATAATCTGCGCCTATTTTCTCTAGCCAGCAAAAATATGCATTAATTAAATTGTATATATGGCTTTTCTTTGATTATGTTTACACCAGTAGGAGTTAATCGCATTATGCGCTTTCTGGTATTAATATTATTACTTGTATCTTCTCTTAGCTTTGCCGAGAGTAAGACCGATACGTCCAAGCAAACCGTTAATCCTAAAGTAGAACAACTACTTCAACTCAATAGTGAAATAGTAACCTTATCTAAGGAGACAACTACATTAACAGGATCTTCTCTCGATGTAGTCCGCTTACAAATACTAAATAAAAATAACGAACTTCGTGATATTCTCTCGAGTATGATTAAAAGCAACGATGTCGATAAAAAGTTGCTGTTAACACAAGTAGATAAACAAGTTGTATTTGTTAGAGAAGCCAATAAATTTCTTGATGAAAAATTAACACGAGATCAGGAAGTTCTCGATAAAGCTAAAGATGCTGACAAACTTGTTGCTTTAAAAACAATAGCTGAAACACGTCAGGTTTCAACTTCAATTCTAAAAGAAGAATGGCAAAATTATCAATGGCTAGAAAAACTAGGAAAACCAGCCCCACAAGCTGTAAAAGAATTAACCAACAAAATTGAGCACCGCCTAGCATTTACTTCAACATCTCTAACTTTTGATAGTCAAGCATTAGATGTTGCTAATAAGCAATTAAAATCAGCCAGTGAAAGTGAAAAAAGTACACTTCAACTTTCCCAGATCCTAGCTCAACGCCAAGTTGATAATGATACGACTAACTTAGAAAATCTGATTGAGATTGCAGATACGGTAGGTATTGATACTGCTGAGTACAAAAAACAACTATTCGAACAAACCGGTAACGTTACTAATGATTTGCTAAATAGCAAAGTTATTTGGTCTATCGCATCGGGTTGGACAACAGATCTAAAAGATTGGTTACTAAGCAACCTGCCACAAATGCTATTTAAAGTGTTTATTTTTGTTTTGATCATCTTTGCATTCAAAACATTGAAAAACATTGTAAGAAAAATGGTAAAGCGTGCAGTTTCTACAAAGAACTTAAACATGTCTATCCTGATGCAAGAATTCTTTATCTCTATGTCAGGTAAAGCCGTTTTTGCTATTGGTTTGCTTATTGCTTTATCTCAAATTGGCTTAAACCTAGCCCCTATCCTCACCGGTTTCGGTGTGGCTGGTATTATTGTTGGTTTCGCATTACAAGATACGCTATCAAACTTCGCTGCAGGTATGATGCTACTGATTTACCGTCCATTTGATGTCGGCGATCTGGTTGAGGCTGGTGGTATTACGGGTAAAGTAAGCCATATGAGTCTTGTAAACACCACAATCAAAACATTCAGTAACGAGATGCTAATGATCCCAAATAGTAAAATTTGGGGTGATATCATAAAGAACGTAACGCACGAAAAAGTACGTCGTGTAGACATGATCTTTGGTATTGGTTACAGCGATGACATTGAAAAAACAGAACGTGTGTTAAATGACATTGTTTCTGAGCATCCGGCAGTACTACGTAGCCCGGAGCCAACAATTAAATTACACACTCTAAACTCTTCATCTGTTGATTTTATCGTACGCCCTTGGGTGAAAACAGACGATTACTGGGATGTATACTGGGATATCACACGTGAAGTGAAGATGCGCTTTGATCGTGAAGGTATTTCAATTCCATTCCCGCAACAAGATGTACACCTGCATATGGTTGAAAAAGCCATTGAATCTAAAAAAGCTTAAATAGACCAAATAAGTAAGGGCAAGATATTACATCACCTCTGTAATACCTTACCCTTCTTTTAGCATTAGCTAATATAAGGCATTTTTATAACCACCATGCTATATCCATGTCTCCTCTCTTAAAACATGATTCATCAGCGATAACACGTTACAATATGAGAGATTTGGAATAATTAAATCTTACAATTATCTTGTAGTTAGCTTAACGAATTACATTTGGTTACGTAAAAAAATGTAAAGTAATACTCTGGTAGAGTAATTTAAGCTATAGTTATTCACACAATGAAACGGCGTACAATAACGTTGACCTAAAAATAGAATGTGTTTATCACGCTTTACTATTTTTAAAATAGAATTTATTCAGGAATGATTATTATGAAAAAGCGTCTTTTATCAGTTTTGGTACTACCTTTGATGCTAACAGCTTGTGCAGGAAACAGTGCTATGAACTCAGCGCCACATAAAGTCACTGCAAACGAAATCAGCAATGGCAATTGGGAATTAGTTCAAATCGATCACAAAGATCTTACATTACAAGCACCTTTCCAAGCTCCTAGTCTAGAGCTAGGTTCAGATCTTGCCGCTAACGGTAACGCAGGTTGCAACCGTTACTTTGGTCAAGCAGAGCTTAAAGATGGTCAACTACGCATTGAAAAAATGGGGATGACAATGATGCTTTGTCCTGACGATGCTATGAAAGTTGAGCAAACATTCTCTGAGTCATTATCAGACTGGAACAAAGTTGCTATTTCTGGCGACACGCTAACGCTGACAAATGCAAAACACACGTTAACGTTTACGAAAAAAGTTGCTGACGTTAAATAAGCACTAGCTTCAGTTATACAGAAAGGCAGCCTTTAGCTGCCTTTTATATTTTTCTCTTTTACTTATTTACACAGCTGTTTTAACGAACTCTTGGCGTAATTTTTTAGCTCCGCTAACCATATTTGAAAGTGCTGCTTCCGTTTCAACCCAGTTACGTGTTTTCAAACCACAATCAGGGTTTATCCATAACCGTTCTACTGGAATTAATGTCTCTGCCTTATTAATTAATGCAGTAATATCTTCAACGGCCGGAATATTTGGCGAATGAATATCATAAACTCCAGGGCCTATTTCATTCGGGTATGAAAACCCTTCAAACGCTTTTAGCAATTCCATATCAGAGCGTGATGTTTCTATTGTGATAACATCTGCATCCAATGCAGCAACAGACCCAATAATATGATTAAACTCGCTATAACACATATGCGTATGGATCTGGGTCTGCGGCTCAGCACTAGCGGCTGAAATCTTAAAAGCATTAACAGCCCAATCTAAATACTGTTTCCATTGACTACTTTTAAGCGGTAAACCTTCACGAATCGCTGGCTCATCAATTTGAATAATTTTAATTCCAGCAGCCTGTAGATCGGCAACTTCATCACGTAAGGCTAAAGCAATTTGGTTAGCAATATCTTCACGGGTTAAGTCCTCACGTGGGAATGTCCACCCCAAAATCGTGACAGGGCCTGTTAGCATCCCTTTCACAAGCTTTGTTGTTAATGATTGGGCATAACTGATCCAATCAACCGTCATAGGTATAGCGCGATAAATATCAGACACAATCACGGCAGGCTTTACACAACGTGAACCATAACTTTGTACCCAACCAAATTTTGTTACAGCGAAGCCTTCAAGTTGTTCGGCAAAATATTCAACCATATCATTACGTTCAGCTTCACCATGTACCAGCACATCGAGATCTAATTGCTCTTGGCGACGGATTGCGTCTTGAATATGTCCTTTCAAACAGGTGTCATATTCTTGCGCTGATAAGCGCCCTGCTTTGAAATCACGTCTTTGAATTCGAATATCATCCGTCTGTGGAAAGGAACCAATCGTCGTTGTTGGTAGTAACGGTAAATTTAATGATTCTCGCTGTAATTTTGCTCGTTCATTATACGGTAATTCACGTTCAGCCAATGCTGCCGTCATTGCTTCTGTACGTAATCGAACTTCACGATCATGAACTAATTTGCTAGAAGTACGGGCTTTAATCGGTGCGCTATACGAAACACATTCAGCAATTGCAGTACTATTTCCATCTAACGCCTGTGCCAACAATGTGACTTCTCGGCATTTTTGTTTAGCAAAGGCAAACCACTGGCGCGTTTCTGGTTTGAGTCCTGTTTCCAAGTCTAGATCAATTGGGCTATGTAATAAGGAGCAGGATGTCGCGATCCACAAACGCCGACCTAATTGTGCTTTAACGGGCTCAAGCACTTCAAGCAATTGCGTTAAATCAGCACGCCACACATTACGTCCGTTAATCATGCCAGCAGAGAGTACCCAATCGCTTGGTATCGCATTAACAACTGCTTCTAATTGCTCAGGAGAAGCCGACAAATCAATATGTAAACCATCGACTCTTAGCGCCGTAATTTTATCTAGTTGATGCGTAATGCTATCAAAGTAAGTGGTGAGTAATAACTTAGGTTGGCCGTGTAATACTTGATAAGCCAATTTGAACGATTCTGCCCATGCTTTCGGTAACTCAAGGGATAATGCAGGTTCATCAATTTGTACCCACTCAACACCTAGCGCTTTTAATTTAATTAAAATTTGTTGATAAGCCGTTAGCAAGCGAGGTAATAAAGAAAGGCGATCAAACCCTGCTTCCTTTTCTTTGCCTAACCAAAGATAAGAAACCGGTCCTAATAAAACAGGTTTTACTTCATGTCCTGCCTTTTTTGCTTCAGCCACTTCTTCAAAGAGCTGCTGCCAACTGACGTTAAAGCTATCATCTGCCGTAAATTCAGGAACAATGTAATGATAATTGGTATTAAACCACTTAGTCATATCTGATGCCGCACATTCACAGCCTGTTGGCGCTTTTCCTCTTGCCACACGAAACAGTGTATCTAAGTCAGGAAAACCATGGTCATGGCGCTGTGGTATATGACCAAGCAGCATACTGGTACTGAGTACGTGATCATACCAAGCAAAATCACCGACTGAGACATAGTCTAAACCTGCACTAACTTGATCATCCCAGTGACGGTGACGCAATAAATACCCTACTTCCTTTAACGCTGACTGATCAATGTCACCGCGCCAGTATTTTTCTTGCGCAAATTTAAGCTCACGGTGACTACCAACTCGCGGGTATCCCAAAATATGGGTAATCGTTTTATCTTCTACTTGCTGACTCATCTCTTGTTCCTTCAAAATTTGTGATTTACTTTCTGTTGTCTACACATTGAAGGAATGAGTGATATTGAACAACGTCCAAATATTCACTTGGATTATGAATATTTCTCACGTTGAACGTATGGCGATATAAATTGATCTACGCTAATATAGACGTTTAGCCATCTAGACGTTTACGATTATATTAAAAAACGGTAAGTTGATAAAAGAACACGCTTTCACAAGGACGTAGATAAGCATGATTGAGTTAAAACACCTTCGAACATTATCAGTATTACGAGATACTGGCTCATTAACGGCGACAGCCAATACATTATGCTTGACCCAATCGGCTCTTTCTCATCAATTAAAAGATCTAGAGCAGCGGCTTGGTGGTCAGCTATTTTTACGAAAAACTCGACCTGTAAAATTTACTGCAGAAGGTGATATTTTATTAAACCTTGCAGATACAATTATTCCGCAAATCACCCATGCAGAACATGAACTTGCTAACATAAAACAAGATGCTAATGGTCGCTTACATATGGCGATTGAATGCCATTCCTGTTTTCAATGGCTAATGCCTGCATTGAAGGAATATCAGGTGCAGTGGCCGGCTGTAACACTAGACTTCTCATCAGGCTTTGGCTTCGAACCATTACCTGCTCTTGCTTGCGGTGAGCTCGATTTAGTGATCACGTCTGATATTCAGCCACGTAGCGAGATCCATTATGAACCTTTATTTGATTTTGAAATGCGATTAATCGTTAGTGTTAACTCCCCTTTAGCAGAAAAGCCTTTTATCACACCGCAAGATATTGCCGATCAAACCATGCTAAGTTATCCCGTACAAAAAAATCGTTTAGATGTCGTCAAACATTTCCTACAACCTGCGGGCATAGAACCAAAAGCTTGGAAACAGGCTGATAATACATTGATGCTAGTACAAATGGTGTCGGCAGGATTAGGCGTTGCCGCACTACCTAATTGGGCTATTCATGATTTTGCGCAACAGGGATTAGTCGTAAGTAAACCGTTAGAACAAGGTTTATGGCGACGTTTATTTGCCGCTATTAGAGCGTCAGAACAGCAACGTCACTATCTACAAGCTTTTTTCGCAACGGCAAGGCAACAATGCCAACTCCATTTAGAAGGTATTAAGTCGGCATAATTCATACAAAATAAAAGCCTCACTTAATGAGGCTAATTTATGGATTAATGTATTATCGGAATTGATTAGTTATTGGATCATACTGATAACCTAGCTGTGCCAACTTATCTGTCAATTCGCCTTCATCTAGTTCATAACGACTCAATAATTCAGACATGCTACTGCATTCTAAACGTAAGCGCTCATTCACGATCCCGATGACAATGTTGCCATCCATACTCAAAAGATTGTTAATTTCCATACACCTTCCAGCTCCCTACATTAATAGCTTAATCAAAAAGTGTTCATGGTACTCATTAAGCATAGACGTAGATAACCAATACGAAAAAGCCGCTGTAAAAGCGGCTCTATTTCATCGCTCAGAATGTCGAGAATTAAAACAGTACTAACTGTAACCCCGCAGAAAACATCAATACAACAAGCGCAATCATTAACTGCCAATTGTTCGCTTTTTTATTTAATAAGATGTGACCAGCCCAAATCACTAAGCCAATCACCATTAATGCCAATGCCGTAATAATTTCTATCATATGGTGGCTTGTTGTTGCCTGGCCAAGAGTCATGATCTGCCAGATCATAAATAAAATCGTTAATATTGCACTAATAAAACCGACAAACGGTAATATGCGGTGAAATGCCTGTAAACGCGTACGCGCAAAAGTCAGTAAAACATGGGCTAATGCACTGCCATATAATGCGATAGCAACTAAGCTAATCGCAATTTCAGGCATATTTAAGGTGGGTAATAATACAAGCCAACAAATAAATGCTAATACATCACTACCATATAAAACTTTAATAGGCCCAGCATCGCGTGTTTTCCCTGTTTTCACTTTCATGTTAAAGAACGCTAATGCCAACAAAGGTAAAACGGCTAAAGGTTGCGCTATTGCAGCAAGTAACCAACCAATAAGTAGGACAGGTAACATTTTATGAACACGACCACGTTGACCTGGACAAATTTCGCCCTTCATCAACACAATGGTAAGGATAAGTTGCGCACCAAGTAGCGCGGGCACAAGAAAAGTTAAGTAGCCTGCCATAATAAACGTCATTGAGTAGAGAAAAAGTACAGCAATTATACCGAGTTATTCAGTGATGTGAATATTTGGCTAGATTTTCTAAATTGAGACTGCATTTTAAAATAAAATAGAAATGTCATTTATTCTATTTGAGACGCATTTTGCATATTTTATTAAAAATTTCTTAACTATAAGAATATTTAAGAATTAAGCTATCTTTCATAGTGAAAGGGATAAAATTAAAAAGAGGTTTAGCTATTTAGCCTTTACTTCTAATCATCAGAATTATTCAAACTGCAGGAGGTTTATATGAGCAAATCACAAATTCTCCCATTATTATTACTACTTAGCAGTACAACCGCGTTTTCTGCTATTTATTCTTGCGCTGACATACCATCGGGTAAAAATACCTTAGAAACCAATGACTCAGGAATTGATGCCTTTTATGTCATTAATTGTTCAGAGCAAACTTTAACCTATAGTTATCAATATAACCCAACTTCTTTTAACTCAGAACAGTTGCATGGTTTAGCGAAAGAAATGCTAAAAAACATGCACTCAGATAAAGCGATTTTAAATAAACAATACCCTTTTGTTAATTTTCTTAGTTTTAAAATTTATCATGGCTCTACTTTATTAGATTCTGTAGTAGAGAAAATAAAATAAGCATATTTAATCTAGCTTCATAAGCGCATCAAAATCAGCATCATCATCGATCAAGATATCAAGATCATATTCTGTTGCTGCGGCTCTAACTCGGCGATCAGGATCTGTCGATAAAATGCGAATAAATCGTCCTTGCTGAGCTAGTAGCAAGCGCTGCTTTACGGTTAGATCTTGGATTTTATTTTCCATTGTTAATGCACCTCCATATGCACAAAAGCTCATATAGACTATCTTACAATTTATATAAAGTATATATAATGCTTTAAATATCAGCATTAGTGTCTGTAGATAGATTTATCATCATTTTAATACCCTGATATAATAATAAAATAAGGTTTACTTCTTTTTACTTTACTGGACAAGACTATGAAATTCTTTTCCCGCTTACCGCTCACTTTTTTTGTTTTATGTTTCAGCTTCTTTTCATCTCTCGCCTTTGCGGCCAATAAAACACAAGACGTACGCTTTGATAAAGGGGCGACTAGTGCTGAATATCCTGCAAAAATAACAGGCTATGATTTTAATGATTATGTTTTTTATGCAAAAAAAGGACAGGCACTAACGGCAAAGCTTCTTACAAAAAGTACGAAGTTATGGATTAACCTATCTAATCAGCACTTAGAATCAGGTGTTGATCTCAGTGAATACTCTGAAGCACTCAATAAACAGGGCGCTTATATTTTGCCATACAGCGGTAAATACACTATTCGTGTTGGTCAATATCGTGCTTTTGCTCGTCGTGGTGAGCATAGTGATTTCACATTATCGATTGAAATAAAATAATTAAAAGTACGTTATAGACCCTATCTATAACGTACCATCAATACATGCTAAATCTTTACTCAAATTGTTCTACCGTTTACTTTTTCGCATCTTGGTAAGCCACATAAAATAAACATCCAGCTAAAAGTACTGTGCTATCAGAAACACTTTCCTACTGTCCATAAGACTCATTAAGATAACTAGAAATAACAGTGACCAACTTACTCACATCCCCCAAATCGACAATCTCAGAAGCCATCGCCGAAGGTGATCAAACTGACGGCTAACATCAGTACCACTCCTGTCCCCTCCCCCAGTTAATGACCATTGCACTTACACCAGAACATGCAAAGGTTTGAATAAATATAAATTACTAAAACAATAAACGAATATAAACATACCGAACCTTTATCTTATAAATCTTAGCTGATATTAAATCTTATTCTCTTTAAATAGAAAACAATATGAATATTGTTATTTAACAGTTAAACACCAGCAATATTAAAAACAATCACTATTTTATTTATCATAAAATTAACAATGAAAGGTAAATACTGTTTTAGATCATAACTTCCATGATTAAATCTCGTTAATAATTTTAGTTTTAGTTAAATTACTGACATAAAACACCATTATTTAGTAACAAATATTAATAATTACACTTAAAATAAGGAGTCTGCATGACGGAGCTATTAATAGGCTTGGTGATTACCATCGCCGTTGGCTATTACATTGTTAAAGGATATAAAGCTGCGGGGGTATTACTCACTGCGGGCGTTTCGTTATTAATTATTGCAGGCTTATTAGGTCATTCTGTTTTACCTGCAAAGGTTGTATCAACGGGTAATCTATTCACCGATTCTCTTGAGTATGTAAAATACATGCTGCAGTACCGTGGTGGTGGCTTAGGTCTACAGATCATGTTGTTATGCGGATTCGCATCATACATGACCCATATCGGTGCTAATAATGTCGTAGTTAAACAATTTTCTAAACCTCTATCGTTCATTAAATCGCCTTACGTACTGTTAGTTGCGGCTTATATTGTTGCTTGTTTAATGTCTCTTGCCGTAAGCTCTGCAACTGGCCTTGGCGTGCTATTAATGGCGACACTATTCCCAATGATGACTGCAATGGGTATTTCTCGCCCTGCGGCAGCGGCAGTCTGTGCATCACCAGCTGCAATCATTCTCTCGCCAACGTCAGGTGATGTAGTGGTTGCTGCAGAAAAAGCAGGTTTACCATTACACGTGTTTGCAGTTGAAACTGTATTACCTGTTTCTATCAGCGCTATTATTGTCATGGCTGTGGCGGCATTCTTCTGGAATAAATACCTTGATAAGAAAAACAACACACCAATGGAGCGTGTTGATATTTCTGAAATGGAAGTAACAGCGCCAGCCTATTACTCAATTTTACCTTTCATGCCAATCATTGGTGTATTCCTATTCAATGGTGAGACTATTCCTGGTCTGAAAATCGATATTTACACCATTGTTGTGTTATCTATTACTATTGGTGCGATTGTCGATTTTCTGACTAATCGCTTAAACGGTAAGGTTACACTTGAAAACCTAGAATCTTGCTACGCAGGTATGGGTGATGCATTCAAAGGCGTAGTGATGCTATTAGTCGCAGCTGGTGTGTTTGCGCAAGGCTTAATGTCTGTGGGTGCCATTGATAACCTACTCGCATTAGCAGATAAAGCCGGTGCGGGTGGTGTTGCTCTAATGCTACTACTAACAGCACTAACGGTTGCTGCTGCAATTGCAACAGGCTCGGGGAATGCACCATTCTATGCCTTTGTTGAACTAGCACCTCAACTTGCAGGTAAGTTAGGTTTAAGCCCTGCATTCCTTATCATCCCGATGCTTCAAGCATCAAACTTAGGTCGTACTATCTCACCAGTATCCGGTGTTATTGTTGCAACCTCTGGTATGGCTAAAATCAGCCCATTCGATGTGGTTAAACGTACTGTTGTACCTGTGGTGTGTGGCTTAATCACCGTTATTTTAGGTACTGTCGTGCTTGTACCTATGTACGCTTAATAGAAACTGACATTATAAAACTAAAGCCTGTAGAGCGATCTACAGGCTTTTTTTATTGCTTCTAAAACGGCAAAATAATCACTCAATCATCAATTAAAGATAATGACAGTGGATAAACAACAAGCTATTTATCAAATTATGAGTTTTGGCCCTGAACGTGACAGCGCCTTTTCTGTTTACCTCAATGCTGCAGCATTAGCCCAAGACACACCATTTATTGTCACTAAATCTTTGCTAATTCAAGTATTAAATAAATACTTAACACTAGAGATTGATGATGACGATCTTGAACAGTGGGCTAATTTGATCAATTTTCGTGATGATATTGATGGCGATGCGATTGAAGATTGGCTCTATGCGTTAGGCAATCAAGAAATGATGGGAAATAACGGAAATAAAAAAGCGAACATTGAACGTATGCTCGCTTTACTAAACCATCACGAATAATGCATCACCGATTTTAGCCTGCTCGTAGGGCTAAAATCGCTTTAATATCTAAAGGGTGCTGATACAGTGAGAACGCAACCTCTCGTTCATCTACTGCGAGAATAGACATCCTATCAGCCAATTCATTACCTTCGATGCCTACATGTCCATTCACATGGTAAATTTGGATCATATCTTTAATTGTCTGATAGCGCTCAAACATTGGTTGGATCAGATCTAGGTTTTTGATCTCTCCCCCTGCTTTTTTCCAACCATTCTTTTTCCAAGATACTGCCCATTGAGTAATACACTGAATTGAGTATCTTGAATCACAAAATATCGCGACACTTATTCCACCAGCAATATACTTTTCAGCTTGAAGTAAGGCTTGATATAACGCATTTAGCTCAGCGGTATTATTGGTGCCTTGCGGGTTATATAAACCAAACCACAATTCACTTAATTGGTTTTCGCGATACAGAGCTAAACCTGAACCTGCTTTACCGGGATTAGGATCACAACCTCCATCCGTGAAGATTTTAATCTCAGCTTTTACAGCTTGTACTTGCTCTGCGGTCAAAGAGCCTTTACTGGTTTTGACTGTTTTCGAGGTGTTTTTTGTAGCAGCGGATGCCCGATATGTGGGAACTTTACCACCAAAAGCGGCTTGTGCTTCTTCTTGGCTAGGAAATGACTTGTATTTAGCCCCAGCGAACTTGTCAACTTGCTGTTTACAACTCGTCCAATCGGTATATATTCCCGGCTCTCGTCCTTGCCATACAACATAAAACTTTTTCGCCACGCCAGTCTCCAGCACATATCATTGAGTATTCAGTTATATACTAACAGTCATTAGCTATTTTTTTCAGGTATGATGCGGTAATAATTTATTGTTTAAACGCTATCAAGTGGAGTGAGCCTGTGAGCAAAGAAATTAGAGTAGATATCGCCCACATTTTATCCGAAATTGGTGTCAATATTGAACCACATGACAATATATCAACGGTCTTTTTCTTAGTATTGTGTACTGGCGTCGCTTTTTTCTCTTATGTGATCGTTCGCTGGGGATTACTGAAAATTGTCAACGCGATGCTGAGACGTTCAAAAGCCTCATGGGGTTCAGTGATCGTCAAACATGCGGTATTTGAAAAACTATCACTGATCATTCCTGCCGTTGTGCTTAACTTACTCATCCCACTAGTACTTGATCAACATATTATTCTTAGTGGATTAATAGACCGTCTTCTAAGTTTATGGCTTATTTTGGCTCTTATTCGAAGTAGTTATGCTTTTTTAGATGCCAGTAATGATATTGCCGATATCAAATTAATGAGCCGTGATCTACCAATAAAAAGTTTTGTTCAATTATTTAAGTTAATCATCTTTTTAATTGGTTTTATCATTGCTATTTCAGTACTCGCCAATCGCTCTCCCGTTTATTTCTTAAGTGGCTTAGGTGTTGCGACAGGTTTAGTGTTATTAGTCTTCCGCGATACTATCTTAGGCTTTGTTGCTGGTATCCAATTATCTGCAAACCAAATGGTAAAAGTAGGTGACTGGATCCAAATGGATAAATATGGTGCTAATGGCAGTATTGAAGAGGTCTCATTAACCACGGTAAAAGTTAAAAACTGGGATAACACCGTAACCAATATTCCCGCTTATGCGCTGGTTCAAGATTCCTTTATTAACTGGCGTCAAATGCAAGAATCTGGTGGTCGTCGCATTAAACGCTCTGTACTAATCGATATTGATACGATCAAGTTTATCGACAGCAATGATGAAGCACAGCTAGCAACAATAGATTTTGTGCCTGCGATTTTGACAAAGAAAAAACAAAATCTACCACCAAATACTGGCTTAACCAACGTTGCGATATTTCGTGGTTATCTTGATGTATATCTCAAACAACATCCTCAAATACGCCAAGATATGACTTTTCTCGTACGTGAATTAGAGCCGACCCCTAACGGATTACCGATCCAGATTTATGTTTTTGTGAATGATACGCGATGGGCTTTTTATGAAGATGTGCAATCAGATATTTTTGACCATGTCTTTGCAATGATCCCTAAGTTTGGTCTGGCGGTTTACCAAAGCCCTGCTTCATCAGATATTAGAAGTTTGCAACCACTTACAGCAATGGAGCAACAAACCATCGCTGAAAAACAAAACTTTTAATTATCGAACTTAGAAATGGCAAGCGATAAAACGTTATGCACTCAGCGTTTATAGCTTGCTGTTTTACTCCAACAGTTGCTAGCGCATTAAGGAGTTGTCACACAGCGTCTAAACAAATCCTGCATCGGCTTATAATTGCACACGACCCCTTGAATATTAGCGTTAAGCCACTGCTCTGCGGTTACACCACTAAAATTTATGTTATAGCCACAATTAATTACTATGTGCTCAAACAGTATCCGCTGTGTCCGGCCATTTCCCTCTCGAAAAGGATGTAATACATTAATATCGCAATAATATTGTGCCAGTCTCTCAATCAACTCATCAAATGGTAGCCCGACCAGATAACGTTCAGCTTCAAGTTGGTTAAATAAACGAGTTGCTTCTTGTGGTAAACGACTCACGTGGCAAAAACGTGTATCATCTTTTGATATATCAATCGTACGACAATGGCCCGCCCACTCAAACAAATCATCAAAAAGCCATTTGTGTAACTGACAAAAATACGCAAAATCATAAGGTGGCGAGTCAAACTCAATCCCCATCGCCGCCAATATATTAAACTGAGTTTCTGCCTCATCAAATAAAGCTTCATCTCTAATATTGAGCTTATTAATCAATACATCAGAATTTTCGTAAGTGTAAGGATCTTGATCTGTACCGTACTTATCGTCCACATTCACACCTTTTCAGTGTTCTCTTGTTGATAATACCTAATCAGTTGCAGGCGCAATGCATTACGCTCTCGAGTATTTTTTATCTGTGAAGGCACACTAATGTCATAGCCTTCTAACCGCATACTTTGCGTAAAGTTAGCCATTTTTACTTGCTCACAATATGCATGCTTGTCTGCAAAGCTTGTTAATATCGGTCGCGATTTATTCTCCTGCTCATTACTCTTCATCCATTTTCTCACTTCTCTTTTTTCGTCCATTGTAAACATTTTTATGTTTTATGATTCACAGTTCTTTTAATACATCTAATTTAACGCTGTATATGAAATATTTTTAGCATAGTTAGCTATTATAAAAATGATGTTTCAGTAATGATTTATCCTTAAAAATTCTCTGGTTTTATAGGGGCTAGTCAGTGATACCGCTAACCGTTATAATTCCCGCCTCAAAATATAGAGGTCAAAACATGCACACGAAAGTAACACCTATTGATAGCTATCCTAAGTATTGGGCTGAATGCTATGGCACAGCGCCATTTTTACCAACATCTCGTAAAGAAATGGATGCTTTGGGTTGGGATAGCTGTGACATTATTATTGTTACTGGTGATGCCTATGTTGACCACCCTAGCTTTGGTATGGCAGTCATTGGTCGCCTATTGGAAGCCCAAGGTTTCCGTGTTGGTATTATTTCCCAACCTAAATGGGACAATAAAGATGAGTTCATGAAACTGGGTAAACCAAATCTATTTTTTGGTATTACCGCCGGTAACATGGATTCGATGATCAACCGCTATACCGCCGATCGTAAGCTTCGTCACGATGATGCTTACACCCCGAACAATGAAGGGGGCAAACGTCCCGATCGCGCAGTACTCGTATATTCTCAGCGCTGCCGTGAAGCATTTAAAGACGTTCCTATTGTCTTAGGTGGTATTGAAGCGAGTCTTCGCCGTCTTGCTCACTATGATTACTGGTCTGACAAAGTCCGTCGTTCAGTATTAATGGACGCAAAAGCCGACATTTTATTGTTTGGTAACGCTGAGCGTGCACTGGTTGAAGTCGCGCACCGTTTAGGCAATGGCGAAGATATTAAATCATTAACGCGTATCGCTGGTACTGCGGTAATGGTGAAAGAAGTTCCTGAAGAATATAAAGAAATTGACTCTTCACGTATTGAAAAACCCGGCCGCGCAATGGTAATGCCAAACCCATACGCGACCGAAGAAAACTGTGACACTAATAAACAAGAACAAAAAAACGAAGCCAAAGTAGTACGTGTACAGCCTTCACGTCACGATGCAAAAACAACGGTTGTTCGTTTACCGTCATATGAAAAATTAGCCAATGACCGTATTCTTTATGCCCACGCTAGTCGTGTGATGCATTTAGAAACCAACCCCTACTCTGGTCGTGCTCTAATTCAAAAACACGCTGATCGTGAGCTTTGGGTAAACCGTGCGCCGATCCCACTCTCAACGGAAGAAATGGACTTTGTTTTCGGCTTACCGTTTGCTCGTGTACCACACCCTAGCTACGGCAAAGCAAAGATCCCAGCTTATGACATGATCAAAACCTCGGTTAATATCATGCGTGGTTGTTTTGGCGGTTGTTCTTTCTGTTCAATCACAGAGCACGAAGGTCGAATCATCCAAAACCGTTCAAAAGAATCTATTTTGAACGAAATTAAAGATATTCAAGAAAAAGTGCCGGGCTTTACAGGTACTATTTCTGATCTGGGTGGCCCAACAGCAAACATGTATCGTTTAGGTTGTTCTGATGAACGTGCAGAAGCCAACTGTCGTCGTCCATCATGTATCTTCCCTAAAATCTGTGAAAAGCTGAATACTGACCATAAACACACTATCGATCTGTATCGTGAAGCACGTAATCTAAAAGGCATTAAGAAGATTATGATTGCGTCAGGCGTGCGTTATGACTTAGCCGTTGAATCACCAGAGTATGTTCGAGAACTTGTGACTCACCACGTTGGTGGCTACCTAAAAATTGCCCCTGAGCATACCGAAAAAGGCACCCTTGATCTGATGATGAAGCCAGGCATGGGTACCTTTGATCGCTTTAAAGAAATGTTTGAACAATACAGTCAGGAAGCAGGCAAGAAGCAATACCTGATCCCTTACTTTATTTCAGCACACCCAGGTTCCACAGATGAAGACATGCTTAACCTTGCATTATGGTTAAAGCAAAATGATTACCAGTGTGATCAGGTTCAGAACTTCTATCCGTCACCAATGTGTAATGCAACGGCAATGTATCACTCTGAAACAAACCCACTGAAAAAAGTGAAATATAAAGGCCGCGAAGATTTATCTGTTGCCAAAGGTGAACGTCAACGTCGCTTACACAAAGCGCTATTACGTTACCATGATCCAGCTAACTGGGCATTGATCCGTGATGCGCTAATTTCGATGGGTAAAAAGCACTTAATCGGTAATCGTTCAAGCTGTTTAGTTCCACCACCAGGAACTGAAGCAGAGCTTACCCCAGCAGAGCGTCGTGGCTCAGGTCGTCATGGCTCTAAGCGATTTGCGACTAAGCATCCAAATCAACCAGATATCCGTAAAGACGGAAAGCGCAGCCCAACAACACGTAACGGAAAGCCAACAGTAAAAGGTAAACCTTCAGCCAATGGAAGACCTACGGCTAATGGTAAACCTACTGGGACTGGCAACCGAAGTGAGACAAACGGCAATAAGCGTCCTCATAATGGCAATAATGCAGGTGCCCGCAATGGCAAACCTGCAGGCCATACAAATCGCAACGGAAAAGCGGGTCGACCAAATAAACCGACACGCAGTCGAGCTGGCGCTTAATATTAATTAACATAGCCCGTTACAAAAAACGCCACTTCTATGTGGCGTTTTATTTAACCAAATATTGACATTTGGCATGTATAATAGATAGTTATTAATACAAAACAAACTGTTCAAATCAGCTCGCTAACTATTATGTAACTTGCGTGCACTTATATCAGGGACGTCAATTACTTGTGAAACCAGTATATAACTTCTGTTTATTAGCGATGTTTGCAGCCCCTAATGTTGCGACAGCTACACCTAATGACGACTATGAGGCATGTTTATTCGATGCAGTAAAAAGTCAAAGTGGTGATTTAAAACTTAGCCAAATCCGTAGTCGTTGTGAAAAATTAATAGCTGAGGCTAAAAAAATCAGTAACGAACCTATGATCTCACAGCGTTTACAACGTGAACGTGAAACTACGTTTGATCCGTTTGTTATTACACCTCACCGAATGAACTACTTCCTTCCTGTTACCCTAACTGACAGCATTAATCGCGATGCTTATAATGGAACAGAATGGGATAATCACTTAAAGAATGCTGAAGCTGAATTCCAGATAAGTTTTAAAACACCATTAAACTACGATGATTTATTCATTGATGGCGATGGCGTATTTCTTGCGTTCACATTAAATTCTTACTGGCAGGTATACGCTAGTGACATTTCACGCCCATTTAGAGAAACCAACTATCGCCCTGAAATGTTTTACTTCGCACCTACACCATGGAAACCTCTCGGTGGTAATACATGGGCATCAATAGGTATCGAACATCAATCAAATGGGCGAACTCAAGGGTTATCTCGTAGTTGGAACCGTGTATATACCGACTTCATCTTTGAAAAAGGGAATTTAGCATTCTCATTTAGACCATGGTGGCGTATACCTGAAGACAAGAAAAAAGAACCTCTCTCTCCATCTGGTGATGATAATCCTGACATCGAACATTACATGGGGCATTACCAAGTCGGTGTGGTTTACAAATGGGATGACTATGAATTTAGCTTTATTGGACGTGAAAACTTTGCCTCTCATAAAGGCTATGGTGAAGTTGGTTTAACTTTCCCACTCTGGGGTAAACTGCGCGGCTATACTAAATATTCAACAGGTTACGGCGTAAATCTGATTGATTATAACCACAAGCAGCAACGTATTGGTGTGGGTATTGCTCTAACTGATATTCTGTAATCATTGAACTTATCATGACGCTTAGTGCTTTTATTTAAGTAAATATAAGCGTCATGCTTGTTCTAGCGAAACAATTCAAACCCCATAAAGATAATTGCAGCACTACCTAATATGGAAAATAGACCCACAACAACCTTTCTTTGATTTGTAGGCGACATATAGCGCATAACCCAATAAGCAAACAGTAACAGACCAATTATCACAGCAATCTTCAACATATTTATCCCCTATTGGTCAAAGTGCGTTCTTTAATGATGTAAAAATCTTCCTTTAAATACACGATCTTATTACTTATTTCCTCTTTTTAGCTTAACACATAGTTCATATTTAGGACAAAAAACGCTCAAACAAAAATAGCGCACAACTGCGCTATTTCAGTGAATAAAAGAGAGAATTAAATCTCAAACATTGGAATACCTTTCAATTGCGGTATCACCTGTTGAAGTTGCTTCTCTTGTTCAGCTAGACCTTCAATAGAACCACATAAACTATCTGCTTTTACTTTCATTTGCTGACTACGTTGGGTCATTTGTTCACTTAACCGTGTTTTTAATTCAGCAAATTTTGATTGAAGCTGCGTAAAATCTACATCACCATTTTTCATTTCATCAGAAAGCGCCGCAAATAAGCTCGCTATCGATTGAACACTGACTTGTTGCATTGCCGATTCAAACTCGGTTTTCCAATTAGTATCCATATTAGAAAACACATCAGCAGGCATAACAAACTCCCCTTGCTGATTATAAAATTTCTCATGAGCTTGCTGACCAAACTGAGCAATTAACGTTTCAACGTTTTTAAAAGCATCTTGTGAATCAAAACTATTGGCAACTTCACCCAATACATCTGTTGCCATCCCAACACCTTCTTGTGCTAGTTGCGCCATCTGCGGTAGGTAAGTCTGAACATTCTGGCTATAGGCCTCAACTGCTTTTTGCTGCATTGCCGTTAAATCAACTTTTTCACCATTAATATAAACGTTGTTATTATTATCAATCAATAACTTAGGTTTACCTTGCTCATAAACAGAAATATTACCCTTATCAATGTGAATAGGATTTGGCACATCTACAGGGCAACTTTGTGCAAATACAGAGCTTGAACTTAATAGCAGTGTGCCGATCAATAACTTGTTCATCACTTTATCTCTTGAAATCATCTAGGCGAGTGATTGCCTTTTTATTAAGACCACAGTTTTCTAATTTTACTCCATATTCTATCGCGATTTGTTGCTTGTAACGACTCGTCGTGTTTCTTTGAATAAAAAAACAACAATAACAGCACATTGTTCAATAACAGTTGAATTATCCCCGCCATTTCTTCAACATAGCTTTTAAATTCAACCAATTTGGAATTCTCGTGGAAAAAGTTGCAATCTTTGTTGATGTACAAAACATCTACTATACCGTAAAAGAAAAGTATCGCGCTAACTTCGACTACAATGCTTTTTGGGCGGAAGTTTCACAAGATAGAGAAATCATCGCAGCTTACGCTTATGCCATCCACAAAGGAGATGAAAAGCAAAGACAATTTCAAAATATTCTGCGAGCGATTGGCTTTGAAGTAAAACTAAAACCATTTATCCAACGCAGTGATGGCTCTGCTAAAGGAGATTGGGATGTGGGTATTACGCTAGATGTTATCGAGCATGCACAAGATGCTGATCGTATTATTTTACTATCAGGCGATGGTGACTTTGATTTGTTAGTCGATAAAGTACAGACTAAATATAATACCAAGGTAGAAGTGTATGGCGTACCGGGCTTAACGGCAACATCACTTATCAATACCGCAACACATTACCGCGAAATTGAAGATACCCTTTTACTTGGACGTTAGTCGTTGTATTCCATAATAAATAAGGCCAGCTCTATCAAACAATAAAGCTGGCCTTATCTCGTTTACTCTCTTTATTTACTCATTACATGTGCCATTGGCTGACCATGAATTTCTAATAGTTCGTGTACAGAAAGCCATACCATTTTTACAGGAACAATAATGAAATAAACCGACGCTAATACAACCATTGTTGGATCGGCATACACTGCATACCCAGCATATTGCGTCATCATTAATAATTTAGCGATAAAGAAACCAGCTAGCACAGCCACACTGATCACCGTATCCATAATCCACTGTTTTGCTTCAGCATCGGCTAACGCTGATTCAATATTTTCGCTCTTCAACTTAATGTACCGATAAGTCGCATAACAACCGGTAACACTTACCATACCAAATGCAAGAGCAACGCCCGCATTGATATCACGACCACCCGATAAAATTGCTTCAACGGCTGAATAAAAAGACCATAAACACATAACGGCAATAACAGAACCTTTAATCGCAATAACAGCAGGTTCAATCATCGCAAATTGAGGGGTTGTCTTATCCACTTCAGGCTTATGAATATAATGCGCTGCGCCCAGTGATAGCATTGTTAACGCTAGGCTGACCAGTGAATAGGCACCATCAAACACAATTACTAACGAGCCAACAATAGACCCTAAAACAATCCCTATTACCGCAAATGAAAATGATGATATTGTTGACAACAATAGCAATCCACGCTCTTGTTGTATCTTGCTAGACATATATACCTCAATCGACAAATTATTCGTCGTTTTTTGTTGTTGAATTATCCTAGGTACATAATACTGTGACTTAGATTAATAATGTAATCACTGAGCGACAGTTTTTTCGTCGCTAATATGAGCAAATAGGTTCGTATATTTAACAGGCAAAAATCTGCATGAGAACTAATCAAATTGAGATGTATTTGTATGCAATTAAGACAGGATCTATTGCAGAAGCTGCACGAAAATTAGGAAAAAGTCGTACTACCGTCAGTGCCGCTTTAAGTGCACTGGAAGATGAGCTCGGTATTGCGCTTTTAAATCGTACAGGAAACCAAATTATTCCCACAGGTATCGGTGATGCGATTGCTAATGATTTCGAAAGAATGTTACTCATTGCACGTGATATTGAAACCCGATGTGATCAGCATTTAGCCGGTGTTGAATCCAGTATTCGTATCGCACGTGATGACTCAATACCAGAATCTGTATGGCGTAAACTACTGCGCGATATTCGCAAACAATTCCCACAAACCAGTGTTTCGATTTATAGCGCTCCACCACAAGAGCTAGAAGAAATGGTGACCCAAAATCTTGTTGATGTCGCCTATGGGTTGTTACCAGAATCTCATCAACTTTCACGGGTAAATCAGATTGATTTAGGTCAAATTCGCATGATGTCAGTTGCCCATAAAGATCACCCCCTTAGTCAACTACGTAAAGTGACAGCTGCCGATCTTGAGCGTTTTACGGAAATTGCCGTTGCTTATATTGACGAAGAAAATCTTAAAATTGTTACGCCTAAGGCCGGTAAATACATTGCATTATCGTTTTACGAGCACCTCCGTGATGCGGTATTAGATCAAACTGGTTGGTCTTATTTACCTGCAATCCTAATTAATCATTACTTGCGCGATGGCACACTTAAAGTCATCAAGTATAACCGAGCGATGAACTGGCAAGCTTATGGTGAGGTAGTAGAAAGCGAATCACGCCGAACACCTGTCATTAAATGGCTTTCAGAGCAAATAGAAGCTTACTTGTTTGATGAAAGTGATTAGAAGCATAAAAAAGCAACATTAGAAGTTAATCAAATAGCCACTGAAAAGTCATAAAACCGCGATAGCGTAAAAATTCATCCTAAACAGAGTGTTTAAGAATCATGAATATCAATACCTATCGCACCTTATGGCTATCTGATCTCCATTTAGGTAACCGTGATTGTAAAATTGATTATCTCCTCAACTTTTTTGAACATAACCAAGCTGAAACCATTATTTTAGTTGGTGATATTATCGATTTGTGGTCTCAAAAAAGTCGTTCTTATTGGCCTCAAAGCCATCATGCGTTACTAAACCTATTAATTGATAAAGCACACCACGGTTGTAAGATCATCTACATTCCAGGCAATCACGATGAAAAAATCCGTGACTTTCTTCACTACGATTTTGGTCATATACAACTCGAACGCCAATACACTCATACCACTGCGACTGGAAAAAAAATACTGGCGTTACACGGTGATGAATTTGATGATTTAGTTACCATTAATCGCTTCCATAGTTATTTAGGTGATAAAGGCTATGACTTCCTACTCTTTCTCAATCGTTGGCTGCACCATATTCGCCGCAAGTTAAATAAACCTTATTGGTCCTTAGCGACATACTTAAAGCAACGAGTCGATAAGGCACATCAGGCTATTGCTCGTTTTCGTCAAGCTGCGATTGATCATGCTAAGGATAATCAAGTTGATGGGATTATATGTGGCCACATCCACCAGCCAGATCTTCAACATTGTGACGATATCATGTATGCCAATTGCGGTGACTGGGTCGAAAATTGCACCCTTTTAACTGAAACCCATGATGGTGCAATTCAATTACGACACTGGACTGATACCCATTGTGAATTAATTGCAGATAGTCGTAACTTATTTAATCAGAATAAAAAACAGCCACTTAATAATAATGTCGCCTAGTAATCAATGAGACCAGTAACACATAACTTATTGATTTATGGATTTACATCAGACAATTACAAAACGATTGCTACACTTATTATGCTTATAGTTAGTTATTCACTTCTGTGAATTTAGCTGAATTAAGATAAATAATGATAATTTATCTTTAAATTATATGGACATAGCTAGATTGAACGGTGTTTTTAATCCATTATGTGCGTCGTTTTTATAAAATAAGGAAAAGAAATATGATGAGAAAATTGGTTGCCGAGTTTATCGGTACATTCTGGTTAGTACTAGGTGGTTGTGGTAGTGCGGTTCTGGCTGCTGCTTATCCTGATTTAGGCATCGGTTTCCTCGGTGTAGCACTAGCATTCGGTTTGACTGTTGTAACTATGGCATACGCGATTGGTCATATTTCTGGCTGCCACTTAAACCCGGCAGTAACTGTTGGTCTATGGGCTGGTAATCGCTTCCCTACTGGTGAAGTTGTACCTTATATTATTTCTCAGGTACTTGGTGGTATAGCTGGTGCTGCTGTTCTTTATGTTATTGCAAGTGGTCACGCTGGTTTCGATCTAGCTGGCGGTTTCGCATCGAACGGTTATGGTGAGCACTCACCTGGTCACTACTCATTATTATCTTCTTTCGTTACTGAAGTAGTGATGACATTTATGTTCCTATTTGTGATTTTAGGTGCGACTCACAAACTAGCATCTCCACAAATGGCTGGTTTAGCTATTGGTCTTGCGCTAACACTTATTCACCTAATCAGTATTCCTGTAACAAACACATCGGTTAACCCTGCTCGTAGTACAGGTCCAGCTTTGTTTGTTGGCGACTGGGCAACATCTCAACTTTGGATGTTCTGGGTTGCGCCTCTTATTGGTGCTGTACTAGCAGGCCTTGTTTACCGTTGGTTAGCGCCAAATAACGATTAATAATACCGTTATTATCTACATTTAGATGTCTCTTTATATCAACTAATAATGAGTTGAATAAAGACAAAAAAAGCGAGCTTAGCTCGCTTTTTTATTATCTAGACAAACTTAAGTTAACTAAGCATTTTGTACTGCTTGTAATAAAGCCTGTACCGGATGCTTAAATTTAATTTGCTCAAAGCGCTTCACTTGGCTTCGACAAGAGTATCCAGTAGCCAAACAACGTGCAGGGTCTAATTTATCGATATTCGGTTTCCAGCTTAGGTTATACACCCCTTTAGAGGTCTCTAACTTATCTTTTTCATGACCGAATGTTCCAGCCATACCACAGCAACCAACCGCAACAGATTGAAGCGCTATACCAAAGTGACTAAATATCGTCCCCCATTGCTTTTCAGCATTAGGCATCTTGGTTTTTTCAGTACAATGAGCAAATAAATACCAAGGTTGTTCTTCTGTCGCTTGATATTGCTTTAACTCTGGCAGTAATGGTAATAACCACTCATGTGCGGTTAACACTTCAAAGTTACCACGGGTTTCTTTTAATACTTCAGCGTATTCATCGCGGTAACAAAGTACAAGCGCTGGATCGACGCCCACCATTGGAATATTGAGCACGGCTAATTGATTCAAGAAATCAGCGGTGTTACGAGCGGTTTTCGCAAACTGACGCAAGAAACCTTTTACATGCTGCGCTTTACCATTTGGTTTAAATGGCACCAAAATTGGCTTTTTACCCAGTTTTTCAGTCAAAATAATGAAATCTTTTACCACTTCGGCATCATAGAAGCTGGTAAACGGATCTTGAACAATCAGTACATAATTCTGACGCTCTTGCTCTGATAGCGCTTGTAACCATTGCAGATCAAAACGCAGCGCATGGTGTCCATCAAGTTGCTCGGTTAATGTCGGCAATGACAATAACGGCATATCAACATACCCAATCGCTTTTTCAGTTAGCTTTTTCGACCACTCTGGACGTGTTAAGGCATTCATCACCCCAGGTGCTTTAGCCATTAACGGTAAATAGTTTTCAACATACGCGACTAAATAATCTTTCGCTGGGCGTTGATAGCGGCTGTAATAAATATTCATGAAGCGAGAGCGGAAGCTTGGAACATCCACTTTGATTGGACATTGGCTTGCGCAGGCTTTACATGCCAAACAGCCATTCATCGCTTCCATCACTTCATGGGAGTAATCATACTGCTTACGACGTTCCCCATAAGTATTTTTTAGACGATCAATAATCTGTTTAATCGTCGGTGTCGTGGTCAATAACTTATGTTCTAACTCATCCGCATTAACGCCCTGCTCTGCTAATTGACGTAGCCATTCGCGAACCAGTCCTGCTCGCCCTTTCGGAGAATGGCGACGATCTGCGGTGATCTTCATCGATGGACACATAGGTGAGCTTGTGTCGTAGTTAAAACACAAGCCATTACCATTACATTCCATCGCTTGTTTAAAACTATCTCGCGTTGTTACGGGGATCTGACGATCATAAAAACCACGTTTACGATCATCAACCTTCACTAATTGATCATCGCTCTCTAATGGCGTACAAATTTTACCCGGGTTTAAACGGTTGTGTGGATCAAACGCAGATTTTATTCGACGTAATTCTGTGAATAACTCATCACCAAAGAAAGCCGGGCCATATTCAGAGCGGAAGCCTTTACCGTGCTCGCCCCACATCAATCCGCCATATTTTGCCACCAGCTCAACAACTTGATCAGAGACTTCTTTCATCAAGCGCTCTTGCTCTGGATCGCACATATCAAGTGCCGGGCGAACGTGTAAAACACCCGCATCAACGTGACCAAACATGCCATAATTTAATTGCTTTTCATCAAGTAACTGACGGAATTCAGCAATAAAATCAGCTAAGTTTTCAGGAGGTACACAGGTATCTTCAGCAAATGCGATAGGTTTTTGACTACCTTTTGCTGCACCCAATAAACCCACGGCTTTTTTACGCATAGTGTAAATTTTTTGGATGCTCGCCAACTCTTCACAAACTTGATAGCCAATAATGCCTGCTTCATTTGCCGTTATCATGGCATCGAGTCGCTCACACAGTGCTTTTACTTGTTGTTGGTTCTCGGCAATATCGTTGCTTGCATACTCAACCATATTAATCCCAAGCATTTCTTTGCCAGGCACATCGGTTAATAAGTCACTAACAGTGTTCCAAACAATATCTTGTTTTGCGAGATTCAATACTTTGGAATCGATGGTTTCTACCGACAGTGCTTTAGCTTCAACCATCATTGGCGCATTACGTAGCGCTGAATCAAAGCTATCGTATTTAATATTCACAAGCGTTCGTGATTTCGGGATCGGCGTAATATTCAGTTTCGCTTCTGCAATAAACGCAAGCGAACCTTCTGCACCACACAACAAACGACCAATATCAAATTGTGTTAGTCCATCGTCATAAACATTTTTTAAATCATAACCCGTTAAAAAGCGGTTAAGAGGGGGAAACTTATCGATAATTTGTTGGCGTTTTTCACGACATATTTGCGCAGAGGTTTTAACCACTTTTGCAGCAAGGTCATCACCTGATATCGACTCTATTTGCGTCTCATCTAATGCTTCAGTTTTTAATACTGAGCCATCAACAAGGACTGCCGTTAACGACAATACATGATCAGACGTTTTTCCGTATTTTAACGACCCTTGACCCGAAGCATCAGTGTTGATCATACCGCCCACGGTAGCGCGGTTACTGGTTGATAAATCAGGAGAGAAAAAATAGCCATGAGGACGTAACGCATCGTTAAGTTGATCTTTTACGACACCTGTTTGTACTCGAACCCAACCTTGTTCAGGATTAACTTCCAGTACCTTATTCATATGGCGTGAAATATCGACTACTACACCAGGAGTCAATGATTGGCCATTGGTTCCCGTACCGCCCCCACGAGGAGAAAAGGTGATTTTTTGATAGTTTTTCTGTTGACCAATTTGACCAATTAACACCAGATCATCGATATCTTTAGGTAAGATAACGGCCTGAGGAATAACTTGATAGACGCTATTATCTGTCGCAACAGCGAGTCGACTCGCATAGGTTTTCTCTATCTCGCCTCGAAAACCTGCCGCGGATAAATCGTCAAGGAATGACAGCACCAGTTGCTCGATACTGTGCTGATGGGTTAATGCTGGTAACATTGTGCTCCTTCTCCAGTGTACGCTATCACTTATAGCGGAGTCGTGTCCTACGACTACTGGCCTTCTCTCATTTAATATTTATAGCCTGATCGTTATAAATTCGATCATCGGCAAATCAATTTTAGATATTATTATCACTTTACTTTACCTTACAACGCGATAGAACAAAACAAACAATCATTGCTTGTCACTGCCACTTCCACCTTGAAAGTACTTATTTCAAACGGTAGCTATGCACTGTCATCAGTACGCACGCCATAACCATGACGATAATAGTTAATGTTTTTATCAATAATATAGCGACTGTACTTATCACGAGCTCTACACATAATGAGCTCAAAAATCCAATCGCCATTACAGAGCCTAGTAGCACCACTGCTAATTTTATTTTTTGAGGGTAAGTAATTGTTTGTCGTGATCGGCCTCTATCAATAAAGACCGCGGTACTCATTGCAAGCGTACAGGCCAATAAATACACTTGCTGAGGAACTTGAAAATAGCTCACACCAAGAGCGATTATCACGCTAAGCAGTGCCCAAAACCGCCAATTACGAACGAGCTGATAGGCTAAGCCTGAACGTTGCCACCAAATAAGCAAGACTAAAAGCACTATCCCAACCCCCAAGCCAAGTAACGTATCTGAGATAAAATGCACACCGAGCCAAACCCTTGCGATAGCTTGTAAACTAATCGCAATAATCAACAGCGGCAGTGTCTTTAAGCGAAACGCTATTAGGTTTGAAGTAAAGTGAGGTCGATAGCGATGAATCAGCAACGGTAAATTGTACCAAAGTAGTCCCCATAGTACCGTTGCCATTAGTGTATGGCCGCTCGGCAAACCAAAACCACTGGCTGCTGTTTGTTGTAACTCAGGCCAAATATAAAATGGACGAGGTGATGCTAATGCTAATTTCATTACCGAAGCAATAAAAGTGACAGACACGAGCACACTTGATAAATACAACATTGCTGTGACACCAAAGCCGACGGTAACAACGAGTAATAACAAACCAATAAACAACTTTTCACCAGGTAAGTTAAACACAGATATCACTCGTTGAAAAAATGATTGGTAACTGTTAGGCATCGATTTAATTTCTTGTTGAAACACCTTAATATGTGTCAACTCCCATTGATGTAACCTACTCACCGCATGGTAATCTGCAGCATTGGTAGTAATTTCACTATTGGGCACTTGTGATAATAAGTGTTGGATCAATGGAACATCATTAGGGTAGCGATAATCTTTTGGCGTAATATTTTCAACTGACAGTAAATATGCACGCTTCACTTCTTTGGTAAAATGCTTCGCTTGCCAAGTACTAATTAGCAAATCATCACTTTCTGTCGTTGTTAACGGTTGGGTATAAGACGAGATCACTGTCGTTGGAATGGGATGTTTCGCAACGCACGCAAATAACGTTGTGTTACCTCGTAATTTTAGCAATTTCACCGCATCAACATGAATACCAGTTTCTTCATAAACTTCACGTACAGCCGCTTGCTCAGGAGAATCTTCAGGAACAATCTGCCCACCAGGTAAGGCTAATTTATTTGATATTTCTTCTTTTATAACGACGACTTTATCACCGTGACGGATCAAACAAGCTGAGCCAACCAATGGAATTGCCTGAGCAGGTAAAGTAAAAAAGATAATAAAAAATAGCGTGAATATAGCCCTGTAAGACTTTATTTCGGAAAGTGAAGGCGTACTAATACGTACCATGGAAAATAGCATCCAAGAAGAATAGAAATAAGAAAGCTGAGAAACACAGTGTAACTCAGCTCGCTATACATAACGCTAAAATAATAACAAAACGCTATAAGCCACCCATCAAGGTGTATTTCATCTCAGTATATTCTTCTAAACCTTGATGTGCACCTTCTCGACCAATACCCGATTCTTTTATGCCACCAAATGGCGCGAGTTCAGTAGAAATTAGCCCTTCATTGACTCCTACCATGCCATACTCCAGTGCCTCACTAACACGAAAAGCTCGTGATAATGATTGGGTATAAACGTAAGCAGCAAGGCCTGAATCGGTATTATTAGCGCGTGCAATAACATCTTGCTCATCAGTAAACTTAAACACTGCAGCTAACGGGCCAAAGGTTTCTTCACTCGCCACTAACATATTATCGGTTACATTACTGAGTACCGTTGGTTGAACAAAGCAGCTTGTTGAAGGCTCTCGTGTACCTATAACTAAGTTTGCCCCTTTCATCATAGCGTCGTTAATGTGTTTTTCGACTTTCTCAACCGCAACTCGGTTTATCAACGGGCCAATGGTTACGCCATTATCAACACCATTGCCAACCGTTAGTGCTGATACTCTTTCAGATAGCTTTTCTACAAATTGCTGGTACACATCACTATGAACATAAATACGGTTAGTACACACGCATGTCTGACCTGCATTACGAAACTTAGAAACCATCACCCCATCAATCGCTCGAGATAAATCGGAATCATCAAACACAATAAATGGCGCGTTACCACCTAACTCTAATGACACTTTCTTAACCGTTGCTGCTGACTGTGCCATCAAAAGCTTACCGATTGCAGTAGAGCCTGTGAATGAAACTTTGCGGACTCGCTTATTACTCATAAGCTCTGCGCCAATTTTGACGGCATCTCCCGTAATAACATTAAACAACCCAGCAGGAATACCCGCTCGATGCGCGAGTTCTGCTAGGGCAAATGCAGTATAAGGGGTATCTGGGGCTGGTTTTAATACAACAGAGCAACCCGCAGCAAAAGCTGGACCACATTTACGAGTGATCATTGCAGCAGGAAAGTTCCATGGTGTTATGGCAGCAACCACACCAACAGGCTGGCGAGAGACTAAAATACGGGCATCTTCTTTATGGCTTGGAATGATCTCGCCGTTAAGACGCTTAGCTTCTTCTGCATACCATTCAACAAAACTCGCCGCATAGGCAATTTCACCTTTCGCTTCAGCCAATGGTTTACCTTGCTCGGCAGTAAGAATATGAGCTAATTCATCACTGTGTGAAACAATTAACTCATACCACTGACGTAAGATCATCGAGCGGTGTTTCGCTGTTGTTTTTGACCACAATCGATACGCTTTATCTGCCGCATCAATCGCGATATTTGTTTCTTCTACACCCATAAGTGGAACATGACCAATAACTTCATTTGTCGCCGGATTAGTAATATTTAACGTTTTACCAGAAAAGGCGTCACTCCATTGGCCATTAATAAATGCTTGCTGTTTAAACAAGCCACCAAAAGAAAAAGTCATTCGTGTTTCCTATTATTTCGCAAATATTGAGTATATATTTAATCTTTAATATTGTAATACAAATAAGTATTAAACGTTTAGTATTCAGTTTTCATTTTATCAGTAGCCAAATTTTTGTTGCTAATAATGCGGCAGATCAGCGAGTAAGCAACTAGGCTAAAGAAGAGTTGAATATTAATTTGTAATGGCATGATACATAGGCTTGTTTTCTAGCCTTACGAAAACAGGTAACAATAGCAATGACTAGAAAAATTGCAGTAATTCGGCACGGTATAAAACACGGTGCCATCGTCACCTATATCGATACCCCGCATCTTCCTGATACCAACCCCTTTATCCTTTGGGATCATTACTTATCCACTACCCGAGCACATAATGAACTAGGCTTTCATGGCCATTCCGGTATCGATGCTGTCAGCTATCCCGTTGTCGGATCAATCCAAAACGATGACAGTATTAACGGTAAAAATCACATTCAAACGGGTGATATTCACCTCACCACTTGTGGTTATGGTATGGCACATAAATCACTGATGAAACCACACAATGGGATCGCAGAAGCATTTCAAATGTGGACCGCTTCGCCTTCAGAAAAAGAAGGTGAAATGACTGCGCCATCAAGCACGCATATTGCCAGTGAAAAACTGCCTCTCATTGAAGGCACACACGCGACAACAAAAGTACTCATTGGTCACTACAATGGTGTTGAAAGCCCAATAAAACACAACTGCAATATTATCTATCTTGATATTATTGTCACGTCATACGGTAGTTGGACGTTTACACCACCAGAGACCCATGTTGCGGGTTTTATTTATTTACGCTCAGGGCACGCCTATATCGCAAATAATCAACTGCATCCGAATCAAATGGGAATTTTTGCTCACTCACAACTACCCATTACCGTCACAACCACAAACCACAGTGCACGTTTTTTTATTGCGTTAGGCGAGCCATTAAACCAACCTTTAATAACAAAAGAAGGTTCGGTTCATTCTTCAAGCAATAATCTAGACATCGCATTAAAAAACATTCAACAGATCATAAAACAATTACAGCCCATTGAAGAAAAAACATAAATAACAACGCCCTGTAATTTAAAAAGAAATAATATTACAGGGCGTTAGAAAATTATGGACGTAATGCTAACTGATAAGTGCCATTGGATTGAAACCATAGCGCTTGTTTTTGTTTGCGACCCAATAGAATTGGACCATCATCAAAAAACAAAAAGTTTTTCCAGTTACGTTTAAATACACCCCATTTAGTTTCTACAATATTGTACTTTTCGTAGCAAAAATAAATCGTTGTATTATCTTCCCATTGCAAAGCTGCCAAAATAGCAGCTGGCAATGATGCATCATCATCGTTATCCCAAGCATCTTGCCAGTCTTCAGGCTCTGACCAGATTTTTGTATCTGCAGCCCAATCACCATGCTCAAAGTGATCAGAATCCGGACTCTGTTTACTAATATGTTCCTGCCACAATTGCGAAGAACGCGCTTGGGTTAACGGTTTTATTTGCTCAAGATCTGCCGTAGGAACAGGCATCGAAGCATGGGTAAAAATCCACTTACGCGTGTAATTATCAAGTTCGGTGTAATTCATCAATTAGCCTAAATATATAATGACACCGCAATGTACATCAGACACAAAATTTGTTCCAGTTACAGGCTAAGAAAAAGCATTCTTCATCTCTTATCTCAATGTATCAAAAAAGGTACGATCATAATCGTACCTCATCCATCACTTCCCGTGATTATAATTATCCGGTTTTACTTTTCATCACCCCATAGGTTACTCACCCAACCGCCCGCATTGTCATCGTAGTGACTATCATCAAATGTTGTTATTGGCTTTATGGGATTTTCATTATTATGACTTTCTAGTAGTTGTGATATATGCATCGCCATAGGATCACCTGTCGATTTCATTTGATGCCGAGTTGCAACTTCTTTGATAATTTGTAATCGATATGACGAGTTCATTTTTTTCATCACACACTCCTCTTTCGTTAGACATAAACGTATAAAAAATAGGCGCGACAACACTAAACGTCAAATAACTGTATTACTAATGTCATAACAGTCAGGTAAGTACCTCTAAATAAAATATCTTAAATAACAACACGTTATTTTTTTATTAAAATAAAAGCGTTACTATCGATTATGATTTAAAATATAACCACATGATTTAAAAGGGAATAATAATAGATTAATTTTTTATTTCATTTCAGTCCTATTATTAATAATTACATGTAAAAATACACTTAGGGAATGAGCCATATCATCGGAGTGACTTCGGGTATAAAACAGATGCGACTTGATCATCTTGTTAGCAAACCTGTTAAACTATAAGACGCTATTGTTCGTTATATCTAAATGTTTAGGAGTACCTGTGCGTTTATTGTCTTTATTTACTACGTCGGTTTTATCTTTATTGAGCGTGACTGCCATTGCAGCTCCGACAAGTAATACTTCAACGGCACTACAAAAAGAGAATCATGCCACCTATTCTTTTCCGAACCAATTCCATCAATGCAAAAAGACATTAAATTACAATGTATTTTTTAAAGGTCAGAAAATTGGTCATTATCAACGTCACATAGTTTGGAAAGGCGATAGCGCTGATATTTATACTAATAGTGAAGTTGATGTTCTAATTACCAAATCAAAAATGAACTCTCATACTCAATTACATTGGTCAGATGCTGCTCAACGCTTTGTCACAGATAAATTTCAACGAACTATCACTGGACTAATGGCTGGTAATGTCAGTGTCACTTTTAGTAACGATGGTCATAACTCAACAGTGACTGAAGATGGAAAAACGCAGAAATATACCAATGCGTTAGCGCCTATTCTTGATGGTGACACAATTGGTAGTCAGATGCGTCTTGATTTAATTGAAGGTAAAAAGAACTTCGATTTTATTATGCAAAACAGTGACGAAACTAGCCACTACTACTTTACAGTAGCGGGTAATGAAACAATCAATACTAACTTTGGTACTCTAAATACTATTAGGGTTAATCAAACGAGAAAGAGCGATCGCCAACTTTCATTATGGTTTGCGCCGTCACTTGATTATCAACTCGTAAAGGCAACCTATCACCGTAAAATTGTCGATTTAGAAGCGGTACTTATGAGTAAAAAGATGGATTGCCCACCAAAGCAGTTATTCAAAAAGTAATAATCACTAGCATCTAGCATCAAAAAGCCGAGTTAATTATAACTCGGCTTTTTATTTACTTCATCGTCACTTTGCCACCAATGATTTTAAATGCAGGCGTACCTCTTACTAATGTATCGCGTCCAAATACCACACCACATTCAGGGCATGTTGCAGGCTCAATCGTAAAATCTTTTACAATTCTTTCTTTAAAGCATTTTACTAACGCCCCTTTTCCACCTTTTCGATATTTAAATAAGAGCGTTTTACATTTAGCACAAAAGATATCGACTGTTTTTGTCGGTCCTTTTTTATTCGGTTTTGCCACCGTTGATCTCGCTTAAATTATGACGATGAGCAGATCGTTAATTACCTGAAATCGTATTTTCAATGAGTATATCAATCTGCTTTCTATCAGTATCATAAACGCCAGCTAAGTTGCCATATTTGGGCGCATGACGATCATTTTGATAAGGGTATTGCCAACCAGTCGTCGTTGCGACGAACATCTCTGCAAACTGATGTGAAATAGATAAACATCCCGCTAAAACCGTATCAACATAGGTTTGTGTAATAGGAAACTGCTGACAAGGCGGTAAGGCGCTATTATTGATATATACCCAAACTGGTTCTGATAATGTGAGCTGCGTATTTTCTAATAATTCAATTTGTTGTGCGGTAATTTGAATACGTTGATAACCATGTTCTCTTTGATCAAAGTCTCTCAAACCTTTTTCATCAACTTCAATTAACACGCCATTACAGACACCTTGTCCCGGCTTTACGACTAAAGGTGCGATAGGATAGCTGCCATCAACATTACCCCATGAACGCTGTAAACCATGCACTAATGCAGGATAAGATTTACCTGTATTACCTGTACGGTTTCGCGAGTATTTATTGATCAGGCTTCCATAGCCAAAAATATACATCCAATCACCTTTCTTTCTTTTCGTTACCACAATTGAAAACATTAAAGAATCGACAGAAAGTAAACCATTTCTGTAACTCAAGTTCAAATAGCTCTGGGCTTAATGGTGAAAATTGGATTGAATCCCCCGGTTTTAATTGGCTAACCAAACTAAGATCGCGCTGAGTAATGCAACCTAAAATAGGATATCCCCCCAACGTTTGTCGATCATTAAGCAAAATAATGGGCTCTCCTGCCGCTGGAAATTGAACCGCTCCCTTTGCTATGGGTTGAGAGATCAATGTTGCCTTATTTGGGAGGATCTTTTCCCCTACAAGCCGATAACCCATGCGATCACTATGTTGACTCACTTGATATTCTGACTGATAAAACTGCTGCTTTTGCTGTGGAGAAAACCACTCTGCTTGATATGATTCAATAATAGATACCGTTAACTTTTCCGCATAATTGGGTATATAGCGTGCGGGTACTGCTTGAAAATGATAAACGTTATTTCCACCATATTTAGAAAGTCGTTGCCCCTCTTTTAGTGACTGACCCGTACCATCCAAACCACCTAGATGATTCCTAGCTACTGTCGATACACTACCTAGACTTTCTTTAACACAAAATCCACCGTCAATTGCCAAATATGCTCTTAATCCCTGCCGTGCATAACCCAATTGCAATACTTGCCCACGCAATAAGCGTACCGTTTGCCAAGGCATGATCTTTCTTCCATCAACCTTGGCTTGCATATCAGCCCCAGTGAGAGCGATAGTACAATCGGTGAGAACGTTAAAACTGACTTGTCCTAATGTGATCTCTATTTGAGCCGCATTAGGATCATTATTTAACAATAAATTCCCCCAGCAGAAAGCATGAAGATCCATTGCGCCACCTTGACTTAATCCATGCTCTGCAACACCATAACGACCAAGATCTTGCAACTGCATTAGCATACCTGATTCAATGATCTCTAACGCTTCCATAACTGCCCTCCTAGATCTAAGAATTCTTGTTTGGTGATCGCAAAAAATTGCACCTGATCGCCAATTGAAAAAATAGATAACGGGTACTGATCAGCTAAAAATAAGGATTGCGGACAATTACCAATAATATGCCAGCCTCCAGGACTTTGATCGGGATATATTGCGGTTTGGTTATCGGCAATACCGACGCTTCCTGCTGGTATTTGAAGTCGAGGTGATGACAATCTAGGCATTGCGATTTTATCATCCACCGTAGATAAAAAAGCAAACCCAGCAGTAAAACCAATCGCACCGACTTGATAGATTTTATCGCTATGTCGAGTAATGACTTGTTGCTCTGTTAGCTGGCTATGCTCGGCAACAGTAGCTAAATCTGGCGCAACATCTGAATGATAATAAACAGGTAATTGATGCAGTTTTGATGTTAAATGGCAAGAGCCTTTATGACTTTGCTGATGATCAGCAAACCATTGTTCGCTTGTCGCAACCAATAAAGAATAACAATTACAGTCCAGCCGAAAATGTAGCATCACTTTAGTATACGAGGGAGTAACATCGATTAATTCACGACTATATTGTGTTTTAATAAACGTCACGTAGTCAGCAATCATGGATGTTGTTTCAGCGGTAATTTGCTGCCCAAATTCCACCATCATGGCTGATTCAGTTAACCGACTAATAAGCATAATAACGTCCTATTTATTATCATTTGCTGACTTTAATAACAGGGCGATCTCTTTAATTGTCGCAATTGATTCAGGGTTATCACCATGCACACAAATGGTATCAACCTGTAATGTTAATAATTTCCCGCTCAGGGTTTTCACTTTACCTTGAGCGAGTTGTAATGCTTGCGCTTTTATCAAATCAGGATGGTGATGAACTGCACCAGTTTCATGTCGTGGAACCAATAACCCTTCTGTTGTGTAAGCCCTATCTGCAAACGCTTCAAAAAGTAAAGACACCCCCTTTTGTTCGGCTATTTGAATATATGCCTCATTATTTGCTCGTGACAGGATCATAAGAGAAAGAGGAAGTGCACGGGAAGTATTAAGTTTTGCGATAGTAGCAACAATGACTTCGAAAATTTCAGGATCTTGCATCATTTGGTTATATAACGCGCCATGAGGCTTCACATACGTAATAGTCACAGCATTCAGACGACATAAGGCATCTAATGCCCCGACTTGGTAAGCCACACTATGACTGATTTCATCCAACGTATGAGGAATATGTCGTCGTCCAAATCCTTCTTTATCGTTATACCCAGGGTGAGCACCTATGATCACATCATGATGTTTAGCTAAAGCAATCGTTCTAGCCATCACCGTAGGATCGGATGCATGAAAACCGCACGCAATATTCGCCATATTGATCCATGGCATCACTGCTGCATCATCCCCCATATTCCAAGCACCAAAACTTTCGCCCATATCACAATTTAATTTCATCATGCTCTCCCTGCAATCATGCCAGATCACTGGCTATCAATAATTATCTTAGCCCTCCGATGCATCAGAGTATTGTATTTAGCAAACCTGTCTTTTCCTTTGTTATTGAAATCTTACATAATTCTCACATAAAACACTTTTTAAAATTTGCTAATACGTGACCTTTCAGCCATTCTTGCAGCATTGTGAGTAATCGCAAAATTTTAAAGCTAAAGCTGATAATTAATCAGTAATAAAGGATGTTTATGAAGAAGTTATTTATTTTATTAGGCGCTGTAACATTACTTTCTGCATGTACACCGGAAGTGGGCAGTGAAGATTGGTGTAACCAATTAAAAGAAAAACCAAAAGGTGATTGGACAGCGAACGAAGCAACCGAATTTGCTAAAAGTTGCATCATTCGCTTCGGTACTGATAGCGATAAATAACAAAAAAGAGCCATTCGGCTCTTTTTTATTTGATGTACTCACATTACAGACGAAAAAAAGCTCATCTAATGATGAGCTTCTTTTATAGATGGTGCCCCGGGCCGGACTTGAACCGGCACAGCGCGAACGCCGAGGGATTTTAAATCCCTTGTGTCTACCAATTCCACCACCAGGGCACGCAATTTCTTGCGATGGGTAAGACACCATCTGTAGATATCGCTTATTAGCCATATCTTTTAATTCTATTTTTCTTTTTTACCTATTAGGTAAAGTAAAGATGGTGCCCCGGGCCGGACTTGAACCGGCACAGCGCGAACGCCGAGGGATTTTAAATCCCTTGTGTCTACCAATTCCACCACCAGGGCACGCAATTTCTTGCGATGGGTAAGACACCATCTGTAGATACCGCTTATTAGCCATATCTTTTAATTTGGAGCGACACACGAGGTTCGAACTCGTGACCTCAACCTTGGCAAGGTTGCGCTCTACCAGCTGAGCTAGTGTCGCATAATATTCTCAAAAGAGAATGGAGGCGCGTCCCGGAGTCGAACCGAGGTCCACGGATTTGCAATCCGCTGCATAGCCACTCTGCCAACGCGCCATTTTTTCACACCGAGAAGTGAGTTGCTCTTCGGTATGGGGTGCATTCTACGTAATGTAGCTTTTGAGTCAATACTATTTTTTAAAAAATAATGCTAAGCGATTATTTTACAACCAAATTATATAATTCAGCCTGTGATTTAGTCATCATGAGATGTAAAAATATGATTGCGCTACATCATATCTCGCATTGCTGCTGCAGGGATCACTGCTTTAGAATGGTTTTGTACTTTTAACGTTAGCTCTTTTCCAAGATTAAGTGCATGACGAATGCTTTTACCGCTGATCCTTCCAGCAAGATATCCGGCAATAAACGCATTATCAGCAATATAATCAGTCGTCTGCCCTATTGGTTGGATCACAGATATCTTCATCTGGGTATGGAGGGCTTTAAGATCACTTATCGGGTGGTCGCTATATTGTTTGATAACTAATTCACAACAGTTTGAGTGACCATAACGTTCAATAATACCAAGGCTAGTCCCCCAGATTCGTTGTTCGTCTTTTATCTCAATGAAAGCAATGTCTATGTAAGGTAATAACTGACATATCCAGTATCTTGCTTGTTGTGGTGTCCACATATGAGGGCGATATCGATTATCAAAATAGACTTTTCCGCCATCTATTTTATATTTTTCTAATAGTACCAATAACGTTGCTTTTGCTTCATCGGTTAATAATGCAAAGCTCACTGCACTGATATAAATAGCATGATAGTTATAGTTGCTTAATGCTATTTCAAGTGGCGATGACTCCCTTGAAAAGTAATAACGAGCAGCATTATCTTTATTCCAAAAGTGGCGATAACAATGCCCTTCTCTATCTGTCTCTATATAACAAAGATCAGGGAATTTAGTCGATAGATACCGAACCAAACTCGTATCAATACCCTCTTGCTGCCAGCAAGATAATAATGATAGCGATAACTTATCAGTTCCTACAGCTGTCGCGTAACTGACAGAAATAGCACGAGACTGTCCAAGCCGAGACAAATACAAGGCTGTATTGGATACATCTCCACCATAGGTTGCATACTTAGTCGTATTATTTATTTCAACAAGCGCTTCACCAAAGAAAACAATTCTCACACTGATACCCCATCGTCAGATATCTAAGATTATGCTTCCATTCATACTCATCGTTATGTTGTTTATTAAAGCCTAATACAAATACTACAAATATTGATAATACAATCATCTAGATTTAAAGTATTTTTAGCTCATTATATGGAATAAACGTAATCTCCATTATTACTCTTATTAATAACATTTTATCAGCTCTCATAGATGGAAATAGATAACTACTGCGAAGATATTTCTGTCTCATTATTTAAAATAAAACGTCAAAAATATGGGTAATTATCTATGCTATTTTTTGTCAGCAAAATCTTATCTTTATATGTTTTTATTGCGATACCTAACCCAAAAAGTATGATATTTATTTGTTATTACGTTGTTTAGCTAAGGGATTTAACTTACATGGAAGTGTTATATTTTATTCAAGCCATTTTATTTGGCCTTGGCGCTCTTCTTTTTGCAATGTCAGCAGGTTTTGCAGTTTCGTTTCTAACGGTAAAACATGATGAGGTTGATAATGTAGTTGAAAGCAAAATTGAAGCGAGTTTTTTCTCCGGGGCATGCCTTATCGGTAGCGGCTTTATCGCTTATCTCTTGATGTAATTCAACTTTCAGAATAATTTGACCAATCTTTTACGCTTGTCACCGTGACAAGCGTTTAATTCCTCTTTCGTATGCTTTAACCTCATTTATACGTTAAACTTTCATCTATCTATTACTCATCGTTTAGCTTTAATGAGCAATAGAACATTGAATAGCACAACACCAACTAAATATTTGCCTTAAATAACGGAAGATGTAATGGAAGCGGAACAAATAGAAATTCTAAATTTTATCTCACAGTATCCGCCTTTTGATACTTTGCCAGAAGATCAACTTCATCAACTTGCTCTTGAAATCGAAGTTGCTTATTACCGTGCGAACACCATGATATTGAATACTGGCGATAGCATTCATGATCTGTATTTAATTCGAAGTGGTGCTGTTGAAATATACCGTCGCAAAGGCGAACTCTATAATCGCCTTGATGAAGGCGATATTTTCGGACAAATGGGCTTGTTAATGAACAACCGAGTCCGAATGCCTGCAAAAGCGCTTGAAGATACTCTACTCTACTGTATTCCCAATACTCTGTTTATTGAACTTTGCGATAAATACGATAGCTTTGCTGATTTCGTTGAAGTTGAAGACGGGGCACGTTTACGTCATGCCGTATCAAGCCAACATGATGAAAATGATCTGACGACATCAAAACTAAGAACCTTAATCACTCGCGATGCCGTCATCATTGATCAAAACGAAACCATTCAAACAGCAGCACAAACAATGGCTGAAGAAGGCGTTTCTGCATTATTACTCAGTGATAGTAATGCTACCGATGACGATGATGATAACGATTATGTCACGGGTATTATTACCGATCGTGATTTATGTACCCGTGTATTAGCAGAAGGAATTTCAACCTCAAATCCTGTTTCTTCAGTCATGACAGCAGAGCCTATTACGCTCGATCATAATGCCTATGTGTTTGAAGCCATGCTGACTATGCTGCGTTATAACATTCATCATTTGCCGGTGCTTAGAAACAAACAACCTATAGGTGTTATTAGCGTTTCTGATATTGTTCGCTATGAATCGCAAAATAGCTTACTACTGGTTAGTAGTATTTATCAGCAACAATCTGTTGAAGAGCTCATTCAATTATCAGCACAAGTTAAAGACTGCTTTGTCCGCATGGTTAATGAAGACGCTAACTCGCATATGATTGGCAGCGCAATGGCAGAAATTGGGCGTAGCTTTAAACAGCGTTTATTAGAATTAGCAGAAGAAAAGCTCGGTCCACCACCTATTCAATACTGTTTCTTAGCCTTAGGCTCTATGGCACGTGATGAACAATTAATCGTCACAGACCAAGATAATGCCATTATTCTTGATAACTCATACGATCATGATAAACATAATGCGTACTTTGAAGCGCTTGCGACTTTTGTTTGTGATGGCCTTGCTGCATGTGGCTACACCTATTGTACTGGTGGCATTATGGCGACAAACCCAGAATGGCGTAAAACCCGCCATGAATGGGAGCAATGTTTTGCTGACTGGATTGATAACCCAAAACCTCAAGCGTTATTAAATAGCTCTATCTTTTTTGACTTAGGTGGTGTTTGGGGCAGATTACGTTGGGCTAAACAACTTAATGGTTTTATCGTTCGTCGTGCCCGTAACAGCCCTCGCTTTTTAGCTTGCCTTGCACGCAACGCAATCAATCGCACGCCGCCATTAGGCTTCTTTAAAGATTTCGTAATGGAAAAAGATGGTCGCCACAATAACTCGATTAATCTAAAACGTCGTGGTACAGCGCCATTAGCAGATTTAATTCGAGTCCATGCCCTTGCGGTAGGCTCTCGTTCTCAGAATTCACTCGAGCGTTTGGATGATATTATTGAAAGTGGAATTTTACCACCTGGACGTGCTCAAGATCTTCGCGATGCGATGGAATATATTTCATTAGTCCGTATTCGCCACCAAGCATTGGATGTAGAAGAAGGACAGGAGCCTGATAATAGTATTGAACCTGAAAATATGTCTGATTTTGAACGTCGTAACCTTAAAGATGCTTTCCAAATTTTAAGCAAAGCCCAAAATTTCGTGAAATATCGCTATCAAGCAACACGATAAGGGTAAATAAGCATGTTTAGAGAAGTATTCAAAAAAACATCATCAGCCCATTTCATTCGTAATACTCCAATAGTGGATTGGCAGAAAAGATTTAAAGTACTAGCTCATGATGCTAACGATCAACGCATTAAACAATATTACCAACATGGTATTTTTAGTGGTGACACCCCATTAAAAGACATTGAGTTTGTTGCATTAGATTTTGAAACAACAGGGCTTAATGCTAACAAAGATGACATTATTAGTGTCGGGCTTGTTCCCTTCACCATTAATCGTATTTTTTGCAAACAGTCACAGCATTGGGTTGTAAAGCCAAAAGCAAAACTAGATGAAGACTCCGTCATCATTCATGGTATTACACACTCAGATGTACAAACTGCGCCAGATATACGTCGAATTTTAGAAGCTGTATTAGATTCATTAGCTGGTAAAGTCGTGGTAGTGCATTACAAAGCCATCGAACGGCAGTTTATGGATAAGGCATTAAGAGTGCGATTAAACGAAGGTATCCAATTTCCTGTTGTTGATACTTTAGCACTTGAATCACATATCCAAACCCAGCAATACAGTGGTTTTTTAGCAAGATTGAAAGGGAAAAAGCCAGGATCAGTTCGATTAGGAAAATGTAGAATTCGATATGGATTACCAGCTTACCAACCTCACCACGCGTTAACAGATGCATTAGCGACAGCTGAGCTATTACAAGCTCAAATCGCATATCACTTCACACCCGATACGCCAATTAATCAAATTTGGGAATAAAAAAAACCGCAGTACGAACACTGCGGTTTTTTATTACCATTTTAGGCTAAATCGCCCTTGATAATTACTTGTACTTTTCTGTTCTAAAGCCAAGCATTAAGCTAACACACATCAGCAACAATATAATGGTAAACGGAAGAGCCGTTGAAATAGTACCCGCTTGAAGCGCTTGAATTGCTTGGGTACCTCCTACCCACAACAATGCAATCGCAATTAAACCTTCAATAACAGCCCAAAATACGCGTTGCGTTACTGGATTATCAACTTTACCACCTGCGGTAATACTATCGATAACCAGAGAACCTGAATCTGATGAAGTAATAAAGAATACTAAGACTAAACAAATACCAATAAAAGATAAAATAGTACCGAGTGGTAAAGCATCAAACATTTGGAACATAGCAAGTGAAACATCAGTAATACCATTCTTACCTAATGAACCAATACCGTCCATGATTTGGTGAATTGCTTGACCACCAAATACAGACATCCAAACAGTTGTAACCACAGTAGGTACAATTAAAACAGCAATTAAGAATTCACGAACTGTACGACCTTTTGAGATACGTGCAATGAATGAACCAACAAATGGTGACCATGAAATCCACCACGCCCAGTACACTACAGTCCAACCATGTAGCCAAGCCTGATCTGTTCGACCAAATGGATTACTTAATGGAATAAAGTTTTCTACATAACCCACAATCGTTGTTGGGATCGTATGCATAGAAACTGCAAAACCAACAGCACCTACAAAAACAAGAAGAACTAATGCTACCAGCATATTGATATTACTTAGCAGTTTAACACCAGAGTCAATGCCTTGAGCAACAGAGTAAATGGTAATGATTGTTACACCGACAATAATACCAATTTGTAACCCTAACCCACCATGTGTACCAAATATATGGTTAATACCACTTGCTGCTTGCTGAGCACCAAGCCCTAGTGATGTCGCTAAACCAAATAGTGTTGCAAGGACAGCAAGGATATCAATGATATGTCCAGCCCAGCCCCAAGTACGATCGCCAAGGATAGGATAAAACACCGATCGAATAGAAAGAGGTAAGCCTTTATTATAAGCAAAAAATGCCATTGAAAGAGCAACAACACCGTAAATAGCCCATGGGTGTAAACCCCAATGGTACATAGTTGCGCCCATTGCGACTTTAAACGCTTCTGGCGTTTCAGGCGTCACACTTAGCGGTGTTAAACCACCAGAACCTGTGTAGTAGCCAGCTGGTTCGGCTACACTCCAGAACATTAAACCAATCCCCATCCCTGCAGCAAAGAGCATCGCTAACCAAGACATGGTGGAATGCTCAGCTTCTGCGTCTTTACCCCCCAAACGGATGCGACCGTATGGAGAGATTATCAATCCTAGACAGAAAACAACGAAAAAGTTACCAGCTAAGATGAACATTGAATCGAATTTATTAACAATCGCGCTCTTTACGCTATCTAATGTTGCTTTTGCTGTTGCTGGATCGCTGATAAGAATTGCTGCTAAAAAGAGAACAATTAATCCTGCACTGACGCCAAATACCGCATTATGGACATCAAAGCCCCATTTTTGGACATTATCTTGTCCGATTGTATAGTCGGTATTATTAATACTATATTTATCGTGCTTACTCATTTATAAAGTCCCGTTATGATTACAACTCAAATCATCAATACTTAGTCCTGTAAATAAAATTTGAGCCGCAATATATAACCATTTGATCATTATAACTGTCAATAGATGGCTTAATCGTCTAAAAACAATTCATTTATTATAAAAAAACAACATGTACTACAAAAAGACAGTGGCATCCGTAAGAAAAATCAGTGGAATTTGCATTGTACTCTAACCACTTCTATCTCAACTTTAGACTATTTTTTTATCGTTGACAGATAAATATAAGATTATCACTAATCAATCTGTTTCTCTTTTTATTCATAATCTTATAACTGAACGTCCTATTTAAAACCCCATCAATCGTCAAATTTATGGCTCTTTAAAACCATAAGGCTTCTACTTTGTTATTAACATAATATAACTACGAAAAAACAGGTTAATAAACATACAACGAAGGAAGGGTATGATGTTCTCTTTTTAATTATTATTTATAAACAAAGAAATAATATTTTCTTAAAAAACAATTCGGTGCTTTTTTTTTATACATATCGACAATTTAAAACAGCATCTGTAACTACGCGAAATCTAAATGGATATGAGTACACCCTTTTTTACATGCAATACCTGGTTGTTCGCTTTTTTCAGGTGGAACTAAGAATAATGATTGATCGCATTCTTTACAGTTAACCACTTTACCTTGCATTACTTTTTTAATAATGGCTTGTTGGTCACCAAACGATTGTTTAGCCTGTTTATTTAATTGAGAAAAATCGAGTTTCATAAAAGCAGCTCATACATATAATATTAATAGATATAAAAAAGGGCTTTTCAGCCCATTTTTATAATTCGAAATCATCAAATTCAGTCGATTCAACTTGGCGCTCAAGAAAAGCGACTAAATCGTCATGACCGCCAATATATTTATCATCTAAAATAATTTGAGGTACCGTACGAACCGTTTGCCCTGTCTTTTGCTCGATGAAATCAACCATCACTACTTTTGATAAATTTAGCCCTAAAACAAGTGTTGTGTACTCGATACCACGCTCGTCAAGTAATGCTTTTGCTTTCACACAAAACGGACAATTCGGCTGTGTAATTACTAAATTGTCGTATTGCTCAAGTTGTTCGATTGTCAGATTTTTTACTTCAGTCATCACAATGCCACTTCTTCTATAATGTAAGTTGGTCAAGATAATTGAAACTTGCTGAATAGTAAAACATCTACTTCACGCCTGTTTACTATCTAAACAATATTTAATTTTAGTTGCACTGTTCACTTTCTATTCGCAATTACTCATCGCTAACCAATTGTTAAAAATCAGCTCTCGGCAAATAAAACATAACAATTTGTTTTATAAGAAATAAAAGCACAACCATTAAATAAATTGACGGCGGAAAAGTTAACAATTTTTAACCTTTCACGTATTGAACATTCATCGAAAATAGATGATATTAATTACCTCACTGCCGTTAACTGTTTCGTCAGTCCTTTTGCATTCAAACACTAACGGATAATCAAAAGCAGCAAAATGAACAATAATAAATCGCTTTTATCACGGAATTTAACTGCTCTGTCATTACAGAGTTAAGGAGAGAAATGTGGATATCATAACTACACCACAAACATATAATAAAGGTGAGTTAACTCAGTTACTTGATATTGCACGTAATGCTATTCAAGACCATTTTTCCGATCGTCCAATAAATGCACCTCGCCTTAATCATTACACTCGAAAGATGCAACAACATGCGGCGTGTTTTGTTACTTTAGAAGTGAATAATGTACTACAAGGCTCAATGGGAACAACTATTGCTTCGCGCCCATTAGTCATTGAAGTACACAATAAAGCAGTGGCTAGTGCATACGAAGATCGTCGCTTTATGCCTCTTTCTGAAGAGCAACTGGATGAATTAACAATCGAAGTCGAAGTGTTATCGTCACTTGAAACGCTGGTTATTCACTCTCATCAGGCCTTGGTAGAGCACTTACAAATACCTAATAATCGCCAAGGTATTGTATTAATTGATCGCTACACGCAATCAATAATGCTGCCAAGTGCGTGGAGAAAAGGCATCACACCGGACCATTTTATTCAGCAATTAAAGCAAAAAGCGGGGTGGTCACCTACCTATTGGTCACCCAATATGATTGTTAAAACCTTTACAACTAGCGCACTGAAAGAAAAATACGCCAAAATTCGTAGTAAATATTTCTAACCGTCAAAGCAAGCAACAGTCAATACTGTTGCTTGCTCATTCAAACCTTTCCGGCACTTTTGTCATAACATTTGATTCATATTGTTTAATTATCAATCAATCCCATTATGAGTAAATATACCTTTCACCTTTTTCTATTGTACTATTTCGCCATCAATCCATACGGTATACTTTTGAAGATTTGAGGATGCAGGCTTATCGTCGGCGCTAAATGCGTTCCTTTCCAATCTAATAACATTATCGCAAGTACATTTCGGTGCTCACCTGAAACTAAATCTATATCACCCGTTACTGATGGGATCATTCCATACTGGGTATTTATTGCTTTCTGAATAACATTGCGGGTTTTATCTACTACCGGATCTGTATCTAACCCAGCCAATAAAAAATTAATCCCAACTTCTGCAATAACATCCTCTTTTGTTTCAGCAATAATCTTATCTATATTTTTACGATAGTAATCAAAAATCCATTGGTAATCTTTTTCATGGATCGGTAATTGATAATATTTCGATGCTGCAAAAATAATATGCGTTAACCCATAAATTTTATTACTGTATTGCTGAGAAGATAATTGACTGTCATGACTATCAGGGTAAGTTTCACGAAAAGCGATAATAAAATCATTCACCACATCTTGTTCACCTAGTTGTCTTAACCAATAGACTTGATTTGCAAGTTGTGCTGCCCATGCTTGGATCATTTCCGGATCAGTAACATATTTTTTAAAATCATAACGGCGAAGAACCTGTCTTAGTTGCGTATCATTTTGATGTTTTAGACCATATTCATCGGCACGCGCCATTGAACCAAGCAACCCAACGCCTAAATATATATATTCAGGCATCGTTTTAGTCGCTTTATATCGACGTTGGCTACGCTCTTTAGGTGATGTTTTATAATTCTCTAATCGCGTTAAACTGTATTGCTGTACTTGTTCAGGTGTCACAACTTCTGTCGAATAACGATTTAAGTTACTCACTACACGCGCCATATCCATCCATATCGCTGCTGCGTATTTAGGATCTAATGACTGTCGATACATACGTAAGCCATAATGCCCCGCAGTATAAGCAGGAAATGTATATAACTGAGGCTCAAAGGTTTGGCGGATCTGATTAGCGCTTTGTTGATATGTCGGATTAAGCTGTAAACTATTTGCCGCAACAGACCAACAAAATAAAAGACAGAAAAACCAATAGCGGCTAAGTACCAAACGCATAATGACTACTCCCCGAAAAATAACGAGCATGAAGAGTAACATTAGGTATTACTATCTCTGTTAACTTTTACCTATGAGTAATTGTTATAATATAAATATGCCAACGTGATCACATCGTCATTTAGTCCGCAATATTAATATCAACCCACACCATTCGATGATCTGATCCTGCAGAAGGCTTTTCTCTACCTTTACAATCTAAAATAAGTTCACGTAATGAATCATGTTTATCCGGCCAAAAAACTCCTGTTTTTATCACATCTAAATTTCTTGACGGCAACACGTAATCTAACCGTAATCCTGCTAAATGTGTCCACTCATTTTTACGTCCACTACGCTTTTGCCAAGGATAATAATGTCTTGCACCTTCACTTTTAGGCGTCTGCTTACCACTACTAACCCTTGTATTTATTTTATCGAGTTTCAGTAGGTGTTTAATCGCACCTTTCAATCCGTCGCCATCATCTATATCAGCATTTAAATCCCCCATTACAATAAAGGCATCATCAGGTTTTAATCCACCAACTTGATCATTATCATCAACTAAATAGGATTCATCATTAATGATGTCGATTAATAACTGGATTTCATCATGATTACGTTTTGCATTTCGACGTTCGTTACCGTCAAACACTGGAGGGGTTGGATGACAGCACAGTAAATTAATTTCTTTATCTTCAACGACAATAGGCACAACAACATGATTTTTAGAAGATAAACGTAATATATGCTGAGCTTCTTTTGAATAATAATCGACAGGCATCAAGTTATTCGGCATATCCTTCCAAAGGAAATGCTGCCATGTTCGAATATTCTCTTGCTGCAGTGGGTATTTAGATAAAATAACAAAGCCAAAATGACCATGAAATTCACCGTAACCTTGGGCATCTTCTGGTAACGTGCAGACACCATCGCCATTTAGATCTATTTCGGTTAATAGGCCAGTATTGGATGACGGACAATAACGATAAGGGTAATCGATCACCGATTGTTGATATTGAGAATGAGATAAATAATGCTGACAGAAATTATCAAGGCTGCCGTCATCCCCCCCATTACCAGGGTGATCAAATTCACACAGTAATAAGACATCAGCATTAGCATGTTGAATAATAGCTGCGAGTCGCTGAAATCTTTTATTAGTCAAACTCGATGTCTGCTGCAAAATACGCCCTTGTTCTGACTCAGACATCGCGACATTAAACATGGCTACACGTAAAGATTGTTTTTTTTCTAAAACGGTTGGTAAAAACTCTGCCACACGTTATCTCGTTATCAATAATTGAAAACGGCATTGTAAACATCACACCCATGTTTACAAATACAAACCACGTAACTTAATTTTTCTAAATATAAAACATTAATTAAGATGACTTAACCAACGTATCTATTGCTAACCGAATTTGTTTTGCATCATATCCAGCTTGATGCCTCATTGACCCTAAATTATCTAAAGCCAATTTAAAATGTACCTGACCAAGTCCCTTTTGATGTTTTAACCAGTGGCTTACCTCTGTAAGCACAAAAGATGGTCGCATATGTGCAGCATGGTACAAACGTCCAAGCCAGAATAGATCCCATTCACTGTCACATAAAACCAATTCATATTGACCTAACGTTGTATTTAAATGTTGGCAAACATCCATTACTTGCATACCTGTCTCTTCAATCATTGACCGAGATATCTTATGGATGTTGTGTTGAACATCTTTATCCCAGTGAGACCAGTTATCAGATGCAGATAACGGATTAATTAACATGCTGTTGTTTGTTCCATCTGGTAAAGAATACCCAACCTCAATCGGATAAGAATGTTCAGATAAACCTGAAGCCTCAAAATCAAGTATTGCCCACATTACACACTCCCTGTCTTTATACCTATGCTGTTAATCATCAACTTCCCTGCCATGACAACAACGACTCAACAAAATATTTAATCAGTTACTCATTACTTTTTAACTTTAGACTGTCACTCTTAACACAACAAAACTTTCACCGATAAAGATTACTTTTAAGACACTCCATATATAAGTAATAAGAAACTTACCTTAATACTTCATTAATCAAATACCGCGTATCGCTGCATTTGCGCATGATTTAAAGATATAATCACTAGCACTGTATTCTTACCTAAAAATGACCATGATTACTTCTCCCACTCCTCTGATTGGTTTTGCGGGCTTTAGTGGCTCAGGAAAAACAACGTTATTAGAAAAGGTAATCCCGTTACTCAAACAACGTGGTATTCGATTAGGTTTAATAAAACATAGTCATCATGACATTGAACCCGATGTACCTGGCAAGGACTCTTATCGATTACGTCATGCGGGTTGCGGGCAAACCTTACTAGCAACAAAATCACGCCACATGCTTTATTTTGAATATCCAGAAGATGAGCGTAAAGACCCTGAGCTCAATGACTGTTTAGAACAACTCGATCACAGCAAACTCGATCTTGTGTTAATAGAGGGATTTAGAGAGCAGGCTTTTCCTAAAATAGAAATTCATCGTCCGTCTTACAATAAACCCTTATTGTATCCTAACGATCCTTATATTATCGCATTTGCTACTGACGCAGACACTCAACTGTGTCCGCTACCCCGGTTAGATATCAATGATCCTGAGTCTATTGCACAATTTATTCTTACTTGGTTAGTAGAGAATGGTCAGTAGAAAGATGATGAGTATAGATAAAGCCCGTTTTTGTCCACAATGTGGAAAATCAAGCCTAGCCCGTTTAACCGATAAGCAATTTACTTGTAACGCCTGTGATTTTACATATTTTCACAACCCAGCGGCGGCTGTTATGGTTGCACTGTCATATGAAGATGAGTTGCTAGTAGCAATAAGAGGTAGAAACCCAGGATTAGGATTATGGGATTTGCCAGGCGGATTTGTTGATCATAATGAATCATTAGAGCAAGCAGTAATACGAGAAATACAGGAAGAACTCAACTTAACGCTGACTGATTTTACATACCAAGGCTCATTCAGTAACACGTATTGCTACAAAAATATTGAATATAAAACCTGTGATAGTTTTTTTAGTCATCAATTATTAGATAAACCGATATTAACCGCACAGGATGATGTTGCTGAAATTCTGTGGGTAAAAAAACAAGATATCAAACTAGAGAACTTTGCTTTTCCCTCAACGCAACGCGCTGTTGAGTTATGGTTAAATAATCAATAAGTTATAAAATAAGAAGTATCAATGTCTATTGATACTTCTTATTTATGCGTTACAAAATATTATTGATCATACGAGTCTGGTTCTCGGGAAAATATCATGACCCCTAACTGACCGTTGACTTGATATGAAAGCGCTAATTTACCGGCGAAATAAGTAAATTGACTCACCCCACCTAACTGCTCTAAATATCGTTGTTGTTGCTCTGCGGCTAAAGGGTTATTGCACTGTTTTTCAGTCACTGAAGTATGCTGTTTTAATACATTAATAAAGCCCGGACGCGGCTCTGACTTTACGGTAACCGTATAATTATTACAGGCGACTGAACCAGTAAAATGTCCATTAATATAACGCAATCGAATATCGTTCTCGGCACTTACCGGATCGCCATAGCGCCAGCTTTCTAGTCTCCATTCAGTATTAGATAAAATATCTGGCGTTAAACGAACAATTTTTCGTGTATTTGGCTCTTCAATTAATTGATTATTACTATCTAAATGCCAAACATGCTGAACTACATCACCAGGACAACAAGCTGAATCTTTTTTACTCGGCTGAATAACATCTAGAATAATTTTCTGATTCACTATTTTAAGATCTTTAACTCGAAAACGATCGCCGACAAATTGCGTCGCAATATTTTTTAAATGACCACTTTCTTTATCAACAACAGCTATATACAAATATTGCCCTGTTCCGCCTGGTGAATAATTTAATAAAACCACGGCCATTTTTTTATTACTGTCCGTCAGTGAGCCCACAGCTTTGATATCATCCAGAAGTATGACTTGTGGCATGACTGAGCCACCAGGTTGATACGGTTCACCTGCCCATAAACCATGCTGTAATTTAATCGGCGTGCCTATATCTTCTATACCACTGTAGCGGGCTTCTTTTAAATCATGAAAACTGTAGGTTGCGAGTGGTGCCAGTATGGTGTCATTAATAGCAGTAAGATTATCTAAGCGAGAGTCATAAGTTAACACTAAGCAACGTTGAACATCAGGTTGATTTAAGCAACCTGTCCTTGATTCTAACCAGTTTTTCTGTGTTTCTTTTATCACAGAAGCTTCGCTTACCAACGACTGAGTTAACACCTGCTGATACATCTCTGACATCTGCTTGTGTAACAGTACTAGTTTAGGGTTTTTACAAATCAACTTATCAATATTGGAGGTTACGGAATGGCAGTATGAGCCATCATTATTTGCAGCCATCAGCGTTGTACTGAATGTCGCGATAGCTCCTACAAATAAGAGCACCAAACATCTCATCTTCATTCCTTTATTTTTCACTTACCGTTATCATATAAACAGTTACTGGAATAATTCGACCAGCGTTTTATTAATTAGTTCCCACACCCTATACGTTACTGAACAAGTAATTATGACAGGAACGGTTTATCGTCTAGCCAAACAATCCATTTATACGACTTTTATTAAAATAGAGAGATATGTATTCTCTTTATCTTCACTTTCACTTACTTTGTTCTACCAACAGCATCTATTTGTTATAGCAATAATTCATCATTTAATTAATCACCATCAATTGTATTACAAATAATTTTCGTTAGAATGTTGCCTCGTTTGCCTTGATGGCAGATCAAACAGGTTCTATATGCGTTCTTTAATTCAACTTTTTATTACATGCCTTTTTGTGATTAGCATGCCATGTTTAGCGGCAGCAAAAACTGTCACACCTCCTATTCAAACCTTTGAGCAACTTGCTCAGGTTCAACAGACGAAACAAGCAATACAAATTATTGATTGTCGAGACAGCAATTACTTCAACGGTTGGCCAAAGGGAGATGCTACCCGAGGTGGTCATATCCCTCATGCCGTCAATATTGATAGTCAATGGCTCACTCTTTTAACGCCGCCCCAACTATCAAGCTTACTTAAAAATCGTCAGCTATCTCCGAAAGTACCAACCGTACTGTATGGTGATAAAACCTCAACGACGGCAATGAGTGAAGCACTCAAGCAACAAGGTTTTAGCACTATATCTACAATTAATCAGCCCGTTACTGACTATGTAGGCAAACTTAAAACACTTAAAAACTTTAAACATTTAGTATCTGCACAATGGTTAGATCAGCTAATCAATCACCAGCAACCATTATATGCACCACAACACGGTTATAAAATTGTTGAAGTTGAATGGGGTCCACCGTCCACTTATTTGCTTTCACATATCCCCAGCTCGCTATACGTCAATACTAATGATATTGAAAGCAAGCCTTGGTGGAATAAAGTCAGTGATAATGATCTTAAAAAAGTCATTACTGATTTAGGTATTCGTTATAACACCACTGTTATTGTTTATGCTCGTAACAATATGTCAGCAGCACGCTTTGCTAACTTTCTAATGTATGCTGGCGTTGAAGATGTACGTCTACTCAATGGTGGCTGGAATGCGTGGGAAAACGCGCATTACCCTACCCAAGCTTTCATTAATGAAAACCACGACGATGTGAGTTTTGGTAAAACGATTCCAGTAAACCCTCAGTACCTGACGGATCTCCAGCAAGCAAAAACAATACTACAAGAATCCCAAAGTACCCATTCACTCGTGAGTATTCGTACTTGGCAAGAGTACATTGGAAAAACCAGTGGCTATGATTACATCAAGCCTAAAGGTCGTATCGAAGGGGCAAAATGGGGACACGCTGGTAGTGACTCTTACCATATGCAAGATTTTAATAACCCTGATGGCACAATGAAAAGTGGTTACCTCATCGCGAAACAATGGGCGAAGTGGAATATTAAGCCAAACCAACAAGTCGCCTTTTTCTGTGGTACTGGTTGGCGAGCATCTGAGGCATTTTTCTATGCTTATGTTATGGGATGGAAAGATATCAGTGTCTTTGATGGCGGGTGGTATCAATGGAGCGCAGATAAAAACAATCCTATCGCTGAAGGCGTGCCTAAATAACATTGTTAAAGCTCTGTCATAAAAAGTTCTGTCATAAAACGGTAACTCTTAGCTGCCGTTTACTTCTTCAAGCTTTAATGACCTTCACAAAGTTAAACTAATTTACTTAAAGAACAAGAAGCTAACATTCCTCTGACCAACAAATGACCATATCCTAACAGCCACTACGTTGAATGACATCTAACCACCTATTAACCTTGCACATCTTAAATAAAACTAAGTTGTGGAGGCCATATGTCAACGTTTACTATCGCTCCCGTATATTTAGTAAATAATAACGCAAAAAAAATGCGTTATGCGCAAGCCGAAATACCGGCGACCCAACCTCGGGTTAACCAAGAAAACTCAGAGAAAAAAATCTCTACCATTATGACTTTCAGTGGTTACGATAATCGTGGAGAAATACAGCCTAAAGCGCCAACTAAAGGCTGTACGATTAATATTAACGTTTAACACAAATCTCTGAACGCAAAGGGACTTGCTCAATCTGCGCCATAACCTTACTTGGGTTCGCCTGATACGCTTTACTTATCGAAGACACACCCAGCTTATGTTTCAGATAATTAGTGTAATCATTAAACTTATACTGGCTATAGGCTTTGGGGTACATACGACTACAACTGTTATACCACTCAACATAACGTTTAAAGAACAGTGTTGCTTGCTGTGCTGTCATCTGCGACATCATTACTGCCATATCTTTAGATAATTGGAAATGCTGATAATCAATTGGCGAATTCCAAAAACCACCCCAATATAAAAAGCCATTACGTGCAAAAATATCTACGACTGTTTCAGCCATCCCTTTTCTATCTGGTTTACCATAACGATAAATTTCACGATTAGCATATTTTGTCCCTTCTACGGGGCTATATTTTGCCTGACCTGCACGTGCAAAAGTCACAAATGGATTTTGCACCGGATTTAAATCAATCGCTGCACCATAAGCGTGAAGCGATAAACTACTCGTCCCTTCTACTGGGCGATAGTTAAAAGCAGATGTATTGTTATCTGTCATCGATGTAGTGTCATCACCACGATATTTTTCAATCGGAACCGCTTTATGAATTGGAAATCCTTGTTGATATAATTCATCGAAAATTTTACCCACATAAGGCGCTGTTGCATCCATTACAATAATTTGACCATTAGTGTGAACACGATTAGAAAAATCACGATATTTAAATGTCACTTTTTTCAAACGTTGGCACTGTACTGGTGCCGAGCTCGACATCACGCCAACTTTTGACATTGCCTGACATTCAGCTGTTGTTAGCGATGAAACAGTTGCAGCCAACACACTTCCACTAAAACAGCTAAAACTAATCACTAAACCTAGTGTAATAAATTGTTTATTCATCATCCCTTCTCATTAATCAGGCAAGAAAAAGACGCGTCATTGCGCGCCTTGTTTATAATAATGTTTTAGTTTAAAAACTAATTGGCTTACGACCAGTCGCTGTATCTGGTTTTACATCAGCAGCTTTGTTAGCCGCTTTTTTCGTAACAGAACGATTTCCTGCAATATTCGGTTTGCTAGTACTCTTTTTCTTATCAGCAGCTTTATTTGCTTTTTTTGACGCCGCTTTAGGAGATACTTTTGGTTTTTCCTCTGCAACACGCGTCATTTTTTCTTGTACTGGCTGGTCGCACAATACAACGTAAAACTCACCATTAAACTCAATCACATCACCGTCATATATCTTGCAACGTTTACGTAATTCAAGCTCACCGTTTACTGCAACATAACCTTCAGAGATGGCATATTTTGCTTCACCGCCACCACTGACTAAGTTAGCTATCTTTAACACTTTATATAATTCGATAGGTTGAGCTGAAACTTCAACACCAATTGCTTCAACTTCAATTTCTTCAGACATGTCGATAACTCAAATAAGAGAATAAAAAGGAATATATTTCTAATTCTACCCCACATTACAATATGAAGGAAAAAAATGAGCGAATAGAACAGTACTTCGTAAAAAGTTGATAAAAATCATTGATAGTAAAGATCTAAATGTTCACAAATTCTGAAAGAAAATAAAATAAAGGATAATAATCTCATCCCAAAAAACATGACAAAAATATAACTTTAGCAACTTACAATTCCTAAAAACCTGAACTAACCTTGTTTTTTGTAGCTTGATTTGCTGTGTAAATGGGCAACAAGCCTAACAGCTAGAGTAAAAAGCAAGCGAATAACGATTTTATTACGCATAGCTATGTTCTGGTTGATATAAGTAGTGCTATAATCCGCGACCTCACATGTGACCGTAATTGTTGATAGAGAAAAACAATGACAGATTTATCTAAATACAGAAACATTGGTATTTTCGCCCACGTTGATGCGGGTAAAACTACTACTACCGAGCGTATCCTTAAGCTAACTGGTCAAATCCATAAAACTGGTGAGGTTCACGATGGTGAATCTACTACTGACTTCATGGAACAGGAAGCTGAGCGCGGTATTACTATCCAGTCTGCAGCTGTAAGTTGTTTCTGGAAAGATCACCGTTTCAACGTTATCGATACTCCTGGACACGTTGACTTCACAGTTGAAGTTTACCGTTCTCTTAAAGTACTTGATGGTGGTATCGGTGTATTCTGTGGTTCTGGTGGTGTTGAGCCTCAGTCTGAAACAAACTGGCGTTACGCTAACGAATCTGAAGTTGCACGTATCATCTTCGTTAACAAACTAGACCGTATGGGCGCAGATTTCTTCCGCGTTACAGACCAAGTTAAAAATGTACTTGGCGCAACTCCACTAATCATGACACTTCCAATCGGTCGTGAAGATGATTTCGTTGGTGTTGTTGACGTTCTAAACCGTCAAGCATACGTTTGGGATGACACTGGTCTTCCAGAAAACTACGAAATTACAGACATCCCAGCTGACATGGTTGATGATGTTGAAGCTTACCGTGAAGAGCTTGTTGAAACTGCTGTTGAGCAAGATGACGACCTAATGGAAGCTTACATGGAAGGTGAAGAGCCTTCTATCGAAGACATCAAGCGTTGTATCCGTAAAGGTACTCGTACTTGTGATTTCTTCCCAACATTCTGTGGTTCTGCATTCAAAAACAAAGGTATGCAGCTTGTACTAGATGCTGTTGTTGATTACCTACCTTCTCCAACAGAAGTAGATCCACAGCCACTAACAGATCCAGAAACTGGTGAGCCAACTGGTGAAGTTGCAACAGTATCTGTTGACGAACCATTCAAAGCGCTAGCATTCAAAATCATGGATGACCGTTTTGGTGCCCTAACTTTCGTTCGTATTTACTCTGGTAAACTGAACAAAGGTGACACAGTTCTTAACAGTGCAACTGGTAAGACTGAGCGTATCGGCCGTATGGTTGAGATGCAAGCTAACGATCGTAACGAACTTACTTACGCGCAAGCTGGTGACATCATCGCTATCGTTGGTATGAAGAACGTTCAAACTGGTCACACTCTATGTGATGTTAAGCACGAGTGTACTCTTGAGCCAATGATCTTCCCAACACCAGTTATCTCAATCGCTGTATCTCCAAAAGATAAAGGCGGTTCTGAGAAAATGGGTATCGCGATCGGTAAGATGGTTGCAGAAGATCCATCATTCCAAGTTGAGACTGATGAAGATTCAGGTGAAACAATCCTTAAAGGTATGGGTGAACTTCACCTAGACATTAAGGTTGATATCCTTAAGCGTACATACGGTGTAGACCTAGTCGTTGGTCAACCTCAGGTTGCTTACCGTGAAACTATCACTAAGCCTGTTGAAGATAGCTACACGCATAAGAAACAGTCTGGTGGTTCTGGTCAGTTCGGTAAGATCGACTACATCATGAAACCAGGTGAAGTAGGTTCAGGCTTTACGTTCTCATCATCTGTAATCGGTGGTAACGTTCCTAAAGAATTCTGGCCTGCAATCGAGAAAGGCTTCAAAGGCATGATGGATACTGGTGTTCTTGCTGGTTTCCCTGTTCTTGATGTTGAAGTTGAGCTTGTTGATGGTGCATTCCACGCAGTCGATTCATCTGCTGTAGCATTTGAAATCGCAGCGAAAGGTGCATTCCGTCAATCTATGCCTAAAGCTGGCGCACAGCTTCTTGAGCCAATCATGCACGTTGACGTGTTCACTCCTGAAGATCACGTTGGTGATGTTATCGGTGACCTTAACCGTCGTCGTGGTATGATCAAAGACCAAATGGCTGGTACAACTGGCGTTCGTATCAAGGCTGATGTACCTCTTTCAGAAATGTTTGGTTACATCGGTTCTCTACGTACAATGACTTCTGGTCGTGGTCAGTTCTCTATGGAGTTCGCACACTACGCACCATGTCCTGCAAACGTTGCTGAAAAAGTAATCGCTGAGCAGAAAGAAAAGAACGCTAAGAAGTAATTTTTAATTACTCTAAGTAATCTTTTTAACCCCGAGGGCTTTGCTCTCGGGGTTATTTTTTTATCAAGTAAAAATCATTCCATATCACCATACCTCACCTCCTATCATTTCATCTTTTTAGTCTCACGTTGTTTACCTTGCACACACTTACCCAACGCTATTGATAACAATCACAATTACTGATGTATGAAAAATAGCGATATAATGAATTGCTCTAATTGAAATCATTACCCTTATTCTCGCCATCATCGCTGCTTGAGATTTATTGCCGATGATGCAGGAACGAACTGCTGTGCTGAATAATGTTGCTATAGGTATCAACAGTCAGTCTACCTTTGTTAAAGATGCTGATCAGGTAGCACTGCGATCTCTTCTGATGTCAATATCGTTTCAAGCAAATGCTAATGGTGCTAAACGGTTTTACAGATAATAAAAAAGGGCACTATGTGACCCTTTCTTATCTTAATGGCTTTGGTTATGCACTGATAAAGGTTGTTTCTAATATCGCGACAGATTGATCAAACACTAATTGTAGTGAGCTCACTTCTAAGCCATTAATCGAACCTTCTTTCGCATTTTTTTCAAATTCTGAGCAAATATGATGAAGTTGCATTAACCCCATGGTTCCAGCAGCACCTTTTAATGTATGCGCTTGTTTAGCCACTTCTGATAAATTTTCATCATCAATAGCCTGATGAAGCTTTGATAACGTTAAGTTCGATGATTCTCCAAATAAGTGAATAAGCTGCTTCACTTGGGCTTCACCCAATACTTGGAGATCACTACCTAAAACAGATTCTTTTAACAGTGGAATCGTACTCTCTGTTTGCTTAACTTCCACACTCTCTTCTCCAATGCCTTTTTCAATAATCACACGCTTCTCACCTTTTAAGATACTGCTCATTGTATCAATCAACTGCTTTTCTACTAACGGCTTAGGTAAGAACCCTGCAAAACCAGCATTTAAATATAATTCAACTTCTTCACGAAAAACATGAGCAGAAAACGCAACCATAGGCGTCGGCTCTTCCCATGCTTCGTGGTTATTATCTTCTAGCCGACGTAAACGACTGAGTAACTGAACACCGTCAGTATCTGGTAAGTTGATATCTAATAACGCGATATCAAAACGTTGATTTTTGAATATTTCTTCAGCTTCAGCACCATCGAAAGCCGTGACAACAGTATGGCCTAAACGAGTTAAGAAACCTTCCGCAACCATACTATTTACTGGATTATCTTCCACCAACAAAATATGAGCAGAGCGCATAATCACTCTTTTATCATCGGTTTCTAAACTCCCTTCGCCGTGTTCAAGAGGCAATGCAAACCAAAAACAACTCCCTTCACCAACAACTGACTCTAATCCAATTTCACCATCCATTGCCGCTACAATATGTTTACTAATTGCTAAGCCTAAACCTGTGCCTTCAATGGATTTTCGTCCTGCTTCTGCTTGCTGGAAAGCACTGAATAAGAGGTTTTGCTCTTCTTCATCAATACCAATACCCGTATCTTTTACAGAAAACAGCAATTCATCTGGCATGTCTGGATGAGGCTCTACAAAAATTGAAACTTTGCCCGTATCTGTAAACTTAATCGCATTACCTACGAGATTTACTAGCACTTGACGTATGCGACTCTCGTCACCAAACCATATTCCTTCAACTTGTGGTGAAATATGGCACTCAAGACCAATACGTTTTGCAAACGCACGCCCTTCTAACATATTAGACACATCAGTAACCATCCGAACAACGGAAAAGTTACTTGGCCTTATATCTAAATGCCCAGCTTCAATTTTCGAGTAATCAAGAATGTCATTTAAAATATCAAGTAAGGTTTCACCACTGCGGTTTATCACATCGAGATAGCGTTTCTGTTGTGATGTTAATTGTGTATCTGCTAATAACGATGCAGTACCTAAGACACCATTCATTGGTGTTCGGATCTCATGGCTCATAGTTGCAAGAAATGAAGACTTCGCGCGGTTTGCTTTTTCGGCTTCATCACGCGCTTTATAATGATTATAAACTTCTTCATTTAAGCGACTGTTTATTTTCTCAAGCTCGCCAGTACGTTTTGCGACTAATCGTTCAAGGCTAGCTTTGTGCTCTTGTAATTCTTGCCGCGCCTTTGACTCAGCTTGCGCCAAACGATATCGCTCATTAGCGGTGTCACGAGCCACTAAAATAGCTCGCCCCATTTGCGCTAATTCATCATCCCCTTTGACGTTAATTCTGACCCCTAAATCGCCTCGGGTTAAAGCTGATAATGCACGGCTATATTCGTTAATACGGCAAATCACTCGCGCATAAACAAATCGCCACATAATGAGTACTAACGCCAATAAACCAATTGCAGAGATCACTATTAACGTATTTCGGGCAAGTGTTAAAGTATGATCAACACGTTTAACCGCTTGCTGAGTATTCACATTAGCAACATCAATAATGTCATCAACGGTATGATTTAACTGCTGGAATAACACCAAATTTTGTTGATCAAGGCGCTCAACATCTTGCTTTGCATAAATAAGCTGCTCAATAACCCCAAACAATAAACGACCACGATTAAGCTGAGCTGTTAACTCGACTAATTGTTCTGAACGGCTAGGATCTTCAACTGATTTCACTCGCTGACTCATGATGCCTACCGCATCGTTATAGCGTTTTTTGAGTGCCACGAGGGATTTAATATCAGCAATACGACTAGAATCATCCAGCATATTGATCACTTGTAGCGATAAAAAACGCAATTCAAATAAACGCTCAGATAAGTCCATATCCACTTCAACGAGACTATCTAATGCTTTATAGACAGCAGGTTTATTTCCATCTGCGACTAAATCATAGATGCGAGACACGTTAGCCACCGCAATGGTATTGGCATTTGAAACCTGAGATTGAGATAAATTATCAATTTGATGGGTGGCTTTCGTCATCTCTGTCGTTAGCTTATCTAACTGACTTTGAAGATCGATCTGACGCCCTACAAGTAAACCTAATAATGCTAAATTATCAACAATCCGCTTTACATCTTCTTCTAATTTCACCATTAACGGTTGATCAAAAGAAAATTGTTCAAGTGAATGCAAGCTTCGATTTAATGCTTCAATATGAATGGTTAACGCACGCCCTTGTCGCATACGTTCAGATTCTGCTTTAGATTTTGCCAATACTTGTGCATTAAAAATAATACGAGAACTTAAATCGGATAACTGACGCGCTTCTGCTAATGCAGGTACAGCAGAATTAATTACCGTACGCTCAGTTTTAGCCACTAATGAAAAACCTGCGACACCAATCATTACTGCAATAATCATCAAGCTAGCCATTGCTGAAAAGGCTATTAACAATTTCGTTCCGATACCTTTTAGGGTAAACGTCATAAATAATCTCTACATCAAAATGTTTGCAACCCATATATACCAAAGTGACTTCAAGCATTTAATGCCGCGTGTTGTCACTCAATTAAACATCTCAAGGTTACTTAGGTATATAATATCGTATATCTGTCGTTGCTCAGTATGCTCGCTATTTCACAAGAGAAAATAAAGCGCTACTATTTTGCCAGCGATATGACTTTAAACCTAAAATAATGTTGGTATAAATGCGCATTTTTTGTTTTGTTTTGTTTTTACTTTCCATCCAAACAGCTTCTGCACAAGAAGTGATCTCCTATCAACCTCCTTTTCAGGCAGATAAAAAAGCAACTGAAGTCCAATATGATTTTTTAACTTCCGTTACTAAGCCATGGAAAGTCTGTGCAGTTTACCCACATTTAAAAGATTCATATTGGTTATCGATCAATTATGGAATGGTTAAACAAGCAAAAAAATTAGGCATTACATTAAAAGTGATGGAAGCTGGCGGTTATCCCAATTTAGATAAGCAAACATTGCAGCTACAAAAATGCCATCAATGGGGTGCAGATGCGATTATTCTAGGCACGGTAGATGACGAAGCCTATAACGGAATACTTTCTAAACTTATTGGTAATACGCCTGTATTTTTAATGACGAACAATATTGATTTTACCGATCCTGATATTCGCCAACATGTGAAAGCCAAAGTAGGTGTAAATTGGTATGACATGGGTAAAGCTGCAGGTGAATACCTGGCTAAACGTCACCCGAAAGGTTCAGGTGTGGTAAAAGTCGCTTGGCTACCAGGCCCTCAACTCCAAGGTGGTACTAAACCTGTATCTCGTGGTTTTAAAGACGCGATTAAAAACAGCGATGTAGAAATTGTGACAACCTTATGGGCCGATAACAGTAAAGAATTACAACGAAATTTGATTCAGCAAATCCTCGGATCAAAAGAAGATATTAACTACATTGTTGGTGGCGCTGTGGCGGCAGAAGTAGCAATAAGTGAGTTACGTACTCATGATATTCACAACATAAAAATTGTATCAACTTACCTCAGTCATGGTGTTTATCGAGGCTTAAGACGTCATCGCATATTATTTGCCCCTACCGATAAAATGGCGGAACAAGCCATGCTATCTATCGACCAAGCTGTTCGTTATCTTGAACATAAGCCAGTCGTACTCGATATTGCACCTTCAATTGTCAATCTCACACCAGAATATTTACCTAAAAAAGTGATTGCAGAGTCGTTATCACCCGCTGAGTTCCGCCCTTCTTTTTATGTTAAAGACCACCATGTAAAACAATAATGCTTTGTCCTGCGTCCTAGGTTCTTTGACGCAGGATATTTTGTTCTCAAATATAATATTTGTGTCACCGCTAATAATTAGATTATTGTGTTTTACTCATTTATAAGGTTCTGATATCTATTATTTCATAATTACGATCAGAACATCTTAGCAAGGAAATATGATGCACAGAACAACCCGCACAATGGCATCCTCTAAACATATCGCCCTCGTTGCACACGATAACTGTAAAGTTGATCTACTTCGTTGGGTTAAAGAACATAAAGATAAACTGGCATCTCACAAGCTATACGCTACAGGTACAACAGGACACCTCTTATCAAAAGAAATAGGCTTACCGATCACTTGCTTAATCAGTGGTCCAATGGGAGGTGATCAACAATTAGGCGCTCTGATTTCAGAAGGTAAAATCGATATGATGATTTTCTTCTGGGACCCACTCAACGCCGTTCCTCATGACCCTGATGTAAAAGCGTTACTCCGCATTTCAGCAGTATGGAATATCCCCGTTGCGACTAACCGTGCTAGCGCAAACTTCATGATCACCTCACCACTTCTCGATCAAAAAGTAAGTATTGAAGTTCCTGATTACGATGCCTACCTAGCAGAACGCATAAATTAGTACTTAGTTATTTTTAGCCTTTTGCATTCATAGCGAAAGGCTCAAATAGCCTCACCTTTGCGAGAAAGTAACAATTAATTGAAATCCCTTCCGTTATGGCACAATTACTACAACTAAATTATGAAAATACATGTAATGCGTTATATTGTTAAATAGATTATATGTAGTAGAGGAAGTTGCCAATGAAAGCGTGGATGTTAAAACAGCCAAATGGAATAAGCGCACTATCTCTCGAAGAAACCGATACGCCCACCCCTAGCGCAGACGAAATTTGCATTAAAGTCGCGGCTGTAGGGCTAAACCCCATGGATTACAAATTAACAGAATGGGGTTACGCAACATGGAATTACCCTCAAATCATCGGATTAGATGTTGCAGGAACGGTTGAAAGTATAGGCGAGAATGTAAAACAATTTTCAATCGGTGATAGAGTCATCTTCTTTGCAGATCCTCGTACTGCAGGTGGATTTGCTGAATATGCCTGCGTGAAAGCCTCCGCCGCAAGTCGTATTCCTCTTACCTTATCTTTCACTGATGCAGCCGCTTTACCCTGTGCTGGATACAGTGCATGGATAGCCGTTCACGACAAATTACAAGTCCAGAAAGGTCAACGTATAGCGATCACAGGAGCTGGTGGTGGAGTCGGTGGATTTGCAGCGCAACTCGCCAAAAAAGCAGGGGCTACGGTTTATGCGATTGCCGAACGTCAACATCACCAACGTTTATTAAGTTATGGACTTGATGCGGTACTTTCGCCTGAACAAAATGTTGCCCTCGAAATAATCAACCTAACAGAAGATCAAATGCTGCATGGCGTCATAGACTGTGTCTCAGCACGTTCCGGTAGCCTTATGAGCGCGCTAATCCGTTATAACGGACATATTGTGATGGTCGCCGATCAGTTCACTCAAGTGCCGCTATTAGCGACGACTAAAGCATTAAGTATCCATGAAGTGGCTTTACATGGCACCTATGCCCACGGAGCACCAGAACATATTGCTCATCTTGCAGATATTGGCAACAAACTCAGTGAGCTTGTCGCTGATGGTGAGCTTAAAAGTATGGTTGAAAAAATCGTCCCCTTTACCAAACTTCCTGACGCATTGATTGGTATTCAAAACAAAAAACATAGCGGTAAAGTGATTGTTTATGTTAATCCCTAACTAAGCTTTTAAATAGAACAAAAACGAAGGACTCATATGAGTCCTTTTTTATTACGAAAACTCATCAATACCCGCCACTTCATACCTTAATAAAAGATATAAATACGCATAACGTCTTTCCTTTTATGTTTTTTCATTAATTTATTCGTTTAAAAAACATGAGCCATTTAACAAAATAAATACATTTTATTTTCATTTAATGCTCGAACGCGCATTTTTAATGTTTCTTTGTTTTCGCAATGTCGAATATTGTAGAAGATATGCCGTGCTCCCAGCCAATAACCTTCGACGTGAATAATAAGGATAATTAAAATGACAATAACGAAACACCCCTCCCTACTCGGCGAATGTATCGCTGAATTTATCGGCACAGGATTGTTAATCTTTTTTGGTGTCGGCTGTGTCGCTGCTTTAGTATTAACAGGAGCTGATTTTGGGCAATGGGAAGTCAGTATAATCTGGGGATTAGGTGTTACTATTGCCATATATTGTACCGCAGGCGTGTCTGGTGCACATATTAACCCAGCTGTTACTATCGCTCTTGCTGCATTTCACGGTTTTGATAAAAAGAAAGTCGCTCCCTACATTATTAGTCAACTTCTTGGGGCTTTCTGCTCTGCTGCGCTTATCTATGCCCTATATAGCAACCTCTTTACCCAATATGAAATAACCCATCAATTTGTACGAAGCAGTAATGAAGCATTGGCAACCGCAGGGATCTTCTCGACTTACCCACATGCCAGTCTGTCATTTTTCGGCGCATTTGCTGTAGAGTTTGTGATCACAGCAGTATTGATGTTCGCCATCTTAGCCCTTGGTGATGAAAACAATGGCGCATCCCGTGGTGCTTTAAATCCACTACTTATCGGGATTTTAATTGCCGTAATTGGTAGCTCTTTAGGTCCACTAACAGGCTTTGCTATGAATCCAGCGCGTGATTTTGGCCCTAAGTTGTTCGCCTATTTCGCAGGTTGGGATAAAGCACTAACAGGTGGTCTTGATATTCCTTACTTTATTGTGCCGATTTTTGCTCCCATTGCTGGCGCCTGTTTTGGTGGCTGGTTATACCCTAAAGTTGTTGCAGCGCATCTGCCTCAACAAGGACAAGGTTGTACAATTCCAAATCAATGTGACAAAAACACAGAAGAAGAAGCTCGCACGCAAGCTTAACCTCTACTTCCTAGTATAATTATAATAGTTTGAAACAAAGGACAAAAACATGAACGATCCAAAATACATCGTAGCGTTAGACCAAGGCACAACAAGCTCTCGTGCAGTTATTCTTGACCACGATGCCAATATCGTAAGTGTCGCTCAAAGAGAATTTACCCAAATTTATCCTCAAGCGGGTTGGGTTGAACATGATCCACTAGAGATCTATGCCACCCAAAGTTCAACCTTAGTCGAAGTACTAGGCCAATCAGGTATACGTAGCGATCAAATTGCAGCGATCGGTATTACAAACCAACGTGAAACCACTATTGTTTGGAATAAAGAAACAGGTAAGCCAGTTTATAACGCCATTGTATGGCAGTGTCGTCGTACCGCAGAGATCTGTGAAGAATTAAAACAACGTGGATTAGAAGAATATGTACGCGAGAATACAGGTCTTGTCCTTGACCCTTATTTCTCTGGTACCAAAGTAAAATGGATTTTAGATAATGTTGATGGCGCGCGAGAAGATGCAGAGGCTGGTAAATTACTGTTTGGTACTGTTGATACTTGGCTAGTATGGAAAATGACTCAAGGCCGCGTTCATGTAACAGATTACACCAACGCCTCTCGTACCATGTTATTTAATATCAACACCCTTGAATGGGATCAAAAACTTCTCGATGAGTTAGGTATTCCTGCTTCAATGATGCCAGAAGTAAAACGCTCATCGGAAGTTTACGGTAAAACCAATATTGGTGGTAAAGGCGGTACACGTATTCCAATTGCGGGCATTGCCGGCGATCAACAAGCCGCTTTATACGGTCAAATGTGTGTCGAGCCAGGGCAAGCTAAAAACACTTACGGAACGGGCTGTTTCTTGTTAATGAACACAGGACAAGAAAAAGTATCATCAACTCATGGCCTACTCACTACATTAGCCTGTGGACCATCGGGTGAAGCATCCTACGCACTTGAAGGTGCTGTCTTTATGGGTGGCGCATCGATTCAATGGCTACGTGATGAAATGAAGCTATTAGCCGATGCCAAAGACTCCGAGTACTTTGCCACTAAAGTTGATACTTCAAACGGTGTTTATGTCGTTCCAGCCTTTACGGGGTTAGGTGCACCATATTGGGATGCTTACGCACGCGGTACAATTGTTGGTTTAACCCGCGGCGTGAACTCGAACCATATTATTCGCGCAACGCTTGAAAGTATTGCTTATCAAACCCGTGATGTCATTGACGCCATGAAAGCGGATTCTGGTATACAGCTTGCCGCATTGAAAGTTGATGGTGGCGCCGTTGCTAATAACTTCTTAATGCAGTTCCAGTCTGATGTGTTAGATACTGAAGTTCAGCGTCCAGAGGTCACTGAAGTCACCGCACTAGGTGCTGCTTACCTTGCTGGCTTAGCTGTCGGATTCTGGAATAATATTGATGAGCTAAAAGATAAAGCCGTAATTAACCGCACTTTCAATCCCCACGCTTGTGATGATAAGCGTGAGCGACGCTATAAAGGTTGGAAACGCGCAGTTAAATGCGCGCAAACATGGGCAGAAATGCATGATTGCGAAGATTAATTATTCATAAAACGAATAAAAGAGAAAAAGAGCGTTCTTTGTAACGCTCTTTTTTATTTGAATACAGATAAGAGAATTGAATCACTTCTATGGAAAGGAAAATTAAAGCACAATAGATATCATTATATTTAAATGTATATCTGGCAATGCCAAGTAAGACAGGGAAATTTTTAGTGAAACAAATACCAAGACACCAAGAAATTATAGAGTTGGTGAAAAAACAGGGCTATGTCAGTACAGAAGAGTTAGTCGAACGTTTTAACGTCAGCCCTCAAACGATTCGCCGCGATCTTAACGAACTCGCCGACACCAATAAAATTCGTCGCTATCACGGTGGAGCAACAACACCACTTAGCTCTGAAAATACCTCTTACATTACCCGTAAGTCACTTAATTTCAGCGAGAAAGACTTAATAGCCGCAAGTCTTGTTAAACATATCCCTGATGGGGCATCACTGTTTATTGATATAGGCACCACACCTGAAGCTGTCGCACGTGCACTGTGTGTCCAACACAAACAACTACGTGTTGTAACCAACAACTTAAATGCTGCCACAATTTTGTTATCAAACCCAGAAATTAAAGTGATTCTCGCCGGTGGTGAAGTTCGTGATCATGATGGCGGTATCATTGGAGAAGCCACGCTCGATTTCATTCAACAATTTCGCCTAGATTTTGGCATCTTAGGGATCAGTGGTATCGATAATGACGGCTCGTTACTTGATTTTGATTATCATGAAGTACGTGTAAAACAAGCCATTATTGAAAATAGTCGCCGAGTATTTCTTGCAGTGGATCATTCTAAATTTGGTCGTAATGCAATGGTAAAACTGGGCTGTATTTCGCAAGTGGATGCACTGTTTACCGATCAGCAACCACCTGAAAATATTCTTTCAATTATTAATGAACATCAATTACAAATTGAGGTGGTATCCGAGCATGACCATAATGAGTAAAACATGCTAACAATCGTAAAACTAATTCAATAAAAAAGCGCATTTTTTTATACAAATCACATAAACGAGCAAAAACGAACAATAAACGAAAACAACAAATGATCACAAACGAAACTTAAGTTATGCTTACATTATGCTCTCTTATGTTCGTTTGCTCATTTTTAAGGTCGTTTTATGGATATCACTAAAAACAATAGCGCAACCCCTCTTCTCGATATCATCGTCATAGGTGGCGGTATTAATGGTGCAGGTATTGCTGCAGATGCGGCTGGTCGAGGATTAAATGTTGCTTTATACGAAGCAAATGATTTTGCCTCTGCCACGTCATCTGCAAGTTCAAAACTCATTCATGGTGGTCTACGCTACCTTGAACATTATGAGTTTCGCCTTGTTTCCGAAGCACTCGCTGAACGTGAAGTGATCTTAAATAAAGCGCCTCATGTTGCCGAGCCTATGCGATTCCGTCTGCCTCATCGTCCTTTTTTACGTCCAGCTTGGATGATCCGCTGTGGTCTCTTTCTTTATGATAATTTAGGCAAACGAACCACCTTACCTGCGAGTAAAAAAATTAACCTAGCGCAATCTGGTTTACTTAAACCAGAAATGAAAGTTGGTTTTGAGTATTCTGATTGTTGGGTTGATGACGCGCGTTTAGTGCTATTAAACATTATGGCTATCGAAGAAAATGGTGGCGAAGTTGCCAACTACTGCAAAGTTGAAAATGCGGTAAGAGAAGGTGACATTTGGCGCGTAACCATGGTTGATCAACGTACAGGTGAACGCTTTGAACGACGAACAAAAGCGCTTGTTAATGCGGCAGGACCTTGGGTTAAGCAATTTTTTGATAACGGTTTAGAAACGTCGTCGCCACGTAATATTCGTTTGATCAAAGGCTCACACATTGTAGTGCCAAAAATTCATAATGAAGAGCAAGCCTATATTCTTCAGAACAAAGATAACCGAATTGTTTTTGTCATTCCCTACCTTGATGACTTCTCAATCATTGGCACGACAGATCTAGAATACAAAGGCGATCCTCGTCATGTGGCGATTGATGAGACCGAAATCGATTACTTAATTGATATTGTAAATCAACACTTTGTTGATCAACTCGGTCGAGAAGATGTGGTGTGGACGTTTAGTGGCGTTCGTCCACTGTGTGATGATGAATCAAATTCACCACAAGCAATCACACGTGATTACACATTAGAACTTGAGCAAGAACTAGACCAAGCACCTTTGCTTTCTATTTTTGGTGGCAAATTAACGACCTACAGAAAGCTGTCAGAATCAGCGATGAAGCACCTAGAACCTTTCTTCCCACAAATGGGAAAACCATGGACAGCCAATCAAGCCCTACCGGGTGGAAACTTCAGCTGTTCACGAAAACAACTTGCTGATAGCTTACAGAACCGTTACCCATGGCTAAGTGATAAACAAGCATTACGCTATGTAAAACAATTTGGAAGTTACTGCTATAAGATGTTGGCAGACGTAACTTGTATTGAAGATATGGGCATTCAATTTGCTGATGGTGTTTACCAAAAAGAAATTGATTATGTTATCGCACATGAACATGTGAAAACGGTCGAAGACTTCTTGTGGCGCCGAACCAAATTAGGCCTATACCTAACCGATGAGCAGCAATTACAGGTCAAAGAGTACATCGATGCTAATGCTCCATCAAACAACATCGTTAGTTTTCATAAAGCCGGCTAATAACAATAAAGCCCATAACTTACTTTTACAGAAATAAAAAAACCGACCTTTAATAGGTCGGTTTTTTCATAAGCATACAATTACTTAATGCGTTTAATCTTATTATTTACAGGGTACTTATCTTCGATTAACTCATTGATAAAAGAAGATGTATTGTGTGAACCAGCACATACCCATACATGTTTACGCGCACGTGTTAACGCAACATAGAACAAACGGCGCTCTTCAGCATCAGTATAGTTTTCAGTACGTGGTTGCATCACAGCAGCTAAACCTGTTTCACGATCTGGAGACGGGAAAATACCTTTGTTAACATCAACAATAAATACATAATCAGCTTCACGCCCTTTACTCGCGTGACATGTCATGTATTCCAAGTTAAGTTGTGGCCACTGTGCTTTCCAGTCATCAAACTTTGCTGGTTTCTGCTTATTGTTACGACCCAAGATCATCACGCTCGTTTCTTTATTATCATAAAGTTTGGCTAAACGAGTTAAATCTTGCAGCATTAAATCACTATCAAGCAAGGTAACCGCTTTCTTACTTTGTTTCGTAAAGCTAGTTAACTGCTTTTTAATTTGGCTTGGGTTTTGTTGAATAAACAAGTTTGCCACTTCACCAATCATGCTATTAAAGCGATAAGTCGTTGATAGCTCAGTGATATGAGATGAACCAAAACGTCCTTCAAAGTCAGTCGTTAAGTTAACATCAGCACCAGCAAAACGGTAAATAGCCTGCCAATCATCACCAACAGCAAACAAGGTTGGGGACGACTTCCCTTCTATTTTCTGGCCGCATAACGCTTCAATAAGCGCTAAACGTTGTGGCGAAATATCTTGGTATTCATCTACCATAATAAAACGCCAAGGTGACACGAACTTACCTTCTTTAACATATTCAGTTGCCACATCAATCATGCTGTTAAAGTCGATTTGTTTCTTTGATTTTAAATACTGCAGATAAGCTTGATAGCAAGGCCACAATAACTCTAATTCGCTCTTCATACGTGGGCGCATCGCTGGGTTATTGTTATTTTGAATTTCTTCTATTAGCGCTTCTTTCGACAATGTCGATTGACCTAATAATTCAATATGGCGCCAAACCCAAGCTTGCAATTGCTCATTTTCAGCCTGTTGTTCCATCGTGTTTTCTTTGCTAAACCCCGGAACTCGCCATTGCGTAAGGTGACGTTGCCATTTGCTCGCTGACGCTGATTTATTCCATTGTTCAATCAACATACGGGCAATCCATGCTGAACGAACACGCGCATCAATAGCGATACCGGCGACATTAGGCTTTTCTTTTTCTACTTCTGCGATGATTTGCGAGCCCAAGCTATGGAACGTAGCAACCTTAACGCGATCACTGACTTTCTCACACATACGCTCAGACATTTCTTCTGCCGCTTTACGGCCAAATGCCAGCATCAAAATATCTTCAGGTACGGCTTGCTGACTCGCAATTAAGTAACCTGCACGAGCCACTAAAACACTGGTTTTACCCGTACCAGCACCGGCAAGTACTAAGTTATGATCTTGGTTGATTAACGCCGCTTCTCGTTGAGAATCATTTAATGGTGAGCGCTCAAAACTATCAAACCATGAGCCCCATTTTTCAGATTGCTGTTTAATCCAAGTCTTATTGTGTTCTTCAACCCAATCCTGATGTTCTTCTAACCAAGGCGAAATTTTTTCAAAGCTACGAGGGCGGAATGATGCCGCTAACTCTGGTGTTAAATCTGTATCAGCAAGCGATTGATGAAGGAAAGTATGTAACGACTCATGCTCAGAGCCACGTAAATAGCCCGGCTGTGATGAAAATTTGCCAATACGCTGTAAGATTTCAGGTAAAACAGCATCTAATTTATCAACGCGATTTCTTGCCCAATCTTGATACGTGCGGATAAGAAAAGCGGCGAACGGCTTACATTCGCTCCAAGGCAAACCATGAATAGTCCAGCAATATTGCTGATCAGAAGAGGTTAGCTCTAACGCTCCCCATAACACACCGCGATGTATTTCAATTGAGCCATCCCAATCGTCAAACGAGATCACTTCTGAGCCAACTTGGCTATCTAAAACCAATGAATTGTCATCTAAAGCGATACTGTAATAATCACCCTGCACTAACCATTGTGCTAACCAACTGGCACTTAATTGCATTATCTCACCAACTTTTCCATATTCTTATATGGGCGTAATATTGAACATAGCCGCGTAAAAAACATGCAGCTAAAATAGAAAAGGTCCAATCACCCTATGATCGGATGTCTACCCAAGTTTCTTGGGTTTATATCGCTATAGAGTACCAATAACTCCTGTTATGCCATAGCGTTCTAGGATTTATTTGCTTATTAATTCCACTAGCAGAACAAACAAATGTATTTTTGGATTCTGCTTCAATAGTAAAGTTCAACCAATGAACAAAACTTGCTCGCTTTTATCAAACGAATGTTCTTTCATGAGATGTCGATACAGTATCTATAACCAAACTCTGTTATCTTTAAGCCGATTTCTAAGCTAGATAACCCAATAATTTAAGTCTTTATATAACTTCAATTGGATCAAATTTACGACAAGGTTATTCTAGACGTTCTCTGCAATTATTTATCAGAAGATTGTTAATATCTATATGCAAACTAACAAGTTACATCTAAATTTTCGCCGTTACTGGGTGAACGATAGAATAAACTACTCAATTCGTGTTCTCATTGCGTTAGTTGGCGTCGTACTACCTTGCTGGTATTACAATTCAAATAACGAGGTAACACCGTTAGTACTCGGGGTTATTGCTGCTGCGCTAGCTGAAACTGATGACAATTTGATCGGTAGAATTAAAGCGCTTTCGCTCACTTTACTTTGTTTTTTAATTGCATCTGTTTCGATTGAAGTCCTATTCCCTTATCCTCTCTTTTTTGCATTAGGACTGTTCACGTCAACATTTTGTTTCATCATGTTAGGCGCAATGGGATCACGCTACGCAAGTATTGCATTTGCTTCATTATTGCTGGCGGTTTACACCATGCTAGGTGCTGATCATAGTGTCGATTTATGGTCCCAGCCGATGTTGTTACTTGGTGGTGCATTTTGGTATGGCTGTTTATCCTTAACATGGCACATCCTTTGGCCTAACCAACCCGTACAACGTAGCCTTGCTAATGTGTTTAGCGAGTTTGCCGATTATTTAGATCATAAAAGCCAACTCTTTGAGCCTGTTGCCGACTTAGTGCCACAACCTCTTCGTTTGCAAGCAGCAAGCCAAAACGCACGAGTTGTTAACGCGCTAAATTCAGCAAAAGCCACCCTGTTACATCGAGCAAGACGCGGACAACCCAACACGACAGGCGATAAATTCTTAACGATTTATTTTATGGCACAAGATATTCACGAACGTGCCAGCTCTTCGCATTATCGTTACCAAGATTTAGCAGCCAACTTTAACCGTAGTGATGTGCTATTTCGTTTCCAACGTTTATTACGTTCTCAAGCCGTTGCTTGCCGTGATATTTCAACTGCATTAGCAATGGGGAAATCGTACACCCACGATGAAAAAAGCATGAAAGCCTTAAATGAACTGCAAGATTCATTACAGTACCTTCATAGCCAAAATAAACCAGAATGGAAAATGTTGTTAATTCAACTCGATTTCCTATTCAACAACCTCGCCACGGTTGAACGTCAGTTAATGAACATCAATAACCCTGATGCAACCTATAACGAAGACAGTGACGAAATTCAGTTATCAGATAACGAAGCGCATGGTTTTAAAGAATTAGGTAAACGTATCAGCGCCCAGTTCAATACTGACTCCATACTTTTTCGTCATGCGATACGTATGGCAATAGCGTTAACGGTGGGCTACGGCTGTATTCAAGCACTCGATCTGCAACGTGGTTATTGGATATTGCTGACCACCCTTTTTGTCTGTCAGCCAAACTACAGCGCGACTCGCCAAAAACTACGCCAACGTGTTATTGGCACTTTGGCAGGTATCTTCGCAGGTATTCCGCTACTTTATTTATTCCCAGGACAAGAAGGCCAACTGGTATTGATGGTTGCTGCAGGCGTGCTTTTCTTTGCCTTTAGAATGGTGAAATACGGCTGGGCAACGGCATTTATTACCTTACTCGTCTTGTTCTGTTTTAACCAATTAGGTGAAGGGTATGCAGTTATTCTGCCGCGTTTAGGCGATACCTTAATTGGCTGTTTATTAGCCGTTTTAGCCGTTACCTTTATTTTGCCAGATTGGGAATCTAAGCGATTACACAAATCGATGTCAGGCGCTATCAATGCCAATAAAGATTACTTAGCACAAATTATTGGTCAGTACCGAATAGGTAAAAAAGACAGTTTAAGCTATCGTATCGCCCGTCGTGACGCCCACAATACTGATGCCCATTTAAATACGGCGATCAGTAATATGTTAGCAGAGCCTGAGCGTTACCAAATTGATGCTAATGAAAGTTTCCGATTTTTAACCTTAAACCATGCCATGCTCAGTTATATCTCGGCATTAGGTGCACACCGAACACAGCTCGATGACGATAAAACCCATCAGTTAGTGTCTGAAGCACATCGTATTATTCACGCCCACTTAGAATGTTTAGCGACACAGCTAACGGGTAACACATGTCAAAAGGCACCCGCATTAGATCTCGATTTGGATCAACGATTAGGTCAATGGCGAGATGAAGACTGTACCTCGGTACGAATGGTGTTACAGCAACTTCACTTGATCCACCGTATGCTCCCTGAAATGCACAAACTGGCGGAGCAGCTAGCACCTAAAGAGAAAAAACAAGAAGTGACTGCATAATATTTAATATTGTGAAAAACACTAAAGGGCTGAATGGAAACATTCAGTCCTTTTTTAATATCTATTATTTATTCTATTCTCAAACCAGAGTTAACATTTGCACACTCGCACCATAAGAAATCCTATAGACACTAGAATTCAATTTCGTGTTAATGAAGAAACAAAAGGCTCAACACAACAAAGAAATGTATTGTCTAGCAATACATCACATCGCCAACAGAACAAGTAATCAATATATTAAAAAAGGGGACCTGATTTCTCAGGTACCCTTTCGGTGTTGCGTTACCGCAAGCTATCTATTTTTTAGCAAATGATCTTACTCAGTTGCTTGCTCTGCCGCAGTTTCTGCTGGTGCATCTTTTGCGTGAGCTTGTAGATATTTAAGTAGTACGCGCTCTTCGTTCTTATCAAGCTTGTAGTACTGTTGCATTGCTTTTAGACCATCAACCCATGCGTTTGCTGTTAGGTGTTTTGGATCTGGCGTTGCGTGACACTGGTTACAGCTTGAATCTAGGATTTCTTTACCGTAACCCCAAATAGGTTTAATGCTTGCTAACATGTCACGTTGTGTCATCCACGCTGCAACTTGTACTTGCTGCCAAACTTGACCATCAGTTGCGGTTTGGGTGTTAAGTACTTTTTGTGTTTTCTGTAGTTCAGGAGCAATTGAAGCGATTTGAATTTGCTTCGCCATATCTTGAACTAGCATACCTGTTGTTGAACCTTTGATTTCCCAACCTGTTAGTTCAACTTTTAGCATGTCACCACTTTGGCCAACAACTTTCACTTCTGATGCTGGGTACAATTGACCTTGTGCATCGTCAGAAGCTGCATCTTTCACAAACAACTGCTTAGATGTTAGTGAGTAAAGTGTTGTCGCTTCAGGCGCTTTCGCTGCATTAATGCTTAATTGCTTAAATGTTGCTTGGAAATCGTTGTTGATATGTGGCAACTGGTGAGCAATACCTTTGTGACACTCGATACAGTTCATATCTTTCGCAGCAGCGCCTGTCATTGCAGCCGCTGCTGCTGGTGATTGCTTAGCATGATCCATCGCAGAGTAAGAGTGACAGCTCTTACACGTCGCTGAATTGGTGTCCTTCATCATCTTCCAAACATTCTGTGCCATGCGTAGACGATTTTCTTCGAACTTCTTCGGTGTATCGATATCTTTACCAATGAACTCACTGTAAATATCACCAATACCGCCCAATTTCGCTTTCATGAAAGCAATTGGGTTGTTTTCAGGAATATGACAGTCACGACACTGTGCACGAACACCGTAAGCGTTCTTAAAGTGAATGCTTGTTTTATATTCGTTGTAGTTTTCCTTCATCGAGTGACAAGCAGTACAAAACTCGTTAGTAGAAGTGAATTCAATCGATTTGTGGAAAGTAAATACGCCTGCAAGTGTAATTAATACACAAACAACAGCAATTGCTAAAACGGAGTAGCGACTGCTTGGCTTTATAAGAAAGTGCCAGAGCTTCTTCATTGATGGTCCAAAATGAATTAAACGTCAAAATGACGTTAAAAGAAAATGTTACGTACAAAAATAGCAGTCGAATATGAATACGGCAATGCGAGTTATTAATAAAAAAAATATTATTATTAATATAATTCATTACTTTGATTTTATGCCTAATTATTCATTCAATTTAGTTAGAGCTCTAAATGGTTTTTATCTGTCAATAGACTTTTACCATCTGTAACATAATCAAGAATCATTGAAACACAATCAAGTTAAACAAATAAAAATCAATAACTTAAAAAATTAACACTTGTCACAATTATTATTATTCCATATGACACTTGGCATTATTGATAATGATTTTCAATTAACCTTTGCTTAATGCGCTAAATATTCTAGGATTTATATCGACCATTAAACATATTAAATTTGGGTGATCTTTTTTGAAAACTTACTTTCCATTTGACCCTATAATATATTTCTCATTTCCGTGTAGCCTATCAAGAATTATTAAAAAAATAGGCATCAATACCGAATAAATATTAGGCGCATATTTGGCGTTAATTTATTTATTGCTCGGACTGTCTTCGGAATATAATCATGACCCTATCACGTCGAAACTTTTTAAAAGGTTCAGTAGCAACCGCAATTGCTGCTAATGGACTCACACTTTTTCCTGCAGGCAAGGTATTTGCGGCTGACACGCAAGTAATTCCATCTGCATCTCACTATGGTCCTTTTAAAGCGGTTGTTAAAGAAGGTAAGTTAATTGGCGTTCAACCTCTGAACGACGTTGACCCGTTCCCTACTGAAATGCTAACAAAAGGCATACTAAGCCGTACTTACGCTGATACTCGTATTAAATACCCTATGGTACGTAAGTCTCTGCTTGAAGATCCATTAGGCGATCACAATCCGCATTTACGTGGTAAAGAACCGTTTGTTCGTGTTGATTGGGACACTGCCATCGCACTAACTGCTTTCTGTATTGCACGTACAATTGAAAAGCACGGTAATGAAGCTGTATTTAGCTCTTCTTACGGTGGTTGGTCTCACAGTGGTCTAAACCGTCCACAAACACTACAAGGTCGTTTCTTTAACCTTATTGGCGGTCAAAGTATCTGTGCGGGTGACTACTCAGCAGGCGCATCTGAAGTTATTCTTCCTCACGTTATCGGTGATATGGAAGTGTACTCACCACAAACTGCGTGGAAGATCGTTGAAGAGAACACAGAAGCTGTTCTATTCATTGGTTGTGATCCTTGGAAAACAAACCGTATTGAATTCCGTGTTGCAGACCACTCAATGCAAAAGCACTGGGAAGCGTTTAAAGAGAAAGGCATTAAGTTTATCTCTATTAACCCTCAGAAAACCCAAACTGATAAAGCTCTAGACAGTGAAATGATCAATATCCGTCCTAACACGGATACTGCACTGTTTACTGCTATGTCTTACCACCTATGTAAAACAGGTAAAAACGATAAAGCTTACTTAGATAAGTACACAGTTGGTTTTGATAAGTACCTTGATTACCTAATGGGTAAAGAAGACGGTATTGAAAAAACACCTGAGTGGGCTGAAGAAATTACTGGCCTTCCTGCTGCTAAAATCGTTGAAATTGCAGAACTTTGTGTAACTAAGCGTACACAAATTGCCGCTGGTTGGGCACTACAACGTGCTGACCACGGTGAAATGATCCACTGGTCTATCATCAACTTTGCAGCGATTGCAGGTAAAATTGGTAAGCCAGGTGAAGGTGCAGGCTTTAGCTGGCACTACGGTAATGGTGGTATGCCAACGTCTGGTAAGCGTATGCCTATCGGTCTATCTCAAGGTCGTAACCCAATTACTAAAACATGTCCGGTTGTAATGATTTCAGACATGTTGAATAACCCAGGTAAAGAATACACCCGTGATGGTGCAAACCTTAAGTTACCAAAAGCAAAATTAATTTATAACGCAGGTAACAACTTACTATCGCACCAACAAGATACTAACGAGTTAATTGATGCACTGAACAAGAATATTGACACTATTATCTGTCAAGACCCTTGGTGGTGTGCAACAGCAAAATACTCAGATATCGTGCTACCAACCACAACGACACTAGAGCGTGATGACATCACTTCTGGCGGTACTTACAGCAACAACAAGATTTATGCGATGCGTAAAGTGGTTGAGCCTGTAGGTGAAAGCCTAGATGATTACGAAATCTTCTCTCGTCTAGCCTTTATGTTTAACGTACATAAAGAGTTTACTGACGGTAAGACAATGTACCAACACATCAAAGCGTCTTACGAAGCTTCTGATGCAACAGATGATTTCAAAACATTCTGGCAAAATGGTATTACGCACCTATCAACACCTGAAGATGCTAATAGCTTTGTTCGTCATGGTGATTTCTACGCTGATCCTGAAAAGAACCCTCTTCACACACCAAGTGGTAAGATCGAGCTTTACAGTGAAACACTTGCTAAGTTTAAAGCAAATGAGTGTCCAGCAATGCCACAATGGATGCCTCCATTTGAATGGTTAGGTAACGCGAAGAAAGATCAAGTTCACGTACTAAGTCCACACCCATGGATGCGCTTACACTCACAAATGGCGAATGCTGATGTGAACAGCCACGAGTCTGTTGATGGTCGTCAGATCGTACTTATCAACAAAGATGATGCGGCAGCACGTGGCGTGAAAGATGGCGATGTGGTTGAAGTGTACAATGACCGCGGCGCATTACTTGCGGGTGCACGTATTACTGATGAAGCAATGCCAGGTGTTATCTACATTCACGAAGGCGCATGGCTACAGCTTGATGAAAAAGGCCGTTGTAACTCAGGCTCTATCAACATGCTGACAAGCAGTAAAACAACCAGTGGTTTAGCGCAAGCAACCAGTGCAAATACGTGTTTGGCTTACTTCAAGAAATGTACTGATGTACTAACACCAAACAAAGCGTATGAGCCACCACAAATTGTTAAGTCTAAATACCAAGTGGATATTTGGTCACTACAATTAGGCAAACGCCTTAAAGCCGTTGCAGCAGAGCAAGGTCCTGCGCAATCACCGGGTGAGAAGTTATTCTACGGTAGCTGTACGTTATGTCACGCTGCACCACACCCAAGTGACTTCACTTACAAGCAGTGGAAAGGTATTACAACCTCGATGTTCCCACGTGCAGGTCTAAATGATAAAGACCGTCAACTTGTTCTTGATTTCTTGAAAAAGAATGCAAAAACTGAGTAATTGAATAGTTTAACTATCAATTAAAAACGCAGCCTTTTGGCTGCGTTTTTTATATCTAAAACAATTTAGTTAAGACTCGATAACTTTCGCTTTATTCTTGCGCTTTAACTTTTGCACCATCAAATACACACTCGGTACAACAAACAAGGGATCAACGATACCCAATGCCATACCAGCAATAATAATGATCCCCAGCGAGCCCATCGCATTAGCTCCTGGCCCCGCCTCCCATAGCAATGGTAATGAGCCCAAAATCATCGTTAATGATGTCATCAGTATTGGACGAAGACGTGTTTTCGTCGCAGTGAGGATCGCTTCTCGCGGTGCCAACCCTTCTGCTTGTAATTCATTAGCAAATTCAGTGATTAATATTCCGTGTTTACAAATCAAACCAATCAAGGTCACCAGCCCTATTTGTGAATACACATTTAAGGTGAAATCACTAAAATACAACGCCCATAACGCCACTGATAATGTAATTGGCAATGACAGCATGACCACTAACGCATCAACGACACTCTCAAACTGAGCACTCAATACCATATAGATGAAGACTAAAGCCGCGATAAATACAAACAACATTTGTTGGTTTGCATCAAGGTACTGTTTAGCTTCATCCACATAGGTGTAATTAGCATTCGCGGGTAAAATATCTGGCAACATGCGGTTTAAGGCATTAATACCCTCGCCCATGCTGACACCATCAGCCAATCGAATAGAAAGCGAGGCTGAGGTCGCTCTGTCGTATTGCTCAAGTGAGCGTGGCCCCACTTCATTCTCTATACTAATCAACGCAGACATCGGCACTAATTGCCCTTTTTTATTAGCGATCATCAGCTGTTTTAATGAGTCTGGCGTCAGAGTAAACAAGGATTCCAACTGTACATGAAGCTGATAATTGGTTCCTTGGTAGCTCATATCATTACTAAAACTCTTACCACTCATTGCCAACTTGAGGATTTGCTGAATATTACGTAACGGCACATCATATTGCGAAGCCAGTACGCGATTAATATTGATCTTAAATTGGTTCTGGTCGAACTTAAGATTACTTCGCGCATTAGAAAATAACGGTGACTGTTGGATTTTATAAGTCACTTCTGTCAACTCTTTCGCCAGCTTTTGCTCATCAACACTACTACTAACATTAAGATCGATACCGCCACTGTTACCACGACGACCACCACCTGTTTCTATCGCAGGGATAACACCGGTATAAACACGGTTGCCACCTTCTTTTAATCGCGCATTGATCATTTCACTGATTTTCTGTGCCGATAAAGAGCGATCTTCCCACGGTTTTAAGGTCACAAAACCACGAATAAAATCAGTACTAGCAAGAATCGCAACATGCGCAATATCAGGAATATGCTTAAGCTGCGTATTCATGTTATCGATCATTTTCTGCTGACTGGCTTCGTCACTACTTCCCACTAAGGGCTGAAATAAAAAGATTTGCCCTGAATCCTCATCTGGTAGCATTTTTGATGGCGTTTGAGTAAATGGCCAATAACTACTAGCCAAAACAACCACCATGACTAATAAGGTCGTTTTTCGCCAATCAATGGTGGCTGATAGCATTCGATGATAAGCATTAGATAAACGATCTAATTGTTTATTCACTCCATTTTCAAAACGTCCAGCGGGTTTATGATTCATCATTTTGCTGCACATCATGGGTGATAATGTCAGCGCGACAATTCCAGAAATAATCACCGTTCCCGCTAAAGTAAAAGCGAACTGCTGGAACAATTGTCCAGTGATTCCATCAACTAAACCGACCGGAATATAAACCGCAGCCAGAGTTAAGGTTGTAGCAATAATAGCGAAACCGATTTGGCGACAAGCAATGGCTGTTGCCTTTAATACGGAATCATGGAAACGCAATTGACGGTGAACGTTTTCGACCACTACGATCGCGTCATCCACCACCAGCCCTACCGCTAATAACATCGCAAGTAGTGTCAAAGAGTTAATGCTAAAGCCTGCCAGTTTAAGGATGATGAACGAACACGATAAACAGACAGGAATAGTCACAATTGGAATCAAGGCAATACGTAAATTACCCAAGAATAACCAGATAACGCCAGCAACAAGTATCACCGCTAAACCAATTGCGACATAAACATCATTTAACGCCGTAATAATGAACGTTGATTTATCTAATAAGACCTTTGCTTTCATGCCGCTAGGCAAGGTCATTGAATCTAATAAACCGTGAACTTGTTCAGAGAGTACCAGTGGGTTTGCAGTTGCGGTGTACTGAGGATTTAACACAAACAGCATGGCATTTTTCTTCGAGAAATCCACCAGCGGTTTCACTTCACGTTGGCTGCTTGGTGTACCAATCGTGATATCTGCCACTTGATCTAATCGAATAGGTTGCTGCTGATAAGTCGCAATAATGGTCTTTTTTATATCATCAAGACTTGAAATCGCCCCTGTTGAGACCAATTGATACTGGCTTTCTGTACCAGATGTTTTACCACTGATCGCTGTGATGCTGTTTACGTCATTAATTTTGTTAATCACATTATTCAGCGTCAAACCATAGTAATACACTTTATCGGGATTTAGGGTGATCAACACAGATTGACTTGAGCTTGGCGCAACGCTTACCGCGCCAGCTGCTGGTAACTGTTCTAATTGAGGTAATAGCGTATCAATACCATACTGATGAAATTCATATTCCGCTTGATGAGGGCCCGGTGTTAAACCAATCAACATGGCAGGCATTCCCTGATCGTCTGATTTGGTTACTTTCGGCGAAATATCATCAGGTAACTTGTTTTCAATATTGCCAATATCATTATGAATTTCACTTACCAAGGTATCGATTTCACTGTCATTAACATTCGATGCGACATCGATAATGATATTGCCTCGCCCTTGACGTGCAGTCGCTGATAAATGGCTGATTCCCTCTGTACCAGCAATAGCATTTTGAATAGGGATCAACACTTCAGTCATCATATTTTGTGCCGCTAACGCACTATCATGGACGGTCACTTGAATTTTGGATTGACTTATTTGTGGGGTATAACGCCAAGGCAATTTTTGACAAAAAATCAGACCAATGAATACAGGGATCAACCACAAGACAGTACATAACACCGGACGGCGTAAACACAGCTCCGTTAATTTCATTTTTTACCTGCCGTTGCTGACTGTAATGATGATTGTGTCGTTGGCTGTTGCGCAGACGTAACTTCCACTTTTTGGTCGGTTCGTAGGTAGTTTTGTCCATTAATCACCAATTGATCCCCTACCGCTAACCCAGACAAAATCTGTACATAACCGTCATAGTACTGACCGACTTTAACATCGCGTAATCTGGCTTTATTGTTCACTACAATAAATACCTGTGCGCCTTGAATATTGGTGATAAGTGATGAGGTTGGAATCGTAACTTGCTGAAGTAATTGTCGTGTTTGCTGAACAACTTTCACGTTTTGCCCTGGTGAAAACTGTTTCGCGTCAGGTAGTTTTGCTTTTAAAGTCACTAGACCCATTGCAATATTTGGAGACACATAACTTACTGTGCCTTGAGCATGTTCGGAAGGTGTAAGCTCTGAATAAACCGTCACCGTTTGATCAAGATGGTAATCCTGTTTTTGTACTGCTGGCAGTTGATATTCAATCGATAATTGATCTGGGGTATACAAGGTTGCAAGGGTATTACCCACAGTCACTATGTCGCCAACATGAAAATCAGTTTGACTAATCACACCATCGAATGGTGCTTTGATTGCCAACTCTGTAAGCTGAGACTCATCTTGCTCTAGTTGTGCTAATGCCTGTTTGTAATCACTTTCGCTGTCATCATATGTACTTCGTGCAACGACACCTTTATTCACTAACTCTTTTTGTCGTAACCATGTTTGTTTCGTCGCGTTAAGTTGTGCCTGATCTCGTGCAACTTTTGCTTTAGCCGACGCAGGATCAAACTGCACTAATAGCTGGCCTTTCTTAACCGTTTCCCCAGCCTTGAAGTAGATAGCTGTAATTTGACTCGTCTCTAAACTTTTTAGCGCAACTGAATTATGGCTTTTCACTACCCCATAGCCCATGACCTGCTCCGTCAACGTGCGTGCTGTTACAGGTTGGGTCTCTACTTGAACGATCTTCGATGAATGCTGTTTATGAGGAGAAGAGCCTGACTTGCTCTCTTGGTTACAACCAACAAGCATAAGACTTACAGCAGCGAAGACTATGACTGGAATGCATTTTTGTTTCATCATCATCAACTTATCTGGAAATTAAACAATATAAGCAAGGCACTTATCTTAATTACCAACACCTCGAATATACTTTTTAGGTATTGTATCTTATCAAATACATTTGCGAGGTTAAGTCAGAGCTATGTTGCTTTACAGTTATTTACATTCAGCTGAATGATAATATAAAAAACAAAAATAAAGGGTGGCGATAATTCGCAACCCTTTGTATTTATTTACTTATCACTATATCTATTTATGGCTAAGAAAATAGCATTTCCATTGCCTGATGAGGAATATTAGCTTCCATAAATTCATCACCGTATGGGGTGAAACCAAGCTTACGGTAAAAGTCGACAGCATGAGTTTGCGCGCCTAAGTCCACACGGGGATAGCCTTGTTGTTTAGCATACTCCACTAAGGCTTGGACGACTTTAACACCTAAGCCTTGCCCACGTGCAGCTTTCATGATGGCAATACGACCTATATGGCCATCTGCAAGAATGCGCCCAGTGCCTAATGGCTGTTCGCCATCGACTACAAGTACATGCACTGCTTGTGTATCTAAGCCATCAAACTCAATTTCAGGATCAATTTGTTGCTCTTTAATAAACACCTGCTCACGTACAAAGCGAATACTCTCTTTATTCGCATCATCAAAAGCAACAATTTTTATATCTACCATGAAATATCCTATTTATCTGAATTACAGACCTTTTTTATATTGCTGAGAAATAGTGCCAATAATGGTTTGCTCTAATGTTGCTCTCGCGTTGATATCACCATGGATATACGCATTAAACAAAGAGACTAACATTGCTTTATCAGCATTTACTTCCGTTTCCGTTTTAATATCACGGAGATCGATCATAAAGCGAGTAAACTTATCAGGGAAATCTGTAACCGCCTGTAAATTCATATAGTTCTGCTGGCTATATAACGCATTATGCGCGCCTCTTTGTTTATCTAATACAAACGAGGCGTCTTTTAAACTCAAGATAGACGCTGACTTATCACACTTACGTAAGCACTTATTATCAAAATGCTTTTTCTTACAACCTACTGTTTGATGGAATAAACACTGGCGGCTCATTAACATCATTAATGGATGATAAATACTGTAATGTAATTCAAAGTTTTCAGGGCATACCATTGGATTAATTTGCTTACGATTGATCTCGTTAGAAACGAATGCGCCCTTCGCATTAAACTCATCAGCTATGCACTGTAGGCTAAATGAATTAGTTAAGTTCAAGTAAGGCCCTGCAATCCAATCAATCCCTTGCTGATAAGCCACATGCGCAATACCACTGTTATTCGTCACAATACAATTAGGTTTCACGCGCTCAATAAATTCAATTGCAGCTTGGTAGTTTTCACCAATTAAAATTGCTGGGAACCATGGTACAAGATGAGGATGCGCTTCAAACAATGCTACCGTTTTTTCAAGTTCCATCGATAAACCTTCAGGAACGGTATAATACAGCACGGCATTGTTATCTTGATTTAATACCACATCACTTGGATCAGAAATCAATATTGCCAGCTCTGGCGTGATCCCTGTTGGCTTACGGTGATTGATACTATTACGTGGTTTTGGCGAATCAATCGCCGCTACTAGCGGTTTTTCACCATTTAGCTGATAACCAATTTGTTCTTTTAATTGTGCTAATTCCGCAAAAGGAACTGACGTATTTTCGGCTAATCCTGAAATATCAACGTGGGTGATCTGATACTCACCTTCATTAGCCAAACTTTGAAAACGTTTTTCTAATAACTCATGAGTTAATACGTGTTTTTGTGCACCAATAAGTGCTGACTCTGATTGTAACTCTATAGTTTGATCCGGCGTTGTCACTATCACCGTTAAACATTGGCCTTCTTTACCGCTAAAGATCATGGTCATGGGTAGCGAGCTAACATCCATGGCTTTCGTGACATCTTCAACGGTATTAATAATCGCTGTTTTGTCATCGTACAATTTCTGTTTTACGCCATTTACTGCATCAATTGTGGTTGCTTGATAGACCTGAGTAAAATGACTCACAGAGTTATCACGAGGGTTATCAATAAACATGCTCTTATTGATATCACCTTGTAGATACGAGTTAGAAAAGTCGCGGTTAAAGACCGTAAACAGTGACGTTGTATCAGTTAGTAACGGCTTTTGCTCACAGTAACGATCGATCTGCTGACGCCATTGATCGACCACGGTATACACATAGTGTGATTTCTTAATTCGCCCTTCCACTTTCAGCGAATATACCCCAGCATCAGCCAACTCAACCATATTAGAAAAAGCTGAATTATCTTTCATGTTTAATGGAAAATCTTTACCAGCGGCGGTAGTTTGGTACTGATCACGACATGGCTGACTACAACGACCACGGTTACCCGAGTTACCATTTTTCACCGAACTGATGTAACACAAACCAGAGAAGCCAATACAGTATGAACCATGAACAAACACTTCCATAAGTACATCGTGTTGATGTCCAAATTGAGCCAAATGCTTAATTTCACGAATGTTCAACTCACGGGATAAGTTAACACGGCTTGCTTGAAGCTGTTTTAAAAACAGGATTTGACCATCGTTATGGGTATTGATTTGGGTAGAAGCATGAACATCCAAGGTTGGGAAATGTTCTTTAATGATGTGGAACAAGCCTAAATCTTGCAAAATCACACCATCAACTTTGGTGTTCACCAACTTATTCAATAAGCGAATAACCGCTGGAATTTCACTATCTAATACGACAATGTTTAAGGTAAGAAAAATCTTACAATTGTTCTGATGTGCTAAACGAATAATGCCACTTAATACATCAAAGGTAAGGTTAGTGGCTCGATTTCGAGCGTTGAAGCTATCTAAACCACAATAAATTGCATCAGCGCCAGCAGCAATGGCAGCTTTAATAGATTCGATATCGCCACCGGGTGCCAATAACTCAAAATTCTTAGTTTTCGCAACATTGCTCATCAACAATTGTACCTTGTATAACCGCATTAAATGTGAGGACGGCTATTTTACGCGCAAGCTTTCAATAAAGTCCAATAGTGAGAGTTAAATCACATAATGGATTGAGAGAATATTGAAATCACGACTAGTCGAAATGTTCAGATAAGCAATTTCTGATTACAGTTATTCCACCCCCTGAACAATATCGCTATTATGAATAAAACTTGGCAACTTAGCCCTTCTGCTATCGCTCTATCGAGCTATAACTAGGATAAAAAATAATGACAAATACAAACCCAGTAGAACTAACAGATGCGCAAAAAGAAGCGATTGAAGCAATGGTAACTGATCGTATTAACGCCATGAATAACGATAAAGTCTTGTGTGATGCGATTGATGCAAAAGTGCATGAAATGGAAGAACACCTAAAAGAATATTTCCATAAACGTTTTCATTTTCACAGCAATAAAGCATAAGACGTCTATTTGTTATTGAATTTAAAAAAGATCACTCTCAAAGTGGTCTTTTTCTTTTTTAAAATAAGAAAACGGGATTATCTTTTAGCTTGTGGTAAACCCTGATTGGTTAAACAATTCCGTAACCAATTGAGTACTTGATGCTGAGCTAGCTAAACCAAGATCGGCGGCTTGAATATTATCTAAGGTGATGGTTTGCGTATTACTGTTAGATGCGGTGATCATCAATTCTAGTTTTCCACTTGAAGCATCAGCATTAATACCTGCTAATAAATCATCGAGTTTTAACCCATCACCTGCACTATCATCCAGTACATCCGTTAAGTCTATTTTATCTTCACCTAATGCAAAATCAGTGATGACATCGGTACTACCATCAATATTATCTAACTCCCAGATGAACAAATCATCCCCTGCATTACCTGTTAAAATATCATTACCGCCACCAGCATAAAATATATCGTCATCATCACTACCGATAAGCGTTCGGTCTTGATCATCATCGACAATCAACTCACCGCTACCACTGGGTGATATGCTGGCATCAATCTCCGTTGTTGTATCTTCACCAACATTGATATTAAGCGTAATAGAAGTTGCTGATAAAACACTATCATTGCCAATAGTCGATTCTGCTTCAACAATTAAACTGGTGCTGCCCGTTGCTAATCCTGTGAGATACAAATCATCTAATTGGCTAACTGGCACACGATAGGTGCCAGCTGCCATTAGATCGCCAATGATTGTGCCATTACTATCAACAAGATCGCCATCATTTAAGCCACTCACCACAATTGAAAGTTCATTAGGTGCGGGGTTAACCACCGACGCCATAATGCCAATTAATGGCAGCATGGTTCCAAGTACGGTATGAATAGAGGAAGTTTGCGGCCTATCAAGCTCAATAATCGGTACATCCGGTTTAGGCGCAACTGTAATACTGGTTTGGGTACTGTCTGTTTTAGCCCCTCCCGAGCCTGAATTACCGTTATCGTTGGTCAACATACGTAACGTATCATCACCATAAAAATTAGGATCACTTTGATAATGAATCCCAGCCGCTAATGCTGCATTAAGATCATCTAATTTACCGGTTAACATAACATCCGATGTATTGTTGTTATCAACAGTGATCCCTGTAGAACTCAATACATTCAATGCACCATGATCAACCGATAAATTCACAGTCATATTGCCATTATCTTCCGTTGCATCGACATCTTTTACACTAATCCCCGCAATAATAACGCCTATATCCTCTTCGGCACTGATACCAGCAGGCAGAGTATTAACTGGTGCATCATTAACAGCGGCCACATCAAATGACAGGGTTTTAATCACAGCAAGACTATTAGTCGCAAGCACACCATTATCAGATGAGCGCATGTCAAAGTTCATGGTGAAATTACCGTTCGCATCACCGGGGTGAAACGCTAAAGTATCTAACGTTGTGCCACCTGAAATAATAATCCATGAACCATCAGGTTGTTTTTCTGCACTGCCGCCGACTGGTGCATCAAAACGACTGGAATCAGGTACATCAGTGACTACTACATGCAATTTTTCTGGGGCATTTTCTGTCGCATTCGGATTTGACGGTACAATACTATCCGTATTATCTCGTACTGCTAAATCGAGTGTCAGTGTTATAGGCTGATCTTCTTGTCCTGTATAAGAGGTTATTACATCAGAATCAATTTTGTCGCCTACAGGTAGAATATCAACATTTATGGTTGCGGTATTTTGTGCAATATCATCCAATAAATCCTCTTTGGTAAAGACCAACACTCCCAATGCTAATGTGCCACTGTAATTTTCAGCGGGTACAATATTAACTCCAGCAAGGCTACCTGTTTGCATACCGACAGGTAACGTAATACTCCACTCACCATCCCCTAAATTACCTACAGGCCCTGTTAATACAAAGCCATCAGGTACGTTGGTGATCTTGGCTGAAATAATTTGCTCAGAACCATCAGTGTCACCGACCTCAAAACTAATATCACCTAAACTGATCCCACCAGATTGATCTTCATCACCACTAATTGTCGTTTCTGTACCAGTAAACTTAACGGGATCATCGACTGGAATAACTTCAAACTCAACTGTCGCAGTAAAGTCACCCGTTGCTTGGGCTGTCGCTGGTGTCGTTAAGGTATAGGTCACATCATCTTCAACAGTGGCAACCGCTGACATACTGACATGGCCACTAAAGTCCTTTACTGGCTGGAATTGAATATTATCTAATTCCATTTTATCGACGGTGATCGTTTGTACTTCCGTTCCATCTGTTTGAATAAAAGCACCTTGGCTAGCATCGACGGTTAACTCGACTTGTTTTAGGCTTTCAAGCCCTGATGTCAATGATGTACTGATATCTTTTAACGACGCTGATATTCCTAAAATAACCGAGCCATCTTCATAGGCATGATTATTTTTAATAACTTCAGGCTTACCTGTATTGGTAATCGGTTGATCGTCATCACCGAGTTTCTCTGTACGCAGTACTTCCAGTGATAAAGTCGGATCGCCATGAGGTGGGACATCAACTACAGGCTCTATACGAACTGTAACGGGCTTAATCAGATTTTTAGTATTACCACTGGTGGTATCGGTGTTGACAATGTGAAGATCAAATTGAAAATCACCCGCGAAGTCAGTTGCAGGATTTAATGAGATACCACTTACATCAACTTTTCCTGCTCCATCGACAGGTACTATCATGACGTATTCACCATCGATGAAATCAAAATCAGTCCCTAAGATGGTTACCCCACTAGGCAAATCCGCCGCTTTAATTACAATCGTCACTGAGTCATGATTTTGTTCGCCATTAACAGAGCCAATAACGATATCATCTTCAATTTGGTCGCCAAGATTAATGACATTATCTTCAGTACCAGTTACCACGTCAGGATTGAAAACAATATCTCCTGCAAGCTCAGTGATCATGCTGGTATTCGGGGTAAAATCTAATGTGATGGGTGTGGTAAATGGCACAAGTGCACTGACATCACCTTCACCGTTGTCACCTAAATCTTGTACTTCAGCGCTAATGGTAATATCGATGGTGGAATTAAAGCCCGTTGGTGCGGTGATTTTCAAGTTATCGAGTTGCGATTCAGGTATTGTCCATGCTCCAGCTCCGTCACTGATACCACCGATCACAACAAAATCACCGGGCTCTGCTACCGATTGAGGAAATTTCACCACAATACGGCGTATCACTTCATCGCTATGATCAATAGCAACTGGGGTCGCCTCTCCTGTAAAGGAAACACGTCCAAGCGATGCTGCATCTGTTGATAGATCAATCACACCACCTGTGGTGCTGGTTAACGTGGTTAAAACCGCGTCACTTGAATCACGAACAGCAAGAATACCATCAGGTTCAACCACGGCTTGAATATCAACAACAAGCTGACCAGTGATTTCTTTAATCGCGGTATTTTCACCATCACTATCCGTCTGTTCTATCGTTAAGTAAGATTGAAAGGTTAAATCACGATCAGAATTTTGCGGGGCACGGAGTTGCAATGGTTTACCGGCAAGTAACTCATCACGTTGACTATCCGTTAATGTGATCTCTCCAGCGACCAATGTTAAAGGAGTACCATCAATCAATAAGCTGTAATCGGAAGGAATACCACCAAAACGTATTTGAGTAATTGTTTCGCTGCTATCAGTAAATTCCTGTGCCGCTGTTGGTCGCCATTGCACCGTATTATTTTGATCTTCTAATATATTGTTATCACTGACTAAGGTGTAATTATCGGCATCAATAACTGGTTGAATATTGATTAATATTTCTCTATCAAAAGTTCTGACATCGCCATCATTTTCAGTAACTAATACTTTGGCATTTAACTTTATATCTTGGGTACTATTTAAAGGGGGAATGACTTCAATATCTTTTAAAGAAGAAAGCTCAACCTCATAAATCGGATCGCCATTATCATCGTAACCTGCAAATATTAAACTTTGTTCATTACCTTCAGAGTCTTTCAATGTGACCCCTTCGGGAATACCAGATAACACTAAGCTTAAACTTTCTGAATTATCATCAGGTTGTTTAAACGGATTCTCACCACTCTCAAGCGTAAAATCAAAAATCGCAGCACTGTCTTCATCAATTAAGGTTTCAATGCCTATCGTGGGGTCATTGTTGATATATGCCCACTCACCAACATCTAAAACACCGTTACCATTACTATCAATATCGATATCAAATATCGGTATATCAGCTACCCCTTTTAAGCTCACTTCAAGCTGTTGAGTTGCCGTGACATATTCATCATTCGCGTTAACAACGACATTACTGCTATTGGTCAAACTCGCGCTATCTTTCACAACGCCTTGCACTGTAATTTCAAAATCAACATTACTTTCAGGGGTTGGTTTTAGCTGAACATTAGCAATATCTGCATAGTTAACCTCATACACACCTGAGCCTGACGGGCTTTCAACCACAACAGCGCCATTGAGTAATATTTGTGCCCCCACGGGTAAATTAGAAAAACGAACACATTCTATTTCTGAGCCGTCTTTATCTACAGTTTCTGTTAACGTCACGTGGTCGCTTAAATTGATTAACACATCTTCATCAGAGCTAATTCGGGTAACTTTTAATGTGGTTTCATCAGCAATCGGTTCAACATTTATAACAATTTCACGCTCAACAGAATCAGCCGTTTGCTTGCCAGTTACAAAAACTACTTCTTCTTTGCTTTGCGCCACTGCCGTGAGTTTTATGTCCCCACTGTAATTTGCTATCGGTGTTACAGATAAAGTCCCAACATCTGTCGCTGATACTTGATATTGATCACCACCAAGATCAATAAGATTGCTTCCTTTCAACTCGCCATTGATCTTGCCACCAGCATCCGGCTCTAGCGTAATAATATAAGATAATGTTTCTGAGCCATCGACATCATTAAGATCGGCTTTAAGCTGCAAATCAACACCTGTTGAATCTTCATCAATGGTGTAATGTAATTGCGTTTGAGCGTCATCCCATGTTGGGATATCAGCAATACCTTCCACAATAATTTCAAACGACGTGATCGCTTCAGGTAATGGAGTACCACTAGTCACGCCAACTTGTGCTTTTACTTCAAAGACTAAATTGCCATTTGCCGTAGAAAAGTCAGCATCGGGAATAAAGGTAAGCCCCACTAACTCGTGTACTATATTATCGGTCGTAGTGAAATCACCGACAGGCACAACATAAGATGAGCCATCTCCACTAATCGCAAGTGCGGTACCGTTTAAATAAAATGAACCGTGTATCTCTGTCGGAATAGTGATCAATACTTGTTGTAAAAACTCACCGCGATCATCATCACCAATATCAATTTTTAGTGATACTGGCGCACCACTTGGTGGAGCAATGATCGTTTCATCTGGATCTTCTACTCGTCCAACATCTTCATAAGTGACAATCGGATCGGGATCGATAATGATCTTGGCTTCTTGATCATCAATTTGTAATGTAATCGTCCGTAATTCAGTATCATCATCACCATCCGTGACCCGATAGTTAAACGTATATTCCAGTACCTCATCAGTCTGTGTTATTTCAGTTGCTGCCGAGAACGAAACCTCACCATTAGGCTTAATCGATAAATCTCCTAACAATTGCCCAGGAGAAATGGTATCTCCTCCTTGATGAATTGGAATAACCGTAAAGTCGTTACCCACTAATGGTTGCTCTATTGCAAGATCAACAACACTCACCACAGTAGCACCATCAGCACCTTCTAATGCCGGAGTCAGTAACGACTCTCCCACTACATTTTCTTGTCCTTCATCAGCTTGAATAATGATATTTCGACCATCAGCAATGTCATCAACAATGGTTAGCTTAATGGTTGAAAATGTACTTTCATCACCATCATCATCAATCGCAATTACGGGTAAAAAAACATCTTTACTGTCTTTACCGGGATCAGGGTGATCAATTGCACCAAAGAGGTTTACGGTATATTCACCCGCCGCCGTAAATACCACGGTAAAAATAGTACGAGAATCAGCAAATGCAGAGTACGTTCCGACAGAATGTTCAAATAAGGTAACCGCCAGACCTTGGCTTGTTAAGGTTGAATTTAGAATGGCAAATTGCGCGGTATCCAAACGGTATTGATGAACAAAATCACTGCCTTCATCAATCGTTAATATCCCCGTTGCTCGATCGCCATCTTCATCAGGTGTGGAGCCTTGATGATTAGGGCCATCAGATCGAATATCACTTTCTTCTACGGTGACATCTTGTGTGTTGATAATAACGGGATCAAACCCATCACTGATATTTAGTGTAACGGCTACCGGTGTTTCTAGATAATCACCATCGGTATCTTGGATTTGCACTTCGAGATCAATACTAATGAGATCGCCTGAAACATTAATATAACCACTGCTATTTCCTCCACTATTATGATCAAGTGGCAAGAATTGCTCATACGTTACCGTCACATCAGCATCTTTAGAGTTCAAGACATTAACGGCAGATAAGGTCAGTGTGAAATAAGTCTGGCTGTTATATGAAGCCGTTAAAACATGGCCACTAGGATCAAAATTATAATCGAGACTTTGTCCACCCAATGATGTGATTTCGGCACGTAACTCAGCCAGTAAATCATTAAGATAGTTACTACTAAAACCAACTTTATCGGGATCTAAACGATCAACACCTGCGGTTAATGTAAAGGTTGTTGAATCAGAAACTGGATATCCGCTAGGAGAGCCTATTGGTTCACTAATATCACCTTCAATCACGTCTAATTCAGTTATGCCACTAAAATTACCCGTAGGATCGAGTCCATCAATAATAGTAATATTAATTTCACCATCGGTTGGGCTTACATCTAAATCTTGATCAGTTGCTATGACAGCTAAGGAAACCTCTAATTTATTGGTGGTTTCAGACTGATCTAGCGGCTGTGATTGCACGACGTTGTAATCACCACTTTGCAGCAATTCAATGGTTAACACTTCAAGCGTAGGATCATCTTGCCTTACCACAGTAACCGTATTGCCGACTACGCTATATTCCGTTGCATAACCGTTACTGGTTAAACTAGTTAAATTTGGCTGAACCGCTTTTAAATCAATTTGGATGATTTCATCGCTACCAATGTTGGTTTCAATTTTTCCGCTGTCACTATCAATTTCAGTAAATTCAATTCCAGCATCAATACCAAAACTGGGTAAATCACCGTCTGCAATATTCACGGTAAATATTGCAGGATTTAATAATGGATCATCATCGGCATCATGCATTTGGAGCGGAATCCCCATAGCTAAATTAGCTTGGGTCATCGTCACTAATCCTGTTGTCAGCACTCCGTTAAGATGGTCAACGGGTATTGATTCAACTAACTGCGAATGTAATTCAACATTTCGCCCATTTTGAATGGGGGTAATAGTCAGTTCAAAAATAGTGTCTTTGGCAAGATTATCTTTAATCAGTGTAATTGAAATTATTTTGCTGGTGGGATCTTGAATGATGGTAGCAAGCGTATTATCACCTTGTGATGTCACTTGCTCTAACGCGGTTTTAATTGCCGTTATATTACTACTACTCAGTAATACGCTATCGGCCCGTAATATATCGTTAGTCGCAGGAATGGTTGTGGTATTGCTTGTAGTAACAGGATTTTCCGATGTTGATGGCCCAATAGTCGGTGGGACTAAATCACCTTCAACCACGTTAAATTCAGCGTTAATTCCATTAGGATCGAGCCCATCTTTAATGATTAATTGCAGATTAGCAATGTTACTTTTATCACCATCAAAATCCATTAATTGTACATTAAGGTTCACCACATTTTGATTCGGTAATAGAGGCTGATCAATCGGTAAATATTGCTTAATCGTATATTGACCATCAGGAGCTATAGCGATACTTAGCACTTGGGTTGATGTTCCTGATAACTGAACATCAAATTGATTGGGTATAGTCGGATTAAATACCACTTCTAGTGCTGCGCCATTACTGGTTATTCCAGCAAACGCCTGACTTGGTTCGATAAACTGAACCTGTTTTATTTCATCACTATGGCTGCCATATACTAAACTTCCCGTTATTTCTTGGGGCACTGTAATAGCGCCATTAAACCCTTCAGTCCATGTAATGGATTGCTCATTAATAATAGGGATAACACCGTCTTCAAATACCAATTTCACTTCAACAGGATCGACTAATTGATCAAAATCCGTATCATGCATAATGATAGGAATGGTAACGTCAATATTGCCTTCATCTAATGAAACATACTTTCCACTTACAAAGTGAGTAGGATCATGATCTAATGGTTTATATTGGGTTAATGTCATTTCTACTTTGACATCATCACCTTGTTGAATCGGTGTTAGCACTAATTTAAATACATCAGTACTGTTGGATATTTCTTTTACTTCCAAGGTCAGTAAACCACTAGGTGCATTACTGATATCAAATTTAACTTCTTCTCCACCCGTCGTAAGTTTTAGAAGTTCTGGCCCTAACTTAAAAAAAACGGCATCGGTTAAATTTAAACTACTGGCCACCAAAGCATCATTAACAGCAGTAACTACAAAATTACTTGATGATGAAACAGGATAACCTTGACCACCCGCGGGTGGGTTTAAATCACCCTCGGTAATATCTAGCTCTGCAATGACACCTTTACCCGTCGGGTTCTCACCATCATTAATATCAATAATCAGCTTGCCAAGATTACTGTCATCCCCATCTTTATCGACAACAAAAACATCAAGAGCAAGATTATTAACGTTGGTTGTAAAATTTTGATCTAGTGGTCTATTTTGCTCAACGGTATAACTTCCATCTATACCCAGCGTTATGGTTAATACATTTTGTTCAGGCGCATTACCAATAGACGGAACATAAAGCTGTAAAACATTACCGCTAACGCGATAGTGCGTTGCCTCAGCATTACTGGTTAGGTCAGCCAAGCTAGGTTGAGCAATAGCAAAATAAGCATTAGCAATATCATCACTGCCGACATCAACAGGAATGTATCCCTGCTCTGTTTGGGTTGTCATGATCTCGGTATAATCAGTCCCCGTATCAGTACCTAACACGGGATCAACACCGTCTTTAACGATAATAAGCAACTCACCTTGCGCTTTATCACCATCGTAATCTTGCGCAGTAACAGCTAGGGTTAAACGATCTTCGTTTGATTCTACAGGTTGGTTTAACGGTAAATACTGAGTCACGGTATATTTACCATCTACTCCAATAACAACATTCAGCACCACAGAATCATCGCTTGATAAACGTATGTTTAGCTCATTATCGAGCACTTCCACGTAAGTTGGCGCGCTGTTACTTAACCAACCCGTTAATCCTGTTTGCGTACTATCAAAGGTCAGTGTTTCAATTTCATCACTACCGAGTTCTAAGCCTATTTCACCTTCAGCAACTGTTGCTACCGCGCCTTTTTTAGGATCGGTTATCGTTGTTCCAGTATCGATTTCAAATAGCGGATCGGCACCATCTTCAACGCTGATAGTGATGATGGCAGGCTGAGAAAACGGATCGTCATCCCCGTCATTCATCATCAATGGGATGGCGATATCAAGCTTATCGCCATTAAGTAATACGTACGTTCCACCACTATCGATTTGATGATCAAGCGGCAGTAATTGCTGCCATTCTATTTTCACATCAACATCACGCCCCATTTGTACTGGCATCAGTGTGATGATAAAAGCATCTTGCTTGGTAACCGAATCTATTGCGGTGATGGTTTGTGCCGCAGTGATAGCATCTGCTGCATGGCTGATTTCGATTGCTTGGTTAGATGAAGTTAAACTCGATAATTGCGCGATTAACGCAGTTAATACATCGGGTAATATCACCAATGATGTTGCGACTAAACTATCGTTTGCCGCAATGATTGATAAAGTTTTGTCACTTTCAACTGGGTATAACGAGGTTGACGGTTCACGGATAGGTAAAGCTAGATCCCCTTCAACCGTTTCAAGAGTAATATTCGCACCTGTTGGATTTTGACCATCGGTAATCACTAAAGTTAACGTTGCATCGTTACTGCTGTCGTTATCAAAATCCACCACATGAAATGGAATACTAATCATATTGGTATTGGATGTTACGGGTTGATCAATCGGTAAGTATTGCGTGATGCTATAGTTTCCGTCAGTGGCTATAGACAGCGATAAAACAGGGATTGTCGTGCCAGTTAAAAACACCGTTATTTGATTGGGTTTGCCATCATCATATTTCGCATCAAGTGCGATACCATCACTAGTTAAGCCAGCAAAAGCGGTTGTAATATCACCAACAACAACCTGTTTGATCTCATCACTATTTACATCAAACGCTAATTGCCCCGTAATAAATTGTGGCTCTGCCACGGTACCTGAAAAAGCTTCCGTCCATGTTTTGGTTTGGCTTTCAATAACGGGGGCTTTACCGTCTTCCAATATCACTAAAGCATTCACAGGTTCGACTAAAGTATCAAAATCGCTATCATGCATTTCCAGTGGTAGGCGAATGTTAATCCCGTCACTAGTAAGAGAGACGTACTCTCCCCCTGAATACACACTCTCATTATGATCTAATGGCTTTAACTGTTCGACATCCATGGTGACAGCAACGTTATGGCTATCTTGCGTTGGCGACAAACGAACAACTAACACATCCGCATTATTGCTGTCTTTCCCTATAAGGGTAATAACGCCAACGCCACTCGTTGTAAGAGTAAAACTCAGGGCTAATCCTGTCGCCGTGAGTTGCTCTAACTCACTGATTAATTGTGCTTGTACACTTGATGAGATATTCAAACTTGACGCGACCAAATCATCATTCACCGCAGGGACAGTAAACGAGTTTGAAGCATCAACAGGATAAGAATCTGCGATATTTTTAGGCGACAAGTCCCCTTCAGTTAAAGTTACTTGTGCAGTAATGCCCGCTCCGGTTGGGTTTTCACCATCAGTGATATTAATAATGAGTTGTCCTACATTACTATTATCACCATCGGCATCCGTAACCGTAACAGCGAGAGAGAGGTTATTTACATTAGTCGTAAAATTCTGATCTAGTGGTTGGCTTTGCTCTATTGTGTAACGACCATTATTTTCTAATACCACGGTTAATACAGGTTGTTTTGGTAATGATCCTTGCGCTGGTACAAACAACTCCATCTTGTTACCAACAATGCTATAACTCGTCGCTTGTCCATTGCTGGTTAAACCGTTCAATGTGGTTTGTTCGAGGTTAAAAGTCGCACTAGCAATATCATCACTTCCTACATCAACCGTAATTTGTCCGATAAAGGTTTGTGGCGACATGGTTTCAATAAAGGTAGTAGCAATATCCTGACCCAAAATAGGATCTGGGCCATCAACAATCGTAATATTTAATTCACCGACATTACTTTTATCGCCATCGGTATCAATTGCAACAACGCCTAAAGTCAGTTTATCTATATTTGTTTTAATGGGTTGATTTAATGCCTGATACTGAGTAACGCTATATTCACCAGACGTATTAATCTCAATAATTAATACTTCTGTCTGTGGTGCATCTGCCAACTGCAAGGTGATTTTATTTCCTTCAATGCTATAAACCGTCGGCTTACCATTACTCAATAACCCATCAAGGGTCGGTTGTTGAGATTCAAAAACCATCGCCTTAATTTGATCACTTCCCACGTTGATAGGAATACTACCTGTGACGGTTTGTGGCGTAGCTATATCTTTGTCTTGTTCAGTTATGGTGGTGCCGCTATCAATGCCTAAAATTGGATCAATACCGTCATTAATCTTAATGACTAATTCACTCACATTACTGGTATCGCCATCTCGATCTGTTGTCGTTAAAAATAAGGATAATTGTGTTTGATCTAACGCGTTCTCTTGATTGAGTGCTTGATATTGAGTCACACGATATTGACCATCAGTACTGACTTCTATGGCTAAAACCTGTGACTGATCATCAACTCTGATTACTGTGATTTTATTGCCTGACACTGTAAAGCTTGTTGCTACGTCATTACTTAATAGTCCAATTAATGATGGTTGCTGCTCGGCAAATGTCATTACGCCAATTTCATCACTTCCGATAAAAATAGGAATATCACCAGTGACACTTTGTGGCGTATTAATATCGCTGTCTTGTTCAGTAAATTCAGTGCCATTATCAATGCCTAACCTAGGAATTTTGCCATCTTCAATCACTGCTACAAAATTAACAGGGGCTTGAGTTAGGTTACCGTTGGTATCTGCAATTTGAACAGGAAGTGATAATCGGATTTGTTCTCCGTTAATCACAATTGGTGCGCTGTTAGATTCCCCTGAGAAATGATCTAAAGGAAGAAACTGTGTCACTGTCATTATCACATTAGCATCTCGACCATTGAATAATTCAGCACTTAATCCAATAGTTAAAACAATACCTTGATCGCTACGGCCAATGATTTGATTCGTTTCTATATCGTAATTGAAAATAATAGGTCGATCGTTAGATGATAATTCCCGACTCATCGTGGCGAGTAAACCATCTATTTGTGAACTATCGAATGCTACCGTGTTGCTATCAAGAGGCAGTGTGGCAGCTTCAACTGAAACATTCCCACTATCAGAAACGGGGTAGGTAATAGGAACAAGATCGCCTTCAATAAAGTAAATATCATTAAAAATTTGACCACCGTCTGGCGGTAAAATAATAAGCGGGATATCGTCTTGTCGTCTAATTTCTGGATTATATGCAGTGTCAAAACCAGCGGTTGCAAGTAATTGATCATTATCATAAAGAATAACTAAGCCATCAGTAATTGATGAACTAATATCCTCAATACCAGCCGCTGTTGCCTTTTGGATTTTCGTCGGATCTTCACCTGATAATATTGCGGCTTGTAAGGCTGCAATACTGGGCTCTAAATCCAATTCAGGTAAGGGTAAATGAACTAATTTATTATCAGAAAGGCATGCCTTACAATGTTGATTAAGCCATATATCTGTTCCACCAACATGCGCTAACACTTCGCTGCGATCAGTAAAAAGTAATATCGTCCCTATAGTAAGATCATCACCTACTTTGACCGGAGAATATTCCCCCGACGACATAAGAACAAAGACCTGCCCTTTCACTTGTTCAACGACAATGGCTTGATCAACATGAATCTTAAACACGGTACCTTCCCCTCAGTAAAAAGGATGCCTTAAGTATTAATCAGCGATAAAAATTTCGGCACGTCTAGGCCTCTTAAATATAAGAATGTAACGTATTTGTTTATTCGCCCTCAAAGCACAAACAAACACCAAACTCAAACCCAAAATACAGAACATAACATTAACAATTAAACAAAAAACCAGAAACATAAACCAATAAAGAATCAAAATGCATGATTTAATGCCATTCAGTAGGTAAAATACACTCCCTTGCTCTATTTAGTTAAAGAACCATGATTGATTTAAATGTATTACCTCTCTACCTCACAGCTGTTATCGCTTTATTATTAATTCCAGGGCCAGACATGTTACTGATTGCTAGCTCAAGCCTCAGTTACGGTCGCAAGGTAGGTATTTTTGCAAGTTTAGGTAATGCAACATCAGGTATTTTATTAACTATTTTGGCTGCTTTAGGTGTCTCAGCCTTAATTGCCGTAAATCCTGTAGCATTACAAGTTCTTCGCTTACTTGGTGGCGCATATCTATTAAAGATGGGATGGGACTGTATGCGAACACAACCTGCCGATGCGCCAGAAGAGCTCGCTAAAAGTAATAAAATGGCAGCGACGCTATACCGTCGTGCCGTATTCACTAATTTACTTAACCCAAAAGCACTTATTTTCTTTGTTCTATTCTTGCCTCAATTTGTTTCGACTCACGTTGCTGCAACATCAGGGCAACAAATGTTAGTGCTTGGTTTATTACTAAATGTATTAGGTTTATTGTTTAATTTATTCCTAGTCACCACTGTTGGTACGTTTGGTAAATCACTATTGAAAAGTGAAAAATTCCGTGCAAATCAACACAAGTTTATGGGTTTGATCTTCTTTGTTTTAGCCATTTGGTTATTAGCATCCCAGCTCCCAACACCAGCAGGACACTAATTACTCTCTTTTTTAGTAGCGTTACCTATTTAGGTGGCGCTATGTTCATTTTAAAAGCAGTTTTCTGTTAATTTTCAATAATGAGAAATTCATCTCTCATTTCTGTGTATCGAATAGTGAAATATAAAATCCCTCACCATTTTTACCTTGAATTTCACCCTAAATATCCTCATATATCTTAATAATAAGTGTTGCGTACACTCTTTGGTTCACTTCTTATTAATTAATGCGCAGACATAATATGCCCCATAACAAATTTGGCGCATTAAGGATTATTATGATTATTCATGTTGGTATTATCGATCAGGACCCTGTCCGTTTGATCACCCCTTTGCTAGATGAAGCCGTTCCGGCTACAAAAATGATATTTATTGGTACTGAGCTTCAGCGAGAACAGTATGACCGCCTAGCTTCTATTTTGACTCCACGTAACATAGATGTTGATTTTTTTGTGATCCCTGACAGCATTAATATCACGCTGATTAGAAGCGAGATTCATCAACTCGCCGAAGATATTAAAGCAACAGGGTGCGAAGTTTGGTTTAACGCAAGTTGTGGTTTACGTCACCGTCTTCTTTCTGCTTACGAAGTTTTCCGCTCTTATCACTGGCCAATTTATGTTATCGAACCTTTCAGTGATGAAATGTGTTGGTTGTTCCCAGCTGACTGTGAACAACAACAGGTTCAAGACCGTATTCAAATTACCGATTACTTAACTATATTCGGTGCCCGTTGTGAGCTTTCTGATAATCCTATGCCTGAATCACTTAACGATCAGCTTTGGGAGTTAGGTCAACGTTGGGCAAGTTCTGCGCTTGAATTAGGTCCAGGTCTAGCAACCTTGAATTACCTCGCGACCACTTGTCGTAAAGAACAAGTGCTTCATGTTGAGCTTAGTGATAAACAGCAAGGCTACAAAGAGCTAGGCACATTGCTATCAGATCTAGAAGAAACAGGTTTAGCAACATACCATGACGGCGTTTTAACTTTTAAACACGAAGAAGCTCGCCGTTTTGCAAATGGGGAATGGTTAGAGAACCTTGTCCATAGCACTGTTCGCGCTATTCAAAACGAACTACCAACAATTCAAGATCACTCATTAGGTGTGCAGGTTTACCGTAAGATTGGTGAGCGTGAGGTACGTAATGAATTGGATGTTGCAACTATCGTCAATAATAAGCTGCATATTATCGAATGTAAGACGAAAGGTATGCGTGATGATGGTGACGATACACTCTACAAACTGGAATCACTACGTGACTTATTAGGTGGCTTACAAGCACGTGCGATGCTAGTCAGTTTCCGACCACTCCGTCATCACGATCTAGTTCGAGCGCAAGATTTAGGCCTCGCGATTATTGGTCCAGATCAGTTAGGTGACTTACGCATCCATCTACATGAATGGTTAAAAGGTGCGGGTGGTGAACATCATTCTCATAACCCAGCCTAAAGCGTAACGTTACTATTAAAAAAGACCTCAATTGAGGTCTTTTTTTTATAACACGGTTACGCCACACCATGCCCTTTAGACGCCTCTAACAAGCGATACCATTGTTCATGGGTTAATTGTAACTGCTCGGCAGCAACAGCAGTCTTCACGCGCTCAATTTTACCTGTACCCAATAGCAAAGCGGGACGTGTAGGTAGCCGCATTAACCAAGCATAAATCACCTGATCAATAGAATCAGCATTGAGCTCTTGTTTTAGTACATTCAATGTTTCACGCACTCGATGAGCTTGTTCTGAAGTACTGTTATAGATATCGCCTCCCGCTAAACATGACCATGCCATAGGCCTTACCCTATGCTGCTGTAGCTGCGCCAATGTACCGTCTTCAATCGCATCAGTATGTAATGGATTAATTTCGATTTGATTGGTGATTAGTGGAAACTCTACCCGAGATTGCAATAATGAAAATTCATCTTTTGAGAAATTCGACACCCCAAAATGTTTCACTTTTCCCGTCTGATGTAGTTGCTCAAAAGCGCAATTGATCTCATCAGCATCCATTAATAGATCAGGACGGTGAATCAGCAATACATCCAGTTGCTCAATACCTAAACGCTGTAAAGACCCCTCGACTGAAGCAAGAATATGGCTTGCTCGGCTATCGTAATACGCCACTTGCGACGTACCATTAACCTCTTTACCTCCAACGATGCCGCATTTAGAAATAATCGTTAATTCATCACGAATACTTGGCTGTAAGTGCAATGCTTCACCAAATAAAGATTCACACGCTGATGCACCATAAACAGGCGCATGATCAACAGATGTAACTCCCAGTTCTAGATGTTGCTTGATAAATGATAATCGCTGCTGCGCCGTCATTCCCCACTCAGCCATTCGCCAGTAACCTTGAATAAAGTTAGAGAACAATGGTTCATTGAGCTGTCGTTCATTTTTATTTGTCATCATCACACCAATACATCGAAAGGAAAAATTGCGCTACCTGAACCTAACACAGCAATTACACGACTAACGTGATGAGTTTCAAAAAATATTGTTTGTTAACTTACGCATGACGGCGGCTATACCACAAGTAACTACGACGTAAAGTAAACACGGTTAACACTAAATAATATGCAGCTAAAATAATGGCAGGTAATGCATCACGATCTGACACACTGATGATGGAATAACCGCAGTACACCACAATAATGGCAGGAATAATCAAGGCAGGTTTTACTGAAGAATAAAGATTAGTAGCCAGTAACACCACATGCGCTACCACCAAAATCAGTGGTAACGTAATCATTAAAAACCACAACATAATCAATCCCTTTCTTTAATCAGTAAGCATTACATCATAGCTCTGAACAAGATTTGCGCCAATACATTGTGGTTGGGGAATGTGTAAGTAAAAGCAATGAAACTACACCACAGCCCCCCATAAATTATCTAATTTCGCTAATGGTTGATTACTCTGTGCCGATAATTCCACATAACTGTGTACCAGCTTAATTTTGTGCTCATTAAAATCATGTCCCCAAATATTTGGATCTGATAAGTCAAAAGGTTGTGGTATTACCTTTTTTAGTCCTGATTCTGGTTTGCGATCATTAAGCTCTAACTGAATAAGCGATTGTTGTACCGCTTGTTGCGCTAATTCTTTATAGCCCAGTTTATCGAGTAAAAATATAGCGTGAGCATGAGTAATACCATGAAGTTTATCGCCAGCGAAAAAGTGCTCATCGGTATTATAGTAAATATCTTGTGTACTTCGCTCAACGGCAATAACACAATGTTGCTGAATATTTATCTCACCTTTATTTAATAAACTGGATGGCTGATATTGACGATAGTCAGCTAAGCCGTAATAACGTCCCCAATTATCATCCTTACAATTAACAATTAGCTTGGCGATATTGGAAACCATACGCTCAGTAACAACAACGTTATTATTGGCGACAGCATTTAAAAATAATGCACCATATATGATCCCATGGCCTGAATGACATAATTGCTGCGCGTTAAGTGCTATGGCATTTACAACCTCACTATAATCGGTTGTTTCAGGGCTATTGGATAATGGATTCATTAAATGCTGATTATCATCGGTAAACTGCACTAACATTGCTTGTACACTCTTTTTAGATACATTGTTGAGTGCTCCGCCATTAAGTAATGCATCACCTGCCAATAATGCTGCCCCCGTATGCCCTTGAAACCATGCGGTACTGTCAACTTCCACCACATTGGCTAACGCTAAAATTCCTTTATCAATAAACTGTTCCATTGTTTTCTCCTTGCTTTAATTTCCTGTAATTTCGTCACCAACGAGATTGATATAATGCAAGGATAAAACCTCAAGTTAGATTGAGGTCAAACGAATATTTAATACTACCGAATAAATACAGATAACACGATAAAAGCTAACGATTACAAAAGACTACAAGGTTACCTGAAATAACAAGTAGTTAAACAATCTAAATGCTGTTCTGAAATTAATCGCATTAACATTATCTTACAGAAACCTCCAACATCCCTTTAGAGAATAATGTATTGTCCACGAAACAATTTGGAGGATAAATGAAATTAAAATTAGTACCTGTATTATTTAGCTTATTTGCCAGTATGTCTGCCCAGGCCTCAGAGCCACAAGCATTTATTGGTGTCGGTATCAATGACGGTGTCAGTAGTATCAACGATGGTTGGAACTTTAATCCAAGTGTAAGGGTCGGCGCTAATATTAACGATAATCATCGGCTCTATAGCTACCTAGAAATAAAAAAGGAACTCTACAACTTTGTCGCTTCTTATGACTACTTAGTACCCTTTACAAAGAGTGGAGATTGGCGAGGATTTATTGGTGCGAGTACGGGAGTCCAAATTGCAGAATCGAACAAAGATGATCTTATTTTAGGCGCACAAACAGGGATTAATTATCGAATCAATAAGAACTTTAATACTGAATTGGGTTACAGAGTTCATGATACAAGAAGTGTTTGGAAAACACGTAATATGTCGCAACTTGATACTTTTTATATTTCCCTAGACTTTGCCGTTTAATCTAAAAGTAATGTACTGGTCATGTCACAAACCTATTTTATTTAAACCTTTTTATTCATGACAGTATTATTGAAAATAAAAAAGCCGCTCCTAAGAGCGGCTTTAATAAAAATATAACTATTCTATCAACCATTTCTTATGATAATGATTGATAATCTCTTTTCCTTTACTATCTAATTCTTTTTGTAATTCCTTTATCTCTTTAATATATATTTTTTTACCATAAAAAGAGCTATGCATTTTAATCCTATCAAAATCATTATTTAACAATGAACATTTAATTAAAATATTAAAGCTTTTCTGATAGTCATAAATGATCTTCCAATATTCAATAAGAAGGTTATTTTTATTAATATCATTAAATGGAGATTCTTGATTATATTTAAAAATAAATTCACTATTAAAATAATTAGAAAAATATTTATTATATTTATATATACCTGATTCTTTAAAATCTATTTCTATATCTTCAAGCTCTTTAATAAGCGGTTCAATATAATCTCTTACCGTTTCTCCATTTTCATAAATTTTATTATTTATATAATATGATGCCTGATTATGAATGCTGTCTGTATGATCATATATCGAATAAGTAAAAAGACACATTGCACTGTGAAAGCTTTTAAATTCTACAAGAAAGCTACAATCTTGTTCAAATAATTTAGTATGAGTTATCTGTTTTTTCCAAACATTCATAACTTGTATACCTAAATATACAGCTCCAATAGAACCAAATCCTGACAATAATGTTCCTATATCAACAAAAAAGCCCCAAAGCTTAAAATCAGTAGAACTAGAATAAACACCCGAATAAAAAGATATACTACATAATAATATCAAGATCATTATTCTAAAATTGTCATTCATATAAAGTAAAAACCATTAAATTTTAATGATTTATTTTATAATAATAATCTAATACTTTATTAACTTATTTTGTAACTAAACGTTTTTATATTTATAAAAAAAGCCGCTCCTAAGAGCGGCTTTCTAATATAACACTTTAAGACTTAAATCTTATTCAGCTAACATTTTACGTGCAGCTTCTACCACGATCTTAATTGATTTCGCTTCTGTTTCTTTTAGCGTTGCGTGATCTGGGATCTCTTTTTGTGTACGGTTAATAATAACACCTGCTACACAACCTGCACGTAAACCAGAGCTTGCACACATGGTTAATAACGTTGCTGATTCCATTTCAAAGTTAAGCACGCCCATTTCTTGCCACTCTTTCATTGAGCCTTGGAAACGACGAACTACGCGACCTGAGAATGTATCGTAACGCTCTTGACCTGGGTAGAACGTATCACTTGATGCTGTTACACCCGTGTGTACTACAGCATGCTCGTCATCACATGCTTGCTTCATTGCCGTTGCAACACCAAAATCAGCAACAGCTGGGAATTCCATTGGTGCGAAATGCAGACTTGCACCATCTAAACGTACTGAGCCTGTCGTTACAATCATATCGCCAGGGTTAATGTTAGGCTGAATTGCACCTGTAGTACCTACACGAAGGAAAGTTGTTACCCCTAACTGTGCTAATTCTTCAACAGCAATAGAGGTTGATGGACCACCGATACCCGTTGAACACACAACCACTGATTTACCGTCTAATTTAGCGCGAAATACAGTGTACTCACGAGAGCTTGCTAAAAACTCAGGGTTATCCATTAAGTTTGCAATTTTCTCAACACGTGCTGGATCACCGGGAATAATCGCTAATTCTGCACCATTAAGATCAGCTTTATTAACACCTAAGTGGAAGACTTTATTATCAGACATAATGTTACCCTTTAATTTAAACAGCTCTGTTGTAGGTTCAGAGTGATTCTTATGAGTTATTACTATTTTAATCAATTTTTTGATAGAAAGAGTCAAACATACTGCAACATGCTCTATCAAAAACACGTGGTAACAATAACCAATGATTCAACCACTTTTAGTGAGCATCGTCACATCAACAAAAAGCAATTGAAAAAATTGTTACACAAAAGTCTGATTTGAATCACACGTAAACGATATCTTATTGCCGGAATCACAAAAAATCGTTTTCTCACGCATGTACTCTTTACTCTGTTTTCCTGCCTCATAGCGAAAAAAACGGCATGACAAACAATACATCATTGTTCGTATCATGCCGTTTAGACTAATCACTAATGCTCAGAGCAATTAGTTTTTACTTTTCGCTTTGCGGTTTAAAGCGTAATAAACGTAATGCATTCAGTGTTACTAACGCTGTTGCGCCACTGTCTGCAAGTACTGCAACCCAAAGCCCTGTAAAACCAAATAAGGTTGTGACAAGGAATACCGCTTTTAAACCTAATGCTAAGCTGATGTTTTGACGAATATTGCTCAATGTTGCACGAGATAATTCAATCATCACTGGCAGTTCTGAAACACGGTTATGGGTAATTGCTGCATCAGCGGTTTCTAGTGCTACATCTGTACCACCGCCCATAGCGACACCAATTGTTGCAGTTTTCATTGCTGGCGCATCGTTAATACCATCACCAACCATGGCAACAGAATGTAGCTCACTTAACTTACGAACTTCTGTCACTTTGTCTTCAGGCAATAGTCCTGCACGAAAATCAATATTAATTTCTTTAGCAATCGCAGCAGCTGCACGTGGGTTGTCACCCGTTAGCATCACTGAATTCACGCCAATGCTTTTCAGCTTAGTGATCGCTTCTAAAGCATCACTACGTAAATTATCACGCCATGCAACTAAACCTATCGCTTGCTGATTACGAACGGCAACCACCAGCGTTTTACCTTCGCTTTCAAGATCTAACGCTTGCTGTTGCTGGTTACCAGTCAACACAATTTGCTCAGGCAGGCGATCGGCAGCACATAACATAAAGTTATCGCCTTCAGTAACACCTTGAATACCGCGGCCTGCTAATGCTTCACGATTTTCAGCTTCAACAACAGGTAATGATTTTTCTCGAGCAAGGTTAACCACTGCTGTTGCTAGTGGGTGTAACGAACCGGATTCAACAGCCGCTGCTTGACGTAATAATTGATCGGGATTGTTATCCCAGCTAATTAAGTCCGTCACTACAGGTTTACCTTCCGTTAGCGTACCGGTTTTATCAAACGCGACAGTTTCAACATGACCAAGCTGTTCTAATGCTGCACCACCTTTGATTAATGCACCGCGACGCGCTGCTGCCGCTAAACCTGAAGTGATCGCTGCTGGCGTTGAAATAACAAGTGCACAAGGACAGGCAATAAGTAATAGCGCTAGACCTTTATAAATCCACTCATCCCATGATTGACCAAATACAAGCGGCGGAATAATGATAACAAGTGTTGCTAGTAGCATCATTGCTGGAGTGTACCAGCGGCTGAATTTATCAATAAAACGTTCGAGCGGTGCTTTGCGTGATTCTGCATCTTCAATGAGATGAAGAATACGGTCGATCGCATTTTCACCTTGCGCAGACACAATCGTTAATCGAACCACTTTGTCTGATGCCATGCTACCAGCCATGACTTTCTGGCCAGGTGTTCGTTCAACAGGTACAGATTCCCCTGTTAGTGCGCTTTCATCAAAACTCGCAACCACATCTAAAACTTGACCATCAGCAGGTAAACGCTCGCCGGGTACAACTTCAATCACATCACCAGGTTTTAATTCGCTTGCTGGAACTTTTTTCTTCTCACCGTTTGGCAACACGACATTGGCGTCTTCAGGCACCAAGTCCATTAACGCTTTTACACCACTTCGAGCACGTGATGCGGCATACCCTTCTAATTGCTCACCAATTAAAAACAGTAAAATCACCATTGCCGCTTCTGCGGTTTCCCCTAAATACAATGCACCAATGGCAGCAATACTCATTAGAGTTTCAATCGAGAATGGTGAACCTGATTTACCTAAGCTAATAGCTTTTTTCACAATCGGCACTAAGCCAACAATTGTGGTTAAAGTAAATGCCGCTAAACCCCATGAATGTGACACTTTATCAATTAAGAAAGAGGCAATCATCATTGCCGCAATCACAAGGACTTCTAAGTGTTCTTGAATAAATGATTTTTTTGGTAGCGCTTCAGCCGCAGCAGCATTAGAAACGAGGGTAAAACCCGTCGCCTGTGCTTTATCTTCAATCTGTTTTTTTAATTCATTATTATCGGCTTGCTGATTGGCTTGCATGTTGACGATGAGCTTTTCTGTCGCAAACATAACTTTTGCCGTTTCAACTTGAGTAAGACTCGAAATTGATTTTTCCAATTTAGCCGCACAGCTTGGACAATCCATGCCAATCACTTTCCAGCTAAATGTTTGACCATGAGCCGATTGTGCTAAAAACGCTTCAATCGCTTGATCTTGTTCTTTTGATGAGGTTGACTTTGAACAACAACTTTTTACTGAAGATGAATGACTTGAGTCGTCATGTTCTAAATGCTGGTTCTCAGACTCTTCGTACGCGTGTTGAGAAGCTATTTCAGTGTCTGACGGACTAATAGAAGATACTGTAAAGGTTGATTGTTTTTTATTTGGATGGATGGCATCTATTGCTGATAATTTTGCTGCATTAAGTACTTTGTCACTTTTAGATGAGCAACAGGAAGCAGGACCGTCGGTATCAGATTCACCACACCCTTCTGTGTGTTTTTGTACAGTCTCTGAAGGGGTTGATGAACAACACGCCGCTGACTCACAAGATTCAACAGTGACTGTCGCTTTTGTTACCGCTGTTGGTTTTGCAGCATGAACATGCAGTTTTTTATTATTACATTGAGCACACATAATCGTTCTCCTTGAGTGCTTTGGTTATCTGTAGCTAATATAAACCTTGGAGTAATGTCCAAGGTCAATAAAAAAAGCCAAACTTTTATCGTTTGGCTTTTGCAGTCAATTTTTACTATTCGTATCTAACGTAATCGACGTAATACCGTTGTGTTGTCTAACACCTCACCCCACGCTTGATAATCGAACCCCATATCGAAAATGTATTCCGTAAGCAATGTTCTAACGCAATTAACCAACGTGTCTGCATCCCACGGCTTTTCAAAGTAGCTTTCAATACGCGCTTGATTAATCGCAGTAATCGTATCTTGGTGAGTAGCTTGCCCTGTCAGTAATACTTTTTTAGTTTTGATATAACGGCTATCGTTGGTCACATCAGTCAGTAGCTCTACGCCATTTTTACCCGGCATTATATGATCTGAAATAACGACACCAATATAATGCCCTTCAGCATCTAACTCATCCATCACAGCCAAAGCTTCATCACCTGAATCACACTCTTCTATAATAAAAGCTGATTGTAATGGTGATAGATCTTTTAATACCGCATTCAATACTTCTGGTTGATCATCAACACAGATAACGACTATTTTTTCCATAACTCATCCCTTAGAGTGTCGGCAACTTGATCCTAAACGTGGTGCGTTCTTCATCACTTTTAACCACGACCGTACCGTCATAACTTTGTATGATCCGTTGTACAATTGATAAGCCCAAACCTAAGCCAAACGATAACCCACCTTTTTTGGTCGTAAAATTGGGTTGAAATATTTTGCGCCGTGTCGGCTCATCAATCATCGGCCCATTATTAGTAATAGTGACCAAGATTTTATTCTTTACATGTCGAGTCACAATTTCAATTTTCGGGGATGCCGTATTCTCCATTGCATCACAGGCATTTTTAATAAGATTAATCCATACCTGTACTAACTCGGTCGAACTCGCATTAATCAGTGGTAAGACTGCGGGGCGTAATACCACTTCAACAGGACGTAAATTGCTTTGTAGTAAGGCTAAAGATTTGTGCAAGGTCTCATTGATATCAACATCGTTTTGCCTCACATGATCGCTGCCCCCTAATTGCTTTACCGATTTGACGATACTGGCTGAATGTTTGGCAGCTAAGCGCATGTCGCGTAAATCACGTCCATAATCCCAATAACGTAATGCTTCATCTAGCTGACTGAACCATTGCTTAGGAACATCACCTTGCGGAATAGCTTTCGCTAACGTTTTAGCTTGCTCACGAGTCAAATTATGTTGTTTGATTAATATCTTTGACCGTTCACGCACTTGTTGCGATCCCGTGGTTTGCCCAACGTTAATTCCTTGGAGCATAAATTCAAGCATCTCGGGTTTGCTTGTTGAAATAGAATCAATAATATTGGTTTGAAGATTTTCTATTTTGCTACTGAGTACGCCTATCGCATTATTCAGTTCATGCGCAATACCCGCCGCAAGTTGTCCAAGAGTTGTCATCTGCTCTGTCGCATAGAGCTTTTGCAGTGCTTTTTCTTTTTCAAGCGCTTCCATACCAGTAAGCATTTGTCGACGCGCGAGTTCATGAACCATGACAGGCATAAACTGCTCAGTCATAGAGCCATACGTTTCTGGATCTTCCACTGGGGTTAGCAAATCAATCCAAGCGATTTCACTGTCTTTTTCTGCGATCACCGTCGTTGATGCCATTAATGTTTGCGCAAAAAAGCTATGCACGCCAAAGAACATGCCTTCTTTGACAACAAACACTTTTGCACTTAAACCATTCTCTTTATTTTTAAGATACCCCGACAATTCACCACTTTTGACCCAGTAAAGTTTGTCGTTATAGCCATTCTGGCGCAGCACATGCGTACCTGATGTAACAGACATCGTACGCGCAGAGTCCCGAAAATACGTATCAATAATTCGCTTTAAGGCTTTTGGTTGAACCATGAACGTGTCCTTGTCTATAGGCGATAGCATTAATGCTTAAATGTGGTCAATCACATGCAATAACCAAATCATAGCAAAGCTAAGTACGACACCGACGACACCAATAATCACCCCTACTTTTGCCATTTGATTACTTTCAACATGCCCTGTTGCATGAGCTAATGCGTTGGGCGGCGTACTAATTGGTAGTGACATACCCAAAGAGGCCGCAAACGTCACAACAAGAATTAATGTTACTTCACCACCAAGTGGTACCAACGACGACATAGACATACCCAGTGCTGCCATAATTGGCATCAGTAAGTTTGCTGTCGCTGTGTGAGACATAAAGTTTGCCATCACTAAACACAACATAGCCGCGCCCACCAGCACCAAGTACGGTGAGAAGCTATCAAACGGAATGCTATTAACAACCAGTTGAGCCAGCCCCGTTTTATCAAGCGCTAAACCCAGCGCAATACCACCAGAAACCAACCACAGCACATCCCAAGAAATCTTTTTCAAATCTTCTTTATTGATAATGCCGGTTAACGAGAAAATAGCGACCGGAATAAGCGCCACTGTATATGAGTTCATACCATGCACTGACCCCATTAACCAAAGTACTATCGTTAGTGCAAAAGTGACGTAAACCGTTATTGCTTTGGGTGTTTTAAGAAACTTGCCTTGGATCGTTAATTCAATTTTCTCCTGTTTTGCTGGATAAATTGCATTAATTAATAACCAGGAAAAAACCAATAAAACCGCAACAAATGGCACGCCAAAAAACATCCACTCGCCAAAAGTGATCATGTTATCTTCTGATAAATATTTAAGTGCAATCGCATTTGGCGGTGTACCAATTGGAGTACCAATACCACCAATATTGGCAGCAACAGGCACACATAATGCGAACGCAATTTTACCCGGATCTTTCGCTCCAAAAAGTGCAATGACTGGCGCTAAAATCGAAAGCATCATCGCAGTCGTGGCAGTGTTTGACATAAACATTGAAAAAATAGCAGTGATCAACATTAAGCCAAACATCACATATTTAGGCTGGTGGCCGAATGGCTTAAGTAATACTCGAGCTAAGTTTACATCTAAACGGTATTTAGTTGCCGCCATAGCAAGGAAAAACCCACCTAAAAACAACATGATGATCGGGCTAGCAAAGGTAGCCATAATGGCGTTGTAATCCAGTAACTCACCAAAGTGTGGCTGACCATGATCAATTCGGAATAGATACAAGCCTTTATTTGAAAGTAATAACAGCTCTAAAACAATGATCACAACAGAGGTAGCATAGATCGGGATAGGTTCGAGTACCCAGCACAGTGCTGCTAATAGAAAAATAGCAATAACACGTTGTTGAATAACAGTTAGCCCTTCAATAGGAAACGCAGAAGCGGGTAACAATAAAATAATTAAAGGCAGTAAAATCGGTATGATGTAACGAAGACTTTGACGCATATAGCATTATTCCCTTAACAATAACTACGCCATCATCTTTTTTGCCGAATATAAAAGATGAAGTTTAGTGTCTTAATCAGTAAGGTTATTTTGTAATGCTAATCGGTTAATTTCACCGCGTTAGATCAATAAAGCGATGAAATTAAAGTTTTCTTACAGAAAATACTGTTGTTAAATTCGACGTTTTATCGCCCTAAATCAAACAAGACGATACGTAAACTATGCCCTGAATCACAGATACTAATAAGACGTGATTCAGAGCATGTTTATTATTTGTTTTTTTCAGTCTTTACATCATCGTCAAGATGTTCACTATTCAGTGCTTCTTCCAGTACCCCTTCAGTTCCCATATAAGTACGGGATGAACAGAACGGTGTCACTGGTACTGATGGCGTTAATATTTCATTATCGGCCACGTCTTGATGTTCATGCGCTAAGCCCATTTTCTTCACTTGTTTTAATACCAAGTAAAAACCCAGTAAACCAAAAACAACAGAGCCAACCGCTTGACCGATTAACACCCCGCTCGCACCGGCAAGATGTCCTCCAATAAGCACAAAAGGGATCGTACCTATTGTTGCTTTCCCCATGTTCAATGCTGTTGACCATGTAGGACGATTAAGGTTATTGAATGCCGCATTGGCAACAAAGAGTGCCCCGTTAAAAATAAAGGTCACAGCAATGAAGGTACAGAACACACCAACAATTTCTGCGGCATCTCCCGTTAAACTAAAGATAGCAATGAGCTGATTTTGTCCTAGCCATAAAACGATAGACACGAAAACGCAATACACTGCTGTAAAGAGCATTGCATCACGTAGAATTTGTTGAATACGATCCCAGCGTTCAGCACCAAAGTTTTGCCCAATGATTGGGCCAACGGCACCTGATAACGAAAAGACTAAAGCAAAACAAACCGGCATAATACGCCCGATAACGGCATAACCAGCCACAAAGCTCTCGCCAAATTGCGCGATATTACTGGTAACGACCGCATTACCAATAGGCGTTGCGGTATTGGTTAAAATGGCAGGAAACGCAATTTTAGCAATGGTTGGCATCGCCAGTTTAAACTGAGAAAAATCAGGTTTTGCTAATAATTTATGTTTATAAATAACAACATATAAAGAGAAAATAGTCACAGCTAAGCGCGCAATAACTGAAGATATCGCAGCCCCTTGCATCCCCATTGAAAAACCAAAAATAAATAAAGGATCAAGTACTGCATTGACACCACCACCAATCAGCGTTGCCATCATTGAACGGCGAGCATCACCCACACCACGCATTGCAGCGCCTGCCGCCATAGATACCGCCATTAACGGTGCGCTTGGTAATAGAATAATCAAATATTGACTAGCAGCCTCTGCAACATGTCCTTTTGCACCAATCGCATCAAGTAATAGAGGCAAATTCCACAGCATAGCTGCAACCATCACAATACTAATAAAGACAGCAAACAACATGACATTCGTCGCCATGCTTTTGGCTTGTTCTCGATCATTTTTGCCTAAAGCGCGCGAGACAAGTGCGCCAGCTGCAATTGATGTACCTATCGATATAGAGGTAGAAAAGAAGACTAACGTACCAGCAAAACCAATAGCCGCTGCCAGTTCAACTTCACCCAATAGGCTAATGAAAAACATATCTAATAAATCAACCAAAAACAGCGCCATCAAGCCGATTGCGCCAGTTCCTGACATCACTACAATATGACGCATTGGTGAACCTGTAACAAATTTAGCTTGTTGGTTTTCTGGTGCTTCTGTTGATGAGTGCTGTTTCACTAAAACCTCTATATCTTATAAAACGGCTCGAATATCCTTATTTACAGCCAAAAAAATAAAGGCGCTAATTAGCGCCTTTACATAATCAATTGAGACTTAAATATATAGCATTAAAGCGGATGTTTAAAGCTATCCCCTATTTGAGTACTGATCGCGGTAAGTACATCACGACGTGTTATAACGCCAAGTAATTGCCCATTATCAACCACGGGATAAATCTTAGGTTTTTGACCCGTCATAATTTGTGCTAATTCAATAATCGAATCATCACTCGATACTGTTAATACATCATCTCGCATACAATCTTTAACAGTATGAGAGTCTTGGCAGTGATAACCCACTTTCAATAATGTATGGATCATATCTTGTTCAGATAAAAAGCCGATAACCTGCTTGTATTCATTGATAACAGGCCCACCAATTTGCTTTGCTGTCAGCAACTTGTCGAGTGCTACAGATAATGACATTGATTCACTGAATGTCACTGGGCGGACGTTCATATAATCTTTTACTTTTAATGATTCCATGTATCCCCCAAAATTACCTTTGAGTATGTAAACCTGACAAGCCTTTGTAGTTATTATTGATAGCTAAAAACCTGCCCCTTATTACAGTTAAGTCTATTTCTTCAAATTTACTAAATTAGAATTTGTATTTTTATCAACAGTTAAGGGTATTTGACTCATAATTAATACATTGATACAAAAAAGCGCCTCTAAATTAGAGACGCTTTTCCATTAAGTAAATGTTTATTATTAATGCATCATCAGCATAGACAGCATTGCTAGCGGAATTTTCAAACCTGAGCCAAAGACAAGCTGTGAACCTTCCACTTTCACAGTTAACTTATAGCTATCTTGATCTTCTGTAATGATCTTCTGTTGCAGTAGCTCTGGCACTTTTGCTGCAAGCTGTGGTTCATTAGACACAAAAGCTTTTGGCATTGAGATATTAATATTACCCGCTAACTTATTTGGTAATGCCGCTAAGTTTTCAGACGCACGAGCCAAGCCCGGTTTGAGCTCAAGTAAAAGAGATGCATTCACTTTGCCTTGCTCTGTCATCATGCTGAGATCAGATAAATCAACAGTGGCACCTTTAGCGACTAATAAATCTAGAGCAAGCATTGCATCTTGCATCTGCGCTTGTTGCTGCTCTGCCGTTGTAGCCTCTTCCATAACTGCTAAACGGCTAATCGCTTTATAGTTAAGATCTTTTAATGCCAGTGCAAAATTGAAATCTGTATATTGCTGACCATCAAGGGTCACAATTTTCTTAATTGAAATATTATTCGTATTCGTTACTTGCTGTGTTTCATCTGTCGGTGTTTTTTCGTCTTTCGGCTGACTTAACGCATTTTTCATCATCACACTCATGCCTTCTAACTCAACATGATGCTGATTATCTGCCGATGCGAAATTTGCTTTGCCTAAATTGAATGTCTGATCACCAATCCAGAAATTACCCTGCATTTGACCACTACCTTGACCTTCAAAGCCATTCACTTGCATGGTTTCGCCACTATCTGTTTTCACATTTAAAGAGGGTAACGTATAGTTGAAATCACCTGCGCCATCAGCATTTGCACTACCCGTTAAAACAAAAGCTTGGCTTTTAACAAACGCACCCGACTGATTATAATTAATCGGATTAATCGTCATCGTAAAATCGGTATTTCCCGTCAAAGAGGAATCGGTCACTAAAGTGATCGGTTGAATATTTTCACCCCAAATACTACTAATTAATGGTGCGACTTGTTTATCAATATCTAATTCACTGCTCGACTTAACACCTAAAAATCCGTTTTTAATATGATGCTTAACTAACCACGTTGTTGGTAAGCCTTCCTCTTCAAATGTTGTTTTTAAGGTATCTTTTAATTCAATACGAGAAACTGCATCAGAAGAAAGATAACCGCGCTCAAAACTTTGATTCGTAATGGTCATATAAGGGCTGTGATAATTTTTAATGGCCCCCATGTATAAACTTTGACCTATTTGTCCTGTGGCTAATGGCCAACAAAGGATCACGGCAACCGCACCCGCTCCTGCTACAACGTTCTTCAACAACATATTGAATCCTGATTAATAAATTTAAGTGCAAATATATGACTATATCATCAACTTTTTAAAGGCCTGACGTCAACTAGAACTCACTGATAACGAAGAAATCAGATCAAGTTTGCAATGTCTATTTTTAATACTTTCTCTATCAATACCAGAGTATTTTGATATGGTATTGACAGTACAGAATATAACAATGAATAAATAAGGTAATTTAGTCTTATGAAAATAGCTCTATTTAGCTCAAAAAAGTACGACCAAGAATCTTTTTCTAAAGTAAACAAATCCTTTAATCATGATATTACTTACTTCGATTTCCCGCTGAATCTACAAACAGCGAAAATGGGTGAAGGGTTTGATGCCGTTTGTGCATTTGTTAATGATGATCTTAGTGCGCCTGTCTTAAAGTGTTTAGCCAAGCAAGGGGTTAAAGTCATTGCAATGCGCTGTGCCGGCTACGATCTTGTTGATTTAGAGGAAGCCAAAAAGTTAGGGCTACAAATTGTACGTGTTCCTGCTTATTCACCCGAGTCTATTGCAGAGCATACCTTAGGCTTAATGTTGAGCCTGAATCGCCATATTCATCGTGCTTACCAACGCACGCGTGATGCAAATTTCTCGCTTGATGGCCTAACTGGCTATAACTTCCACGGTAAAACCGTTGGTGTTGTGGGTACGGGTAAAATTGGCTTAGCGACAATTCGTATTTTAAAAGGGTTTGGCATGAATATTCTTGCCTTTGACCCATACCCAAATCCTGCTGCGATTGAATTAGGGGTAACTTATACTAGCCTTGATGAAATCTATCGTTTATCGGATGTTATTACTCTGCACTGTCCGATGTCGAAGGAAAACTATCATATGTTAAATCAACACGCCTTTGACAAAATGAAAGATGGTGTAATGATCATTAACACCAGCCGTGGTGGTTTAATTAAATCGAGTGATGCTATTGAAGCGTTAAAATCACAACGTATCGGTGCATTAGGTGTCGATGTATATGAAAATGAAAAGGATTTGTTCTTCCAAGATAAGTCTAATGATGTGATCCAAGATGATGTATTCCGTCGTTTATCATCCTGTCACAACGTACTTTTCACTGGACACCAAGCCTTTTTAACAGAAGAAGCTTTGGGCAATATTGCTGAAACTACGCTGCAAAATCTGTCTGATTTTGATCAAGGTAAAGTATCAGGAAATGAAGTGCTAGATTAATAAATAAAGCCGCTAAATATAAAAATTTAGCGGCATTTTTATTTATCAAATTGATTTTAATAAATAACATTCAGCGGATCTTAACCAATCTCACTGAATAGCCAATCACTAAAAGCTTTTATTTTAGGGGTATTTTGCATGTTATGTCGACACACGACATAATAACTAAAAGGTGAGGGTGCCATCATATCAAAAGGTGTAACTAGCCGTTTTTCCACTAACCTTTCAGCAATAAATGAGTGCCTCCCGATTGCAACACCAATCCCACACTCAGCCGCTTGTAAAGCTAAATCAGAACGATCAAATGTACATTCCGATTCAGGTAATTTCGTACCATATTGCTCTGCCCATAGCTGCCATTCATCATTTCGCCCTGCCCTTGCCCACGGTGCGGCATCATGGAGCAATAAACATTGCATTAAGCCTTCAGGGTTATCATAAAGGTCATTTGCGATAGCATAATCATGGCTACACACTGGCTGCATCGCTTCATCCATTAATTTACACGAATGCAAACCTTGATATTCCCCTTTACCAAAATAAATGGCGCAATCAAAACTTTCCGTTTGAAAATCAACAAGTTCATTACGGGTTCGTAAATGAATACGTAGCATGGGATAAAGATCTATAAAGGATTTTAAGCGGGGTAATAACCACGTTTGAGCAAACGTTGGCGGTACAGAAATATTTATATCGCCACTTAGCTCAACATTTTTCAAATCACGTATTTCGTGTGCAATATCGCCAAAGTTAGCAGCTAGAACTTGTTTTAAACGAAATCCTTCATCAGTGAGGATGAGCTTGCGGGGCTGACGAATAAAGAGCTGGACGCCTAATGCTTCTTCAAGGTTTTTGATTTTATGGCTAACCGCACTTTGAGTTAAAAATAAAACTTCAGCAGCACGTGTGAAGCTCATTTGTTCTGCTGCTATAAGAAAGCAGTGTAAACCTGAAAGTACAGAACCAGAAAGGTTAGAAAGTTGCATAATACCGCCACATTAAGAATCTAGTAGCAAGCATAACAAGAAAATGATCGGGGCTCAGCTATAAATGCTACTCCCCGAATAGCGTCAATTAATTAGTTGTACTGCGGTATTGCTCAAGCAAGCCTGATTTATACTCGTCAGTTAATAATTGCCAGTGACATCCTTTGACTGCACCTGCAAAAATCCATAACAAATTACGATTGACTTCTTCTCCATGGTGTTCGCATACTTTGCGATAAACATTAACAGCCCCCAACTCAAGAAAAGTAGGTACATCTAATACACCCGTTCGTTTTACCATTCTTTCAAGCGTTAATCGCATATTGGGTAGATCACGTAAACGTTTATTCGCACCAGACTGTTTAAATGCCTTATCTTTACATGAAAACTCAATCGATTTAGCTACTAATTGATTACAAACCTGCGGATCTTTTTCTAAAAGATCTCTTATTTCGTAATAATTAACTGTTGCCGTTTTGCTTTTCTTTATATGTTTAAATTTCGCACAACCTAATTTTATTAACTCTGGATCCAGTTTCTCGCCACCTCGAATATACATAGAAGCTGGTGTAACAATCGCAAACATCGCACCGTCTATAAATACTCCGGTTCCACCAAACATGGACCGCTTTTCTTGTTCTCCAAATTTGTTTAAATAATTTAAATAATCTTCCTTTGGTGATGTCACAACTAATTCTCCATAATGCGGTAATAATCAATTATTCCAAACACGTCAAATAACCTAGCCAAACAATAGATTAGATTGTTAATTATTCGACAAAGCAATTGTATGCTCTTAAGTGTTATAGATTAAATAAGCAGCAGTCAAAGATGAGATTACTCGCATATTTTTTGTCGCAAATTAATGTAATCAAACTAGATTTGCAGCATTTATCACGCAAGAATCAATAATGAATTGCATATCTATCATCATTATTATCAGTGCCGACTATCTTTAAGATAATTACAGTAAAAAGAGTATACGCTGGAGCTATGAAAAAAATTCCATTGTTCCCATATGCAAACCACATTCTTCCCAATGGAAGAACTCAACTGAAAATTGCACAAGCTCGTCATATTCGTATGGTGAAAGAAGCCCTTATTTCTAAAAAAGGGTTTGTAATGGCAATGATAGATAGCGAACGTGAGCACAGCGAAGTTAAAGATGTTCCTGCATTAAGTACTCACGTTAAGATCATAGACTTCAACCTACTCGAGGGCGATTTATTGGGTATTACGGTAGAAGGTATCGATCTTCTAAAAATAGAAAAAATTAAGATTGATGATGATAAACTTTTAATTGCCGAATGTATGCCCTTTAACACTTGGCCTCCCTCTCAGACGACAACGAGTAACCAGTGTTTAGCCCATCGATTAAAGCAACTTTATTCTTCTCAACCAGAAATGGGCGATTTATATCCTGCCCCATTGTTTGATGATATGACGTGGGTCTGTCAACGTTGGTTAGAAGTACTACCGATAGAAGTAAAATATAAGCAAATGCTGATTCATCAAAAAACGCCCAATCTGGCCATTCGTTTTTTAATAAAATTACTTCAAGATAAAAATTTAAACCATTAGTGGGATTAACATCATTTATTTTTAATTTTATAGCCTACTCACTTCAAATAAATTACGTGACAAACTACTCGATAACGCCATGAAACGATAGAATTTGATTATTATTTTATAAGATTAGTTTTACATGTCGCATTTATCTTTTTTTTGGTTAAAACATAGCCGTGATCATCAAATAAAAGCGTTGGAATCTGAGTTTTGCAACTTAGTAAAACAATCTGCGCAGCAAAATAAGCTGGAGCTTCCTCCTATACCTGATGTGTTAATGAAGCTACATCAATTATGTAATGATGACGAAAGCACCATTCATGACGTGGCTGATTTACTACTTGATGATCCCGCCTTAACCGCAACGATTATTCGAACCTCTAATACGGTAATATTTAACCGCCGTAATGTTGTCTGTAACGATCTTCTAACTGCGGTCTCTCGTCTTGGGTTGTTGCGGGTACGTGATATCGCCACCGCGCAAGCAGTTGCTGAATTACGAAACGTAAAAACTGAAAACCTCGCGTGTAATCAGCTGCTCAGTCAAAGTGCGATTCGCTCACGTCAATTTGCAGGTACGATGGCTCTGATTTGTCAAAGCTTAATAAAACACAGTGAAAAACCTTTAAAAATAGAACCAGAAAAAGCTCTATTAACAGGCTTACTGGCTGATATTGGCGTCTTTAGTTTAATCTACGAATATCTAAATTATATTGAAAACGATAATTACCTCGATATCGATATTGCCAAATATATTTTCAAAGAAACCTGTATGAAAACAAGTTTGATCGTATTAAAAGAGTGGGGATTTGATAATGATTATCTTGAAATCGCCTCTAATAAACGACAGCCTTATGGAAACAATAACGATACGTTAAGTTATCTTGATATCGCTCGTATGGCACACCACTTATTGTTGTTTAAAAATAACGATGATGCTATCGACGAAAATGATGTTGAGCTCGACCTTGTAGGAGCTGAAGTCATGTATGAATTGACTAACTTACCCGCTCACGAATTTAATCAACGAGTGAAAAACATCGTTCGTGAAAGTGGATTCTGACCTAATCCCCTTCTTTTTTCTTACTTAAAAAGAAGGGGAAACACCCATCTATAAGCCCCCACTTGCCTATATACTCCTTCTTTATCGCTGTGCTACATTAACTTTCTGTTAAAAATATAAATAAATGAATTCATTATTGCTGGTTACTTTGTGTCATTTAACCAAATCCTCTAGCAAATAAATCACTAACCCTCTGAATATATTTAAGGACTAATATGTTGTCTGGGATTTTACTTATCTTTTTGCCGCTTATTATTGGCTACCTCATCCCTATTCATAATAAGAAGCACCTCGATTTTATTAATGCTCAAACTAGCCGCTTAGTCTTGGTGATTTTGACATTAATGGGATTAAGCTTAGCTGCGCTAGATAATCTCAGCCAAAACTTAAACCAAATCCTTATCTACACCATGACATTTTTCATCTCAATCAGTGTATGTAACCTTGCTGCACTCCCTTTTTTAGACCGTTTATGGCCAACACAAACGATTGATGGACACCATCATTTACCGATGGCAAAAATGATGATGGAATCGGTTAAATTGGTTTTTGTTGTTGCAGCAGGGTTAATCGTAGGTCTATTACTCAATGTCGATTTATCATGGGTTGATCAAGCTAGTGAAGCTATTTTATTACTATTACTGTTTTTTATTGGCATCCAATTACGTAATAGCGGTATGACCTTAAAACAAATAGTGCTCAATAAAAAAGGGATGATTATAGCTGCGGTTATTATTAGCACATCTTTTTTAGGCGGGATCATCGCAGCACTTATTCTAGGTATCCCACTTAATCATGGCTTAGCTATGGCATCAGGTTTTGGCTGGTATTCTCTCGCGGGTATTTTAATTGGCGACGGCTTAGGTAGTGTATTTGGTGGCGCTGCATTTTTAAACGAGTTATTGCGAGAAATACTTGCGCTAATATTAATCCCGTTACTTATCCACCGTTATCCCAATACAGCTATTGGTTATGCTGGGGCAACGGCTATGGATTTCACCCTACCTGTAATTCAAAGTACAGGAGGAGTACGCTGTGTACCGATCGCCATTGTCAGTGGTTTTATTCTTAGCCTGTTAGTCCCCGTTTTCATTTTATTCTTCTTATCGCTATAACTGTGATAAAAAGAAGTGATAAAAAAACCGCAGTTTTCACTGCGGTTTTTATTTATCGTTCTACCACTGTTGTATGATTTTTTTTGTCATGCCAAGGTGGATTGGTAAACGTAAGATATTGCACACCAGCATAGAGGGGGTATAACCCTAATGTGGCAATACATAGATAAATCTTATCAAACTCACGCTTTAAATAACGTTGCTTTGTCAGCAGCTCATCATCGCTAGATATCACTTTCACACTTAACAAAGCACGTGATAGTGAAGTGCCGAGTAACCGATAACACAACCAGTGATACCCCATAAAGACACCAATAAATAAAGCCATGATGCCGATAATTAACAGTAACAATACTGGTAGCGCCATCGTATCGTTAAATGATAACGATACTCCTGCACCATTGGTAATATAACCAACCATACCAAGGAAGATATCTTTGACGATCATTGCAAACATCTGCACGATAGCCATATCAATCATAAATGTACCGACACGTCTGTATTTCAATGAAAAGCTGCTCATTGCCTAATTATTTACCAAGTTTTGAATTGATTTGAGCTTTAAATCCAGCCGCTTGCGCACCGTAGATAGCTTGGATACCCGTACCACCGACTTTTACTAAACCTTTAGCACCTAAGTTCTCAGTCCAGTATTTATTATCTTTAACAAGCTCACCGTCTTTAACAGTGATACGTAGACGTGTAATACATGCATCAACATCAACAATGTTGTCTTTACCACCTAATGCTTCAATCATTTCATCGATTTGGCTGTCATCAGAACCACTCGCTTTTGCTGCTTGGTAATCTTTCTTACGTACAACCGCAACAGCGCTTCCTTTACGACCCGGTGTCTTGATATCAAACTTCAGAATAAACCAGCGGAATAACAAGAAGTATACAGGACCATAAATTAACCCTAGTAGTGGAATGTAGTACCAGTGGTTTTCAGTTCCGGTTAGGCCAGGAAGCATACCGAATAGTGCGAAGTCAATAAAACCACCACTGAACGTCATACCAACTTTCACGTTTAGTAAGTCCATAATCATGAATGATAGACCTGCTAGTGGCACGTGAATAAAGTAGTAAAGCGGTGCAGATAAGAATAGGAATGTAAATTCAATCGGCTCTGTAATACCTGTTAGGAACGCTGTTAGCGCAACAGAGAACAATAGACCACCAACTTCTTTCTTATTCTCTTTATCTGCCAATGTGTACATTGCGTATGCAGCTGCAGGTAGACCAAACATCATGAATGGGAATTTACCTGTCATGAAGTTAGTGGAAGAGAATTGAGAGTAATCACCGTTAGCTAAAGAGCCAAAGAAGATATTTTGTGTCCCTTTATAAACATGACCCGCAATTTCAGCAGTACCGCCAATCTCTGTCTGCCATAAAGGAAGATAGAATACGTGGTGTAGACCAACAGGGATAAGCGCACGTTCAATAATTCCGAAGATGAAAGAAGCAATATAACCGTGACCAGATGCCGTCATTTCACCTAATGTTGCCCCGATAGAACCAAATGCTGCACCGATGTAAGGCCAAATGAATACAAGCGCAATACCGTAGAATAATGCAGAGAACGCACTAACGATAGGAACGAAACGTGCACCACCAAAGAAACCTAAGAACTCAGGAAGCTTAACATCATGGTATTTGTTATGAAGAACAACGGTAATACCACCAGCGATAAGGCCACCGAATACACCCATACTTAGTGTGTTGTGAATACCTAACACATCAGCTAACACCCCCGCATAATGGTTGCCCATTAGGATTACAGTGTTATTTGTTGTATCAACCATGCCAGCAACAGATAGCGTTTTCGCAATCGCAACATTCATTACTAAGTAAGAAATCGTTGCTGCTAATGCCGCTGCGCCTTTTTCAGCACGAGCAAAACCGATAGCAATCGCAAGCGCGAACATTAAAGGTAAATTTGCAAAAACGATACCGCCTGCAGCGGTCATAACCTGTAGAAAACTATTTAAAAGTGTTCCGTCTTGCAAAATACCAATATTGTATGCATCAATCATACTCTGGTTGGTAAAACTACCACCAAGACCTAGCATAATACCTGCAGCTGGTAGTAGCGCTATCGGCAGCATCACAGCTTGCGATAGTTTACTAAAGAAGGCTTTCATTACCTTATCTCCTCGATATGGGATCTAAACTTGTATCAAAAATAATTAAGACTTTGTTTGTCTTTGTAACCATTATTTTTATTACTTCAATAAGCGTAGTAATGAACACTCACACGAGACAAGCTCAAATTACCGAGGTAATTGATTGTGATAGTGAACATTTAGCTCCTGAGTACTATATTTACCTGAAATAACATAAACACTAACGACATACCCCCGTAGTCATAATGTTAGTATTCATTCCTTGTTATTTCGGCAGTAAGTATAAATTTCGATAATTAATATAACTTGATGATTGTCATATTTACTAATAGATAGTGATGAAAGATTCAGAATATATAATGGGGATCACATCGAAACAAATATATCAAAAAGCAGAAACAAACACGCAAGTAATTGATAACAAACAACTTAAAAATAATGAAACCTATTAAAATTAATAAATAAATCTCTAAAAAGTAACTTATGTAACCAATGTAACATTCGTTAAGTTAATAAAACTATTTATCGTTAGAGTAAGTTAATATGGATTGAGTCTTTCATATCTATATTCTAATTAAAACAGCGCCATATAATAATTTATAAATTAAAAATAAGAATAAATAATTCTTTTTATTAAAAGTGATGTAAATGAGAAAAATACCAGTGTTGTTGATACTAGAGAGGTTCTTGTTTTTGATATGCTGCCCACTCTATAGCTAAGCGATTTCAAATGCAGGTCGTTGTAACAAATTTAAATTTAAATGAAATAACACCGTATCATAACCAGTTATTTCAAAACGGTTAAGACAAAAAAATCCCGTAACTTTTGTTACGGGATTATGAGCTTTCAGCGAATAAGCTTAAACTTATTCTTTATGAGCCACTTTCTCTTCTGCTGTACGATAGTCAAAGAAGAAAATAAGTAGCATTGGCACAACGAAGGCAACAGCAATAGATACTGCATATATCCACATTGGGTGGAATACAGGAATAGTCAGTAGCGATGTAAATGCAAATGCTTGAGTTTTAACACTTCCATACATAGAACTAAGAATGGCTAGCGTAACACCACCAGCTAAACAGCCTGCAAGTAAACGTGGGTATACTTTCTTAAAGCGTAAGTGGATACCGTATAGTGAAGGTTCAGAAATACCACCGAATAAACCCGCAGCTAACGCACCAGAAGCTGTTTGGCGCATGGTTTTATCTTTCTCACGTAGTGAAATTAATAGTACACCCGCTGTTGCACCGAAACATGCAAAGTTCCAAACACCCATAGGGCCTTGAATGAAGTCATAACCTAATGTTTGAATATTCATCAACATTAAGGCGTTAAGAGGCCAGTGAAGACCTAACGGTACAAGGAATGGGTACAGTAATGGAATTAGAATCGCGAACACAAATGGTGCATGCGTATTTAACCACGCTAAACCAATACCTAAATACGTACCAATCCATACGCCTAATGGACCAATCAAGAACGCTGTTAGCGGAACCATGATGATCAAAGAAAGGAAAGGCACAAACACCATGTGTAGGTTATCAGGAATGATTTTCTTTAAAAAACGATACACTAAGGCCAGAATAGCGACCATGATTAACGGTACGAACACATTACCAGAGTAATCATTAAGCTGCATTGGTAAACCAAACACATGAGCAACATGAGAAACAGTCCCTAAGGTCGTATCTTTAATCGATGTTGTTGATGCAAGTGAGGTTAGTTTTTGAAAATCAGGCGTCATTAGAGCGCCCATGATTGCAGCACCCAACCAAGGATCAACCTTCAGTTTTTTAGAGGCGTTATAAGCAACCATAATCGGCAAGAAGTAAAATACTGAGTGCCACATTGAGTCAACAAAAACCCAACCAGCAGCCTTATCACCCCTAAAATCAACAATATGAAGAGCATCTAATACTGCACAAAGCGCAATAATTAACGACGCACCTAATAAAATACCTAAAATTGGACGGAACGAATCTGAAAGGTATTCAAAAAAGCCATCAACCCACGCGACTTTCCCACGTACACCACTAGATCGCATAGAAGCTTTGATATCATCATTTGATGCATTATCAGCTTTCGCTTCATTCGTGTTTGTTGTGCCGCTACCCGCTTGATCAATCAGTTGCTGTATTGCACTATGCATAGTCGCAACACCACCACCGACAACAATTTGGTAGCGTTCACCGCTTTGAGGAATACACCCCATTACTTCAGGAATGGCATCTAATGCTGCTTTATCAACAATAGAATTATCATTTAATTCAAAACGTAAGCGCGTTGCACAGCAAGTGAAGAATTTTATATTTCCTGCTCCGCCAACCCCTTCAAGGATCTTCTCAGCTGAAGACTTATTGCCATTCGACATAATTATTTACCCTTTATATATCTAAATGCATAACTGCAGAATGCCATTGACACTCACAGAAACATCTTTGATAACTCATTAATTTGATTAGTATAATTAGGATTTAATATAAAATGCTGTCTACTTTAATTAATTTATCTTTAACATCACCTAATGATAAATTGATTAAAGCATTCCCTGAAAGCATTACCCCCAATATTAATATTGCGCGTTTTTGACCGATTTCGCTAGAATATACGTAAATAACATCAAAAATATAGAACATTGATCACATTAATTAATGAAAAAGCAATAAACCGCTGATAATAAAGATGAAAAATCACTTTTTATTAAGTTTAAATGACAAATTTAAAACTGGATCGATACAATATTTTAACCAATAGTCATCATTAAAAGATCTGTGATATTTAACAATACAGAAAATACCCCACTTATTTATATCAGTACAAACAATATTAATTTCATTTTATGCTGAATATATAGGCTCAGTTACTTTTGTTACTTTTGTAATAATTAAAATTAACGATTTATATATATTTAGCCTCGCCTACACTTCCACCCAAAAAAAAGAGAAGCAACAGCTTCTCTTTTTTACAATCAATATCGTCAGTATTATTTCTTTGCTAAAGAAAATAGCGTAAAGAAATTTTCAGTAGTGGCTTGTTCAACCTCTTCAACGGAAACGCCTTTTAGCAACGCAATGTATTGAGCAACTTCACGTGTATAAGCAGGCTGATTTTGCTTTCCTCGGTATGGAATTGGCGCAAGGAACGGTGAATCTGTTTCGACTAACAAACGATCCAATGGTAATTGGCTCACCACATTTTTCAGATCGCTGGCTGTATTGAATGTTACAATCCCTGAAATCGAAATATAAAAACCAAGTTCAATCGCATCTAAAGCCATTTCAAGCGATTCAGTGAAACAGTGTAAAACACCGCCACACTTTTCAGCCCCTTCTTCGCGAAGAATACGCATTGTATCTTCACGTGCCATACGTGTATGGATGATAAGTGGCTTATTCAATTCAACCGCGACGCGAACCTGTTGGCGAAACATCTCTTGTTGAAGCTCTGCCGTATCAGGTTGGTAATGGTAATCTAACCCCGTTTCACCAATAGCCACGACTCTTTCATGTTGCGCAAAAGCCTTAAACTGTTCGTAGTTATAGCCAGACTCAACATCTAAAGGGTGGATACCACAAGAAGCAAAAACATTTTCGTAAGGGGCGATCATTTCCATCATTTTAGGAAAAGCGGCCAACGTTACACCAACAGAAAGAAAGTACTCTACACCTCTTTCTTTGGCTTTATTAAGTACATCATCAATCCCTGTATGTAACTTATCGTAATCAAGTTTGTCGAGATGACAATGTGAATCAACTAACACGGGCATTCCTCTTTTATCTCTGAATATGACTATCAATACAAAGCTCAATACTACGCTTAATCTTGAATAAAACCAGTTAGCCACTCTACAACTAACAGCTCAATATTCAACCCTGTATGCTGCTCTAGTTTACGGTATAGCGCATTAATTTTTCTTGATTGCTCAAGTAACAAAGCACTCGGAACCTGTGTAGCAACCTGTTGTACTGCCACTAAAGATTCATTATGCACAAAACTATTGCTTACACCTTGCTGATACTTAATACAGTCTACTAAAAAATAGCTTAGCCATTTTAATGTAATAATACCGTCTGCAGTACACATCGCGGTTACATCATAGATGCCAATATTTGGTGGCTGTAAAAACTCGGCAAAAGCTTTGATCAAATTAGCATGACGAATATTCATACCACTTTCAACAAACGCTAACGTTGACAACGGCGCACCACTATTAAGTCGAATAGATTCAACGTTAATAGATTGCATTAATTTATGCTCAACCCACTGCTTTACATTTGCTTCAGCAGGTATGGGTAAACGCCATTTGTTACAACGGCTGACAATAGTCGGTAATAAACTATCTAAACTTTGCGCTGTTAGAATAAACTGACAACCTTGCGGTGGCTCTTCAAGTGTTTTTAAAATCGCATTCGAACCCGCCTCTCCCATTGCATCGGCATGTTCAATTAAAATCACACGCTGACCATTTAAGTGAGAGGTTTCCGTTGCCCAACGGTTACACTGTCGCACCGCATCAACGCCAATTTGTTTGCCTTCTTGTTCAGGCTTAATAACATGAAAATCAGGATGACTATTGGCTTCAAACAATTTACAGCTATGACAAACATCACATGGCTCTGTTTCATTGTTTTGACACAAAACGGTTTTAGCTAACTGTCGCGCGAGGGCATCACGGCCACTGCCTTTTATCGCCAATAACAAAATGGCATGGTGAAGCCGCTTTTGTTCTAACAACTGTTGCCAATTCTGCCATAACGATTCTTGCCACGGATACAACATGTTATTGCTGCTCCAACCACGCATTCAGCGCAGACTGTAGATCTTCAGTAACTTTTTCTAAACTCTGGCTTGCATCGACAATAATGACGTTTGGCTGATTTTCTGATAATTCAAGGAAACGTGCACGCGCACGATGAAAGAAATCGACATTCATTTGTTCAATACGATCTAACGCGCCGCGCCCACGAGCACGTTGTAGTCCCAGTTCAGGATCGATATCCATATAAATCGTCAAATCAGGACGAAAATCACCCAATATCGTATCGCGTAAATTTTCCATTAATGCTTTATCAAAACCACGACCGCCTCCTTGGTATGCTTGGGATGACATATCATGACGATCACCAACGACCCACTGACCTTGGTTCAATGCAGGTTTTATGACGTTATCAACCAATTGAATACGTGCCGCATATAGCAGTAATAATTCAGCCATATCTGTTAATGGCTCATCGGGATGCCCTTCTTTAACCAGTGCACGCATTTGCTCAGCTAAGGGTGTACCGCCAGGCTCTCGCGTTGATGCAGGGTCATGAATACCATGCTGCGCCAATGTCGCGATAACTTGCTTTATCGCAGTACTTTTACCGGCCCCTTCTAGGCCTTCGATGACAATAAATTTACCGATCATTGTGACTGTTTTCTTAATGTTTTCAGGTATGCACGAACCGCACGGTTGTGCTCAACCAAAGTTGTAGAGAATTTGTGCCCACCTTTACCGTCAGCAACGAAATAATAGTAATTACTCGTATCAGGATCCACAGCAGCAAATACCGACGCTTTACTTGGCATTGCTATCGGTGTTGGTGGTAACCCTTTGATAGTATAGGTGTTATAAGGGGTTGGGGTTCTAAGATCTTTTTTAGTAATATTACCGTCATATTTATCCCCCATGCCATAAATAACGGTTGGGTCGGTTTGTAAAGGCATCCCTTTACGCAAACGATTCATAAATACAGACGCAACCAAACCTCGTTCTGTTGGCACAGCGGTTTCTTTTTCAATAATAGAAGCCATGATCAACACTTGATAAGGATCTTTTAAAGGTAGATCTTTCTCACGTAGTTCCCATGCTGTCGCTAACTCTTTGTTCATTGCTAGATAAGCACGTTTTAATACCGCAATATCCGAAGTACCCGCCGTGTAATGATAAGTATCAGGCAATAAGTAACCTTCAATTTTCGCGTTATCAATACCAATCGCTTTCGCAATTTGTGGCTCTGTCATGCCATCACTGACATGCTTTAATTCAGGCGCTGCTTGAATTTTTTTTAGCCATTCACTAAAACGCTCACCTTCAACCAAGGTAATTGAATATTGAAACTCTTTGCCCGAAGCAATCAATGCCAACACTTCTTGCAATGTTTTGTTTGGCTCTAGACCGTAAGTACCAGCCTTAATATCCGTTAACGATGGATCTAACTTTCCGACCCAGCGCGTCCATTGTGATACTTTGATCACTTTATCTTGTACAAGCTGATTAATTAACCCTCTAAACGATGTCCCTGGTTTAACTGTTAACATTACCTGCTCAGTATTAATAACGGGCAGATTTAGCTCATTCTTAACTTGAGTATATGCCCAGCCAGCAGCCCCTGCCGCTATTGCAGCAAGAATGAAAACAATAAGAATCAACTTCTTTAACACGTATATAGCCTCTTTTTTAATACGTCGAGTAGTGACTGTTCTTGATAATAGGTAGAGTCAATCGCCTTTATTGGCACTAACTCCATTAACGCATTGGTTATAAATACTTCATCGGCACAAAGCAAATCTGCCAATAAATAATCACCAAATTCTAACGTATATGGCAAAGTTGAAAGCAATGTAATGACGTGTCGACGCATTACACCCTCAACTCCCGATCCAGTTAATTCAGGCGTATAGACAATATTTCCTTTACGCCAGAAGATATTAGATGCCGTTGTTTCAATAACATGATTATTGGTATTGAGTACCACAGCATCCAACCATTGATTATTTTCGACTTCTTGTTTTAAAAGCACCTGTTCTAATCGATTTAAGTGCTTCATACCCGCAAGCATTGGACTGTAACCCAGTTGCTGCTGACAAACACCCAATATGATGCCTTTTTTCTGCCATTGCTCATAATGAGCTGGCCAATTGAATGCACTAAAAATAACTGTCGTGTCATTGCAACCCGTTGGACTATAACCCCGACCGCCACAACCTCGACTAATTAATATTTTTACCCCACCACGATCTGTAAATGTCGCCGCGAATTGTTCAGCTTGCAAGAATACTTGATCCCAATCAGGTTCATTAATCGCCAATTTACGCAACGTTTGTTGTAAACGATCAAGATGAAACCGCCATAACAACAGTTTTCCCTGTTTAACGCCTATTGTCGAAAAACAGCCATCTCCATATTGTGTAGCACGATCAGTTATTGTTAACTCTCGTTGCTTCTGACTGTTAATAAACGCCATCGATTATCCTTTTTTATGATAAAAAACAGCCCGATACCTACAAAGATATCGGGCTGCTAATCATATCAGGTTATTAAGCGATTTTCCTGATGCTATTTAGAGACAAATGTAACTACATTTTCTTAAATAATAATGAACCGTTAGTACCGCCGAAACCAAATGAGTTACACAATGCGTACTCTAGATTTGCTTGGCGTGCTTCACCTGGAACATAGTCCAGATCACAACCTTCACCTGGATTATCCAAGTTAATTGTTGGCGGAACCACTTGATCAACAAGGCTTAGAATTGTGATGATTGACTCAACAGAGCCTGCAGCACCTAACAGGTGACCAGTCATTGATTTAGTCGAAGATACCATCACGTTGTCAACCGCACTACCCATAGCGCGCTTAATACCTAATGTTTCAGCAACATCACCAGCAGGTGTCGATGTACCGTGCGCATTAATGTAGCCAATTTGGTCTGCATTAATGCCCGCATCACGAATACAAGCTTCCATCGCTAACGCACCACCTGAACCATCAGCACTTGGTGAAGTCATGTGATAAGCGTCACCACTCATACCAAAGCCTACAAGCTCAGCATAAATTTTTGCGCCACGCGCTTTAGCATGTTCGTATTCTTCTAATACAATTACACCAGCGCCGTCACCCAACACGAAACCATCGCGATCTTTGTCCCATGGACGAGAAGCCGCTTGAGGATCATCATTACGTGTAGATAACGCTTTAGCAGCAGCAAAGCCGCCCATACCTAGTTCTGTCGATGCTTTTTCTGCACCACCAGCAACCATAGCGTCAGCATCGCCGTAAGCAATCATACGTGCAGCATGGCCAATGTTATGAAGGCCTGTTGTACACGCCGTAGATATAGCAATGTTTGGACCGCGAAGACCATGCATGATAGACATGTGGCCTGCAATCATATTTACAATTGTCGAAGGAACAAAGAACGGGCTAATTTTGCGCGGACCTTTTTCCATAAAAGCTTGATGGCCAGCTTCGATTAAACCTAAACCACCAATACCAGAACCGATAGCAACACCAATGCGTGCTGCATTTTCTTCAGTAACTTCAATACCTGAATCTTTGAAAGCTTGTACGCCAGCCGCAATGCCATACTGAATGAATAAATCCATTTTGCGAGCATCTTTCTTAGACATGTAATCTTCACAATTGAAGTCTTTGATCATGCCGGCAAATTGAGTAGCAAATGCGCTTGCATCAAAATGTTGGATAGTACTAATACCACTAGTGCCAGACTGTAAAGCTTTCCAAGAAGATTCAACAGAATTACCAACCGGGGTAAGCATACCCATGCCAGTTACAACTACACGACGCTTAGACACGATTAATTTCTCCGGGAATTGAGGATAAAACAGGAATTAAAAAAAAACAGGCGGTCATAAAGACCGCCTGGATATATTCATTTTTATATTACTGTGCGCTGTTTACGTAGTCGATTGCAGCTTGAACAGTAGTAATTTTTTCAGCTTCTTCGTCTGGAATCTCTGTATCGAATTCTTCTTCAAGAGCCATTACTAGTTCAACTGTATCTAGTGAGTCTGCACCTAGATCGTCAACGAAAGATGATTCGTTTTTAACTTCAGCTTCGTCTACGCCTAGTTGCTCAACGATGATTTTTTTTACGCGTTCTTCGATGTTGCTCATACTAATATATTTCCTTAACAAGAATTCGCTAATGCGATTTGCTGTAGTTTATTCATTACGACAAAAGTTGCAACACTCATAGTGCTGGTCAAACCACGATTTTATCATAAAACTAGATCAGTTTGACTTGCGTCATTAAGTATTGCAAATCTTTTGATTAAATCATGTACATACCGCCGTTAACGTGCAACGTTTCGCCCGTTATGTAAGCAGCATCATCCGAGGCTAAAAATGCAACAGATGCTGCAATTTCACGCGGATCACCTAAACGACCTGCAGGTACATTTGCAAGTGTTGCTGCACGTTGGTCATCATTTAACGCTTTGGTCATATCAGTTTCGATAAAACCGGGAGCGACTGCGTTAACAGTAATACCACGAGAAGCTACCTCACGTGCCATTGATTTTGTGAAACCTAATAGGCCAGCTTTTGCTGCTGCGTAGTTCGTTTGACCCGCATTACCCATAGTACCCACAACAGAGCCAATGCTGATAATACGACCATTACGTTTTTTCATCATTGCACGCAGTACCGCTTTAGAAAGGCGGAAGATAGATGTTAGGTTCGTATCAAGGATATCTTGCCATTCATCATCTTTCATGCGCATCAACAGATTATCACGAGTGATACCAGCATTGTTCACCAAAATGTCAACATCACCAAAATCTGCTTTAATCTGTTTTAAAACTGATTCAATAGACTCAGGTGAAGTCACATTTAGAGCGAGACCTTTACCTTTGTCACCAAGATACGCACTAATAGCTTCAGCACCACTTTCAGATGTTGCAGTACCAATAACTGTTGCGCCACGCTCTGCTAAAATTTCAGCAATTGCACGGCCGATACCACGGCTTGCACCTGTAACTAGTGCAACTTTACCTTCCAGGCTCATTGTAAATCCTCTTTAAAGCTTAATGACTACTTAGCCATAGCCGCTTCTAATGAAGCAATATCATTAACTGCAGCACCGCTAAGTGCGCGATCAATACGCTTAGTTAGGCCAGTTAATACTTTACCTGGACCCATTTCTAATAATTCTTCGATACCTTCTGCAGCCATGCGCTCAACAGATTCAGTCCAACGTACTGGGCTGTATAACTGTTTAACGAGTGCAAGCTTAATCGCTGCTGGATCAGTTTCTGTTGCCACGTCAGCATTGTTAATAACAGGTACAGACGGTGCATTAAATTCGATAGTTTCTAGTGCTACTGCAAGTTTATCCGCAGCAGGTTTCATCAATGCGCAGTGAGAAGGCACAGAAACAGGAAGAGGAAGCGCACGTTTAGCACCCGCTTCTTTACACAGAACGTTTGCACGCTCTACCGCTTCTTTATTACCAGCAATAACAACCTGGCCCGGCGAATTGAAGTTAACAGGAGAACATACTTCGCCTTGAGCCGCTTCTTCACATGCTTTCGCAATTGCATCGTTATCAAGACCGATAATTGCAGACATAGCACCAACTCCAGCCGGTACTGCTTCTTGCATTAGTTGACCACGAAGTTCAACCAGTTTTACCGCAGCTTTAAAATCAATAACACCTGCACATACTAGTGCAGAATATTCACCAAGGCTGTGACCAGCAAGTAGCGTTGGTTGCTCACCACCTTGCTGCTGCCATACACGCCAAATCGCAACAGATGCTGTTAACAATGCAGGCTGAGTGCGTTGTGTTTGGTTTAAATCTTCTGCTGGGCCGTTTTGAACCAACGCCCAAAGATCGTAACCTAGCGCATCAGATGCCTCAGAGAACGTTTCTTTAACCACATCAAATTGTTCTGCTAATTCAGCTAGCATACCAACGGTTTGAGAGCCCTGACCTGGGAAAACAATCGCGAACTTAGACATTCGAGAATCCTTATTTATTGACTAATCATTAGTCGATTAATATGCATTAAAACTAATATATTGCTTATTAGTTTTAATGCACTAAAAATAAAAGCAAATCAGTAATGTTTAATCACTTGATTAAAACTTCACTAATGCTGAGCCCCAAGTGAAACCGCCACCAAACGCTTCTAGTAATAATGTTTGACCACGTTGAATACGGCCATCACGAACCGCTTCATCTAATGCTGTTGGGACAGTTGCTGCTGATGTATTACCATGACGATCAAGCGTAACCACAACTTGATCCATCGACATAGATAATTTTTTCGCCGTCGCTGAGATAATACGCATATTCGCTTGGTGAGGCACAAGCCAATCTAACTCTGACTTATCCATATTATTTTCAGCAAGCGTACTTTTCACTAAGTTCGATAACTGGGTTACCGCCACTTTAAATACTTCATTACCTGCCATGTAAAGCCACTTGTTGGCATCAAAATCTTTACCATGTTCTGGCACAGCTAGACTTAATAAACCACCAAAATGACCATCAGCATATAAATGCGTTGAAATAATACCCGGCTCTTCACTCGCACCAATCACAACCGCACCCGCCGCATCACCAAATAAAATAATGGTTGAGCGATCTTCTGGATCACAGCAATGAGAAAGTGCATCAGAACCAATAACAAGTACATTTTTCGCCATACCCGTTTTGATATGCTGATCAGCAACACTTAACGCATAAACAAAGCCTGTACACGCCGCAGATAAATCAAATGCAGGACAGCCCTTAATATCTAGCATACCTTGCACTTGGCAAGCTGCTGATGGAAATGAATGGCTGGCACTAGAAGTGGCAACAATGATCAGATCGATATCTTCTTTATCAATCCCCGCCATCTCAATTGCTTTTAACGAAGCTTGGTAGCCCATTACGGCAACAGTTTCATCTTCAGACGAAATACGACGTTCACGAATACCTGTTCGTGTCACAATCCACTCATCGCTTGTTTCTACCATTTTTTCTAAGTCCGCATTCGAGCGTACTTGTTGTGGCAGGTAGCTGCCAGTTCCTAGAATTTTGCTATTCATGAAGACTAATAGTGCCTCTCGAGTAGGACCTCTTCTAAACGGTCACTGATTTTGTTCGGTATTTGTTGTTTAACTTCGTAAACCGCTTCACTTATCGCATGAGCGAAAGCGACAGTATCAGCACTTCCATGGCTTTTAACCACAATACCGCGCAATCCTAACAGACTTGCACCGTTATACTGGTCGGGGTTCAACTGTTGCAAGCTCTCAAATAGCTCACTAAACAGCCATTTAGCAATAATGCGTCGAATTGGGTTTCTACCTATTGCACGTTTTATCCGTTCAATAAATAAGTTTGCGACCCCTTCGCTGGTCTTTAAACTCACGTTGCCAACGAAACCATCACACACTATAACATCGGCTTTATCTGAATAAAGTTGGTGGCCTTCAACGTAGCCAACATAGTTGATATCCGGAGATTGAATCAACATTTCAGCACAACGTTTGACTAAATCATTACCTTTGATCTCTTCTTCGCCAATATTTAATAATGCGACACGCGGCATAGCACCTAAGGTTTGTTCAGCAAGAACAGAGCCCATAACTGCAAACTGGAATAAAGTATCAGCATCGCAAGACACATTCGCGCCAAGATCAAGAAGCCATGTTGGATTTTCACCACGATTGGGTATCGCTGAAATTAATGCAGGACGTTCAACACCCGGAAGTTGTTTCAACACAAAACGTGATAATGCCATGAGTGCGCCAGTATTACCTGCGCTGACACATGCATCTGCTTGGCCTGCTGCAACTGCATCTAATGCCATACGCATAGATGAGCCTTTACTATGTCTAAGGGCTTGTGATGGACGTGTTTCGTTGGCGATAACGGTATCGCAATGTACGATCGTTAGCCTAGGGTGGTTAAGCTTATTGAGGAGAGTTAACTGCGCAGTGATTGCACTTAGATCACCGAAAAGAATAAGTTTGAGCTCAGGCGAATGCAACAGTGCCTGCACGGCGGCAGGCACTGTTACTTGAGGACCGAAATCCCCGCCCATTGCATCAAGTGCAACGGTAAGACCCATCAAGGTTCAACCTTACTTGTTGATAACCTTGCGGCCACGGTAGAAACCGTCAGCTGTCACGTGGTGACGTAGGTGAGTCTCACCAGATGCTTTATCTACAGAAACTGCTGCTGTAGTTAGGGCATCGTGTGAACGACGCATACCACGTGCTGCACGTGATTTTTTGCTCTTTTGTACGGCCATTAACCCTACTCCTGTTAAATTTAACTCTTAAGATTTTTCAATACTGCAAACGGATTCGGACGCTCATCAGCAACGGGGATCTCACCAAAAGACATGTTCTTCGAGCCAATTTTACAATCAGCATCGTCGTGCATTGCGACTTGTGGTAATTCCAGAATCAATTCGTCTTCAACAAGTTGAATCAGGTTGATCTCGCCATTTTCGTCGACGATTGTCGGCTCATAGGCTTCCGGTAACTCATCTACGGCTTCTTCGTTGCGAACCGGACTATAACAGAATTCCACATGAATATGGTGTGGAAATTCTCCCTGACATCGCTGACAGGTCAACATCACGTCTACATCTGCGATACCGCGGATGAAAGGAATACGACGTTGGTCAAGGTCAAAAGACAAGTTGACGTTTGCATCACTTATTACGCTCTGGGTTGATTCAGCTAGGCGAGACAAAAGATCGGCTTTGATGATGCCATCATAATCGAGTCTTTTTTGTGCTGTGCGTACTGGATCTACCTTTAGCGGCAATTTTACCTTTTGCATAGGGCGCGAATATTAGCCTTATAGTCTGTTTGAGTCAAAGGAAATGTGTGTGATTTAACAGCTTTTGACCAATTCTCATGCTGTGATGAAAATTACAAAACGCTTCGACACCACATCTCAGTAATAAAATTATAAATGTCTGCTACTCAATCACTTGATCGTGTCGGAACAATCGATGAAATAACACCCAACATAGCGCACAAAGCAACTGATATAGACGTATAATCATATGCAGTCGCTATCAATAACCCACATATATTTTGAACAATATGAGTCTTGTCATTAGTCTAATTGGGGATCTAACAAATTATGCGGGAACATACACCGAATTGTGGAATGAAACAACCGTAATACAACAATCTCAATTCAATATAATCCTAATAAAAGTTGCAGCAATCATAGTGAAACTTCCTATATCATTGTTCTATTAAAATTCACTCTAGATGTGTAGAACACTGTTATGACACAACCATTATTACTGGCATCAACCTCCCCTTACCGAAAAATGCTACTCGAAAAGTTAGCGATCCGTTTTGAAACGGCAAACCCTGAAACTGATGAGACGGTATTACCCACAGAATCCGCCCAAGAATTAGTCTGTAGACTCGCACAATTAAAAGCCAAAGCTTGTGCCAGCACTTACCCAGACTCTCTTATTATAGGATCAGATCAAGTTTGTGTGATTGATGGGAAAATCTTAGGTAAACCCCATACTGAAGAAAATGCTTGTAGGCAATTACAAGCCGCAAGTGGCAAAACCATTACTTTTTACACAGGGCTATGTGTTTACAATGCAAAAACGCAATCAACTCAAGTCATTTGTGAACCCTTTCATGTCCACTTTAAAACACTAACGACACAACAAATTGAGAATTACGTGAGAAAAGAACAACCTTTATATTGTGCTGGGAGTTTTAAAAGCGAAGGTTTAGGAATAGCACTATTTGATAAACTTGAAGGGCGCGATCCTAACACTCTCGTAGGATTACCTTTGATTGCATTAACAGAAATGTTAGCTAATGAGGACGTTTCTGTTTTATAAGACTTAGTCACTAACATTCGTGCAAAACAAAAGGCGAGACTATTTCCTCGCCTTTCACTTTGGTTACATTTGACGTAGTTTTTCCAAACAACGTTCTAAAACCGGTTCCATTGGCGCGCTAATATCCATCGCTTCATCCGTACTTGGATGCGTAAATTTGATATTTGCAGCATGAAGGAACAAACGCCCTAAACCTGTTTTTTTAGTGTAGGCATCAAAACGTGGATCACCATAACGATCATCCCAAGCAATAGGATGGCCTTCATACTGACAATGCACACGGATCTGATGCGTACGACCCGTTACAGGGCTAGCTTGTACCAATGTCGCCTGTGGGAATCGCTCTAATACCTTAAAACGCGTATCGGATGCTTTACCTTGTGGGTTAACACGTACAATGCTGTTTACTTCATTTTTTAACAAAGGTGCAGTGACTTTTCGGCAATTCGCTTTCCATTCTCCCATTACTAAAGCGAAGTAATATTTCTGCACCGTTTTATTTCTAAATTGCTCTTGCAATTGACGAAGAGCTGAACGCTTCTTTGCCACTAACAAAATGCCCGAGGTATCACGGTCAATTCGGTGAACGAGTTCCAAAAATCGTGCATCAGGGCGTAACGCTCGTAATGCTTCAATAGCACCAAACTTTAAGCCACTGCCACCATGAACTGCCGTTCCTGATGGTTTGTTCAGAATTAACATATGATCATCTTCATAGATAATGCAATGCTCTAATTCAGCGACTTTATTCAACTTGGTACTTACTGGTGCTTGTTCTTCTTTTTCAGGAACAAAAACCGGCGGTACGCGTACTAGATCACCATCCTGCAATTTATATTCAGGTTTAATACGTTTTTTGTTTACTCGCACCTCGCCTTTACGCAAAATGCGGTAAATCATACTTTTTGGTACGTTTTTAAGCCTAGCGCGGAGAAAATTATCAATCCGCTGGCCTGCAAAGTCATCGCTAATGTCGATGAATTGCACTTTAGGTTTATCTTCTGTCATGGGTTTGATTGTATCACGCAAATAAAGCAGATTGCCGCAAAAAAGTGAGCCTGCTATCATTGTGTGCTGAGGTAGGTTTTTTTGCCTACTTCATTGACAAGATGAGCATATAACCATCTTTATGGCTATTTTTTATACAACTCAGATAATAAACGCAGCAAATGGCGTAAGACGTTAGGGTTATCGGAGTTTTTTTTAGTGCGTCAAATTACATTTTTTTTTGATGTGACAGATACAACCACTTCAATGTGGTGATACCAGCTGTATTTTTTAGATCTAACCATCTCACATACAGTTGGCTGATAAGTGTGGCCAGAAAGCACTCCTGCATTCCAACCGTGAGGTTGCAACCGTACATCAGACTTGGAGTCCGGCGCCATCAAAAAACAGATGTAACTAGCGTACTAATACAACGACAATAAATGAGTACAATATAATGAAAAGAATGTTGATTAACGCAACTCAGAAGGAAGAGTTGCGCGTCGCATTAGTTGATGGCCAAAAGCTATTTGATCTTGATATCGAAAGCCCTGGTCACGAATCTAAAAAAGCAAATATCTACAAAGGCCGCATCACACGCATCGAACCAAGTCTGGAAGCAGCGTTCGTTGACTATGGTGCTGAGCGTCACGGTTTCCTTCCTCTTAAAGAAGTTGCGAAAGATTACTTCCCTGCCAATTATTCTTACCAAGGTCGTCCTAATATCAAGGAAGTCCTAAAAGAAGGCCAAGAAGTTATCGTCCAAGTTGATAAAGAAGAACGTGGAAACAAAGGCGCAGCCCTTACTACTTTTATCTCTCTAGCAGGTAGTTACCTTGTTTTAATGCCTAACAACCCTCGTGCTGGCGGTATTTCTCGTCGTATCGAAGGTGAAGAGCGTACCCAACTTAAAGCTGCACTAAGCACATTAGACTTACCGCAAGGTATGGGTCTAATTGTACGTACAGCAGGCGTGGGTAAATCAGGTGAAGAGCTTGAGTGGGATTTAAACGTTCTACTAAACCATTGGAATGCTGTAAAAGAAGCAGCCGATTCACAATCAGCTCCGTTTCTTATCCACCAAGAAAGTAATGTGATTGCTCGTGCAATCCGCGATTATTTACGTCGTGACATCGGTGAAATTCTAATCGATAGCCCGAAAATTTTCGACCGCGCACGTGATCATATTAAATTAGTTCGTCCTGATTTCTTGTCTCGCGTTAAGCGTTACGAGGGTGAGGTTCCACTATTTAGCCACTACCAAATTGAAAGCCAAATTGACTCTGCGTTCCAGCGCGAAGTTCGTTTACCTTCAGGTGGCTCTGTTGTTATTGACCCAACAGAAGCATTAACGTCTATCGATATCAACTCTGCTCGTGCAACAAAGGGTGGCGATATTGAAGAAACAGCACTACAGACAAACTTAGAAGCTGCCGATGAAATTGCACGTCAATTACGTCTACGTGACTTAGGTGGTCTGGTTGTTATCGACTTTATTGATATGACACCTGTTCGCCACCAACGTGAAGTTGAAAACCGTTTACGTGAAGCTGTTCGTATGGATCGCGCACGTGTTCAAATCGGTCGAATCTCACGTTTCGGTCTACTTGAAATGTCTCGTCAACGTTTAAGCCCTTCTCTTGCAGAAGCGAGCCACCACGTTTGTCCTCGTTGTTCTGGCACTGGTGTTGTTCGTGATAATGAATCACTATCACTATCAATTCTACGACTAATCGAAGAAGAAGCACTAAAAGATAACAGCTCCCAAGTACTTGCTATTGTACCTGTACCTGTTGCCTCATACCTTCTCAACGAAAAGCGTCGTTCAGTTCAGCACATTGAAAAGTACCATGGTGTACGTGTTGTTATCGTTCCGAACTCTGATATGGAAACGCCGCACTTTGAAGTCCTGCGTATTCGTGAAGGTGAAGAGCAAGACACACTTTCCTACCATATACCTAAAACGTTAGAAGCGTTAAAAGAAGCTGAAGCAATTGAAGCACCACAACCTGAGCGCGTCATCAAAAAACGTGAAGAGCCAGTACTTCAAGGTTTCACTGCACCAAAACAACCAGCGCCTGTTGCAAAGCCTGCAACTAAGCCGACACCAAAAGTAACGGCTAAACCTGCTCCTGCATCAGCCAAGAAACCTGGTTTATTAAGCCGTTTCTTCTCTGTATTAGCTTCATTCTTCTCTGGTAGCCCTGAACAGCAACAAGAGAAACCAGCAGAAGCAAAAACAGAACAAAACAACAATCAAAATAATCGTCGCAACAACAATCGTCGCAACGATCGTTCTGACAACCGTCGTAATAACCGTGACAACAGTCGTGATAACAACCGTCGTAATAATCGACAAGATAACAACGATGTTGAGAACAATGACGAACGTCAAGAGCGTAATAACGAGCAACGCCAAAATCGTCGTCGCAATGACCGTAATGACAAAAACCGTCAACAGCAAAACGACAAGGCTGCAAAAGCTCCTCGCCAAAACCGTAATAACGATGAAGCGAAAGAGCAGAAGCGTCAGTCTCGTAAAGAAGAAATTCAAGCGCAAAAACAGCAACGTCAACAACAAGACGAGCAGTCAGCAAAAGCAACAACTGAAAAACCTGTTGATGCACAACGTGATAACGAAGAAAAAGCGGTAAAAGTGAAGCAACGTCGCCAGCGCCGTCAACTTCGTAAAAAAGTACGTATCACAGATAATGTTGAAGAATCAGTTAAACAACAAAATGTACCAGTTGATGCTGTCGAAAAAGTTGACACGGTTGAAACTGTTGTAGAGCAGACACCATCACCATTAATGGCATTGGGAACGAGCATTGCTAAAGAAGCACAAGACAAACCTGAAAAAACTCAGGGTGTGACTGACGAGCAAGCTGATAATGAAGAGCAGGAAGGCACTCAACGCCGTAATCGCCGTTCACCACGTCACTTACGTGCAAGTGGTCAGCGTCGTCGCCGTATGCGTGATACACGCGTAGAGAAATCTGACTTTGTTACCAATGAAGAAGCAAATGCTATTGAGCAGGCTGCTATTGATGCTGCTGATAGTATTAGCGAGATGGTCAATGTTGTTTCTATCGTTGAAAAGCCAAAAGCAATGCGTCCTACTTCAGGAGTTGCAATTCCTGAAATGGCAATGGGTAAAGTTTGGTCTCGTATCAAACCAGCCGTTGAAGCGCCTGTTGAGAAAAACATCACAGAAGAGAAAGTCGATGCTGCAGATGTGATTGATGAAGTTGAAACAAATGACATCATCATTAATGCACCAGTAGTAGAAGCTAAATCTGAAGTAGTTGCTGTTGAAACAACGACACTTTCTGGTGTTGCTATTCCTGAAATGGCGATGGGTAAAGTATTCCCACGCTTTACAGAAGAAGAAACAACAGTAGAAATAAAGTCTGAGCCTACTGAAGAGCAAGTGATCGAGCAACCTGTTATTGTTGAAGAAATAGCAGCTCCGGTAATCAAAACAGAAGAAACAGTTGAAATGAAATCACCTGTAACTTCAGTCGTTGATTTACCTGCTGTAGCAACGGCGGTAATGGCAACCTCACCTCGTGGTTTCCATGCTGCTTCTGCAATGACAAAAGCGCCAGCACCTGAAGAACATGTCTCAGGCTCTGTTGTTCAAGCGGCACCATTACGCGAGCGTACCAATACACGTGCAGCGGGTAGCCAAACAGCAACAAACAGTGCTGCTGCACCAATGACTAAACCCTCTTTTGACTAAAAGTTAAGTTTAGCAATGAAAAAGCCATGCTCTTGCATGGCTTTTTTATTATCTAATTATGAGTCAAAACCAGCGCACTTTATGTTTAATAATTACATGTGGCTCTAATTTTTTACTTGTAATCGGAGTAAATGCCGTTATTAGCCAACAAAAGTTGAAGCTAATTACAACTTTCTGTAGCATTCTGTTAACCAAAATGCGCTTTAAATACAGCAAATAATAGAAGAATCCTCAACTAACATGTTAGATTTTCCCCAAAAAACTCATCAATCCGTCAAGAACGACGTACTTTCAGGTTTAACCGTTGCACTTGCACTGGTACCTGAAGCCGTTGCTTTCGCATTCGTTGCTGGCGTTGACCCGATGGTTGGCTTATACGCAGCCTTCATTGTCGGTTTAATTACTGCCGTTTTCGGTGGTCGCCCAGGTATGATTTCTGGTGCTACAGGTGCAATGGCTGTTGTTATGGTTAGCCTTGTTGCCCAGCACGGTATTCAATATCTTTTTGCTGCCGTCATGCTTGCAGGTTTACTTCAGATCCTAGCGGGGGTGTTCCGTCTTGGTAAATTTATTCGAATGGTGCCTCACCCTGTCATGATCGGTTTTGTTAACGGTCTTGCGATTGTAATTTTCTTAGCTCAGTTAGGTCAGTTCAAAGTTCCAGCTCTTAATGGTGGCTTAGAATGGATGCACGGCACACAGCTTTACATCATGTTAGGCTTGGTTGCGTTAACCATGTTTATCATTCATTTTTTACCAAAACTAACTAAAGCAGTTCCCTCTTCACTTGTTGCCATTTTAACTGTTACAGCATTAGTTCATGTCTTAGGTTTAGACTCTCGCACTGTAGTCGATTTTGTTCGCACCATGAGTGGTGACGCAAATGCAACACTTGCAGGCTCTTTACCAACATTCGCTTTACCTGATGTTGGCTTTAACCTCGAGACCCTAAAAATTATTTTGCCTTACTCATTAATTCTTGCTGCGGTTGGTTTAATCGAATCATTACTAACGCTAACTGTGATTGATGAAATGACAAATACACGTGGTCATGGTAACCGTGAGTGTGTTGGTCAAGGTGTTGCAAACGTTACTTGTTCAGTATTCGGGGCGATGGGCGGTTGTGCCATGATTGGTCAGTCAATGATCAATATTAACTCAGGTGGTCGTGGTCGTTTATCCGGTATTACAGCTGCTATTGGTCTTCTACTGTTCATCTTATTCGGTTCATCATTTATTGAAATGATCCCGCTTGCTGCACTTGTTGGCGTAATGTTCATGGTTGTGATCGGGACGTTTGAATGGGCGAGCTTCAAAATGATGCGCAAAGTACCTAAGCACGATTTCTTTACCATTATCTTAGTAACAAGCGTTACGGTAATTGCAGATCTTGCAGTTGCAGTACTTGTTGGTGTTATTTACTCTGCTCTCGTATTCGCTTGGAATCATGCTAAAGAAATTTATGCCGCAAGCCACATCGATGATAATGGCGCAAAAGTTTACCAAGTAAATGGTCCACTTTTCTTTGGTTCAGTATCACATTTCCTTGAGTTATTTGATGCTCAAAATGACCCAAAAGAAGTGATTATTGATTTTGCTAAATCACGCGTTGCCGATCATTCCGCTATTGAAGCGATTGATACGATTGCAGAACGTTATGCTAATCGTAATAAAACCATTCATTTGCGTCACTTAAGTCCTGAGTGCAGTAAACTGCTGAAAAAAGCTGGTAGTCTGGTTGAAGTGAACGTTCTTGAAGATCCAACATATAAAGTTGCTTCTGACGTACTAGGCTAATAGATATGAACAAGCCCACTTAACAAGGTGGGCTTTTTTCTACCTGTAGATCATATTTTACGTTTGTTTTTCTCATTCCCGCTCCCCTTATGTCCTTTTTTCTGAAACAATCATTGTATTAAGTGATTAATATTTCAAACATTCGGCAAAGGATTCGCACAGTGTTTACCATTTATCCTGTAGATAAAGCTCAATCTATCCACATTAAAAAACGCATTGATAATAAAACGAAGCCCATTGGTGCGTTAGGCCAATTAGAACCACTTGCTGAACAGCTCGCTTTAATCCAGCAAAGCGATACACTGACCGTCGATAATCCTCATCTCCTTATTTTCGCGGCAGATCATGGCATTTCACAACATGGAATAAGTATTGCACCCGCAGAAGTCACTACCCAAATGGTCCATAATTTTTTAGCCGGCGGTGCAGCAGCGAACTGTTTTTGTCGTAGCAATAATATGGCACTTAAAATTGTTGATGCTGGGATTTTAGGCGATGTTGATGACCATCCAGATTTAATCAGGCAGCCATTAGGCAAAGGAACTCAAGATTTCACCACTCAGGATGCAATGTCGCTTGATACCGTACAACAAGCAATATCTGCAGGAGCGAGCGTTGTGGATTCGCTGTATCAATCAGGTACCAACCTTGTTGCTTTTGGGGAAATGGGGATAGGCAATACCAGTAGTGCTGCCGCGATTATGGCATTACTGCTAAATCTTCCTGCAGATGCGTGTACAGGGCATGGTACAGGTATTAATGACAGCCAATATCAAAAGAAATTAGCGCTTATTCGTCTTGCCTGTAAATATCACTATAGTGCCACAGGCGATCCGTTAAAAGTGTTATCCGCTGTTGGTGGGTTTGAAATTGCGCAAATCACAGGTGGTATTTTACAAGCAGCTGAAAACCGTATGATTGTATTGGTTGATGGCTTCATTGTAACGGCAGCAGCCTTACTGGCTGTTGCAATTAACCCGAACGTTATCGATTATCTTGTTTTCTGTCATCATTCAGAGGAAGCCGGACATCATCGTATGCTTCAACATCTTAATGCCTCACCATTACTTAACTTAGGCTTACGTTTAGGAGAAGGGACAGGTGCTGTATTAGCACTGCCGTTAATTAAAGCTGCATGTGCCTTTTACAATGATATGGCGAGTTTTGATGATGCAGGAGTTACTGTGTGAGTACCGAACACCAGAGCAAAGCATCACTAACGGAAAGTGGCTCTCGATATCAATGGCAACTTTTTTTAGTCGCATTAGCGTTTTTCACTCGTATTCCTATACCAAGCAGTACTCCATTTAGCACTGAGCGATTAAATCATGCCAATCGCTACTTTGGTGTTATTGGTCTTATTGTGGGAGCAATATGTAGCTTAGTATACCTACTATTTATTCTTCTTTTTCCCCCTACAATTGCGATTGGCATAGCAATAATTTCAGGTCTCTTAATCACGGGAGCTTTCCATGAAGATGGACTGGCTGATGTATTTGACGGCTTTGGTGGTGGTTGGACGATTGAATCAAAGCTCAATATAATGAAAGATTCTCGCCTAGGTACATATGGCGCTTCAGCACTAGTGATGGCATTAGGTTTAAAATGGATAACATTGGTCTCATTGGCTGATATAAACCTCTATCTCCCTATTTATGCCTTTATTGTGATTCATTGTATAAGCCGAGTCGCTGCAGCAAGTCTTATCTTCTCTTACCCTTATGTTCGCGCAGATCAGGACAGTAAGGTTAAACCTTTAGCCAATCAGCAATCTTTACTAGATATCGGGATATTACTAACAACAGGAGTATTAGTACTCTCAATATTACCGCTATCTCTCGCATTAAGTTGTCTTATAACAACCTTATTTGTTCGTCAAAGTTGTGGCTATTGGTTCAACCACCAACTCGGTGGTTATACCGGTGATTGTTTAGGAGCGACACAACAACTTGCAGAGATAACCGGATACCTGACATTATTAACCTTTGCGAGTCATTATCATTTTTAAGGATTTCAGATGACAGATACAACCAATAAGGATGATCGCCATAAAGCGCGCCAACAAAAATTAAAAGAGCAAGTTGATGCTCGTATTGATGCAGCCCAACAAGAGAAAGGACTGGTTCTGGTAATCACTGGCAATGGTAAAGGAAAATCTACTTCAGGTTTTGGCATGATTACGCGAGCAGTCGGTCATGGTCAGCACTGTGGTGTAGGACAATTTATAAAAGGTACATGGGATTGTGGTGAGCGTAATTTGCTAGCGCAACACGGTGTCAACTTTGCAGTAATGGCTACTGGGTTTACATGGGAAACCCAAAATAAAGAAGCCGATACAGCTGCTGCGAAAGAAACATGGCAACAATGTAAAGCAATGCTAGCTGATGATAGCTATGATGTTGTATTACTCGATGAGCTGACTTATATGATCACCTATGATTACATTGCGTTAGATGACGTAATTGAGGCTATAGAAAAGCGTCCTACGACACAGTCGGTGATCATTACAGGGCGAGCGGCACACCGACAATTACTCGAAATTGCCGATACTGTATCAGAAGTGCGTAATGTTAAGCATGCCTTTGAAAGCGGAATAAAAGCGCGAAAAGGGATTGATTGGTAAATGCGAATAAGCCATTAAAAGTAATAAACCTTACTTTTAATGGCTAAATAACCAACAACCAGTTAATTTTTTACATTTATTACTATCACAGAGTCTATAGCTTCATATAATAGCCGCATGCTTATCAGCCATTAATGCTATTTTTGGAGCAATTATGCCATCCCATTTACCAAAAGCGTTTAGCAAACCTTTTCTTAAAATATTTCATACCTTAGAAGCGATTCTTTTGGTTGGGATAACACTTTCTACCGTCGTTGCCATGTTTAATGAATTTATACATGTCATCGTAGAAAGAAATATTCTACTAACAGATATTCTTTTAATGTTCATCTATTTGGAAATATTAGCCATGGTTCAACAATTTGTTGTTAATGGTAAAATTCCAGTTCGTTATCCTATCTATATTGCAATAATGGCGATTGCCCGCTACATCACATTAGGTATGAAAGAGTTAGATGGCACTTTTATTATTTGGCTATCGTTAGCTGCATTTGTTTTAGCTGCAGCAACAGTACTTATTCGTATCGGTCATCATTACTGGCCGTATGAAACGCCAGAGGATCCAAGCAAAAAACAAGCTGATGACTAATCTGATTGATTTAAAAATCAAAAAAGGCACTCGATAGTGCCTTTTACTTTTTATCTTTAACTTTGACTAGCCGTTACCTGTGGGCATTCATTAATATGACAAAGATCGGCATTCACATCTTGGTTACCCAGCAAACGTAGCCATAAAGCTGGAAGGTGTTTCGGTTTCACCTTTTGTTCTTCTCTTTTAATCGGGGGGATTAATTGCCAATCTTTTTGAGATGCTCGTTTCGCAACCACAAATCGAAATGGTAGATACTCAATTAATCCCAATCGTAAGTCTGTGACTACTAATTGATTATCAATGATCTTGTATTGAATAAAATTATTTGAAAATTTCACAAGATCATTAACATGTTCTGAAGTTTGCTCCAGCGGCCAAGCTCCCCTCTCTCGCTGAGCCCATTGAATAGGATATTCATCGTTCTTCTTACTATCTAATAATGAAGAAAAACCCTCGTTATATTTATTGTCATCTAAAATAATGATCCGCCACAACACAGTATTAAACGGTGTTGGGCTAATAAACATCGGTTTATTGGCTAAAGGCGTATTTTTAACTTCATCATGGACGCGCTGATTTATTATGGAATGAGCCACGAAAGACCATACTAAATAGGAACTTGATATTAGTAATCCGATACCACATAACTTAGCCATTTTCTCCCGCCACATAAGGCTCGCAATCAGCATAACCAGTAGAGGTAAGGTATAAAGCGGATCAATAATAAAGATGCTGGATATTGCTACGCTGACATCTAAAGGCCAAAAAAGTTGAGTGCCATAAGTCGTAAACGAATCTAACAATGGATGGGTGATCAAGCACGCCGCAATCAGCAACCATAACCGACTAAATGATAATACGTTAGGTCGAAAAAGAGACCACAAAGCGGTGAGTAATAAAGAAAACGGTAGCAACACAAAAAGTGAATGGCTAAAACCACGATGTTTCACCATATCTGAAATAGGATCACCATAGCTAATAAATACATCCAGATCGGGGAGAGTACCTAACGCTGCTCCTGCTAATAACGTTTTCGGTTTACAGTGACGTCCAGCCACAATTGCTGCAACAGATGCGCCTAATGCTGCTTGCGTTATTGAATCCACATACACTCCTTTGTATTTCGTTATTTATTAATACGAAATTTTGTTGCCATTTCAACAAATAAACTACTAACATAGTACTCAGTTAACCATATCCAGACAAAATATTTACATTACTCGGTCAAATAAAATTCCCACCTTTTGTAGTATAAACGTCACTGATATAGACATGGATGTAGCTCGCATATCAAGCGTTGTAAGTCTATTTAGAGGTAATAATAATGAAAAAAAATTGTCCTTGCTGTCAGCAAAAAACTACCGTTCCTGCACTTAATCAAGAGGAGCTCTCTTTTAACTGCGAACATTGCAACGTTCCCCTTCAGCATAATGAAAATCAAGTGCTAGGTTACGCTATCGCATACATTGCAATTATTAGTATTATCTTACTCACTATTGGTATCAATGCCTTTATAACGATGACTATTTCTATCATTAGTTACGCGCTTATCCGTCATAAAATCATTGAACCTTTTATTGACATTGAATGTAATAAAATCAGTGAATTCCTAACGGATCTAGAACTTTCCGCACAAAAAAAAGGATGACATATTTTTGTCATCCCCCTTCTTTTCTAACATTGCTTATTATTCTTCAGCATCGCTTGCAGGTAATACCCTATGTTCATTCGCTGTCGCGATCCAAGCTGCACAAAATAGCGTCAGACGCGCAAAGAAATAGAAAAATGCCATCAAGCCTATAATTGAACCAAATGCTGCACCAGATGGTGAACTTGCCAGTTTAGGTAACATGAATGTCATGGCAAACTTAATTGCTTCAAAGCCTATTGCAGCAAGTAGTGTTCCTTTCATCAATGCCCAGCGATTAAAACGACGCTTAGGTAACATCCAAAAGATCCATAAAAACATAAGATAGTTAGCGCAGATCGATATCGTTAAAGCTGTAGTGGTAAGAACAGGGCGTAGCCAAGTAATACTTTCTAAACCTAGCGCATTAACAATCGTTGCTTGCGCAGAGCCAGCCACTGACGTTAGCACAACAGTAAAAATTAATGCGCCAACTAACCCAGTTAATGCGACAAAATCTTTCACATATTGCAGTAAAAAGTGCTCTTTATCTTCAGGTTTACGTTCCCATACATCACGGGTTTGTGCGCGAATGGCTTCACGTAAATTTCCCATCCAACTAATACCAGAATACAAAGCAATGGCTAAACCACTTAAACCGACGGTTGTACGCTGGCTAATTGCAATGTTAACGGTGTTTTTTAATGTCGTTGCTAAATTTGGATCAGTAACACCCTCTACTATTTTATCAATAATACTATTTAACAATGAGGCATTAGAGGCCAATATAAAACCTGCTGCTGCAAACAACACCATTAAAATGGGGATAAGAGATAAAAAAGAAAAATAAGTAATTGCAGCACCAAACTGACTCCCTAACCGATCATTAAAGCGATCGGCAGCGCGGATCAAGTGATCTATAGGAGGTAATGCTTTTATTTTATCGACCACAAAAGTAACAATCGTCATTACTTTTGACATCAAGGTAGTTTTTTCATCTGTCGACGTCGGTTTATCTATCATAATTCATCATCATGGCGTCATTCATTTATCAAGTAACAGTAATCACTGCTCACCTTCTTACTATAAAGTCGCCATTTACTTTTTAGTATCAAATACATATAAAATAGAAAAGGCTTGCCTTAATAAGCAAACCTTTTCAATAATAACGTGACCAATATAAAAATATTGTTAGTTAAACAAGCCTTTAAGCAATTGATCCGCTACATTTTTAATCTTTTCGTCTTTGGCTTTATCACCCAATAACTTTTCAAGACCTCGGTTTAGCTCTTTCTTGGCTTTCTGCTCTAATTCGCTATTTTGCTTAAAGAGGTTTTTTAAATCTAATTGGTATTTAGGCTGCTGCCATGTGCCTTTAATTCTAATAGGAACAGTAATACCTTTCAATTCATCTAACCCTTTGCCACTTGCTACAATAGCGGTATCGACAGAAAAGTTTAATGACTCATTATTTAAATTAGTCGTACCACTACCATTAATATCAAGTAATGGTGAAACTAGATGAAGATTATCAACCTTTGCTTGGCCTTGCCCTAATTGTAGTAATGCTGTTAAAGAAGAGAAATCTGTTTTCTTTTGCTTCTGATTATCTGTTAACTTCTCACCTTTTAAACGAGCTTTTGCAGAACGGATCATCTCCGATACATTCACACCATAAACAGCGCCGTCAGTTAGATTCACATTAATCGTACCTGTACTGTTATTTTTCAAATGTTGTGAAGATAAGCCTTTACCCGCAAGATTGACGAGAATATTTGCACGTCCAGCTAACTGCTTATTATTAGCAACATCTTCCAGTAATGGCTGGATTTCAACGCCTTTTATTTGATTATGGAATTGATAACTCGCTAAAGGTGTATTTACGTTCAATTGTGCTGATGCACTCAATGTGCCTTTATATAAATTTGCCGTAAACGAATTTAGCTTTGCAATCCCATTTTGAATGACAACCGACAGTTTCACATCAGACAAATGTGCCTGTGAAATAGTGAACTTTTTCGCCATTATCGTTCCGTCAACATCAATACCTTTTAATACTGAAAGATCCGGCTCTTGTATTGCTGGAGGAGTATTTGATGCCGATTGTGAAGATGTTTGTTGTGGCGTTGACGCAGCGATTTCGGTTGATGCGTTGTTTGCAGCTTGATCTGATGCTGCAGGCTTTTCAGATGAAGCCTGTCCGTGCTGCTTGTTAAGCCAGTTATCAACATTAATATTGTCGCTAGATAAATTAAAACGGATAACGGGAACATCACGGTTGATAAATGATACATCTCCCATTAACGCTAGTTCATCAGCATTCGCATTGAGTTTCGATAACGTCGCTGTTTTTGTCGTTAAATCATAACTAGCATTGGTTTTAATGTTTACTTGCATCTTAGGGCGAGGTAACACTTTGCCTGACAATGCATTATCTATTGATAAGTTTTCCAATGTCAGGATATTTCTATCAGACGACAATTTAAACTGGGTTTGCCCTTTAGTAACAAAAGCCAACTCAGGTAATTGACCATCTATATTAAGATTAACCGTTGCCCATTGACCATACTGAAAATGATCCAACGTCACTTGAGCATGTTTTATCTCTGTTTTTCCATCTTGGGCCGTCAGAGATAAATCTAGATTTTTTAATTCCGCTAATTGATATGCAGAAGACAAGTTCAACTCGGTACTGCCTTTAGCTGCAAATTTTAGCGCATTAGCACTGCCCGAAATATCAAATGTCGCTTTCGTCCATGTATTTGGTGTCAGTTTATCTAAGGTGAAATTCACCTTATTTAACGCAATATTCGATGCGGTTTTGTCATTAATAATATCAACACTAGCATTGATAAGTTCAACCCCTGCAAGAGATATTTTCCACGGCGGTGTCGTTACCTTTGATGCAGTTGACTTCTCATCCTGACCATTACTAACAGCATCTTTATTAGCTTTTGATGATGTAGAGCCATTCACTTCTTTGGTTGATGACTTTTCAGTTAAACCATCTAAATTACTACGACCATCTTTTAATGTTTGCACAAAAACATGCGCACCATCTAAACGAACTTTACCAATATCAAGCTCATGAGATAAAAGTGGTAATACTGAAACAGACAACTCAGCTTGTTTAAATTGAATCAGGTTTGGCTGAGCAAAGCCTTGGGGATTATTTAACGTTGTTTCCCCCACACTTAAACCTAATGTTGGGAAAAAACGCCAGTTTATATCGCCGCGAATATCCAACTCACGCCCTGTTTGCTTTTTTACTTGCTCTGCAATCACAGCTTTAAACTGATTGGGATTTACTAACGTGACAAGGGCTGTGATCCCTAGTACAACGACGATAATAATACCGATTAAAACATACAGTAATTTTTTCATACTACCCTCTTTCCATTGCACCCATTATCACGATGAGGAATCTGCATAAGAAATATAAACTATTAAAATATAAACTTAATATTATTAAGCTCTGCGTTATGACAATGATTTATAATGATAGTTTCGACCTTAAACATCATGGTAGTACTATCAGGCGATAAAATATGACATATAACAAAAAGGCAATCACTATGGATTGCCTCTTAAATATACAAATCATTGAAGACTAAAATTAACCTTCTTTATCATCTTCATTAATACGACTGGCTACGGCACCTTGCTGATATTTATATTTAGCGTCAACACGTTTGTTATACGGTTTTTCAGCTTCACCAGATAAGGTTTCAAAACTTAACGCACCAATTGGCATATGTGGACGTAATGCTAGTGGTAAACGACCTGAATTATAAAACTCAAGTACAATACGACCTGACCAACCTGGATCAATACGGTGTGCAGTAACGTGTACCATTAGACCTAAACGCGCTAATGATGAACGTCCATCCAACCAACCTACGATATTAGCAGGTAATGTCACTGATTCATGTGTCACTGCTAAAGCGAGTTGCCCTGGATGAAGGAAAAAAGCTTCTCCTTCCTCAACAACAATTTCATCACTCATTACTTTATCAAGCTGCGATGCTACATCTTCTTTCTTTCCAGAAAGGTCGATAAAGGGTGCGCCATGATCATTAAAAATACGGAAGTTATTACCAAGGGTCACATCAACAGTTAAACCACTAATACAGTCATCTGCTGGACGTGGCTCGATATTGATTTTTCCTTCATCAAGGTACGCCTTGATATCCTTGTCACAAAGTCTCATTTGAGCTTTCTCCTGAATAACAAAACACACGTATTATCAATAAAATAATACCTGTGTAGGCAAATCTTAACAGGGTTTCCCGAAAGATAAAAATAAGGCTGGCAAAGGCCAGCCTTATAAAAAGTTAAGAACGTAACAACTTCGCTATATGCGCTTTAAGTACGTCGATAGCAATTCGGTTTTTACCACCGCGCGGAACAATGATATCAGCATATTGTTTTGACGGTTCAATAAATTGCATGAACATAGGGCGCACCGTCTTTTGATACTGAACAAGCACAGATTCCATTGTACGACCACGCTCAGCAACATCACGTTGTAAACGACGAAGTAGACAGATATCAAGTGGCGTATCCATAAATACACTTGCATGCATTATATCGCGTAGACGAGGATCAGTAAGTAAAAGAATACCTTCTAAAATAATCACCTTTTTAGGTGTTAATAAAGTCGTCTCTTTCATGCGAGTATGTTCACTGTAACTGTACTGTGGAACTTCTACCGCTTCACCTTTGATTAACTGCTCTAGGTGATCACAAAGTAAATCATGATCAAGCGCATTCGGGTGATCATAGTTAGTTTTGACCCGCTCATCCATGGTCAGGTGACTTTGATCGTTATAGTAACAATCTTCCGTAATAACACCGATCTGATGATCGCCTACTTTTTCTTTTAGTTCTTTGTATACAGTACTGGCAATCAGACTTTTACCGGATGCAGAAGCACCTGCAATACCAATAATAACGCATTGGTGTGAATTTTCAGACATATCAGAAGGCACCTGTTAGACCACGTGGCGAGATAAATAATTAAACCGCCTGATTATAAGCAGTTGTTATGTCAGATGCCACTAAAAATGAGACATCTGACACGTTTGAGTATAAAACGGACAAAAGCCGTCTCATTTTTTTATTACATAGTACGAATTGTAATCTGCTCTACCGCCGTTTCGCCTTGCCAGTACAAACGACTCGCAACAGTCGCGGCTAATTCAATATAAGCCATCGCTTGCTCAGAGTTAGGAGATACTGCCACAGTTGGTTTACCGTTATCAATATCTTGACGCACCTTAATATCAAGTGGTAACTGCGCTAATAATGGCACTGAATATTCTTGTGCCATTTTTGCTGCGCCGCCAGTACCAAAAATATGCTCATGATGACCACAGTTACTACAAACGTGGTAACTCATATTCTCAACAATACCCAGAACTGGCACATCCACTTTATTGAACATACTAATACCCTTAATAGCATCAGCTAAGGCTAAATCTTGTGGTGTCGTCACAACTAGCGCTCCAGTTACAGGTATTTGTTGTGATAACGTCAGTTGAATATCACCTGTACCCGGTGGCATATCAATCACAAGGTAATCAAGATCAGGCCACCAGGTCTCATTAATAATTTGTGCTAACGCTTTTGACGCCATCGGACCACGCCAAATAGTTGCACTTTCCGCAGGTACAAGGTAACCCACTGAATTGGTATATAATCCGCAAGACTCAATTGGCAGCATCATTTTACCATCAGGAGATTGTGGCTTTTGATCCATGGTGCCTAACATCATAGGGACAGATGGGCCGTAAATATCTGCATCAAGTAATCCAACTTTAGCTCCTTGTTGCTGAAGACCTAAAGCTAAATTAACTGACGTTGTTGATTTACCCACACCACCTTTCGCCGAACTCACTACGATAATATTTTTCACACCACGTAATGGTTGTTTATTCTCAACAGCCAAGGTAGACACTTTTGCGCGTACATTAAAAGTCGCATTTGAAGGAATAACACCATTATGTTGCTCGCTGGCAATCCACTCTTCGAGCTCATTAACCAATTTAGCCGCTGCAAAGGGTATTGTGATGGTAATTAAACCATCTGCAGAAATAGAGACAACATTGGGCATATCCGCCCACTCTGAATTCAAAAGAGAATGCTCAAAGTGATTTAGCCATTGGCATATATCAGCAACATTCTGAAAACGATGAGTCACATCGTTAGTCATAAGTTAACGCTCCACATAATCTATTATCAAACGAGCAACAACTTAACCTTTAGTTAGTCATTTAAGAGCTTGTTGCTGCGCTAATTTTACTTGTTTTACTTAATGCTACCACCAAAGCATGAAAACTGCCCGATTTCACAAGCTTTTAAGCGGATAAAACCGTATCTGATGCTAGGAATAACGGCAGCCATCAGGTAGTATTTACAGCTACGTTTTTTACCCATCATGAGCGAAATAAGTAATTATGGCTGCCAATCCAAGAAAAATTCTGGTTACCTGTGCCCTACCGTATGCTAACGGTTCTATCCACTTAGGTCACATGCTTGAGCATGTGCAAGCGGATATTTGGGTTCGCTATCAGCGCCTACGCGGCAACGAAGTTCATTTCATTTGTGCCGACGATGCACACGGAACTCCAATCATGCTTAAGGCCCAGCAGATGGGTATGGAACCTGAGCAAATGATTGCCGAAGTGAGCAAAGAGCACCAAGCTGATTTTGCTGGCTTTGATATTGATTTTAGCAACTACCACAGCACACACTCACCAGAAAACCGTGAGTTAGCATCTTTTGTATACACTCAGTTAAAAGACAAGGGCTTTATCACTAGCCGTACTATTTCTCAGCTTTTTGATCCTGAGAAAGAAATGTTCCTACCTGATCGTTTCGTAAAAGGTACATGCCCTAAATGTAAAGCTGAAGACCAATACGGTGACAACTGTGATAACTGTGGTGAAACATACAGCCCAACAGATTTAATCAATCCAAAATCAGCCGTTTCTGGTGCTACACCAGTCATGAAAGATTCTGAGCACTTCTTCTTCGACCTGCCTCAATTTGAAAGCATGTTAAAAGAATGGACTAAATCTGGTGCTCTTCAAGAAGAAACATCGAACAAGATGCAAGAGTGGTTCGAGTCAGGCCTGCAACAGTGGGATATTTCTCGTGACGCTCCTTACTTCGGCTTTGAAATTCCAGGTGAGACCGGCAAATACTTCTATGTATGGCTAGATGCACCAATTGGCTACATGGGCTCATTCAAAAACCTATGTGACAAGCGCGACGATCTAAACTTCGATGAGTTCTGGAATAAAGATAGCTCAACAGAGCTATACCACTTCATCGGTAAAGACATTGTTTACTTCCACAGCCTATTCTGGCCTGCGATGCTAGATGGTGCGGGTTTCCGTAAACCAAACAATGTATTCGTACACGGCTACGTAACAGTAAACGGTGCGAAAATGTCTAAGTCTAAAGGCACGTTCATCAAAGCAGGAACTTACCTAAAACACCTAGATCCAGAATGTCTACGCTACTATTACGCTGCCAAGCTAAACAGCCGTATTGATGATCTAGATTTAAATCTAGAAGACTTCACACAGCGTGTTAACAGTGATGTAGTAAACAAGATTGTTAACCTTGCATCTCGTAATGCAGGCTTCATCGCTAAACGTTTTGATGGCAAGTTATCTGATAATTTCGTTGAGCCTGAGCTATATGCAGAATTCGTTGAAGCCGCGGATCGTATCGGTGAGTTATACGAAAGCCGTGAATACGGTCGTGCAATTCGTGAAATCACAGCACTAGCAGATAAAGCAAACCAATATGTTGATGAAAAAGCACCTTGGGTTGTTGCGAAGCAAGAAGGTAAAGACCAAGAGCTACAAGAAATTTGTACAGTGGGTATCAACCTATTCCGCGTGCTAATGGCTTATCTGAAGCCTGTCATGCCAAAACTGACTGAGCGAAGTGAAGCATTCCTAAACGAAACACTAACTTGGGAAACCATTGCCAAGCCGCTAACAACTCACGAAGTAACGAAGTTTAAAGCTCTATTTAATCGTATCGATCCTGCACACGTTGCAGCTATGGTTGAATCATCGAAAGAAGAAGCAGCAGCAGATAAAGCTGCTGCTGAAGCCGCTGCAAAGCCTGCAAGCCCTTTAGCTGATGAGCCAATTGAAGCTGAAATCGAATTTGACGATTTTGCTAAAGTTGATATGCGTATCGCTAAGATTGTGTCTTGTGAAGAAGTACCAAAGGCAAACAAACTGCTTAAATTCCAATTAGATATTGGCGGTGAAATGCGCCAAGTATTCTCTGGCATTAAGTCAGCTTACACACCAGAAGAGTTAGTAGGCAAAATGACAGTTATGGTTGCTAACCTGAAGCCTCGCAAAATGAAGTTCGGCATGTCTGAAGGCATGATCCTAGCAGCTGGCCCTGGTGGTAAAGATCTTTGGATCTTAGAGCCACATGAAGGTGCACAGCCAGGTATGCGTGTAATGTAATTTACACCTCACCTATATAGAAGGGCACTGTATGTGCCCTTTTTTATTGTTATTTTTTTACTTGTGATGAATTTAAATCCAAAACAACTGAATATACAACCAACTGTAAAGCAAAAAAATATTTTAATTTTATAAATTAATCATTATTAAAATAGCTAAATACTCTGCAATAGTACTATTTTCTTACAGAATGAGAGTTAACAACGTCTATTAGGTAGCGTTATATATAAGATAAAAGCGTGACCAATCCGAGATAAAAACCAGTCAAATGTTAATGGGTAGTTAATAATACTACTATTAAACTTTAGAAAAATATAAAAAACGTGACTTAAGCCATATAGTTAATATTTGATCGTATTTTTACTTTGGTTGAAACATTGAAGTCCTGATAGTCTCTTTGTTGCTCTGATATACAGATGGACAGAGTGAATAATTATAAGGAAAATTCAATGTCAACGACAAAGAAAAAAATGTCCCTCACCTCCCGAGTAATCCTCGGTATGGTACTGGGTATTCTAACAGGATTTTTAATTCGCACCTTTTTAGCTGATATCTCTTTTATCCACGAATACATCGTTAACGGTTTGTTTGATGTAGGTGGCAAAATTTTCATTGCCAGCTTAAAGATGCTTGTAGTACCTCTCGTCTTTGTATCACTGGTTTGTGGTACTAGCTCATTAAAAGATATTGCAACATTAGGCCGCCTTGGTGGTAAAACAGTCTTGTTCTATCTTGCAACGACTGCTATTGCTATTACCCTAGCGCTTTTCCTTGCTAATGTTTTCCAACCAGGCGCAGGTGCAGATTTAAGCGCAGCAACAACATTTGCCGCAAAAGAAGCACCAACGCTAGGTAGCGTTATTGTGGGTATGTTCCCAACTAACCCAATAAGCTCTATGGCAAATGGTAATACTCTGCAAATTATTGTCTTTGCCGTATTATTCGGTATCGCAATTAGCGCTGCGGGTAAACCTGGTGAACGTATTGCTGAAGTTTTCAAAGATCTTAATGAAGTGATCATGAAGCTTGTAGCGTTGCTAATGAACATTGCACCATTCGGTGTGTTCTTCCTAATGGCTAAGCTATTTACAGGATTAGGTCTAGATGCAATCTTTAACCTAATTAACTACTTCTTAGTACTTGTTGCAGCGCTACTTATCCACGGTTTAGTAACATACAGTGCAATGCTAAAGATCTTTACCGGTCTAAGCCCTATTACTTTCCTAAAGAAAATGGAAGATGCAGTGATGTTTGCTTTCTCAACGGCATCATCAAATGCAACAATTCCAGTTACCATGGAAACAGCAACCAAACGTCTTGGTGTCAATAACAAGATCGCTTCATTTACAGTACCGTTAGGTGCAACCATTAATATGGATGGCACGGCTATCATGCAAGGTGTCGCGACAGTATTTATTGCTCAAGCGTTCAACATTGACCTAAGCATGGGTGACTACATTGCCGTTATTGTAACTGCAACACTTGCCTCTATTGGTACTGCTGGTGTTCCTGGTGTCGGCTTAATCATGCTGGCGATGGTACTAAACCAAGTGGGTCTTCCGGTTGAAGGTATTGCAATCATCATGGGTGTTGACCGTCTGCTTGATATGATCCGTACCGCAGTTAACATTACTGGTGACTCTGTAGTGACATGTATTGTCGCTAAGAGTGAAAATGAACTTGATATTGAACGTTTCAATGATCCTGCTGCTGCAGTTAAAGATGAAGAAGTTAAATTTCATCCTCTAAAGCAAAACTCATAGTTCATCTATTCTTAGTGTATAAGGCGCCTTCATGGCGCCTTTTTTATTTCACTATTTTGGTGCAATTGAACCAAGGTAGCTCATAAAGCACAATCGCCCCCTATCTAACCGACTGTTTTAATTACTTAATATTAACGGCATAACGATTGCTTGCTCACTAAAAGAATAAAAGCAATTAAAGGGCTATTTATGTGGTTGATCATAGCTGCCGTTATTTCACTATTAACTATTGGATATATCACTTGGAAAACAAAGAAAAATAACACCCAATTACAACTACAGTTTGATCAAATAATACAGCTAAGGCAACTGATACAATTCATTCGCTATCACCGCCGCTATTGCCATCAAAAAATTGTAAGTAATAAAACAAACAATAAAATCAATGAATCTGTTAAGAATCAAAGGCATACCTTAAAACAAACACTCTCGATATTAATTCATCAAGCTGATACTAATCACAAGCCGATGTTTCGTATATTGAGACAAGAAATACAGCGTTTATTTACAGATTATCCTCATTACTCTTTACAGCGCAGCCAAGCCGTACATGGCAGAATTATTCGACACATTATGTATCTTATTGATGATGTCATTAGTTCTAGCTTGCTCACAGCAGAAAAAGACACCACTTTCGAACATTATCAAGCTGCTTGGCCTGTTACATTAAATGCGCTAGATAATTTAAATAGATTTCGCTGGACGATTGAACACTACCCTTCAGACAGTAAAAGCTATGCGCGAGAGTTGGAAATGCATGTGAAGATGATCCAACGAAGACTTGGACAGATATCGATGATAAGCCAACAGACACCACCTATTTGGCCTATTGAAAAGCTCCTGCAAAAATTTCAAGAAATACAATTTAATAACCAAGATGAAAAAAAACTAAAAGAGGAGCTTTATCTTTATTCTATTCAGATATCAGACACTATTTTCCAGTTCTTCGATCTTATTATCAATGATATTGCTGACGATCTTGCAATAACAGTCCCTAACATAACAACATGCGCTATTAATCTTGGTCACAACAAGCAGGCATAAAAAAACCCAGCACAATAGCTGGGTTTTCAAACAACAAATCAGTGATTAACCGATATGTGTCATACCGTTCATGTACTTACGTAGTACTTCAGGGATCTCGATACGACCGTCAGCCTGCTGATTATTTTCTAAAATAGCAACCATTGTACGACCAACCGCAAGACCAGAGCCGTTTAGTGTATGTAGCAGCTCAGGCTTCTTCTCACCTTTACGACGGAAACGAGCTTGCATACGACGAGCTTGGAAATCCCACATGTTTGAACAAGAAGAAATTTCACGGTACGTTTCTTGAGCAGGAACCCATACTTCAAGATCGTATGTTTTACATGAGCCAAAGCCCATATCGCCAGTACAAAGGATCACTTTACGGTATGGAAGCTCTAGAAGCTGTAGTACTTTCTCAGCGTGACCTGTTAGCTCTTCTAATGCAGCCATTGAATCTTCAGGTTTCGTAATTTGTACAAGCTCAACTTTATCGAACTGGTGCATACGAATAAGACCACGAGTATCACGACCGTAAGAGCCAGCTTCAGAACGGAAACACGGTGTATGTGCAGTCATCTTAACAGGAAGATCCGCTTCATCAGTGATGGTATCACGCATCATGTTTGTTACAGGCACTTCAGCTGTTGGGATCAATGATAGAACGCGTGGCTCTTCATCATTTACTTTTTCAGTCAAAGGCTGTGTATGGAACAAGTCTTCACCGAACTTCGGAAGCTGACCTGTGCCAAATAAGCTATCTGCATTTACTAGGTACGGTACATACATTTCTGTGTAGCCGTGCTCTTCGGTATGAAGATCAAGCATAAACTGTGCAATTGCACGGTGTAAACGCGCAAATTGACCTTTCATAACGATAAAGCGTGCACCGGTAATTTTTACAGCGCTCGCAAAATCAAGACCACCCGCCATTTCACCCAGATCTACGTGATCTTTCACATCGAAGTCGTAAGCTTTTGGCTCCCCCCAACGAGAAATTTCTACGTTCTCAGACTCGTCTTTACCAACAGGTACAGAATCATCTGGGATATTTGGTACAGATTGTGTAATAACATCAAGCTCTGCTTGTAACTCAGCTAACGCTTTTTTCGCGTCATCAAGCTCAGAACCTAGGTTACCCACTTCAGCCATAATACGCTCGGCTTCTTCGTGATCACCTTTCGCTTTTGCCTGACCAATCGACTTCGATCGCGAGTTACGTTGAGCTTGAAGCTCTTCTGTCTTCACTTGAAGGGATTTACGCTTCTCTTCAAGGTTACGTAAAGTTTCTACATCAAGGTTAAAACCACGACGCGCGAGTTTTTCAGCTGTTTCATCCAGCTCTGTTCGAAGTAATTTAGAATCTAGCATGCTAATCCTGTGCTCTTAATATTCTGAAATGCACGTTATTTAGACGATTTTTATCAAAATAGTCTGTAATTAGGAAGGCAGTTCTCACATGGAACTGCCAGTCGTTTAACGATACCCAAAAAGCCTTATTATTGGTAGCGCTTTAACGGGCTTTTTGCATCTAATGAAGCAAGATAATCCAACTTTTCGGATATTTTCATTTCTAAACCACGGTTTGATGGTTGGTAATAAACCCGATCACGGATTTCACGCGGTAAATACACTTCACCTGCCGCATAAGCCCCTACTTCATCATGGGCATAACGATACCCTTCGCCATAACCTAATTCTTTCATTAACTTGGTTGGCGCATTACGTAAGTGATGAGGAACTTCAAAATCAGGGAATTCGCGAGCATCAGCTTTGGCAAGATTAAACGCCACGTAAACCGCATTACTTTTCGCCGCACAAGCTAAGTACACAATCGCTTGTGCTATGGCTCGCTCGCCTTCATAGGCACCAACACGGGTATAACAATCCCACGCAGAAACCGCGACTTGCATCGCGCGAGGATCTGCATTGCCAATATCTTCTGAAGCAATAGCCAGTAGACGACGAGCCACATATAGCGGGTCACAGCCAGCTTGGAGCATACGTGCAAACCAATACAAAGCACCATCAGGATTAGAACCTCGAATTGATTTATGCACAGCTGAGATCATGTCGTACCAAAGATCACCTTTGTTATCAAAGCGCGCAACCTTTTCACCTGTGACTTCCGCCAATAATTCAACCGTTATTTGCTTAATGCCTTTCTCATCTTCTTCAGCCATATCAATAAGCTGCTCAAGATAGTTTAAAGACATACGAGCGTCACCACGGACAAACTCAGCTAATTTTTCTTTAATATCATCCGCAAAGTGTAAATTCGTTTCGTTTACACCTCGCTTTTTATCCGTTAATGCTTGTTCAATCACTTGTAAGATCTCATCATCCTCAAGTGACTTTAACTTATACACTCGAGCTCGAGAGAGTAATGCATTATTAAGCTCAAACGATGGGTTTTCCGTCGTTGCGCCAATAAACGTTACAGTGCCATCTTCAATATGTGGTAAAAACGCATCTTGCTGACTTTTATTGAAACGATGCACCTCATCAACAAATAAAATAGTACGACGTCCTGCCATTTTATTGTCACGAGCCTTATCAATTGCAGCTCGAATATCTTTAATACCTGATGTTACAGCAGACACACGCTCTACTTCAGCGTTGGCATAATGTGCAGCGACTTCTGCTAATGTCGTTTTTCCTGTACCCGGTGGCCCCCACAAAATCATTGAATGTAGTTGCCCGCCTTCTAAGGCTCGACGTAAGGGTTTTCCTTGTCCCAAAATATGTTGCTGACCGATATATTCTTCTACTGTTCGAGGTCGCATTCTTGCGGCTAGCGGTCTGAAGTCAGAAGAAAAATCAAGGCTGAAGTTATTCAAAATAACCACTCCCATAAACAGAAAAAGGTGGCTAACAGCCACCTATAGAATTTAGATTAACAATACATACACGCTAACTCATAGCATCATATCTATTGTTTTATTCATTGACGTTGATCGTCCAGTTCTACCCCTTTCGGTGGCGTAAACTTAAATAAGTCTGCCGCAGGCGTAGTACGTGTAAATTTAGATAATGTGTAGTTACTGCGTTGCCCGTCACTCTCTACCACAGAGAAGTTACGTACTTGGCCATCTTTAGATACTGTCACGATAAACTCATCCATCGAAGATGTTTTATCTTTCGGCGTTAAGGTAAAAGTATCTGCTAGTTGCTTAACATTATAACGCGACCAGTCTTTCTCATTATTACGTGTTAACAAAACAAACGGTGTTTGTTCTGTTGCATCTTTTAGCCACATTGCCGTGACCTGTTCAACGAATGGGCTGTAATACCATACTGTTTTGCCATCTGAGACTAGCAAGCTTGCATCCGGTGTTTTAGTATCCCAACGGAATAAATTAGGACGTTTAATGGATAAATCGCCAGTCCCATCAACCAGTATTTCACCGTCAGGACTAATCACTTTCTGAGTAAAGTTAGCACTAAATGCATTCACTTTATCAAGTCGGCTACTTAATGTTTGTTGTGGTGTAGCCCAAGCACTTGTTGTTGCAAGCATTGGTACGGCAACTAACATACTTAGCCATAACTTTTTCATCATATTCGCTAACCTCTGTTAAAGTAAACCGCCGAACATACTATGCGCAGCGGTTTAAATTACGCTATAAATTTACTGACAGCAAGGTGTCGGTTTACTCATTAATCGTGGATCTGTACTGGCGCAGGTGCTAGTACTTCTCGGTTTGAATTGTGCCCCGGCGGGCTAACAATGCCATGCGCTTCTAGTTGCTCAACAATTCGTGCTGCACGGTTATATCCAATTTTAAAGCGGCGCTGAACGCCCGATACTGATGCACGACGCGTTTCAGTTACAAATGCAGCCACTTCATCAAACAGTTGATCGATATCATCATCACCACCGGTGGATGTTTCACCCGGTAATAGACTTTCTGAACCTTGATCTGAACTTAGGATACTATCTATATATTGTGGTTTACCGCGTGCTTTCCAATCATTTACTACGTTATGAACATCATCATCCGATGCAAATGCACCGTGAACACGTGTTGTATGGCTTTGACCTGGAGGCAAGTACAGCATATCACCCATACCAAGCAAGGATTCGGCACCACCTTGATCAAGAATAGTACGTGAGTCTGTCTTGGTAGATACAGTAAATGCCATACGCGTTGGAATATTTGCTTTAATTAAGCCGGTAATAACATCCACAGATGGACGCTGAGTAGCAAGTACTAAGTGGATACCTGCCGCACGTGCTTTTTGAGCAAGACGCGCGATAAGTTCTTCAACTTTCTTACCAACAACCATCATCAAGTCAGCAAATTCATCGATGATCACTACAATACTTGGCATTTTTTCAAGTAATGGTGGGTATTCATCCATAGTATCGCCTGGTTGCCATAATGGATCATGAATAGGGTAACCCGCCGCCGCCGCTTCTTCTAACTTAGCATTAAAGCCCGCTACGTTACGTACTCCACATTTCGCCATTAGCTTATAACGACGTTCCATTTCCCCGACACACCAACGCAGGGCATTACCTGCATCTTTCATGTCAGTCACAACTTCCGTTAATAGATGCGGTATACCTTCATAAATAGATAACTCCAACATCTTTGGATCGATCATAATAAAGCGACAGTCTTCAGGCTTACACTTATATAGTAAGCTCAAGATCATTACGTTTACACCAACAGATTTACCCGATCCTGTTGTACCCGCAACCAGTAAGTGAGGCATTTTACTTAGATCTGCCACAACAGCTTCACCAGCAATATCGCTACCTAAAACAATCGGTAATGGACCATCCATATTCTGAAAACGCTCACTGGCGACCACTTCAGACATGTATACCGTTTCTCGACCTTTATTCGGCAATTCTAAACCAATATATGGTTTACCCGGAATAGCCTCAACGACACGTACAGCCATTACAGACAACGCGCGAGCTAAGTCTTTTGCTAAACCAGAGATACGACTAACTTTCACTCCTGGCGCTAAATCTAATTCAAAGCGAGTAATAACAGGCCCAGGATAAATTCCTTTCACCTGCGCTTTAATTTTGTAATCAACTAACTTAGATTCAATTAACGCTGCCGTCGCTTGCAACTCTTCTTCAGAAGCTGGCTCAACAGTTCGACGAGCGGGTTGCAATAAATCTAATGTTGGCATTGGTGACGTTGGAGCAGGAAGATCAACTTCTGTTTGCATTAAAAACGGATTATCTAATCCAGCCAAATGCGCTTGTTCTTTCTGTAAATCACGAATGTTTTGCAAAAACGCTTCCTGATCAGCTTTTTCTTTTTGCTCAGGCGTCAACTCAACAGCTTCACCACGCTCTAGTTCAGACATACCATCTTGCACGCCAATTTCAATATCACTTCCCGGAACAGGCTGTGATGTTGTTGATTGTGGAGTGACAGATTGCGACGCTACAGGTGTTGTCTGTTGAACAGCCATAGATTCTACGGGTTGACTTGGTTCAACAACATTCTGCGCTGAGGAATGATAAGCAGGAGCTGCAGTTACTGCTGATTCAGCAGCTTCAATTGCACTTTGCGTATACTCATCCACTGGAACAGTAAAATCTTCATTTTTATCTAGTTCGCGTTCTAAATCTTCAATCGAAAGACCACGAGGCTGAGTAGCAGGCTGCTGAACTGTCTCTTGTGGTTGTTGAACAGCTGCTTGCGGTTGTGCCACTGGCTGGCTTACCACAGGTTGTTGAACAGCTGGTTGCGGTTGTGCCGCAGGCTGACTTACCACTGGTTGTTGAACAGCTGCTTGCGGTTGTGCCGCAGGCTGACTTACCACTGGTTGTTGAACAGCTGCTTGCGGTTGTGCCGCAGTCTGACTTACCACTGGTTGTTGAACAGCTGCTTGCGGTTGTGCCGCAGGCTGACTTACTACTGGTTGTTGAACAGCTGGTTGCGGTTGTGCCGCGGGCTGACTTACCACTGGTTGTTGAACAGCAGCTTGCGATTGTGCCGCGGGGTGACTTACCACTGGTTGACTCGTTTCTAACAATGGATCTCGTGCCATATCAGAATTCGGTCGAACAATCTTATAAGGCGAAGATTCGACTTCTTTTGCATTATTATCTAATGATTCGTTATTAACATAAGATGATAATAACGGGTCGTCTTCATCATCAACGTCATCTAAGTGTGCCATGTAAGGCATTTCTGATTCATCAGGAATTTCGGTTGCAAAAGGTCGCATAACCTCATGTTTATCTGAACGAAATTTATTTAGAAACCAAGTTAACGAAGAAAGTGTCTTTTCACCTAATGTATCAACAATTGATGTCCATGAAATACCCGAAAACAAGGTAAAACCAATAGCCCAAATAAACATCAGTACTAATGTTGTACCAAGCACATTAAGCAATGGCATTGAAATGTTTGAAACAACATCCCCGACGACTCCACCCGATGAAAAGTACCAAATATCATCAAAGTTTAAATCAGCAAGACCACAGCTAGTTAATAGCAATAAAATGAAGCCTAAAAGACGAGTGCCGTAAACCATATAATCGTGAGATAAACTTTTTGAACGGCGACGAAATAGATAATAGCCAAGTAAGACTATTAAGGCTGGAAAAACATAGGCTAATGAGCCAAAACTGAAGAAGAAGGTATCAGCCACTAAAGCGCCAAACGCGCCAGCTTTATTCTGAACAACCCCTTCCCAAGCAGTTTGTGACCATGATGGATCTGCAGGGTTAAATGTTACCAATGCCACCATAATATAAATAGCAGCTAAAATACTGATGATTAAAAAACCTTCAATAATGCGTTGTGTACCTGACAAACGCATCTGGGACAGTTTTTTACCTTTAATCTTCCTCAAGGATAACTCCGATGTCTCTATAAAACTCAAAAATTTGCCAGAAATCTAAGACATTCATCGAATAATACTAATCTCTACAGTCAAATACGCTATAAAGCTTAGCCAAATATAAGAAATACAATGTCATTTTCTCAATGCCACTATTCTATACTAAATGCGTGCATTGTCTGTGTACCGAAAAAGCTTTTAGTGAAAATTTTTCTCTCGCCCCAGATAATAAGGTACAAATAGTTCATATCAGATAACTATTTTAGACGCCTAATAGATAAAAAAATTCATCGCTATGTCAATTTGATTCACTTTTTGTCCAATTAACCATCACTATGAATAAATTACCATATCGTACAAACAAAACGAGCGGCTTAATAGCCGCTCGTTTATTTATTCTGCTTATACTCAGCAATACACTTATCGTGTTTTAATCACTAGATTATTTGACTGTTTAACTTCTTCCATTACAACGTACGTACGCGTGTCATTTACACCCGGTAGACGCAATAATGTTTCACCAAGAAGCTTACGGTATGCTGACATATCAGATACACGTGTTTTTAATAAGTAGTCAAAATCACCAGAAACAAGATGACACTCTTGAATATCTTCAAGCTCTTGAACTGATTTATTGAACTGTTCAAATACATCTGGCGCACCACGATTTAGTGTAATCTCTACAAACACCAATAGTGAAGCATCAAGAAACTGTGGGTTAAGCAATGCGGTATAACCACTGATATAACCTTGACGCTCTAAACGACGTACACGCTCAAGACAAGGTGTTGGAGATAAACCAACACGCTTTGATAGCTCAACATTTGAAATTCTGCCGTCTTTTTGAAGTTCATTCAAAATATTACGGTCAATGCGATCCAATTCCTTGGATGGTTTCTTTTTGGTATCTACCATTTTTTATTCCACCTTCTTACTTCCTTGCAAAAAAATATACTACATTTTATCTATTTTTAGAATCAAATAAGCCACAAGTCAAAATTAATAATTAATAATCACCTATAAATTGACATGTAACCTAGACAAATCGACTACCTAACACTATTTCTATGGCAATTTGAGCTTTATGATTCACTACCCACTTGCTCATGTTCCTTGCCCAATATTACCAGCTACAGTCTTGCCGCATGCTAAAAATTGAATATTTATCACCCGCGCACCCTATAATTTAAAGTGTGCATTGTTATGTAGTTATAGAAATTTTTACCAGATAAGAAATGATTGTCAAAGTAAAACAGCAGCAAAACTCGTATTAATCACTACGAAAACGCGTAGAAAACACCTAAAACATGTATCTTTGACTCCATTTTATTTGCGACAAAGAGCATTATCATATGAATAATTACCCATATAAAAGAACCTAATCTATAGTCGACCATTTTCTAATAAAGGTTTCTTTGTTAACGTTTTTTTCTTTGCACCCGAACAAATAATGACAAATTAAAACTACAAATCAATATGTTAACAACATATTGCATGTTGGTTTATTCATTTAACATAGTGACTGCGGTTAAACATAAAACAATTAATAATAAAAAAGTGACGCGATAAAAATATAATCTGATTTTTCAATTTTATCTTTTTTACTTATTCATTTTCTTTCGTGTTTTTTTGTGACCTATGTAACGTTTTATTTATTAACCTCTTTGTCTTTACTTAACGTTTTTTTTTCATATATAACGCCAAATTAGCAATAACCTATTCTTAATTCGACTCTTCCTTTACGTCTGCAATTTACCTACAATCAATTCTCAATAACAATAATCTCATTCAGCCTGGAGAAGAAATGAGTAACGTAAAACATTGTGAACTGCTCATCCTTGGTTCTGGTCCTGCGGGCTACACCGCTGCGGTATATGCTGCACGTGCTAATTTAAACCCTGTGATGATCACTGGTATGCAGCAAGGCGGTCAGTTAACCACGACGACAGAAGTTGAAAACTGGCCAGGGGATGCTGATGATCTAACCGGTCCTGCGCTAATGGATCGCATGAAAGCACACGCAGAAAAATTCAACACTGAAATTATTACCGACTACATTGTTGAAACTGATTTCAGCCAACGTCCTTTTTTATTAAAAGGTGAAAACAGTACTTACACATGTAATGCGCTAATTATCTCAACAGGTGCGTCAGCAAAATACATTGGCTTAGAATCAGAAGAAGCATTTAAAGGCCGTGGCGTTTCTGCATGTGCGACTTGTGACGGTTTCTTCTACCGTAATCAAAAAGTAGCGGTTGTCGGCGGCGGTAATACTGCTGTTGAAGAGGCGCTTTATCTATCAAACATTGCATCTGAAGTTCATCTTATCCACCGTCGTGATTCTTTCCGCTCAGAAAAAATCCTGATTGATCGTCTTATGGATAAAGTCGCTAATGGCAATATCATACTGCACACAGATCGTACTTTAGATGAAGTGCTTGGTGATGATATGGGTGTTACAGGTCTTCGCCTAAAAGACACTCACTCTAACGCAACTGAAGAGTTAGACGTTATGGGTGTGTTCATTGCAATTGGCCACCAGCCAAATACAGCTATTTTTGAAGGTCAATTAGACATGGAAAATGGCTATATTAAAGTGCAGTCAGGCTTAAATGGTAATGCAACACAAACAAGCATTGAAGGCATTTTTGCAGCAGGTGACGTTATGGATCATAACTACCGCCAAGCAATTACTTCTGCAGGTACTGGCTGTATGGCTGCGCTTGATGCTGAACGCTATCTTGACGCCCAATAATCAGTAAACGTCCAAACCGCGACTTAATAAGTGGCGGTTTGTTTATCTCATAGTTAAATGTATGCTCACCATTTAACTATGAGCTACCCACCGTTAATACCGTAATGAAACCCTTATATGGATAAACAATTACATCGAGATTTAACCAAATGGCTTAAATCCCAAAGTAAGTTAGCCAAACGCTGGCTTATGCTAAGTATTGGATTAGGCTTTTTGTCTGGTTTACTGCTTGTTGGACAAGCAGCATTACTTGCAAATATTCTGCATCAACTGATTATTGAACATGCTGATAAATACTCTCTTATTAACCAATTTGTTGGTTTATTTGTCATTATCGGTTTACGTTCTCTATGTAGTTGGGGAAGAGAAATTTTTGGCTACCGTTGTGGTGAACAAATACGCTTACATATACGCCAATTAATTCTTAATCGCTTACAAAGCTTAGGCCCCGCTTATATTAAAGGAAAACCTGCTGGTACATGGGCAAGTCTTGTCCTTGAGCAAGTAGAAGAAATGCAAGATTTCTTTGCTCGCTATCTACCTCAGATGTCACTATCCGTTCTTATTCCTGTCGTGATTTTATTTGTCGTTTTCCCTTTAAACTGGGCTGCTGGATTAATATTCTTACTCACCGCACCACTTGTTCCTTTATTTATGGCACTAGTTGGCTTAGGTGCTGCAGATGCTAACCGCCGAAATTTTAAGGCATTACAGCGTTTATCAGGGCACTTTTACGATCGTCTTCAAGGGCTATCTACCCTGCGTTTATTTGATCGTGCAGAGGCTGAAGCAGAAAATCTTCATGCCGCTTCTCACGTACTTCGTAAACGTACAATGGAAGTCCTTCGTCTTGCTTTCTTATCTTCAGCAGTATTAGAGTTCTTCTCTGCTATTTCTGTTGCTATTGTTGCGGTTTACTTCGGTTTTGCTTTTATCGGTGAATTAAATTTCGGTAACTACGGTATCCCGATTACTTTATTTACTGGTTTATTCATTCTGGTTCTTGCACCTGAATTTTACCAACCGCTACGTGATCTTGGTACTTTCTACCATGCCAAGGCACAAGCTATTGGTGCAGCAGAATCTATCGTTGAGTTTCTCAATATTGAAGCAGACGAAATGACGGATGGCTCTAAAACATTAACAACACCAGATAAAATCCAAATATCAGTGACCGAGTTAGAAGTACTAAGTCCTGAAGGTCAAAAGCTAGCAGGTCCTCTGACATTTGATATTAATACCAATGAACATGTGGCACTGGTTGGTCCGAGTGGCGCAGGTAAAACCAGTTTATTAAATGCGTTATTGGGCTTCCTTCCCTACCGCGGCAGTATCAAAATTAATGGGATTGAATTAAAAGAACTTAACCACAGTGAATGGCGTCAAGCAATTAGCTGGGTTGGTCAAAACCCGTTACTTGTACACGGTACGATTTATGAAAACATCACATTGGGTGATCAGTTAGCTGAACAAGCCAAAGTGACTCAAGTTGCAAAAGAAGCTTACGCTGACGAATTCATTAATCGCTTAGAAAAAGGTTATCAACATCATGTGGGTGATCGCTCCGGTGGTTTATCTGTAGGTCAAGCGCAGCGTATTGCTGTTGCTCGCGCCATGTTACAACAAGGTGCGTTTTGGATTTTAGATGAACCCACAGCAAGCCTTGATGCTAACAGTGAACGCTTAGTCCTTGAAAGTTTAGGCCGTGCTGTTGAGCAACATACAACATTGATGGTTAGCCACCGTTTAGATCAATTACATGCGATGGATCGTGTTCTTGTGATGGAAAATGGCAAGCTTGTTCAAAACGGTCCGTTCGTAGAAATTAGTCAACATGGCTTACTCGCAGATATGCTAAGCCATACAGATAAGAGGGATCTCGATGCGTGATTTAATCCCTTACCTAAAACTTTACCGTAAGCATTGGTTTGGCTTAACACTTGGTATGCTCTTAGGTTTAGCGACAATTCTTGCCGCTATTAGTCTATTAACCCTATCAGGATGGTTTATTGCCGCTTCTGCTGTTGCGGGTTTAACCATCGCTAGAGAAACATTCAACTACATGTTACCTGGTGCAGGTGTACGTGGTTTCTCTATGGCACGTACAGCTGGCCGCTGGGGGGAACGTGTTGTAAGTCACAACGCAACGTTTAAACTCCTTGCTGATCTACGTTTATTTTTCTTTAGGAAACTCACACCACTGATCCCAGGCCGTCAAGCTAACCTACGTGATGCTGATTTGCTGAACCGTTTAGTTGCTGATGTTGATGCGATGGATCACATCTATCTAAGATTGGTTAGTCCTTTAGTGATTGGCATATTGGGTATTGCTGCAATTACCGCATTTTTATCATGGTTTGATCCAACGATAGGCTTAACGCTTGGTGGGATCTTACTCTCATTAATGTTTATATTGCCTATTCTGTTTTATCGCTTAGGTAAACGTAACGGTGAACAACTGACAGTTGCAAAAGCGAACTACCGTGTAAAACTGCTAGATTGGTTGCAAGGTCATGCCGAACTCTTGCTGTTTAATGCAGAACCTCGTTACCGCCAACAAGCAGAAGCAGAGCAAGACCAACTACTTGCAGCTCAACGCAAAATGGCGAGTTTAACAGGCTTAGCTAACGGCATGTTGATGGCAGCCACTGGCTGGACTTTAGTGGTCATTCTATGGATTGCTGCTGATGGTATTGGTGGTCATGCACCCGATCCATTTGTTGCTATGGTCGCATTTGCAACGATGGCAAGCTTTGAAATGATGATGCCCGTTGCTGGTGCTTTCCAATATCTAGGGCAAACCATAACATCAGCAAAACGCTTAAATGAAATCATTGAAGCTACGCCTGATACGGTCTTTGATCCAAACGGTTACCACGGTGATGCACAAGGTGAACTGAAGATTGAAAATGTCAGCTACACCTACTACGGTAGCACTCAGACTGTAGTGAAGAATGTATCAATAGACTTAAAACAAGGTGAAAAACTGGCATTACTAGGGCGAACAGGTTGTGGTAAATCAACCTTACTTCAACTGCTCACTCGTAGTTGGGATCCTCAGCAAGGTCAAATTTCCATTGATGGCAAACCACTTCCTACATGGAGTGAAGCCGCTCTACGTAAAGCTATCACCGTTGTTAGCCAACGTGTTGATATCTTCAACGGTTCATTACGTGAAAACCTTGTGTTAGCGAAACCTAACGGCACTGATGCTGAATTTACAGAAGCATTAATTCAGGTCGGCTTATCCCCCCTACTTGAAGATAAAGGGTTAGATACTTGGTTAGGTGAAGGTGGGCGTCAAATCTCTGGTGGTGAAAGACGCCGCTTAGGTATCGCTCGCGCACTGCTTCATGATGCACCTATCCTATTAATGGATGAGCCAACAGAAGGACTTGATCGCCGAACTGAGCAGCAAATATTAGCCTTGTTACTCGAACATGCAAAAGATAAAACCGTACTCTTTATCACCCACCGATTAGTTGGACTCGATCAAATGGATCAAATCTGTTTAATGGATGAAGGTGAGATCATCGAACGCGGTAAACACCAAGCATTACTGGCACAAAACGGTCGTTACGCAGAATTGTGTAATCGTATTTAAGTACTGTAATAGCTAAAAATAAATAAAGGCGATACCTGAGTGTATCGCCTTTTTATTATCTGTCTCATCTCACTATCAACTGCGATATAATCATTTAAGATTTACCACTACTATCAGTAAAGTATGACTATTTATTTACCAGAGATCGATAGCAGCACTTACCAGTTTCCTCATCCGTCAAACGCCTTATCAGAACCTAATGGATTACTGGCAATGGGAGGAGATCTCAGCCCAAAACGCTTACAAACCGCCTATCGTGAAGGTATTTTCCCTTGGTTTTCGGAAGGTGAACCTCTTCTTTGGTGGAGTCCTACCCCTCGTGGCGTTTTTTATCCACATACCTTTATGCCAAGTAAGAGCTTGAAAAAGTTTTTCCGTAAATCAGGCTATACCGTCACGATTAACAAGGCATGCCATGATGTGATTCGCCACTGTGCAAGTTGCCGAGGGCCTGAACAAACGTGGATCACTGAAGAAATGATTTCAGCCTATCAAAGACTACATACCCTAGGTATTTGCCATTCCGTGGAAGTTTGGGCTAATGAAAAACTAGTAGGCGGTTTTTATGGTATTGAAATAGGAACTGTTTTTTGTGGTGAGTCGATGTTTTCATTGGCGGATAATGCATCAAAAATTGCACTATGGCAGTTTTGTCGTTATTTCTCTGGGCTTGGTGGTACGTTAATTGATTGCCAAATGATGAACCCACACCTTGAGTCCTTAGGCGCAGAAACCTTTGAGCGTTCGCTATTTTTAGAGCATCTTTACCAACAGCGAGATATTATACTGCCAGTAGAAACCTATCTTTCTCACGTTTTACCGATTGCACAGGCCTAACCAATGAATCAGTTATCACTACAAATAGGTCTAACACCTGAATCTAATTGCAGCTACTTACCTAATGAAACGGAGCGATTAGGGGTAGTTATAGAGCCACAGTGGCTATCACCCGAAGGCTACGACTTATTAATAGCCTCAGGTTACCGTCGTAGTAGCCGTGCCATTTATAAACCTATGTGTGCTGCTTGCTCAGCCTGTACCCCTTTACGTATTGATTGCCAAGGATTCACACCATCAAGAAGCCAAAAACGTCAGCAAGCTCAAATGCGAAAACTGCGCTTCGAGTTTAAAACAGAGCTAGATGAAAACTGGTTTACATTATATGAAAAATACATCCGTATTCGTCATTCTACAGGCTCCATGTTTCCAGCTAATAAAGAGCAATTTTTTGAATTTGTAACAGCCCCTTGGATGGCAACCGCATTTTTACATGTTTATGAAGGTGACAAACTTATCGCCATTGCAGTAACGGATGTATTTCCTGACGCTTTGAGCGCAGTATATAGTTTTTTTGAACCAGAGCACTCTCTCTCACTCGGAACCTTGTGTGTACTTTTTCAAATAGAATTCTGTCGTCAATCAAACCGTCAGTGGCTATATCCAGGGTTTCAAATCGATGCTTGTAAGGCTATGAATTACAAAACACGTTTTTCCCCTCATCAGAAACTTATTGATGGTATATGGCAGTAAGTTTGCTTAAATCTAAAGCAATACAAACTAAACACATCAAACAAAAGTCAATTTACGTAGAAAATACGTATTAATCGCGAACAAAAGCTGACAAAGACAACTGGCAAGGGTAAAATTACCACCTAAACTTTACACTTAAACAGTTTCGAGGCATTATCCAGCCCGATCAAGATGAATGGCTGGTAGCCTAAGAGGATTCAATGGCAAAAGAAGACGTAATTGAAATGGCAGGTACTGTACTAGATACACTACCTAATACAATGTTCCGTGTTGAGCTGGAAAACGGTCACGTAGTTACTGCTCACATCTCTGGTAAGATGCGTAAAAACTACATCCGTATTCTTACTGGTGACAAAGTAACTGTGGAACTGACTCCTTACGATCTAACTAAAGGTCGCATCGTCTTCCGCGCACGTTAATTTTCTTTCAAAATTAACGATGCAGTGAAACCCAGCTAAATGCTGGGTTTTATTTTATCTATCAAATAATCTTTTTGCGTAGATAAAAAAACGCCGCAGGCTTAGTAGCCTGCGGCGTTCTAGTTTTATCGCATTTAATCACTAATGCGCAGGTTCCATCTCACTACTGAATTGGAAATCAAGCTCATCATTGATAAAGTCAACACGTACAGAACCACCATTCACTAAACAACCAAACAGTAATTCATTCGCCAGCGGCTTTTTCAAGTTATCTTGAATCACACGCGCCATCGGACGAGCCCCCATTGATTTATCGTAACCTTTATCTGACATCCAGTTACGTGCACGTTCAGAGACTTCCATTGATACACCACGCGCATCAAGTTGGGCTTGCAGTTCAACAATAAACTTATCTACCACTTGACCAATAACATCTTTCTCTAGGTGGTTAAACCAAATGATATTGTCTAAACGGTTTCTGAATTCAGGTGTAAATACACGTTTGATTTCAGTCATCGCATCATGGCTATGATCTTGTTGAATAAGGCCAATAGATTTACGTACTGTTTCGGTCACACCCGCATTGGTCGTCATAACAAAAATCACGTTACGGAAATCCGCTTTACGACCATTGTTATCTGTTAACGTACCGTTATCCATTACCTGTAACAGTAAATTAAATACATCAGGGTGGGCTTTTTCAATCTCATCCAGTAACACTACTGAATGTGGATTTTTAATCACGGCATCCGTTAATAAACCACCTTGATCATAACCCACATAACCAGGAGGAGCACCGATTAAACGGCTAACCGTATGACGCTCCATGTACTCAGACATATCAAACCTTAACAGTTCAATGCCTAGTGTACGTGCAAGCTGCACGGTCACTTCTGTTTTACCAACACCCGTAGGGCCTGCAAACAAGAAAGAACCAACAGGTTTATTCTCAGCGCCTAATCCTGCACGACTGAGTTTAATGGCCTCAGTGAGTACATCAATTGCATTATCTTGACCAAATACTAGCATCTTCAGTTTGTCATCAAGATGCTGAAGTACGTCACGATCACTCGATGAAATCGACTTCTCAGGGATACGTGCCATCTTAGCAATCATGGCTTCAATATCACCCACGTTCACCGTTTTCTTACGACGGTTAGCTGGAGCTAGACGACAACGGGCTCCCGCTTCATCAATCACATCAATCGCCTTATCTGGTAAATGACGCTCATTGATGTATTTAGCTGAAAGTTCTACTGCAGCACGAATTGCTTTATTGGTAAAACGTACTTCATGGTGCGCTTCATATTTCGGCTTCAAGCCCATTAAGATCTTGGTAGTATCATCAAGAGATGGTTCAATTACATCAATTTTTTGGAAACGGCGTGAAAGTGCACGTTCTTTCTCAAAAATATTGCTGTACTCTTGGTACGTGGTTGATCCCATACAACGTAACTTACCACTACTTAGCAGCGGCTTAATTAAGTTCGCAGCATCAACTTGACCACCCGATGCCGCACCCGCACCGATAATAGTGTGGATCTCATCGATAAATAGTACTGCATGATCTTCTTTTTCTAACTGCTTTAAGATTCCTTTAAAACGTTTTTCAAAGTCACCACGATATTTAGTTCCCGCGAGTAGCGAGCCAATATCCAGAGAATAGATCACGCAATCTTTAATAATCTCTGGTACTTGTCCTTCAACAATACGCCATGCTAACCCTTCTGCTATCGCTGTTTTACCAACCCCGGCTTCACCAACTAATAGAGGGTTATTTTTACGGCGACGGCATAACACTTGAACGGTACGTTCTAACTCTTTATCTCGCCCAATTAATGGATCAATACCGCCCGCTTTTGCAAGTTGATTAAGGTTAGTTGCAAAGTTCTCAAGCTTATCTTCAGAATTTGCTTCTGCACGCTGTTCTTCGTTATTTCCCATATCTGATGAATTAACATCATCGTTGTCACTGTCTTTTACAGTGCCGTGAGAGATAAAGTTAACGACATCTAGACGACTAATATCACTTTTCTTAAGTAGGTAAGCGGCGTGAGATTCTTGCTCACTAAAAATAGCAACAAGAACATTAGCACCCGTAACTTCACTACGTCCGGATGATTGAACATGGAAAACTGCACGTTGTAAGACACGCTGGAAACTTAGCGTAGGTTGTGTTTCACGGCTTTCGTCATCAACCGGAATTAATGGCGTAGTTTGTTCAATAAAGGAATCAAGTTCACGACGCAATTGGTCTAAATCAGCGCGGCACGCTAATAAAGCCTCTTGAGCTGCTACATTTTCTAATAGAGCCATCAATAGATGTTCTACAGTCATAAACTCATGGCGCTTTTCTCGCGCACGGGCAAATGCACCGTTTAGGCTCGCTTCAAGTTCTTTGTTTAGCATAAGGCACCTCCCCTAAAAACCACTAAAAATGGCGTGCCGGAAAAAGATTATGCTTTTTCCATAGTACACAACAGCGGATGTTCATGTTCGCGTGCGTACATCATTACTTGCGCTACTTTTGTTTCTGCTACTTCTGCTGTGAAAGTTCCGCAAATAGCTTTGCCTTCATAGTGTACAGCTAGCATTAACTGAGCAGCTTTCTCCAGATCCATGGAGAAGAAAGTTTGTAACACTTCTATCACAAAATCCATCGGTGTGTAATCATCATTATTCAAAATTACTTTGTACATCGATGGTGGCTTAACCTGAATCTCTTCCTTTTCTAAAATATCGGAGTCAGGACTAATCCATTCGTATAACTTACTCATAGTTTCATCTTAGTTCATTAGTTCACAAGCTGGCTATAGCGAAGCCAACAAAAAAGATTTTATCAAAATGTTACAAAGAACACTTGACTGACTTGCTCTTTTTACTAAAGTGTTACCTGTAGTAGATATAATCTGCATCAAAACGCATTAGTATGCAAACTATCAAATGTATTGTTATATGGCTAATGCCAAATGGAAGTTGAATGCAAGAGGGATGTAATAGCATGGCAACAGGTACAGTGAAATGGTTCAATAACGCCAAAGGATTTGGTTTCATCTGCCCTGAGGATGGAGAAGATGATATCTTCGCCCACTACTCTACAATCCAGATGGAAGGATACAGAACACTTAAGGCGGGACAACAAGTTAACTATGAAGTGCAAACAGGCCCTAAAGGCTATCATGCTAGCGAAATCATCCTCGCTGAAGGTGATGAAGCTAAGTAATCTTGTATCTACCACATTGTGTATAATAAAGGTGAGTTTCGCTCGCCTTTAATTTTTTCCCTTCTATCTCAACATCTACAGAATTACTAACAGACAATAATAATAATGTGTTTACTTGTCTACGATCTAATGACTCAATGGACATTAAAAGTACGGATATCACATGGTTATTCGCTAATCTTGTTCTGTACCAGAGAAATATACCAACATATTATGAATAAAAAGTGCATGACTAAAAAAGCACTCCCCATCGCTCAAATACAAACATATTTTTAACAATTCTCCTGCTCTGTTTTCATCATATGCGAAATAATCAGCGATGAAAACCATTGACTCATAGCCAAATATCACCTTTGAGAAGTTAAGCACGAACCACTACTCTGAGTGCCTAACAAGCAGACAAACTGTGTTTTTTACATACAAAAAAGCCCAGCAGTGCTGGGCTCATATCTATATGTAATGATTAAATTACATTTGTTCAATCATATCATCAGCAAATTCAGAACACTTACGTAATGTTGCGCCATCCATTAGACGCTCGAAATCATAAGTCACTGTTTTGTTGCTAATCGCAGCTTCCATTGAGCTAATGATTAGATCTGCAGCTTCAACCCAACCTAGGTGACGCAGCATCATTTCTGCAGAAAGGATAAGTGAACCTGGGTTTACTTTATCCTGGCCTGCGTACTTAGGTGCAGTACCGTGCGTTGCTTCAAATAGTGCAATGCCATCACCAATGTTTGCGCCAGGTGCGATACCAATACCACCAACCTGTGCTGCAAGTGCATCAGAAACGTAATCACCGTTTAGGTTCATCGTTGCAATAACATCGTACTCAGCAGGGCGAAGTAGAATTTGTTGCAAGAATGCATCAGCAATACAATCTTTAACGACGATCTCTTTACCCGTGTTTGGATTCTTTAGAGTCATCCATGGGCCACCATCAAGTAGTTCAGCACCGAACTCTTGTAGCGCAACTTCGTAACCCCAATCTTTGAAGGCACCTTCGGTGAACTTCATGATGTTACCTTTGTGTACCAAAGTTAGTGAGTCACGATCGTTATCGATTGTGTATTGAATTGCAGCACGAACTAAACGCTTAGTGCCTTCTTCAGATACAGGCTTGATACCTACACCACATTGTTGTGGGAAACGGATTTTAGTTGCACCCATTTCTTCTTGTAGGAATTTAATTACTTTATCCGCTTCAGCAGTGCCCGCTTGGAATTCAACACCCGCATAGATATCTTCAGAGTTTTCACGGTAAATAACCATGTCAGTTAGCTCTGGTTGCTTAAGTGGGCTTGGAACACCATCAAAATAACGAACAGGACGAGCACAGATGTATAAATCTAGCTCTTGACGTAATGCTACATTCAGTGAGCGAATACCACCGCCAACAGGTGTTGTCAGTGGGCCTTTGATCGCTACTTTATATTCACGGATAAAGTCTAATGTTTCTTGAGGTAACCAAGCATCTTCACCGTAAATCTGTGTAGACTTTTCACCTGTGTAGATTTCCATCCACTCAATTTTACGATCGCCAGCGTAGGCTTTCTTTACAGCTGCATCGACAACTTTAATCATTGCAGGGCTTACATCAACACCAATACCATCACCTTCAATGTAAGGAATGACTGGGTTGTTAGGAACGACCAATTTACCATCAGAATCTAGGGTAATTTTCTGACCTTCAACTGGTACAACTACTTTACTATCCATTTTAATCTCCTAGCGTCCATTTGTTATCTTTTTGTAAGATGCGAGCAAATCATACTTGAAATTTTAACGGCACGCCAATTGTGTTATTTTCACGTATAATAGACCTGTCTATACTACAAATCTCCATTACGGCAGTATTTATGAAGCCAAATACCATGATTCGTCAACCTAAACGTTCCAATAATGAGCGCAGGGCATCAAGAAAATTAAATAAACCTAAGCGAGCTCGCGGTCCACAAAAGATCATTTTATTTAACAAACCCTTTAACACTCTCACGCAATTTTCGGGCGAACCCGGCGACAGCACCCTTGCCGATTTCATCCCCGTAAAAGATGTTTACCCTGCTGGACGCTTAGATAAAGACAGTGAAGGTTTGTTAGTTTTAACCAACGATGGTGTTTTACAAGCACGGTTAACTCAACCCAAATCAAAGCAAGCAAAAGTGTATTGGGTACAAGTTGAAGGCGCACCAACAGAAGCTAATCTACAAGCTTTACGTGATGGCGTAGAATTAAAAGACGGTATGACACTACCTGCAGGTGTTGAAGTCATTGAATCACCAATGGTATGGGATCGTAATCCCCCCATCCGCGAACGTAAAAACATTCCAACGACATGGCTTGCTATTACATTAAAAGAAGGGCGTAATCGCCAAGTCCGCCGTATGACCGCACATATTGGCCATCCAACATTGCGTCTAATTCGCTATCAAATGGCACAATGGACGGTCAATGATCTTGCACCTGGTGAGTGGCGAGAAGTCACACTAACTACCAGTGAACAATTGTAAACGCTGCTATTCATCTGTGTGATTGTTTCTTATCTCAAATCACACAGATTACCAACTAAAATGTAAAACACTCTTTCTCTTCAAAAAAACTACACATTCATAACTATATCTATTATTATCGACCTAAATAGCAAACGTTTGCGCGGCAAGTGAAACAGTCTGATTATACTTTATATTTACGGCTTACTTGGCTGTTACCTATTGTATTTATAGTAATTTTTTAATTTCGATAATGATATAAGACAGCGCATTACGCTATGTCACTTATTTATTGAAGTGTGATTCTGCTCTCGATCTGTTTCAGCTCAATGCTTTCTGTTAGAATTACGCTCTTAACACTAAATTAGCGACTGAAGAGAAATATGTCAGATAACAGCCAAAAGAAAGTCATTGTCGGCATGTCCGGCGGCGTAGATTCATCGGTATCCGCTTACCTACTCCTTCAACAGGGTTATCAAGTTGAAGGCTTATTTATGAAAAACTGGGAAGAAGACGATAACGACGAATACTGCTCTGCTGCAGAAGATCTCGCTGATGCACAAGCTGTATGTGACAAGCTGGGTATTCCTCTGCACACCATTAACTTTGCAGCAGAATACTGGGATAACGTTTTCGAATACTTCCTAGCTGAATACAAAGCCGGTCGTACACCAAACCCAGATATTCTATGTAATAAGGAAATCAAATTTAAGGCATTCCTTGAATTTGCAGACGAAGTACTTGAAGCTGATTACATTGCTATGGGTCACTACACCCGTCGTAGCTTCCCAACAGCGGAAGACGATAAACCACAAATGTTACGTGGTGTAGATAATAACAAAGACCAAAGCTACTTCTTGTACACATTAAGTCACGAGCAGATCGCACGTAGCTTATTCCCTGTTGGTGAACTCGAGAAACCAGAAGTTCGTCGCATTGCAGAAGAGCAAGGCTTAATTACAGCGAAGAAAAAAGATTCAACAGGTATCTGTTTTATCGGTGAGCGTAAATTCACTGAGTTCTTAGGCAAATATCTACCCGCTCAGCCAGGTAAAATTGTTACCGCTGACGAAGGTAAAGAAATTGGTGAACACCAAGGCTTGATGTACCACACCCTAGGCCAACGTAAAGGCTTACATATTGGTGGTCAAAAAGGCGGTAATGGTCACGAAGATGCATGGTATGTGGTTGATAAAGATGTTAAAAACAACCTATTGATTGTTGGCCAAGGCAAAGATCACCCGCGCCTAAAATCAAACGGTTTAATTGCGAAGCAATTGCACTGGGTTGATCGTCAACCAATTCGTGAAACAATGGCTTGTACGGTGAAAACACGTTACCGCCAGCAAGACATTCCTTGCACCATCATTCCTGTGGATGATGAAACCATTAAAGTGATTTTTGATGAGCCTCAAATTGCAGTTACTCCAGGTCAATCCGCGGTATTCTACAACGGTGAAATCTGCCTAGGTGGCGGCATTATTGAAGAGCGAATTTAAAGGAGTTTCACCGTGGCTTACACTGTTTATGATCGAACAATCGCCTTTGCTGGTATTTGCCAAGCGGTAAAACTGGTTCAGGAAGTTGCCAAGAATGGTAGCTGTGACAACGATATTCTAGCCGCAACATTAAATAGTATTGTTGAAACAACACCAAACAATACTATTGCTGTCTATGGAAATGAAGAAAACCTACGCATGGGCTTAGAGTCTATGGTGCGTGATATCGACAATAGCACGTCAGGTAGTGAAATTACTCGCTACTTAGTCAGTGTGATGGCATTAGAACGTAAATTAGAAAGTCGTCGAGACAGCATGTCACAGCTTGGGGATCGCATTGATATGCTTAAACGCCAACGTGACCATTTTGAGCTACTTGACGAGCAAATGCTAAGCAACATTGCGAGTGTTTATCTAGATATTATTAGCCCGCTTGGCCCCCGTATCCAAGTATCAGGTACACCTGCACAACTACAACAATCTCACGTACAACATAAAGTCCGTGCATTGTTACTTGCAGCGGTACGTGGTGCGGTACTTTGGCGTCAGGTTGGCGGTAAGCGTCGACATTTATTGTTTGGTCGTAAGCAAATGATCGAGCAAGCAAAAATCTTGCTTGCGCGAAACTAAAAGCGACGATGTAAATATTCATAACATCTAGCTTTGGCTAATCCCTTAGCTAGATGAACAAATTGTTTTAACCCTTATAAATCAGGAGAGACCCAATATGGAACTGTCAGCATTGACTGCTGTTTCCCCAGTAGATGGCCGATACGGAAGTAAAACAAGCGCACTACGCAGCATTTTCAGTGAATTTGGTCTGCTAAAGTACCGCACAATCGTTGAAATCCGTTGGTTACAAAAATTAGCCGCTACTGACGCTATTGTGGAAGTTCCTGCATTCAGCCCTGAAGCTAACGCATTCTTAGATCGTGTTGCCGCTGAGTTTAGTGAAGAAGATGCGTTACGCATTAAAACGATTGAACGTACAACAAACCATGACGTTAAAGCCGTTGAGTACTTCCTAAAAGAAAAAGTTGCTGAGTTACCAGAGCTTCACGCGGTTAACGAATTCATCCACTTTGCATGTACTTCAGAAGATATTAACAACCTTTCTCACGCGCTTATGCTAACTGAAGCACGTGAAAAAGTAATGCTTCCAGAAGTACGTAACGTGATTGATGCGATCAAAGATCTAGCAAATCAATTCCGTGATATTCCAATGCTTACTCGTACTCACGGCCAGCCAGCTTCTCCATCTACAATGGGTAAAGAAATGGCTAACGTGGCGTACCGTATGGAACGTCAATACAAGCAAATCGAAAACGTTGAAATTCTTGGTAAGATCAACGGTGCTGTAGGTAACTACAACGCTCACCTTTCAGCTTACCCTGAAATCGATTGGCACCAGTACAGTGAAGAGTTCGTGACCTCTCTAGGTATCACTTGGAACCCTTACACAACACAGATTGAACCACACGATTACATCGCAGAGCTATTCGATGCATTCGCACGATTCAACACAATCCTTCTAGACTTTGACCGTGACGTTTGGGGCTACATTGCACTAGGTCACTTCAAGCAGAAGACGATTGCAGGTGAAATCGGTTCATCAACCATGCCGCACAAAGTTAACCCAATCGACTTTGAAAACTCTGAAGGTAACCTTGGTCTAGCAAATGCTATCTTCGGTCACCTAGCACAGAAACTGCCTGTTTCTCGCTGGCAGCGCGACCTTACTGACTCAACAGTACTTCGTAACCTAGGTGTAGGTTGTGGTTATGCAATTATTGCTTACACATCAACACTGAAAGGCATTAGCAAGCTAGAAGTTAACGCTGATGCGTTAGCTGCAGAGCTTGATAAGAACTGGGAAGTATTGGCTGAGCCTGTACAAACAGTAATGCGTCGTTACGGTATCGAAAAGCCATACGAGAAGCTAAAAGAGCTAACCCGTGGTAAGCGTGTTGATGGCGAAGGCATGCGTGTATTCATCGATGGTCTTGATCTACCAGAACATGAAAAAGCACGTCTAAAAGAGCTAACACCAGCAAACTACATTGGTGATGCTGTTAAGCTAACTGACAAGCTATAATGTCGTTATAAACGAGATTAAAAAGGCGAGAAAGGTTACCTTTCTCGCCTTTTCTTTATCTCTAATTTATCGATTAGACTTCCGTGAACATCACCAAACCACGGCGGTTCAATGCATTAGCTTTTAAGCTGTGCCCTTTCACGATGGGATTCTTCTCGCCAAAATATTTCACTTCAACATGATAATGCCTTTCATCAATTCGCGCTTTTAAATAGCTTTCAATCGCATGTGAACGACGCAGCGATAAAGCTTCATTGTAGCTATCACTACCTTGATAGTCAGTATGGCCTGCAATTAATATATCACCTGAAAGTAACTGAATTTTAGCAATAAAATCATCTAACTCTTTAATGTCTTCTGGTTTTAAAACCGCTTTATCAAAGTCAAAATGCGAGATTAAAGACAAGTATATTTTCTTATCTTCCGCTATTGTTTTCGGCTTAAGCTCTGCAATTAAAAACTTCTTCACGGTAAGATCATCAAACTTATTGATGTTTTCTTGGCTAACATAAGTATCAGTTGAACAACCAGTAAATAACGTTAATAAACATAATACGAAGAGTGATTTTTTCATTAGAATTTACCCACTAAGTTAATGAAGACGCCTTTCGCGTTGTAATCATCGTTATGTACTAAATCATCATCAAATTTAGAAAAGTTATAACCCACACCAATAAACATATTATCGTTAATATGTTTATTAACAGAAACTAAGGCACCTTGCTCTAAGTCATCAGTGACACGATCTTTTTTCCAGTGATACTCACCTGTTACATCCCAGTCTTTCATCACTCTATAACTTGCACTGACACCTGTTAGGAAAATCTCGTTCTTCACTGGCACATCACTGCTGTCTATACGTTTATAAAGCTCAGATTTTTTCTTATAAGCTCCTTTCAAACCAACATCAACATGAGCATTAACCGAATAAATCGTTTCACCTTCAACAATATGACTCTTCTCATTATTGGTATCTTGCTCTTTTGAACGGTCAGTTTGGTCGTAGTCTTCTAAATAGGTGTAGCGAGTTAAGAAGTTCAAGCGATCATTAAAAATAGGACGATAAGCTAAACCCACACTACTTTCGGTATAGCGTTCAACAACTTCGTTTTTGGTTTCATCTTTAGATTTCGAGTAATTGAATTTGCCAAACAAGGTGTATTCATCCGTAAGATGATGAACATAACGGTTAGTAGTCACAAACTGAGTGACTTTGTTATCACCTTTATCGACACGGTATTCAACTTTGTTTTTTAAGCTGTAATCGTCTTTATCAACTGACGTGTAAAGACTGATACCACTGCGTTCAATCTCACCGTTATCTGTGCTTTTTAAGTTGCTCTTTTCAAATGCAATACCCGCATCAACGTCGTCATTCACATCATAATCAAAACCAAAGGAATTCACTTTCCCTTTGCCATTGTTATCATCCACAAACTGATTCTCTTGATAGAACGATAACGTGTCAGTTAGATCGGCTTTCTGACCAAAAACAATATTATTTTCGTTATCATAATCTTCTTGGATATAACTCGCATAAGTGGAATAGTCGTCGTTAACTTGGTAATCCACTTTCGCTTGCAAAGAATCGCCGCGATCACCTGTCGCATATTCTCCTGATAACATCCAATCCTCATTCAGTGCAAACTCACCACCCACTGCAACGCTATCATCCTGATCAAAACTTTGGCTGGCATTAACCGTTTTTTGCCCTTTAACATATAAACTTTTGTCATCGTTAAATTCGTAATCAGCACGAATGCCAATCAGATCACCAGAGCTCTTTTGGTCATCATAATTGAGTTCATTAACATGTCGCCCAGCCGCTGCAATTTTCACATTGTCAGTAATACGGTATTGTCCTTCAACCTCAACACGTTCGGTATCGGTAACCGTTTTACCACTGCTATCTTGCTCATCTAAATGATCAAATCGAGTGGTTAATTGTGTACGATCGCCAAACTGCAAACGTAGCTTCGAGCCATAAGCTAACTGTGCCAAGTTATCATCTTGACTAGCATAGGAGTAACCCAAGTCTTTATCACGGTACCACGCTTCAATATCGTTACCGACAGCACCAAAAGTTTCTGGCATAAGATCGTACAAACTTGCAACAGCATGAACTTGGATCATGTCACCTTGACGTTTAGCATTTGGATCAGTATTTTCAATTTTATCGAAACTTAAACCACCGTCTTTTGATAAATAGTTACTGTCCGTTTGCTGCCCTTCAGAGTGAGAAAACTCCGCAGTTAAATAGCTTCCTTCCGTTGCTTTTAAAGTTAAATCAGCGCCTGATAACTGGTAGTCCTGGTTGTCTTTTTGCTCTTGTACGTAAGTACTGCCAAGCGCAATATTATCGGTAAGCCAACCTTTAACACGACCACCAGCAGTCATTTGCTCTAGTGATTTGCTACCGTTTGGTACATATTCATAATCAACCGATAAGTAGTTTTCTAGATCGTTATTGGTTGATGAATCTAATACCCCATCACCACCAGATTGTGACTGCTGACTTAATGGTTTATTTAGCACAATACGACCTTGGAACGGGTTAATGGTATAATCACGACCCGATTGCAAGGTTTTACGGCTTTCCACAACACCTGTTTTACTGTTACGCACAACGAGAGTGACTTTGTCGCTGCCTGGTACAATTTCACCGTGACGAGTGCTGTACAAGCTACCACCAGTACCTAAGAATTCATCATGCGAAGAAAGCGTATCGGCTTGTGAAGCAAAAGCGGTAACAGCAAGCCGATCATCACCAAATGACGTGGTTTGACGAGTACGATAATCCCCTTTAAAACCATATAAACTACGGCTGTAATCTGCGTTTTCAGTACCTGTTAATCCAGTATTGAAATTACCCCACATGGCACTGGATTTGTCATATTGCACATCAAGATAGACTTTACCTTTGGTATTAACGACTTTCTCAATATTGGCTTCATCACCATAGTTGCCGTAATACATTTCGTCGTCATCGTCTAAGATATCAAATACCGTTGTGTCGTCTGCGGCAAACGGATGTTTGAACATATCTTTTAACGCCGATTCTTTGGTATCAACATGGGCAACAACCTGAAGCTTGTCGCCAAACTTACCTTGACCGAAATACGCTAATCGACCACGGTTATAAATATCACCTTGGTATTGTTCATCAACAGCAAGTACGTCTTTATTACCAGAAACATGGTTACGGCCAAAATACAGATCCACTAAACCAGCTTGAGCATAGTAAGTATCGGGAATACGAACAAATAGCTGGTAATCACGCTCTTTGCCATCGTCATATTTCACTTTAACTGGGAACATATACGCATCTGTCGGCAAGTACTTTTCAACATACAATTTGCCATCTTCAACATCATACTCATCATCACCAATGGTTACAGTATCAACACCTTTAAGTCCTGTACCCATCATTTTTGCCATGCCTGATGACGTGGGAATGTTATGACGCATCAATGTTGCACGACCGTAACTGCGCTTTTCATTGTTATCATCATTATCAAGTTTATCGATTTCCACTTGTTTATCAGCATGAACTAAATCGGTAACACCGAGTGTCGATACATCCATGTTGCCATCTTTATCCCAAACCTTGAGTCTAAAGATCAGCTGCTCTCCTGCTTTAAACTGATAGCCAGTCTCTGTATTACCATCCCACTCAATATCAAAGTCATTACTCAGCTCATTACCTTTCAAGACTTTTAATGGCTGAGATAAATGACGATCTTTGCCACGATAAACTGAGAGTTGCCACTGCTTAATATAATGAGAGTAATTAGTTTGAATATTAAAGCGAAGGCTATCTGTCACCTTATTATGCTCAACTTCCACCTCATCACTGAGATCCACATTAAGTTCGGGTGAAAACTTAGTAATATCACGAGTAGCCCAAATAGCTCCCTCATCAAGATAGATACGAGAATTGTCTTTCTGAGTATGAATATCAGTTTTAATATTGGTTGACTCTGAGCTTAATAATGTCAACTCAGGCTCTGACGTTTGAGTCGTATTTTGATCGATGACAGATTGCGCTTGTACCATTAATGGGAGCGCTGAAATGATTAATACTGTTATTTGACTTAATTTAAACGTTTTCACTAGAACCTCTTGTCGGTCACTACGCTGATTTAAAAACGTGGTAACACTGATGCGAGCACTTTATTCTGAATTTGTTATCCCTTTATTTTGCTCGCTATATATTGGTGTTCTATACAAGCAAAATTACGTAAAGGCTGATATGAAGAGGCTAACAATTGCTGTTAAATGGGTTAACTCATAAATATTGAAATGTTTTGATTTTGAATTTCAGAGAAAGAAACAAGGTTTTATTAAAAAACAACAAATACAGTTTGAGGATAAATATAACTATTTTCGGTGATAGAGCTAAATTTTAAAGGCGGTAAGATAAATAAACATAAACCAAAAAAATCATAACCTTACAAATTTTTTGATGGCATTTTTATACTCATCTTAAGTTTTGAATTACGTTTTCAGAGAGTTCATTGGCTTTTTCTAAATGATAAATATCGCCATACTGTATTTTATTCAATCAGCTCTATCTATCTAACATCAACTATTTTTATACTTATAATTATTCGTCGTTATCTTGGGGATGTATTACTACTCATTTATTTGATTAAAATATAAATGCTGAATCAATCGTAATTAAATCATTTCTTTAATAACAAAAATTACTGATGATTATATTCATCAGCAGGTAACTATTATTATAAGGTATGACCCAATTTAATGATTAGAGATATAAAAAAGGCTGATGAAGATTCATCAGCCTTTAATTTATCACTTACTAATTAATGTTTGGATTGAACGCTAAAATTAAACTTCGCCAGTGCGTGTGGTGTTATACGCTGCACTTTAGGATTTTCACTGATCACTTTCATTCCTGTTGGTAAAGAGTCAGTATCAACTTTCACAAGGAAATTCTTACCTTTCTTGTCTTTTACCCATTGATCAGGAATATGGTAACGACCAAATTGGTCGGTTTCGATCTTGATCCCTTCCGTGGTAATTAAACGAACTCCAGGAATACCATCTTCATAAATACCCACGTTTTCAATCACGATTTCCCAAACATATCCTGTTTTTGCTTGGTATAGATTACGTGTCACATTGAGGTTCTCCGCTGAAAGCCCTTGTTTGGTATCACCGGTTAATGTGCGCGTGATCTTACCATCAGTACCAAAGTGAACATGAGTACCGTTGTTTGTTGTTACGCTAAAGGCAAACGGTCTAGCTGTTGTCGTTTTGAAACGGATCACAGCTTTGTTACCTTGTTTCAAGGTTCGGTTTTGCGATTGGCCCATCAATGTTTTAACTGTAATACCACTGCTAATAGGTGCTGCTTGTTTCACATCACTCACTACTGTCGTTTTACCGTCATGCATTAAGGTTGTTGAATTAGCAACATAATCCCCTTTCGGTAAGTCCGTTTTTACAGTAATGCCTTTCGCTGTTGCATCGGCTTGGAAGCCATCGCCATTTAAGTCTTCAAATACTTTACCTATGATAGATGCGGTATCGAATAACTTATCCGCTTCAATTTCAACCACGGCTTTATCGATATTCGACTTATTTTCACCTCGGATCTGCGCAACAGCAGTATTCACATATTTACCAAATGTCACCCCAGTACTAACGCGCATTAAATAGCGGACACGTACTTTCTCGTTTGATTTCAGGTTAACCTTTCTAAAAGTTAATTGCCCTGACATCACAGGCTCTTGGCTTAGCGATTTATCATCTGGCGTACCAAACTCACCATCAGAACCACTATGTACGATTTGGGTAGAACCCGGCACATATTGAAAGCCTGCTGGATAATGGTCGATAACCGAGACATCATAGAAGTTCGCTTTATTGTCGTTCTCCACCATCACTTCATACTCAACCACATCACCCACTTGTGCTGTTGCTTTTGATGCTGTTTTTGTCAGCTTCAAGTCGTATTCTGGGAGCATAGGTTTTACTGTTGATGCTAGCTTTCCTATATTAATGTTACGAGGTGTCGCTTTTACTATTGCCTTGTTATCTAAATAAAAGGCAGCATAGTCGATAACATTCACTAAATTTTTATCTACTGTGGTCGTAAAGGTATAAACCACTTTACTGTGTGGAGCGATGTGCAATCCCGTTTGTACATCTTTACCATCAGTGTAACTACCTACCGTTGTACCACGTTCAGTTCCTGTCGCTTTCGTTACGATTTTCCAATCTGTGTAAGCTGGGATTTGACGACCGCTATAATCTGCAGTATTCACTTTTGAAAACTCACTCATAAAGCCAACATTGTTAGCAAATGCGTCCGTGTTATTTTCTAAAGTAATGGTATAAACCACGGTTCCACCAGGAACATAGATAAATTCGTCATCCCCCGTATTATTAGCATCATAGTCCGTTGTCGTAACAATAGTACCTGTAATATCAGGTTGTAATGGCGGTACAAAATTACTAGGAATATCCTGATCATTCACCGTTGCAATATTTTGCAAAGATCCATTGGCACTATCAACCACAGTACCAATTACTCTAAAGGTAATCGTCTGCTTTGGAGGCAGATCAAGTAAGAACTGAGTCTCTGTTTGCGCTTGAACCTGTGCGCCTTGTGGAACGGTCTCTACAACAAACTTTGTGCTGCCTTTTACAAAAGCAGGACCTATTGAGCCATCGCGGTATTTCACCTCTATCTCACTCATATCATCATTAACAACCATGTCATCAATCATGTTGTTCGATGTATTGGTGATGCTTAACTCAAAGCTTAAATCCTTATTAATAATGTAATGTGATTCAACACTTGCTTTGGTTGCTTCAAAACTAGTTTGCTCAGGCTTTACGGTTGCCGTTGACTCCTGCTTGTTCTCACCAACTGTTATACTCGCAGTGTTAGTAATATCATCGATAATATCATCAGCAGCAGTGCCTATTACGGTGAATATCACAGCATCTTGCGGCGCAATATCCATCACCACATTCACATCTTTATTTTCAGGTAAATCTTGCTTTAGTTTGTTTAAAGCGACATCCATCACTTTGGTGTTTTCATCACCAACGGCATAGCTCACTTTCCAATGTGTTAATGCTGGTGTTGATTGACCTAAGTTTGTTGTTGCTTCTATCTTGCTAATTAAATCTTCAAGTACCACATTTGTGGCAAACCCTGCCCCTGTATTTTTAACTTTAATTTCAAAACCAACTTCACCACCATTTTGGTAAGTTGGGTTCATTGCTTCTTTAGTTAAAACAACAGCCCCATCAATAGGCTCAATCGTTACTTCAGCTTGGTGATCTTCACTATCTTCATCAATTGCGTGTGCAACATTCGTAATAGAGCCAATCACGTTGTTATTCACATTCGCAGCAATATTGACCACCACAGACGAATTAGGCGCGATATCTAAAATGATTTTTTCATTACTTTGTTGCTTAACGACCTTGCTATCACCCAAGTCAGCAATGTTCGTCACTATCGAATTGGCATCAAAAGCACTGTCTGTTAATGGTGACGTTGATGTACCACCAGCAATATCAGCTTCAATTTTTGACACTTCATCGTTGATACTAACGCCTGTCGCCCAACTCGCTTGGGTGTTATTCACAGTCACGGTGTAATTCACGGTTTGACCCGGAACAAACTCACTAATATCAGCTGTTTTCTCAATCGTGATTTCAGATGCTTCTGGCGTGATAATCACTTCATTTGAAGCCGTATCATTTGCCATAGCGGTATTTGTAATATCACCGACAACGTCTGCAGCAACTGTTGCTTGAATAGTGATTTCGGCCTTACTGTTCGGCGCTAAATCGACTAACGCAGAAATACTGCCATCAGGATTTTTTTCAACAAAACCGTCACCTACAATTACTTTACCTGACGTTACTTTTATTGATGATTTATCAAATGCAGAGCCTTGTTTACCACCTGCGACATCCGCTTCAATGGCATCAATTGCATCCGTGACTTTTACGTCTGTTACCCATGCCTCTGATTTATTTTCAAGTGTTAGGGTATAAGTCATGATATCGCTAGGTACAAATGTAGATTTATTTACCGCTTTCTCAATCGTGAATTCACCCTCAATTGGATCAATCGTTACGGTTTGTGACGGTATATTTTTACTACCGGCATACGCTGTATTATCAATTGAACCAATGACGTTATCAGCAACGACTGCTTTTACTGTAAATGTCACCGAACCTTTGGGTTTTATATCTGCAATAGCATCAATATTATCTGTTGAATTACTTGTGACAAATGAACCCTCAGATGCTTTAGCATCCACTGATACAGAACTAAATGCAGCACCGCTTGTGGCTGATGTAGCATCATGAGCAATATCAGCCATGATAGTCGTTATTTCATCTTTAATAGGAAAATTATTGAGCCACGCCTCACCAATATTCTTAACCGTTATGGTGTAAGTCACTTCTTGCCCCGAAACAAAAGTGTCTTGATCAACAGTTTTTTGAATATCAAAATCACTGTTTTGTGGTGGAATAACTTCTGATGCATTATCTTTTCCATCCACCATCGCGTGATTTGAATCAATCACGCCTACAGCCATCTCTTTAATACTCCCTTCAACGGTAAAAATAACCGTTTGCTGTGGCGCGATATCAATTTCTGTATTCAATGTTTTGTTCACTAGTGGTGATTGCACAGGAACAAACGTATCGGGTAACCCGCTAACTCCACCTTCAACACGGTAGTTAATTTCATAATGACTATAAGCAGGTTCGTTCTTATCGCCTGCAACATCGACATTTACATCAGCGACAACATCCTTCACTTTAATATCATTAGCCCAATTCTTTGAATTGTTGGTTACCTTTATTTCGTACGTCACTTTTTGCTCAGGAGTATAAAAACTACTTGATGTAAAAGGCGTTTCATCAAGTTTGATCACAGCTTTTGATGAGCTTAGCTGTTTAGGTTCAGGTATTAGCGCTGCATCATCCTTCTTTTTACCAAAAACAGCAGTATTGGTAATTTCACCCAAAGCATCTTCACTAATGGTTGCGTCTACTAAAATCGTAATTTTTCCACTCTTCGGAGCAATAACAGCCTTAGATTTAATGTCTTGTTCGCCTGTTGTTACAGGAAGCGTAGTAATACCCCCTTCCGTTATTGGCACATTTACAGACCAAGCCTTAAACGGTGTCGCCTCAGGATCTTGCTTACCATCACCAGATAACTCAGCAACATTAGTAACAAGCTTACTCAATTCATCTTTTAATACTGTGTTGTAACTAGTACCGTAGCCTGTGTTTATCAATTCAATTTTGTACTGAATTGACTGCCTAGGAGCATAAGTGGAGATCTCTTTTCCATCAGAGTCCAGTGCTGTTTTAACCAACTCAATATCAGACGGTAGCATGTGAGAAACAGGTGATTTAGGTTTAATACGCTCGCCAATATTTGCCTCATTTTGGAATGTCCCCACAATGTTAGGCTTAATATGCGCTTTAATATTAAATGTCACAGTATTTAGCGCACCGATATCAACTGACGTATTCAAGTCTAAATCTGACGAATCAAAACCTGCGACGCGAGTGAAAGTATCTTTATGAACTATGCTGCTTTCAATTAGCACTTCATCAAAGACAGGCTCGTTATCCTTACCATCGAATGTTTTAGATGTAATTGCTGATAAATCATCTTTAATTGATAGATCATCAATATTGGCCTCACTTTTATTCGTCACCGTCACTTCATATTCGATGTAACCACCAGGCATATAACCTTTTAAATTCGGCAGCTTATTTTTTTCATCATCATAGTAAGCAAGGATTGTCTTTTTAGCTTCGAACTTACCCGTCACTGGGTTTGTAACAACTTCTGTTGTATTGCCATTAACATCAAGTGCATTGGTAATGGAGCCTACCGCATCTTTATTTACGGTTGCTTTTACCGTGTATACTGCTTTACCACCTAATGGGATGATGGTATCTGTCGTATCAAGGCTGCTATAAGGATCGTAACTACCGGGGTAGAACCAATCTTTATAATCCCCCGCATATTCATCTGATGTCCTAATGTTTGAAAATGCAGTTACTTCAATCCCATTGATATCTAAAACCTTTATATCTGCAATAAGATCTTTAATATGCACATTAAATGCGTGTGCTTTACCTGTATTTTCAACCGTCAATAAATACGTTAATTGTTGACCGGGCTTGTAACTTTTCTCTTGTGTTTGTTTAGTGATCTCAAGTTTTGGCTCGTAAGGCTCCACCACTAAATCAGAATCGTTATTAAAGGTAATATCACCCACAGCATCTTCACGGATCTTACCTGTTACGGTATAGATCACTTTCTCACCCGGAGCGACATCAATCACCGTATCGATATTCTTATTATCAGCAACGGTACCGTCTACCTTGCCATCTGTTGAAGTTGATGGTGCATCGTGAGTTTTTTTTGATTCTTTTTTTATAACGTCAACCGTGAATTCAGGACCAGATCCATGATCAAACGGATTACCTTCTGAGGTTGTACCGTCTTTATTAATGGTTTTAACTTTCAAGCCTTTTAGGTTCTCCAAAATGGCTTTGTTATTCATGTAGCCCAAGTTTGAAGAAGCCGTGACGGTATAAACGATTTCTGTTTTACCCGGAATATAATGAGATTCACTTAAATGACGCGTGATATTTCCACCGGTTGATGCTCGTTGTACCGATGCATCGGCATAAGCTGTGATCTCTTCCATTCGACCATTTTTAGGTGAACGATAAGTCACTTTAGCAACATTTTGTAGCCAATCATCAACCACATTGTCTTTAATGATGGCTGTAATTTGGTAAGTAACGCTATCACCGTCTTCACCTTTTGCCTTCAGTGAAATGTGATCACTTAAATCAACATTTGTATCAAATGCTTGATAACTACCACTACCGATCTGCTTGGTTATTTTCCAAGAACGATAGGGTGTTCCTGTCGTATCGGCGTCATGGTTATCACCATTATTTGCTAGTGCAATATCAAGGCCTGAGATCTGATCGCTAACAATGACATGATCAACTTGATGTGCACTGTTATTTACAACATGTACAGTCCAAGTGTACTTATCGCCAGGGTGGTAACGTTTAAAATCAGGATCGCCATACTTATAAATACTAACGCTATTACCCGTCACGCCGTCTTCTTTTACATCCACAGAGGCATCAAAATGTTCACCTGAATTGTCATCAACAGTTGCAACGTTAGTGATTATTCCTTTACCTATCGCATTATGAGACACAATCCCTTTAACGTGGATTCGAAGCGTTTGATGAGGAGCCAAATCAAAACGAGCACGATCTAAATCTTTCGTCCCGTTCACTGCCGAAGATTCCGAGTTAGGAAAACCAAACAGTTCAGTACCTTGACCGCGATCTGTCGTTGATGAGTTTTTATCATCATCAATCACTTCCCACCAAATTTTCCACGAATCAAAAATACCCAAACTAGAAATAGAATCAGTAACATGACCATCATTCACATAACCATCACGTTCGTAGTTTTCAATATCAATGGTGTAATCAAGTGGCTGATCAACGGTGTATGTTTCTGTTGAAACTAATTTACGTAAACGAATACGCGGCTCAGCAGGAACGACATCAACGTGAGTTGTTTTGATGACGTCACCTGTACGTGCCAATTCAGCTTGTGCCTGGTTAGTAAATTTTCCCCAAACCACGTGATCTTTACGACGAGGATCAATCTGTGCCGTTACAATAAATGTTACCGAGCCATCAGCTGGAACGTTAATAACGCTCTCTAAATCTTTATTATTTTCAGGCGCTGTAACAACTTCCGCCCCACCGTCAGTATCCGTTGATACTGTCCATGACGTGAATACAGGCACCTCTTCACCCGCTTTTTCAAGTAACTCAGCTTTTATTTGAGAAATAGCATCCGTCACAGTCACATTTTTGGCAAAGCCCGCTGGAGATGGATTGGTTACTTTAATGGTGTAAGTAAACTCATCATCCTTATAGCCGTAAGCACGCCACCCATCACGATTGGCGCCTTTAACATGCTTCTCTATGTTTAAATTTTCTAAACGAGGCGTAGTAATAACAGTAGATTTACCTTGTTGATTACCTTCACCAGCTACCGCCGTATTTTTAATGACACCCACAATATCTTTACGTGTCGTCGCGGTTACAATGTATTTCACTTCTTCATTGGGAAAGATCGTAGCTTTTACATTAATAGGATTTGTATTAAGTTGGTTATCTACATCAGCATTAGAATGCGTTCCTTGCTCTGTTTCGACATTAATATTGGTAAATGGGTAAACATTATTACCATTAACATCTTCAGCAGTAAGCGCAGCTAAGTCATCAACCACTGGAATATTCATCAATAAGCCATTTGAAGGGTTTTTGATAACAATGGTATAGGTAATATCTTGACCAGGTGTGAATTTGTCTTGATCAACCGATTTCTTGATCTGAATCTTACCTTTTGGCATATCAATGCCTGAACCCGATTCATTAAAATCATCACCACAAGCGTTGCTATCTTGAATATGGCCAATCGTCGTGTCTTTCACCTTCGCTTTAATCGTGTATTCAACAAAGGAACTTGGCGCTAAATCAACGACAAAGTTTATATCGCCTGTACGGTGAGTTTTTGGATCATTGGCTTTACCACCTGCATCAGTACCTTTATCGGTATTAGTTGCATAAATAGAATCGATATACCAGTACTCAAAAGGGGCTTCATCATTACCGGTTAATTGTGTCGTTTCAGGACATGTCATCAGCTTATCGGTGAGAGAAATATTATTGGCAAACTTGTTTTTTTGAGTATTTTCGACTTTTAGTTTGTAAGTGATCAGTTGCCCCGATGTGTACTCTTTCTCAACAACTTGCTTGGTATTTTTAGTCGTGGTTGATAACTGCGCCTTACTCGACACCGTATCTGTCGTGTTTACAACATGCTTTTGTGAGTCTAATAAGGTAGCTACATTTGATATATCACCAATCGCGACATCTTTGGTTTTTACATCGATAACGTAGGTAATTTTTCCCGCAGGAGGCAGAGTAATCACATCATTAAGATCTGTATTAGTTACAGTAGATGCTAAAGCTGACTCAGCGCTATTCTCAACCGTCGCATCAATAGACCATGAAGCCATTGGCGATTGATCTGTAATGTCTTGTTCTATCCAATGACTATTATCATCAACATTATTATTGGCTAATAAAGCAATAATCGACGAAATTTCATCAATAACATGATAATTACGTGCAGTCCCCGCATCAGGCGCATTTTCTACAACAATGGTAAATTTAGCATTTTTACCTGTTATATAATTCGCTGTTGCTGTTTTAGTAATGGAAACATTTGGTTGTAAATACTTCGTAATAACAGGTTCAATATCGAGCATAGGAAGAAACATCAATTTCTTCACTGTTACTTTTCCATCAGTACTAATATCACCTATCGCATTATTAACGGTCTTTGCTGTAATAATATATTTTACAGATTCAGAGGGAGCGATAGTAATATCAGTTGCTTCTAAATTACCCGTAGTGCTAAATGTACCCGCACTACTATTATCACCAATTTTTCCTACTTTATTTGAAACAGAAGAAAAAACTAATCCTTCACTTCCAGAATCTAAGTTAGTGGTAATATCAGCAATAAGTGCGCTTAATTTAACCTTTTTATAAACATGATCCGCCGAGTTATTTTTCATTGTTATTGTATATTTAACTGACGAACCTGAATCATAATTTTTAGTTGTATTAATAGATACAACTAAATCATCAACAATATTTGCTTGTGCTGATAGCACCGACAAACCTGTTATACATATCAATAAAGATAATATAAGTCTTACTAATTTTGAAAACAAATGCATAAGCTTCCCGTATATCTTCTTATCAATTATTACTACACTCTATTTCTGCTGACTAGGTGTCCTATGTATATAGGCTAACAAGGTAAAGATATAGGGTTAACTCATATGTTATGAATAACATTGAATCTGAAAATCAGAACAGAGAAAACGACAATAAAAGTAATTTATAACATGTGCAGAAAACAAGAGGTGAGAAAGTAAATAGCTAAAAAACAATCAGTTAAAAATAAAAAATTGATTATTTAAAATAAAAAAAACTAAAAATTTTCAAGTTTAAAAAAATCATGATGAAAGTTTAACTGCGCAAACTCTTTAAATAATAATTCTACACTATGATAGTCAGGTTAATACATGCTATTCACTATAGTTATCATGTACAGATAATCATGGCTATTTTTTGAAAAAGACAGTAGAAGAGATAAATAAATCATTATAACATCAAGGTTACAATATTAAATATATCTTAACGCTATTACCCTTGAAATATTCATTTGAAAAATCAGTCACTAATAAAATCATAAAAATTTAAACTTTAATTGTTTAACTTATCATTCATGCGTTATTTTCAGAACAATTAAGTAGAGCCTTAATCTTATATGACTTATATTATTTAATATCATTAACACTATAGATAATTGAGTATACTAACTGTGAAATTAAAACGTCTTTCTTTTACCTTTTTTAATTTTGCTATTGGCTTTTTTGCTATTGCTATCATTACTATTTTCATAACGCTTTCATCACAAAAAGTCAGCACTCAACTATTTAAATCTCACCTGAATTTTTTAGAGAATCAACGTTTTTATTCTTATATTAATGAAATAAAAAACATTTCAATATTATTGGATAATTTACAATACAATTTATCATATACCTGTGACCTGAATGATGTAACAGAGCTTGAAAAAATAAGTTATTACTCACCTCAAATTGCCTCCATCCAACTTACTACACATAGTGGTAAGAAGTGTAGCGATCACCGTGATAGGAGCTCACTGTATTCGCATCCACTTCAATATATTCCATTAGATCCTCAAATTATGCTGATTGCTAACAAAAATAATAGTCAGTCGATTCTGCAATACAACAAAAACATTATTGGTGGCACAATCACTGTTGATATAGTGCAACAGCCAAATAACCCACTACTAACTAAATTACCAAAAAATAGTTGGCTACAAATGATTGAAGGTAATCAAACCACACTATTTACTGGCGATCCAACAAGCGCGATCAGCAAAATATTCTCTAATGAACATGTTCGCGGAGATATTCAAAATATCATTGAGCCTATTTTAACGATGTCGTTAAATAACAAAGCGTGGTTAAAGTATTATTCAACCCCAACAGTTATTAATACTTACCGAGCACAGATACAACCCTATTTATTATTGTTACTAGCACTGTTTACATCCGCATTTATTTTCTTATGTTACCGCCGCTATCATAGTGCTAGCATCATCAAATTTTTGGTGGAAAATGCGATTAAACAAAATCACCTTATCCCCTATTACCAAGCCATTGTTGATGCCAATAAACAGCAGATTTGTGGCTACGAAGTATTGATCCGATGGGAAACTAAAAAAGGTAAAGTCATTTTTCCTGATGAGTTTATTCCGCAATGTGAAACAAATGGAGTCATCACTCCACTGACTTTCCAACTCATTAATACGGTTGCAAAAGATATTCGAAAACTGGAAATGCTGCATCAAGGAAAGCCTTTACCTTATTACTTCAGTATTAATTTGAGCGCAAGTGTTATACAAGACCCTAAACTGGTTGAAATCACACGAAATGCTTTACAACACTACAAAGTCAAAGCTCATAACTTAGCCTTTGAATTAACCGAGCGAGCTCCAATAAAAGACATCGAACTTGCCAGCCATGTATGCCAGAAACTTAATGATATGGGAATTCAAATCAAGCTCGACGATGTCGGTAATGGCTATTGTGATTTTCTGGCACTACAAAAACTACAAGCCACCACCATCAAAATCGATAAAATATTTATTGATGAACTAGATTGTAATAACAAAAATTCTATTGTGAGTTCATTGGTGGCGTTTGCTGATAAAGCAGAAGTTGAGGTAGTCGCAGAAGGCGTAGAAACCACCGAACAAGCAGAGTGTTTACTCACTATGGGAATTCACTATCACCAAGGTTTTCTTTATAGCAAACCACAACCATTCACTAATATATTAAAAATATATCAATCTAAAAACGTTATATAAATAACAGTTAGGCTATAAAAAAACACAGCTATAATTGCCGTGTTTTTTTGGTGGAGAATATTATCAAAAGCTCACTAAGCTACATGTAAACATGATACCGCATGTACATCACCACCTTGCAAAGTTGGTTTTTGCTTTGCACATAATGACGTTGAATTTGGACAACGGGTTCTAAATACACAGCCTGAAGGGGGATTCATTGGTGAAGGTAAATCTCCTTCCAATAATTCAATGTGCTTATTACGCTCAAGCTCTGGATCGGGAATAGGTACCGCAGACATTAAGGCCTTAGTATAAGGATGTTTAGGATCAGCAAATAATGCATCACTTTCACCCATCTCAACTGCGTTACCAAGATACATCACCAACACGCGATCAGAAATATGCTTCACAACCGAAAGATCATGGGCAATAAAGATCAAACTAAGACCCATCTCTTTTTGTAGCGATTTAAGTAGATTAACAACCTGAGCTTGAATCGATACATCAAGTGCTGATACCGGCTCGTCACAAATGATCATTTTAGGTTTTAAGATCAATGCACGCGCAATACCAATACGTTGACACTGTCCGCCAGAAAATTCATGAGGATAACGGTTTATCACGTTAGGTAATAAACCCACTTTAGCCATCATCGCTTGTACTTGTTGCTTCACATCATCCGCAGAAATCTTTGGATAAAATGCTTTTAATGGCTCTGCAATAATTTCCCCAACCGTCATACGTGGGTTTAATGATGCCAATGGATCTTGAAAGATCATTTGAATTTCTTTGCGTTTCTCTCTTAACGCTTCACGTTTCAACTTTGTCAAATCTTGACCAAGCCAAACCACTTGCCCATCCGTCGCTTCAACTAAGCCAATAACAGCACGAGCAAAAGTGGATTTACCACAACCTGACTCACCCACGACACCAAGTGTTTCACCTTCATAAATACGGATATTAACACCATCAACCGCTTTTAATTTAAGTGGTGGTGTCCATGGCCATGCTGATTTAGCAGCAATATTGAAGTGAACTTTAAGATCATTTACATCTAATAGTAATTTCTTTTCTGTGCTCATTACCATGCCCCCATATCAGAAAAACACGCACGTAAGCGACCATCATTGAACGGAGTTAAGATCGGCGACTCTTGTTTACAGCGTGCCGATACACGATGACATCGATCTTGGTATGGACACCCCGTAGGTAAACGTAATAAGTTCGGCGGATTTCCAGGAATAGTCGGTAACTCCTCGCCTTCAGTATCTAAACGAGGGATAGCACGTAGTAAACCTTCGGTATAAGGATGGCTTGGTTGATAGTAGATATCATTGATCTTACCGTATTCCATCGTTCGCCCGGCATACATCACAAGTACCTTGTCGCAGCTTCCCGCAACAACACCAAGATCATGAGTGATCATAATGATTGAAGTATTGAAATCTTTCTTCAAATCATTCAGCAATTCCATAATCTGTGCTTGGACGGTTACATCAAGTGCTGTTGTTGGCTCATCAGCAATCAACAACTTAGGACGACACAATAGCGCCATTGCGATCATCACACGCTGGCGCATACCACCTGAAAATTCATGTGGGTACATGCTAATCCGTTTACGTGCTTCTGGGATCTTAACCGCATCCAACATGCGAACAGACTCTTCAAACGCTTCAGACTTACTCATGTTTTTGTGCAGCATTAATACTTCCATGAGCTGATCGCTCACTTTCATATAGGGATTTAGCGATGTCATCGGGTCTTGGAAAATCATCGCGATTTGTTCTGCACGAATTTTATTCAGCGCCTTTTCAGGCATATTTAAAATTTCATTGCCTTCAAATTTAGCACTGCCACTGATCTTGCCGTTTTTGGCAAGTAACCCCATGATGGCAAAAACGGTTTGGCTTTTACCTGAACCTGATTCACCCACAATACCCAAGGTTTCGCCAAGGTTTAGAGAGAAATTTAAGTCATTAACTGCAGTTACAATACCATCTGGGGTAGTAAATTCGACACGCAGATCTTTTACATCTAATAAGCTCATATTACGTCCTTATAAATGAAACTAAGCATTGGAAACTTTATTATTGTTAACCATTTTGTTTCTTGCCTTGCTTCATCCTCTTATCTATCTTTTGGATCTAATGCGTCACGTAGACCGTCACCCACGTAGTTAAAACAGAACAATGTCACAACCATGAAGCTTGCAGGGAATATCAACTGCCAAATAGCCACTTCCATTGTTTGAGATCCTTCTTGTAACAGTGCGCCCCAACTGGTCATTGGCTCTTGTACCCCTAAGCCAAGGAAGCTAAGGAAAGATTCAGTCAAAATCATTGACGGAACAAGTAACGTTGAGTAAACCGCCACAATACCTAAAACGTTAGGCACAATATGGCGAGTGATAATACGCCAGCGACTCACGCCACAAACATGTGCGGCTTCAATAAACTCTTTGCCACGTAAAGACAGGGTTTGACCGCGAACAATTCGAGCCATGTCGAGCCATGAAATGGCACCAATCGCAATAAATATCAACATGATGTTACGACCAAAAAACGTCACTAAAACAATCACGAAGAACATAAATGGGATTGAATATAAAATCTCTAGAATACGCATCATAACGCGATCAGTTCGACCGCCAATGAATCCCGATGCTGCACCATAAAGCGTACCAATCACAACCGCGACTAATGCACCTAAAATCCCGACCATCAGTGAGATCCGCCCACCAATCAGGGTTCGAGTATATAAGTCACGTCCTAAACTATCAGTACCAAAAAAGTGTCCTTCAGCACCGAGTGATGGCGCGGCATGCAGCGCATACCAGTCAGTATCATCAAACGCATATTGGCTAAACATTGGGCCAAAAATAACGGCAAAGGTAATTAAAAATAAAATCGCTAAAGAAATCATTGCCGCTTTATTTCGCATGAAACGCACACGCGCATCTTGCCAAAGACTACGGCCTTCAATTTCCAAATTTTCTGAAAAGTTCTCTAAGGCTTCTACACTTTCTTTTTTCATTAACATCATAATTATTAGCCTCTTAGTAACGGATCTTAGGATCAATTGTTGCGAGAACAATATCCACAATGGCGTTAAAGATGATGGTTAATGAACCAATCAAAATAGTAATACCAAGTACTAACGAATAGTCACGGTTAAACGCTGCATTAACGAATAACTTACCAATACCCGGTAAACCAAAAATGGTTTCGATAACGACAGAGCCCGTGATGATGCCAACAAAAGCAGGTCCCATATAAGAAACAACAGGAAGAAGTGCAGGCTTTAAAGCGTGTTTAATGACGATATAAGGGTAACTTAAACCTTTCGCACGCGCTGTACGAATGAAGTTACTATTTAACGTTTCAATCATGCTACCACGAGTAATACGGGCAAACGTGGCGACGTAGAGAAGCGCCATACCAAACATCGGTAGCAACACAAATTTTGTAGAGCCGTCTTGCCAACCACCCGCAGGTAGCCACTGCAGCTTAATCGAGAATATGTAGATAAGAACAGGTGCGAGAATGAAGGACGGCATGACCACTCCCGCCATCGCAGTGGACATAATGGTATAATCGAGCCAGGTATTTTGTTTCAATGCTGCAATAGTGCCAACAGCTACCCCCATCACTAATGCAAAAATAAAGGCGAAAAAGCCAATTTTTGCCGAAACAGGTAAGGCTTTTGCCACCAACTCGTTAACGGTGAAATCTTTGTATTTAAAAGACGGACCAAAATCACCTTGGACAATATTGCCAAGATAGGTGGTGTATTGCTGTAAAACTGGTTTATCTAAGCCGTATTTCGCTTCGATATTTGCCATAACCTCTGGTGGAAGTGGACGATCACTTGAAAAAGGATTTCCTGGCGCAAAGCGCATCAAGAAAAAAGAAATTGTGATCAATACCAAGAGTGTCGGTATGGCTTCTAAAATCCGTTTAGCTATGAATTTAAACATAAACGCTACCGTAATTGCTGTGAGTGCAAAGAGCAGCCTCCATTCCCCGAAGGCTGCATATTATTATTTTTATTTAGTGCGAATTATTTCGCTGTGAAGTACATATCTTTTGAGTAGATATTATCTTCTGGGTTTTCCATTGGGTAACCACCTAATTGAGGGTTAACCAAACGCGCATTAACATAGTGGTAGATAGGCATGATAGGCATATCTGCAGCAAGTTGCGCTTCTGCCTGTTTATAATCAGCCGCTCGCTGTGCATCTGATTTTGCTAGAATTGCATCATCGATCGCTTTGTCATATGCCACACTAGAGTATTTCGGATAGTTTTGTGAGTGACCACTATGCATAATAGCTAGGAATGTCGATGCTTCATTGTAATCACCACACCAGCCGGCACGTGAAACATCAAAGTTACCTTGACGTTTAGCGTCGAGGTAGCTCTTCCACTCTTGGTTTTCTAGCATTGCAGTAACACCTAAACCTTTTTTCCACATTGAAGCTATCGCAACAGCCACTTTCTTGTGGTTTTCAGATGTGTTGTAAAGCAGGCTAAATTTCAGAGGATTATTTTGGTCGTAACCCGCCGCTTTCAATAGCTCTTTTGCTTTCGCTAAACGTTGCTTTTGATCTAGCTTCGAGTACTCTGGCATATCAACATCTAAGCCATTGGTTGCCAATGGTGTAAAGTTGTAAGCTGGCGTTTCACCTTTACCTACGATAAATTTCGCCAGTACATCACGATCAATAGCATATGACAGTGCTTTACGTACGTTTGCATCATCAAAAGGTTTACGCGTCATATTAAATTCGTAGTAGTACGAACATAGGTATGGCGTAACTTTTACATCTTGTGGATATTCTTTTTGCAGACGCTTAAAGTGCTCGTTTGGCATTTCATACGTCATATCTAGCTCACCCGCTAAGAAGCGGTTCATTGCAGCAACTTGGTTTTCAATCGGTAAGAACGTTACTTTGTTAATAACGGTATCTTTGTTGTCCCAGTAATTTTCATTACGAGTTAACACAATACGCTCGTTAACGACCCACTTATCGAGTTTATAAGCACCGTTTGATACGTAGTTACCTACTTTTGTCCAATCATCACCAAACTTTTCAACCGCTTTTTGGTTTACTGGTTTCATTGAAGTGTGAACAAGCATTGATGCAAAGTAAGACACTGGTTTATCCAATGTTACTTTTAAAGTATGTGTATCAACCGCTTCAACGCCTAATGTATCTGCTGGTTTTTTCCCTGCAATAATATCTTCAGCGTTTGCCATTGTTGTCATTTGAATATATGACGCATAAGGAGATGCTGTTTTTGGATCCGCTAAACGGCGCCATGTATAAACAAAATCATCCGCAGTAACAGGATCACCATTAGACCATTTTGCATCTTCACGAAGGTGGAAGATCCAAGTTTTATTATCAGCTGTTTCCCACGACTTAGCGGCACCTGGTACTAAGTTACCTTTACTGTCTTGGTTTACTAACCCTTCAAGTAAATCACGAATAACATTTGATTCAGGTACACCTGATACTTTTTGAGGATCTAGCGATTCTGGCTCTGTTCCATTACCGCGAACAAGTTCTTGCTTATCAGCAAGTTTTACATCGGATGGAACTTGTGCCGCAAAAGAAGAAAAAGAAGTGGCGGCTACGGCAAAACTTGCACTCATCATGAGTGCTTGAGTGATTTTATTCTTGTACATGCATTACTCCAATACATCAGTTTATTACGTCCGTGACGTTCTTCATTTGGCTACTCTAGATAGCTTTATTGGCTGGTTTTTATCCTAAAACAATCCAATCAAACCGAAGAATTATTCAAAACGTTACCAGAACATAACTATATTTACCATATTTTAACAATTGAAAGCTTCTTTATGCTAAGAAGATCACTATTCATTAGTTTTAAACACTATTAATGACAATGTAATTAACGTTTCATTTTTACAAACACTTAAAAAACAGAAAATAACACTACATAAAACCAATAATTAACCTAAAAAGCAGTAAATAAACTCAAATAAAACCAAAACGACAGATCATAAAACCTACAAAACTAAACACAAACACAACATAATATTTACATTTTTGTTTCACGCACAAAAAAAGCACCGATACTATCGATGCTTTTTTGTTCAAAAATTATGGGGGAATTACTTATTTTCGCTATCTAATTTAATCAATTGTTTATCTTCATTAACTGATTGTTCTCTTTGCTCTAATAGCAATTGCGACTCATCATCCTCTGGCTGATCTGTCATGCCTATATCATGCATAATTTGTTTCATTTTTTTATTAGATACGCGTCTGTGCTTCATTGAACCCTCCGCTGTCAAGCTATGCCAGTAGACCTCAACTACCACTTGTCCTGCTTGGTCTAACACCAGCAACTAATTTCTATTTAATAACTAACCGCACTTAAAATATGGCACACATCTACACAGTTCGCCTCTAATCTGTCATAAAACTTTATTTCTTATTTTTTAAATAACTAAAAATGATTAACAATTTTACTGATAGATAGTTTTATTATATCGACATATTTATCCATAATTTCACATACAAAACGTAAAAAAGAGGGGTAATATTATTAATGTAAAGTATTTATGCTTAATTTTAAAAACATTAAAGAATAACCCCCTTCAATTCTATTTAAAGAGTATTTTATGAGACCAGTAGGTTGTGCGTCACGCCCAAGTCCATCACGTTTTCGCCCTAATTACGTCCCATCTAGCGTGATAACACGTGATAAGAACAAGAAGAATAACCAATCGCAATAACCTAGAACCATCTACTGTTTTATAAGTAAAAAAAAGGAGCCTTTCGGCTCCTTTTCTTTTTATTCATTCGCTATTTCCAACGATCAGCGGCTGATGTATCCGTTTCTCGAGCATCTACCCAACGGCTTTGCTCTGGTGTTTGTTCTTTTTTCCAAAACGGTGCTCGGGTTTTCAAAAAGTCCATAATGAACTCACACGCTTCAAAAGCAGCACCGCGGTGAGCGCTTGTTACGCCCACAAACACAATCTGATCACCTAATGCCAAATCACCTACACGATGAATGACACGTGTTTTAAGCAATGGCCAACGTTGGTGAGCTTGATCAACTATCTCTTGAAGCGATTTTTCCGTCATTCCCGGATAATGCTCTAAAGATAGCCCCGTTACGGCATCACCTTGGTTAAAGTCACGTACTTTACCGATAAAAGTTACAACAGCGCCAGCTTCAGTGCCTTCCGCTAATTTTTCATATTCATCAGCAACAGAGAAATCATCGAACTGAACAGAAATCATTACTTATCCCCCTGTTACTGGTGGGAAAAATGCTACTTCGTCACCATCAGTTAATGGTGTATCTAGTGAACAAATAGTTTGATTAACAGCAACAAGTAACTTGCCTGATTCTAATGCCAATTGCCATTTGTCACCACGTGTTGCCAATGCCTCTCTCAATGCATCAGCAGTAGAGTAAACCGCGTCAACTTCAAGGCTATCAGTACCTACAAGCTCTTTAACTTGTGCAAAAAAGAGAACCTTAATCATGCTTCTACCTTAAAGTGACCTGATTTACCGCCTGTTTTTTCTAACAGACGCACTTGGCTAATCACCATATCTTTTTGTACTGCTTTACACATATCGTAAATCGTTAATGCGGCAACAGAAGCTGCTGTTAATGCTTCCATCTCTACACCCGTCTTACCCGCTAGCTTACAACAAGATTCAATACGGACTTTGTTTTCAGCTGGAATAGCTTCTAACTGTACTTCAACTTTCGAAAGTAGCAACGGGTGACAAAGTGGGATCAGATCCCAAGTTTTTTTCGCCGCTTGAATGCCTGCAATACGCGCTGTTGCGAACACATCACCTTTATGGTGCTGACCTGACACAATAAGCTCTAATGTTTCGGCTGCCATGTGAACAAAAGCTTCTGCGCGCGCTTCACGAACGGTTTCTGCTTTAGCAGAAACATCAACCATGTTGGCTTCACCTGATGCATTAATATGTGTAAATTGATTCATTATTTAATCGTTCCTCAACGAAGCGATACGGAGCCTAGTAGAGATATGTATCTCAACTAAGCTCAATAAAAGTAGGAAAAGTAGACTGAATTAACCGCCAATGGATGCTAGGTTTGGCGTCATACCTGTTTTGCCTTCATCCAAGAAATGGCTAACCGCTTTTTCACCCAGCCCTGCTTGAATACGTGCAATTAATGATTCTTTTTGATCATCACTTGCCAGTAAATCACGCAACTCAACACCTTGTTCACCAAACAAACAAAGATGTAATTTGCCTTTCGCAGAAATTCGTAAACGGTTGCAGCTTTGACAGAAATTCTTTTCGTAAGGCATGATCAAGCCAATTTCGCCCATATAATCGGGGTGACAAAAAACTTGTGCTGGGCCGTCATTACTACCTTTAATTTTCAGTAGCCAACCATTAGCGATCAAATGATTACGAATACTCACCCCTGAAAGGTGATGGTTTTGAAAAAGACTATCCATTTCGCCAGTTTGCATCAATTCGATAAAACGTAATTGAATTGGGCGAGTTTTAATCCACTCTAAAAACTTAGGTAGTTCTTGTGAATTAAGGTCTTTAAGAAGTACCGTATTGATTTTAACTTGCTCAAAGCCGGCATCAAAAGCCGCATCAATACCATCCATTACCTGATGGAACATATTCTCACCGGTAATTTGATAAAACATCTTAGGATCAAGACTATCAACACTCACATTGATATGCCTTAAGCCAGCATCGCGCCATTCGTGGACGTGCTTAGCCATACGGTAACCATTAGTGGTTGTCGCTACTTTATTGATCCCAGGGATTTCAGCTACCGTTTTGATAATATCAGTAAAATCACGACGTAAGCTCGGCTCACCACCTGTGATACGTATTTTACTGGTGCCACACTCAGCAAACGCTGAGGCAACTCGCTGAATCTCATCCAATGTTAAAAAGGAAGGTTTTTTCTTTTCTGTTGGATGATAGCCATCTGGCAAGCAATAGGTACATTTGAAGTTACAGACATCTGTAACAGAGAGTCGCAAGTAATAAAACTTACGATGGAAACTATCTTCTAATTGTTTCGCCACGGAACACCTTTCCAAATACGGGAGGTCAATTCATTTCTAAATAAACCCTGGTGACAAATCGTCACTGGCATTAATCACCTATCAACTTTTGAACGTATATATTAATGTCCAACATCGCTTAGTAACTTAGTGAAAAATGCTCGGAGTTATGGCAGTTATGCAAAGCAAATCGTTCCTTGAGAGAATATTACACAACAGCATTTCTTAATATAAAAGTATCAGAGTTTTTCCATATTTGACAAATATTGGAAAAAAACAGTCTCTATTCTACCTTTCGAGTAGGATCACGACAATACTAGTTAATAATTTAAGCCGCAATTTACCAATAAAAGTGAGGATATTATGGCAAATATAATGGAATCGGCTTCAATCGAAGATATCGCACTCTATTTACAACGAGAAGATGGTATTGATGCAGACTCAGCACAAAATGCTGCACAGCAAGTCGTTGATGGTTTTATAGATATGCGTGATAAAGGACTCATAAAAGGTTGGTATTTTGATGAGTTAGGCCATTTAGAACTGCTTCCTACCGAATCGGCATTATCAATAATTGAGCGTCAAAAATGACATTAAACTAATGTGATTTTGCAAATGTTGATTTTCAAACTGCAATCAATATTAAGTCTGATTAACTTAATATTGAGTCAAGAATGGGCGTACTTCGATTAAAAAGCTCATAAAGTCAACGACAAAGCCATGTGAACGCCTTAGCTTTTAGTCGGCATCAGTTTTGCAATGTCTATATAACTAGGCATTGCAAATCTTACTATGGAGTTCATTATGGCTAAAGTATTACCGCTACTTTTTCAAAAGCGCCATGTTCTTCCTTCTGGTCGGATGCAAATCTATATCTCACCAGTAGATCAAACACCCACCCTGAAAGCTGCACTCGCTTCAACAGATGGATTAGGCATCTGTATGTATAGCGACAAAAAGGAAGCTCAACATTTATTTCATATCGGTACTCGTGTCACGATTGATGATTTCAATCAAGAAAGAGGTTCTCCGTTAATAAAGCTTACCGTTTCGGGTCATAACAACTTTAAGATCCAGTCGATAAAACAAACAACGGATGGTGTATTTTGGGGAGAGACAACGTCTTTACCCTGCTGGGAAGAGATCGCAATCAATAAAGAACAACAATTACTTGCGATTCGTCTAAAGAAAATGTTTGAGAAATTCCCTGATCTTGATGAACTCTACAAATCCAAAGACTTCAATAACCTCAGCTGGCTATGTCAACGTTGGTTAGAAATACTACCGTTACCTACTGTCGATAAGCAGCATTTACTTAATAAGCCAACCTGTTTGAATACATACGATTATTTAATGAGCATGATTAAAACGAGCCACTAACCTTTTTTATGTGAGATATCACAGGTAATTTACACAGCAACAAATGCAACATAATACTTTATTTGCTAATCTAATTTCTTATAAAAATATAACAAAGCCAACACTATACTTAAGGCAGATAAATTGAAAAAGAATATTGTTGCCATCGGTGGCGGTCATGGCCTAGGACGGATCCTATCCTCGCTCTCTTGTTACGGTTCAAAAGTAACAGGTATTGTCGCGACAACCGATAATGGTGGTTCAACGGGTCGTATTAGAGCTTGCCAAGGCGGTATTGCTTGGGGCGATATGCGTAACTGTATTAATCAATTAATTACAGAACCATCAATTGGTTCGATGATTTTTGAATACCGTTTTAAAGGTAATGGTGAGTTAAATGGTCATAATCTAGGTAACTTAATGCTTACGGCATTAGATAACCTCTCGATTCGTCCACTTGATGCCATTAATCTGATCCGAGATATGCTAAATGTTGAAACTCAGATCATTCCAATGTCAGAACACCCATCAGATCTCGCTGCTATTACCTACAGTGGCGAGATCATAAATGGTGAAACCAGTGTTGATGAATTACAAGAAGTGCCTAAACGCCTTTATCTTGAGCCAGCAGTGCCGGCAACAAAAGAAGCTTTAAACGCAATCAATCAAGCTGATTTGATATTACTCGGCCCTGGTAGTTTCTTAACAAGCGTTATGCCTATCTTACTGTTACGTGATTTAGGTATCGCGTTAAAAAACAGTAACGCACAAATCGTGTTTATTACTAACCTTGATAAGGAGCATGGTCCAGCAGGGAAAATGTCACTAGAGACCATGTTACATTGGTGCGAAAGAGCAATGAATGGTCGCAAGATAGACACAATCTTGACCGATAAACTTCATACAGATTTAAACAGTAAATTTAACCTGCAAATTGAAGATCTTGCCTCCAGTAATCATGAGTGGAGGCATGACCGAGATAAGTTAAAGCATGCGGTTGATAAGCTCATTATTTCCTGCTAATTGCTTATATTCAACCACCATACCTTCGACCATTTGTCTAAATTCAGACAAATGGTCAATCATCCAATCATCTTGTCCTTGTTTTACTCGATATTCACATTCTTGTGCCATTAATGCTAAATCGTCAGCGCCAAAACTTGCAGCGCTACTTTTTATTGCATGGCTGATTTCACCAATTTGATCAACGGAAGGATGTGCCGATAATTGCTTTGAATACTGTTCTAATTCATCACTGAAAACATTTAATAGCAATGACACGGTATCCTCACCAACTTCATCAGCAAGGCGTTTAATTGTCTCAGAATTTATCGTTGTTGCCATTTAATCCATCTCCCTAGCACTGGCATTGGTGTCTTGCCAAGATTGCAATTTACGATATATCGTTGATGGACTGACTTCCAATAAGCCTGCAGCTCTTGGAATATTGCCATCGCAAGCATCAATCGCCCATTGTATCGCTCTTTTTTCTACAACCCAGAGCGGCTCTATTTTGTTTTTTTGATGATCATGTGAATAAATAGATTCATCAGCAAGGCTTTCTCTATGTACTTTTTCAGGTATAGCCTTGGGATAAGATGCAATTTCTACGCCGTTAATTGAATTAATAGGTGGCGGAACCATTTCAAGTTTTACTTCATCATCAGTATTTAAAACCACAATATTACGAATTACATTCTGTAATTCACGTACATTACCAGGCCAAGAGTAGGACTCAAATAATCGTAAAACTGGCTCAGAAAAACGACTAAAGCTTTTTCCTTCTTCCAACGACATCAAACCTAATAGTGCATGAGCAATCTCTATGATATCTCCGCCACGTTCTCGTAACGGTGGTAAAGAGATAGGAATAACGTGTAAACGGTAGTAAAGATCTTCTCGAAATCGGCCTTCTTGCACTTCTTCCCAAGGGTTTCGATTAGTTGCACAAACAAAACGGACATCGACACTACTCATTTTTGATGAGCCGACTTTTTGATAGGTTCCTGTTTGAATAAATCGTAGCAATTTACTTTGTAAATCAAGATCCATTTCACACAGTTCATCAAGCATTAACGTGCCATGATGTGCCATTTCAACTGCACCTTGTCGCTCCGTTGAAGCCCCCGTAAAGGCACCTTTTACATGTCCAAACAGCTCACTTTCAATGAGATCTTTAGGGATAGCGGCACAGTTTAGAGCAATAAACGGTTTATCATGACGTGGGCTGGCAGCATGAATTGCTTCTGCACACACTTCTTTACCCGTTCCACTTTCACCAGTGATAAATACCGTCGCTTTACTTGAAGCTGCAGATTCAATAACGCGATATACCGCCTGCATTGGCAAACTGTTACCAATAAATCCTTGGTATTGTGCCCCATCGGATTGCTTAGATTGAGTACTGGTATTCGATTTGCTTTCGGCTTTAAGCGCTTTGTTTACCGTGATTCGTAATCGATCAGCCTCACAAGGTTTAATTAAAAAATCTTGTGCGCCATAACGAATAGCTTCAACTGCTATATCAATAGAACCATGTGCGGTCATTATTACAACAGGAACATTACCGTGCTCTTTTCTTACACGTTCAAGCACTTCCATTCCCGTCATATCAGGTAAACGGAGATCTAATAAAATTAGATCAGGAATAATATCTTGAATAAAGCTCAGTGCTTCCTTCCCTGTACCAACAATGCTTACATTAAGTCCAAGAGGGTTTAAGTAAGATTTGTACAAGGCCGCAACTGACGCTGTATCTTCAACCATTAATACTTGGCGTTGCTGCATTCTGCTCTCCATTGCTCCTCCTAAAACAAGCCCCTTAAACTAATTGTAATCAATAGAAAAAAATATGGGGGATAGATTTCTCTTTTTTCAATTATCTCATATTGATTCGCAAATTAATTCGCAAATTGCGAATATCTGTTTTTATTTGTGCAGTAGAGCAAGCAAATAAGTGCTACCCAAAGACAGGAAACATGCAGGATTGAATAAAAAAATGCGATTTTTAAAAGTTGGCACACTACATGCTTTATATAACGTGACTCTTAAGTTAAGAGTCAACCTAGCCAACTGACGTTGTTTGTGGATTTTTTTCACTAAAACAATGACGCCAACCGAACCTTTTTTATCGGTTGGCTTTTTTTTACCTAAAATTCAAGATTTACAAGAAAAATAGCCAATAACCAATTAACTATTTGCGATAAATTGCTGCCTTAGTTTATGGATCTTATCGCGTGTTTCTGCCGCTTGCTCAAATTCAAGATTTTGTGCAAAGTCGTACATTTGTTTTTCCAATATTTGAATTTGTGATTCGAGCTCTTGTGGAGAAAGCGCTGAATACGTTCCTTTGCTTTCTGCCACTTTGTGAAGATCTGCCGCTTTATTTCGCGACTTACCTCGGGAGCTTGGAGCACCGAGTTCAAGAATGTCACCAATTTTCTTGTTCAACTTTTGAGGTGTAATACCGTGCTCAAGGTTATATTCAATTTGCTTTTCACGACGTCGCTGGGTTTCGTTAATTGCACGCTCCATTGAACCCGTAATACGATCACCATAAAGAATCGCTCTACCCTCTATATTACGAGCAGCTCGACCAATCGTCTGTATTAATGAACGTTCAGATCGTAAGAAACCTTCTTTATCCGCGTCTAGAATCGCAACTAATGACACTTCAGGCATGTCTAACCCTTCACGCAATAAGTTAATGCCGACTAGCACATCAAACTCGCCCAATCGTAAATCGCGAATAATTTCCACCCGCTCTACAGTATCAATATCAGAGTGTAAGTAACGCACCTTCACACCATGCTCTGTAAGGTATTCAGTGAGATCTTCTGCCATACGCTTAGTCAGAGTTGTGACTAATACTCGCTCACCTTTTTTCTCTCTAATATGAATTTCAGAAAGTAAATCATCCACTTGTGTACCAACAGGACGTACTTCAATTTCAGGATCAAGTAATCCCGTTGGGCGTACCACCTGCTCTGCTATATCATTACCCGACTTTTCAATCTCATAATTACCCGGTGTAGCTGACACATAAATCGTTTGAGGCGCTAACGATTCAAATTCTTCAAACTTCATTGGTCGGTTATCAAGTGCAGAAGGAAGACGGAATCCATATTCAACTAAGTTTTCTTTGCGAGAGCGATCACCACGGTACATCGCGCCAATTTGCGACACCGTTACGTGTGATTCATCAATGATTAATAAGCCATCGGCAGGTAAGTAATCAAACAACGTCGGTGGTGGCTCACCCTCAGCACGTCCACTGAGATAACGTGAGTAATTTTCAATACCAGAACAGAAACCTAGCTCATTCATCATCTCAATATCGAATTGTGTACGCTGACTAATTCTCTGCTCTTCTACGAGTTTATTGTTACCTAAAAATTGCTCTTTGCGTAAAACCAGCTCTTTTTTTATTCCTTCAATCGCATCTAAGATTTTCTCTCGTGGCGTCACATAGTGTGTTTTAGGATAAATAGTAGTACGCGGCATATCACGATGCGTGATACTGCCTGTAAGGGGATCAAAGGATGAAATACACTCCACTTCATCATCGAATAGCTCAAGACGAATCGCTTCTTTTTCTGACTCTGCTGGGAAAATATCAATCACCTCCCCACGAACTCGAAAAGTACCGCGCTCAAAAGCCATATCATTACGGGTATATTGCAACTCAGCCAGACGACGTAGAATGTCACGCTGATCAAGAAAATCACCACGCCGAACATGCAACATCATCTTTAAGTAAGAGTCAGGATCACCCAAGCCATAAATCGCAGACACAGAAGCGATAATAATAACATCGCGTCGTTCCATTAATGCTTTGGTTGCTGATAGTCGCATCTGCTCAATATGAGCATTAACGGACGCATCCTTTTCAATGAATGTGTCCGTTGTAGGCACATACGCTTCGGGCTGGTAATAATCATAGTACGATACAAAGTATTCTACGGCGCTATTTGGAAAGAACTCTTTCATCTCACCATATAGCTGTGCTGCCAACGTTTTATTAGGTGCAAGGATCAGAGTCGGTCGATTAGCTTGGGCAATAACATTGGCAACGGTAAACGTTTTACCTGAACCTGTTACGCCAAGTAACGTTTGATGCGCTAGTCCTGAATCTAAACCATCAACCAATTGAGCAATCGCGGTGGGTTGATCACCTGATGGTGAATATTCAGAAGCAAGAGAAAATAAGTCGCTCATAAATTATATATCCAGCAATAAATTACTGTTTACATTGTGGATAGACCATTACTAATGTCAACTACTGGAAATACTTGAGATGAAGAAACTAAATTGCAGATAAAAAAATAGCTTCAATATTAGTTAAATGAACACTGAGAGTTTGAACACCAAACATGACTCACAGAATAAAAGACCACAACTATATACAACAGTCTGTAAATAGCCCCCTTTGGGTCTTAACTAACTAATATTGAAGCAAACAACATTACATTGTAATAAGCAAACTCAACTGATAAGCAAAACGTTAAGCTAAATTTGACGTGTAGAACATTAAGCACCCTTATCTTAATCATAAGTTTAAATGCCTGACTCGAATCCAGGAACTTAATGTGGAATGAATCATAAAGCGAAGGACAGACAAGGTAAAAGTGATGGCGTGAATATAAATGAATGATAAATAACTCAGACTTATATATCGCTCTGAATTTCAGAATATTGATGTTTTCTACCGTAGAAATAAAACACTAACTCATTAATTAATAACAATATTGTATTTAACATTATTAAACTGTGAATTTCACAATGAGCAAAAAAGTTACAAAATATATGATTTTTTTTATGTCTTTTTATGAAATTATTATCCAAATATCAAAATAACGCAGAAAAATGAATCTAGATCAATTGACCAACTATGTTGTAAGACGTATTATGCTCTCCCCTTAAAGAAACATCTAAGCCTCATACCGTTAACCTTTCAAAAACAATCAATCATTAACGTTTACATCCACAGCTTATACCTATTCTATTCAATTTTTTCGCTTACTGAAAATCAACCATTACTAATGTCTGTTTGCTTAGCAATAACACTTATAGATATGAACCTAGTCAATAATAGTATCTGAAATTAGTACCTTTTTACCGTATATCCCTTTCAAAAATAATAAAGCGATAAGTTAGAGCCACCATTATCCAATACGTTTACAATATGAAATCAACATACTTATCCACAGTTTTTGTGGATAACTAAGTTAAACACTCGTCAAAGCTACTATTCTAAAAATCAAGCATTATTTCATATGCATCGAGATGTAAATGCATAAAATGAAGCCAGTTCTTTAACACAATAAAAACCAGCATAACGCTGGCTTTTCTTTTGTCAGATATCATCTGATGTATTAACAGCTATATTCCATCATAAATTGAATATCTTGCCCTTCCTCAAAATAAACAGGCTCAACGCCATACTGGAATAGTTTCAATGGCTTACCATTTGCAGTGTGGTAACTTAACTTTCCGTCTAATAATTGCAGCCATGTACCTTCAGGGATGCCCACAACAGGTTCATGCTTATTTACTTCTAAAAACTCTTGAATACGCTCATCACGGGTTTCTCCCATATGCCCTTCAACCGATGCTTCTAGATAATGCGGGTTAATTTGGAAAGGGACAAAGTTAAGCGAGCTCAATACTGCACTAGTAACAATAGGCATATCGTTAGTAGTTCGAATAGTTGGACAACCAATATTGGTACCTGCGCTCCAACCAATATAAGGAATACCTTTCGCCAATACCGCCTTACGTAGCGGGCCAACCAAACCTAAATCATGAAGTTTTTTATTTAAAACCCAAGTATTACCGCCACTTACAATAATACCTTCAGCTTCTTCAATGGCTTTAACAGGATCGGCTGCTTGATGAATACCTGTTGCAACACAATCAAGATCTAAACGATCAAATGTCGCTTGTACCATCGCCACACGATCATCGTGACTCGATCGAATCACAGCATAAGGAATAACAAGAAAATGTTTAGCGCCAGTTCGCTTAACTTGCTCAACAATTGCATCACCCGCAAATTCCATTACATGGGTGTTACCTGCAATTTTACCGTTACTCAATAATAAAATATCCATCACTTCTATCCTATGTTCATTCAATGATGTCATCATCTCACGCGATGATCACAAGTACCCTTACATAAAACGAGGTTTAAAACAGCTTTACAAGCGAACCAAACATATTTTGCGAAAACTTAACTCACCATCACAAGCTTTATGGCTAAGGCATACAGTCAAATAACAATTAATAAACACAAAACCAAAAATTGATAACTTCTTCATCATATACAGCGCCTGTTTTTTGATCGTACAGCTAAACAAAGACGTAATACCTAAATTAAAAACTAATATTTCATGATCTATGTTTATGAAAAACACAATAATCCCTAAAACCCTACACCTCAGGAGTTGTTATAACGCCAACAAAATCAGATAATGTTTAGATCTCTTTTAATAATAATGAAGCCGGTATGACTGAATACCTCCTATTACTTATTGGTACTGTGTTGGTTAACAACTTTGTACTCGTTAAATTTTTAGGCTTATGTCCATTTATGGGCGTATCTAAAAAATTAGAAACAGCTATTGGAATGGGCTTAGCAACCACTTTTGTGCTAACGCTTGCTTCTGTTTGTGCTTATCTTGTTGAAACTTACATTTTGGATCCATTAGGGATTCAGTATCTACGCACACTAAGCTTTATTCTAGTAATTGCCGTTGTTGTGCAATTCACAGAAATGGTCGTACATAAAACAAGCCCAACGCTTTATCGTTTATTAGGTATTTTCCTACCACTTATCACCACTAACTGTGCTGTGTTAGGTGTCGCCTTATTAAACGTAAATGAGCGTCATAACTTTATTGAATCAGTTATTTATGGTTTTGGTGCCGCAGTGGGTTTCTCACTTGTGCTTGTTTTATTTGCTTCTATGCGTGAGCGCATTGCTGCTGCTGATGTACCTGAACCTTTTAAAGGCGCATCCATTGCGATGATCACCGCAGGGCTGATGTCTCTTGCATTTATGGGCTTTACTGGATTGGTGAAATTGTAATGAGTGGGATCCTTATCGCAGTCATTGCTATCGTTATTCTGGCTGCCATTTTCGGACTAATTCTTGGTTTTGCTTCGGTTAAATTTAAAGTTGAAGCCGATCCTATTGTTGAACAAATCGACAGTATTCTTCCGCAAACCCAATGTGGTCAATGTGGCTATCCTGGCTGTCGCCCTTACGCAGAAGCGATTGCCAATGGCGATGTGATCAATAAGTGTCCTCCTGGCGGTCAAGTTACTATTGAAAAATTAGCTGACTTGATGGGTGTTGATGTTCCTGATTCAACCCAAGGTACAGAAGAAAACATTAAAAAAGTCGCATTTATTCATGAGGATATGTGCATTGGCTGTACTAAATGTATTCAAGCGTGCCCTGTCGATGCCATTGTTGGCGGCACTAAATCTATGCATACGGTTATCAAAGACGAATGTACAGGTTGCGATCTCTGTGTTGCTCCCTGCCCTACTGACTGTATCGAAATGATCCCAGTTAAAGAAACGCCTGATAATTGGAAATGGCAACTAAACCAAATTCCAATCGTAAATATCAGTGATGCACCGAGTACAGAAAAGGTAGAGTCGTAGTTATGCTATCTATCATTGAGCAAATCAAACAAGGTAAGTTGTGGGATTTCCACGGCGGTATTCATCCCGCTGAAAATAAAAAAATCTCAAATCAAGCACCTATCGTTAGTGCTGGTATTCCACAAGAACTCGTTTTACCACTTAAGCAGCATATTGGTTCTAAAGGTGACATTATTGTTGCTGTTGGCGACAAAGTACAAAAAGGTCAAGCTCTGACACAAGGTGACATAGCAATGTGTGTCCCTGTGCATGCTCCTACATCTGGTACAGTAATAGCCATTGAACAACGTACGACTGCTCACCCATCAGGTTTAAGCGATTTATGTATCGTTCTTCACCCAGATCACACCGATACTTGGGGAGAGAAGAAAACCTATGCCGATTATCAAGATCGTGATCCCGCAGAACTGATCGAAACAATCCGTTTAAGCGGTATTGCTGGATTAGGTGGTGCAGGTTTCCCTACCGCAAGAAAACTTCAAGGCGGTTTAGGTAATGTTGATATTTTAATTATCAACGCGGCTGAGTGTGAACCATATATTACTGCCGATGACCGACTCATGCGTGATTATGCTGAAGAAGTGATCGAAGGGGTTCGTATTCTTCGCCATATTATTAGCCCAAAGCTAACAATCATCGGTATTGAAGATAACAAACCTGAAGCGATTAAAGCCCTTGAGCAGCATGTCACCGAAGCAGACAACATTCTGATCCGTGTTGTTCCAACAAAATATCCATCAGGCAGCTCAAAGCAATTAGTTAAAATCTTAACAGGCAGAGAAGTACCAAGTCAGTCACGTTCAACTTCTGTTGGCGTTATCATGCAAAACATAGGTACTGCTTTTGCAATTAAACGCGCCATTATCGACGGTGAACCACTGATTGAGCGTGTTGTTACGCTAACCGGTGAAGCCTTTAAGAAACGTGGTAATGTTTTTGCTATGTTAGGTACGCCGATTGCCTACTTGCTAGATAAGTTTGGCTATAAAGCCGATAAAAAATATCCACGTGTGATCATTGGTGGATCGTTAATGGGATTTACACTCCCACATTCAAATGTGCCGATCACCAAAATAACAAACTGTATTTTGGCACCAAAACGTAAAGAACTCCCATTACATACCTATGAAATGGCATGTATCCGTTGTTCTGCTTGTGCGGATGTTTGTCCATCATCATTGCTTCCACAGCAATTACAGTGGTACGCCAAGGATCAAAATTACGACAAATGCGAAGAATATAATCTAAAAGATTGTATTGAGTGCGGCGCTTGTGCGTATGTCTGTCCAAGTGAGATCCCTCTCGTTCAGTACTATCGCCAAGCAAAAGCTGAGATCTGGGCACGTAGCCAAGATGAAATGAATGCAGAACGAGCTCGTCAACGCTTTGAAGCCAAACAAGCACGCATGGAGCGTGATAAGGCTGAACGTGAAAACCGCTTTAAAAAAGCTGCTGATTCTCGTCGTGATGAAATGGCGAAAACTGGTGGTGATGATGCAGTCGCTGCTGCTATTGCCCGCGTAAAAGCCAAACAAGCAGCAGCCGCTAAAGCAGATACAGCTGAAGTGAAACCTGCTGTTGCAGCTGCGATTGCAAAAGCAAAAGCAAAACAAGCAGCTTCAGCACAAGGTGCAACTTCAGAAAGCCTGCCAGATAACAGTGAAATGGCGAAATTACGTGAAGAGCGTAAACGTCAAGCTCGTGAACGTAAGGCTGAAAAAGAAGCTACAGCAAATAACCAACCCGCTGCTGAAAATGACAGTAAAAAAGATGCTGTAGCAGCCGCCGTGGCTCGCGCTAAAGCAAGAAAAGCCGCGCAACAAACAGAAACACAAGCTGAATCTGCACCTGAAGTTGAAGCTGAAAACGTTGATCCGAAAAAAGCCGCTGTTGCTGCTGCTGTCGCTCGTGCTAAAGCAAGAAAAGCAGCACAACAAACAGAAACACAAGCTGAATCAACACCAGAATCTGTGGTTGAAGCTGAAAACGTTGATCCGAAAAAAGCCGCTGTTGCTGCTGCCGTCGCTCGCGCTAAAGCAAGAAAAGCCGCACAACAAGCAGAGACACAAGCTGAATCAACACCTGAACCTGTAGTTGAAACAGAAGACGTTGATCCGAAAAAAGCTGCTGTTGCTGCTGCCGTCGCTCGCGCTAAAGCAAGAAAAGCCGCACAACAAGCAGAGGCACAAGCTGAATCAGCACCTGTAGTTGAAGCTGAAAACCTAGATCCGAAAAAAGCCGCTGTTGCTGCTGCCGTCGCTCGCGCTAAAGCAAGAAAAGCCGCACAACAAGCAGAGACACAAGCTGAGTCAGCACCTGAACCTGTAGTTGAAGCTGAAAACGTTGATCCGAAAAAAGCCGCTGTTGCTGCTGCTGTTGCCCGTGCTAAAGCAAGAAAAGCCGCACAACAAGCAGAGGCACAAGCTGAATCAGCACCTGAAGTTGAAGCTGAAAACGTTGATCCGAAAAAAGCTGCTGTTGCTGCTGCCGTCGCTCGCGCTAAAGCAAGAAAAGCCGCACAACAAGCAGAGGCACAAGCTGAATCAGCACCTGAAGTTGAAGCTGAAAACGTTGATCCGAAAAAAGCCGCTGTTGCTGCTGCCGTCGCTCGCGCTAAAGCAAGAAAAGCCGCACAACAAGCAGAGGCACAAGCTGAATCAGCACCTGAAGTTGAAGCTGAAAACGTTGATCCGAAAAAAGCTGCTGTTGCTGCTGCCGTCGCTCGCGCTAAAGCAAGAAAAGCGGCACAACAAGCCGCCAAAGAACAACAAAACATTGAGGAAGATTAACCGTGGCGTTTAATATTGCCAGTTCACCCCATGACCATAACCGCCGAAGCACCAGCGCTATTATGCGTACAGTTATATTATGCTCGGTATTTGGCGTTATTGCTCAATGCTACTTCTTTGGTTTCGGTACTCTGATCCAAATTGTATTAGCATCTATTTCTGCAATCATATTTGAAGCTATTATTGTAAAACTGCGTAAACGTCCAGTTGTACCTTATTTAAGAGATAACACAGCCCTGCTTACTGGCGTATTAATTGGTTTATCAATCCCACCATTAGCACCTTGGTGGTTAACTGTTATTGGTGTGTTCTTTGCGATAGTCATTGCAAAACACCTTTATGGTGGTATGGGACAAAACCTATTTAACCCCGCGATGATTGCTTATGTCGTACTGCTAATTTCATTCCCAGTACAGATGACAACCTGGTTACCACCAGCATCATTGAGTGCACAACCAGCCAACTTTATGGATAGTATTTATGCAATCTTTACTGGCTTTACTCAAGATGGATTTAGTGTTCCACAACTGAAAATGTCAGTTGACGGTTACACGATGGCAACACCGCTAGATACTCTAAAAACATCGTTACACACAGGCTTTACAACAGCTGAAACAATGGCAAAACCTGTTTACGGTGCGATTGCTGGTATTGGCTGGGAATGGATTAACATGGGCTTCCTTGTTGGTGGTTTAATCTTATTAAAGCTTCGTGTTATTCAATGGTATATCCCTGTTGCTATGCTAACGTCACTATTTGTGATCAGTAGCCTTGTTTACATTGTGCACCCTGATACAACCGGCTCTCCATTGTTCCACCTATTCTCAGGTGCAACCATGTTAGGTGCTTTCTTCATTGCCACCGATCCAGTAACAGCATCAACAACGGTAAAAGGCCGTTTAATTTTTGGTGGCTTTATCGGTGTCATGATTTATCTGATCCGCACATGGGGTGGATTCCCAGATGGCGTTGCCTTTGCCGTTTTACTTGGTAACTTATGTGTACCACTTATTGATTACTACACTCGTCCTCGTACTTACGGGCACTAATTAAGAGAGCAGCCATGTTTAATGCAATGAAAAAAAACGGTGCTATTCTTGCAATTTTTGCGTGTTTAGCGACAGCACTAGTAGCCCTGACGAACTACCTAACAGAAGATCGTATAGCAGAGCAGCAGCGCCTACAGTTACTGGACACTCTAAACCAAGTGATTCCCGTAGCAAACCACGATAACTTACTCTACAAAAGTTGTACTTTAGTTAGAGATCATAAGCGTTTAGGTACATTAGCGCAGATGCCAGCTTATATTGCTAAAAAAGATAATAAGCCAGTTGGTGTAGCTATTGAAGGTATCGCCCCTGACGGTTATAGCGGCGCAATTAAAATTATTGTTGGTTTAGACATGAAAGGCGTGATCACTGGCGTTCGTGTATTACAACAAAACGAAACACCAGGATTGGGTGATAAAATTGAAACCACTGTAAGTAACTGGATTTACAGCTTTAATGGTAAGCGTGTAAACGGTGATAACGATCCATCATTTAAAGTGCGTAAAGATGGTGGTGAATTTGATCAATTCACAGGTGCGACTATAACACCACGAGCAGTTGTCAAAGCAGTGAAAAACATTTCGTTATACTGGGATCAAAACCAGGATAAAATCATCAACCAACCACTTGACTGTGCAGGTGAATGATATGACAACTAATAAAGAATTGATGGCAAATGGCTTATGGCTAAATAACCCGACCATTGTTCAGCTTCTCGGCCTATGTCCTTTACTTGCCGTTTCATCAACGGTGACAAATGCTTTAGGTTTGGGGCTTGCGACGACTTTAGTACTGATAGGCTCAAACTTAATAGTATCTTTAATTCGTCATTGGGTACCCTCAGAGATCCGTATCCCAGTATTTGTAATGATCATTGCCTCGCTCGTAACCTGCGTACAGTTATTGATGAATGCATTTACTTTTGGTTTATACAAGTCATTAGGGATCTTCATCGCCTTGATTGTAACCAACTGTATTATTATTGGTCGCGCTGAAGCCTTTGCCTCTAAAAATGCACCATTACCAGCAGTACTCGATGGTTTATGGATGGGGTTAGGCATGACATCTGCGCTATTCATCCTTGGTGCAATGCGAGAATTATTGAGCAAAGGAACCTTGTTTGATGGTGCTGATCGCCTACTAGGAAGCTGGGCATCAGTTTTACGAATCCAAGTATTCCATTTTGATTCAGGGTTCTTGCTTGCAATGTTACCACCGGGTGCCTTTCTAGGTGTCGGTTTGATGATTGCGGCCAAAAATGTGATTGATAAACGCCGTCAACAAAAACAGCCGAAAGAAGAATCAAAGCCAACGGTTGAACGTGCTCGCGTCACTAGCGTAGACTAAGGCTCAAACCCAATAAGTATCATGCTTATTGGGTTTCTTTTTATTACATATCGCGACAAAATAATGGAATAGTAAAATGCTTAATTGCAACGACAGATGCTCACTCTGTCACTCCCTACTTATATTGCAATAAGCCTTATTTGGAATAGAAAATGAATAATCAAAAACGCGTCCAAATTCTTGAACGTTTACGCGCTGAAAACCCACACCCGGAAACAGAGCTTCATTGGAGCACACCTTTCGAGTTATTGATTGCGGTGTTACTCTCAGCCCAAGCCACCGATGTCAGCGTAAATAAAGCAACCGATAAACTTTATCCTGTTGCAAATACCCCTCAAGCTATTTACGACTTAGGTGTTGACGGCGTTAAAGAATATATAAAAACCATTGGGTTATTTAATTCTAAAGCAGAAAATGTCATTAAAACCTGCCGTATTCTCTTAGATAAACATAATGGCGAGATCCCTGAAAACCGAGAAGCATTAGAAGCACTACCAGGGGTTGGTCGAAAGACAGCAAATGTTGTTTTAAATACGGCATTTGGATGGCCGACAATTGCAGTGGATACTCATATATTCCGAGTTTGTAATAGAACTAAATTTGCAATGGGGAAAAATGTTGACCAAGTTGAAGAAAAGCTTTTAAAAGTCGTACCAAAAGAATTTAAAGTCGATGTTCACCATTGGTTAATTTTACACGGACGCTATACCTGCATTGCAAGAAAACCACGCTGTGGCAGTTGCTTAATCGAGGATCTTTGTGAGTACAAAGATAAAGTAGAAATCTAATTAGATTATATTTGACGCAGTAAAAAAGGAGCTTAATCGCTCCTTTTTCGTCTCTACTATCAGCCATTAAAGTGGTTCACAATTTACTTTAAAGCCGTATGCTTTACGCTTTTCTGCCATTTGTTTTGCGCCTTCACCCAACTTGGCAAACATCTCATTACGTTCTTCTACTGAGGGTTTATCTGTACTTGCATCAATCGCTTGCTGCAATTCCACTCGCGCTTTATCTACATCATCCATCAAATAACTATTCTGTGCTAAAGCAATATAAGCTAGGCTACGACCTAATGGTGTTGCAGTATGGCCTAAGGCTTCTAACTCTGCAGTTGCACCAGATTCACAGGCTTCTAGCTTACCAATAGCTTTTGCGACAGGTGCTAAATCAGCACTCACCACTTCTTTTAATACTTTTTTTGTCGTCTCATTCGCTGCTTTTTCAGTTAATGTACTCACACTGAAAATACCCACACCTACCGCAACTAATACAACAACAGCTATTAAAACAACTTTATTCATAACGAAAATCCTTATCTAAACAATGTAAATCATAACCAAAAACCATAAATTCTTTGTTAACTAATCATCAAATTCATAATTTCAAAGCTAAAAATTCATTAATATCCATACAAAACAGCGGTTGATAATGATAATAATTATCATTAATATCTAGTTAACGTTTTTTACTAGGTATAATTTATGAAACATTTATTCCCACAACTACCCTATGACTTTAATGCATTAGAACCTTATCTTGATGCAAAAACTGTTGAGATCCACTATAGCAAACACCATAGAGGTTATTTTGATAAGTTTATCGCTGCAATTGAAAATACAGATCTTACTGACCAGACCATTGAGACCATTTTAAGCAATATATCTCAATATCCAGCTGCGGTTCGTAATAATGGCGGTGGTTTCTATAATCACAATCTCTATTGGCAATGTATGTCACCCGAAGGCGTTCGCCATCCATCAGGTTTGCTTGCAGAAGCAATTAATGCCCATTTTGAAAGTTTTGCTAAGTTCAAAGAGACATTTTCAACATTAGCTGCCAATCATTTTGGTGCCGGATTTATTTGGCTCTCTGTCGTAGATGGACGCCTTGAGATCTCGGCAACGCCGAATCAAGACAACCCGTTAATGGATACGGTAACAGTACAAGGTACTCCAATTCTTGCGCTTGATGTATGGGAACATGCTTACTACTTGAGTTACCAAAACGTCCGTCCCGATTACATTGATGCATGGTGGCACTTAGTCGACTGGGAACAAGTTGAGATAAACTACCTTAGCGCGTTACAGGCTTTCTAACCGCAAAGCAATACCACTTACAAAGGATAATGACATGGATATTTCAGAGTGGGAAAGACACACCTTAATGGCTGATGATGCTAAGACTAACAATAACCCTTTGATGTCTATTGTTCATTATCAACTCGCCTTATCTATTGCTCAGGAAATCAAGGCAGATTCAACTGACACCGAACAACTAACAGATCTCTTAACGATGAAAGTCGTTTCTTGCCATAACCTTGCTAATTTTTGGCGACAACATGGCGATCCAGACTACGAGCTAAAATATTTACAACTTGCCTCTGAACAAGTTATTGCATTGATCCCACAGTGCAAACAAACGCAATGCCACAGCTATATAAATTCTTTGGGGTGTTGCCAATCTGCATTAATTGGTTTTTTGAAACGACACCCAAACCCTGCTATTGCTAATCAAGTAAAAGCCATTAACAACTATTCAAGTTGTGAGCTAATTGCTTCCTTTAAACTGCATTAATAAAAATAAGGCTCGTTATATCATTCGATAATAACGAGCCTCATCCCACCCACTTTCCATTACTGATTAATAAATCGGACTTTGTCCTAATGAAATCACAACTCGACGATTTAAATTTCGTCCCATAGGGGTTGAGTTATCAGCAATAGGACGCCGCTTACCGTATGCTTCCACTTGAACACGCTCGGCAGGTAACCCTAATGATTGAAAATATTGACGTAGTTTTTCCGCTCGTCGTTCTGACATCTCTTGGCTTTCCGTAGTACCAGCAATAGAGTCATTAAACGCTGCAACTAAAACCAAATCAATATCGTCAGAATAGCGAACAAAGTCGGCAATTTGAGCAAGACGTTGTTGTGATATTTTATTTAATGTGTCGCTATTTTCACTATAGTGGAGGACAGAAAATGCGATATCTTCAAATCCATAAGGTAATAACTTACTCAGACATTGGCTAAATGATTGATAACCTTTTTGAAACGCAACGGCAGATAATCCAACCTCTAATGAGCGATTTTGTCGCTGCCAATCTTGATACATAAATGTAGGATTTCGCCCATCTTCTAATTCAGCAAGCATATTCCACACCGTTTTCCCTTGAATATAGCCATCAAACTGCTTAAAAAATTTAAGCCTTGTCATGGTATTTGCTGAATCACCAGGCATCCAACGAGCAGGCATAGAAGTTAGACGGACGTTTCGTGTTTCTCCCATCGGACGATACATTTTTAATTCAAAGGCAACAGATTGTTTTTTGCTGGAACGTGCTACGAACTCACCGTCACCGTAACCCGGTATATGATGTGACAAACGACACTCTAGCGGCGTATCAACAATAACATTCCACTGTGACTGATTAGGTGATGCGATATATTGCTTCCCCGCCCAACTTGGCAATGAAGACAATAAAATCAATATATACAATGACCTAGGCCATTTTTTAAAAATAAGAAATGTCATTATCCAAATGTCTTAATCTAACTTCTCGAAATATAAAGGCTGACTTTTAATTGATACAAATTAATCCTCTCTTTATATCGACCATAACATCCTTTGCTTTAACGATTCAGAACCCGTTTCACATTAAGCAAAAAGAGACAGGCCATTTTTGTTTATACATCAGATCAAATTGGTATCAAGGAATGGATCTGACATAATAGCCCATTCCTTTATTTTGACAGCAGTGTTATGAGCCAAGATAACGAATTCAACACATTAAAAAGTCGCTTTCGCGGCTACTTTCCCGTCGTCATTGATGTAGAAACCGCGGGATTTAACGCTAAAACAGATGCATTACTTGAAATCTGTGCCGTTACATTACAAATGGATGAAGATGGATGGCTAAAGCCAGCAACAACAATCCACTTCCATGTATCTCCTTTTGAAGGCGCGATTTTACACAAAGAAGCTTTGGACTTTAATGGGATCCGTGACCCTTTTAGTCCATTACGTGGTGCGGTATCTGAAGAGCACGCTTTAAAAGAAATCTATAAGCAGATCCGTAAAGAACAAAAAGCTTCTGATTGTTCTCGTGCCATAATGGTTGCACACAATGCAACGTTTGATCACAGCTTTGTTATGGCGGCATCTGAACGTGCAAAATTAAAGCGTAACCCTTTCCACCCATTTGCAACTTTTGATACAGCCGCATTAAGTGGACTTGCATTTGGTCAAACGGTATTAGCGAAAGCATGTCAAACGGCAAATATCCCATTTGACAATCGTGAAGCACATTCAGCGCTTTATGATACAGAGCGTACCGCTGAGCTATTTTGTGAAATAGTTAACAAATGGAAAAAGTTAGGTGGCTGGCCTTTAATGGCACCTCAAACAGAAGAAATAGAAAGCAAATAAATTCACCGCCCATCTAAACTACAACGATCCCCTCTAAGCTCATATTTTTATGAGCTTTTTTTTTATCTTTTTTTTATTTATAGATTTTTAAATTAAACGTTTTAAACGCTTGATATAAAAACATGTTAAATACATGAAATTTGCATTAATTTTTACGTTACATTTAATTAACATTAATGAAATCCAGTCTTATACTGACTCTTGTACTTAATCTTTGTTTTTCCTTTCAGGGACGAATAAGAAGCTAAATAACAACACATAGAGAGGCAGTATAATGTCCGTAAAAAAACGTTATCTCACCATTGCCGTAACCACTGCATTACTTTCAACGCAGGCATACTCGGCTGGTTTCCAAGTTTCAGAACAATCTGCAACGGGTTTAGGGCGTGCATTTGCAGGTGAAGCAGCTATTGCTGATAACCCTGGTGTTCTCGCACGCAACCCTGCAAGCATGACAAAGTTCGATAAAATGGCTATTTCTGCACAAGGAAGTCTTGTTTTACCTAATATTGATGTCACTGCACATGATGCACCAACTGGTGAACAAACAGCCGAAGATGTCGCGCCTCTGGCATTTGTTCCTTCAACTTACTTTGTTCAGCCGATTAATGATCGTTTGTCTTGGGGTATGTCTTTATTCTCTAATTACGGGGTTACAACCGATTACCCTGATGATTTTTATGACGGAACATCAGCAGGTAAAACCTCACTTCTTACCGTAAATTTAAACCCAAGTGTCGCCTATAAACTCAATGACCAATGGAGCATCGGTGTTGGCGTTAGTGCTGTTTATGCACAAGCTGAACTGTACCGCCACTATGGTAAGAACGCACTACCGTTTTATCCTACAATAAAGCCCAGCGACAAAACTATTAATATGGAAGGGGAAACATGGGCATTTGGCTGGAATATAGGCACGCTATTTGAAATTGATGAGAATAACCGTTTTGGCTTAGCTTACCGCTCACAAGTTGATCTCGATTTTGACGGTGACTTCACTGATTACTCAGGCCAAGTTCTCGGTGCCAATCGCCGTGGTTCAACCATTGATGCAAAACTTGCAGCACCACTTCCTGCTACCGCTGAGTTTTCAGGCTTTCACCAACTCAATAATCAATTAGCAGTACACTACAGTATTTTTTGGACTCAATGGAGTAAATTTACTGAGCTAAAGGCCACCAGCAGTGAATGTAACTTTGGGGGGCAATTACCCGGGGTCTGCTTATTGAAAGAAGAAAAATATGACGATGCATTCCGCTGGGCTATTGGTAGTACATACAATCTTAATCCACAAGTCACCCTACGTGCCGGCTTTGCTTACGATGAGCAAGGCGGTAAAGCAACATTAAGTATTCCAGATACTGACCGCTTCTGGTACTCCGCAGGAGCAAGCTATAAATACAACGAACAATTAAGTTTTGATCTAGGTGTTAGTTATGTCTACGGCAAAGACGGCACATTTACTGAAGCAGGTGATAGCTTCACCGCAACCAGCGATGCTTTCATCGGTGCCGCACAAGTTAATTACATTTTTTAACCCAAGACTGAACTAAAAATTGAAAGTAAGGAATACTATGAACAAGCATTTTTTATCGATCATTATAGCTGCTAGCTTGGGACTAACCGGATGTGGTGGCGACAGCAAAACAACGGGCGCCCCTACGATTGATCCCGATACTGCTGACAGCCTAAATGCAGAAACAAAAGTAAACTTTGATATTATCTCAAACCCAAGTTCGCCAATTATTGTAACGCCGACCTATTTAGCGATGGATCAAGAAGATGGCACACTCAGCATTGAGAGTACCGTTGATGATCCTACTGATATATCTAATCCAGTAGTGGCTATGGGAGCTACGGATGGTTGGAGTACCAGCCAACCGATCCTTGTCAACTTTAAAGGTAATCCATTAAACCCAGACAGTGCGGCTGGAAGTTTCTACCTGATAAAATCAGGCGATCCTACTGACACCTCAGATAGCACTGCGCCTATAAAGCTGGTTGAGGGGCAAGATTATCTTGTTCAAGCCTCTGGTGACACATTAACAGCAGTCTTACTTAAGCCCTTAGATCCTGCTAGCAATTATATGTTTGCTGTCACTAATACACTAAAAGATGATAAAAATAATCCTGTCGGTACAAGTGGTTCATACGCCACATTAAAATCGACGGCAACACCACCCTCTCCAGCCTTACTTCCAGCTCAGGCAGTGACCCAAGCAACCGAAGCTGCTTTTGCGCAAGTTGGGGTTGATAAAGACAGCATTATTTTCTCATCATGGTTTACCACAGCCTCTGTTGGTGATGTGCTTTTTGCAGCAAAATCCGCAACAGCATTAGCGATAAATAGTAAGCCGTCTGATATATGGAAAGGCACGGCAATCGACAGCAGTATTGATACAACTACCTTAGATAGCACCCTCTTTAATATTGATCGACCAACGTCTAAAGGAAATACACTCGTTGGTTTGGGTGAGATATTCACAGGTACGATTCACCTTCCCTATTTCCTAGATATGCAGCCAGATAAATTCTTAAATACGCCTTGGCAAAGTGGTATGCCGAGCCTTGCTAAAATTCAATACGTACTAGCAAATGGTACCGATGCCGAAAAGCTTGCCGTTCAAACAAAAATTGCAGAGCTAAATATCGATCCAACAGACTTTGCTAATGTAGCAACAGATCCCGCAGCACAACAACGCGTATTAACTGCGTTAACTGGCGCTGAAATTCTCTTACCTGATGGTAAGCAGTTAGATGAAGCAAGGCTGATCACTCGTTATAGCCCAGTGCCTAAACTGCGCTCAATCGCTTCAATCGAGTACACATTAGTACTACCTAACAATCCTAGCTGTAAAACTCCTTTATCTAACAGCGTTACCATTTACCAACATGGAGTGACAAGTAGTAAAGATACCCTAACTCAATCAGCACTTGCTGACACTATCATAGGCGATCAATGTCGTGCGATCTTTGCGATTAACCTTCCATTGCATGGTGATAGAGGTATAGGTGGCGTGACCGCAGCGGACAACCCATCTATTTATTTAAACCTTGGTGCACTAACGGTTGCCCGTGATAATTTACGTCAAAGTACGATTGATGTGATCAACCTAAAAGCATCAATTACACGTTTATTTGTACAAATAGGTACTTTGGCACAAACGGCACCAGATCAACTGGCAAACCTAGGCGCACTAGCAATGCTAAACCCTCAGGCAAAGGTTAACTTTACTGGTCACTCATTAGGTGCAATGACTGGGATTAATGTAGCAAATGTGACAAATCGTCCAACAGGCAACGACGCCGCAGATCAACTCTTCGCGATTGATCAATTTGCACTTGCAAACCCTGGCGCTGAGATCCCTTACTTACTATTAAATTCAGGAAGTTTTGGCAATCTCATCAAAGGGAATATTTTAGCAAGTTCAAATGCTGACTTTAAAAACCAATGTGGTGATACGCCGATACCACTTTGTTATCAAGGTTATGAAGCGGGATTAATTAGTGATGGTAGTGAAACCTCATTAGCAACGCTAAGCACAATTTATGACTCATTTACACAGTTTGCTTATGCCGCACAAACAGTGCTTGATAGTGTCGATCCTATTAACCATTCGTTATTAGTACCAAGCACTGCTTCTGTTTACCTAACCCAAGTACAAAATGATCAAACTATCCCTAATCTCACACCACCAGGAACAACAGTAACGGGTACTGAAATCCCTGTTCCTTATTCACCGTTTACAGGTACTACACCTCTACTCAAAACGATGCAATTGGCACCAACAACCGCATCGATTAATGGCACACTAGTGAAGAATGCGGTGTTATTTAACGCAGGAAGTCATTCATCATTACTCGATCCATCATCAGATGCTGCTGTAACAAGTGAAATGCAATCAGAAATGCATTCATTTATTAATGGTGATGGCAAAACATTAACCATAACGGATACAAATGTATTAAACGCAGCACCTTAAATCACATAACTAATCAATACCGCTCAAAGGCTAGCATTCTGCTAGCCTTTTTATTGCCTAATAATCCAATCAAAAACATCCTTTTAAGTGATTTAAAATCATACAACCTCAATAAAATGTGCTTCAAAACACATTTTGTCCTCGACATGTGCAAAAAATTAAGCAAACTGGTAAAAACGGTGTTATTTCACCCCTCTATTTCTGTGATTATGTACTCACTTTGAAACAGTCAAACTCGTGTAGTTCACAATTACCCAATAAAACGGATGGATCAAAGCTTTATGAACCCTGTAGTTATAGCGGTATGTATCATGCTGATACTCGCGTTAATGCGAGTGAATGTGGTGGTCGCGCTAACCTTTAGTGCCATTGTTGGCGGCCTTATTGGTGGAATGTCTCTCACTGATGCGGTATCAGCCTTTGAAGGTGGTCTTGGTGGCGGTGCAACCACAGCGCTTAGTTATGCCATGCTCGGTACGTTTGCCGTTGCAATCTCCCGTTCAGGTATCACTGATGTACTGGCGCAAAAAGTGATCAAGCGCATTAGCGGCCATAATAATGCCGCGGCTGCAACGGGCGTCAAATATAGCGTTCTTATCATTCTAGTCTTACTTGCCATTTCTTCTCAGAACGTTATTCCGGTACATATTGCTTTCATCCCAATTGTAATACCGCCGCTACTGCATGTTTTTGCCAAACTAAAATTAGACCGTCGTTTAATCGCTTGTGTATTAACCTTTGGTTTAGTCACCCCTTATATGGTGTTACCTATTGGTTTTGGCGGTATTTTCTTAAATAACATCTTACTTAAAAACTTACATGATAACGGCTTAGATGTATTAGCTAGCCAAGTACCCGTAGCAATGCTTTTACCTGCTTGTGGCATGTTATTTGGTTTATTGGTGTCTATTTTTATCAGTTACCGTAAACCACGTGAGTATTCCGTTGAAAAGATCCTTGCCAGTGAGCCAGAGAAAAAAGAAATCGACATGCGTCACGTCTATGTCGCTGTTGCCGCTATTTTTGCCGCACTAGGCGCACAATTATATAGTGGTTCGATGATCATCGGTGGCCTTGTTGGCTTTATGGTGTTTACTTTCACGGGCGTCATTAAGTGGAAAGAAACCCATGATGTGTTCACCAAAGGTGTTCATATGATGGCGATGATCGGCTTTATTATGATTGCAGCAGCAGGTTTTGCTGCGGTAATGAAAGCAACAGGCGGCGTAGAAACCTTAGTAAATTCCCTTGAAGCTGTGATTGGTAATAACAAACCTCTTGCTTCACTGCTAATGCTGGTTGTGGGTTTATTAGTAACCATGGGGATCGGTTCTTCGTTCTCAACCATTCCAATTCTAGCCACGATTTATGTACCGCTTTGTCTATCTTTTGGTTTCTCACCAATGGCAACCATCGCGATAGTAGGTACTGCAGCAGCATTAGGTGATGCGGGCTCTCCAGCTTCAGATTCGACCTTAGGTCCAACATCAGGTTTGAATGCGGATGGTCAGCACGATCATATTTGGGATTCGGTTGTACCGACATTCATCCACTATAACTTGCCATTAATTGGATTTGGTTGGTTAGCTTCTATGGTGCTATAAGCCATAGACTTTTTATTTATATAAACAAAAAAACCGCCAATTTGGCGGTTTTTATTTTTCAGCTAAACACTATTAAAATAACGTTTAGACGTAATAAATTATTCAGCAGAGGCTGCGTCACGGCGTTCAGCAACTTCTTTTAATAATGGCTGAAGCTCACCTTTTTGGAACATCTCAAGAATAATGTCACAACCACCAATAAGTTCACCATCAACCCATAATTGTGGGAAAGTTGGCCACTGCGCGTAAATTGGAAGTTCAGCGCGAATATCTGGGTTTTGTAGAATATCAACATATGCAAACTTTTCACCACAGCCCATTAGTGCTTGTGAAGCTTGAGAAGAAAAACCACAGCTCGGTAGCTTAGGTGAACCTTTCATGTAAAGTAGAATTGGGTTTTCTGCGATTTGCTGCTTAATTTTGTCGATAGTTTCCATAACTTCCTCGTACAACCTTAATAGTAATTACTTAAACCCTACCATTCTACTTGGTTATCGTCACCAATAAAAATATTTTCCCGTACTAAGCGAGTGCTTTTGATGCAATACCAGATCTCAGTTTCAATACCCTTGTTTTTTAAAAGGTCATTGACGCTTTGATTAACGAGGTATAGGGTATTTTTTTATTTCCAAGTCTTTTAATAAAGAAAAAAGTTGCTAAAATGAATCGGTCAGATTCAAAAATAATCAAGTAAGCCTTGATGCTTACTGGAAGCAATGATGTCGTGGTAAACACCACAAAACGAATAATATGGAGAATTGAGCAATGGCATTTGAACTACCAGCTCTACCTTACGCAATGAACGCTCTTGAGCCACACATTTCTCAAGAAACTCTTGAATACCACTACGGTAAGCACCACAACACTTACGTTGTAAAGCTTAACGGTCTTGTTGAAGGTACAGAGCTTGCTGAAAAGTCACTTGAAGAAATCGTACAAACTTCAACTGGCGGCGTATTTAACAATGCAGCTCAGGTATGGAACCACACGTTCTACTGGAACTGTCTAGCACCTAATGCTGGCGGTGAACCAACAGGTGAAGTAGCTGATGCTATCGTAAAAGCATTCGGTTCTTTTGCTGATTTCAAAGCAAAATTCACAGAGTCTGCAATCAACAACTTCGGTTCTTCTTGGACTTGGTTAGTTAAAATGGAAGATGGTTCATTAGAAATCGTGAACACTTCTAACGCAGGTTGCCCTATCGCTGAAGAAGGTCTTAAAATGACTCCTCTTCTAACAGTTGATCTGTGGGAACATGCTTACTACATTGACTACCGTAACCTACGTCCAAGCTACATGGACGCATTCTGGGCACTAGTTAACTGGGATTTCGTTGCTAAAAACCTAGCAGCATAATTACAGATTAAGTGACTTAATGAGAAACCGTGAATATTTATCAATATTCACGGTTTTTTTTAATATCAAATTGAATGATACCTAACAAACGCTTAAAAATAACATAACCCTGACAATGACTAACCCCAGCTAACCATTCACTGACATTATAATTGCGTATTTATTATACGCTTACTGCACACCGACACCCTTATCCCCCATAAGAGTTAAATGACGTGCACTATAAAAAATCATTTCCGCTACTACTCACTATTATAACTTTAGCTTCAAGTACTTATGCTTTAGCTAATGATAATGAAAAAAAACAAGCAATTCCTGTCACTGTCGAGCCTATTTCTACCAAAGAATTTGTTGCCACATTAAATGAAGTGGGAAAAATTAATGCGATTGATTTTGCAGAGCTCACATTCAGTGCTCCAGGTAAGCTTGTCGCTATCAATTTCAAAGATGGTGATGTGGTAAAAAAAGGTCAACTAATTGCAAAATTAGATAGCAGTAAAGCCAAAGCTGATCTTGATAAAGCAGCAAGCTCATTAACAACCGCAAGAAATAAAGTTAAACGTGTTATCGAGCTAAATAAAAAGCAACCCGGCGCATTATCTAAACAAGATTTTGAAGAGCTTCAAGATGCCGCTAACCTTGCTGCTGCTGATTATCGACAACAACAAGCTATTTTAAAAGATTATGCCATTACCGCTCCTTTTGATGGTGAACTGACCAACTTCACTAAATCAGCAGGAAGTATTATTGATGCAGCGACACCTCTAGTAAGTATTTATAACCTCAACCCTGTTGAAGTCTCCTACACCATTAGCCAAAACGATTTAGGAAAGGCTGTAAAGGGTCAGCCAATTACGGTTACTGTAGAAGCATACAAAGATATGACATTTAACGGCATTGTTGATTACGTTGCACCAGCCGTTAATAAAAATACGGGGCGTGTGGCTATTCATGCTCGTATCGAAAACCCCAACCATATTTTGGCCCCAGGTATGTTTGCCCAAGTAAGCCAAATGGTAAACGGTCGAACAAATCGTATTATTGCGCCACAAAACGCCATTCTTGCCCACAATGAAGATCGCTATGTTTGGGTTGTCGATAAAAACAACATTGCTACTAAGCGTTACCTAACTTTAGGTAACAACCTTAATAATGGCTATGTAATTGTTGAAAAAGGCTTAAAGGTAGATGACATTGTTGTTGTCACTGGTCATCAAAAAATCGATGATGAAACTTTAGTAAATATCATCAAGACTCAAGCACCAACAGCTGATGCGCCAGCACAAGAAAAGAAAAAGAAAACCACCGATCCTGCCACTGCTGCAAAAAAAGATGACAAAACAGTAACGGAGCCGAATCATGAAGCTACCTGAAGTCTGTATTAAACATCCTGTTTTTGCTTCAGTTATAAGTATTGCAATTATTCTTATTGGTTTGTTTTCTTTTCAAAAGCTTGCAATTCAATATTTCCCAGAACACAACACCCCCAAAGCAACGGTTACCGCCAATATTGATGGTGCCAGTGCTGACTTTATGTCGCGAAATGTCGCAACACATTTAATTAATGCCGCCACAGGGTTAGAAAGCGTTGATAATATGACGACTGACTGTACCCAAGGTAAATGCACATTAAATGTAAAGTTTAGCGATGGTATTACTGATGTTGAATATGCAAACTTAATGAATAAGTTACGTAGTAGCATTGAAGCCATCGTTGATTTTCCACCAAGTATGGTTGATAAACCGACGGTTACCGATGATTCAGGTGATAAGGGCTCAGCCAGTAACATTATTACCTTCATCAATAAAGGGACAATGAGCTCGCAAGAGATGTACGACTTTATTGGTCAACAAATCAAACCGCAGTTTAGACATATTCAAGGTGTCGGTGGGGTATATGGACCGTATGGTGGTGCAGCTAAAGCTGTCCGTGTTTGGCTTAACCCAAATCGTATGATGGCACTCAATGTTAAACCTGCTGATATTGTTACAACACTTAGCGCATACAGTTCATCATTTACGGTTGGTCAGATCGTTGGGGAAGCACGTAATTTCCAAATTAACCCAGTGACTCAAGTAACCAGTGTTAAAGATGTACAAGATCTCGTTATCCGAGTCGATGATGGCAACATCATCCGTATTAAAGATGTTGCTGATGTCAAAATGGGTGAAAACAGCCTGACCCCGAGCAAACTTAAAGTGAATGGTGAAACTGCTATGTCACTACAGGTGCTGCCACTTAAGAGTGAGAACCCTGTTGATGTTGCCGCACGTGTAAAAGCTGAAATCGCAAAAATGCAACAACACTTGCCAGATGGCTTAGAAATGAAGATGGTCTATAACCAAGCAGATTTCATTCAAGAATCTATTGACCAAGGCTTCCATACCCTCTTTGAAGCTATCGTTTTAGTATCAGTAATTGTGGTACTTTTCCTTGGCTCACTGCGTATTGCATCAATCCCAATTATCACTATCCCAGTATGTATTATTGGTGTTTTTGCAGTAATGTCATTTCTTGGTTTCAGCATTAATGTACTGACTATTTTAGCCATTATCCTTGCGATCGGCCTTGTGGTTGATGATGCTATCGTAGTGGTTGAAAATTGTTATCGCTATATAGAAGAAGGTGAAACACCGCTTAATGCTGCCATTAAGGGGAGTAATGAAATTATCTTCCCAGTAATAGCAATGACAATGACCCTTGCAGCCGTTTACCTGCCTATTGGTTTAATGTCAGGTATGACAGCTGATCTGTTCCGCCAATTTGCTTTTACCCTTGCAGCATCAGTGATCATCTCAGGTATGGTTGCTCTAACACTTTCCCCTATGATGTGTGCTTATTTAATTAAACCGGTAGCACAACAACCTAAATGGTTCGCTGCAATTGATAAGCAGATTCACAAGCTATCACTAGGTTACACGAAACAACTCTCTAAATGGTTTGATCGAAAAGCATTGATGGGTGGGATAGCACTTGCGCTCATTGCCCTATCTGGTGTCGCAGTATGGTCTATGCCACAAGTATTGTTGCCGACAGAAGATACTGGCTTCATTGATGGTAGTTCAGAAGCACCGACAGGTGTCGGTCGTCGTTATCATATTAAGCATAACTCTGAGCTAAATACGGTTATGGAAGATAACAAAGATATTGCTGCGAATTTATCTTATATCGAAGCAACACCATCCAATCATATTTTACTCGAACCTTGGGGTAAACGTACTAAACCAGCAGATGAGATCGTTTCTGAACTGACTGAAAAAGCAGCAAGCACTCTGTCTGCATACAGTATGTCATTTAGTGTGCGCTCTGCTGATGGTCTAAATGCAGCAACCAATTTAAAACTGCAGCTTAAGACCGTTAATCGAGATAATACGAAGCTTAATGACACCGCTAACCGCATTGTTAAAAAGTTAAGTGAGTATAAAGGCTTAACTCGCGTTAAAAGCTCATTACTTCGAGATCAACTCCGATATGACTTACGTATTGACCGTAACGCAATCATCTTGTCAGGCGTTGCTTATACCGATGTAACCAATGCACTATCGACCTTCCTTGGCTCATTGAAAGCGGCAAACTTACAGGCTGATGATGGTTACACCTACCCTATTCGTGTTCAAGTAAACCGTAAAGATCTGGGTAACTTCGATATTATTGATAAACTTTATGTGGCGTCAGAATCGGGGCAGAATATTCCTTTGTCTGAGTTCGTTTCAATTAAAGCAGTAACATCTGAGTCCAGTTTTAAGACTTATATGGGACAAAATAGTGCTGAGATCACAGCGACATTAATGCCAGGTTATACCGCAGGTGATGTACGTGATTACATTGATGAAAATGTACCTGAGCTACTTGATGACTCGCAGAGCTATGCCTACGACGGTGTGGTTAAAGAGTTAATGGACTCACAGGATGGTACACAAACGTTATTTTTAATGGCGCTAATTTTCATCTATCTGATCTTAGCTGCGCAATTTGAAAGTTTCGTTGATCCACTGATCATCCTTCTTACCGTACCTTTGTGTATTGTAGGCGCTGTATTGACCCTCTGGGTCTTTGGGCAAAGCCTCAATATTTACTCACAAATAGGCTTATTAACCTTGGTCGGATTGGTCACTAAACACGGTATCTTGCTGGTTGAATTTGCCAATGAGCAACGTAAGCATGGTAAAACTGCCATTGATGCTGCAATCCATAGTGCTCGCTCACGTTTACGTCCAATTTTAATGACATCATTGACCATGATTTTAGGTGCCCTACCGTTGGCGTTTGCATCAGGTCCTGGCTCATTAGGTCGCGTAAATATTGGCTTGGTATTAGTGGGTGGATTAACCGCTGGCACATTTTTCTCGCTATTTCTCGTTCCAGTCGCTTATGTAGGGATGAGTAAATTAAGAGAAAAAGACGTACTCAAAACTATTTTAGGTGGTCGTGGTTTACGTCAACGTAAACAACACTAAATTAAAGTCACTATAAACAAAAACGCCTGCATCACTGCAGGCGTTTTTTATTATCAACTGACTAATATTATGCTTTTTCAGACAAGATAATACGTAACGTACGACGAAGTGGCTCAGCAGCACCCCATAGTAGCTGATCACCAACAGTAAAGGCGTTCAGGTAATCATCACCCATCGCGAGTTTACGTAGACGACCTACAGGTACCGATAGTGTGCCCGTTACTTTAGCTGGGCTTAGCTCTTGCACTGTTACATCACGATCATTCGGGATAACTTTTACCCAATCGTTATGCGATGCAATAATTTCTTCGATTTCATCTAACGGTACATTTTTCTTCAGCTTCAATGTTAGTGCTTGGCTGTGACAGCGCATCGCACCAATACGTACACAAGTACCATCGATTGGGATTGGAGAATCCTCTAAGCCAAGAATTTTGTTCGTTTCAACAGACGCTTTCCACTCTTCTTTGCTTTGACCATTTTCACGCTTCACATCAATCCAAGGGATCAGAGAACCGGCTAATGGCGCACCAAACTCTTGTGATGGAAAATCGCTTGAACGTAATGTATCTGCAACCTTACGGTCAATATCAAGAATTGATGTTGATGGATTCGCAAGCTCGCTTGTCACTGAATCGTTAATCACACCCATTTGGCTGATCAACTCACGCATGTTCTTAGCACCAGCACCAGAGGCTGCTTGATACGTTTGTGACGTCATCCACTCAACAAGTCCAGCTTTATATAGGCCACCAACAGCCATCAGCATCAAGCTAACAGTACAGTTACCACCAACATAGGTATTGGTACCATTGTGAATACCTTGCTGAATTTGATCAAAGTTAACAGGATCAAGTGTAATAATTGATTCTGGCTTCATACGTAATGTTGATGCCGCATCAATCCAGTAACCTTTCCAACCAGCTTGTCGTAATGCTGGATACACTTTTTCAGTATAACCGCCACCTTGACAGGTAATAATGGCATCAAGTTTTTTTAAGCTTTCTAAATCAAAAGCATCTTGCAGCATGCCAGCATCTTTACCTAAATTAGGCGCTGGAATACCAATCTGAGAGGTTGAATAGAATACAGGGTCAATCAGTTTAAAATCGCCCTCTTCGACCATACGTTGCATCAGTACAGAACCGACCATACCACGCCAACCAACTAAACCTACTTTCATCATTTGCTACTACACTCCCTGTCGTAATTTAACTGCTGTTTCCATCTATAGAGATTTAACGGCTTAAAAACAAGCATAATTTTAATATCTACTTAAAAATACTATCGTAAAAAAGAGTAACAATCTTTGTTAATTTATCGATATTTGAATTTCTTATCACTGGTATTAGTTATTTTTATAAGCTCAAAAATGCAACAACAAAGAAGAATAAAGCAGCAAAAAGGCTTAAAAAGCGATACTTAACGTGTACTTTTAGCCTCAAATATGGAATTAAACAATCAAGTCCATATAATTCAATCAAACACATATCTTTGAAAATACCCAGCTATCCTGATAGTCTCTCCAATCGATTTTTATTAGATATATTATTCATTAATTAAGAGAATTTTAGTTTTATAAACTAATTACAACGTTATCATTATGTTTTGAAACAAATAACCAGAACAATAAAACCAATATACAAACACAAAATAAAAACCATTTTTTAACAAAATAAATACAAAAAAAGCAGTGCTTTTGCCTATCTTTTAAAGCAAAAGACTCAGGTCACATAAAGAAACATTATTTATCGCGGTTTTAGAACCACCTGCTAGAGTAGCCAACTTTGTTACAAGCTGTGATGCACGTGATTTATTAACCAGTATAGAAATATTAATTACTGACTTTGGGCTAACAGCTCATTTACAGGTACGATAAACAAGGTTAGAAGTATGGAAAAACAGACTGTCGTGAAACTACCCTCGTTGATGCAAGTTCTTGTTGCTCTCGGTATTTTCCTTGCACTAGCATTCTCATTTACCGCTAAGTTAAATTTGCCTATTCAGCTAGCACTCTACATCGGCTGGTTCATCATTATCGGACTAGGTATAAAACTAGGTCATGATTACAAGTCATTAGAAAAAGCCGCAACAAAAGGTATTGCGAACGGTCTTGGTGCCGTATTAATTCTGCTTGCAGTTGGTGCGCTTGTGGGTACTTGGATTGCAGGTGGTATTGTTCCAACCATTATTTATTACGGTCTAAAAGCCATCCACCCATCCATTTTCTTGCTAGCAACAATGATCATTTGTTCATTAACAGCGTTAGCAACCGGTACTTCTTGGGGTGCCGCAGGTACGGCTGGTATCGCTATGATGGGTATAGGCCAAGGTCTAGGTATTCCCGCGCCTATGACCGCTGGTGCTGTTCTTTCTGGCTGTTACTTCGGTGATAAAATGTCACCACTTTCAGACTCTGTGATCCTTGCATCTTCTATGTCTAACGTAGAAATTATGGAGCACATTAAAGGCATGTTACCGATCGCATTAATCAGTTATGTGATCACTGGTATTATGTTTACTGTTGTGGGCTACCACTACGCCGGTAACGTCGACATGTCTCAAGTAGATTCTGTGATTCAAGCAATGGATAAGCAATTTGTTATCTCACCATTGTCTTTTATCCCTGTGGCTATTGTCTTGGTATTACTGGCTTTACGCTTACCATCATTCCCTGTTATTACGCTAGGTTCTCTATTGGGTATTATTTGGGCGGTAATGATCCAAGGTATGGATCCTTTAGTTGCCTTTAATACTGCATGGGCACCATTTTCTATTAGCTCTGGTGTTGAATTTATTGATGCGATCCTAAACCGTGGTGGTATGTCGTCGATGCTTGGCTCTGTTGCCGTGATCATCTTCGGTCTTGGTTTTGGTGGTCTATTAGATAAAGTCGGTGTACTGCAAACTATTGCTCGTCTATTTGAAAAGCGTGTGAATTCTGCAGGTAGCCTATCCGTTTCCACTATTGCTACTGCTTTCCTTGGTAACGTATTTGGCTCTGCGATGTATGTATCACTGATCCTAACTCCTAAAATTTGTGCAAAAAATTACGACCGTCTAGGCTATCAACGTAAGAACCTTTCTCGTAACGCTGAGTTTGGTGGTACGTTGACCTCAGGTATGGTGCCGTGGAGTGATAACGGTATTTATATGGCAAGCATTTTAGGTGTTGCTACGTTCTCATACGCACCATTTATGTGGTTAAGCTTCGTTTGTATTATCGTAACAATTGTCTGTTCATTCATGGGATGGTTTGTGGATCGCTGTCCACCAGCATCAGAAGCCCAATTAGCACAAGATGATGAAGAAGAAGCACTTGCTGTTAAACAGTTAACTTCATAATATTTATTAAGCATAAAGAATAAGCCCCATTATATTAGCCAAATAATGGGGCTTATTTGTTTCTATACATATTATTCATTTCGTAGTTCAACCATTCCTTCCGTTACAATAAAATCAATAATAACCTCGAGTCCCTCCGCTTGCTTTAGATTGGTAAATACAAAAGGTTTGGTTGGTCTCATTCTTTGAGTATCTTGCTCCATCACCTCCAATGACGCACCAACATATGGTGCTAAATCAATTTTATTAATCACCAATAGATCTGAACGGGTGATGCCAGGGCCTCCTTTTCTGGGTATTTTTTCTCCTTCAGCAACATCTATTACATAAATGGTTAAGTCAGCCAGTTCAGGACTAAACGTTGCACTTAAGTTATCGCCACCGCTTTCAACAAAAACAATATCTAAATTTTTATGTCGTCTTGCTAACTCATCAACCGCCGCAAGATTCATCGATGCATCTTCACGTATAGCGGTATGTGGGCACCCCCCAGTTTCGACACCAATAATCCTATCGGGCGCTAATGCTTCTGCACGCGTTAAGATTTTGGCGTCTTCTTGGGTATAAATATCATTAGTAACAACCGCAATATTCAACTTGTTACGAATCGCTTTACATAACACTTCAAGCAAAGCTGTTTTTCCAGAGCCAACAGGACCACCGACACCAATACGTAACGGTTGTTTATATTCTGTCATCATCATAACAATCCTTTTATGAGCGAAATAAGCGAGTATATTGCGTTTCGTGACGGCTACTTGCGAGAGATAAAGCAGGCATATAGCTACCAATATTAAGATCAGAAATCTGTGCTGAGCGCTCTATCGCAGATGGAAAATGTTCAACTAATTGTATTAATGCTTGTTGCCCCGCCGTTTGCCCAAGAGGAACAAGCTTAACGCCAGCCATCACCATATTCTCAGCCCAACTCCATAAATATCCTTGAGATAATGGTATACATGGAATATTCCAATGATGTGCTGCCAAGACAAACCCTAATAACTGGTTTTGATTTAGCGCGTTTATATGCTCAACACCATGTGTCGGTACATTTAATTGGGCTAATAATGTAAATAGCGCACGACCACGTTGCTGCTCTTCAGCACGTAATTCTTTTGTTTCACGGCACGCGTATAAATACTCACTCCATGTCGTTATGCTTTTAAAATCATGAACTTTAATTGCTTGGTAATAACGTCGTAAAATTGGTAACTCAAGCGTTGCCATACTTTGTTCAACAATGGTTACTAACCATGATACTAATGCTTTTACATCCTCAATCCATTTCGCCTCAACCGCCCATTCCATCCCTTGTGAATAAGTAAAGCCACCGATTGGCAATGACGGACTCATCAATTGATATAATCGATATTGCGCTATTGGCGTTATAACCTGACTAGCATCGAGATTACTTTTTTGCATACACTGCAACCAAAACGATAACAGTGAAGAGTGCAAAACAAATCGATAACGAAAGTAAATCAAGCCACTGTGTTGGATGAAACAATGCTGACTGCAATAAATGGTGAGTTGAATTTTCTGTTTGATGCCCCGCATGAGCCCACACAGAAGATGACGAAAATAAACTTAGTATTAACAGCAAATAGAATTTCATAACGCATATCCTTATAGAGTTATAAATAATTAATGATGGTGGCTACTAGAAGATCCGCCATAAGCACCGCTCTCAGGCTCAAAAGGTTCGCAATCGCACATCACATCACCACCAAGTCCTTTTACCATTTCATCTAACACATGATCATGTTGATAACGTAACCAGAGATGAGATATCTGTAATGGAACATGTCGGTTTCCTAAGTGGTAAGCAATCTTCATAAGTTTTAATCCATCACCACAATAGACTGTTGAGACTTTTTCAGGCGCTGCTTTTATCTCAACGGTAATACCACAGCGGCTTACCAACTGTTCTCCTCCTCTTAATATATGACCACGAGGTAAAAATAATCCTGCTTCCCGTCCATCGTCTAAATATACTTTTAATCGACTTTTTATCCGACTTTCTATGGGTAAACTTAAATACGTCTGGGGTGGATTGATGCTATCTGTTTTTATTGCTATCAGCTCTATCATTGGTATCCCTCCGTCATTTTTTAGCTTCCGTAGCTTCGATTACTTAATTATTTACTTCGACTTATCACGTTATTTAAAACAAATAACGTTGAAGTAAATGCAGTTAAAATAAAAAGTATCGTTGTGCCATCGGTAATTCAGATACGGGTTCACAAGTTAGCAATTCACCATTAGCGCGTACTTGATAAGTTTGAGAGTCGACTTCAATCGTTGGTTGCCAGCTATTAAGCTTCATATCACTTTTTCCGATCGTTCGGCATTGCTTTACAACACCAATCAGGCTGCCTAATCCAAGCTGTTCAGCAACGCCTTCTTTTTGCGCTTGCTGCGATAGAAATAACATAGAGGTTTGTTTCGCAGCCTCGCCAAAGTGACCAAACATCGGGCGATAATGCACAGGTTGAGGCGTCGGGATCGAGCCATTCGGATCGCCCATGGGTGCCATTGCAATCATCCCACCTTTAATAATTAAACTCGGTTTAACGCCAAAAAAAGCGGGCTTCCACAGCACTAAATCGGCAAGTTTGCCTTTTTCAATCGATCCCACTTCATGTGACATCCCATGAGTAATAGCAGGGTTGATAGTATATTTTGCAATATAACGTTTTAAGCGAAAGTTATCGTTATCTTGGCTATCTTCCGGTAGTGAGCCACGTTGTACTTTCATTTTATGGGCCGTTTGCCACGTTCTGAGGATCACTTCTCCTACTCGTCCCATTGCTTGTGAATCTGAAGCAATCATCGAAAACGCACCGAGATCATGCAAGATATCTTCAGATGCAATGGTTTCTCGACGAATTCGAGACTCTGCAAACGCAACATCTTCTGCAATAGAGGGAGATAAGTGATGGCAAACCATTAACATGTCGAGATGTTCATCAACGGTATTAATCGTATAAGGTCGGGTCGGATTAGTAGAGGATGGAAGGACGTTATGCTCACCACAAGCCCGAATAATATCAGGTGCATGTCCACCACCTGCCCCTTCCGTATGATAGGTGTGAATAACCCGATCGCCTATTGCTGCCAACGTGGATTCAACAAAGCCAGATTCATTTAAGGTGTCGGTATGGATCGCAACTTGCACATCCATCGCATCAGCAACCGTTAAACAGGTATCAATTGATGCTGGTGTGGTACCCCAATCTTCATGCAGTTTTAAGCCTACGACACCTGCGGCAACTTGTTCTTGTAATGGGCGAGGCTGACTACAATTACCTTTACCAAGTAAGCCGAAATTCATGGGAAAATGATCTAACGACTGCAACATGCGATGGATATTCCAACTTCCCGGTGTACAGGTTGTCGCATTCGTCCCTGTTGCAGGTCCTGTTCCTCCTCCGATCATGGTGGTGATCCCTGAGGCTAGTGCTTCTTCAATTTGTTGTGGGCAAATAAAGTGAATATGGGAATCAATCCCTCCAGCCGTTAATATATTGCCTTCACCAGCAATAATTTCCGTTCCAGCTCCTATCGCAATTGTCACTTCGGGCTGAATATCAGGATTTCCTGCTTTACCTATTGCACTGATCCGTCCGTTTTTTACCGCGACATCTGCTTTTACAATGCCCCAATAATCTAAAATAATCGCATTCGTGATCACCAGATTTGGCGTATCAAACGTTGAAGCTTGCCCTTGCCCCATACCATCACGGATGACTTTACCCCCGCCAAATTTTACCTCATCACCATAGACGGTATAATCCTTTTCAACTGACAACCATAACTCGGTATCTGCAAGTCTGACTTTATCTCCAACGGTAGGACCAAACATTTCTGCGTACGCTTGCCTTGGGATAGATGCCATTCTTCATCCTTAACAGGTTATAACTCACCCATAATTTTCCCTTGAAAACCAAAAACCTGACGTTTACCTGAATACTCCACCAGCTCAATGGTACGCTTTTGTCCTGGTTCAAAACGTATTGCTGTTCCTGCCGGAATGTTAGGTCTATACCCCCGACATGCCTCTCGTTCAAACACCAGAGCATCATTTACTTCATAAAAGTGGTAATGGGAACCGATTTGAATAGGCCGGTCACCGACATTCATCACAACCACTTGTGTTGTCTTTCGATCAGCATTAATAGTGATATCACCTTTAGCCACCATGATTTCACCGGGTATTAGAGGCGGTTCGGTTTGCTCAATTTTCGCCATAATCCCTCATACAATCGGTTCGTGAATCGTCACAAGCTTTGTTCCGTCAGGAAATGTCGCTTCTACTTGCACATCAGGGATCATTGACGCTATTCCTTCCATAACATCTGCCGATTTCAGCAATGTGCGACCATAATCCATTAACTCTGCAACCGTCTTCCCTTCTCTAGCACCTTCCATGATTTCAGCACTAATAAAGGCGATAGATTCTGGATAATTCAATTTGATCCCACGTTTTAAACGATCTTTTGCCAATAATGCTGCGCAATAAAGTAGTAATTTATCTTTTTCTCGTGGGGAGAGTTCCATCCTTCACTCCTTATCCCTAACCGTTAAGTTGCCCAAATTCTTGGCTTCGCTGGTATTTCGTGAAACCACTGTTGCCGTACTAATTGCCAAATTTCGACAAACACAGATAATATTGTTTCGCTCCAATTAGCGAGGGCTCTAATTACCATCAATCCCTCTAACTGAGTAACACCTATTACTAAATCAAATAAGTGATACTTTTTGCATATATTATTTAGCAACACTTGTACCATTTCGAATACGATAGGATCTTTATTGGTTATATATAAACTTGACGATAAACTAAACCCCCGTAACCCATTGATATAAAAAGGACAATCCTCCCCCTCTAAGGCGAGTCGCTCAATTAATATTTTTTCACCTGCTATTTGTATTTCCGTCTTCCCCATTAAACTGCCGTTATCAAAGCCCTCATTCAGTGCAGGTCGTCCAAAACAGTGCATTTCCCATCCCATAAATCGAGCAGTTTCAGCCAATATAATTGTGCTGTTTAGCTTCACTTTGGCATCATTAAAAAAGATATTTTCTTGTGGTAACCACTCTAAAATTCCGCCATCGGATACCGTCAGGCATTGCGTTTGTTCTGCCCATTGCTCCGCTGAGCGATAAAATTTTGTTGCGCCAGGGGTGGTAACTAATGCATGAGCATAGTTATCTACATTAGTATGAATGGTCAATGTATCGCCCCCGACAACACCACCAGGAGGATGTAATAGATAGGTATGACAGATATTTTTTTCAGGATAAAACGGTCGTTGAACAGCCAGTGGACCATATTGTTGTCGATGCGCTAATACTGTTTTATTATTTTTAACAGCGAAGCCTAATGACAACTTAGCTTGCCAACCGCGATGTGAAAACGGGTTATCATTATCTATGATAAAAGAAGGATCACTCATACAGTCAGATACTCCGTAATTAGCCCTTGCTCTAAATCTTTCATTGCGCCATTAGCAACATTTCTCCCACGATCCAATAAACAAAAATGATCACCAACTCGACGGGCGAAAGGCAATTTTTGTTCAACCAATAAAACAGTTAAGCCAAAATCGATATTTAGTTTTTGGATAATATCGCCAATTTCTTGCACAATATTTGGCTGAATACCTTCGGTTGGCTCATCTAAGATAAGTAATTGAGGATCAACAACTAGCGCTCTGGCAATCGCAAGTTGTTGCTGCTGTCCACCCGATAAATCCCCGCCGTAACGATGACGCATTTGGTGTAAAACAGGAAAAAGTTGGTAGATATAATCAGGAATAGTCCGATTTGCCTTATCGCGTACAGGCAAACCAACAGATAAGTTCTCTAGCACTGTGAGCATGGGAAAAATTTGTCGACCTTGGGGCACATAACCCACCCCTAAATAAGGGCGCTCTTCGGCTTTAGCTTTCGAGATATCACGGGTATTGAGTGAAATCGCTCCCTGCTTTATCGGTAATAACCCCATAATACATTCCAGTAAGGTAGTTTTCCCTACACCATTGCGCCCCATAAGTACGGTACATTGCCCTTTTGGAACATGTAGGTTCACATCCCACAACGTATGGCTTTCACCATAAAATTGATTAACACCAGTGACATTTAGCATATTCATTCCCCCAAATAGACTTGAATAACTTCAGGATCGGCTTGTACTTGTGCCATTGTGCCTTCTGCTAAAATACCACCTTGATGCATAACCGTTACATGACTGGCAATTGAACGAACAAAATCCATATCGTGTTCAACCACCACCACAGAATGCTTTCCGGCAAGGCTATTTAACAACTCAGCAGTACGATCCATTTCTTGATGTGTCATGCCTGCAACGGGTTCATCCACCAACAGTAATTTGGGGCTCTGCATTAACAACATACCGATCTCTAACCACTGCTTCTGACCATGAGAAAGGTTGCCAGCAAGAGAGTCTTTCTCATTATGTAGGTTAATCAATGTAAGTACCGACTCCAACGTATCACGTTGCTCACCATTTAATGTTGCACGTAACAGTTGCCATACTTTCCGCTCACCGGACATAGCAAGCTCAAGGTTATGCCAGACTGATAAACACTCAATAACAGTTGGCTTTTGAAACTTACGTCCAATACCGGCATTAGCGATATCCGCTTCAGACATCCTCAATAAATTAAGTGATGAGCCTAACCAAACTTGCCCAGAATCTGGTTTAGTCTTCCCCGTAATAATGTCCATCATGGTGGTTTTCCCTGCGCCATTTGGCCCAATAATGCAGCGTAATTCCCCTTCTTTAATGTACAAATTCAGATCATCAATCGCTTTAAAGCCATCAAATGATTTATTCACTCCTTCTAAATACAACAAGATATTATGGCTGGTATTGACTAAAGGGTGTTGTTGGGTTTGCATAAACCGAAACACTTTTTCACGTTCAGTCAGCGCTTGAAACGTTGAACTTAACGGCAATATTTTGGATAACGCACTCATGATTTTGCCTCCATGAAATAGCGCTTAATATGGCTAAATGTGGGTAAGCGAAAACGACGCAATGCTGGCGTAGAGCAAACGCCAATTACGCCTTTAGGTAAATACAATGTCGATAAGACAAACAGCGCCCCTAGGGCAAATAACCACACTTCAGGTAACTCAACCGTAAACCAGCTTTTGGCATAATTGACAAGTAATGCCCCCGCAATGGCACCAAATAAGGTTGCTCTGCCCCCAAGCGCAACCCACACGACAATTTCAATCGAGTTTAATGGCGAGAACTCACCGGGGTTAATGATCCCAACTTGTGGTACATATAAAGCACCAGCAATCCCCGCAAGCACTGCTGATAAAATAAATAACCACAGCTTAATATTATCAACGTCATAGCCCATAAACCGGGTACGTTGCTCGGTGTCACGAATGGCCATCGCCACGCGTCCAAGACGGCTATTAATCACATAGCGACATAAACAATACGCCAAGATTAATGCTGTGGTTGTCGCTGCAAATAACATCACTTTGGTCATGTCACTTTGCAGGCTAAAACCTAAAATATCTTTAAAATCGGTTAAGCCATTATTACCACCAAATCCCATCTCATTACGGAAGAAAGCAAGCATTAATGCATAGGTTAATGCTTGGGTCATGATGGATAGATACACCCCAGAAACACGCGAGCGAAATGCTAACGAACCAAAGACATACGCCAATAAACCGGGAACAAGCAAAATCATCAAGCAAGCAAAAAGAAACGAATCAAAGCCATACCAAAACCACGGTAATTCAGACCAATTAAGGAAAACCATAAAATCAGGTAACACAGGATGTCCATATACCCCACGCTCACCAATTTGACGCATTAAATACATGCCCATGGCATAACCGCCGAGTGCAAAAAAAGCACCATGACCCAAACTTAATATCCCTAAATATCCCCATACTAAATCAACCGCTAATGCCAATAAGGCAAAACTCAAATATTTACCCAATAAAGAAACGGTAAACGTTTCTATATATAACGGATGAGATTCAGGCAGCCATAAATTACAAAGAGGAATAAATAATAAGATCGAGAACAATATTGATAATATTATTTTCCCACCACGATCTTGACTTAAAAACGACCTTTTATCTAATAATGATTGACGGTTCATAGCAGCTCCTTAGCTAATTAACCTTCTGATACTCGACCTCGTTGAGGAAATAATCCTTTAGGACGTTTTTGAATAAATAAAATAATAAAGATAAGAATAAATATTTTTGCTAATACCGCACCAGCCCAAGGCTCTAATACTTTATTAAAGATCCCTAAACTTAATCCAGCCACCAATGTTCCCCAAATATTTCCGACGCCACCAAAAACAACCACCATAAATGAATCGATAATATAGCTTTGTCCCATGTTAGGGCCGACATTGGTCAATTGTGATAGCGCAACACCTGCAATACCGGCAACACCCGAACCTAAACCAAAGGTTAATGCATCAACCCGCTCAGAGCGTATCCCCATTGCTTTAGCCATTGAACGGTTTTGCGATACTGCGCGAACTTGCAATCCAAGCGAGGTTTTTCTTAGTACCAATAACAACGCAACAAATACAGCGAAGCAAAACAGTAAAATATACAGTCGGTTATAAGTGATCATTAGCATTGGGTTAATACTAAAAGCACCAGACATAAATTCAGGCGTACTAACCGAACGATTTAACGGTGAGAATACACTTCGTACCGCTTGCTGTAAGATCAAGCTGATACCAAATGTTGCGAGTAATGTTTCTAGAGCTCGTCCATATAAATGACGAATCACAAGCCGTTCTATAATGATCCCAACCAGACCAGAGACAATAAACGCCGCAGGGATCGATAATAATAAAGCGATAGCAATATGATGCGGTAACAATTGCTGCATCACATATGTGGTATATGCGCCAATCATGATTAACTCACCGTGCGCCATATTAATCACGCCCATCACACCAAAGGTGATCGCCAGACCAATCCCAGCGAGCACTAAAACTGAGCCTAAACTTAAGCCAAAAAAGACCGTTTCTATACCTGCATATAAGCGTTGCTGTTGCTTGTAGCTATCAAGCCCATGCTGGACGGCAAGTGCTGTCGCTGGTGCTAATGTCTGCGTCTGCAATTTACTAAGCGTTTGAAAAACTATAGGATTTTTATATTGGCTAATTTGATCAATCGCATCCCGTTGTCGTTGCCCTACTGCATGTTGTGCTTGGTAGTTTTCTATTGCCAATAACGCGATTTTTTTTACTTTATTTTTGGTCTCTATCTCATATAACGCTTTTATTTTAATATAGCGTTCAGGCGTTAGCTTTCCTAATAATGACAATACTGATTGATACCGCTGCTGCTCACTAATACTCGATAATCCTAATAATGCAAGTTGAGTATTAATTTCTTTACGTAATTTATTATTCACCCGTATTTTTTTAAAATCCCTCTTATTATCAATAATAATATTTTGGGTATTTATTATCGGTCTAGCACTCATACCTAATTTAAAGTCATTAATAACAACTAACTTCTTAGATGTCTTATTTAAATATAATTCTCCATTTAACCAAGCTGTGAGTATTTGCTCACTGCGGACTTTATTATCATTATTTGCCAACCATTCTATTGCCTTTATATTAGGTGGCGTTTTTTTCATCGTTAATATCGATACCAATGATGAATAGGAATCAATTGTAGAACCCCACACTGATGACGTTGTTATAGACATCATCATAACTATAAACATGATCACTCGAAGCAGCATAATGAGCATCCCTGAATAAAGAGAAAAAGCCCCTTTTCCTCGGGGCTTAACCAATGCTATTAATGAGTGCTACCAGCACATTTTTTATCGATAACATTATAACTGCCGCATGAGAAAGGCTTGCTCCAGCTAGAATACAGATCGCGCGACCCAGGTAGATAATTCGACCATGCATCACCGTTAACTAACCCTGCTGTTTCCCATACCACTTCAAACTGTCCATCATCTTGGATCTCTCCAATTAATACCGGTTTAGTAATATGGTGGTTAGGTAACATCGTTGAATAACCACCGGATAAATTAGGCACAGATGTACCAATTAACGCATCTTGCACTGCTTCAGGATCGGTCGTTCCGGCATTAGTTACAGCTTGCACCCACATATTAAAACCAATGTAATGGGCTTCCATTGGATCATTCGTTACCCGCGCTTTGTTTTTAATAAACTTCTGCCACTTTTCAATAAACTCACTATTCTTAGCTGTATCAACGCTCATGAAATAGTTCCAAGCCGCTAGATGTCCAACGAGTGGTGAGGTATCCATACCTGACAGTTCTTCTTCACCAACAGAAAATGCAATAACAGGAATATCATCAGAGCTCACACCTTGCGCACCTAGCTCTTTATAAAAGGGAACATTTGCATCACCGTTAATGGTCGATATGACCGCTGTTTTTTTACCTTCCGCGCCAAATTTCTTGATATCAGAGACAATAGACTGCCAATCAGAATGCCCAAACGGGGTATAACTGATCATAATATCTTCTGCTTTCACACCTTTACTTTTCAAATACGCTTCAAGGATTTTATTCGTCGTACGCGGATAAACATAATCGGTGCCAGCTAATACCCAACGCTCGACATCCAATTCATTCATTAGGTAATTGACGGCAGGCACGGCTTGTTGATTAGGTGCTGCGCCAGTATAAAAGACATTTTTTGATGACTCTTCCCCTTCATATTGGACGGGATAAAATAAGATACTGTTAAACTCTTCAAACACCGGTAACATCGATTTGCGTGATACGGAGGTCCACCCACCAAATACCACATCGACTTTTTCTTTTTCAATTAACTCTCGGGCTTTTTCCGCAAATAGCGGCCAATTAGATGCAGGATCGACCACCACTGCTTCTAATTTTTTACCTAACAAACCTCCTTTTTTGTTTTGTTCATCCACCAGCATTAAGACGGTATCTTTTAATGTAGTTTCACTGATTGCCATCGTACCTGATAATGAATGAAGTACGCCGACCTTAATAGTGTCTTCAGCAGCCCATAATGGTTGAGAGAATAACGTTAGAACGGATAATGCAGTAAGATTTAACAGCTTCTTCTTCATGATTTGCTCCTTGTAATAAACATTTTATATTTTCCAAGAAACGTACCAATTCCCTATTTTTAAAAATAGAACACAAGCTGATGATTCCAATAGGGAATATTTTAACTGGATTATTGATATCTTTATTTATATGCACACTATTAGTGCGGTTATTATTTTTATTCACTAAAAACGTGCATAGAAAGGTACATACTCATACCTTTTTCCTTACTAACACATCGTGACGTAACGGCTTTATATCTTGTCATTATTAATCATAAAACATTAATAATGCGTGAAATCACAAATACGAAAAATCATATTTAGCAATATTACATTACGAATATGCCCCTTGATCTTAATCAAGAACCGTCTCGCATTTTTAACCACAATACGACTAACGCAATATTTAACGCCATCAGAAAATCGAAATCGCGTTCATTGCGGAATGATTATCGAAATATTATCGATATTACATTTTTTGTTCTCCTATAAAGGATTTATAACTATGAGCAATAATGCAACTGAAGGCCGTAAAGTTACGGTTGGCAGCTACCTTGCCCTCGCCTTTGCTTTCGTTTTCTTTTCCGGCGCCATGCAATCAAATGAATGGTACGGCGTACTTGACTTCACAACACTAAATGGTTCATTTGGTAATGTTGTTTACGCTGTTAACGATACAGCAGAAGGGGTTGAAACCGCATCAACCTCATTACGTGGTAAAGGCGGAAGCGGTGCGCGTGATGGCTTTATTTTCGCACTAACCTTAATCCCAACCGTAATGTTCGCACTGGGGATGATTAACGTACTTGAGCACTACGGCGCTTTAGATGCCGCTCGTAAACTATTAACGCCATTATTACGTCCTTTAATGGGTATCCCTGGTAACTCTGGTTTAGCACTTATTGCTTCATTACAAAGTACCGATGCTGGTGCGGCAATGACACGTCAACTTCGCGATGAAGGACACCTCACCAAGCGTGAAACCGATGTCTTTACTATGTTCCAGTTTTCTGCTGGTGCGGCAATTGTTAACTTCTTCTCATCTGGCGCAGTACTTTTCACCCTCACAACTGCAAGCGGTGAATTAGCAGTGGGTTCGTCCATTGGTCTTGCCGTTGCCATCATGTTTATCTTCAAATTTGTCGGTGCCAATATTTTCCGTGTGTACCTCAATATCACCGAAGGTAAAGAAGATAAAAACAACCAGAATAATGTGATCAGTCAGGAGAACGCATAATGACTACCGCTAAAAAACCGATGGTGACAGATATCTTCGTTGAAGGTGCTAAAAAAGGCTGGGTGATTGCAACTACCTCAACGGTACCTAACGTATTAATGGCCTTTGTGATAATCAAAGCTCTCCAAATTACGGGGGCATTAGAAATGATGGGGACATTATTCTCACCTGTTATGGCTGTTTTTGGTTTACCCGGTGAAGCTGCTGCAGTATTAATTGGTTCGTGGATGTCGATGGGCGGTGGTGTGGGTGTTGTTATTACACTGTTTGACCAAGGCATTTTAACTGGCGAACACATCGCAATTTTAGCGCCTGCTATCTACCTAATGGGTTCACAAGTACAGTACATGGGCCGCATCATGGGTCCTATCGGTACTGAAGGTCGCTACATTCCTGTAATGATTGCGATTTCTGTACTAAATGCTTTTGCTGCCATGTTCGTGATGAACATCTTGGTATAAGCCCTTTCTAGTTGCCGTGAGTACTTGCTCACGGCAAATGCTTTTCATCACAAGCGAACACCACTTTTTTGATTTCTGCATTGATGCTGTTTTCTGCATTGATGCAACTCGGAGCTGATTATGTCTTTTTGTCTTTATTCTTACCTAGAAGAACTACGCCCTTTAATTAACGTTGATTGTGGCACCCTAACAGTTGAAGGCATTAACTTTATTGCCGATACCATGGCACAGAAATACCAAGATCTTGGTTGGCACATTAAGCGTATTGATTGCGGGATTGCGGGTACCGGCTTAGAAATTCGTAACAAACCAGAAGCTGAGCACATTGATGCGATGCTAATTGGTCACATGGATACCGTTTTCCCAGTCGGTACTGCAGCCGCTCGCCCTATGACAACTGATGAAACCAAAGCCTATGGCCCAGGTGTTTCAGATATGAAATCTGGCCTATTGAATATCCTTTATGCACTGCGTGGTTTAGAGCAAGCAACATTAGATAAACTATCTATTTGTGTATGCATGAACCCAGATGAAGAAATCGGCTCATTACATTCTGAAGCATGGCTTAAAAGCATTGCCGTTAATGCAAAGCATGTGTTTGTGGCAGAAGCGGCACGTGCTGATGGCTCATTAGTTAAAGCCCGTAAGGGTATGGCACGTTACCGTTTAGGTTTTCACGGTAAAGCCGCGCATGCGGGTAACGAGCCTGAAAATGGCCGTAGTGCAATTAGTGAAATGGCACATTGGATCATTGCGATTAATGAACTCACTAACTTTGAATCAGGCACCACTTTCAACGTAGGTGTGGTAAAAGGTGGTGCAGGCGCAAACATCGTACCTGACTTTGCTGAAGCAATTGTTGATGTCCGTTTTTGGGATAACGATGAATATGCAACAGCTGACGAGAAAATTCGAGCGCTATGTGAAACACCATTTACTACTGACGTAAAAGTCGTGGTTGAGCGTGAAGCACATAAACCATCAATGGTACCAAGCCCACAAACAGAGCTATTAATGGCACAAGTTGAAGCGTTCGGTAAAGACTTGGGTATTGATATTACATGGCAAGCAGTCGGTGGTGGATCTGATGCAAACCTAACTGCAGTGTTAGGTGTTCCAACATTAGATGGTCTAGGTCCTATTGGTGCAGGTTTCCACAGTGCTGATGAATGGCTAGATCTCACTTCTATTGAGCCGCGTATCCGTTTATTACAACGTATTTTAGAAAAACTCGCAGCATAACTAGCTGTGCTATAAAACTGACCTTGCGGAACAAAGAAAGGCTGCATCTGCAGCCTTTCTTTGTCTTATTCACCATCTCTATATAACTGTTCCGCTTCATCTTGCGGTTCCAACTCATCAAATATCACTGGTGAAATGCTATCACTGCTAAACTGCAATGTGACTGGCTCAGAGTAATTCGGAACATTATCATAGCTAAATACCGAGTAAAATTTCGGTATATTGGCATTCCCAAATCGGTCAAATGTATATTCATCCTTACCAGCATAAAGCTTTACGCCGTCTAGTGGTGTTCGAGGAGGGTGAAAGCAGTTTCTTACCACATACACACCTACAAAATCTGGATCGTCAGGTTTCTTCCAAGTCAATTTCGTTGCACCATCAACCAGTGTTGCATTTAAATCTGTCGGTGCTGCTACTGGTTGTTTTCGACGTTCAATATACTCAATAACCAACTGTGGGCATTTTTCACTATCACAATTTAACCACGTCACCATGGCATTTTTGTGCCTTGAAGCCGAAGTAGCACGGATGATCAAATTAAGAAGCTGCCCACGGCTAATAACATCTTCTAAATGTTGCCTTGCAGAGCTATCAAACATAAAGCTCTTTCTAGGTGCTTTAGACAAACCGATACTACTTGCCTCATAACCTAGATACTCGATTTTTTCACGTTTTTTTACACTATCAAAATCAAGATTATCAATTTCCGCAATATCGACGGTAAAGCGCATTGGTTGTGAAATTTCTCTCGATTGCTCATGCTCTATCTCAAAGTAGGCTTGAGTAATAACAATATCTTGTTCCTTATTGAGGCAGTCTAATGAAAACATGACTTGCCCAAAGACTGTATTCTCATCACTATCAAAACCACATTGGATAACATTTTTTTTTGGTGGTTCTTGTAAGGTAAAGGTATGACAGTCACTTGCCGATATCGCGACCTTAGATGTTTTTTTAGTGTAGATAACTTCCAAGCTCGGTCGGTAATGAATACCACCACCAAAACGGCCATAGCCGATATCAAATTGCATAATTTGGGAATCATTACCAATTGGAAGCGAAGTCGGCCCCTGAATTTTTAGAAGTAAACGTCCTTGATTTAATTGTTGTTGCAGTAATTGTTTTTCTATCGCACTGAAACACCATGACTTCCAAATACCTTGCGTAATTTGATCGGAGCAAATAGCATCACCTAGGGTTTGTTGCGGAACAGCTTGATGAATTTGATCAAAACTTCGAATATTGGTGATTTCTTCTGGATCAAGAATAGAAACTGACCATTCGCCATAATTTTCTATTTTCGCACCTACACGGTTCATTGGATATAGCGAAAAACATGCATCTTTGATAACCGCATCTTCGGGCAATCTATCAATATCAAAGGCAATGACACCATAACAGATACCTTTAGTTTTATTGACACCAATAAACAAAGAATTATATCCAAAATGGTCCGCATTAAACTCTTTAGTTAATTCCCCTACATAGCCAATTTGTTCAGCTGCAGGGAATAAGGTGTAAGAAAACTCATCTTTTGCCAAATTTGTTTTTATCTTAAGTTCTGGAGCGAAAGGTGATTTTATTCGTGTCACCCGATTCACTTTTCTCAAATTATAAAAGTATCGATGACCAGATTGTAATTGGCTATCAGTGAAACTATTTTCGGAAGTATTAGCGATTAAGGTTTCAGGAGTACAATGGTATTTGGGCGTATCACTTCGATAAATTTGATAATAACAATTACTATCGTCCTCACCACTATTCCAAACTAATTCAACTTGGGTATCATCAACCAGCTTAATCGTGAAGTTTTCAGGTCGAGATGGCGCAAGTTCAGAATAATCAATCGCACTATTTAACGCATAAAGCAAAGCAGGAATATTCTCATTCACACTTTGCGTCATGTTAACTAAATAGTCCGGTATATTCCGACTACCTACCTCGACAACACTGGAGAGAATCCCGCGATCATAGTAGTATTCACGACCACTTCCATGGATCAAATTAGCAGGTGGCTTACCTCTGTGTATACCATATTGTCTGTTTGTTACTTTATGAATTTTATGCGCCATATTGGCGCATAAAATATTTAAGTCGGTCCCTTCAATTTCAGCTTCATGGTTAAACTTATGCGCAGGGAAAAACACGTTCCCCTGCGAGTGATAATCTAACGCAATACTGATATTTTTATGTTCTTCAACAAACGTTTTTATCGCTTGTGTTTCTGGCTCTGAAAATGCTTCAGGTCCACTATAAATATTCGACTGAGTATCAAAACTACGCTTAAAATTTACGCCAAAGTTTCGATTCAAATCAACACCAAAGGTACCGTCTTTATTATCTCGTCTATTCTTGCGCCAAAATGAAAAGTGCTGTCTTGAATATTCAAAACCGTCAGGATTAAGACAAGGCACCATATAGAGTGTGTTTCGCGTTAATGCTTCAACAACATCGGGATTGGAAGGGTAATTATCAAGAATATACTGAATAAAATTTACAGCTAACTCGATACCAATCCATTCTCTTGCGTGAATCGTTCCCGTATAAAGTAATGCGGGTTTCAAATCTGCATAAGCCACATCTTGTGACAAAGTCACCATCATGATTGGGCGATCTTCATGAGTCTGACCGATATTCTGCAACCGAATCAAGTGAGGATACTTCTCCATTGCCTCGGTGAGAAAATCAATCGTATCTTGATAAGAGAGATATTGTTTTTTCATTACTCAACCTCACTCGGCTGAGTATTCCAAGCTGCAATAATTGCATTGAGTTTTTTCTGCTTTAAATTACTAACTTCAAGTAATCGTGAAGGGTGATTATTCAATACATCCAAAGTTCCAGCTACACCAAAACGCTCAACAACATTGTTAGCAAGATTTACTCCTATACCTTTAACTGAGGTAAAAAACGCGATTATCTGTTGCTGATTAAGCGCATCCTCTGTCTTATCTGAATCAATAGCTGCTGTTGGGTATTGCGCTTGCTCGACACCTAAATCTAGTGTCTTCTCTAATTCCGTTTGCGCTTTCGGTTCTAAAAACTTCGCTAAAAACTGATTCAGTCCGTTATCACCACTATGTAGACCTTGTAAGTTCCAGACTTCACTTGGCCACTCTTCATTTAAGTCATCTTGGATGTTTTCTAGCGCATATAACTTATCTTTAGGATTTAATTCACCTGTATCCGTTGAAAATGATGCTTGTCCAAATGAGATATTACGCATCGTTCTCAATAGCGAAGAATCAATTTTTCCTAGCTCTTCCCAGTTCTTATGAGGGAAGTAAGGTTTTTTAAACATCTCAGGCGCCAGCTGCCACATTAAATACTGTCCAATCCAATCACGAATATAAGGAAAAGCAGCAAACGCCGTCGCACATTCTAAAATGCTGTATTCATCGTTGTGACTCACTGCAATATCACATGCCCAATATTCAGCTTTCGCAGCTTTAGATGCTTTAATTGCGACTTCCAACACTTTCTCTGGAATGGCTTGATAATCCATACTGCCACCTTGGCTAGTATTGGTTAGCCACTCACCTTCTGGCGGCCTACGCCAAAAAGCACAAACAGGTTTATGCCCAATCAACATCACACGAATGTCCGCTTTCATTGGAACAAAATCTTGTATATAAGCCGGAAAATAACGACGTTCAGAAAATAGCTTTACTGCCTCATCAGCACTATCCACTTTGTGGACAAAATACCCACCGTAGTTTGAGGGCCCATAAGAACGTTTAATAATTTTCGGGTAACTTGTCTCATTGATATAATCAAGTGCTTCTTCCACATTATAAAATATCTTTGTTTTAGGGATAGGTAATTGATACTTATGGCAAAAATGAGTGACGTTTTCTTTCGATTTATTACAAAACTGTGCATCCAAAGACGGAATAAACTTCACATTAGGAAGTGCTCTTGAGATATCACGAAATGTTTCGTAAGCAGTAGCTGGAATGTTACCAATCAGTACATCAATTTTTTTTCTTTTCACTTCATTGATAAAGCGCTGCTTATCATTAGCCCAATGATACGTCACTTGCTCAATCTTATCCGGCCAACCTTTGAAATTCGAACGATCAAAGAAACGTAAGACATGATCTAAATAAAGTAAGCCAAGTTTTGGTCGAGAAGTGGTATTACCGTTTTGCATATTTCCTCCTTAAATTATGCGAAATCAGTGTAGTTAATATCAGAAGCAACGTTTGAATGATTGGATGTAATGTTTGAGCGATGGCTCTGTTTTCTTGTTTTTCTATCTATAAGATCAGTGATGCATTGAATTTTCTTAGCGTTAAAATTAATGCCCATTTTTTCTTGATCTGGTGTTGCAAAAGCGGGAATGCCGTTAACTTCAAGCACAACATACTTTTGATGCTCGATATCATAAATAATATCAACGCCCGCAATTTCTAACCCTGTAATGCGTGCCGCTTTAAGGGCGAGTTCAATTACCTCTGGCGGAGCTTCTCGTTGTATGACATTTCCACCGCTTGTGATGTTAGTTTTCCAACTACCCTCTGCAGCCTTTCTGCCATAACAAGCAATAAACTGATCATCGACAATATCAACACGGTAATCAGTGAAATCATTTTCTATGATACGCTCTAGGTATAGCTGAGGTGATGCTTGATTCACGATGTAAGGATAAATTAAGTCAAGATCACGCTCACTTTCGAGTTTGATGATCCCGTTACCTCCCCAGCCATTGATTGGTTTACAAATGGCTTGCCCTTGCCAAAAGTGGAAATGCTTTTTTAAGTTATCTATATTTTTTTTATTGCAAACAACATAGTCTGGCGTATTAATGCCATGCCTTTTTAATAATTGAGCGGTTTTAAATTTATCTTCTGTTAATTCAAATGCTTCATAGTTATTAATAGTCGGAATAATAGTGCTAAGCGTTTGATACAGATACGTTTGATAAGGTGTTTGCTGACCTGCATTATATGAAAAATACAGATCTAACGAGCCCATATCCTGATCGTTACAGAAAATACTGCCGTCATGAGCAACCGCATTACCAAGATCAAGGTTGGTAACAACGCTGATATCTCGTTCATTTAACTTAGAGACTAATTGCTTCTGTATCTGCTCACCACCACCGTTTTGATACATCCATAATCCAATACGACGTTCCATTTTAACTCCTACTATAAATATGCCATAAACATACAACTCACCAACCCATGTAAACATGGTTTCATATGAACTTGTCAAAATGCAATAATTAATATCAAATTAGTATCATATTAAAGTTACATTTATGTGGAGTTAGCTATGAAATACGATGATTATTTAATTCTTAAGACAATGATGAAAAAAAACTCTTGGACCAAAAACAAAAAAGGGGTCGATGAGTATGGTCAATTGATGGCCGGTTGGCTAAAAGAGCTGGATATGGACCTTCAGTGTTTTCAGCGTTCAGAAATAGGTAATCATCTGCTCTTTACCTCTTCACATGAAGATCAATCCCCAACCCTTCTTCTCCTTGGTCATCTTGATACCGTATTTCCACCAAATACGTTTGAAGAAGTCAGTGAGGATAAAGAGTGGCTATACGGACCAGGTGCATGTGATATGAAAGGTGGGAATTTTGTTGCTTTAATGGCACTACGTAATATCTACGAAACACTGGGGCAAGTTCAAAATATAGATGTCTTACTCGTCAGTGATGAAGAAACAGGAAGTGATGACAGTAAGTCTCTACTTCGAACTATTGCGCCGAATTACAGTGCTTGTATTGATTTTGAAGCAGCCGGAAAAAACCATGAAGTAGTAACAGCACGTAAAGGTATTGCTACCTACAGCATTAATATTGAGGGTAAAGCAGCACATGCTGGTAACCATTTTTGCGATGGTGAGGATGCCAATTTAGTCGCAGCAAAACTTCTTATTCAGTTAGCCGAACAAACCAATCTTGAAAATGGAACAACAATCAATGTCGGAAAAATAAATGGTGGTATTGGTGCTAATACAATATCACCACACGCAACTCTCACCGTAGAAGCTCGTTTTACGAGTCTTAATGAGCAAAAACGAATTATTGATGTTATTCCTAAACTCGTTAATCACTATAAAAAAGATGGCATTACCCTATTTATTGATGGCGGGTTACAGAGAGATGTTATGGTACCGACCTCAGATCAAGCAGCATTAATTGATAAGCTCTCGAGCATTATTGGTATCCCGTTAAAAACTGAAAAACGAGGAGGTGTCAGTGATGCTAATATTATTGCGGGAATGGGCGTACCTACTCTTGATGGCTTTGGCCCTTATGGCGATGGCGATCATACCAAGCATGAGCGAGTATCGAAAAAAAGCATTAAGAGAAGGATCTCAGAAGTAACTAAGATATTGGAATATTATGCTTCTTATAATTAAGGGGCACCTGACTTTAATCAGCAGTAATAATATTGGTAAGACGGTGGATTATTCTTAGTTCAATACCATTTGATACTAAGAGAACTCTGAAGTTGTATGTCTACTTTAGAGTTCTACATAATCCACTGGTTAGATCAAAATACATCTGTTCATACTTTATGCTAAACCGTTCCTGGATTAGCCCGTTTTTGTCAAGATCTCTGTTTTGCTTGCTGATATTTGGGCACTATGTAAATTGTCTAATTTAAATTGTATAGCCCTAATTGGATGACGCCATAAGTAACGTGGAAATGTCCAACGTAACACATGGATCATTTGTAATCGTTTGGCAGATTGATAGCAATGCCCAATACAATGCGTACAACTTGGCTTATCATCACCCAGTCGACAACCTGTTACGCGCTCCTCAACATACTCGATAAGACTTTCACATTCAGGACAAATAATTGCCCCACGGTGCAACGTTTTACAATATAGGCGAATCATCGCTTTCACTGCGTTCAGTTCACGTTGCGAACGAACTGAATGATTGTTTTGAACTATCATAGTGGTGTTATTATCCACCGAGACTTTAAAGATCCAATGATAAAGATCAATTTTTCAAAGAAATCGTAAATTTATGAGCAAATATCGAAATACAACCCAAAATATTGATTAAAAGACATACTTTAATACATTGTTCAAAAAAAGAACCAAATGTAAAAATCACCTTCTATCCAGTTTAATAGATACTTAAACTAGATTTATACTTCAATTTTTATGTGTGTTGACGGGAAAAGTACATCGCTTAAAGTAATAACTCTTAATCATTTATTACCTTTGTTGCTAATCAATATTGTTGAGGATTTTATGATTCCATTTTCTCTCGATTTAAAAACAATCAAAGCCGTTATTTTTGATTTAGATAACACTTTGGTTACTTCAAACATAAACTTTTCTCAGTTACGCCAACAACTAGGCTGTCCCCAAGATATCGATTTATTAAGTTATATTGAAACACTTAACGCTAATGAAAAAACGCATGCCAATAATATTGTTTTTGAACATGAACTTTCTGATGCAGAAAGCTCTTTCCCCATGATGGGCTGCCATGAACTACTGATGTATTTGCAAGAAAATGAGATTAAAACAGCAATCATAACCAGAAACTGCTTGGCAGCAACCCACAAAAAACTCACACAGAACCAAATCAGTGTTGGCCGTGTAATAACCCGCGAATGTTTCCCACCGAAACCCAATCCATCCTCTTTAGAGTCACTAGCAAAGGATTGGGGGCTGATGAGTAATGAAATACTTTACGTTGGTGATTATTTTTATGACTTACAAGCTGCTTATAACGCTAAGATGCCGTCTTGCTTAGTCCATCATGGTAAGGCGTTAACGTTTAGTGATGCAGCGTCATTGGCTTTAAATGAGCTAAGCGATTTACTTTTTCAATTTCAATCAGTAAAAAAGAACTAACAAGACCATCATAAAGATAGTCTTGTTAAATCAGTTATCATAATCAGCGACTTATTGGGTGACAAATGTTGCCATTTGATGATTAAGTTCAGTAACTTGTTCTTTTACTTTAGAAGAAGTTTCTGCTGCACTTTGACTATGATTGGATACCTGATTTACAGAATCAGTAATATCTGCCATGAGCACTGTAATTGAATTTGTTGCATGTGATTGCTGCTCTGCGGCTGCGGCAAGCTCTTCCATTTGACCATTTAATTGGCCAATTTTTGTTGTCGTCGAGAGTAAACGTGACACTGCTTTTTCAATATGTTCAGCGCCTTGATCGGCAAGAGATTGGCTACTATCAATTTCTTCAACCACAGCGTGTGTAGATTGTCGAATCGCATTAATAATATCGTTAATCTCTGTCGTCGATTGGGTTGTTCTTGTTGCTAACATTCGGACTTCGTCTGCTACCACAGCAAAACCTCTGCCTTGATCTCCAGCTCTTGCAGCTTCAATAGCAGCATTCAGTGCGAGTAAATTTGTCTGCTCAGCTAAGCCTTCAATCACTTCCGTCACCCGACCAATTGCTTCACTTTCTTTACTTAATCGCGTTACCTGAGTGCTCGCCGTAGCAATATTGTTATGCAGGGTTTCCATTGTAATTTTATTTTGCTCAAGTGCATCACGCCCTAACTCAATTTCTCCTTTGGAATCAGACAACTTTTGTACCGATAGCGTAACCTGTTCTAAAGTATTGGCTGTGGCAGAAGCGATTTCTTCTAATTGGCTTCCCATCTGCTCAATGCTCGCTTGTTGGTGCACCACATTCGATGATGTGACATGTGCAGAAGTCAGCAAATCTTCCATGTTTACATCAACTTGTTGAGCTTTATCAGTAACACCAGAAACAATTTCTGCCAGTGAAGCGTTCATTCTATTTATTGATTCAGTTAAAACGGCCAGTTCATCATTACCAACAACCTTAAGAGGGGGTTGAGATACATCACCAAAAGCAATCGTCTTTGCTCTCTCAGACAGCAATGAAATTCGGCGACCAATCGTATTTCCCATATACTTTGAGATAGCGATAGCCGAACTAACAATTAATACAATGGCAATACACATGGTCGTTAGCACACTTTGAATCGATTGATTAATTCCTTGCCCGCTTTGATCTGCTCGCTGTTGCTGTGCTTGGACTACCGTTTCTAAACTTTGCTCAAGGGCAACGGCTGAAGGTAATAGCTCATTTGCCATGAGTTGATTCGATTTATTCCATTCTGGTGAGAGGCGAAGGGCTATCACATTCTCTGCTAAAGGAAAGTAAAGTTGCTGCATCTCTTTAAAAAGCGCCCATAAGGATGCATGCTCTTCCGTTAGCCGATCTAACTTTTTATCAATTTCAGCCACTGATTTTTTATGTGACTTAATTAAATCTCGATACTTATCTAAGTACTCTTGCTGCCCATACAACAAAAAATCGCGAAGTGAAGCCAATGCATTTGCTAGTGATACATAGCTGTCAGCATAAACCTTAAAAAGTCTTTTTCTCTCACCGCCAAACGGGTTACTGGATTCTTCATTAATCAAACTTTGGATCTGATCCAATGCGACCTCTGCAATGGGAGCCGCTTCATTAATGAAAAGGTTATGGGCTGGTAAATTTTCACGGCTATGGCTTAGAATAAGTAATTGATTCAATGATGTCTTAACAGATTGCCATTGTTCTTGAATGGTGTTGAACTTTTGCGCTGAAATCAACGTTTGAAGCGTTGGTAAAGACTCATCAATAGAGGCAATTGTCTTTTGAACATCCTCATTCAATTGTTGGCTATGCTGATCATCTCCTCCCAGTAACATATAAGCACGGATAGAAGATAGCGATGCCTGTACCGATTGCTGTATACCTCGGCTCGTATCGACAGTCGGTATATCAGAAGTCAGTAAAGAAGATGCGTATTGCTCAACCGTCGATATATTGCGGTAGGTAAGTACCGAAGAAACGATAAAAAGCAATGCCAATAACGCAAAACTCAGTTGTAACTTCCCTGATATCGTAAGTTTCATCCATAAACTCCTGATAAAAATATTAATAAAATATAGCTAAATTTTACAAATTTTTAAACCAATCAATGAAAACAATTAACATTTATCTGGATTTAGGGATCTACACCAAATTACTTGCTTATAGAGCGAGTTACATAAGACTGAGCGCCACAATTTTGACACTTCGTGCAATATTGAAGCTAGAGAAAATAAGGCAAACTTGAGAAGAAATTAAAAAGCGGCTTTGAGTATTACGATAAGTAAGTCGAGAGCAGAGTAACTTGTTCAACATCGGCCATACTTTCAACGAAAAATAGAATGGTATGGCCGATATCGCTTATAAAGATTAATTATCCGAGTTTAAACGACGTAATAGCTGATCTTTTAAATTCGGCGGTGTGCCTTTAATGGTTAACGTATCGGTTTCTGCATCATAGAAAATACGCTCACCCAACAACATACTGTCGAAATTAAGCGTCATACCACCGCCAGAACCAACAAATTTCGTGAGTTTACGCATTGCTGTGCGATCAGCAGGAAAGCTTTCTTCTAGCTCATAACCTTGCTTAGAAGTGAACTCATAGAAGTTAGTACCGTCGTCTGAGGTCGGTAATTCACCTGCAAGCTCTTTCACTGCGACTTCATCACCCGCTTGCAGTTGGCTATTACAGTAATCATAAACCTGCTTACGGTATTGCTGCTTTTCTTCTTTATCTAAACGCGAATCAGCACAGAAATCTTCCACAGCTTGCATTAGCACTTGGTTTTGTTCTTTCACATCTAAACCAACATCCGCTTGCATAAAGTCTAAGAAAAAGTCTGCAATTTTACGTCCCACACGCCCTTTCGCGAACGTTAAGTAACGCTTAGATTCAGGATCGGTTTCCCATGAAGACAAATCAATACGCGCAACAATATCCATTTTGGCGATATCAAGGTAGTCAGTCGCGCTAATACTTAATTGCTCAGTCACTTTCATACTGTGGCACGTCGGTAACATGCCAATAAACAGGTAATCTGTTGCTAATGACTGGTATTCCGCCATCACAACCGTGCCCGCTTCAGCAAAAGGATACTTAGCCAACTCAGTTTGTAAACGCTTAACAGCCATGTCTGAAAACGTTAAGAAATCTAATTCGCCTTGACGGAATTGCTTCAGCCAATGAGAAAACTCACTGTCTTGAGCAAAAAGTGCAAAACCTTTCGCCCCCTTACTGCTGTAAATGCGATGGAGTTCAGCCACGAGATCTTCAGTCGATGCATCGTTCTCAAGAGTCTGATTTCTTAGATGTATTTCTAGTTCATCTTGGTCGTTTTTTGTCAATTGATGAAGAATGACATTAGAAAGTGTTAGGCTCATAATGAAAAGGTTTTCAAGAAAAGTGAACTCTAGGTTATCATAAGTCGCTTATGTAAACATTAAACAAGATTTCTTATGCCAATTACTTCAAAATACAGCACTAAACAAGTTGAACAAATCATTGATGACATGTTCGATGTACTTGAAAAACATAAAACATCACCAGAATTAGCACTGATGGTTGTTGGTGATATTGCAACCAATATTATTAACGCGAATGTGCCGGCTGCTCAACGCGCAGTGATTGCAGAAAAATTTGCTAAAGCTCTGCAGACCTCAATTAAAAAAGACTAAGTTTAATAGTCATATTAAACTTGCATTGAAGACTGAGAAGAATTGACATTTATGGTCGCCAGCGGAAATACCTACAAAGAGAAAGTCTCACAGCTAATTAGCTGGGGACATTGGTTCAGTTTCTTTAATATCATCGCAGCCATGCTATTGGGTACGCGATATATTACACATTCAGACTGGCCAGCAACGCTGATCGGGCAACTTTACCTTTTATTAAGTTGGGTTGGTCATTTCGGTTTTCTTGTTTTTGGCATTTATATTCTCATTATATTTCCAGCAAGCTTCCTGATCCCCTCACAACGTTTAATGCGTTTATTTGGGGTATTAGTCAGCACCGTTGGTTTAACCGCCCTATTGCTTGATACCTATGCTTATCAAACAGTAGATTTACATTTAAGCCCATTAGTATGGGATTTATTGTTAAGTGGCGATAAGACAGAATTAAATGCCAGCTGGCAATATCTATTTGTCGTTGTTCCAGTCATCTTCCTCTTTGAGCTAATGTGCTCAGAGTGGGTATGGCGCAAACTTAGAAAGCTAACCCGCAAACATGTTGGCGGTCCTATCGCACTTGTTTTTGGGGTTTGCTTTCTAGGTAGCCATCTCATTTACATCTGGGCGGATGCAAATTTATACCGTCCTGTAACCATGCAGCGTTCTAATTTTCCCTTCTCTTATCCTATGACGGCTAAAACCTTCATGGAAAAGCATGGTTTACTTGATCGACAGGAATACACGAAGCGCCGTGCAGAGCAAGGCGTGCAAAACAGTGAATTTGTTCGCTATCCGATCAGCAAGTTAAGTTTTAATGATCAAGGCACAGATCAAAATCTGATGATCATTATGGTTGATAGCCTACGCAGTGATATGTTGACATCAACGGTTATGCCTAATTTAACGGCTTTCGCTCAAAACAACCTGAATTTCACCAATAACTACAGTTCAAGTAATAGCGATTCGACTGGCGTGTTTGGTCTGTTATATGGCTTACCAAGTGGCTATATCAATAGTATTCGCGCAGAGAAAAAGTCCCCCGTATTACTCAATACTTTGCAAGATCGTGATTATCAATTTGGTTTATTCAGTGGCGAGAATTTTGATTTACCAATTTATCGTGAAGCTATTTTTGCCAACACTAAATTGGCAGTAACAGATTCACGACACTCTCATGATATTGAAAGTGATTCACATGCAATAAAAGATTGGGATCATTGGTTAAGTAAACAAAAACAAAATAAACCATGGTTTAGCTTACTTGAATTGACCTCTGTTCAGCAGTTTAAAGAAGGTGAACATTATAAACCTCGCTTCACTCCTTCATTAGGCAGTAATGCCATTAATGAAAAAGGGGTGGATTCCACACTGCTACTCAAAAATAGTTACCGTAATGCGGCGTATCATATTGATGAAATGCTTGGACGTGTGTTTGCTCAGTTAGAAGCAAAAGGTGATATGGCAAATACCATTGTAGTGATTGCCTCAAACCACGGCACTGAATTTAATGAGACCGGTAACAATACTTGGGGATCTGGCAGTAACTACAGCCGATACCAAATAAAAGTACCGCTGATCATTCACTGGCCAGATCGTCCAGCACAAGAAGTAACACGTCTAACTAGTAATTTAGATCTGGTACCGACACTGATGGAATCATTACTTAATGTCGCTTCAGCAAGCTCAAATTACAGTTCAGGAGTAAGTTTGTTTGATAACAATAATAATCGTCGTTGGTTATTAGCTGGAGATGATTCTGATATTGTTGTTGTTGAAAATAAACAAACAACCGTGGTTGATAAATATGGTAATTACAATGTCTACGATAAAAATTACCAATTAGAAGATGAAGGCAAGCCAAAGCTTTCAACATTAATGCAGGTCATGAATGAATTAAAACGTTTCTATGAACCGAACCGTTATCAAGATAATGACAAGTAATCATTTATCATAAACTACAAAATAAAAAGCAGCGTTTATTCGCTGCTTTTTATTTTTCAGTAGTAATCATCCCTCGCATCATTATAACAATGCTCAAATCCATCTTGCCAACCATGGGAATACTTGCCCTGCTTTGCCATCCGTTCAGGATCACGTCTAAACCCCTTTTTATACATCATTTCATCAAGCTTTCTGCTATGACACCCATCTTGATAACCATCAAGGTAAGGACGTGTAAAACCTAACTCAGACAATTGTTGATGACGACTTGTCGTACACCCTATTAATAGAAAATATAAACAAAAATAAAAGAAAAGCGGGAAATACTTCATTATTAACACTCACCTTATATTGTTTACACCTCACAACTATTCGCTATAAAAATAATTGCATTTCATATAAGCATAGCGGTGAGAGCCTCTTTTTTATGTCTAAATAAAAAGACAATTCAAGCCTCGATTTGATCGCATTTTTAACGCTTAATTTGAATAACAGCACAGTTTTGTGGGTTATATCGCGCCTATTTATCAGTGAACAGTTAAACTATAAACTGTTAAAAATATTAAAAATAATATTAAAAATGAATTAGGCTCAATTGGAATTTGTCCTTTAATGAAGAAGCACGTTGATCTTTTTTATCAAAACATTACAAAGCAATGGGGAAATGCGCATAGCTTACGTACCATATGTGAACTGACTTGCCGTAATCTTATGGAGTTTTTTGACGTTCATCATTGCCAGCTTATTGTGGCTTACAAAGGACATTGGCAGTCTCTAGTACAACTGAATGAAGCCGGTATCCAGTATAGTTTTCCACCAGTTGTGATTTCAGAAGAAACACATGCTGATATTTACCAATCACTTATAGGGCAAAACAGCTATCAACCCTTCACTACCTCTAATGGTGATTTTCATCGTGCATGGCTACCATTACTCCGTCGTGAGCAGCGCATCGGCTGGCTAATTATTGATTTTCCTCATACTGCAAAAGTTGATATTGAGGCATTAAGTCAATTGTGTACGCTACTCGCCACTGAAATTGATGCCGACCTTTTATCGCAAACAATCAAAACAGAAAATAACTCTCGCCGGCACGTCGAACAAGAATTAAGAAACAGCCAATACGAACAAGATCTACTACTTCAACAACTTCAAGCCATGCACAGTATTTCGTTCATGTTATGGCGAACAAAGTCAATCAAAGAAATGCTCTTTATTGCCGTTGATGAAGGAAAAAAACAACTTGAAATAGATCGTATGGCAGTCTTTCTATTTGATAAGGAGTACCGCATGCATGGTACCTATGGTACAGACATTGCGGGTAATACTATTGATGAATATTATTTTGAGTCAGTGATCCCTGAACAATGGTACGCCGCACGAACACTTGAAGAAAAAGAATACCTCGCCGTTCAAGAAAACACCCCGCTTTATCACGATTTAAAGCAGGTTGGCTTTGGCTGGAGTGCCTATATTGCCTTATGGGATGAAGATACTCCAATAGGTTGGATTGCTTGCGATAATCTCTTAACAGGTCGTCCTTTCCGTACTTATCACCACCAGTTATTAAAACAATACGGTTTTATCATTTCGCAGCATCTTGTTCGACATCAGGCTGAAGATCGTCTCAAACGGCTCAATAGAGATCTCGAAAAGCGCGTACTTACCCGTACTGAAGAGCTTAATAACGTTAATAAGATGCTGGAAAAGATCTCTCGTCTTGATCCATTAACTAATATCGCTAATCGTCGCGTATTTGATGAGTCAATTGCTGATGAATGGCGTCGAGCTGAAAGGCATCAGTTGCCCATTTCTTTATTGATCATGGACATTGACCACTTCAAACAATATAACGATTATTTAGGTCATGACGCCGGTGACGTCTGCTTAAAGACAATAGCTCACGGGCTGGCTGATATTGAAAAACGTGCAGGCGCGTTATTTGCTCGTTTCGGTGGGGAGGAGTTTGTCTTATTACTGCCAGGTCAAGACAGTAAAGCCGCCGTTTTTTCAGCGAAAAAAATCTTAGCTACGATGAATGAAATGGCGTTGCCTTTCCCCGATAATGAAGAGGCAGAAACGAAAACAAATCCTATCGTCACCCTCAGTATTGGTGTGAGCTCTATGGTACCGACTCAAGGCAGTAGTTATAAAATGTTATTTAATACCGCAGATAAAGCCTTGTACCGCGCAAAAGGTGAAGGAAGAAACTGTTACAGACTCTTACTTTAGCTTCAATACAAAGTGGTTACTTACTCAATAACGTAACCACTTTGTGTCTTCTATATCCTCTATTTTTCTTTAGGCTTTCGTTTCCGCGTTGTTTTACCCGCAGTGTTCGATGAAGATTTTGCTCCTGCCGTTTTCTTTGAGTATCGACGCTTAGCTCCCCCTTTACTCCATTCGGGTGACTTTAGATCGCGTAAGCTTTGTGGAACGTCTGATACTTTTACTTTTTCCATCAGGGCTGTTACCTGTACCTCTAACGCGCCCATAAAGGGTTGATAAGCATATTTTTTATCTGCCATGTCCTGTAGCTGATGTTCCCAATGCGCTGTCATATCAGGATAGGTCGCTTCATTCGGCAAAGCATAAATTAAGCCTCTACCAGCCTCTGTTGCATGAATTGTTTTACCTTGTCGGTGTAATAACTGACGCTTAAATAAAATCTCTAAAATACCGGCTCGCGTTGCTTCAGTACCTAAACCATCAGTATCACGTAAGATTTTCTTTAACGATGGATCAGAAACAAAGCGAGCAATCCCCGTCATTGCTTGCAATAAGGTCGCTTCCGTAAATGCTTTGGGGGGCTCAGTCATTTTGTCTTTTATTACACCATCTCGACAAGTTAATACCGTACCTTTTGTTAACGGCGGCACTTTATCAGCCAGATCGTTATCATCACCTTTATCATCTCGTCCTAATAATACCCGCCAGCCCGCATCCATTAGTTGACGTCCTTTTGCTACAAACTGCCCTTTAGCGATAGTAAAGACTAACTTAGCTTCTGCATAAATCGCTGCAGGGTAAAATTGCATCAAATATTGTCTTGCTACTAGCTGATAGATCTTCGCTTCACTTGAGCTTAAGCTTTGTGGGTTCACCGCTTTTGGCGTAGGGATAATCGCATGGTGAGCATCCACTTTTTTATCATTCCATGCTTTGGATTTTAATGATGTATTTGCGCCAGAAACCGCATTCGATAAGCTATTGTCAGTATTAGCAATAGCACGGCAAACCTCACCTGCTTGCTTGAAATGATCATTAGGTAAATAGCGACTATCAGAACGTGGGTAAGTGATCACTTTATGCTTTTCATATAACGACTGACAGGTACTTAAAACATCAGCCGCACTCATACCGTAACGTTTAGCAGCATCAATTTGTAATGCTGATAAAGAGTAAGGTAAAGGCGCGGCTTGCTTGGTTTCTTTACGCTCAGATTCGGTGACTTCCGCGGGTTGTCCTTTTATACGACTCACCACATTTTCACAAAGCTGCCGACTGAGTATTCTTCCCTCTTCATCTTGATAAGGTTCGCAAGCTTTACTTGGTAGCCATCGCGCCTGAATCTCTTGTTCTGCATAAGGAATAAGTGCAAACACATCATAAAAAGGCTTGGGGACAAAATTAGCGATCTCATCATCACGACGCACCACTAAACCTAAAATCGGTGTTTGTACTCGCCCAACAGACAATACCCCACGATAACCACCTTTTTGCCCAAGTAGGGTATAAGCTCGAGTCATGTTCATACCATAAAGCCAATCAGCCCTTGAGCGAGCTAATGCTGATACCGACAATGGTACAAAGTCATGATTACTGCGCATGGAAGATAACGCTTTTTTAACCGCGGCAGGGTTAAGATCAGAAATAAGTAACCGTAATGCAGTCTTTTTCTTTGTTGCTGGTAATTTCGCGTAATCTATCACCTCATCCACCAGCAATTGCCCTTCACGATCAGGATCGCCAGCATGGACAATTTCTGAAGCCGATTTTGCTAACTTTTTAATTACCGCTAATTGCTGTTTCGCCGCCTTACGTGGAATAAGCTGCCATTTTTCAGGAATGATGGGTAAATCATTTAAATTCCACTTTTTATAACGCTCGTTATAAGCATCAGGCTCGACTTGTTCTAGTAGATGTCCAATACACCACGTAACAATATCGCCATTACCGACTTCGATATAACCATTATTATTTTTATGAGGTCGAGGAAGCACTGCGGCAATCGCTCTACCTAAACTTGGTTTTTCTGCAATGTATAAACGGCTCATCAAAATCTTTATATGGCGGTGAATAATGGGGAAACTGTACCTAAAACAGCGCAGTGCAGCAAGAAATACTGGATATAAAACCAGTTAGCAACGCCTAATTTTGTTTCCTAAATGTGATAATATATTCCTTAATCAATACTGAACAGTCGATTCATAAGAGAGATAAATGCTTAATCTAAAAACATTGACGCCCCTATTCGCTGTTGTATTGCTGCTTGGCTTGCTCTGGGTTGGGAAAGATTCATTACATAATTTTATTGAACATAACGATTTCAGCCATCCAGCTAAGCCAAACTTTGGTGCCTTCCTCAACATTGATGAAAAAAAGAAAGCCTTCTTTGACTATCTATACCCGTTTGTTGAAGAAACTAATCAACAGATCTTAGAAGATCGTCAACAACTAAAAATCCTGAGTAAAGATCCAGCCAAGATCGATATAGATAACGACTTAATTACGACGCTTAGTCAGCAATATGATCTGCCATTACCCAAAAAAACAATTACCCAGCAATGGCTAACAGAATTATTAAAACGCGTTAATGTTATACCTGCACAATTAGTCCTCGGGCAGGCAGCATTAGAATCATCATGGGGAACATCACGCTTTGCTGAAAAAGGAAATAGTTATTTTGGCGAATGGTGCTTTACCAAAGGGTGCGGTATTCCACCATTAGATATTGATCTTGAGCATTATCATGAAGTGAAAAGTTTTCCTTCTGTCCATGCTGCAGTGGCGTCTTATTTTAATAACATAAATACTAATGATGCTTATAGTGAACTACGTAATATTCGTGCACAACTGCAACAAGATAACCAGCCAATCACCGCACAAGCATTAGCCCATGGCTTACTCGAATATTCACAAATTGGGCATCAATACATCCAACGCTTACTAGACTTAATAAACTCAAATAAAGATCTTATTCCTACCTCTTCTTCATAGATAAAAAAAGCTGATCGTTAATGATGATATTAACTGATCAGCTTCTATTCCATGTTATCGAATCACATCATTATTGCGCTTCAAACCACGCTTTTACTGCTTGATAATCACCACGAAAAACAATACGTTCCGCCTTTTTACTTAACTGATAGGTGTACATTGGATCATAATATTGTTCAAGTAAAGGCACTAACCAGCCATCATGATCTGACACAGATCCCGTTGATTGCATCACTTTAATCGCATGTTTCTGAGCATCGAGTATTTCTTGATGACGCTCTAAACCTAAACGTTTACGAATATTAAACATGCCTTTTTCAAGGTATTCTTCAAACAAGATCCAGCCTTGCTCTTCACCATAATGGGCAACATAATCACGTTGCATGGTAATCACATAATCATCTAATAAACGACCTAAGCGCACATCTATTGGATCTTCAATAACGGCGATGGGTGCTTGTTTCATCGTAGCTTGAAGCGATAATGGCACCATCACGCAGCCAATACTCTTACCTTCATCTTCATAGATAAAACGCTCGACGTCGCGCGCCTGTTTTTTCAACATTTGAACAGCTAAATCATTTTCAAATGCGATTTGAGTACGCTGTGGTGTGACAAACCGACCAAATGATGAACCACGGTGATGGGCTGCACCTTCAAGATCAATACCGTTGGTAAGCTCATTGACCATAATGGTTTTACCATTACCCGTATTGCCAGCCACAATCGCAGTTGGCTTTTGCGCGATTTCATCAATGGTATCGATTAAAAAGCGGCGAAGCGCTTTATAACCACCAGTAATAAATGGAAAGTCAATCCCCGCTTCTTTAAGCCACTGTTGGGTAATTTGAGAGCGTAGGCCACCACGAAAACAATATAAATACCCGCTAGGATTCGCTTCACAAAACGCTTTCCACTGGGCAACACGCTGTGCTTTTACTTCGCCATGGACTAATTCATGACCCAGTTTAATGGCTTCTTGTTGGCCTTTATTTTTATAACATGTACCTACTGCTGCACGTTCATCATCCGTCATTAAAGGACGACTAACAGAAGTAGGAAATGCGCCTTGAGTAAACTCAACCGGCGCACGCATATCCATTAACGGTGTATCATTAACAAACAGACTACGAAAATCTTCGCAATTGGGACGTTGCATTAGCAAACCTCGATTAAGGTATCGCCATCCATCGGCTCTAACTCGCCAATCGCTTCCAGCAAAATGTCGTATTTTTTCGCAATTTCAATTAATTCAGCTTCACAATCAGGTGTTGCTGCTAATAATAAGCCACCCGATGTTTGTGGATCACATAATACTGCTTTTTGCTGATCGGTCATTTCACCAAGTTTGTCGCCATAACTCATAAAGTTACGCTCAGTACCACCTGGTACACAACCTTGCTCAATGTACTCATACACGCCAGGCAATGTGGGCACTTTATCAAACCACAACTTTGCTTTTAAATTGCTGCCTTCACAGATCTCTGTTAAGTGACCCATTAAGCCAAAACCAGTAACATCAGTAAGTGCTTTAACACCCGCAACGTCAGCAAAATCTGCGCCCGGTTTATTTAATTTGCACATCCAATCGCGTGCTAATCCTTGGTGCTCATCAGCCAACTTAGATTTCTTTTCTGCTGTTGTTAATACACCAATACCCAATGGCTTAGTGATATACAGCTTACAGCCTGCTTCAGCACTGTTATTACGCTTCACACGAGCAGTATCAACAATACCTGTAACAGCAAGACCAAAAATTGGCTCAGGGGCATCAATAGAGTGACCGCCAGCAAGTGAGATCCCAGCTTCGCGGCATACAGAGCGACCGCCTTCAATAACTTGTTGAGCAATTTCAGGGGCTAAGATATTGACAGGCCAACCTAAAATAGCAATAGCCATAATAGGCTTACCCCCCATCGCGTACACATCGCTGATCGCGTTCGTTGCGGCAATACGACCGAAATCAAATGGGTCATCAACGATTGGCATGAAGAAGTCGGTAGTACTTATCACTGATGTGTCATTACCTAAATCATAAACGGCAGCATCATCTTTACTTTCATTACCCACCAAAAGGTTAGGATCTGAGAATGGGGCTAACTGGGTGCGTAAAATGGTGTCGAGAACTTGGGGAGAAATTTTACAACCACATCCGGCACCGTGACTGTATTGAGTTAGGCGAACATTTTCCATGACACGCTCCAAAAAAGGGAAAGAGCCAAGGATTCTACTCCTGCCCCTAACACCTGTCATCTTTAGAGCGAATATCACGCTATTTTTCCATTGATATAAATCAAAAATAGCGTTAAAAACAATCAATCCGAGCTAAAAAAGGTGATACCTCTCACGGTATTCATCACCGAATAGGTATCACCTCTTTAAAAAGTAGTTTTGAAATGTTTAATCGTTAAAGGTATTCAACGAACTGGTTTAAGTCACGCTCATGCAGTTTAGCTTCACGACAATTAGCCGAACCTAAATATAAAAAGCCAACGATCATATCTTCACCTTCTACACCTAATGCTTCACGTACAACGGGATGATAAGCCCATGACCCCGTGCGCCAAAATCCAGAAAAGCCTTGTGCTACCGCCGCCATCTGCATCGCTTGTACCGCACATCCTGCTGATAAATGTTGCTCAATCACAGGGACTTTATGCCCTTCTGTTACCTTACTGACAACCGTAATTACCATTGGCGCACGAAATGGAGCCTTAGATGCTTTTTCAATCACAAACTCTTCGAGATCATCAGCTTTAGCTGCTGAAACTAAAATATCAGCAAGACGTTGTAATCCATCACCTTGAGAGACAATAAAACGCCATGGCATTAAACCACCGTGATCGGGGGCACGCAGACCCGCTCGAAAGATATTATCCAATGCTTCACCTTCAGGTGCAGGTTCAACAAGTTTAGGAATAGAGCGACGATTGAGTAACAGTGATAACGCGTCCATGACAACCTCAAATGAAAATAGTTATTTTTTAAATGTATCATGGACACTACAAGAGATTAAGGTTCTACCCCTTTATTTTTAGCATATTCATAACCTGTCTAAATATAGAGGGCTATCGCAGCAATATCAGATAGAGTGCTTAACCAATAGCTCTTTTGCTGGCTCAGATTTCACTTCCAATTGCGCTAACTCATGCTCTAATTTTGGTGTTAACCAAGCTGAATTAACTCCCCAGTAAAAGAAAAATAAACTGACTACAGCAACAACTGCCATATCATAACCAAATGGAATAATATTGATCCCACCAAATTGATCACTGCCAATAAACGAAAGAATAACCATAGTGACAAAGTAACCCAGTAACCAAGCACTCGACTTCACGTGTTGTTTAATATTTTTCCAACCGCGTTTATTTTGAAAGTAAGCATAAATCACAAACCCTAGCAGTAGGATAAAGATCACTTTACCCGTCAACGGCCAGCGAGACCAATAAAGTACTTCAGATGAGATAGCAAAACCTAATGGTGCAATGATTTGTAACGCTTTTAAACGAACAGGACGTTCAGCATCTGGAGCAAGCTTTCTTAGTGACATCGCCGCCATCGGACCTACAATGTAGGTTACAACCGTTGCCGCAGAAATAATCCCTGCTAATTGTCCCCAGCCTCGGAATAGGTATAAGAAAATAAAGCCGACAAATAAATTCACCCACAATGCAGCACGTGGAATATGATATTTCGGGTGTAATTTTGACCACGACTTTGGTAAGTGACCATACTCACTCATCGCAAATAACATCCGCGTTGTTGTCCCCATATAAGTAATACCTGTCCCAGACGGAGAAACAAAAGCATCAACATAAAGCAGCATCACAACAAGGTTAAGGTTTAAAGCTATCGCTAATTGAGCAAATGGCGATGAGAAATCCAAACTCCAACCTTTTACAGCAAGCTCCGATGGTTCAACACCACCAATGAAAGCGGCTTGTAATCCTAAATACAAAAATACAGCGATGATAAGCGTCAGAATGATTGCTCTTGGTAAATCTTTACCAGGATTTTTAGATTCTCCAGCAAAGTGCATCGGGCTTTGAAAGCCATTATAAGCAAAGACGATACCTGCTGTTGCTACGGCAGTTAATGATCCAGCCCATCCATAGGGCGCAAAAGAATGATTAACAGCGGTAAAGTTTTGCGGATGAAACCCTGCCGCGACAATCGAAGCGACACTGAAAATTGGGATCGCTATTTTAAAGATCGTAATACTGGTCTGAGATTTACTAAATAAACTGACACTCCAATAATTAAGCAGAAAGTAAATCAGCATTAATCCCGCAGCAATAAGTAACCCAAAAAACGACAAACTTTGTGTTTGAGCATTAAATATTGTTGATGTAATAGGTTTAGCCCATTCCCATTGCCAAGAATGCATGTACTGTACCGAGGCTTCAGCTTCAATAGGAATAACGGTCACAATTGAAAGCCAAGTAGCCCAAGCCGCCATATAGCCGACAATGGAACCATGAGTCAGCTCTAAAAATCGAACAGGACCACCTGATTTAGGGAACAAGGTTGCGACCTCGGTATAAGTTAACGCGACAACCAATACAGCTATACCGCCTATCACCCATGAGACGAGTGAGGCAGGTCCTGCAATTTTTGCCGCGTGATAGGCGCCAAAAAGCCAACCTGAACCAATTATCGAGCCAATACCTGTCATGGTTAACGATACTAAGCCCATCTTCCTTTTAGGCTTTAGTTCTAAATTATTATTCATTTATAGTTATCCTTCCTGTTATTAATACCGACTTTACAAACTGCTCTTATTAGAAATAAAAGCAGACAATGCTATCCAAAGTGAAAATTCAAAAAATTAACATTAATAAAAAAGTGGTTTTATAGTGGTAATATTAATAATGCTGTAGCAGAGGTAACTAAGCAGAAGCGTTTACTTATATATTTTTAGCAATTCCTATATTTTTTAGCATTTCATAAAGTCTTAGGTCAATAACGACAGCCTTTTACTAACACGACAATACTTACTAAAAATTTCTATTTTATTCTCTGAGCATTGAATTTATTGGGAATGAGAGTAAATTTCACATTTATTTTTTCACTTTATTTTACATCTTATTTTAATGTTTACTCGGCTATATCTGATTAATATTTTCAAAATTCGAAAAAGTTTACTTTCTTTATTTGCACCAAGAAAAAACAAAAAATATCCACTTTAAAAACATAAAGATAGAAGCATAATTTCATCTTTCACGTTGAAACACCATTAATTGCACTAAGCTTTTTTTAAGATCTATACCACATATTTAAGTAAATATATTTACACGTTTCATTTAAAAAAACGGAATATTTCTAAGTGTTTTTTATATCAATTACCGATGGGTATATTTATCACTCTTACTTTTATTCAATATAAAAAACAAATCATTCATCCAATATATACCTTTAATTTTCAAACAAACAACGTTTTATATTCAATGAAATGGATTAACCCTACAATCTTTATTTCTTACTTAATCAAATATAAATCAATGAATATATTAAGTTTAATGTTTTTATAAAAAAATCATTAATTAAAATCGATTTTTTTCATTTCAAAAATGAAAAGGTTTTGCATTTTTTTGTTAAGTACTTGTTCAGAAAGTAACTGTTAGGTTCAATTGGTTGCATTTATTTGTTTATTTTTAACAATGTACCAATAAGAAATAATGACTAAATATGCAACGCATAAAAATAACGACAGGGCTAGTTTAACGACCAATTAAATTAAGCTCTTTTGAAAGTAATGTTGAAGTACGAATGAGATGTAAGCTCACGCTGTTAGCACCTTGGTTTATCAAGCGTGCTTGATGGCTAATGCATCAAATTCGACAAGGAGTGCAAATGAGTGATTTCAACCCAGGAATCATGATCGGTGTCTTCAGCCTTCTCGTCTTTGCGGTGATCGCTTCCATTTTATTTATTAGTAAGTCTATAGGTGGATTTGGTCGTCGTTTTGATAAAGAACAGCCTTTCGAGTGTGGACTTTTACCCTCTGGAACGACAAAGCATAACTTCTCTATTAGTTATTACCTCATCGCTGTTGCATTTCTAATTTTTGAATTAGAAGCCGCAATCCTTTTTGCATGGGGAGTCGACTATTGGCAACTCGGTATACCGGGTGTCATTGCTGGCGTCACCTTTTTGGTGATTTTACTTTTAGGGTTCATTTACATGATACGTAAAGGTGTCTTTCAAATCGGAGTGTATGAGTCATGAGCGATATAATTCAAACCGTTAACGTCGGTAATTCCTCGAATGAAAAAGGCAACAACATCATTACCAATATTGTTGGTAAAGTTGATGATCTTATTTCCTACAGCCGGAAGCATTCGCTCTGGCCTTACAACTTTGGGACATCTTGCTGTTTCGTTGAAATGATGACAGCAGCAACGCCTCGCTATGACATGGCAAGGTTTGGTTCTGAAGTACTTCGTGGCTCGCCACGCCAAAGCGATGTACTTATCACAGCTGGTACCTGCTTTGTGAAAATGGCACCGTTAATGAAGCATATTTATGATCAAATGCTTGAGCCTAAATGGGTTATTTCAATGGGGTCTTGTTCAAACTCTGGCGGTATGTATGACATTTACAGTGTTGTACAAGGCGTCGATAAAATTCTTCCTGTTGACGTCTATGTCCCTGGTTGCCCACCTCGTCCAGACGCCCTACTCGAGGGGTTGATCATGCTTCAAGAGCACGTTCAAGCTAACCCAGTATCTGTGCTTAGTAAAAACCGTAAACCACTCGGTTTGAGGGTCGAATAATGAATAATAACGATCGTCAAATACTCATTGAGCGTTTCGGTGCTAAAGCGCCAAACCACGAAATCATTGGTTGTGAAAGTTTCGAGGTAAAAAAAGAACACCTTATCAATACCTTGCACTTCCTAAAAAATGAGGCTTCTTCACAATTTGAAATGCTGTTCGACCTTTCAGCAATTGATGAATGTGAGCGTGGTGGTGGACTCAGTGTGTTTTATTACCTGCTGAGTGTGAAAAATAAGGCATTTATTTCCATTCGCACACACATTGCTAATGACACCATTGAAGTACCTACCGTGGTTGGACTTTGGCCTAACGCGAATTGGTATGAGCGTGAAGTCTATGACATGTTCGGGATTAAATTCACTGATCACCCCGATCTACGCCGTATCTTAACTTTTGACTTTTGGAAAGGGCACCCACTGCGTAAGTCTTATCCTTGTCGTGCAACCTTAATGGATGAACCTTTCGATCTTGAAGGACCTGACTTTGATGATGTTATGAAGTCCTATGATATTCAAGGTAAGCAAGACGATGGCAGCATGGTACTAAACATCGGTCCTAACCACCCCGGTACCGATGGCGTTATCCGCCTAAAAGTTAAAATGAAAGGCGAGTTCATTGAAGACTTGGATCAAGAGATTGGCTTCCACCATCGCGGGGCAGAGAAAATTGCCGAGCGTCATACTTTTCATAACTACATCCCTTATACCGATCGTATCGATTACTTAGGTGGCGTAGCTGGTGAACTGCCCTACTTACTAGGGCTTGAAGCAATGACTGGGATTGAAGTTCCCGAACGTGCCAAGACCATGCGGATTATGTTATGCGAATTATTCCGAATTTCGAGCCATCTTGTATGGTTTGGAAGTATCACGCATAACCTAGGGGGTATGGCTCCAGCTTTTTATGCTTTCACCGAGCGTGAAAAAATCTTCGATGTTATCGAGTTGATCTGTGGCGGTCGTATGCACCCTGCGTTCTTCAGAATTGGTGGTGTTTCTCAAGATTTACCTGATGGCTGGGAAGAAAAAGTTGAACATGCCTGCCAAGGTATCGAACAGCTTGTCCCCGATCTTGAAAAGTTAATGACCCACTCAATGATCTTCAAAGTACGGACACAAAACATTGCGGTTTACAGTCAGTCAATGGCACTTGATTGGGGCTTAACAGGACCAAACTTGCGTGCAACAGGCATTAACTTCGATATGCGTAAAGATTTCCCTTATATGGGTTACGAAGATTACGACTTTGACGTTCCTGTTGGCCAAGATGGTGATGCCTATACCCGTACGGTTCTACGTGTACAGGAAGTGGTTGAGAGCTTGAAGATCATTCGACAAGCGGCGGCACGTATGCCTGAAGGTCCTATCCTTGCTGACAATGCGCCTAACTTTGGTTTTCCGCGAAAGCAAAATGCATTACGCGATATCGAAACCCTGATCCACAGTTTTGTTGATACAGGCAGAGGCTTTAACTTCCCGGTTGCTGAAACCTTTTACGCAACGGAAACCGCTAAAGGTGTCACAAGCTACCACACCATCAGTAATGGAACTGGGTGCCCTTACCGTGTCCGAATCCGAACACCTTCATTTACACATTTCCAATCCGTTAAAGCCGTTTCTAAAGGCGACTTATTGAGCAATATCATATGTTTAATCGGGTCTATCGATTACGTACTCGCTGATATTGATCGCTAAACAATAAAAACAACATCCCATGTAGATGTTTAGACGAATAACACGAATGTTGCTCGTCATAAATAAAGTCCGCAATGTGAGGAAATCATGTTAACAGATCAAGAAAGAGCTCATCTGGAAGAGCATATTGCTCATTACCCAGAAAAAAGAGCCGGTGCCATCTATTGTCTTTATTTTATGCAAGATAAATATGGCTATATCACGAAACCAAGTCTCAACCTTGTCAGTGAGCTTACAGACCTATCAACAACACAGCTAGATGAACTTATTACGTTTTACACGCTTTTGCGCCGACGTCCTGTTGGTCGCAATATCATGCGTGTTTGTGACAGCATTTCTTGCCATACCCGAGGTGCGAAAAAAGTGCTAGAAGCGGCAGAAAATGCAACAGGTAAAGCATTAGGAGAGATCGCTAATGATGGCAGCGTTACCGTTCTACCGAGTATTTGCCTTGGATTATGCGATCGCGCTCCCGCAGCTCTAATCAATGATGATCGTGTTGAAGGTGAACTAACACCTGAACGCATGCGAATGATCTTAACTGAATTAGCAGAAGAAGAGATCAAGCTATCAGAGAAGCCTGATTACCAAAATATTATTTCGATGCTGACTCCTCAAGATGCGCCAGCAAAAACCAATGAGGAGGTGATGTAATGGACTTAGTACTTTCACGCAACTTTCATCACCCAAAACCATTAAATTTTGCTGAGTACTGTGAAAATGGTGGTTACCAAAGCCTCAATTCTATTATTGGTCAACCAAGAGAGCCTTTACTGGCAGAACTAAAAGCATCTGGTCTACGTGGCTGTGGTGGTGGTGGTTTCCCAACGGGTGTGAAATGGGGCTTCCTTGCAAAAGATGCCAGTCACCCCGTTTACTTGGTGGTGAATTTAGATGAATCAGAACCGGGCTCGTTTAAAGATAGACAAGTGCTTTATCGCGATCCGCACACTATTTTAGAAGGTGTTATCGCAAGTAGTTACATACTTGGTGCAGACAAAGCATTTGTTTTCATTCGTGGAGAATATCGCGAAGGGGCAAAAGGTCTTGAGAAAGCGGTACAAGAAGCACGAGCGGCTGGGCTTGTGGGTGAAAATGTCATGGGCTCTGGCTGGGATCTTGATGTTGACGTTCACTTAAGTGCTGGGCGCTATATCTGTGGTGAAGAAACCGCCCTACTCAATGCCCTTGAAGGCTACCGTGGTAACCCGCGTTCTAAACCGCCCTTCCCTATCGTAAAAGGTCTGTGGGGACAGCCAACCATAGTCAACAATGTGGAATCCATCTGTCATATTCCTTGGATCGTTCATAAAGGTGCCGAGTGGTTCAAATCTCAAGGTAAAGGTGATGCCGCAGGAAGCCATATTTACCAAGTGTCTGGTCCGGTCAAAAAGCCTGGCTTCTTTGAGTTGCCATTAGGAACTACAGCTAGAGAGCTTATTTTCGAGCACGCTGGCGGATTACTTGACGATCGTGAGCTTGTCGGTTTTCTACCAGGTGGCGCCTCAACGCAATTCATGCTCCCTGAACATCTCGACGTTCCCCTCGATTGGGACGGCCCAGCGACTGTTGGTTCACGTTTAGGTACTGGCGGGATCATTGTGATGGACGATGCGATTTGTCCAATAGACTTCATGATCAACCTGACAGAATTTTTCGCAAGAGAATCATGTGGCTACTGCACACCTTGCCGTGATGGCTTGCCGTATGTCGTACATGTATTGAAAAAATTTGAAACAGGAGAAGCGACCTCCAAAGATCTGGATCTGCTTCATGAGCTCTGTGAAACCATCTATCCCAACACCTTCTGTGCGCTTGCACCGGGGGCGCTGATGCCAATCATGACTGGATTAAAACACTTCAAACATGTTTTTGAATCCCATATTGAAGGGCAACGCTGTACTCACAACCACCAGCTAACTGCGGAGGCATGTTGATCATGGGAACTATCTATATAGATGACAAAGCTGTCGAATTTGAGCCAGGACAGAACGTGTTAGACGCTGCGCGTAAAGCGGGGATCGATACGCCTTATTTTTGTTACCACCCAGCATTAGGTGCCGCAGGTTCTTGTCGTATTTGTGCCATGGAAACCGTGCCACAAAAAGAAGGTGAAAAACCGCGTACCGTCATGACGTGTAGCATTCCAGCACAAGATGGCCAGCAATTTCGTTTTAAATCGCCAAAAGCAAAACAAATCCAAAAAGCCGTGGTTGAGTTTTACATGACCAACCACCCCAATGACTGCCCTGTTTGTGATGAAGGCGGTGACTGTCACCTTCAAGACACAACCATCAGTGTCGGCCATGCTTACCGCCGCTATGATGGACAAAAACGTACCATGCCGGATCAATTCCTAGGTCCGTTGGTATACCAAACCATGAACCGCTGTGTGACCTGTTATCGCTGCGTACGCTTTTATCAAGACTATGCGCTTGGTGATGATTTTGGTGCAATGGGGTCAAGCAATCACGTGCTTTTCCGTCGCACAGAAGATGGTGCATTTGATAGTCCATTCTCAGGCAATTTAGTCAGCGTATGTCCAACTGGCGTTTTTACCGATAAGGTTTACCGCCGTAAATACAGCCGTACATGGATGTTAGAAAAAGCGCCTTCAATCTGCTCAGGTTGTAGTGTGGGTTGTAATATCGAAGTCGGTGGACGTGAAGGAACCCTACGACGCGTTCAACCTAACAACGAAGAATCAAAAGTAAATCCTTATTTCATCTGTGATCGTGGTCGTTATGGGTCTCATGGCACCGAGTCGCATTCAAGACCTAAATATGTATCAGAGCAAGGCAAAGTCGTAAAAACGTCACCTCTAGATGCACTGAAAATAGCCCTTGTTAGAGCTGAAGGTCATGTGGGTATTTTAGGTTCCGTAGAAGAAGATCTCACGACTAACTTGGCACTCAAAGCTATTGCAAAAGAGATGAATGCGCCGTTCTCACCATTTATTTCACCGCAACAAGAAGCATTGACGAAAACCGCTGTAGCAGCGAATCACAATGCGCCTTCTATATCAGATATAGAGCAATCAGATGCGGTTTTCGTGGTAGGAGAGCTCACTGAACATGCACCTATGCTTGATCTTGCGGTACGCCAAGTGATCAAGGCTAAAAAAGATGTGTATGTATTACATGCAACACCTTCTCACCTCGTCACAGCCTTGAATAAACTTCAGCGAGGCCATGTTAAAGCGTTAGCACCAAGCCAATGGCAAGACTGTTTAACACAAATTAACACAGCTGTTCATGATGGTGCAGTGGAAGATCTCTGGATTAAAGATGTTGCCAATGCACTAAAACAGGCGGAAAAACCTGTCATTATTGGTGTGGCTGAACTGCTTAACACTGCAGATATCTCTCTACTTAATACCATTACAGAGTCACTTGCACCTGCAGCCAAAATGGCGATTGCTTTACCGAGTGCCGGCTCTGTTAATGCGGCATTAACAGCACAAGAAAACTCATGTGCTGAGCTGATGACGCAAATAGAGAGTGACAAAATAAAGACATTGGTTGTTGTCGGCAGCGATCCGCTGAATACCAATAACCCACACTGGCATGCACTGCATGACAAGCTAGACCAATTGATTGTGATCGATAAAGTCTTAACCAAAACAGCACACTTAAGCGACACCTTATTGCCACTCGCAGCATGGCCAGAAAGGGACGGTATGACGATTAACTATGAAGGTAGACTACAGCGTTTTAGCAAGGCTTTCGCGAGAAAAACAGCCACGATTGACGCTCATAGCATGATTGAAACCTTAATGAAATCACCTGAGACAATCGAGCAATGGTTAACTGAGCTCGCACCGACGCTACCTCAAGCTGGTGATGACGGGATCATCATAGAAAAAGACAAGCTTAAGTGCACTGAATTACCGCTTGAACAGAAAACAAATCCACCTGCAATTCAAAGTACTCAGCCGCAAGTTGCACTGAGTAAATGGTTTGGTGAAGGATATGTTGCCGATCATGCGCCTGAAATCCGCTCTCTCAAGCCAGGATCTTCCGCTTCAATAAATCCCAAACTGGCTGCCTCGCTAAACCTTAGCAATGGTGATCAATTAATGATTATTTGCGGTGATCAGAAGTTGGTACGCCCTGCGGTGATTTCCTCTCAAGTTGCTGACCTCACAGTTGCTTTAAATCAAGCAGATATGCGCCTACTTCAGGCTGATATTGCTTCACCATTGTGTCTTGAGCGCACCTCTGAGCTTTTTATTGATGCAGATAAAAAGGAGGAAATCAAAAACATTATTGGTAGTGCATCGGTCATCATGATGGGAGAAGCCTAATGGATTCATTGCAGTACTGGATTTTTATTCTGGTCGGTATGGTTATCACTATCTTTGGTTTGATTTTAGTTGCAGGCTATACCGTTCTGTTTGAACGCCGCTGTCTAGCACTGTTGCAAGACCGTTACGGCCCTAACCGAGCAGGTCCATTAGGGTTATTCCAAGCACTATGTGATGCAGCAAAACTGCTAACAAAAGAATATTTCATGCCTGGGTTTGTCGACAAAAAGCTCTACGCTTTAGCACCAATCCTTGTCGTGGTATCGATTCTTGTTAGCTTTGCCTTACTGCCCATAGGTAAAAATATCTCATGGGCAGCAGACTTAAACATCGGTCTGCTCTTTTTGATGGGATTAAGCTCCATTCACGCTTATGGAGTCTTTTTAGGCGGATGGGCATCAAGCTCGAAATACACCATGCTTGGCGCAATTCGTACTATTGCTCAGTTAATCAGTTATGAATTAGCAATGGGTATGGCGGTGTTGGGTGTGGTTATGCTTGCTGGCAGCTTTAGCTTAACGCAAATTGTTGATGCACAAACGACACCGTATATCCTCCTTCAACCGGTTGGCTTCCTTGTATTCCTAATCGCAGGTATTGCAGAAACTCACCGCTTGCCATTCGATATGCCTGAAGCCGAAAACGAGCTTAATGCCGGTTTTAATACCGAATATGGCGGTATGCCTTTTGCGATGTTTTTCCTTGGTGAATACCTAGGTGTGATCCTCGTCGGTGCAATGGCAACAACCTTGTACCTCGGCGGATGGCACGGACCATGGGCTGAAGCCTATCCGCTTGTTGGCGTCTTATGGTTTGTATTGAAAACCTTCCTGTTAGTTTTCTTCTTTGTATGGATGCGTGCCAGCTTACCGCGAACGCGTTACGACCAGCTCATGGCATTCGGTTGGAAATTCTTACTTCCAATCGGCATCGTCAACATCATTGTGACCGCCCTTGTCGGTACATTCTGGATGTAGCCCCCCAACATTAGAGAGAGACAATCATGAAAGTTATACAGATTTTACAAGAGGTCACAGGGGCTTTTGCGGCAACCATTAAGCACGTTTGGGCACCACGCGATACGGTTTGTTATCCAGAGGTAAAACCAGACTTACCTGAACGCTGGCGCGGTCGCATTGTATTAACGCGCGATCCTGACGGTGATGAACGTTGTGTTGCTTGTTATTTATGCTCTTCAGTATGCCCTGCCAATGCAATCACCATTCAAGGTGCTGAGCGAGAAGATGAGCGTCGATATGCCAAAACATTCGAACTGGATTTCAGTCGCTGCATTTTCTGTGGGATGTGTGAAGAAGCATGTCCAACCCTATCGATTCAATGCACCACTGATTTTGAAATGGGTAAATATTCTCGTGACAAGCTGCTTTATGAAAAAGAAGACTTACTCATTGATGGCACAGGTAAACACCCAGACTTTAATTACTACAAGCAAGCAGGTGTAGCAATTACAGGTAAAGCTATCGGCGATGGTGAAAATGAAAAACCACCAATCGATGTGTACTCTCTGCTGCCATAAGGACATCATCATTCATGTTAACTTGGAATATTATTTTCTATGCCAGTAGTGCCATCATGCTATTGGCAGCAATCAGTTTACTGTTTGTCAAAGAGCCTATGCATGGTGCGGTGTATTTAACCACATCGCTACTCGCACTGGCTGTTATTTTCTATTTATTGGGTGCGCCGTTTATTGCCGCGTTACAAATTATTTTGTACGTCGGGGCAATCATGGTGTTGTTTGTCTTCTTCATTATGTTGAGTCCGGCAAGCCGCACCTTCCCACTCACGGCCAATCGCACTGTAATTTTACCGGTGATCTTACTCACCGTTATGTTAGTTGAGGCTTTCATCGTTCTAAATCACGGTCATCAGTTCTATACAATTGAAATGATCAAAACCATCAGTCCTAAAGCTGTTGGTGCGGATTTATTTAATCATTACAAACTCGCGATAGAAGCGCTATCAACACTCTTACTTGGTGCGTTAGTCGCTGTGATTTATCTCGCGGCACAAATGAAAGTTCGCCACTCAGAGACTGATGATAAAGTGGAGGAGCACGCATGAGTCCACTGACTATCTTAATTTTATCCTTTGCCATGTTCATTATTGGCCTACTAATTGTTGTTGTTCGCCGACAGTTGTTGTTCGTACTTATGGGTATCGAAGTCATGCTTAATGGCGTTGCGTTAGCCGCTGTTGAAGCAGGTCAACATTGGGGAAATCCAACAGGACAAATCATTACTATCTTTTTGATGATTGCAGCAGGCTGTGAGCTTTCTGTTGTCTTGATGCTCGCCATGTTGTCGTACAAACACCTAAAAACAACCCGTATCGACAAACTTAACCAGCTTAGCAATACATTAATTAGTAAGGGAGAACTGTAATGAATACATGGTTATGGTTAATTCCTGCCGCTCCGCTTTTCAGCGCCGCCTTAATTGTCTTATTTGGCAAGCACTTTCCGACTCGTGCAAGCGGTATACTCGCTTCACTCTCCGTCTTAGTGTCGGCTGTACTCACTGGCATGCTATGGCTATCCAGTGATTTTAACCCAGCTTTCCACCAGCAATTATGGACCTGGATGGCTGTTGGTGATTGGAACGTCAACATTGGTTTATCGGTTGATCGCCTCTCGCTAGTAATGATGACAGTGACAAGCTGGGTTGGATTCCTTATCCACTTGTTCTCCGTTCCCTTCATGCGCCGTGATTTTGGTGAAAGACGCTACTTTTGCTATTTAAATCTATTCGTTGCTGGCATGTTGTTCTTTGTGATGGCGGATAATTTAATCCTGCTATACACAGGTTGGGAAATCATGGGGCTATGTTCATACGGACTGATTTCTCATTACTACAACAAAGAAAAGAATGTGTACTCAGGACGAAAAGCATTCGTCGTAACACGAATTGGCGATACCTTACTTGCGATTGGTATCTTACTGACATTCACCGTGTTCAAAACCGTTAACCTTAACGAGATCTATACTATTGCCAGCCAGCAATCGATGAACTTATGGTTAATTGGCGCGATTTGTCTTCTATTCTTGTTCGGCGGTATGGCCAAATCAGCCCAGTTCCCATTTCATGTTTGGCTTCCTGAATCAATGGCAGGTCCTTCTACGGTATCGGCATTGATCCACGCAGCAACCATGGTAACGGCTGGGGTGTACTTGATTGCACGTAATCATGTGCTCTTTAATTTAGTACCTGATGTCACATGGTGGGTATCACTTGTGGGTGCATTTACGGCGTTTTATGCCGCGACATGTGCGCTGGCGCAGAACGACATCAAACGTATTCTCGCCTACTCAACCATCAGCCAAATTGGCTATATGTTTGCTGCGCTAGGTGTAGGTGCTTATGATTTAGCTATTTTCCACGTCATTGTTCATGCGTGTTTTAAAGCACTACTATTTATCAGCTCTGGTGTCATTATCGATATGTTTAATCACGATCATGACATTCGCAAAATGGGCGGTCTCGGCAAACGACTTCCTTGGCTTAAGTGGACTTACCTAGCAGGCTCTGCAAGTTTAGCCGCACTACCTGTCATTACTGCAAGCTTCTTCTCAAAAGATGCCATCATAGCAGCAACGGAAACGGGCCATTTAGGTTGGTTACTGGGTGCACTTGGTTTAGCGGGCGCATTATTTACCAGTATTTACAGCTTCCGTATGTACTTTATGGTCTTCAATGGTGAAAACCGTACAGCGTTTAGTGAACCTCGCTACCTGAAAAATAATGGTCTTCCTTGGCAGATGAAAGTTTCAACGGGTATTTTAGCCGTTGGTTCGATCGCTATTGGTTGGATGCAGTTTCCTAACGAATGGTCTTTTGGTCCTCACCTATTCCTTCCGTGGATTGATAGTCAATTAGGTACAGCGCCAGAGATTGCAACCTCTGCAGGTCTTATGCTGCAAGTTGTTGGCTCATTAGTCGCTATTGCTGGGGTATGGATTGCATACATCTTAGTAAAACAAGAGCTTAAACAGGGACATGGCATCGGTAATTGTCAATTCCTGAACTCAGCATGGTATATCGACGACCTGTCAAAACTAACGGTTATTCGTGGCTTCAAAGGTCTTTCCAAGCTGCTAGAAACGGTTATTGAACGATGGGTGCTGAATCAGGCCATTGTGAAAGGGATCGCGGCAATGTTATCTCACTCAGGCGAAGCCGTTAGTGATGTACAAAGCAGCCAGCTTTCTCGTTATGTCATTATGATGATTGCAGGTTCTGTTCTTCTGCTTTTTTACTTGGTTTGAGCTATTTAGGTTTGATATATGCTTAGTTTATTGATTTTCTTACCCATGGTAGCTGCACTACTTATCGGCTCAAGTTGCCGTAAGCTACCATTTATTGCACGCTCCATGACATTAACCACACTCATTATTGAGTCAATGTTAGTGGCTTGGATATTTATCACGCATCAAGTTCATGGTTTTTCCATGACAGAAAGTCTCAACTGGATCCCTGACTTTGGCATTAAATATTTAGTCAGCATGGATGGGATCAGCTTAAGCCTGATTGGTTTAACCTGTACCTTGTTCATCGTTGCAATGCTTGTGGCTTGGCACCAAGTGAATCGTTGGCAGGCTTTTGGCCCACTAATGCTATTAACACTCAGTGGCATTATGGGAGCATTTCTTGCTCTTGATCTCATGCTCTTCTACGTATTTTGGGAACTTATGTTAATTCCGATTTACTTCATGTTGAGTTTCTGGGGCGGTAAAGATACCAAGCAAGCAGCATTAAAATTTGTCCTTGTGACCATTACAGGCTCTTTATTAATGCTTGTATCGCTTGTTGCTCTTTACATCATTAATGGTAACAACACAGGTGTATGGACATTTGATTACTTCTACTTAGCTTCCCATCCAATTACGGGTGAATTGGCTATTCCAGTTGTATGTGGGTTCTTAATTGCTTTCTTAATTAAGATCCCAGGTTTCCCATTTCACTTTTGGGCGCCTGACACCTACCGCGAAGGAGCACCTGCAGTGTCACTACTGCTATCTGGTGTTATGGCTAACGTCGGCGCATACGGTATCTTGCGTTTCTGTTTAGCTATCTTCCCTGAAGCAATGCATCAAATGATGTATATCGGTATGGCACTGGGTGCAATCGGTAGCTTATATGCCGCCCTACTCGCTTTCCGTCAAAAAGATCTCCGTAATGTGATTGCTTACTCAAGTATCAGTCACATGAACTTAGTGGTCTTAGCGATTTTCGCATGGCAACTTCAAGCATTGAATGGCGCAGTGATCCAATTAATTGCTCACGGTCTTTCAGTGGCAGGTCTGTTTGCCGTTGTACGTATGCTTCAAGCGCGCGGGTTTAGCGGTAAGTTTGATGAAATGGGCGGCTTATATAAAGTCCTCCCGGGTATTGGCGTCTTCCTACTATTTATTGTTGCAGCAAGTGTGGGTATTCCAGGATTAGGTAACTTTGCAGGTGAGATATTACTACTCGCAGGTAGTTTCTCTGTCTCACCTCTTTGGACAAGCTTAGCTGCATTCTCGATAGTGTTAGGTGTGGTTTACTTCTTAAGAGCCTATGGACTGGCATTCTTAGGGCCAATCTCTGACGACAATGAACAACGTAAATTAATAGATCTGACAGCACGAGAAAAGCTAACAGCATCCATCATTGTCATTGGATTGTTCTGGGTTGGCTTAGAGCCGAACTATTTACTGCAACTTATGATGTCATCAACCAAAACACTGGCATCCATTCATTCGGGTTCATATTCATTGATTGAAGGGGTTATCAATGTCATCTCATGAGTTAATTAGTGCAATACCCTTTGCCATCCTAGGACTAGGTGCTTTAGGTGTCCTACTATTGGGTGTTCTGCCGGGTAAGAACAACCAACAACTCCCTTATATGGGATCGATTGTGGTGCTATTAGCGACCATGTTATCAGTGGCTTCTTTATTCGGACACAGTGCGAATATTGAAAACTTTGTGGTTATTGATCATTTCACACTCGTTGCTTTTGAATTATTCGCAGCAGGTGGACTGGCAACCATATTACTGGCTAAAAATTACCCAGCCCTCAACAAGCATGTTGCAGAAGAGTTTTACGCACTGATCCTGATAGCTGTACTCGGTACATTTATCTTGGCCTCAGCAAGTAACTTGTTAGCGGCATTCCTAGGGATGGAAACCATTGCCATTCCAATGTTTGCGCTAATCGCATGGAACCCTCAACGTAAAGGAGCCATCGAAGGAGGGCTTAAGTATGCTGTCACAGCCACTGTTGCTGCAGCATTCTTTATGTTTGGTATTGCACTGATCTATTTTGGTGCGGGTACTATCGTTATTAGTGAAATACCGAAAGCGCTCACCAGTGCTAACGCGATGCCGATGGTCGCATTGATCGGCTTTATGTTGCTATTTGTAGGCATATGCTTTGAACTGGCTTTAGCACCATTTCATAGCTGGCTGGCTGATACACTGCAAGCTTCACCTGCGCCTGTGATGGCATTTATTGGTAGTATCGCCAAAATTGCAATGCTGACATTTGTTATTCACTTCGTGATTCAAATTGAACCTATTTGGGATCAAATCTCGTTTGTACTTTGGGGCTTTGTGTTATTTAGCATTGTGTTTGGTAACCTATTGGCTTTCCGCCAAACCAATATCAAACGTATTCTGGCTTATTCATCCGTTGCCCACTTCGGCTACGCACTCATGGCACTAACCAGTGTGATCCCGAACAGTAGCGCCTCTTTATCAGAAGCGGTTCATGCTACCGCTTATTACGGACTGAGCTATGCCGTGATGAATCTGGTCGCGTTTGCTGTGATTGCAATGTTAAACAAACATAACCCAACGGGTGAATTAAAAGGTTATCGCGGTTTAGGTCGACGTTACCCACTCGCTGGTGTTGCAATGGCGATTGCAGTGCTTTCATTGGCGGGCGTTCCCCCTACTGCTGGCTTTTTTGCCAAGTTCTTCCTGTTCTCAAGTGTACTTGGCAACGGATATTTAGGCATGGTTGTACTCGCTGCATTAGCTTCTGCAGTCTCCGTATTTTACTACCTTCGTATCCTACTGGCCTTTTTCGCTAAAGAGGAATATTACCACCACAACCAATCTGCGGATGTTGAAAGTGTAGAGTTTGGTTCAACAGCGGTGATCAGTGTCAGTGCTTTTGCCACTATCGCATTGGGCATCTTTGCTCAAGCAGTACTTACTTATATGTTTTAACAAATGAGCAACCTCGCTGTTTAAGCAGCGAGGTTCTTCATTGCTTTCTCTTTATTTCTTTCAACCCACACCTTCCTCATTTAATTTTGCCCTATCCCTCACGAAAACTCCTGCGAAAAAGCGCGTTACTAAAAGTACAATCCTCTGTTATATCAACAAAAAGTTAAATCCCCACCTAACCAAACAGAAGATAAAACTAATTAACGTTGTTTTTTGATATTAAAAATCAAAATCTCTTTTAGATGTAATAAATGACATCAAAAATACAAGAGACAGAAAAATAAATAGTCATAAAAACCAAAATTTAAAACAATAAAAGACCCAAACACTGCAATAACAAATAAAATCCAGTTATTAGAACCAAAAAACAACTACAAATGTAAAACTTTCAGCTGTGACATAGATCTAATTTGGGTTTTAACACCAGAAACAAACAAAAATCTGGTTTCTTTTGTTGGATATTGGTTAAAAATTAGTGACACATTTCAGATGATTTTGTTTAACCTATTAATCATTCCAATAACAAGTAATAAACAAAACAACAGATATTAAGGCTTAAATTATGATCATTGGTATCCCTAAAGAAATCAAAACACATGAATACCGCGTAGGTATGATCCCAGCGTCAGTTAAAGAAGTGGTCTCTCATGGTCATCGTGTTTATGTCGAAACCAACGCAGGCACAGGTATTGGTTTTAGCGATCAAGACTACATTGATGCAGGCGCACAAATCCTAGCAACAGCATCTGACGTTTTTGCAGAAGCAGAAATGATTGTAAAAGTAAAAGAGCCTCAAGCTGTTGAGCGTGCAATGCTTCGCGAAGGGCAAATTCTATTTACTTACCTACACCTAGCCCCAGATCCAGAACAAACACTTGATCTAATTAATAGCAAAGCCGTTTGTATTGCTTACGAAACCGTAACAGATAAAAACGGTCGTCTACCACTACTTGCACCAATGTCAGAAGTGGCTGGTCGCATGTCAATCCAAGCTGGTGCATTCGCATTAGAAAAATCTCGCGGCGGCTGTGGCATGTTACTTGGCGGCGTACCGGGTGTTGAGCCAGCAAAAGTTGTAATTATTGGTGGTGGTGTTGTAGGCGCAAATGCAGCACAAATGGCATTAGGTCTACAAGCTGATGTCACGGTTATTGACCGTAATATCGATGTACTACGCCAACTAGATGCACAGTTCAATGGTCAGCTAAAAACGGTTTACTCAACTAATGACTCAATTGAAAAACATGTACTTGAAGCTGATCTTGTTATCGGTGGTGTTCTAGTCGTTGGTGCTGCAGCTCCAAAACTGGTTACTGCTGAAATGATCAAGAAGATGAAGCCAGGCGCTGCAATTGTCGATGTTGCTATCGACCAAGGTGGCTGTGTAGAAACATCTCATGCAACAACGCACAGCGAGCCTACTTACATTGTTGATGATGTGGTTCACTACTGTGTTGCAAACATGCCGGGGGCGGTTGCTCGTACATCAGCAGTAGCACTAAACAACGTAACACTGCCTTACATTGTTAACCTTGCAAATAAAGGCTACAAAAAAGCACTACAAGACGATAAGCACCTATTAAATGGTCTAAATGTTTACCGTGGACAGATCACTTGTGAGAGCGTAGCGGCATCACTAGATTTACCATATGTTGATGCAGACTCTGCTATCGCATAATTTATAGCACCACACCCCCTTCCTCCTGCTGGTTATCTTATTCATTTCTCCAGCAGGAGTTTTTATCTCCTTGCATAACCCACCACCTCAAAATAAAACACCGCCAAAAACACATTAATCAAAATAAAACTTCAAAATAAATTAAAAAACAAAAATATTAATGCGATCTAAGTAGCAAGTATTCTTTTTGGGAATATTGTAAAGGTTATCAATTTGTTAGCATTGTATTCGATATGAAAAAACCTATAACAAATACATTAACCAATAAGGTCAATCACATGTCGTTTTCAAATAACGTTGAAGTTTCCTATAACACAGAACAAAAACTTACCCTCAATAAACATGATAAGACCTGGATCATAAGCTTATTTGGCACAGCCGTTGGCGCAGGGATATTATTCTTACCTATCAATATTGGTGTAAATGGTTTCTGGCCTTTGATCACTATAGCCTTACTGGCAGGACCAATGACATTTTTGGCCCACCGTGGCTTGGCACGATTTATTTTATCTTCCAATAGCTCGAAAGCTGAGTTTACCGATGTTGCCGAAGAACATTTTGGTCACCGCTTCGGCTTTCTGATCTCACTACTCTACTTCTTATCTATTTTTCCGATTTTGATGATTTATGGGGTGGGATTAACCAATACCGTTGAAAGCTTTATGGTCAATCAAATGGGTATGGCTACACCGCCGCGGGTGTTACTATCTGGTGTTCTTGTCGCCCTCCTGATTGGAGTGATGACAGCCGGTGAAAAAACCGTATTACGCGCCTTTGAAGTGATTGTTTATCCATTAGTCTTCATCTTATTTGGGATATCGCTTTACATGATCCCTAATTGGCAAATGCCAAATTTTGCTGAAATGCCAGATGCAAAAACATTTACTCAAACCCTGTGGCTTGCTATTCCTACCACTATTTTTGCCTTCAGCCACACCGCTGCTATTTCTAGTTTTTCTGTTGCTCAAAAAAGACATTACGGAGAGCTGGCAGGTAAGCGTGTCGACTTTATCTTAAAACACACATCGATGATGTTAATCACCTTTGTATTGTTCTTTGTTTTCTCTTGTGCGCTAAGCTTAACCCCCGCTCAATTAGCCGAAGCTAAGGCACAAAATATTTCTATTTTGTCTTACCTTGCAAATGTAACAGGCAGCGGCTTGATTGCGTCATTTGGTCCCTTCATTGCTTGTATTGCGATAGTCTCATCGTTCTTTGGTCACTTCCTTGGTGGACGAGAAAGTTTAAGCGGGATCATTGCCAAACATACCAACCTAAAACCTAAGGTTGTTAATAAACTTACCATTGGTATTTTATTTTTCTCGGTATGGTATGCCGCAGTAAAAAATCCAAGTGTACTGGGTATTATGGAAACATTTTCAGGCCCAGTGATCGCCCTGATTTTATTTATTCTGCCGATGTATGCGATTAGAAATGTTGAATCAATGAAGAAATATCGCGGAAAGATTAGTAATATTTTCGTTACTGTTATCGGTTTAATTGCTATCTCTGCAATTTTATACAATATTATTTAAAAATATAACCGCCACAATAGTGGCGGTTTTTATAACGAGAGCTATTTTTAAGTAGCCTTATCTTAAGCTAAATAACCTTATGACAATAAAATAAAAATTAGTTACGTTCAGCTATTTTTTCAACTAGTTTTTTTCTTGTTTTCAGTAAGATAATTAGAGCTTTTTTTTTGACAATCTCTTGAATAGCTTTTTTACTTTTTTGACTCATTTCGTCTAACTCTAATTAAGGCTCCACAATTATAACAAGAATACTTTTTCTTTAAGTAGACTCTTTCAATTAGCGTACGGTGTACTCTTGATATATCAAGGCTGTCACATTCTTTACATTTTATTTTCACAGCCACCCCTCCCAATAAAACAACGCTTTATAAACTTGAAGTTATTAAATTCGATACTCTAGTAGTTTTAAATTAATAACAATGTAAGCTTAAAAAATAAAAAAACTAAAATTTATAAAATCAATATTATACCTTAAAGATATTATATGCAACACCACACCCATGTGGTTCCAATAATTACTCACAAAAATATAAATAAAAATTTAAAATAATAACCAATAATTAATAGCAAGTAATTAATAGCAAGTAATTAATAGCAAGTAATTAATAGCAAGTAATTAATAGCAAGTAATTAATAGCAAGTAATTAATAGCAAGTAATTAATAGCAAGTAATTAATAGCAAGTAATTAATAGCAAGTAATTAATAGCAAGTAATTAATAGCAAGTAATTAAAAGTAATCACAATACGTCATATCAAACAAGAACCTTCATTTATATATTGTTAAATTAAAAGTTAACAATAAGCTATTAATATTTTTTAACTTACTTTTTATATAAAAATAAACCCAATATTAATCAACAGTTATTAACAACAGCACGGTTATAATTAAGCTTAATGAATAAATAGTTAAGTTTAATATCAATAAATAAGGGAGAGTTTTATTTATGTATAAAAAGGTTTAGCTATGTTCATCAATCCCCTTATCCCTAAAGTCTGTTCTAATTGAAAGTAATATATTTGTGGTAGTTAATCATATTCATCTTACACAGGATGCTATATTTAACCAATACCGCAGAGTCTTTTTATCAAAAAGTAATTTCATCATAAAAATTTAAAATATTTTTTATATCGGCGAATTGAATAATTTTAAATTAAAGAGGTTAGATTAAGCATTACAAGTAAACGTGGCTTTAAATATCTTAAAAATAAGGACTAATTTTTATCTATATAATAGAAAAATCTAAAATATAAAGCCTCACATAACGACTATTAATAAAGATACTTTTATCTTATTCTATTATTTAGTATAAGTGGTTAATATTGCCAGCTCCATTTCGCTTCTGCCACTATTTTATATGATAGTAACTAACTCAATATAATCACGCTTACTTAGATACTTGAGGGATCAATATGGATATAAGGACAGTCAATAAAGATGATGCAGGTGCTATCGCTAAGATCTACAACTATTATGTCAACGAAACGATAATCACATTTGAAGAAACAGAGCTGACAGAGGACCAGATGCGTGAACGGATAAGCAAAATACAAGACACATCTTATCCATGGCTTGTTTTAGAGAAGGATGGAGACATTATCGGCTTTGCTTATGCGAGTCCTTGGCATACAAAAAGTGCCTATCGCTATACAGCAGAATCCACCATCTACATATCAAATCAGAATATTGGTGGCGGATATGGTAGAGCCTTGTATCAAGCTTTGCTCACACAGTTAAAAGCAATAGGCATTAAAAATGTGATGGCTCTCATCGCACTCCCTAATGCCGCAAGTGTTCGCCTAAATGAAGCGTTAGGCTTTAATCTAGTTGGGGAATACAACAATGTCGGTTTTAAATTTGATCGTTTTATTTCTGTTGGATGCTGGCAACTTGAATTTAAGTCAGATACATAATATTCATATTTTGAGAAATGCATTACTAAAAAGCCACCATGATTAACCATAGTGGCTTTATTCCTTTATGCCGCGTCAGCGTGACCATGGATACGGTGTTTAGTAACAAATCCGACCAAGAAACACATCAAGAAGACAACCGCATACAAACCGTTAGCTGTAACTAATGCCGCATGTGGGTCAAAGCTCTCCACGATTGGGCTGGTTACCACAAACGTCAACATAGTACCGATAGTGCCGCAAAGTAAAATGAAGTTCACCAACTTCGGTGATGATGCTTTAGTCTGCTGTGAGCCTAGCGTAATAATAGATGTGTAAATCGCACTACTAAAGAAGCCAAGAATAGAGATCACATACAGTAATGTTTTCGCGTCAGTATCTTTATTAAACCAATACATTAATACTGTCGCTAATGCCGATAGCACCATCACAAGACGCTGTAGGTCGAACTTTTTCAAAATAGCACTAAAGATCCACATACCAACCATGTATGCGCCCCAGAAGTAACTGACTAAGTGACCCGCATCGGTGATCGACATACCAAGCTGTTTTGTCGCGTATTCAGGGATCCAAGAAACAAAACCGAGCTGACCAAGAATGTAGCATAAGGCCGCAATCGCTAAGAACACAACGCCTAAGCCCCACTTCTCTTTTTCAGGGATGACTTCAAACTCTTCTTCGTCTTTTTTACCCAGTACAGGAAATTCAGCAAATAACGTCAGCACAAAAATCGCTAGATAAATAATACCGATAGCCACATACACCCAGTACCACTGAAGATGATGAGCCAGAACCGCGGCAGAAATTATTGGGAAAATCATCCCTGCCATACTAAAAAATGAGTCTGTAAACAGTAGACGAGAGCCGCGTTGCTTACCTTCATAGATATGGGTGATTAAGTAGGTACCAATCGACATGGTGATACCACTCACCACACCTAATACAAACATGCAGCCAGAGAAAACTGCCAAGTTATGTCCAAGCATTAGCCCTAAAATAGCCAAGACCATGAGACAAAAACCAAAGATGAGCTGGCGTTTCAACGGTACTATTTCCATCAACCATACATTGAGGAAAATTGATATTAAGATACCCGTATTTAAAAAGGTAAAGGTATTACTCATGCTTGATATTGGTAAGCTGAAATACTTAGCAATATCCCCCATTACGATACCAGTGACGATAATCAATGAGCCTGTTAGCGCATATGATAAAAAACTAATCCATGTCAGGAGGTTGCGATTTGTTTTTGTCATTGCAAAACCTGAAAACGTTCTAATAGAAAATAATGTGATGAATGCTATCAATTCATATTACATTGAATTGTGATTATACTCACAAAGAATATTGATTATGGATTTGACTCTGATTAAAAACCACATATTTCAGGTTTGATTCAGTTAAAAACACAAGAAAGAACAAATATTAATCTAGCTGCTTACAAATTAACTCGTGGTTATTATTGCGAAGCCATCACGACAAAGCTAACGACATTTGAGTAAAATAATGCCCTATGTAAGTAAGGCTAACTAGTACTTAACATTCAGCAAAATGTGCATTGATTTTGAATAGATAAATTATCGCAAACCGATTCAATTGACAGCTTTAGCCCCAAACAAAAACAGCCCGATATTATTAAGTACTAATAATATCGGGCTGTTTTATTTAAGCTATACAGATAATTACGCGTCTGTTTTTTCACTTAATGGTGTTAGATCTAAACCATCAGTAAACGAGGTATCATTGAGTGATTTAATGTAAGCAGTAAAGGCTTCGCCTAATGCTTTATCTCGCATACCGTATTCAACAAATGCTTTCGCGTAGCCTAGCTTGTCACCACAATCGTGAGAGCGACCTGTCATATGAAACGCTTCTACGGTTTCATCTTGCATTAGCATGTCGATAGCATCAGTTAGCTGGATTTCATCACCCGCACCTGGTGGTGTCATCGCTAACTTATCCCAAATGTTATGAGATAAAACATAACGACCAACCACTGCAAGGTTAGATGGCGCATCTTCAATGGCAGGCTTTTCGACCATACGCGTCATAGGACAAGACGCACCGGCTTTGAGCTCAGTGCCGTTACAGTCAACTACACCGTACTTTGACACATCACTCATTGGTACAGGCTCAACCATGATTTGGCTAGCACTTGTTTGCTCAAAGTGATTGATCATCGCCGCTAAGTTTTCTTTACTTTGATCGGCGGTGTATTCATCCAAAATCACATCAGGCAACACAACGGCAAACGGTTCATCACCGACAAGCGGTTTAGCGCATAATACAGCATGGCCTAAACCTTTTGCCTGACCTTGACGAACATGCATAATGGTTACGTCTTTCGGACAAATTGCTTGAACTTCATCTAACAGCTGACGTTTAACACGCGCTTCTAACGTTGCTTCTAATTCAAATGAGGTATCAAAGTGATTTTCAATCGCGTTTTTAGAAGAGTGCGTCACTAATACAATTTCTTTAATACCCGCATTTACACACTCATTCACAATATATTGAATAAGCGGTTTATCCACCAACGGCAGCATTTCTTTTGGAATTGCTTTGGTTGCCGGAAGCATACGAGTGCCTAGCCCTGCCACTGGAATGACAGCTTTTTTTATTTTGTTATTCATTTTAATCAATTATCCGTAATTTAGTCTGCGCCAAATAAATCGCGTGTATACACTTTCTCTGCGATATCAGAAAGTTCTTCGACCATGCGGTTAGACACAATCACATCGCATTCTTGTTTAAAGGTATTTAAATCTTCAATCACTAAAGAGTTAAAGAATTCTTTTTCTTTTAACACTGGCTCATAAACAACAACTTCAATGCCTTTAGCTTTAATGCGCTTCATGATGCCCTGAATGCTTGATGCTCGGAAGTTATCCGAACCCGCTTTCATAATTAATCGGTAAATACCAACACGCTTAGGATTTCTCGCAATAATAGAATCTGCAATAAAATCTTTTCGTGTGGTGTTTGCATCAACAATTGCGCCAATGATGTTATTTGGCACATCACGGTAATTTGCACGAAGTTGTTTCGTATCTTTCGGTAAACAGTAACCACCATAACCAAATGATGGATTATTGTAGTGATTACCAATACGAGGGTCTAAGCCAACACCTTCAATAATTTGGCGTGAATCTAAGCCATTAGATGCCGCATAAGTATCTAATTCATTGAAGTAAGCAACACGCATAGCAAGGTAAGTATTAGAGAATAGCTTAACAGCTTCTGCTTCTGTTGAGTCAGTGAACAATACTGGAATATCTTTCTTAATTGCCCCTTCAACAAGAAGATTCGCGAAAACTTCAGCTCTTTCACTTTGCTCACCAACAATAATACGAGATGGGTAAAGATTATCGTAAAGAGCTCGACCTTCACGTAAGAACTCTGGCGAGAAAATAATACTCTCACAGTTAAACTGCTCTTTAACCTGCTTGGTATAACCAACAGGTACCGTAGATTTAATTACCATTACTGCATCAGGATTGATTGCCATAACATCTTTAATAACAGCTTCTACTGATGATGAATTAAAATAGTTATTTTCAGTATCGTAATCAGTTGGGGTCGCGATAACTACATACTCAGCATCTTTATAAGCAAGCTCTTTATCTAACGTGGCAGTAAAGTTTAAAGCTTTATTTTGAAGAAAATCTTCAATTTCACTATCAACTATTGGAGAGATTTTATCGTTAAGTAATCTTACTTTTTCTTCAATAATATCTACGGCAATAACCTCATGATGCTGAGCTAAAAGCATAGCATTTGACAGACCAACGTAGCCTGTACCTGCAATAGCGATTTTCATTTTATATCCAAACTTAGAGATTAATTAATTGAATGTTTTCTAGCGCATGATTGACTAAATAGATAGCTTTCTCAACAGAAGTTGATTCGGAATAACAACGAAGTTCGGGTGCATTTCCTGATGGGCGAAAGTGAATAATATCACCACAAACTAAAGTAATTCTTAATCCATCAGTTATATCAACACATTCAACGTTAATATCATCAAAATTTAACTTTTTAAGAAATTGAGAAATATTTTCTTTTGCTTGTTTTAAAATATTTAAGCTGAATTCCGTTGCAAAATTCTGAATACGGTCACTATGCGTATAACGCTGAGGCAAAGCATTCACTAATTCGTATATCGAGTTTTCTTTTGCTTCTGCCAATAGCATTAATGCAGGTAATACCGCATCACGAGTAGGTAATGCTTTAATTTCTTTACCATTAACTAATGCATCAGAGCCTAATAAAAAACCGCCGTTGGCTTCAAAACCCGCCACTGAATCATATTGTTTAGCTAACTCATCAAATTCAGCAATCACATAAGGTGAACCAATTTTTGTACGAGTCACATGATTAAATCGTTCACAACTCTCAATTGCAGTATTGCAACTTACAGGTACAGCTAGTGCTTCAATATCCATTGCGTTAGCACATAGTAAACCTAAAATATCGCCACGTAGCCAATCACCGTTTTCATCGGCAACTAATGGGCGATCACCGTCACCATCGGTTGAGAAAATAAAATCGAGATTGAACTCTTTAGACCATACTTTGGCTTTTTGTTTATCAGCCTCAGATACTGCTTCTGTATCAATTGGAACAAACTCATCACTGCGTTCTAGAGCGATGACTTCGGCACCTAATGCTTCAAACAGCGGTGTATACAAGTCACGTCCTGCACTTGAATGCTCGTAAATACCAATTCGCTTACCTGCTAGCATTTTGTTATCAAACAAAGAAGTGTAACGCTCAATATATTGGCTTGCTGCTTTATCACTCACAGTTAATAAAGGTAAATCAGTAATGGTTTTAAACTCAGCTTCAGAGCTTAAAATAGCTTGCTCATCCGCTTTACTAATTTCACCATCAGGGCGGTAAAACTTTAAACCATTGCGGTCAAAGGGAATATGGCTGCCCGTGACCATAATGCAAGGAATATTATCTTGCATTGACACATACGCTAATGCTGGCGTTGGTATAACACCATAATAAATAACCTCTAGTCCTAACTGTTCAACCGCTTTAGCACACGCTTGTGCCATTGCCGAACTACTTGGTCGATTATCAATCGCTATAGCAACTTGTTTAAATTCAAACCGTGATTGAATAGAACTAATAAACGCATGAGTAAAAGCAGCACAAACATTAGTAGTGAACTGCTCTACTAATCCTCGAGCACCACTGGTACCAAATTGAATACCTGAATCTTTAATAACGCTCGCACTTTTTAACATAATTTATCTCTTTAAAAATTGAGGGATCTTAGAGACATTTTTAATTGCTAATGCAGAAACCCAAGGCACCTTGCTATTTTTTAATGCTCGAATGTCTTCTTTCGTTTTTAAAATAATATTATTTAAATCTCGATTACTAGCGCCACCAACACGCATTTTAATCGTTACTTCAGGTAGATAACTCATTGATATCTTATTTAAATAAAGATAACGAAGCAGAGAATCATAATCAGCAGCAATTTTGAATGATAAATCAAACAAGCCAAATTTTTCATAGCAAGAACGTTTCATATAAAATGTCGGATGAGGTGGCATCCAACCTTTTTTCATTTTGCTTATATGATAATAGCCAGACTTCCAATATCTAACCACAGAATCAATATTATCTTTATTTACATATTGAAGATCTGCATATATTGCATCTGAATTATTTGCCGAAAATGTATTTACAATATCAGTTACGGCATCAGGATAGGCAAATAAATCATCTGAATGTAGAAAACCAATAATATCACCAGTAGCTGCATTGATCCCTTTATTTAGCGCATCATAAATGCCTTTATCTGGTTCACTGATAATCGTTGAAACTTTAGAGCTATGAGCTTTAATTATATCTAATGTATTATCTTTTGATGCGCCATCAATAATAATATATTCAATATTAGAATATGTTTGTTGTTCTAAAGATTTTAGGGTATCGATAATAGTATTGGCACTATTATAGGTTGCTGTAATAATACTGACTTTCATTAATACCCAACTCCATAATCTTCTAAACGCACTACATCATCTTCTGATAAATAAGCACCAGAGCGTACTTCAATTAACTCTAAAGGGATTTGCCCTGGATTCGCTATCGAATGAGGAGAGCCAATAGGAATATACGTTGATTCATTTTCTGACAGTAAATAGCTCTTATCACCATTAATTACCTTGGCAGTCCCCTTTACGATCACCCAATGTTCAGCACGGTGGTAATGCATTTGGGTAGCTGTACGCTCACCCGGTTTGACCATCACATGCTTAACATGGAATCGGTCACCTTCTGCGATTTCATCATGCGTACCCCATGGGCGGTACACTTCACGATGCTGCAAGTATTCATAACGGCTTGCTTGTTTAAGTTGACCAACAATACCTTTCACGTCTTGCACTTTATCTTTGTGTGCTACAAGCACCGCATCTTTGGTTTCAACCACAATAAGGTCATCTACACCAACTGTTGCAACCAATTTATTCTGCGAGAAAATATAACTGTTAGACGTATTTTCAACTAACACATCACCACGAGTGGCATTGCCCGATGCATCTTTCTCATTGACTTCCCATAATGCAGACCAAGAGCCTACATCACTCCAGTTCGCATCCATTGGCACCACAACGGCATCTTTTGTATTTTCCATTACAGCGTAATCAATGGAGTCATCAGGACAACATTCAAAAATATCTTTATCTAATCGCGTAAAATCTAGATCTTGTGTAGCTGTATTAATAGCAGCTTGACAAGCTTTTAAAATATCAGGGGAATATTTCTCTAATTCTGCTAAATAACGGGAAGCCTTAAAAAGAAACATACCGCTATTCCAATAATACTCACCACTATTGACATATTTTTTTGCCAACTCTAAAACAGGCTTTTCTTTAAAAGCATTTACATAATAAGCATTGTTATTAATTGCATCACCACGAGCAATATAACCATATCCTGTTTCTGGATGTGTCGGCACAATACCAAAAGTGACAAGTTTGCCTTTTTCTGCTTCTGCTTTAGCGTGTTGGACTGACGCTAAAAAAGCATCTGTATCTTGAATGACATGGTCAGCCGCTAATACTAACAATAATGGGTCTTCATCATTGACTACAGCTTTGAGTGCTGCGAGTGCAATAGCTGGAGCGGTATTACGTCCAACTGGCTCTAAGATAATCCCACTATTATCCATCCCGCCTTTGCGCAATTGCTCTGCCACAATAAAGCGATGCTCTTCATTACAAATCAGTAATGGGGCTTGATGGTCAATACCATCAAGACGCTTAACCGTTTCCTGCAACATGGTTGCATTCGAAGTTAACGCTAAAAACTGTTTCGGATAAAGGGTACGGGATAACGGCCACAGGCGGCTACCTGAGCCGCCTGCCATGATTACAGGTAGAAGCATAATCCGTTCTTCTTTTGTTTAGAGAAAATAAAGCTTGGTATGACGATGAACATCGTCAGTATTAAGTAAGGTTGCCACATCAAACCATTGATAGTGACCATGCTGCTCTTTGGGTAAGTGCGTCAGCGGTACATCAAGCTTTAGACGATAACCCAGTACAACGTAATGCGTAGTGAAGTCATCACCCGAGAAGTTATCATCATAAAAATGTTCAAATGGACCAATTAAGGCCGCATCAGACAGTTGCAACTCAACCCCTAACTCTTCTTTCGTTAATCGAGCAAATGCCATCGACAAGGTTTCGTCTTTTAATACGCGTCCACCAGGGACGAACCAATAACCTTGTGCTGGTTTATTCAGGCGCTGCCCAAGCAGCACCTGGCCCTCTGCATTTTCAACGATTAAATCAAGCGAAATAAGTGGGGTATGTGCCACAACGGTTTGGAATGTATGTGTATCTAACCGTTGTGTCATGATTACTTCCTAAAGTTATCTTGGTTTGCCAAGAACCACTGATAGGTCTGCGTTAAACCTTCTTCTAGGCTCACGCTATAACGCCAACCTAAATCAGCAAGTCGGCTCACATCCATTAACTTACGCGGTGTACCATCCGGCTTGGTGCTATCAAAGACCACATCACCGTCAAAGCCCACGACTTTTGCCATGGTCTCTGCCATTTCACGAATAGTACAGTCAACACCGGTACCCACATTAATGTGTGATAGCATTGGTTGAGTATTGGCTTGATAAGTCTCATTATCTAACTCCATCACATGGATAGAAGCGGCAGCCATATCATCAACGAACAAGAATTCACGCATTGGTGTACCTGTTCCCCACACCACCACTTCATTATCGTTGTTTAATTTCGCTTCGTGGAAACGACGCATCAAGGCTGGAATCACATGTGAGTTATCAGGGTGGAAGTTATCGTTCTCACCGTATAAGTTCGTTGGCATCACGCTGCGGTAATCACGACCGTATTGACGGTTATACGATTCACACAACTTAATACCGGCAATTTTTGCCACAGCATACGGTTCGTTAGTCGCTTCTAGCGTACCTGTAAGTAATGCTGATTCGGTCATTGGCTGCTCAGCCAACTTAGGATAAATGCACGATGAGCCTAAAAATAGCAGGTGCTGTACATCATACTGGTGAGCAGCATGGATGATGTTACATTCCATCATCAAGTTTTCATAAATGAAATCAGCAGGGTAAGTATTATTAGCATGAATACCTCCTACTTTTGCAGCAGCCAAGTACACTTCATCAATACGTGCTTCAGCAAAGAAATCACTGACTGCTTGTTGATTTAATAAATCTAACTCGCTACGTGTACGCGTAATGATTTCAACGTTGTCACGCTGAGATAATTGACGAACAATTGCTGAACCCACCATACCACGGTGACCAGCAACAAAAATACGTTTTTTCACAACAGATACCGTCATTAGTTTTCAAGTGAAATAGACACATCAAAGCCATTGGCTTTAAGTAGAGCGTGTTGTTTTGCTTTATTAATGTCATTAGCGACCATTTCAGCGCACATTTCTTCAACGGTAATTTCAGGTGTCCAGCCAAGCTTTTCTTTTGCTTTGCTTGGGTCGCCTAGCAAGGTCTCTACCTCTGCAGGACGGAAGAACTTAGGGCTAACACGAACAATCACATCACCGACGTTAACGCTTGGTGCTTTCTCACTATCAACTGCAGTAACAGTTGCAATCTCATCCACACCCTTACCTGTGAACTCAAGATCAATACCCGCTTCTTTTGCAGACATACGAACAAACTCACGCACAGAGATTTGTTTACCTGTTGCGATAACAAAATCATCAGCCACTTCTTGTTGTAGCATCATCCATTGCATACGGACGTAATCTTTAGCATGACCCCAGTCGCGAAGCGCATCCATATTGCCTAGGTATAGGCAAGACTCTAAGCCTTGAGAAATATTGGCAACCGTACGTGTAATTTTACGTGTTACAAATGTCTCACCACGACGTGGGGATTCATGGTTAAACAAAATACCGTTACATGCGTACATGCCGTAAGATTCACGGTAGTTCACTGTAATCCAGTAAGCGTACATTTTTGCTACAGCGTAAGGAGAGCGAGGGTGGAAAGGTGTGGTTTCACGCTGAGGGATTTCTCGTACCTCACCGTAAAGCTCAGATGTCGATGCTTGGTAGAAACGAGTTTTCTTCTCAAGGCCATTGATACGGATTGCTTCGAGTAAGCGAATAGTGCCCATCGCGTCAACATCAGCCGCATATTCAGGTGACTCGAAAGACACTGCTACGTGAGACATGGCACCAAGATTGTAAATTTCATCTGGCTGGATTTCTTTTACAAGACGAATAAGATTAGAAGAGTCCGTTAAATCACCATAATGCAAGTAGATATTATCGTTCGTATTACAAACAGCATCCACACGCTCAGTATTAAAAGACGATGCGCGACGAATTATCCCGTGAACCTCATAACCTTCTTCTAACAATAGTTCAGCTAGGTATGAACCGTCTTGGCCAGTAATACCAGTAATCAGTGCTTTTTTCATAAATCCTCTATATAACTTAGATTATTTTTCAATTTTATTTACTGAAAAACATTCAAAATTTCGTGTTTTATAATATCAGGAGAGTAATTACTCCAGAACAGTTCATAAGAGTATTTAGATAACTCTTCGTACTCATTTATATCAAGATCAAGCAACGAGCTTAATTTATCATTCATTGCTTCAAAGCTAATATCATTAACTAAACCTAAATAGTCTTCACCTAAATAATCTGAAATATAACCAACATTAAAGCAAATAACTGGTGTCCCTTGAGAAAGAGCCTCTAATATAATTAATGGCATTCCTTCATTAAAAGATGGAACAATCAAAAACTTTGCATTTTTAATTTTTGACAATTTATCAACACCATCCACCCGTTCACCAAGAAAGCAATTCTCTGGTGATTTACTTTTCAAATAGAGAAAATAATCCAATTCAATTGGAGAACCATTAAGGTAAAAATTTACATTCGCATTCTCAAGCGAAAGGTCGATCACAAAATCTAAGTTCTTTGACTTAACATAATTGGAAAGAGAATATATGTAATTTTCCTTAAAGGAAAAATCAAGCATAGTTCTTTCTACATCAACAGTATTATGTAAAACAGTAATCTTAGAACTAGAAAAGCCTTCTTTCTCGATTTCGTTTTTCGATGTGCGTGATAGTACAAGACAATTATTGCTTAATCTCATAAATATTTTGGATAATATTTTTGACATCAAACTTGCACTATAATACTCAATAAAGTCCCCCCGATGTAAATGACTTACAACTATAATATTCCTACATTTAAGACGACTTAAAAGTACTAATAAAGTTGACTTTACTAATCCTAAATTCGACGTTGGAAAGTTAATGTATAAATATGAGAACCCTCCTTTGGTACAAAACAACATTGACACCAAGTACAAAATAGAGAGTATAGAAAATAACATCCCTTTATTAGCATACTTATCAATGATTTTGTGGATATAATATCTATCATTAAGAACTGAAAGAATCCTTTGGTTACTCAAACTAATTCCATGATATGAATATGGTGGGAGCTCACCAATAAACAAAATTTTTTTCATAATTAACCAAATCTATTCTTTAAAAAATCAATGGATATATCGTCACCAACTTTTCTTATAAAAAAAACATCATCATCGAAATTTGAATCTAAATCAGAAAAACTTAATATTTTAGGATAATCAGGGCCAGTTTCCCAATCAATATATCGAAGAGATGCCTTATTATCATTGAAATTTTTAGAGTATAAAGAATCATAATAAGGACTATTGGCTATTATTGAGTGAAAGAACACCTCATCACAACAAAATGAATTTTTGAAATAATCAATAACCTGAGGTTCATCATGTATTCTTTTTAGAATGTAAGTTACACAGCTAATTGATAATGTAAACCAATTAGAACCCTTATAAAATTTTTTAAATGGTTTTACCCTTTTATTTTTTAATAATCCGAGTGAAAAAGCAACTTTATAAAACTTTCTTTTCAGCCTATTTATAAAGCCTTTTCTTTCGAAAAAACAATCATAATGGATATATTCGTAACGACTCGAGAAATCACCATTAGTAAATCCAATAAATTCCTTTTCTATATTATTTCTGATAAATTGGGAGAATTGGTCAATTGACTTTATAAATACATCATCACCAGATATAAAAGTGACATATTCAAAACCTTCTTTAATTGAATATTTTAAAAGCTCGATAGTAAGCAATATTTGACTTACACTCCCCCATGAAACAGAGAACCGATTCTCTACAAATTTAACATTATCAGATTCCAAAAAAAGAAACTCTTCAATGTCGACCTTCTTATCAACATGAATTATGACAACAACATCATTGTTATCTTTAAATTTGTTTAAGTTATAAATGAGAGAATTATTCAATCTATGACATTGAATAAGGATACAATGTTTAATAATCTTCACCTCAAGTTAAAATGTATTTTGAATATTAAGCCTCTTTTAAAAAAGTAATTTGCCACAGTAAAGCTAAATAGTTCAGTTATACATAAAGAATATACAGCACCAATGAGACCATATGATGAAACTAAAAACCAACCTATAAATAAGGAGATTATCGATGTAACAAAAACCTTTTTATACAAATAACTTTTACCTTCTTCAAAATACCCAATTATCCTATTATTAAAAACACCTAAAATGGAGAAAAGGCCAGCAATAGAAAGAAGTGGTAATATTTCACTTGCATTAGAGTATGAGTCAGAAAATAGTAAACCTATAATATCTTTTGAAAAGAAAAAAATAAATATTATTATAGGTATTGATAACGCGCAAACAAAAAGATGAGTCTTAAAAAGTTCTTTTCTGGATTTATCGAAATTATTGCATGATAACGCCTTATTTAAAAAACTTAATGAGAATGACTGAGGAATAAAAGTCCAAGCAAACCCCAAAGTTAAAGCTACATTATAGATTGCAAGACTTTTCATATCGACCATTGATATAATTAAATAGTCATTAACCTTCATGTAAACAATAGTTAATAAGGATGATAACAAATAAGGAAAACCATTAAAAATAAAATCTTTTAAAATTGGTTTTTTTATTTCATTATTTAACCCCTTAACCTTTCTTGATTTTATATAAAAATTTATTATTCCAAAAACTAAAAAAGGAAAAGAGAACCAATAAACCTCTAGAGAAAGATAAACAAACAAAACTCTTAGTAAAATAGCTATTGTCCGTGATAGAAGGCTAGATAAAGCATTAATTTTAGAGTTATTTGAAGATAAAAAATAAAACTGATAAATATCGAGACCGATAAATATATGGCTTATAAGAAAAACCAATATAACATTAGAATTATACAGCCCTTTATTGTTATACAAAAGAAATAAGTAAATTAAAAGCGATGAGGTAATAAAAATTAATATTCTAAAATGCAGACTACCATATATAATTGATATGCTTTTACTCTTATCTATTAGTGTATAGTTTGATACAACATGATTAGCTCCCCACTGTGATATAGTTATAGGTATTAATGTAAGAGATATAGCAAAAGAAATTAGACCGAATTTATCTGGACCCAAATAGTTTGAGACCAAAACATAAGCAATAAGGCCTCCAAAATTTAGTGCTATTTTTTCAAGCATAATCCACAGTGAGTTTTTAAAATATAAGCTCATGATTATTTTATAAATTAAACCTTAACCTTGAAACTAAAAATAAAACCCCTTTCTTACCTATAAATTTATTAATCAACTTCAAAAGAGTTAAAAGGAATTTCCACTTAATATTTTTTACAGATATAAGCCTAATGTTTTCTATTGATTTAATGAAAACATTAACTATTTCATCATGCTTAATTTCACTTCTAAGCATTAGTGATATATATGAAATGCTTTGTCTAATTAACATGTAATGGTAATCTTTTGAATAATCTTTATAAACTTCATCAAGAAGAATAAGGACCTTATATACATCATTTAATTTTTTATAAGATAATGATGATTTAGTCACACTTTGGTGATTAAACTCATAAATATAAAATGCTTCATTCATTACATAATATTCTTCAGCATTTAAAATAGCTCGGCTTACTGCTACAGAATCTTCTCCTAAAGAGATAGCAACAGGAAAAAAAGGCTGCAATTTTTTTATTATTGATGTTCTAAAAATCTTATCCCAAGGTGAGTTTGAAATTTCTCTATTTAAGAAAGCATTTACAATATCGCCTTTACTGTAAAAGCCTTCATTTATCTTATTATCAACAAATTTAGTATTAGATGCCCCATATAAAAAAGAGTAATAATTTAGAAATAAAATATCAATTTCTTTTTTAACTAAAACATCATGAGTAGATAATAAATATTCTTCACTTACCCAGTCATCAGAATCTATAAATATAGTATATTTTCCTTGGGCTATATTTATACCCATATTTCTTGAAGATGATACACCTTCATTTTCTTTATTTATAACAACTATATCTTTAAAGCTTGTAAGAATGTTAGAAGTATTATCAGTAGAACCATCATTAATTACAATCAATTCAAAATCTTTAAAAGATTGATTTAATATACTATTTAAGCATTTTTCAATTGATTTTTCACAATTATATGCTGGTACAATTATTGAAAAAAAAGGAGACATATATGACCTATCATTATTTTAACTATCCTTAAAAATTCAAGGATAGTTAACTATTTTAAATTACATTAATGCATTATCTAAGAAGGCAAAACTTTTCTTTCTAAACTCATATAGGTCTTTATCGAAGTTTAAATAATCGATACTTTCAAGAAGATTGTAATTTTCATGATCTTCAATGTAAATCAATCTTTCAGATAAGTTAAGTTGTCCAAGTAATGTTTTTATACGATCGTCATCTGGATTTGTTTCTTTAAAGGTTACCGCCCAGAAGTCTTTGTTAAATAAAGAAGAAAAAATAGAACCATGAAAAGAGGTAGTAATTACAAGTTTTGAATATTTTATAAGACCTAAGTAATCATTTGGTCTAGATCTCTTAGAGAGAGTAAAACCTTTTGTATAGTTATATTTATATATATATGATTTAGCATCTAACATTACAACAGGCATATTTAGCTTTTTAGATATTTCTTTTACATAATCATAGGTCTTAGGACTAAAAGGAACACCATAGAAGAAAATATAATCACCTTGAATTTCTCGTTCGGGAACTAATGTATCCCAGACTTCCTTTTCTAATAAAATTGTAGGATCGGCAACAACATCAAAACTTCTTCCTGATATCTCATCTAACCATTTTTTACCATTAACTTCTCTAACTGATATATAATCAATATCATTGATAAATTTTTTATATTTACTAAGATCTACGTTTGCTTTTAGTATATTTTTACCGCCTAGACTTGGCGCATAAGATATTTTTTTAGCCTTATCACAAAACGGAATAAAGTATGCGTCATCAAAGTCAGTGCAGTTAACATTCCAAATCTGATCGCTACCAGTAACAATATAATCATATTTTCCAGATAATGACTTTAAACTGCTTGTTGTTGAAAAGCTTTCACTTGTCAAATTAAAATACTCATCAATAAACCATTCAAAATCATTAAATCTTGATTTTAAGATCGGATATGCTAGAGCGTTAATTCCATTTTTAATCAACTGATTCTTTGAGTTAATTTTTGGAAATAATGAATACATGTTTTGCTGCGCTTTACTTGAAAAATCTATTATTTCAACTTGACAATTATATTTATTCGTCAGTATATATTGCATCGCATAGGTTTGTAACATTGAACCTATATTATGAGATGCATGATATGTAATCAGACCAACTTTTTTTTCCATTTTATTACCATTTTTTAAGATTGAAATTTAAAATAGCTTTTATCTTATATAGAAAGATAACTATCATAGAGTAATATATTAACCTATTTACACCTCTAAGGTTATATTGAGTACTCATAACCACATAAACTAAAAATAGAATTAAAATAATTAACTTTATAAAAGAATTTTTATCGCTAATATATTTATATATTGCCCCCCATAAAAGACCAGCACTAATATAATATATAGAAAAAAATACTGGTCCAGACTTCACTATGGTCGAAAAAGCAGGATATGGAGCATATTGATTTATTTTTTGACTTTCAACCATATTATTTATATTTAAAAAAGACGAAGGCAATGGATTAATAGATATAAAAAAAGAGTTTAAGTCTAAGGTAAAGTTTTGAATTACTGCCATATTAGCGAAAACTGAAAAACTTGTAAGATAGTTTATAGATTCAAACATTTTCTTAATATTAATGCCATTTTCAATTAAATACTGTAGGTTTGGAACAACCCCTTGATAGGGATTATTTCTACATTCCATGACAGCACCAAGTAATAGCACAGAAATAAGGATAGTAAATGTTATTTGAAGAATAGAAACCTTACTATTTTTCAAATAGGTACCAATAAAGTAACATATAGGTATCATTATTACATTCCGACTAGAACTTCCTAAAACCATTATGACGAGAATTATAAGTAAAAAATGTCGCTTTATTCTTTTTTTATCAAATGCTAATAATATTGCAACTATAGGAAGAAGTAATGTATATATTGTTCTAATTATTGGAACTCCATCGCCAGATATAGTATAGCCTTGTCTATAATATATATTTTCAAATCCGTAACCGATATGATAAGAAATCAAAACAATAAAAAAACAATAAAATGAATATCGACTTAAATCAATGTTATAATTAAAAGACGATTTATAATTATCTTTAATATTAAAAATAGAAAAGCCAAAAATAAAAAGGATACAAGAAGATAATATATACACATAGAACTTATTATCATAAGGGTTTATATCATAATATAAATCAAAGGGTACATCTATCGAATATGAAAAAACTTCAAAACCCAAAATGCTGTAACAAGTAATGAAACAATAAAAAAATGGTAATATATATAATTTATTATTTTTTATTTTATTTAGTGATAAAAAACATAATAATAACGATAAAATCAACCAAACATATATCATATTTATCTATGCTTCCGAACTAAACTTAAGTATGAGTGTGATATATTCTTAATTTTTTTACTTATCACCCATATATGATTTATGACGTAAAAATATATAGAAAATGTTATTAAAAAGCTAATAAACATGGTCGATTCTTCAACACCACTCATATCAGCCCAAAGACCTACAACCGCACAAATACTTGCCATCAAACAAATTACACATAGCGTCATTAATGGCGATAACCCCATTCGCTGACAAATATGGTGTAAATGCTCTCGATCGGGTTTAAAAGGCGAATGACCTTTACGAACACGACGGATCATGATCGTTGCCATATCCATTAACGGAAGGGCAATTAACCAAAGCGCTGTTACTGGTTTAAATGCCTCTATGCTTGACTCTTGCGTGCCACGTATCAACATCCACACCACAGAGAAGCCAATAAACATGCTGCCTGCATCCCCCATAAATATTTTAAAGCGGCGACCTAATGGGAAACCTAAATTTAATAAAATATAAGGCACTAACGCAGTTACGATTAAGAAACAGATCGTACCTAAGTACTCGTTGCCACTCATGAAGAAAACAGTACCTAATGCTGTAAATGTAACCGATGCTAAACCACCTAATAGTCCATCAATACCATCGACCATGTTAAAGGCATTAATTGCACCAATAACAGCAATTACTGTAATGAAGCCGCCAACAAATTCACCTAACGCAATGGTTTCACTGCCCATTAAAAAGCCTAAATGGTGAAGGCTATGCCCACCGACTAAAATCATAGCCAGTGAAATGCCAGCTTGGACTAATAAGCGAATTTTAAAACTGACATCGTAGTAGTCATCTAATGCACCGAGCACGATTAAAATAGCAGAGCAAAGTAGGTATAACTCTTGGTTTAAACTTGATGGTAAGAAAAGAAGAAAACCCACGAGTAATGAAAGGTAAATAGAAATGCCCCCAACCAGTGGGACAACACCTTGGTGTAACTTACGCGCATTTGGCTTATCGACTAAGCCAATTTTCTTTGCTACTTTTCGCATGATAAATAACGTAATGAATGACGTTATAAATACAAACAGGTAAGCATAATTCATATAGCGGCCAACTTTTAATATGATATTAACGGTAGGTATGTAACGCGGTTTAACTTAAATCTGTTATTTAAAATCGGTAATAAAATCCTTTTTCTATGACTTGATTACAATCAATCGTGCTTTATTCTTAAGTATCACACTTAACAAAGTTGAATTATTTCAACTTTATTTGTCAGTTTTTTTAGACACATGAGACGGTTTCCTTGAAATTTGAGACATAAAAAAGCACTAGTGGAAACCACTAATGCTTTGATATGCATATCAAATACTGTGTTTTTATGCTTTTAGGGGAATAGGTCCTATTTTTTCTTTGTAAGCTTAAGATTCGCTCCTATACCTCAATTTCTTGAAGTATAGGAACTAATTTAAAAGTATTGGTTAAAAATTGGTAGTCATATATTTTTCTATATAATACATTTATTGCAATCTATCACATGATTGTTTTGAATATATGTAGTTTCGTACCATTAGTATTACTACAAAATATAAAAATAATGTAACTATTGTTCCAATATAATCAATTTTCAAAAATGTCATATTGCCACTTTTTACGCTATACCCCGTAAAAGATAAAATCATAAGTAAACAAGATAGCAAACCGGAAGATTTATTTATCTTATAACTTAAAAGCGATTTAATCATATCATTAACTATGTTGAATATTGCACTTAATGAATTAATCAAAAAGAGAATTCCAACACCAAACATTGTATATAATAAATATGGTTGCAATAAATTAGGGTTAATACTGTAGAAATATAAGATTGAAAACCAAAAAATCAATGGTAAAGATGGTAAAAATATCATGACTAAAAATAATTTACCCACCGATAAGTTGTTGGGTGTAAACTGTGCTGTAAATTTACCTACCATTAGAGCCCAAGAAAACCACCAAAATAAATAAAACAAATGGTAATTATTCATTGGTAATAAGAATTGATTAAAATTCTTTAAATATCCCCAAACTCCAGTATTTATTATATTTAATAATTCATGGCTACCATTATTTTGGAATATTCCAACATATCCTAATAAAACAGTAATTATGAATAAGAATACTGAAGATGTACTAATTAATTTTAATATTGTATTACTCTTAGATAAAGCATATCCAATGGCAATCACTATTACTGATAGAATTATTATTCCATCACGCGTAAAAACCGTTCCTCCAAAAATTTTTACCTGATAGTAGATAAAAAAATCAACAAATAAGTTAACAGAAAACGCACAGGTTAAAATTGTTAAACCAGTAAAGAAAATCTTTACTGCTTTAATATCAAATAATTTTATTTTTGGTTCAATAAAAATAAAATAATACGTTGATAAAAAATAAAATCCCCAAACAGAAAAACCCCAAAAACCCAATTCAATTGATACAGGGTTTAAATTACGGTATTCAATACCTTTATAAGAGGGAAATTCAGTTAGTGGAAACAACAACAACCCTATATCTAGTCCAGATGTAAACAAAAGACAAGAAAATACAATCACATTATTATTTATACTTGTTGCTGTTTTATTTTTTCTTTTTGTTACTAACAATAAAGATATCAATAACCATACAACAATACATGCAAAGTACATATTGAATTTAAAAACGTTATCTAGCATTTAATTTATCCAACTTCGACTGAAATAAATTAAATTTATTAGTATAGAAATTCATGATCTCATCGTTTCTTTTTTCAATATTTACGTTGTACCAACCAGTCCATGCTTTAGCTTGGAGTAATACTAAGATGTAAATAAACTTTAAATTAAAGTATTGAGAGTCAACATCATCAATATCTATAACGTCGTTTAAAACACATGATGCAACATCCATCTCAACAGGTGAATAATCCGCAAATTCCCAGTCAATAAATTTAATTCCATCTGTTGTTTTGATGATATTTTCTCTTACTAAATCATTATGAGACCAACACCATTTAGAATTATCTAAAACTTCATCAATCAAATTGATATCTAATTTTAAGCTAGAGTCAAATTTTGCGTATTTTAAAAATAAATCAATACTTGTGATACACGTTTTCGGATTTATACTCGCTCCATGCTCATAGTAACTAAGCCTATCAACAAAATAAGAATTCATTTCAGCACTAGTTACATGACCAACAGTTCCTTCGATATACTCATATAAAGCAAATGTTCCGCCTAAAATGATACAATCATGCCTTAAAGAAAAAGACTCAATACTTGATGATTGTAAATACTTTAAAACATACTGTTTCTTATTAGTGTAGGATGTTACCTTCCAAGTTATATTAGAAATACCACCGCCAAGATTCTCTACTATAAAATCATCACCTACAATTTCAGTTAGCTTTGTAATACATGATGTCGTTGATTCTATAGGATCCCGGCCAATGAATTTCATAAGACCAAGATCTTTACCTCCTTTATAGTAATTTATTTCACCAGCATCATCTTCACCTTGTACGTGTATATCTATAGAGAATAGTTTATAAAACTGTTCACAGGTAAATAATGGTGCAGTTATAACTTTATCAACAAAGTCTAACGACTCAATCATTTTTAAACGCTGTTCATATGGAATAACAGGTTTACGTTTATAAGCCATTGTATCTTCATCAGTGGCAACACCAACAACCAATTTGGCATCTTCTCCGCCCTGAAATTTTGCAGCTTTTAGGGCACGTACATGACTAGCATGTAATAAGTCAAAAACACCAGAGGTATATATAATCATAACAACCTTTTAGCTTAATCTACTTTCTAATTTTTAAATGATGGAATAGTCTATGATACTAAGCTGAACGTGAAATAAACATATTCCACATAAATATAATTATTAGTAACTAGTATAGATGTTTTTCAATTAACTATTCCAAATGCTCACTCTCTAGAAATAACAATCAATTAAAAAAGTTAGAGAAGAGCAAAATAAACAATCATAATCAATAGGTTAAGAAAAAGATAAAACTCAATACAATCCTAATTATAGTTCCTAAGCTGAAAGCGTCTAATACCATATTCTTTCAATTGAAACGCTTAATAATTACTTACTCTCGTAGCTATAATTATAGTAACCGTAATTTCCGCCGTAGGTGCTGCTTGCTTTACGGACAATTGCGTTAAGAATAAATCCTTTCACTTCTATGCCGTTTTGTTCAAAGCGTTGTTTGGCAACCTCGATTTCTTTAACGGTATTTTGCTCAAATCTTCCCACTAATAAGGTAGTTCCTACATGAGCACCAACAATAGCAGCATCAGTTACCGCTAAAATAGGTGGTGTATCAACAATCACCATATCGTAATGCTGCCCAGCCCACTCAATCAGTGCTTTAAAACGTGGGTGCATTAATAACTCTGATGGATTTGGCGGCGTATCACCACGAGGTATAAATTCTAAACCGTTCACACCTGTTTCACGGACAATATTGCTAAAGTCTTGCTTGCCACATAAGTAATCAGATAAACCAGGCTTATTATCTGTACATAATTGTGTTTCCATGCGACCTTTTCGCATATCAGCATCAATCACTAATACTTTTTGGCCCGCTTTTGCAATCACTGAGGCAAGGTTTACAGATACAAATGACTTACCAATACCAGGACTAGGGCCTGATACCATTAGCACATTATTTTTTGCTTCCATCATCGCAAAGTGCAAGCTTGTACGTAAGCTACGCAGTGCTTCAACCGATAAATCCGCGGGGTTATAAACACTTAACAAGGTTTGCTCTACTGTTAAGCTTTTACCTTTTTGCTTTTTCAGCAGATCGGTTTGTGAGTCAGATAATGGAATTGAAGCGTAAACAGGCAAGCCAATTTCTTCAATTTGATCTGGCGTTTCAACTCCCTTATGGAAAGCTGCGCGAAGTAAAGCTATTGCAACCGACAACATGCCGCCTAGCAGTGTTGCAAGAACAACAATTAAGGCTTTTTTCGGTTTAACTGCCTGTGAATAGCTTTGTGCTGAATCTAGAATACGCACGTTACCCACAGTACTCGCTTTTACAATGCTCAGCTCTTGAACTTTGTTTAACAATTCAACATAAATTTGCTGATTTACTTCAACGTTACGGGTTAAACGTAAAATTTCTTGCTGTGTTTTCGGCAGTTTCTCTACACGTTTATTTAAACGTGCTTTTTCTGATAACAAGGTTTTACGCTTATCCAATAAAGCGATGTATGCTGGGTGCTCTTTCGTAAATCGCTGTGAAATATCACTTTCTTTAAACGTCAGTTCGTTTAATTGTGATTCAACATTTACCATCACTTCTAACGCGGATTTCGCTTCTAAATTAAGATCAACTGATTCATTTAACTGACGATAATGATTAAGTTTGTCTTCAGCATTATTTAATTGGGTTTTAATTTCAGGTAAATGTTTTTTAAGAAACACTAAACTTTTTTCAGCTTCGGCAGAATTACGCTCTACATTTTGTAAAAAGTAATTCTGACTGATGTCATTTAATATCTCTTTTATTTTAGTGCGATTCTCACCCGTCATTGAAAGCTGCAGAATACCTGTTTGCTTTCCTCGTTCACTCACAGATAAATCAAGTTGTAAACCTTGAATCGCATCCAGTCTGCTAATTTTACTTAAGGTAAACGTCGCATCATTTTTTGCGTTCACATCGGTGACTAATATACTAATACCTTTGTTTTCAGCCAGCTTGCCAACTTGTCCTTTTAGGACTTCTCGACCATCTGCATTCGCTAACGTGTAATCACCGTCTTTGCTGTTAGTAACAGTTAGCACATAACCATTTTGTTGCGCTGAATCGGGTAAAAGGAATCGAGAAACAGCGATGGATTCGCTGTCTCCAGTTAGTCTTGCCAAACCTTTTCCGATAACGGGCATGTAATTAGGCGTAGCAACAATCGTTAAGTTCAGCTTATCGACAGTTTCGCCTAATACCATACGAGACTTAATAATTTCTATTTCAGTGGTAGCCGTTGATTCGGAAGAAAAAAGATCAGCCATATCGCCACCAAGGGCTGGCATACCTGTACTTTTTTGTTCCACTTGAATCAAGGCATCGGCTTTATAAATTGGTGTTGCAAGAAGTGCGTAAATAATACCAATAAAAGTAAAGAGTAAGGTGATAACAATAATATTCCAACGGTTATCAACTAATATACCAAATAGCTTACCAAGATCTATTTCATCACTATTATTAGGAGTCGCTTTGTTCGTTAAGTTTTGAGCTAAACTCATGAATCATTTTCCATTCGAGTCAATATAGGTTTATTTAACTGCAGTTTTAAAATTCGACGTTTTGTTTTATCTACTTCAAATCGACAAAACGATTAACACCTTCAGTTAAGCTATTAAATCCGGTAATAGTCGGTAGTAATTGTTTAATAACACGATTCCAACGTGTAATTGGCGCTGCTGTTACATAAACAATATCGTAAGGTTTTAAATCAAACTCAGTGCCAATAACAAGTGCAGTCGCATCTTTAATATTTAACTGGTAAATGTCTGCAATAGGATCATTAGGCTTGGTGGTTTCTTTTGAACGAATAACAAAGACCCCAGTCGCATCGGCTTCTAATTCATTAATGCCACCCACATTACTGAGAGCTTCTGTTAAGCTCATACCTGCACGATCAATTTTTAACAACTGCGGCTTGTTCACTTCGCCCATCACAAAGACTTTTTGCGCGTCATCTCTTGGCACATGAACGATATCGCCATCTTGTAATAAACGGTTTTGAGTTAAATCACCACGTTGCATTAAAGCGTACAAGGAAACTTGCTGATCTTTGCCATTTCGCGTCAAGGTTACGTTACGCCAATCAGAATCTTTTGCTAAACCACCCGATTTATTCACTGCATCAAGCAGTGTTAATGGAATATTGGTTATTGCTTGCGGCCCAGGATTTTTTACAGCACCCGTAACATAGGTTTTTTTAGAACGAAACGAGGCGACATTTACATCAACTTGTGGTGCTTCAATATAAGCGGCTAATCGACGGGCAATTTCCTTACGTACCTGGGTAACGGTTTTACCTGCCACTTTTACTTTACCTATATAAGGATAAAAAATAGTGCCATCAGCATGCACCCAGTTACCCGCTTCACTCGCACTTCGATAAGAGCCTGCTGGAATGGTTAGTTCTGGATGATCCCAAATAGTGACATTTAAAATATCTCCCGGACCAATATGATACTCATAATGCTTTAATTCATTCTCAAGCGTGTTATTGGTACGCGCTGAAATTGGGGTATTTTTATATTGGCTTACCGTTGTGGCGGTTAATGGATAAACATTTATATTATCTAACGCTGTATCTTCAGAGCCCGTAGCGACCACCTGTTTATTATCAATATTGATATTTGAACCTGGAATACTACAACCAGTCAGTAATAAGGTAACTGAAATTGTAGATATGATTTTTCTTGATAACGTCATGGTGAGCTCACAGCGAGAAAATGAGTAAAAAAAGAAGTGCCTAACATTACAAACAAACCAACAAACCAACAAACCAATAAGAATGCTACCGCCCTAAGGTTACAGCTCCTCATATGCTTTCAAATAGGATGAATGAAAGCATTAAATCGCCCTCATCCTTGTGTCGATTTTGCGCATGATAATGCATTAGCACACTTATATATTCAACAATTTTTCATAAACAAGTTGCAGATCGCACTTTTTTGCACCAAAAGCTAATTTTACAACTAAATTATTGACAAATAAGAACATAAAATATGTTACAAATTAATTAAAATAGTGTTAGCGACTTTTTTTGTTGTGATGTTGTTATCACTTTTAAGCAAAAAAACTGATGAAGCAAAAAAATACATTCCCCGCGATATGCAACAAAATATATACTCCTCGTTTAATAATTGAATTTCTATATAACCTTTCTTTTAAATACGGTGGCAATAATGAACAAAATCATTTTAATGATCCCCTTTGCTCTAGTTGTATCCAATTCCGTACATGCATCAACAGATAACCCTTGGTATGTCGGCGCGCGCGTAGGTGCCAGCCACATTACAAACATGGATGATGCTGTTACCTCTGTAACAAAATTAGAAGATACTAATTTTGCCGGTGGTGTGTTTGCGGGTTATCAAGTTACGCCTTGGTTTGCTTTAGAAACAGGCTACACTCATTTAGGTAATGCCAAATTAGATAACAAACAGGGGAGTTATGAAGCGCAAGGTGCTGACCTTGTTACTAAGTTCTCTTATGCAATTTCTGATAGCGTTGATATCTTCGCTAAAGCGGGTGCTTTTTATTACGACTGGAATGCAATTGGTTCTGGTGTCGCTAACAGTGATAACGGTTGGTCACCTACAGCGGGAGCTGGCCTTGAATACTTCATAAATAAGAATGTTTCGACTCGTGTAGAGTACCAATACTACAACGATGTTGCTGGCCCTGATATTCACTTTGCAGGTTTAGGTTTAGCTTTTCATTGGGGCGCGCCAGCACCCGTTATTGTTGAAGAACCAATCTATGTTAATCAAGTCACTATCGCCACGCTTGAAGAGCTTAGACTGACAGTCCCTTTCGCTTTTGATAGCAGCACCATCACAACGGGTGACGCAGCAAAACTTGCACCTTTTGAACAGCGCTTAAAAGAGCAAGATGCCGCAAAAATCTATGTTGTGGGTCATACCGATAGCCGTGGTTCTGAAGCTTATAACCAAACCTTATCAGTTAAACGTGCAGAAGCGGTTGCAGACGCGCTTCGTCAACATCTAAATCTGGATAGCACACGCATCATTGCTCAAGGTCGTGGTGAATCAGATCCTGTTGCATCAAATCAAACCGAGGAAGGTCGTGCACAGAACCGTCGTGTCGACATTATTTCACCATCGCTTGATATTGAAACTTCAACGCAAGTAATTGCTGAATAATCCCATTACTCATTTAATTAAATGTATCGCTTCATAAATAAGGAATAAATATGAAGATCAAATTATTATCAACCATCATTGCTGGCGTTATCATCGCGGGCTGTGGTAGTGACAATAACAACAGCGTTACACCTGAAGTGACATCAGCATCAGTACAAGCTTTTGATGGTGCTATTTGGGGTATTCAGGGAAGCTATAACTGTGGAAATGGTGACAAGGTTGTTGGTTTAACCAACTATGATGGTTTCGTTAAAACAACTGATGAAGCATTCGTTAATGCGCCTGAAAACTGTTCATTCACATTTAAGCCTGACGGTAAAGTTATTCCCCAAGACACATCTAATGGTAAATACTTACCAACTTTAGAATTAAAAGCTCCTAAAGGATTGTTCAAAAAAGGTGAGGCGGCGACAGCTTCTCCATTATCAACACTGATTGCTAATAAGCTTGGTGATAATGCTTACGACGAAGCAACAGCAAGTCAAGTACTAGAAGATTTAGGTTTAGGTGAAATCGCAAATACCTGCGGCATTTCTGTGACTGATCTATTGAGAGATACTGACAGTGCAGTGAAGAAATTAGCTGAAAACTCTGATTTTACTGATATTCATAGTAAATTAATTGCAACAACACATGTTCTTGCTGATACGTTAGCCGCACAGCCAAATGCCTCAACTGACGACGTGACGAAAGTCACTAAATTACTTGCAGAAGCTACATTAGCAGAGCACCCAAATTACCCAACAAGTAAAGACGGTAAACCTGTTCATGTTGAGTTAGCTAAAATCTTAGCTGATGAAAATACATTTAAGACAGCTACACAAGCAGAGACGATAGAAGATATTCAAAAAATCCCTGCTTTAGATGAAGCAATCAAAAAACCAGCAGAATCAAAAGTACCAGATAAACCAGAAGATCCAGACGCTACTCCTACTGGTGGTACTGGCGGTGGTACTGGTGGCGGTGACGGTTCATCAGGCGGTGGTACTGGTAACTAATCACTACTATAAAAAATTAAGGCACCTTCGGGTGCCTTTTGTTGTTTCTTTTATATGCGATATTTTTATCTTGCTACACGGAAGTCGATCATGAATTCACTCCCTTCTATACCTCATTCATTATTAACATTAAGCATATTGGCAGCATTCACCTCACCACAGGTTCACGCTTCATCTGTTGATATTCTCCCATCAAGCCAAAGTTATACCGGCTTAATGTTTACCCCTAATGCTCAAGTGATTAAAGCAGGCGACATTAGTCTTTCTTTCCACCAAGGTGTGCCTTATCGTCAGTCCATTAGCCAGCTCGATAATTGGTTCGTTGCCACAGGGTTATTTCCTTATTTAGAAGTCGGTGGTCGTATTGTTACCAAAACTTACGATACTAATTTATATACAGAAAAAGACGGTGGAATCCGTGATTTATCGGCGTCAGCAAAATTTCAACTACCTTATGTTTATGACTTTACAGGGTTCAATGTCGCTATTGGTGCGCAGGATATTGGTGGCGCTGCCAATAATTTTGATACTAAATACATTGTGGCCGATAAAACCTTTGACAGCTTATCGCTACGCTTAAGCGGTGGTTACGGCAGTTCAGTACTTGCTAATGGCATTATGAATGGCCCTTTTGCTGGCGCTGAGTGGCAACCGCTTTCGTTTATGCAATTAACCGCTGAATACGATGCAGCTGAATTTAACAGCAATGCTAAGTTGTTCACACCTCAGGGATTATTACCTTGGGGCAGTCAATTAAGCCTTGATTACCAAGTTTATACAGGGCATGAGCGCAGTGAGCAGGATGTATGGGGCGTTAATTTTTCTGTTCCTTTAATGGGTTATAACGATAATACAGCACTTAATCTTACCACCAGTAAGAATGAGCAATTAGCCAAAAAGATTAATCAACAATTGGCGCAAGCAAGTACTGCAAGCCTTGCAAACTTAATCAATGCGTTAAAAGAAGAAGGCTTTATTAATTTAAATGTCGGCTATCGTAATAATAAAATGGTTATTGCGTTAGAAAACCGTCGTTATAACCATAACCAAATTGATGGTGTAGGTGTTGCTCTGGGTATTATTGCTAGCAAAGCTGGCGATGGAGTCTTTAGTGATCTTGCTAAACTCATTAAAAATTCAGATAGCAAAGCTAACATCCAACAAAACCAAGAACAAAGTGTTGAGCTAATTTTACTGACTAACGGATTACCAATGTTTGCAGTAAACACGGAAACCCAATGTTATCGTGAATTCATTCAATCAGATATCCCTTGTAAGCAACTTAGCTTTAACACCATAAGTGCAAAGCCTAACTTTGACCAAACGACTTGGTTATACCAAACCATGAATAGCGGTTTTGGTCGTAGCCAAGTGATTTTATCTCCCGCATTAAATCACCGAACAGCAACAGAATATGGCTTCTTTGATTATTCTCTCGCACTTGCTGCCAACCTTTATACCCCACTATGGCAAGGTGCCGCTGTTGATCTACGTTATATGGTACCTATTGATAATAGTGACGATTTTGACCAAGGTGGCTTGTGGCATCAACAAGCGTTTGAAAACAAGCTTGACCGCGCACTTATTCATCAAGCATTTAAACTGCCACAAAATATCATTACTCAATTTAGTGGTGGCTATATGATGGGCGGCTACTGGGGAGGGATAAATGAAACCCAATGGTACTCACCACAAGGCGATCACATGCTGGGTTTTGAAGCGAGTAAATTCATTTCTAAAGATGAATATGATGCTCGAGGAAGAAAAATTGCAGATAAACAAAGTGTATTAGCTAACTATACCTATTCACTTCCAGAATATAACTGGCAATTAGGCCTTCAAGCAGGCGAATATTTCCAAGGTGATGTCGGTGCGCGTGTAACGTCTAACCACTGGTTAGGAGATACTAAATTAAGCATTAACTACCTAACTTCCAAGGCAAAAGATAGTAGTGAATATGAAGACTTTGTTGCCGTTAGTATTGCCATCCCATTAACACCTTGGCGTGATATGAAGCCTGACTATGTACAGGTACGTGGTATCGATCAGTTTGTATACTCATTACAAACACGCGTCGGTGAAAGCCACAATAACTTAAACTCTGGTTTAGGGGCTTCATCGGATCTTCAGCATAATATTGTTCGTCAATATGAGAACCGTGGCCGACTTTCTCCTGCTTACTTTAAAGCAAACACTCAACGTTTAAGAAATGCATACATCAAATATGTGAAAGTAACCGTAGAGTAAAATAAAAAGGATGAGGTAAACATTACCTCATCCTTTCTTTTTAACTACTCTTTATTTTATGCTCACTTAATTACAACTTTGCAGCCAGCTCAACACCTTGACGAATTACCCGTTTAGCATCGACCTCTCCGGCAACATCCGCACCACCAATCACATGAACATTAATGCCTTGCTCGGTGAGCTTTTCTGACAGTTCTTCAACCGATGTTTGCCCTGTACAAAGAACAATATTATCGGCATCTAATATTCGAGATTGTCCTTCAACGGTAATATGCAATCCAGCATCATCGATTTTGTCGTAGCTAACCCCACCAAGCAGTTCAACACCGCGTTTTTCTAATGTTCTACGGTGAATCCAGCCTGTTGTTCTGCCTGGGCCTTTACCGACTTTGCCCGGTTTTCGTTGCATTAACCATACTTGTCGCGGGCTAATGTATTCATCATGCGGTAATAATCCACCTTCATGAGTCAATGTTTTATCAATCCCCCACTCTTCAAGCCATTGATCAAGATTTTGATTTTCAGGCTCAGTTAGCATGGTAGATACATCAACCCCAATACCACCAGCACCAATAACAGCGACTTTTTGTCCTAACTGTACTTTATCTCTGATCAAGGTTTGATAATCGATAACCTTAGGATTATCGACGCCAGGAATAGGCGGAATACGCGGTTTAACACCCGTTGCGATAATAACTTCATCATAGTTAGCTAAATCATCTTCCGTTGCAGCATAACCAAGTTTTACGTTTACACCTGTTTGTTCTAAACGACGGGTAAAATAACGAATCGTTTCTTTAAACTCTTCTTTACCCGGTATTTGCATCGCAAGGTTAAATTGTCCACCAACGTGGTCATTTTTCTCAAACACATCGACGCTAAAACCTCGCTCTGCAACAGCAACAGCGCACGCCATTCCAGCAGGTCCTGCGCCCACAATCGCCACTTTTCTATTTTGTGCTATCGGGGTTAATACCAGTTCGGTCTCATAACACGCTTGAGGATTGACTAAACAACTCGCACGTTTACCAACAAAAGCATGATCTAAACAGGCTTGGTTACATCCAATACAGGTATTTATATCATCAGCGCGATCTTGCGCTGCTTTTTCGACAAAATCAGGATCAGCAAGGAACGGTCGTGCCATCGATACCATATCAGCTTGCCCTGACGATAGAATATCTTCAGCCACTTGTGGGGTATTAATACGATTACAGGTCACTAAAGGAATAGAGACTTCTTGTTTAAGCTTTTCTGTAACCCAAGCAAATGCGGCACGTGGAACTTGCGTGGCAATAGTCGGAACTCGCGCTTCATGCCAACCAATACCGGTATTTAAAATGGTTACACCTGCTTGTTCTAGAGCCTTAGCAAGCATTACCACTTCTTCATGAGTACTGCCTTGCTCGACTAAATCCAGCATTGAAAGACGGAAGATAATAATAAAGTCACGTCCAACGCGCGCGCGAACCGCTTTCACAATTTCTAGTGGGAAACGAATTCGATTTTCATAACTCCCGCCCCAATCGTCATAACGTAAGTTCGAACGCTGACAGATAAACTGATTAATCAGATAGCCTTCTGATCCCATCAGTTCAACTCCATCATAGCCAGCTTCGCGAGCAAGCTCGGCGCTTTTAGCAAAAGCATTGATGGTTTTTAAAATCTGACGTTCAGACATTTCACTTGGGGTGAATTTAGAAATAGGTGAACGAATAGCAGAGGCACTCACTGCAAAAGGCGACATTGCATAGCGCCCAGCATGTAGTAACTGAAGCGCTATTTTTCCACCTTCATTATGTACTGCATCTGTAATGTTTTTATGTGTCCGAGCTGCACGTGATGAACTAAATTCAGCACTTAACGGATGTAGTCGCCCACGAAAGTTGGGAGAGAAACCGCCAGTCACAATTAATCCAACACCACCACGCGCACGTGCGGCATAGAACGCAGATAATTTTTTAAATCCATCTCGTGATTCTTCAAGCCCTGTGTGCATAGAGCCCATTAACACACGGTTTCGTAGGGTAGTAAAACCAAGATCCAATGGCGCTAACAAATGAGGGTATGCTTTATTGTCCATGGCTTTTGCTTCTCTTTTTATTATGGTCTGACCAGTATATTAACCCTATCATGCCATTTCAAACATTTGTTTACATTAAGTTAACAATTGTGCTTTCGCGCACTTTTCTTATACCTTCAATGACTAACAGCACGGCTATTTATTCAATACCTTGTTTTGATATCTATTCTTAATAGTAAATTTACTGAAATTAGTTAATGAGTACGATACGATATGCCTCAAGAATCATTAAAGAGAGCATTCATGAAAGCCATATTCACAGGGATTGGAGCGTTTTTCAGAACAATCTGGAAGCTAATCAACTTTGCCCGTAAGTTTATTCTTAACTTAATTTTCCTACTGATTGTAGGTGCCATTATTTTTGCTTTTAGTGACCATGATGATAGCCCTGAAAAGCCAGAGGCATCGGCACTTGTACTTAACCTATCAGGCCCGATTGTTGAGCAGAAAAACTATGACAATCCATTAGATAGCGTTATTAGTGATGTGATGGGGCAACCACCTGTTGAACAAAACGTTTTATTCGATATTGTCGAAGCCATCCGAACTGCAACTACCGATAGCTCTATTACTGGCCTTGTATTAAATCTTAAAAACATGCCAGAAACGAGTCTGACTAAACTTCGCTATATTGCAAAAGCCATTCAAGAGTTTAAAGCATCAGGTAAACCTGTTTATGCTTATGGTGGTCATTACAGCCAAAGCCAATACTACCTTGCAAGTTATGCCGATAAGATCTTTATGTCACCTGATGGCGGTATCATGCTAACGGGTTATGGCACCTACACGCTTTACTATAAAACATTATTAGAAAAGCTAGATGTCACCACCCACGTTTTCCGTGTAGGTACTTACAAATCATTTGTCGAACCTTATATCCGCGATGGCATGTCAGCTGCAGCGAAAGAAGCGAATACGGTTTGGTTAGATCAACTCTGGGATGCTTATACGTCTGATGTGGCGAAAAACCGCAATATCGATGCTAAAACACTGACGCCTGAAATGAACGGCTTTATTGAACAACTTACAGCTGTTAATGGTGATTTTGCTCAACTGAGTAAAAAAATGGGTCTGGTTGATGAATTGGTAACTCGTCCTCAATTAAGCCAAATCTTAATCAAAGAATTTGGTGATAACGGTGAGCACAGCTTTAAGCAGATCAGCTACTACGATTACTTATCTATGCTGGTTGATGATCAAAAACCATCAAATAACAAAGTAGCAGTGGTTGTTGCAAGTGGCGCTATTGTTGACGGAAAGAGCAGCCAAGGTACAGCAGGTGGTGACACGATTGCTGCACTACTTCGCAAAGCTCGCTTTGATAACGATATAAAATCTGTGATTTTACGTGTCGATAGCCCTGGAGGCAGCGCCTTTGCTTCTGAAGTGATACGTAATGAAGTCGATGCCTTAAAAGCGGCAGGTAAACCTGTTGTTGTGTCAATGTCGAGTGTTGCTGCATCAGGTGGTTACTGGATCTCTTCAAGTGCCGATAAGATCATCGCGCAACCAACAACGATCACCGGCTCTATTGGTATCTTTGCGATTTTAACCACATTTGAGAAAAGCTTAGAAAAACTTGGCGTTTACAGTGATGGCGTAGGCACGACCCCTTTTGCTGGTGTCGGTGTAACACGTGCACTTCCTGAAAATATCGGCAAGGTTTTCCAGCTTGGGGTTGATAATGGCTACCAGCGCTTCATTGGTTTAGTCAGCAAATACCGTCATATGTCACTCGAACAAGCAGATAAAATTGCTCAAGGCCGAGTATGGACGGGTAAAGACGCGAAAGAACGTGGCTTAGTCGATGAACTCGGTGACTTTGATACAGCAATAACGGAAGCGGTGTCACTCGCTAAAATTGATGATTACCAATTGGTGTGGATGCAACAGCCTCTTTCTCCTATCCAGCAATTCTTTAAAGAAATGTCGGGTGAAGTAAAAGCACAAGTTGTTGCTATGGTTCTTGGTGACACGCCGAATGCATTAGCGCCAGTGACTAAAGTTGCTAAAGATCTGACTTCTCTTAGTAACTTTAACGATCCTAATGGTCGTTATGCGTTCTGCTTAAATTGCAGCACTATTAACTAGTAACGAGAACGTTATCAGCAACAGATAGTTAAAAAGCTCGGCTATATGTCGAGCTTTTTATTATGCAAAAACGCTTAAATAATCTAACTAATCAATATCAGTGATAAAAACCACAACAACTCAAATTATAAGCACATCAATCTTAGTTCACATTTCAATGCAATAAGTATCACTCTAAAAATCGCTTAACTCGCATCTTCATACAGTTTGCGTATAATGCGCACACCAACCGTTAACTCTGTGCTGAAAAATGGAAAGAAAACATATTTATATCGCCTACACTGGCGGCACCATTGGTATGCAAAAATCTGATCACGGCTATATTCCTGTATCAGGCTTTATGCAAAAGCAATTAGCTAGCATGCCAGAATTCCATCGCCCAGAAATGCCTGAGTTCACTATCCATGAGTATTCGCCTTTAATCGACTCATCAGATATGACACCTGCGGATTGGCAACGCATTGCTGACGATATAAAAGATAATTACGATAAGTATGATGGTTTTGTGATCCTTCATGGCACAGATACCATGGCATACACCGCTTCTGCTTTGTCTTTTATGTTCGAGAATTTAGATAAGCCAGTCATTGTAACCGGATCTCAAATTCCATTAGTTGAACTTCGTTCTGATGGTCAAAGCAACTTATTGAATGCGTTACATATTGCTGCTAATTACCCAATCAATGAAGTGACCGTATTTTTCAACAACCAATTGATCCGTGGTAACCGTAGTACTAAGGCTCATGCCGATGGTTTTGGTGCGTTTATTTCACCAAACTTGCCACCATTGTTAGAAGCAGGTATTAACATCACCGTTAATAGCGGAACGGAATTAAACAAAAAACCGAATGGTGAGTTTAAAGTTCACACTATCACGCCACAACCTATTGGTGTAATTACTATGTATCCTGGTATCTCACCAGAGGTTATACGTAATACCCTACGCCAACCGGTTAATGCCATGATCCTACTGACTTTTGGCGTAGGTAATGCACCTCAAAATAAAGAGCTGCTTGATCAATTAAAAGAAGCATCAAATCGCGGTGTGATTGTCATGAACTTAACCCAGTGTTTATCAGGTAAAGTTAATATGGGTGGATACGCAACGGGTTGTGCGCTAGCTGATGCCGGCGTGCTAAGTGGCTATGATATGACACCTGAAGCGGCATTGGCTAAATTACATTACTTACTCAGCCAAGATTTACCGATTGAGACAATGCGTACGCTGATGCAGCAAGATCTCCGTGGTGAGTTAACCTTGTAATTAGCAGTACTTGTTTAATAAGGAAAAGAGCCGCACTGGCTCTTTTTTATTTTTAGCTACCATAAAATAAAAACACCACTCCCCCAAAATTTTCCAACCGAACTACAATTACAGCTAATAGCAATCTACCTTCATGGGTTGGAACAATGATGATTTTACATGGTGCCTCTATTTCGCCTTTCGTCAGAAAAATCATGTTGGCACTTAATTACAAAGGGATACGTTATGAACTCCAACCTCTCAATCCCTTTTTAGAAAAAGAACTGGCGCACAAACGTCACCCCATGGGAAAAGTCCCTGTACTTGAACATAACGATACAACGATCATTGATTCAACTGTTATTGCCCATTATCTTGACGATACCTATCCCGTTCCCCCACTTTATCCGGGCGATGCCAAACAACGTGCAAAAATTCGCTGGTTTGAAGCTTATGCAGCGACACGTGTGACGTCATTACTCGGTGGCGTTTTGTTTTACCAAAAAGTATTGCGCGATAAAATGCAAAATAAGCCATGTGATGAAGAAGCGGTGGAGCAATGCCTTTCCCACAACTTGCCTAATGTGTTGAAATACCTCGAAGAACAACTTCCCGATCAAGGATATGTTGGCGATCATTTCTCAATGGCTGAAATAAGTATCTGGAGTATTTTTAGAACGGGGTGGATGGCAGGGCTGCGATTGCAACCCCATTATCCTACTCTACACCACTATCTAAACCGTATAGAGCAAGAGCCATGGATAGCCAATATTGTGTCGGAAGAAGATCATCAATTACAAGGCTTCTATTGCGAAGCTATGATATGGCCTAACCTGCATGAGAAGGTCTAACTTTAGATATCATCATGTTCAAAGCGAGCTATCTCTGGCGACACTGCAGTCGTCTCCTGCGCAGCAAAATCACGTTTTAATTCAGCTTTACTCTTAAATTTTATTTCGCCACCCGCCGCAACCGTCATGTGTTGCGCATCACTATTATGACGAGATTGATAAAGCATCACAGCCTGCATAGCAGAATCTCTTTGATCAGCCGTTAATACTGTACCATCAGGCCACTTCCCGGTTTCTACTGCGGTTGATATCCGCTCAAAAACTTCTGGTGTCATTGCCTTCAATAATTGCGACACATCCATATCTACTCCTCATTTTGATACTAACAGGCTTGTTTAAGTACATCGCTGTAGCTTATAAAATACGTAATAACAGTCAACGCTTTCCCCTCAAACTGTAGTAGCGATCACAGGTTGATAGGTCTATCAAAATAATTTCACCATTTTCGAGTTCACCCGTCGATAACAACAAATGACATCGTTATATTTATCATTATTCGTAACCAACATGTAGGTCACTATGGCGTATTACTTCTCAATTATAGAAACATCAAAAAGAGTAGTGCCGACAAGGTTGCTCTTAAACAATACTAAACGTTTTATCACAACGATCAGTATGAGCTTATTATTAACTGGCTGTTTTGAACGCCACCGTACTACAGATAGCTTGTGCGAAAGTTACCCTGAATTGTGTACACAGCTCAACGTCAATGATGGTCAATGCCGTATTCAACGAACAGGATTAATTTGGCAACGTTACGATGTGTTGAAAAATCCAACCGACCAAGAAAAATTTAAGGAGCTTGAAGCGACGCAAAAGTATATTTTTTGCTTGGAATATGCTGCTCGTATTGAACCAACAGAGCTAAAAGATCGAAAGACTATTCGTATGAACGCACTCTACGATAGCTATAATAATGTAACACGCCTAAACAAAGAGCTATCGTTGTCGACCGATCCAGAGATTATTTACTATCGTTGGAGTCAAGGTGATGAACAAGCACAACAACAATTTCTAGCTCTCGAAGGTAAAAAAGAGTTAGAGACACCCGATCTTCAACTAGCACTTGCCAGCTACTACATCAGTAAAGATAAGGATAAAACCTATCAATTACTCCACCATGCGCTTTCACTCTACAAGAAAAATGAAACGGTAAACCAAGATATAATTAAATCATTAGCAACGTTATCTCAGCAGCAAAAAAAACTGAAAGAAGCTTATATATGGGTATTAATTGCTAATGATATGAATATGCCCGTTGCCGAGGCAAAAAATGTCGCCAGCTTATTTTTGTTAACAGAAGATGAACAGAAGGTTTTAAATAAAAAAGCAGTCAATATTTTAGATAATTTACAAAATGGAAACTACGAGCGAAAAATGATTAATTAAAATTTAATTGTAAATATCAAATAATTTTATAATTGATACATACAAGATTTAATCATTAAACTTATTTTGCTTTTATTGTGAAATTTTAGATATTAAATACAGTGACGGTAAATAACTATATATTACCGTCACTCATACGCTTTATTTGTCCGTGAATATTAATGATATCGAGTTTACACAATAACGTTCACCTGTTGTTTGCGGACCATCATTAAAAACATGTCCAAGATGACTATCACAATGCTTACAACGAATTTCCATTCGTTTCATACCATGACTATGATCCTCTACATAGCTAATGCAATCATCATTCAATGGCGCATCAAAGCTAGGCCAGCCACAGCCTGAGTCATATTTATTGCTCGAAGAAAATAACGGCGATTCGCAACAGGTACATGAATAAATACCTGTTTTATGGTTATGAAGTAATTTGCCGCTATAGGGTGGCTCAGTCGCTTGTTGTCGGCAAACTTGATAAGCCATTTCAGATAATTTCTCTCGCCAATAAGCATCAGATTTATTTTTCATTACCACTGTCCCTTATTTCCCTCAATATAAATTTTAAACCTCTTTTTATTTATAGTGACTTTAACACATATGGCTGTTTTAAAAATTCACAGTTTTAAAAAAAACCGTCTAATGTATTTATCAGCGATTTAAATTTGAAAATTATGGCGCTGTTAAATTACACAGTATTTGTATGATTTACCGCCGTTGTAGTCGAAATGTAAATTAAATCCGATCTTTTTTTTGATTTTAAGCAATTTAAACGATTTTTTTGCTTGCAGGGTCACGTAGTATTATGTAATTTTACTACCAGTTATCTTTCATTAGAAATTAAGTTGTGGAGCAACTGTAATGACAATTAAAGTAGGTATTAACGGTTTCGGCCGTATCGGTCGTTTTGTTTTCCGTGCAGCGCAAGAGCGCAACGACATTGAAGTTGTTGGTATCAACGACCTTATCGATGTTGAGTACATGGCATACATGCTTAAGTACGATTCAACTCACGGCCGTTTCAACGGTACTGTTGAAGTTGAAGGCGGTAACCTAATCGTTAACGGTAAAACTGTTCGTGTAACAGCTGAACGTAACCCAGAAGATCTTAAGTGGGATGCAATCAACGTTGACGTTGTTGCTGAAGCAACTGGTCTTTTCCTAACTGACGAGACTGCACGTAAGCACATCACTGCTGGTGCTAAGAAAGTTGTTCTTACTGGTCCATCTAAAGACGCAACTCCAATGTTCGTTATGGGTGTTAACCAAGACACTTACGCAGGTCAAGATATCGTTTCTAACGCTTCTTGTACTACTAACTGTCTAGCGCCTATCGCTAAAGTTCTTAACGACAAGTTCGGTATCGAATCTGGTCTTATGACTACAGTTCACGCAACTACAGCTACTCAGAAGACTGTTGACGGTCCTTCTGCTAAAGACTGGCGTGGCGGTCGTGGTGCTTCTCAGAACATCATCCCATCATCAACTGGTGCAGCTAAAGCTGTAGGTGTTGTTCTTCCTGAGCTAAACGGCAAACTAACTGGTATGGCTTTCCGCGTACCAACTGCTAACGTTTCTGTAGTTGACCTAACAGTTAACCTTAAGAACGGTGCTTCTTACGAAGCTATCTGTGCTGCTATGAAAGAAGCATCAGAAGGCGCTCTAAAAGGCGTTCTTGGTTACACTGAAGATCAAGTTGTTTCTCAAGATTTCATCGGCGAAACTCAAACTTCAGTATTCGATGCTAAAGCTGGTATCGCACTAACTGATAACTTCGTTAAAGTTGTATCTTGGTACGACAACGAAATCGGCTACTCAAACAAAGTTCTAGACCTAATCGCTCACATCTCTAAGTAATGTAAGCAATTAGCTAGCTTTCTTTGAAAGCAATTAAAAAGGCGGCGCATTTTGCGGCGCCTTTTTTATATCTAGTATAATACAAAAAATAATCAGAACTCTTCACAAATTTAACAAATTAATTTTCATATTTTTTGATATTTTAAAGCGCGAAATAAGTACTTTTTTGCTTAATGTTTAATGCACGAATAAACGCTAAACAAATGAGCACTTCCTGCTTTTAACTTTTAAGGAATGAAGATGAACCTACGTCAACTTTCTACTGTTAACGCTTTATCCGACAACGTCACAGCTTGTGAATATCAAGGGATTAATATCATTCGAGTGATCCACCCTCTTGCTGAAGCTGGAATTTCACTGCATGGTGGCCACCTATTATGGTTTAAACCACAAGGTGAAAAAGACATTATTTGGTTAAGTGAAAAAGCCATTTTTGATCAGTCAAAAGCGGTACGTGGCGGTATTCCAATTTGTTGGCCTTGGTTTGGTCAAGCTGGCACACCATCTCATGGTTTTGCTCGCACATCACAGTGGTCATTATTGGAACACCGTGAAAACGAGAACGGCGTTATTGTCAGTCTAGCACTGGAAGATAATGAAGAAACTTACGCTATTTGGCCACATAAGTTTAAAAACGTCCTAACGTTTGAAATCGGTCAAGAACTCAAAGTAAGCCTGACATCAACGAATACCGACAATCAACCATGGTCGTACAGCGGCGCATTGCATACTTACTTCGATATTGCCAATATTAACGATATTGATATTACAGGAATGGGGCCAAACTACCTTGATAGTACACAGCAAGGTAAAGCGTGTGAAGGTGGTACTACACTAACATTCACCAGCGAAACGGATCGTGTGTATACTCAGCCAGAAGCCACTATCACTATTAATGATAAAAACAATAATCGTGAAATTTTGGTCACTAACGAAGGTCACAATGCAGCTGTAATTTGGAACCCTTGGCAAGCGCTATCCATTAGTATGGGGGATATGGCTGATAATAGTTTTGAAACTATGGTATGCGTGGAATCAACAATCCACCAGCCAAGTATTGAGCTAACGCCAGGACAGTCTCATACTTTAACGACAACGATTTCTAGCCGTTAATTAGAAACTAACCACGAGCAATATAATTGCTCGTGGTTCAAGCATACATTTTTGCAGAAGCTTCAATCAATACCCAGCCATTTCCATCAGGATCATTAAACGTGGCAAACTTACCACCCACTAAATTAACAATACTTGATAATAATACACCACGTTGCTTGAGTTCTTTATGTGTTAGCTGTATGTCATCCGTTTGTACGACTAATCCTTGCACAGTACCAGCTTCCATTCCACCAAATGGCATCACTAAACTGATTGTCGTTTCTGCACCTCTTGGTGCTAATTGCAGCCAACGTTTTTCATTATTCGAACAATGATCTCGGATCAATTCAAAACCAAGTGCATCTCGATAAAACTTCAAAGCCTGATTTTGATCCGAAACCGGAATAGAAACAGTATCGACACGTGAAATTGTCATAAAGCCACCTACCTATACATTTTTAGGACCTCATTTCAGCTTATGTCAGAGAAAGCTGTTTCGTGGAAAAAAAATATCTTAGGCTCAAATACACAAAAAAATTCTCAATAATTGTCCTTCTCTATCAATAATTCAAAAAAAAAACAAATAAAACCAAACAAAGCCAATTAATCAAAACATTAATGCAACACAAAAAAGTTTTATAGTTTTTTGCTTCAACATAAACCCAAAAAACAAGATTCTTCATTAATTACTATAATTAACAGTAGATTTACATATTAACACTAAAAAACAAAAGCATTTTAGCGTCAAAAGCGCTTGCAGAACCCATCCCATAAGAGGATAGTAAAAATATACGGTTAAAAAACATCCAGTTTTAAACCGTTATCACAAGCTATTTTTTATTTAGAAATCATTAACTCAGTACAGCAAATTGATTAGTTCGGTCTAGGCTTACAGTAAGGGATGCAAAAGAGGTTGATTTTCGTCCTGTCTAAATGATCAAAGAACGATTCAGGGGGCATACCATGAGTATTTTTGACCACTATCGTCATCGCTATGAAGAATCCAAGGACGAAGAACTTTCATTACAAGAATTCCTTGATATTTGTCGTAACGATCGCAGCGCCTACGTCAACGCCGCAGAGCGTCTATTGATGGCGATTGGCGAACCAGAAATGATTGATACCGCACAAGACCCATATCTTAGCCGTCTCTTCTCTAACCGTGTCATCTCTCGTTATAAAACGTTTGAAGATTTCTATGGTATGGAAGATGCGATAGAACAAATCGTGTCTTACCTCAAACATGCAGCCCAAGGGCTTGAAGAGCGTAAGCAAATTCTTTATTTATTAGGCCCAGTCGGCGGTGGTAAGTCATCGCTAGCCGAAAAATTAAAAAGCTTAATGCAGAAAGTGCCTATTTATATTCTGACGGCAAATGGTGAGCGTAGCCCAGTTAATGATCACCCTTTCAGTTTATTTGATAAATCAGAAGATGGTGATCTACTTGCCAATGAATACAATATTCCATCACGCTATTTAAATACCATCATGTCACCGTGGGCGGCAAAACGACTCCATGAATTTGGTGGCGATATTACACAATTTAAAGTGGTGAAAGTTCGTCCGTCCATTCTTGACCAAGTCGGTATCGCAAAAACTGAACCGGGAGATGAAAATAACCAAGATATTTCATCGTTAGTTGGTAAGGTAGATATACGTCAACTTGAACATTATTCTCAAGACGATCCTGATGCTTATAGTTATTCAGGTGCTCTGTGTAAAGCTAACCAAGGCTTAATGGAGTTTGTTGAGATGTTTAAAGCGCCGTTAAAAGTACTTCACCCACTTCTTACCGCAACGCAAGAGGGTAACTACAACGGTACTGAAGGGTTATCCGCATTACCTTTCGATGGAATGATCCTTGCTCACTCTAACGAGTCAGAATGGCAGACCTTTAGAAATAACAAGACGAATGAGGCTTTCTTAGATCGTGTTTACATCGTCAAAGTCCCTTATTGTTTACGGGTTTCTGAAGAAATAAAAATCTACCAAAAACTACTTGAAAACAGTGAGCTATCAGCTGCACCTTGCTCACCAAGTACGCTTGAGATTCTTGCTCGATTCACCGTTCTTTCCCGCTTGAAAGAGCCAGAGAATTCAAGTGTGTATTCAAAAATGCGAGTCTATGACGGTGAAACACTAAAAGATACCGATCCAAAAGCAAAATCTTACCAAGAATATCGCGACTATGCCGGTGTCGATGAAGGTATGAATGGGCTATCAACTCGTTTTGCCTTTAAGATTTTATCGCGGGTCTTTAACTTCGATCATTCAGAAGTTGCTGCAAACCCTGTTCACTTGTTCTATGTGCTTGAGCAACAAATTGAACGTGAACAATTCCCACAAGACATTGCTGAAAAATACCTTGAACATTTAAAAGGCTTCCTTACACCGAAGTATGTCGAGTTCATTGGTAAAGAGATCCAAACCGCTTATCTCGAATCTTACTCCGAATATGGTCAAAACATTTTTGACCGTTATGTCAGCTACGCCGACTTCTGGATTCAAGACCAAGAATACCGTGATCCTGAAACTGGACAGCTCTTTAATCGCGAAGCACTTAATAACGAATTAGAGAAAATAGAGAAACCGGCGGGGATCAGTAACCCTAAAGATTTCCGAAATGAAATTGTTAACTTCGTTTTACGTGCTAGAGCAAACAATGCAGGCAAAAACCCCAACTGGACCAGCTATGAAAAACTTAGAACAGTAATAGAGAAGAAGATGTTCTCTAATACTGAAGAGCTACTTCCTGTTATTTCATTTAATGCAAAAACATCAACAGATGAGCAAAAGAAACATGATGATTTCGTCGCTCGTATGATGGAAAAAGGCTATACCCGCAAGCAAGTACGTTTATTGTCTGAATGGTATTTACGCGTACGTAAATCGTCGTAAACCAGCTGCAAATGAGATAAGGGGGAGCTATGGCATATTTTATCGACCGCAGGCTCAATGGTAAAAATAAAAGTACGGTTAATCGCCAGCGCTTTTTACGCCGCCATAAGCAGCAAATTAAAGAATCTATTGCTGATGCGGTAAATAAACGCTCGATCACGGATGTTGATAGTGGTGAAGATATCACTATCCCATCTCGTGATATCCGAGAACCTAGCTTTCATCAAGGTAAAGGTGGACAACGTGATGTTGTCCACCCTGGCAACGACCAATTCACACCAGGCGATCGTATCGAGCGACCGCCGGGTGGCGCTGGTCAAGGTGGGGCTGGTAAAGGAGATGCAAGTCCTGATGGCGAAGGCAATGATGAATTTGTTTTCCAAATATCTAAAGATGAATATCTTGATCTTTTATTTGAAGATCTTGAATTACCTAATTTACAAAAAAACCAAATGAACAAAATAGTCGAGTGGAAAACCTTCCGTTCAGGCTATAAATCACAAGGTGTTCCCGCAAATATTGCCATTGTGAAAACCTTGCAAAATTCATTAGCAAGACGTACCGCAATGACCGCAGGAAAAAGAAGAAAGCTGCGTGATTTAGAGCAAGCGCTCACTTTATTATTTAACACTGAACCTGCGCAACCTTTTGAAGAAGAAAGGATAAAGCAAGAAATCGAGTCATTGAAACAAAAAATAAATAGAACACCATTTATTGATACCTTTGATCTTCGCTATAAAAATTATGAACGCCGACCGCAACCATCAAGCCAAGCGGTGATGTTTTGTTTGATGGATGTATCAGGCTCGATGGATCAAGCCACAAAAGATATAGCTAAACGTTTTTATATTTTGCTTTATCTCTTTTTAAACCGTACCTATAAAAATGTGGATGTTGTTTTTATTCGCCACCATACCCAAGCAAAAGAAGTGGATGAACACGAATTTTTTTATTCACAGGAAACCGGCGGCACCATTGTTTCAAGCGCACTACGTATGATGAACGATATTGTAAAAGACCGATATCGTCCTGAAGAATGGAATATTTATGCGGCTCAAGCTTCTGATGGCGATAACTGGGCTGATGACTCACCCGGTTGTCGAGAGCTATTAGATAAGCATATATTGCCATTTTCACGTTATTACTCATACATAGAAATCACACGACGAGCACATCAAACATTATGGCGTGAGTATGAAGCGCTACATAACAGCCATGATAATTTTGCGATGCAAAACATACGGACTGTAGATGATATTTTCCCAGTATTTAGAGAGCTATTTAAAAAACAAGTAAGTTAATATTTGAAAGCTTACTAAACGATAGTCAGCGATATTGAAATAATATCGCTACTCTTTCTGGCCGGTATCACGCGCTTTAAGGGGATCTTAGTCATGAATACAAAGACAAAAACAAAAACACTCAGCGATGGACCGGATTGGACCTTTGACTTACTAGAACAATACCATGTCGAGATCAAGCGAGTTGCAGAGCACTATCGCCTAGATGCCTATCCAAACCAAATTGAGATCATTACTGCCGAACAAATGATGGATGCCTATTCAAGTATCGGTATGCCCATCAATTACCATCATTGGTCTTTTGGTAAGCGTTTTATTGAAACAGAGCGTGGCTATAAGCATGGGCAAATGGGACTCGCCTATGAGATAGTTATCAATTCGAACCCTTGCATCGCTTACCTAATGGAAGAAAACACCATCACAATGCAAGCCTTAGTAATGGCACATGCCTGCTATGGTCATAATTCATTTTTTAAAGGTAATTACCTGTTTAAAACATGGACTGATGCAAGTTCAATTATCGATTATCTTCTCTTTGCTCGAAAGTACATTACTGAATGTGAGGAGAAATACGGAGTCAATGACGTCGAAAAGCTTATTGATTCCTGCCATGCATTAATGAACTACGGTGTGGATCGTTACAAACGTCCACAAAAAATATCATTAGTCGAAGAAAAGGCTCGTCAAAAAGCCCGTGAAGATTACCTTCAATCGCAAGTTAATTCGCTATGGCGCACCATTCCTGTTCAAGCCGAAAAAGAAACCGTGATTGAAGAAACACGATTTCCTTCTGAGCCACAGGAAAATATCCTCTATTTCTTCGAAAAGCACGCTCCGTTGCTTGAACCTTGGCAACGTGAATTAGTCCGGATAGTACGTAAGATAAGCCAATATTTTTATCCTCAAAAACAAACTCAGGTTATGAATGAAGGCTGGGCGACATTTTGGCACTACACGATTCTTAATCACCTCTATGATGAAGGCTTGGTGACTGAACGCTTCATTATGGAGTTTCTCCATAGTCACACTAATGTTGTTGCCCAGCCTGAATATAACAGCCCCTATTACAGTGGTATAAACCCTTATGCTTTAGGGTTTGCTATGTTTCAAGATATACGTCGAATATGTGAAAACCCTACAGAAGAGGATAAGCATTGGTTTCCTGATATAGCAGGATCTAATTGGCTTGATACCCTACATTTTGCGATGGAAAATTTTAAAGATGAAAGCTTTATTAGCCAATTCTTATCGCCAAAACTAATGCGAGATTTTAAGCTCTTTGCTGTTAACGATGATGATCGTCATAACTATGTTGAAGTGAGTGCAATACATAATGAAGAAGGTTATCGTGCGATAAGAGAAAAACTCTCTTCACAATATAACCTCAGTAATAATGAACCGAATATTCAAGTATGGAATGTTGCTTTGCGCGGTGATCGCTCATTAACACTACGCTATATCCCCCATAATCGGATCCCACTTGCTGATAGCCATAAAGAAGTGATCAAACATCTGCATCGCCTCTGGGGATTTGATGTTACATTAGAAGAAGAATTACCGGACGGACGTACTCAAATCATTGCGACTTGTCCAATTAAGACACAATATAATACTGAGATTTAAATTCTCTATCTCTCGTAAAAAATAACGCCACTGAAATTTTTAATTTTAGTGGCGTTTTATTTATTAGAGTAAATTAAAACTTGTAGGTTGCGCCTAAGTACCAAGAGCCAATAGACATATCATAATCTTTATTCGTCGCTTCAAGTGTATAGAAGTCTGCTTCATAAGCAGTTCGAATACCTAAGCCTGGTACTTGTTGAATCTGATATTCTAAACCCGCACCTAAACGAATTAAACCACCATCATCTTTAAATCCTGGCTCTTTAACAGAAATTTGACCTAAACCAACAAGAGCAAAAGGGCGTAAACCATTATCAAAAGTATAACCCAAGTTTGCAGCTAGGCTGAAAGATTGATGCTCTGTTTTACCTGTGAACTTGTGACCTTTTACTTCTAATGTATTTTTAATATCACCATAGGTCGTGTATTGCGCTTCTAAAGCAACTACGCGGTTAAACTGATAACCAGCAATTAGTTTATAACTTTCACCATCAGCTTTATTTGAATAACTAACTTCGTTGTTATTTTCAAAACTGGGTGTAAGTGATTTATCATAATGAAAATCAGTAGTACCTACACCTGCACCAATATAAAACCCATTATATTTGTTAGATGGGTTTTCAGACGCAGATGCATATGATGACGTTAATGTACCAATAAGTGTCACTAATAATAATTTTTTCATGTTTTTACTTTTTAAACTGCTTTACAAAAGAGGTGCTCAGCTTAGTAAATCATGTCTAAAAAAAACAAACGAAAAACAAACCTTAACTACACTAAAAATAAATAAAAATAAAAAACAAATTAAATCATAAGGATAATTCAAATTTAAATTCTATTTATCCGTATAACAAACCATATCAAACGCTTCATTTTTACTATCCGTGAAAAAATACAATTTATCATCGATTCTTTTATAGCGATAGAATATGCTATAACCCTCATAATCTTTATAGGCTTTATTTAAATTAGAATCATCATGTTCTTTTAATATTCGAACACGATTAAAGTTCAAAGTTAAATGATCTCTAGTTTGTATGTAATCGCCTTCATAATAAAGTTCCATCAACTTAATATCATCACTTCCTTCCTGAGCTTGAATAAATTCATTAATCAAAAAGCTACTTTTAGAGCTAAATGTCAAAATCATACTTTCAGATATATGACTATATTTAGTATATGATTTCGATATAAACCCCGATTTTACTTGGTCGCATACCCAAGTCGTTGATACTAAATTATCTTTATTTGTATATAAGTAAAAAACACCTATAAAAAGAAAAAAGATGATGATTACCAATACTGCATTAATATACTTCAACATATTATTTCTTTACTCTTCAAATAATCATTCAACTGTTTAGAGAACCCACCATTAATATATTTAGACATTCTAAAGTTAAATGTCCTACCATCAGATGTAATTATAAATACAACTACTGCCGTATTATTAGCAATTCTTGTATTATAATAAAATTGTATGAAAACCTTAGATTTACATATTGATGAAACACCTTTCTTTATATCTTTTATAAAGAAAATCTTATCGACTTTATATTTATCAATATTATCGTAATATATATGATTGCTTCCAACGATTAATTCATTGTTATAATTTTTAGTATCAATAAAGTACGGTAATGTACTTATTTTATTATTCGTATAAATAAACATGCTTACTAGCATAATAGTAATAATAAGTAGAAAATAAAAAACACGCTTATTGGAGTAGAGTGGCAGTTGCGTTTCTTTTATCTTGACGTTATCTTTCTCTACAACGACATCCTCTGAAACGTGTTCTAGTATACTGTCGCAACTCTCTTGTTGGTATTTAGAGCTGAAATTTTCTTCTTTTACTTCAAGTAAATAGCCAGACTTACTGACTGTTGTGATCGTAATCATTTCTAAAGCATGCTTAGCTAATACTTTTCTAAGTTTAGAAATCACATTCGTTAAAGCCTGCTCAGATACAATCGTGTCTCCCCAGCACTGAGATAATAAAAACTCTTTTTCTACACACTTACCTTGGTGTGCCAGTAAAAGTAAAAATACATCACTCACACGGGGGGTAAAATACTCAGTCTGTCCATTGTCATGAGTAAGAGTTCGTGTGGAACTGTCGTAGGTTACGGAACCAATTCGGTACACTTCACTGCTTGTCATACTGACCATTTTATTAACATAATTAATCCTTAATTATTAGTTATGCTAACTATACAATCAACTTACAATCGAGTTATTCACCTTCAACTATTCCTATTTACATCAAGATGCTGATTTAAACAGCAGATATACAGACATAAAAAAACCAAGTGCTTAACACTTGGTCTAATATTGGGTGCAGTAATTTTAACTTATTGCTCTTCTTCGTACATGTACTTTGAAATTTCAACACGGTGGCTATACCAGATAGCACCACTTTCACGTCCATACAAACGAATACGATCAGCGACTAATTCTGGCTTGTTTTCATCACAGTATGATTTCATGTCGCGGTAGAAATTTAATGCTAATTCACATGCTTCTGGCTTCATAAAGTAATAACCACCAACACGCGTATAAATTTTACGTAAGCCATTAATAGTTAAAACATAAAGTGTATTACCAGACTTACCCGCCATGCCTTGGAATAGACGATAATCATAATAGTTGAACGCACGAGCTAAACAAATTTCTTCACAAAGCTGTGGATCATCTTTGCCGTATTTATCTACGATTTTTTTAACTTCTTGAATAAGATCAATACGATCATCACTGTTTTCAATAAACTCAGCAAAGCTTGATGCTTTACGAAGCCTTTCAACTGAATCAATGACATGCTGAATTAAAATACCCGACTCTTCTGCGTTACCTTTTACGGCGTAACGCATAAATACGCTACTAATATCAGTTCGAGCAGCAAGAAGATCGGTTAATACACGTTGAACATCCTGCCCATCTAATGTCACTAAGGTATCGAGAATATTTAAACCTGAAGTATCCATGTAGTTATTAACACGCGTTGGCTTACCATGTTGGATGGTTAACCATCCATCTCGCGCTAAACGCTGCAATACTTCACGTAATGTTGTTCGAGTTACTCCAATTAACTCTGAAAGTTCACGCTCAGCAGGAAGAATCGACCCCTGAGGAAAGTGATTATTCCAAATGCTTTCAATAATATATTTCTCAGCAAATGTCGCTGGGCTATCTGCCTTAATGACCATCTAAGTAAAATCCAGTTCGCTTCATGCACTTTATAATTGTACTCATCATACCACTAGTTTCTTCTGAGAAGAAACCTCGCTACTAACTCTGACATGAACATGAAAGAGAAGTATAAAAATACAACGATATTGTTAAACCGCTCACTAAAAAAGAGGGATTATGAATGCATCTAACAATTCCTGTCATATTTTCTGTATACTGTGCGGTTTATAACACTGACATATTCAACTCCCATTTCAAGATGAAAATGTAACGAAATAATTGCATTTTTGTTTAACTTATTGACTAATCCCTCTTAAACGGTAGAGTTATGTAAAGATGAACTGGGAGCGAATGGAAGCTGCTGCCTAAGAAAGTTAAAACATCCGAGAACGATACTCTTGTTTAACTTTGATACCTCAATCTCGACCAATAATCTTTTGCAAGAAGCGACTGATTACCCTGCTGATTGATCAATCAAGGCATTTAGCCGACATCAGATCCATACTATTTTGCGCTAATAATAAAGAGATCCAACACATGGCTATATCGCTAGGGAATGCCTTTATCAAAAACTTTTTGGGTAAGGCACCTGACTGGTACAAAATCGCAATCATTACTTTTTTGATCATTAACCCTATTGTCTTTTTTCTTATTGATCCGTTTGTTGCTGGCTGGTTGTTAGTAATCGAATTCATCTTCACGCTTGCAATGGCATTAAAGTGTTACCCATTACAACCTGGTGGTTTATTGGCAATAGAAGCTGTTGCCATTGGAATGACAAGTGCAGATCAAGTCAAACATGAACTTGTTGCAAATATTGAAGTGCTACTCTTACTGGTCTTTATGGTCGCGGGTATCTACTTCATGAAACAGCTATTGTTGTTCATGTTTACTAAAATATTAATCGGCATCCGCTCTAAAATTTTACTTTCTCTCGCATTTTGTGTGATGGCCGCTTTTCTTTCCGCTTTCCTTGATGCACTAACCGTTATTGCGGTTGTTATCAGTGTAACAGTTGGTTTCTACAGCATTTATCATAAGGTTGCTTCAGGGCAAGATCCTCATTCTAATCATGATCATACCAATGATAATCACGTTCCAGAACTAAGCCGCGATGACTTGGAAAATTACCGTGCATTCCTACGTAGCTTGCTAATGCATGCTGGTGTGGGTACAGCGTTAGGTGGCGTAATGACAATGGTAGGTGAACCACAAAACTTAATCATTGCCGATCAAGCTGGTTGGGATTTTGGTGAATTTATTATTCGTATGGCGCCCGTTACTGTCCCTGTCTTTTTCTGTGGCTTGTTAACCTGTGCACTGGTTGAGAAATTTAAAATCTGTGGCTACGGTGCAGAATTACCTGAAAATGTTCGCCAAATCTTAGTCGACTTTGATAATGAAGAACGTAAATCACGTACTAACCTTGACTACGCTAAATTAATTATTCAAGCAGCAATTGCAGTATGGTTAATTATCGGCCTTGCAATGCACTTAGCTGCAGTGGGTTTAATCGGTTTGACCGTTATTATTTTGGCAACATCATTTACTGGTATCACCGAAGAGCACGCTCTAGGTAAAGCATTTGAAGAAGCGCTACCCTTTACTGCACTACTTGCGGTGTTCTTCTCTATCGTTGCGGTAATCATTGATCAACAACTATTCGCGCCTATTATTCATTGGGTATTAAGCCTTGAAGGTAGTTCACAGCTTACTATGTTCTACATTGCGAATGGCTTACTATCTATGGTTTCAGACAACGTATTCGTTGGTACTGTATATATTAATGAAGTAAAAACTGCACTAACAAACGGTGTTATTAACCGTAGTCAGTTTGATATGTTAGCCGTTGCAATCAATACAGGTACTAACTTACCATCAGTAGCAACGCCAAATGGTCAAGCGGCATTCTTGTTTGCTTTAACTTCGGCTATAGCCCCACTAATCCGTCTTTCTTACGGTCGTATGGTATACATGGCGTTACCTTACACTATTGTACTTGCATCCGTAGGTTTAGCCGGCATTGAGCTAATGCTAGTCCCAATGACAGATTGGTTCTATACCATGGGCTGGATCACTGATGCATCATCAGCCGCTGCAACAATACCGGCACTTGCTCACTAATTCACAATAGCGAAATTGACAGATGATTTACTTATCTATAAAGCTATGATTGAATATTGATGTTAGATTAGTGTCATAACGTATATGAAAACCCTGATAGTTCAGGGTTTTCTTTTATCTTAATTAGTACGTAGAGTATCGATGATGCAATACCTCAATACCTTTTCAAAATCACGTTTAGCATGGCTGCTATTACTTCTTTCTATTGTTATCTTTGAAGGTTGTGCCCTATTCTTTCAACATGTAATGAACCTTGCACCATGTGTGATGTGTGTTTATGAACGTGTCGCGATGATGGGGATCGGTTTTGCCGCTATTGTTGGTCTTATTGCCCCTCAAAATGCCATTTTCCGTTGGATTGGTTTAGCCGGTTGGGGATATTGTGCATACCGCGGTGTTGTATTGGCCTATCAACATGTGGGTTTTCAGTTAAACCCATCACCATTTGCAACCTGTGATTTATTCGTCCGATTTCCAAGTTGGGCGCCAATAAACCATTGGGCTCCTTGGATGTTTGAAGCATACGGTGATTGTGCCAAAATTGTTTGGCATTTCTTAACACTAACGATGCCACAATGGTTGGTTGTTATTTTTGCTGGAAATCTTATTGTTTGGGCAGTCATGGTTATCGCTCAATTCTTCGGTAAGAAATCAGCTTAAGTTAGCAACGAATAAATAAGATAGAAAAAGCGAAGACTAGATTACTAGGCTTCGCTTTTTTGTTAGTACTTACTTCATTAATGCGATTTGTTCTAAGGCAGTTAGAATAGGGTAATCAGCAGGACATAATGTATAGCGTTTAAATTCGTTTAAACTCACCCACACCATAGCTTGATGCGTATTTAATACAATATCCCCTTCACACCATCGAGTTAAATAACCTTTTAACTCGATGACTTTATCACCGTAGTCAAATACGCTATCCGCCAACCATTGTTGTGTTTTAGTTGTGATCGCTAACTCTTCCATAAGCTCACGCTCTAATGCATGTTCTGGTAATTCACCCACTTCAACTTTACCACCAGGAAATTCCCATAAACCACCTTGGCTCGCATTATCTAATCGCTGAGCAAGTAGGTACTTACCTTCTTTCTCAATAACTCCCGCAACAACAACGATTGTTTTAAGCTTTTGCATTAATGTGACTTACCGCAGCACTGTTTGAATTTCTTACCGCTATCACATGGGCAAGGATCATTACGACCAATATTTTTATAAGGGTTAATCGCTTGTGCTCCTGCGCCAATTTGAAGTTGATCAGCAGCCATCATCACTTCAGTTAGCATCAATGGTAGTTGCGAATAAAGCTCACTTGGTGCTGGCATTCCTGTCACGCCCGCTTGCTCCATTTGTTCCAGAGTACCGGCTTCATCAACACATAACATTAGCGTTGTCAGTAATGCTGATAGCATTCGCATTGTGCCATCTGAAATAGACATCTCTTCCCAGTTTGGTTCAATGTAATGCCAAACAGCTAAAAAGCCTTGAGCAAACTGTGAAAGTGCCTCATTTATTTCACCACTTTCTTGCCATTTAAGCTCTACCGGTAATTGGTATTCACCGGCTTTTACTGTGCGATACTGCATTTCAAAGTGATTTAATACGGCAACTTTATCGGTATCTGATAGCGCTGTATCATTACCTTCAGTGACAGCACCAGTTAATAACACGGGTAACCAAATCTCAGGTTCCATTGGTTTCGGGTTTGCATTTGCAGCAAATAACGCGCCTTCAATAAAAGAAGCTGACATGCCATCCCAGCCAGTTGGGAGTGTCATTAATGTATTCATGATAATTTCCAATAAAAGTTTCTACCGCCATTATACCTGAACTCATCCTTTATCTTCATATCATCACTCATTGAGTAGAAGAAACGCAATATTGATTGTTTCTGATAACAATGTAAGTAGTGCTGATTAAAAATTTATTATGCTAATTACTTGATATTTGATGCAGTTCAGCGAAATTAAACATATATTCTGTTTAATTACAGATAAATGTCATCATTTATAATCTATGCGATGGGAATAGCCATGGATAATCACGATTTAAATGCAATCATTGCTGGCGCGAGTGGTTTAGTTGGAGATGAACTCTTACACCAGTTACTTGCCAATAAAAAATTTAAACATATTTATGCTCTATCTCGTCGTGACTTACCGTTTCACAGCAGTAAATTACACCAAATCATTGATCCGCTTCTTCGGATAAATAGCTGGGAGCACGAAACGCCTCAGCCGCAATATGGTTTTATTTGTTTAGGAACGACAAAACGCAAGGCGGGCAGTAAATCAGCACTTGCCGCAGTTGATCTCGATTTGGTAAAAGATGTCGCTACCACAATGAAAAACCTAGGCGTTAAACACATTATTGTCGTATCAAGCCTTGGTGCATCAAGCCACTCTCCTTCCCATTACTTACGCTGCAAAGGAAAAATGGAGCAAGCAATCACTAAGATGGGGTTTGAACACTGCATTTTTATTCGACCTGGCCCTTTAAAAGGTGAACGTAGTGAAATTCGTACTGACGAGCAATTATTGCAACATGTGTTTGATGTGATCAATCCATTGGTTGTCGGTCCTCTAAAGCATTTCTCCCCAATACCTGCGGAGTACGTGGCACGTAGCATGGTAAAAATGGCACTATCTTGTCAGAAACATCAACTTGAGCCAAAAACCATAGTTTCGGGTCATCAACTCCGCACTATTTAAAATCAATGGTGACAAATTAACCCTCTCGCACTAGAATCTTGCCCCTTATATGTATTACCGAGCAGAGCTATAACCACTATGCGAGTTATTTTAGGCCCGATGGAAGGCGTCTTAGACCATTTAATGCGCGAGATGCTGACTGAAATTAATGACTATGATCTTTGTGTCACCGAATTTGTCCGTGTCATTGATAGCCTATTGCCTAGCAGTGTCTTCTATCGCTTATGTCCCGAGTTACGTCAAGGTGGAAAAACACGCTCTGGTACCCCTGTTCGGGTACAAATTTTAGGACAAGATCCTAACTGGATGGCTGAAAATGCGCAGCGTGCATGTTCACTAGGCTCTGCAGGCGTTGATATTAACTTTGGTTGTCCGGCAAAAGCAGTCAATAAAAGTCGTGGTGGCGCAGTTTTACTAAAAGAGCCTGAGCGTATTTATCAAATAGTTAAAGCTTGTCGCGCAGCTGTCAATCCCGTTAAGCCTCTAACGGCAAAAGTACGTTTAGGCTGGGATGATCCTGCCCAATGTTTTGAAATTGCAGATGCTATTGCCCAAGCAGGCGCCGATGAAATGGTAGTCCATGCACGTACTAAAGAAGATGGTTACCGCGCAGAGACTATTAAATGGGATTATATTAAGCAGCTTAAGCAAAGTGTCACTATCCCTATTATTGCTAATGGCGAAGTCTGGAATTATCAGGATGGTCAAGCATGCCTATCTGCCACCAATACAGATGCATTAATGGTCTGTCGCGGCGCGCTTAATTTGCCGAATTTAGGTAATGTCGTAAAACATAATCAACCGCATATGAGTTGGGAAGAAGTACTCGACTTACTTTTAGTTTACTCTCAATTTGAGATCAAAGGTGATAAAGGGCTTTACTACCCTAACCGAGTAAAGCAATGGTTCTCTTACCTACGTCATGAGTACCCCCAAGCCAAATTATTATTTACCGACATCCGCGCCCTAAATAAAGCGGCACCAATCATCGAAGTGCTTCAGCGCGCTCAGCAACAATAACCCCATTTACAGCCCAATCTCATTGGGCTGTCTTCTTTTAACTTCCATCATCATCGAACTTTCCCCATTTATCGCGCAAAAACGGCTCGCTTATTTACCATAAGGAAAATTCACACTTGTGCGTAAATTTAGGCCATTATTTATTGATAAAATTCTGTTTATTAAGGATCCACTATGCGTTGGAAAAACTCCCGCCGAAGTACCAATATTGAAGATCGTCGAGGCCAAGGTTCGGCTCAAGCGGGATTGCCTATTGGCGGTTTACTTCGCTTTATTCCTTTTTTAATTAAAACAAAGATAGGTAGAGTTATTCTTGTTGTCGGTGGCTTATTTTTAGCGTATCAACACTTTACTGGCGGCAACATGATGGGGCTGCAACAATCAGCTACACCTTCTCAACCAATAACTCAAAATGACGAGAATAAACAATTTGTCGCTGCAGTATTAGGCACAACTGAAACCGTCTGGAATAAGATCCTTGATGGTAAATACCAACCGCCAAAACTGGTGCTTTACAATAATGTAACCCAAACAGCTTGTGGCACAGGCTCAGCGCAATCAGGCCCATTTTATTGCCCTGCGGATAAAAAAGTGTATTTAGATTTAAGCTTTATGAACGAGCTTAAAAAGCTAGGCGCCCCCGGTGATTTTGCTTTTGCTTATGTTATCGCTCACGAAGTGGGGCACCATGTACAAAACCTATTAGGCACAAGTACCAAAGTACATAAAATGCAACAACGTAGCAGTAAAGTGGAAGCCAACCGTTTAAGTGTAAAACTTGAACTACAAGCAGACTGCTATGCTGGCGTATGGGGACATTACGTCAATCAACAAGGCATACTTGAGGAAGGAGATATTGATGAAGGCATTAAAGCTGCAAGCTCGGTAGGCGATGACCATTTACAGAAAATGGCAGGCCATGCAGTTCAACCTGACGGTTTTACGCATGGCACCTCAGCACAACGTATTAAATGGTTTAAGAAAGGACTAACAACTGGCGATCCTCGTCAATGTAATACCTTTAACACGTTGTAATTACTTCAATAACTCCCCCACTAAATAGCCTAATAAGCATAGTTTTTTATTAGGTTATTTTTTATTTCAGCTATCTCTCACTTCTTATAAAAATCACTTTGCTCTCAACCGCGTATTTTGTATATATCTCGCTGTATTAGGACTCTTTCAAGTTACGTTTTAGCGTTTAACAGCACTAAAATCATTTCTTATCAGTATGGATTTTTATGAACAAACATTTAATTATGGCTGCACTGTGTTGCTATTCATCGTTCAGTTTTGCTGGGTTTGATGTTATTACACTTGGCGCTAAAGGTGGGATCCAAGACGGCAACCTAACCGCATTTATGCTGAAATCAAACACTGACAACAATTACATAACCTTAGATGCTGGTAGCATTGTCAATGGGCTTATCGCTGCGACCAATAAAGATGCGTTTAGTGACATGGTGGCACCTATATCCAGCCCTTACACCCAAGAAGGTTACATCCTAACCCAGAAAATTCAGGGCTACTTCATTAGTCATGCCCATCTTGATCACATTGCAGGACTTATTATTGCTTCGCCAGATGACAGCAAAAAACCTATTTATGCCCTTCCGTCTGTTCATCAAACTATCAGTCAAGATTATTTTAATTGGAAAGCATGGCCTAATTTTACGAGTCAAGGTGAAGGCTTTAAACTCGGCAAATATGAATTAGCACCACTGACTATCAATCAGTGGTTGCCCGTTGCCAATACCGAATTAAAAGTAAAAGCTTTTCCATTAAGCCATTCAGGCGCAGAATCTACCGCATTCTTATTTAAAAATGCCGCCAACGAAGTGGTCATTTATTTAGGGGATACTGGCCCTGACGCGGTAGAAAAAAGCACGGCGTTAGATACTATTTGGCAACAGATTGCACCGTATATTCAGCAAAAGAAATTAAAAGGGATCTTCATTGAGACCTCTTTTAGCAATAGCACACCAGATAAATTACTATTTGGTCACTTAACACCAAAATGGTTACTCGCAGAATTAGATTCATTGGCAGGCTATGTTGGTGGTGAACAACCATTAAAAGATCTTAATGTGATCATCACACACATTAAACACAGCTTAAAAAAAGGCACTAATCCACAAACCGTTATCGAACAAGAACTCAATGCAGATAATAAATTAGGCGTTAATTTTATTTTCACAGAGCAAGGCGATAGAACGCTGCTTTAAATTATTATAAAAATAAACAAAAAAGGCTCGTTATCTAACGAGCCTTTAATATATACTTTTAAAATCAACGACGTAAGGGATGGTTTGTGATGTGATCTTCCCAATCAATCACATCAATTTCGTACACAATTTTATCGCGTACCGATTCGTTGGCTTTATGCATTGCTTCTTTTGAACCAGTTAGCAGTGGATGCCACTCAGGTAATGGTTTTCCTTCTGCTAATAAACGATATGCACACGTTTCAGGAAGCCAAACAAACTCATCAATACGATCACGAGTCAATTTTAAGCATTCTTCTCCGGACTCAAAACGATTAGGATAATCTTTGCAAGAGCATGTTTTATTATCTAATAAACTACATGCCACATTGGTGTAATAGATATCATCTGTATCATCATCAATAAGCTTATGCAGACAGCACTTACCACAACCGTCACAAAGTGATTCCCACTCCTGATCTGTCATTGTTGCTAAGTCTTTTTCTTGCCAAAAATGCGTCATGATACCTACACCAAATTCACGTTATGCGCGTTAAAACAGCGCTAAATTACAATTTACTATTTTATTATAGCGCGGTGTTTATAGCGATCCTGACGGTAAACTGCAAATTCAAATTACCTATTAATCAACAATGGCATCGAAATGAGAGCTATTATTACTAAGAATAAATAAGGGAAACATCGATATAGCACTAAAATAGATCTTTAATTTTGATCTTATGAATAAGGAGTGATAATTTGCGCTGCCAATTTAAACAATGAAGAGAGTGATTGATGGAATGTCGTCTTGGCTGTGGTGCCTGCTGTATAGCTCCAAGTATCTCATCAAGCATACCTGGAATGCCCAACGGCAAACCTGCAGGTGTCCCTTGCGTTCAACTTAACGAGCAAAATTTATGTAAACTTTTTGGCAAAGCTGAACGCCCTGCTGTATGCCACCATTTTAAAGCTTGCCCTGATGTTTGCGGAAAAACCAATGAGCAAGCTTTAACGATAATTACAGAATTAGAGCAAATAACTTGATCAATGCTCTTTATCTTATGGCTGCGTTATTCTGTCGTTTTCCCCGTCAGAATGCGTAGCGCAATTTTTGCGTTTTCCGCCACCTGATGCCCAGTATGTGTTAAATAACCACCATCAAGTTGAGTAACCAATCCTTTCGCGTATAAACGTTGAGCAGCTGAAACCAATGCTGGATTTGCATCACTATGAACTTTTACCCCTTCCATGTTGCTGTGAATAGGGAATTTCACTAATAGATTCATTTCTTCAACAATATCTTGAGTGTATGGCATAACGACCTCTTATTAGTCTCTATTTAGATCTCAATGTCTAACGACTGACCTATTTAATATCATGAGTTAATACTAGCGGTTACTGGTGATAAAACTAGGTGCCAAGATCAACATCTTACGATCTTTATATCAGTGAAACGCGATCACGCTCATAATTTTAGAACTCTTTTTTCGGATATTTACAACTGTACAAAAAACACCCTAACCTGTTGAGAGATATAAAAAAGCCGCTAATAAAAGCGGCTTTCTAAATTAGGCTTGAATACCAACGATTAACCATGGTGCATTCGGCGTTTTTAAATCTCGCTCTAAATGCCACACATCATTAATATCTTCTTCAATCCCTTCTTGGGTATCTTTATAACGACCAGAGAACTTAATACTTAGCTGTGCAGAATTCGCGTCATAGTCTGCACGTACAAGTTCAGCATCAACGTACATTACTTCAGTATGTTGCTCACCTGAAAGTTTGGCACGTTCAGCTTGTAAATCTGTAAATAACGCAGGTGATACGTATTCTTTGATTTTCGCTAATTCGTTATGGTTCCATGCGCCTTGAATAATACGATAGTGATCGCGAGAACCACTTAAAAATGAATTCATATTAAAGTTAGGCGGTAAATTAAATGGCACATCACTATCGGTTGACTCAAAACCACCATTTTGTGGTTGAGACTGCGAACCTGACGCTTGACGGTATTGCTGTTGTGCTTGTTGTGGCTGCTGACGAGGAGAATTTCCTGCGTAAGATTCACGATGCCCCATCGGAGTGCCTTTGTTCGCACGCATTGCTTTAAATAATTTAAACAACACAAATGCAATCACACCAATAATGAGAATATCCATAAATTGGATACCATCAAATGCACCACCAAAGAAGGCAGCAAGTAAGCCACCAGCAAGTAAGCCACCTAATAGGCCACCCATTAAGCCTTTTTTGCTCGACGACGCAGGTGAGTTTTGTTTACGAATAGTATCTGTTTGTTGTGGCTGTTGTTTTTTCATTGGCGCAGTTTTAAAACTTTTACCAAACGACTTACCACCACCAAATTTCTTTGCTTCAGCATGCGGTGTCGACAATGCGACCACAAACACTAAAGCAAATACGGTAAAAAAGCGTTTCATCATTGTTGAAGTACCTTATCCATGTCCTGTATGCATCGTAGCCATATAATGGAGAATGTCAATTTAAAGCCGTCGCGAAATTGTTACCATTTTTTAACATTTATCGTTGATAATTTCATCATTTTTGAATACAGCACCTAAATATTTTTGTATACTGTTTTTTATTTAAACGACTTATAAAAATATTCTTCATTTTATGGCACTTTATCCATCAAAAGTGGTCTTTTATAAGTAATCAAACGTTAAGTCTTTGTTGTTTATATCTTACGATATTGTCAACACTAACATGGATATTTATATGCAAGAGAATAACACGCACAGTAAAATCATTGGTTATCTACTCTGGATATTCGGCTTTACGGGCGCTCACCGCTTTTATTATGGCAAACCTGTAACAGGAACTATTTGGTTTTTAACCTTAGGTCTATTCGGTATTGGCTGGTTGATTGACTTGTTCTTAATTCCATCAATGAACAGAGAATCAGACTTGCGTTTTGCTAGTGGTGAAATTGATTATAATATCGCTTGGCTACTGCTTACTTTCCTTGGCGTGTTTGGCGTCCACCGTATGTACATGGGTAAATGGATCACTGGGATACTTTATCTTTGTACCTTTGGTTTCTTCCTAATAGGTATTCTTATCGATTTTTGGACGTTAAACGATCAAGTTTCTTTAGAAAATACCAAAAATAAAACTGTATAGCGTTTAATATTGGTGATTTTTGTTGTGACAAGATATCATTTCTGACCTTTAGACATAAATTTGTAACAATTTATTTCTGACATCGAACTCCTAACAACTATGGTTTCGATTAGATAACAATAACAGTATTGAACATTGTTCTATAATTAAAAACGTTAGTTTTGTAAAATACGATAAGCAAACACATCAAAGAGTAATATCCATGGCAAGAAGAAATGACCATACTCGTGAAGAGTTGGTAAGCATGACACTGGAGCAGGTAAAAAACTTTCTCAATGAGCACCCTCACCATGAGCTAAGTTTACGTAAAGTCGCCGCTATGATTGGTTATGTTCCAAGTACATTAGTGAATGTATTCGGTAACTATAATTTACTGTTACTACACGCAGTTGCCCAAACACTTGATGAATTATCACAAGAAGCACAAACGTGTTTAACTGGGGCAACCAATCCAGAGCAGGCACTTCGTAGTCTCGCCTATTGTTATCTCGACTTTGCAATTGCTCACCCATACCGCTGGCAGTTAATCTTCCAACACACAATGAATGGTGAAGATTTACCAGAATGGCAATCAGATCGAATCAATAACATGACAGGCATGTTGGAATCATTGATTGGTCAAGTTAGCAGTAACATGACTAAAGAAGAAGTACTGGAAACAAGCCGTGTTATTTGGGCTGGTGTTCACGGTATTACACTACTTACTGTTGATGATAAGCTATTTACCTCGACGCCTGTTGACGGCAAAGCACTTATTGATAATCTTTTAAATACTTATCTAAATAAGTGGAAACAGTAATAGAGATAGCGTAAATGACCACAAAGCCCCAATCGAGTCTTCTAACCAAGCGGCGTTTCTTGCCGTATTTTTTAACGCAGGCACTTGGGGCATTTAATGATAATGTTTACAAAAATATATTATTAATTCTGATCGCTTACGCTTCTGTTGATAGCCTTCCACTGAGTGCAAATTTACTGATTAACATTGCCGCTGGGTTATTTATTTTACCTTTCTTTTTATTTTCAGCTTCTGCTGGTGTTATTGCCGATCAATACGATAAAGCAATGATCATGCGCCGAGTTAAACTAGCAGAAATTGTTATAATGTGCCTTGCTGCAATAGCCTTCTTCTATCAAAGTTATTCTGCTCTGTTGGTGTTACTCTTTTTAATGGGAACGCAATCAGCCTTCTTTGGCCCTGCAAAATATGCCTTACTGCCCCAGCATTTAAAATCAGAAGAGTTAATATCAGGTAATGCTTTGGTTGAAACAGGCACCTTTCTAGCTATTTTACTTGGCACATTGCTCGCAGGTTTTATTGCCGACAGCCATAACGCCCACTATATTGCAGCTGGTGCCGTGATCTTTTTTGCGATATTAGGCTACCTCACATCCCTTGCTATTCCGAGCGCACCACCTACGGTAAAGAAAGCAACCTTTAAGTGGCAACCGATTAAACAAACTCGTTCAACCATGGCGATTGCACGACAAGACAAAACGATTTTCCAATGTATTTTGGGAATTAGTTGGTTTTGGTTTTTAGGGGCTTGTTATCTTACACAGTTTCCTAATTATGCAAAAATCAGCCTTGGTGGTAATGCTGCCTCTGTCTCTTTCTTACTGATGCTATTTTCTATTGGTATTGCTATTGGCTCAATGTGTTGTGATCGCTTATCTCAACACCGAATTGATCCAGGAATAGTGCCTATTGGTAGTTTAGGGATAACGTTATTTGGCTCAGGTTTATATTTCCTCGCTCCAGCAACTACAGTGCAAACTGAGAGCCTAATAGCGTTTATAACGGCACCAAATCTATGGCCAATCTTTGCGTCATTGCTTTTACTGGGGATTGCTGGCGGTATTTTTATTGTTCCGCTTTATGCCTTAATGCAGCAGCGCTCTAAAGAAGATGAACGTGCACAAATCATTGCAGCAAATAATATATGGAATGCTGTGTTTATGGTTGTCAGTGCTATTTCAGCTATTGTCTTCTTATCTGTTTTAAAGCTTTCCATTCCAGAGTTCTTCTTAATCTTAGCTTCGGTGAATTCATTAGTTGTTGTCTATATCTACTTCCAAGCCCCTGATTTTTTTTGGCGCTTTGTGGTTTGGATGATCACCCATACGATGTATCGTGTAAAAAAACAGAATTTGAATAATATTCCTAAACAAGGTGGTGTGTTACTTGTCTGTAATCATGTCAGCTACATGGATGCTTTATTGTTAGCAGGCAGCTGCCCACGCCCTATCCGCTTTTTGATGGACCGTGATATATATAACCTGCCACTGGTCAAATCGTTCTGTAAAGCATGTAAGGCGATTCCTGTCGATGCGAATGACCGTGCATCTATTCGTAATGCTTTTTCAAAAGTGTCAGAACATTTGGATAATGGCGATATTGTTTGTGTTTTCCCAGAAGGACAGCTCACCTTTGATGGTGAAATAGCCCCGTTTATGCGTGGCATTGATTTAATCATTAAACGTTCGAATGTCACGGTGATCCCCGTGGCATTGCAGGGACTATGGGGGAGCTATTTTAGTCGAGAGGGTGGCGTTGCATTATTAAAATGGCCCAAACGTTTCTGGTCACAAGTCACTATCGTCGCTGGGGAATGTCTGTCTTCCCAAGAGGCAAATAGCCAATTGTTATATCAACAAGTGACACAATTACGTGGCGATAGAAAATAACGTTCTTCTTAGTTAGGTTCTAACTAGCAAATAGATTAAAAAGGCGAAGCTAGATATTAGCTTCGCCTTTTTATTATTGCTTAGATAACCAGTTGGCTAATTTCGTCCGAGAGAGTTTTATCCCTTGATAAATATCGCCATCAGGTAAATCGAGGTAACGAATTGGACGCTTAAACGCAGCCACTTTATCTGCCATATAAGTCATCACATGATCAATAAATACCGCATCCATCGGGCAAGTTGTTTTCACAATAGCAACCGGTCGTTGACCAAAGTCATAATCATCAATGGGTAAAACAACAGCTTGTTCTATCTCTGGATACTGTAACAGTACCGCTTCAATATCTTCTGGTTGAACATTCTCTCCACCAGAAATAAACATGTTATCTGCGCGACCATGAATAAATAGCTCATCATCGTGCCACTCCCCCATGTCTTTGGTTGCAAACCATTCCCCATCGTGGCCATGGTTATCTAAAATAGAAAAAATAGTATGGTTACGGTAATACCCCAAGCACAAGCTTTTACCTCGAACTAAGATCTCACCATCACGTAAAAGTAATTCTCTATTTGGTAATACGTTACCAACACCACTACTCTCATTCGCTTGTTTAGCCGATATTGTTGATGCCATTTCCGTCATGCCGTAACCACACCAACAACCAATACCAGCACTGTGCGCTTTATTAGTGAGAGTAACAGGAATATGTGCGCCACCTAATAACACTTGTTTTAGCATCATCGATGATGGTGTTGCAGTATTATCAATACTATCGAGTAAACGTTGTAATTGAGTAGGTACTAATGATGCGTGAGTCACCCAATGCAATGCTTGCTGCTGCTGCGCTTTATCGACAATGACTAAACATGCTCCGCGATATAACCAACGCCATACAATCGCTAAACCCGAAATGTGGAATAACGGTAATGACAATAACCAACTGTCTTCTGCTGTGAATGCCATTTGACTTAGCAAGCCAGAAGCACTCGCTAAATGTGACTCGGCATTATGAACCACCGCCTTAGGTACACCCGATGAACCTGATGTTAATGTCAGTGTCATTGGGCGATGCTCTTGCCATGTCACAGGTACCATACGTGCGACAGCGGGGAATTGCAGAACAATATGTTGCCCAGTTAGTGCTGTTATATCATGTTCACTATCCGACCAAATATAGTCATTATCGAGTATCACTAACTGTTGCTGTAATTCAGTAGAAGACAACTTCGGGTTTAACCCTACATAGCGTGCCCCCACTCGAAAAATAGCAAGCATCAACCATAATACTTGAATCGAATTATCAGCGATTACGGCCACAAGTTGATCACGCTTAACGCCCTGCTCAACTAGGCCTTGTGCATAATCATCAACGTTTGAAGATACATCAGCCCACGTGTACGTTTGTGCATCATGCTCTTTATCACCTAAAGAGATGGCTATATCTGATGGGCGTTCTGCAGCCCATCGCTGCCAAGGCCATGTTAGAAAATCGTGTTTTATTTCTGCCATACTAGGTCTAATTCTGCTAAAGAGATCATTGGAAGTTCACTATCCGGCCAAGGTGTCACCAATTGTGCTTTAAACAACTGCATGGTATCTAGACCGGGGATAACATTGGGTGTTTGCCACTGGGCGAAACGCGCTAACTGATTTAATCCTAGGCTTGATTCTAAACTTGAACTAATCACTGCCGTTAACCCTACCGCTTGAGCTTGTTCCACCAGCTCGATACAACGGGCTAAGCTACCAGTTAGTGTGGGCTTGATAATAATTGCAGCAACACCTGGTTGTGCTTTTACTTCAAAGTGAGGCTCGCGGACAGTTTCATCCCAAGCAATATTAATACCTGTTTGCTCTGCAAAAATCAGGCTGTCTTGAGGATCAATACAAGGCTCTTCTAAAAACGCGATCCCTTGCCGATTTTCAGGTTTCACATATTTAGCAAATTGCTGTGCTTTAAGCGGTGTCCATTTACGGTTAGCGTCTAAACGTAACTGAACCTCAGGGATCGCTTCAATAAACATATTAGCGACAATACCATCACGCACCGCTTCATACATACCGACTTTAATTTTAGCGACTTTATCACCCTTTTCGGTATTTAAACGTTCAATCAACTCGTCAGGATCACCTGAGCATAATGGTGCTACCGCATAGTTTGCAGTAAGAGGTAACTCTCCCGCTAACTCTGCCATTGCACAACTAAAACCAAAGGCAACAGAGGGATAAGCATCGTTTATATGGATGTCTTGGTCCTCAAGCCAAAGTTCAAGTAGTTGTTTTGTTTGATCTAACGCTTGCTCTAGCGTTTCATTGCTAAACTCAGGCAGTGGCGCTATTTCACCTACACCAACGTTGTCACCTTGAATAAGTTCGACAACCAAACCTTCACGCGTTACTAAACGTTGATCACGTAAAATAACACCAGAATCCATCGGTAACTGATATCGATATAACTTAACGCTGCGCATTCTTGATAACCTTTAATTAATACCAGAGCATAAAACACGCTAAACCTTAGTCTAACGGCATATTAAATCACTTTAATTACAATGGCTCGTTACAACTTTTGAATAAAAGCAGATAAGGCAGATGTAAATGCATGTGGTTGTTCTACATGAATATTATGCCCAGCATCAGGGATCACTTCTACGCTTAGCTCTGATTGCATAGCGATCTGACGAAATTTTGCATCATATTCACCACAAACATAACGAACAGGTAATTTTAAGTTTTGTAGCGGTGTGAGTAATAATGGTTGTTTAGATAATGACGTTGCTAGCAACATATTCGCGACACCTTGCCCAAGGTTATCACTACGTTTAGCGACTAAGCTTTGTCTTTGGTCATGGTTCAGTGATGAAAAAACAGTTTGTTGATACCAATCATTCAGCACTGAAATAAGAGATTGTTGAGAAAAACGTGCAGCCCATGCTTTATCATTATCAAGACGCGCCGCACGGTCTGAAAGCGGTAATCCAAAGTGCCCACCTTCTAAAAAGATACCTTGCAACCTTAGCCCACGCTCCGTGGTACTCTCATTTGCTAATTGCGTTGCCAGATACATAGCAAGTCGCGCACCTAACGAATACCCCACCATCACGAAACGTTGAACACCACGATGTTCCAACGTTTTCAGTATCGCCTGATAACTCTGTTTGAAGCCAATATCAGACTCATCGAGTGGCATAGATACTGACGCACTAAAGCCGTGCCCAGGCAGATCGATTGCTACACAACAATAGTGATGCATTAGTGCTGAAGTAATTAATCGCCAATCCCGCCCTGAGCCTAATAGCCCATGAAGAAAAACAATCACGGGTTGGCTTGCTTGCGGGCGTTTTCCAAATACTTCAGAGTAAAGACGCACGTTTTACCTCAGAAAAGATCTCTTTTAACATCTGCCCTGCTTCTCCAGCCGGCGTTTTAATTTCGATGATCGTTGTCTGGTTAACTTGTTGTGCATTCACTACCGCAGTTTGGGCTTCAGCGACTGTTGTTGGGCTTTGATAATTCAATTCAAACATAGCAGCAGCATGGCTAAATTCAAAACCATGAGGCATACGATAAAAATCATCTTTTTGCTGCTCTGGTACTGGTAACATATCAAAAATACCGCCACCATCATTATTCGTAACAACCACAACCATAGGTAATGCGGTTTGTTTTAATAATGCGAGAGAATTGAGATCGTATAAAAATGACGTATCGCCTAATAGCATCACTAATGGTGCTTTTCTAGCCCGTTGCACACCAGCAGCTGTTGCTATTAATCCATCAATACCTGATGCACCACGGTTGGTAAATGTCGCTGTTGTTGGTAAATCACCAAACATATCTAGCAGTCGAACAATCATGCTATTACCGAGAAACAGCTCAGAATCAGGTGCGAGCCAATCTCTCAATAATGTCGCTAATGACATTTCAGATAAATCGTCACATTGTTGCTTCGCTATTTCACGATAACGCTTAGACGCGCCCACTAACGGTAATGCCCATCCACTATGTGGTGATGTTTTTTCATCAAGAAGCGCTGCACAAGTCCACGCGCTCACATTCGCTTGAATACGAGAACCAGAATGATTATGAGGGTCTAGACGTCCTTGTTGTGGGTCGATTAACCAATAATCATCCCACGGCTGATCACCAATAAACTGTAATAAACGTTTAGAAACAATACGTGCACTAAATTGCAGTAACACTTGTGCTTGAGACAAAACTTCAGCACAGGCTGGATTTTGTAACCAACCATCAAATCCCGCATATTCGCTGGAGCCTCCAGCTTGAGGATCGACCAATAACGGCCAGCCTAATCGGGCTGCTAACGCTTTAACATCAGCAAGTTCATTGGGCGCTAATTTACCCGCTACAATTACGCCTTTTTTATCGCACAACCGCTGCCATTGCACTGAATCAATGACGATATCAGAGCTAGTTGCTTGTTGATGTTGGCAATACGGTAATTCTGTTGCCTGCCACTTTTTAACTGGCGCTAGATAGGCCGAAAAATCTACCACCTCACCATATAGCGGCTCAGGGTAATGGCAATTTAAATGGATGGCACCGCCACGTAACTGCTGTTGATGCATCAACTCATCAACCACGCCTAATAACCAATTAGGAGAGATATCAAGTGTAGGGGCTGGTAGATCAACAAACTCGGTTACATGCTGCGAAAAAATACCATGCTGACGAATAGCTTGATTTGCGCCACATTGCAGTAATTCAACAGGACGATCTGAGGTTAACAGCACTAATTTTTCTTTTGTTAACCCAGATTCAGCAACGGCAGGTAATAAATTAGCGACCGCTGTGCCTGATGTCACAATCACCGCGACGGGGGTTTGCGATGCTTTGGCTAAACCTATTGCGAGAAAGCCTAAACCGCGTTCATCAAAGTGAGTGTGAATAGTCAGTTTGGGCTGTTTTGCTGCCGCTAACGTCAATGGTGTTGAACGAGAGCCTGGTGCAATACAAACATGCTGAACGCCTTGTCGAACTAACTCTTCAAGTATCAGCTCAGCCCAACAACTATTTAATGCAGCCCTATAAGCAAGACTATTAGATAAGGTTAATTGCATGATGCGCTTTTATACTCCATTTCAGCAGCTAACGAACGATCCGTCTCTTGCTCAAATAAACTACAGAGTGTTGATGTTTTTCGATCAAGCTCTTTCCATTCACTTTCTGCAACTGAGCCCGGTACAATGCCAGCTCCTGCAAATAAATGGACTTCACCCTCAATAATTAATGCACTACGAATAGCCACACAAAACTCACTATGCTGCTGGCTAATATAACCCACCGCACCACTATACCAACCGCGAGAAAAAGGTTCGTTTTCAGCTATAAAATGAAGAGCAGGATCACGAGGTAATCCAGCAATCGCAGCCGTTGGTTGTAAGTTATCTAATAAATCCGCACTAAAGACACCACTATTTAATTCAGCATCAATGCTTCGCTTTAAGTGCTGGACTTTACGTAGTTGAACCAACTCAGGGGTTTGAGACACATTCATCGATTGGCTACATGGCACTAATCGATTAACAATATCATCAACCACTAAACGATTTTCGTAGCGATTTTTATTATCAGACAATAGCCATTGTGCTAATTGCTGATCTTCAACATCATCTTTACCACGACCAATCGTACCCGCTAACGCTTCGGTTTGAATTGCATGTTCATGACGTTGAAATAACCGTTCTGGCGTTGAGCCCATAAAGCCATGCTTTTCATCGAGCGCCAATAAAAAGTGAAAACTATTGCTGTTATTAGCACAGCTAGCTTTCAGTAATTGGGCGGGAGATACGGGTTTATCTAGCTGCAACGTTGTTCGTCGAGCGAGCACTACTTTTTCAAATTCTTTATTTTCAATCGCATCTAACGCTCGTGTCAGCATATTTGACCAACCAGAAAAATCCGGCGTATTACTGCGATTTAAAATTTTACTGTGAATGCCACTGATCAACGATGTATCAAACATCAATTGTTGTAATGCCGTCACAATACGTACACGATCTTCACCAATATTAACCGCAATGTGCCATTCATTATCCAGACGACTTAATTCAAGTAGCGGTAAAAAGAAAAAGGAAGAGAGACAACGTTTATTTCGCTCTGTTCTTCCATCAAAAGATCGCCCGCCCCAAATTCGCTGCTCATTTGAAATAACTTTCTCAGCAGCTTTAGGTTCAGTAAATGTTTTTATTTGGCCTAGCGCGACAACCTCTTCTCGGCAATTACGTGATTGCCAATAGAATTTAGGATACAAAGCTTGTGTATCCATCCAATCAATCAGGTCGATATGTTTTGGTAAATCTAATTTAACCAATATACGCTGGGTTGTTGCAGATGCTTGCTCTAATTTAGCAATTAATCGTTCAACGGCTTGTTGTAACGCAGTCAAGATAACCTCGCTCAGCTCTATTACACCAATACGGCTCATCCCTGGCTGAAAGATATATATGTCACTCTCTTCGACATATTTTCTTTACTAAGAATAGACACTTATTCCCTAAAAGAGAGAGAATAACTACTAATTCTCTTAGTAAAGAAGAATGATGTACCATTCTACCTCACAAGAAAGCATCTGACTAATGAAGTAACACATTTGTATTACTTACCTAACTAGCAGAAACCTCTATTCAACTTTGCTTATTGTAGCTAAACACGCCTTTTTCATTCTGCCAAAATAAAATAAAACACTCTTTTACATAATTATCTTCTAAAAGGTGTTCCTATCTCCCTCTTTTATAGTGTAATTTGTGGTTATACCTAATAATCATCAGGAAAGCCTCATATGCAAAAATTCGGGATGTCATCCAAGCTTAATAATGTTTGCTATGACATACGTGGTCCCGTTCTGAAACACGCTAAGCGTATGGAAGAAGAAGGACAAAAAATACTCAAACTAAACATCGGTAATCCAGCGCCGTTTGGTTTTGATGCCCCTGATGAAATTCTCGTGGATGTGATCCGTAATCTACCAACATCCCAAGGTTACTGTGATTCAAAAGGTATTTATTCTGCGCGTAAAGCCGTTGTTCAACACTACCAAAAGCGCGGCTTACTTGATCTTGATGTCGAAGATGTTTATATCGGTAACGGTGTCTCTGAATTAATCGTTATGGCAATGCAAGCACTGCTAAACCATAAAGATGAAATATTGGTTCCATCACCTGATTACCCATTATGGACCGCTGCGGTCTCACTATCTGGTGGTACACCCGTCCACTACACGTGTGATGAACAATCAGATTGGTATCCAGATCTTGATGATATAAAGAAAAAAATCACACCAAATACTCGCGGTATTGTATTAATCAATCCAAATAACCCGACGGGTGCGGTATATAGCCGAGATTTTCTGATCGAAGTGGTTGAAATTGCACGTCAGCATGACTTGATTATTTTCGCCGATGAGATCTACGACAAAATTCTATACGATGGTGCACAACATACCTCTATTGCTCCATTAGCAGAAGATGTAGTTTGTGTAACATTCAATGGCCTTTCAAAGTCATACAGAGTGTGTGGTTTCCGTGCAGGTTGGATGGTCATTTCAGGGCCAAGACACCGCGCTAAAGGTTACATCGAAGGGTTAGAAATGCTGTCATCAATGCGTTTGTGTGCCAACGTACCAATGCAGCATGCCATTCAAACCGCATTAGGTGGTTACCAAAGTATTAATGAATTAATCTTGCCGGGTGGACGTCTGCTCGAACAGCGCAATAAAGCTTATGATCTATTAACTCAAATCCCTGGAGTTTCTTGTGTTAAGCCAAAAGGCGCGTTGTATCTATTTCCGAAATTAGATCAGAAGAAATTTAATATTCAAGACGACCAAAAAATGGCAATGGACTTTTTACTACAAGAGAAAGTGCTTGTTGTACATGGAACCGGATTTAACTGGAAACAACCGGATCACTTCCGCATTGTAACCTTACCCCATGTCGATGATCTTGAACTGGCAATGGGACGCTTAGAACGCTTCTTACATAGCTATCGTCAATAGCCTTTACAAACAATTTTTAAGCCTCGGTAAGCCGGGGCTTTTTATTAACTAAAAGCTGTCAATATTTCCCTAACTTCTGTTACCTTTAGTGCATAACATCTATAAGTGCTGATCATCAGCACATTTAGTTTAAGAGAATTGGTCATCATGGAAAAAAGTCATTTCTTCGCTCACCTTGCTCGTATGCGTTTAATTCAACGCTGGCCATTAATGCGAAGTGTCGAAACTGAAAATATCTCCGAGCACAGCCTTCAAGTTGCTTTTGTCGCTCATGCACTTGCGTTAATTAAAAATCGAAAATTTGGTGGGAATCTAAACCCTGAACGTATCGCGCTGCAAGGTATGTTTCACGATGTTAGTGAAGTACTCACAGGTGATATGCCAACCCCAATAAAATACTACAACCCTGCAATTGCTGAAGAATATAAGAAAATCGAATTAGCAGCAGAACAACGACTTATTTCTATGCTTCCTGAAGAATTTCAGGATGATTATGCCTCTCTGCTTGATAGCCATAAAATTGATGCTGAAAATGCAGCTATTGTTAAACAAGCCGATACATTATGCGCTTATATAAAATGCCTTGAAGAACTCAGTGCAGGGAACCATGAATTTACTCGAGCGAAGAAAAGATTGGAAGAAACTCTTGAGCAACGCAAAACACCTGAGATGACCTATTTTCTTGAGACATTCGCTGATAGCTTTAATCTTACTTTGGACGATATTAGTTAATGACAGAATTTACTATCTCACCAGCATGGGAAGAGCGCTTTTATAACGAACAAAAAATGCGTCGTGATGATCATCGTTCAGCTTTTCAGCGCGATCGAGCCCGAATTCTTCATTCTGCCGCCTTTCGTCGTTTACAAGCAAAAACTCAAGTCCATGGCGCTGGTAATCACGACTTCTATCGGACTCGACTCACCCACTCGCTAGAAGCATCTCAAATCGGTACAGGGATTGTTGCACAACTCAAATTAAAACAACCTGAGTTTAAATCATTACTCCCTTCAACAAGTTTAATGGAAAGTTTGTGCTTAGCACATGATATCGGTCACCCACCATTTGGTCATGGCGGTGAAGTCGCTTTAAATTACATGATGCGAAATCATGGCGGCTTTGAAGGGAACGCACAAACTTTTCGAATCGTAACCTTACTGGAACCTTATACCGAAGGGTATGGTATGAACCTCGCAAGACGTACCTTGCTTGGTTTACTAAAATACCCAGCCCTACTCAGTGAAACTACCGCTCCAGAGCGCGCACCTGATGTCGTGAACTTTCGTCACCTTAAAGCAAAAGACTGGTATCCCGCTAAAGGCTTATATGTGGACGATAAAAAGGTCTTTGACTGGGTATTAAGCCCGTTATCAGACAAAGATAAAGCCCTCTTTGCGCAAATGCGTTGTGAGCGTTTATCGCCACGAGAGCCCTGTAAGACACGTTTTAAATCATTAGATTGTTCAATCATGGAGTTAGCTGATGACATTGCATACGGTGTCCATGATTTAGAAGATGCCATCGTAATGGGGATTGTGACACGTGATGATTGGCAAGAAGCTGTTGCCTCAAAAATAGCCGAATGTGGTGATCCATGGCTAGAAGAACGTATTGGTGATATCAGTGAGCTTATGTTTGCTAGCCATCATCAGCGTAAAGATGCCATTGGAGCGTTAGTCAATGGTTTGCTCACCTCTATAACCATTAGCCCTACGATTCAAAACGGTACTGATTTTTTTGATGAGCCATTATTACAATGGAATGCCTTTTTATCCGAGCCTATGGAGCGCGCTTTAGAGGTGCTTAAACAGTTCGTAAGTATCTATGTGGTAAAAAAACCGGAGATACAGCTGTCTGAATATAAAGGGCAACAATTGATCATGGAGCTCTTTGAAGCTTTTGCTTCTGATCCCGAAAGATTGTTACCAGATAATACTCGCTTGCGGTGGTTAGAAGCTAAAGAGCTGGGTGATAACGAGCTTAGGATCATTGCCGATTACATTTCAGGCATGACGGATGGGTTCTCTCAACGTCTTTATAGTACGTTATTCTTACCTACCTCTGAAACAGGTATCAGCAATAATGGTTATGGTTTTTAATCATTAACCGGTGAATATAAAGGGAGCCCATGCTCCCTTTTGTGTGCCAACTAACCCTTATAGTTTTTATCAAATACGCCGGGCGGCATTTGTTGAATTTGAAAATTAATCATATTTTCAAACGCATCAAGCAATGGCTGAAGGTTTAAAGATGCAGGCTCTAACACTGATAATGCTAAAAACCCCGCCTCAACCGTTGATACCCCCTGCTCTTTTGGCGATTTTCGAATACGATAGTTTCCAGTCTCAACATTATCTAAATGGACTAGCGGTAACTGATGTAAATTGGTCGATAGTTGCCACATTTTATAGGCTTTCTTCCAAGTCCCATCAAGCAAAATAATCACGTTTTTGCGAGACGGCAGAGCCTGCTCTACTACATCAGATAGTGCTGTCGCACGTTCTCCTGGGTAAACCACATAAACATCACGTTCGGAATCAGCTAAAGCAGCATTTAATTCCTCATGCTGCGAAAAATCTTCACCTACCCAAAGTCGGCTATTGGGTAAAGAAAGTGATAGTATTCTTGCAGTACCAATTGCTCGTTTAACTTCTGATGGATGTTGTAAAATCCATAACTCTGTTTGAGTTGCAATAGGTTTAATCCAGTGGCAAATGCAGGCTTTGTTTGCTTTACCACAGTTATCACAGTACCGACTCATTGAGGTTGCCTTGTCTATTCGAAATTATATTGTTATTGCGATAATCATGATGGTTATAGCTCAATTACCACAATGTCAGCCATTATTAGTTTGGGATCGCCAAGAAATTATTAATGGCGAATTATGGCGGATCCTATCAGGAAATTTCACGCATACCAATTGGGTGCATCTTGCAATGAATGCTAGCGCCTTTGCAATCATTAGCTATATTTTCCGTGTCCATTTTAATGCTAAAGCTTATAGCCTATTGATCTTAACTTTATCGTTCACTATAGGCATTGGGCTCTTTGCTACCAATATTACTTGGTATGCGGGTTTTTCAGGTGTCCTACATGGCATCTTCGCTTGGGGTTGTATTCGTGATATCCAATCAAAAACGCGGGGGGGATGGCTCTTACTCCTCGGGCTCATCTCCAAGATCTGTTGGGAACAATACTTTGGGGGCTCTGTAAGCTCTGAAGAATTGATTGGAGTACGTGTAGCAACTGAAGCCCATTTGATTGGTGCAACCACAGGCATACTGTGTGCCTTACTTATCAAGCAAAAAATCAACTCTCAAGTCGAATATAATCAATTTAAATGACTATCAATATACGGGAGCATGCTAGCTCCCGTTACAGTTAATAATTACAATTCAATACGTTTTCTATTTTTATCAACAGTCGCCTCACCGATCCCTTTCACTTTTGTTAAATCGTCGACGCTCGCAAATTTACCATTCACTTTTCGATAATTAATAATCGCTTGTGCTTTCTCAGCTCCAATGCCAATTAGTAATGTATCTAACTGCTCAACATTAGCAGTATTAATATTAATTTTTATATCAATACCTTCATGCATGTTGTCAGCAGCGTGACTTAAAGGGACGAGTGCTAATCCACCCGCTAGCGTAATGGCTTTAAACAAGCGATATGAGTACATATTTGTATCCTTTAATGGTATGAGTGTTTAAAAAGGATAAAAAGAAAAGAAGGACGATGAGGGGATTATTTAAAAATAAAAGATAAAAAAACGACGGGCCGCACAATGGCGGCCCGTTAATAGAAATGTAAATTTCAATTAGTTTGCTGGCTTGTCCAACATTGGGTAAGTCACTTTCGCTGACTCACGTAATGTCTGAAGCGTTGCTGATAGATCTTGTTGAGCAAACATATTCTCAACTTGAGTTGCAAACTGAGTATCAACATCATCTTTCGATGACGCAACATTCACAACTTTATCTAATGCAATGATTTCAACATTACCTTTGTTGTCACGTGTCATACCATAAGACACTTTACCGTCTTTTGGTTTAGGTAGTGTAAACGCAACACGTGCCACATTAGCATCAGGACCTGAACGAGTTATGGTTTGATCACCAGAGAAGCTTAAGCCATCTTTTGCTACAACATCTGACTTACCGTCACGTAGTGCAGCAATGATTGAATCAGCTTTCTCAGTTGCTTGCTTCTCACCTTTTTGTTGAGCGAGTAGTGTTTTCACTTTGGCTTCAACATCGGTAAATGGCAGCACTGATTCAGGGCGTGCATCATCAACACGAACAACAACAACATGCTCTGGTGCTATCTCAATCACATCAGAATTCATACCGTCGTCATGAACCTCAGGGCTTTGTAATGCTTCTTGCACTTTCTTATCACTTAACACACCTTTCTCATCTTGTAATGAAATAAAGCCTGTTTTAATGATCTTCGCTTTTACAGCTTCTGCTGCATCATCTAAAGAGTCTGGTGATTCAAATGCCGTTTCAGCTAACTTGCTTTGTAGCTTATAGAATTGCTCAGCTACTTGCTGCTCTTGAAGTTCAGCGACAATGCTCGCTTTCACATCAGTAAAAGATTTAACCTTAGGCTCTTCAATACCATCAAGTAAAATAATGTGGTAGCCAAAAGATGACTTCACAAGGCCAGACATATCACCTGGTTTTGCTAATGAGAATGCTGCTTTTTCAAACGCAGGATCCATCACACCTTTACCGAACCAATCAAGCTTACCGCCATCTTTTGCACTGAAAGTATCATCGGATGATTTCTTCGCAACATCAGCAAAGTTAGCACCAGCTTTCAACTCAGCCAGTAATGCTTCCGCTTTTGCTTTAGAAGCATCGCTATCGCCTTTTACTAAGATATGGCTAACTTGAATCTTCTCAGCAGTGCTGTATTTGCTCTTATGTTCGTTGTAATACGCTTCAGCTTCTTTATCAGTGATCTTAATATTGTTCACTAGATTTTTATCTGACAGTTCAATGTAAGACACTTTTACTTGAGCTGGACGCGTAAACTGCGTTTTATTCTTTTCATAATAAGCTTTAGCTTCTTCATCCGTTACCGTTATTTTATCGGTAAAGTCTGCAAGATTTAGCTTCAAAGTACGAACAACACGCTCTTGTGATTCAAGCTTACGAAGTTCATTCAATTCATTATTAAGTGCGAAGTCACTGCCTTCTAATGCGCTTAAGAATTGTTGACGTAGCATGTCTTTACGGATTGACTCTGCAAATTGCTCTGGAGAAATTCCAGCACGACGTAATGTTAAATTATATTGTTCATTATTGAACACACCGTCAACTTGGAAAGCTGGCATTGCTACAATCGCTTGCTTAACTTGAGCATCACTCACGCCAAGGCCAAGCTCTGTAGCGCGTTGTTCAATCAACTCATCATTTACCATACGTTCAAGCACGCTATTGCGGAATTGCTGTACGTAAGCAGGATCACCCATTAGTGTTGAGAAGTAATCACCTAAACGTTGCTGCATTTGGTTGCGTTGATTTTGATAAGCCTGCTCGAATGCACGCTGACTAATTTCTTTATCATTAACTTTTGCTGCAACTTGCTCATTACCGCCCGCCAGATAACTGCCGACACCAGCAAATACAAAAGAAAAAATAATTAGGCTAAGAATAATCTTAACCCAGATGCTGTTAGCGCCTTCGCGCAATCGCTCCATCATAATTTGCCGTCTCTCCTACTTGTTCGATCTGGCACGGTTTCGAACTACAAATGTGTGCACAAAATATCGGTATCAACGCGATAGCCGAACCATCAATATTATTAAGCCGTTACTGACTAAAACGTAAATAACCTGTTGTATTAGCTTTTAAACTAAAGATAGCACTAACACAATAAGCCACAAAGCGCATAGTATGATAACTTGATACCGATTTGACTAATGAAATGTTCTTTCCATTGGTTAAAAGAATAAATCGCTAGTCAAATAGGCATCATCATAAAGTAAAAAAAGCGCATCAACCGATGCGCCTTTGTTGTACTGGATCAGTATACCCTTTCCAGTAGCAATATTTAAGCCATGATAACATGACAAAACAGTCAGAAAAAACCAACTATTTCTTAGTTAACAGAGTCTTTTAGCGCTTTACCCGGTTTAAAACCAGGTACTTTTGCAGCTGCAATTTGAATTTCTGCACCTGTCTGTGGGTTACGGCCAGTACGAGCTGCACGTTCACGTACAGAGAAAGTACCAAAACCAACCAATGCAACTTGCTCACCGTCTTTCAATGTATCTGACACCGCTTCGATGAATGCGTCTAAAGCACGACCCGCTGATGCTTTTGAAATATCTGCGCTTTCTGCGATTTTATCTACTAGTTGAGTTTTGTTCACGATTAAATCCCCTTAATGAACTTGCCTACCCGTAACTCGTCACTGAGACGCTGTGAATAGTAGACAATAAATTGTTTCTAGACCTGATTGTATTGATAGAAACTTAACAGGCCTTAATAATACATCGCTTAGCGCGGATTAGAGTTAACTTATAGCCAGACAAAAAAACGCTGACAAGGACTTTTGTCTTTGAAAGCGTTTTTTATTTAGGTAATTTTGCTACAGGTCACTATTTTGAGCATTTACTAGCTCAATACCTGTTGGATTATTCTGAAGTGCAACAGTTAACACTTCATCAATCCAACGTACTGGGCGTACTTCCAAGTCGGCGATTACGTTCTCTGGGATCTCTTCCAAATCACGCTCGTTCTCTTTTGGAATAAGCACTGTTTTAATGCCACCGCGGTGTGCTGCTAATAGTTTTTCTTTCAAACCACCGATAGGTAAAACTTCACCACGAAGTGTAATTTCACCCGTCATAGCCACATCAGCACGAACAGGGTTACCCGTTAGGCTAGATACAAGTGCTGTACACATTGCAATACCCGCACTTGGGCCATCTTTCGGTGTCGCACCTTCAGGTACGTGCACGTGAATATCACGTTTTTCGTAGAAATCAGCTGCAATACCTAAACGCTCAGCACGAGAACGTACCACCGTCATTGCCGCTTGAATCGACTCTTGCATCACATCGCCGAGTGAACCGGTATAAGTTAACTTACCTTTACCTGGCATAGACTCTGTTTCAATGGTTAATAAGTCACCACCTACTTCCGTCCACGCAAGTCCTGTCACTTGACCAATCCGATTACTTTCGTCAGCTTTACCGTAGTCGCAACGCTGAACACCTAAGTAATCTTTTAAATTATCTTGGCTGATTTCAACGTGTTTAATGTCTTTATTAAGTAAAATTTCTTTCACTGCTTTACGGCAAAGTTTAGATATTTCACGCTCAAGGCTACGAACACCCGCTTCACGTGTGTAGTAACGAATGATGCCAATAATCGCAGAATCATCAACAGTCAACTCACCCGCTTTTAAACCATTACGTTTAATTTGCTTATCAAGTAAATGGTTCTTAGCAATGTTTAGCTTTTCATCTTCGGTATATCCCGATAGACGAATAACTTCCATACGGTCAAGCAATGGACCTGGGATATTCATCGAATTAGATGTAGCGACGAACATCACATCAGATAAATCATAATCAACTTCTAAGTAGTGATCATTAAATGCGCTGTTTTGCTCAGGATCTAGCACTTCTAGCAACGCTGAAGCCGGATCGCCTCGCATATCTGATGACATTTTATCAATTTCATCCAATAGGAAAAGTGGGTTTTTCACCTCTACTTTCGCCATTTTCTGAATTAATTTACCCGGCATAGAACCAATATAAGTACGGCGGTGACCACGAATTTCCGCTTCATCACGCACACCACCTAATGCCATACGAACATACTTACGGCCCGTTGCCGCAGCGATCGATTGACCTAGAGAGGTTTTACCAACACCAGGAGGACCAACTAAACATAGAATTGGGCCTTTTAGCTTGTTTACACGGCTTTGTACTGCGAGATACTCAAGAATGCGTTCTTTCACACGCTCAAGACCATAATGATCGGCATTAAGCACTTCTTCGGCTTTTGCAAGGCTCTTCTTCACTTTAGAGCGCTTGTACCAAGGAACACTTAACATCCAATCAATGTAACCACGAACAACGGTTGCTTCCGCTGACATTGGTGACATCATTTTTAACTTTTGCAGTTCTTGCTCGGTTTTTTCACGAGCTTCAGCTGGCATTTTAGATTCTTCAATCTTTTTCTTTAGCGCTTCAAACTCATCTGGCGCATCATCAAGCTCACCCAATTCTTTTTGGATAGCTTTCATTTGCTCATTTAAGTAATACTCACGCTGAGATTTTTCCATTTGCTTCTTAACGCGTCCGCGGATACGTTTTTCAACTTGAAGCAAATCAATCTCTGATTCCATCATTGCCATTAAGAACTCTAAACGTTCTGTAATATCAACGATTTCTAATACTTTTTGCTTATCAGCCAATTTAAGAGGCATGTGCGCAGCAATAGTATCTGCTAGGCGTGCCGCTTCATCGATACCGTTAAGTGAAGTTAATACTTCAGGCGGGATCTTTTTATTTAGCTTGATAAAGCCTTCAAACTGACTGATAGCGGTGCGAACAAGTACTTCTTGTTCACGCTCATCCATTTCAGGCGTAACCAAATATTCAGCATGAGCAGTAAAGAACTCATCATCAGCTAAATCTTCAACTTTGGCACGTTGTTGGCCTTCAACTAAGACTTTTACGGTACCGTCAGGTAACTTCAATAGCTGTAAAATAGTTGCAACAGTACCGACATCATAAAGATCAGTGATTGACGGTTCATCTGTCGCTGCTTCTTTTTGGGCAACCAACAGAATCTGTTTATTGTTCTCCATTGCCGATTCTAGGCAACGAATAGATTTTTCCCGTCCCACAAACAATGGAATAACCATATGAGGGTACACCACCACGTCACGTAGTGGCAGAACCGGGATCTCAAGGCGCTCAGAACGCTCCAGGTTCATATTCATCTCTCTTCCTGTCAATACTAATCGTATTAAGTAACTGATTGAGTCACTTACTTAATACGACTAGAAAGTTAGCTTATATTGAGTATATGGGGGTAAAACATGATTATTCAACGAAAGAAGTAACAGAAAATAAAAAAGGAGGCTTATGCCTCCTTTTTTTAGCCTTTATGTGCACTTATTAGACACTTACTCAGCTGCAGCTGCTGGTGCTTCCGTGTTTTCATAAATCAGTAGAGGCTCAGATTCACCTTTAATTACTGACTCATCGATAACAACTTTACTTACACCTTGCTGAGACGGCAGCTCATACATAGTATCAAGTAGTACAGCTTCCACAATAGAACGTAGGCCACGAGCACCTGTTTTACGCTCCATTGCTTTACGTGCAATAGCAACCAGTGCATCATCACGAAACTCAAGTTCAACATTCTCGAGCTCTAATAACGCAGCATACTGTTTAGTTAGTGCGTTCTTAGGCTCACGAAGGATCTGAACTAGTGCTTCTTCGTCAAGCTCACCTAATGTTGCAGTTACTGGTAGACGACCGATAAATTCCGGAATTAAGCCGTATTTAACAAGATCTTCAGGCTCAACTTTTTCAAACAGATCACTTAATGTATCTGTTTGGTCTTTTGAACGCACTTCTGCGCCAAAGCCAATACCAGTACCTGTTGCTACACGCTGCTCAACAACTTTATCTAGGCCGGCAAATGCACCACCACAGATAAATAGGATCTTAGAAGTATCAACCTGTAAGAATTCTTGTTGAGGATGCTTACGACCACCTTGTGGTGGCACAGATGCAACAGTACCTTCAATCAACTTCAGTAATGCTTGCTGTACACCTTCACCAGATACATCACGAGTAATCGATGGGTTATCTGATTTGCGAGAAATCTTATCGATTTCATCAATGTAAACAATACCACGTTCAGCTTTCGCCACGTCGTAATCACATTTCTGTAGCAATTTCTGGATAATATTTTCTACGTCTTCACCCACATAACCCGCTTCAGTCAGCGTGGTTGCGTCAGCCATCGTAAATGGAACATCTAACATTCGTGCTAGTGTTTCAGCTAATAGCGTTTTACCACTACCAGTAGGGCCGATAAGTAAGATGTTACTCTTACCTAGTTCAACACCTTCACTAGTTGTATCGCCATTACGTAGACGTTTGTAGTGATTATATACCGCAACAGCTAGCACTTTTTTCGCATGTGCTTGCCCAATTACGTAATCATCTAGGTTGTTACGAATTTCTTGCGGAGTCGGCAGTTCATCGCCATCGCGTTTAGGCATCACTTCTTTAATTTCTTCGCGAATAATATCGTTGCATAAATCAACGCATTCATCACAAATATAAACAGAAGGGCCTGCAATCAGCTTGCGAACTTCATGCTGACTTTTACCGCAGAAAGAGCAATACAATAGCTTACTGCTACCACTCTCTTTTCGCTTATCTGTCATTCGCTAACCTCTTATTGGGGTATTCCCATCATTGCCTTGTCTTGAGTGTATAACAAGTCGGCTTATTTTGCTGCGTTAACTATCCAGAGTTAATCAGCTAAATAAGTACTTAGTCACGTTGACTCAACACGGCATCCACTAAACCATATTCTACAGCTTGTTCTGCAGACATAAAGTTATCACGGTCAGTATCACGCTCAACAACCTCTAGTGGTTGGCCTGTATGTTCAGCCAATAAACCGTTTAGACGTTGTTTGATTGTTAGAATTTCTTGTGCATGGATTTGAATATCCGATGCTTGTCCTTGGAAACCACCTAATGGCTGGTGAATCATTACACGTGAGTTCGGTAGGCAGTAACGCTTACCTTTCGCACCACCAGCAAGTAAGAATGCTCCCATAGAACATGCTTGCCCCATACATACAGTACTCACATTTGGCTTGATAAACTGCATAGTGTCATAAATTGACATACCCGCAGTAACAGAACCACCTGGAGAGTTGATGTATAGGAAGATGTCTTTATCTGGGTTTTCTGACTCTAAAAATAGTAGCTGTGCTACTACTAAGTTAGCCATGTGATCTTCAACCTGACCAGTTAAGAAAATCACACGCTCTTTTAAGAGACGAGAATAGATATCATAAGAACGCTCACCACGAGAAGTCTGCTCGACCACCATAGGTACCAGCGCATCCAAAATTGGTGACATGGCGTTTTTTTCTTGGTAGCTCATAACGTTATTTCCCTAAAATAAATGGCCCGAATGAAATGACTCACACGGACCATTGTTAGCAGAAGACTTGAGATAATGTCAAATCTCTACATCAATTTCAGCAAATTAAGCAGCAGGGTTCATTAGCTCGTTGAAGCTAACGTCTTTATCAGAAACCTGTGCTTTAGCTAGAAGTGCGTCAATCGCTTGCTCTTCTAGAGCAACATTACGCATGTTGTTCATTAGCTGTTCGTTAGTTTCGTAGTATTTAACTACTTCTGATGGATCTTCGTATGCAGAAGCCATTTCAGCGATGATTGCTTTAACGCGCTCTTCGTCTGCTTTTAGCTCTTCTGACTTGATCACTTCACCAACTAGAAGACCTACAACTACACGACGCTTAGCTTGCTCTTCGAACAATTCACGTGGTAGTTCAGGCATGTTCTTAGCATCACCGCCAAAACGTTGTGCAGCTTGCTGACGTAGTGCTTCGATTTCTTGATCGATAAGCGCTGCAGGAACTGTAATGTCGTTTTGCTCAACAAGACCGTTAAGAACTTGATCTTTGATGCGACCTTTAACAGCTTGCTTAAGTTCACGCTCCATGTTCTTACGAACTTCAGCTTTAAGACCGTCAACAGAACCGTCTTCAACGCCGAACTTAGCAACGAACTCTTCAGTTAGTTCAGGAAGCTCTTGTGCTTCAACTTTATGAAGTTTGATAGCGAATGCTGCAGCTTTACCTTTTAGGTTTTCAGCGTGGTATTCTTCAGGGAAAGTTACTTCTACAGTAAATTCTTCACCCGCTTTTTTACCAACAACACCTTCTTCGAAACCAGGGATCATACGACCTTGGCCCATAGCAAGTGCGAAACCTTCAGCTTTACCGCCTTCAAACTCTTCACCGTCGATAGTACCAACGAAGTCGATAGTTACACGGCTGTTTGCATCAGCTGCTGCGTCTACTTCAGTCCACGTAGCTTGTTGCTTACGTAGAGTATCAAGCATTGTATCAACGTCAGCTTCAGTTACTTCAACAACTGGCTTCTCAACAACAACTTTATCTAGACCTTGAAGTGCGATCTCAGGGAATACTTCGAAAGTCGCTTTGAATACTAGGTCTTTACCTTCAGCAACTTCTACTGGAGTAAATGTTGGCGCGCCTGCTGGATTGATTTTCTCTTTAACGATAGCTTCGATAAAGTGACGGTGCATTACTTCACCAAGGATGTCTTGACGTACTGATGCGCCAAACATTTTAGCAACCATCTTAATTGGTGCTTTACCAGGGCGGAAACCGTCGAAACGACGAGTTTTAGCAATTTTCTTTAGTTCAGCTGTTACTGCATCTTCGATGTTTGCAGCAGGAACTGTGATTGTTAGTTGGCGTTCTAGGCCTTCAGTGGTTTCAACGGTAACTTGCATTATATTTAACCTCAAAACTTACTCAGCTTTCTGAGTGATGTTGCCGAACAGCCATTTACTGACGGTGGCATCCTTTTCGTGTTACGGCTCGAAAACCATAACGCCTCAATTCTTTTACTTTATTTCTAAACTGTCAGATCTGCTCATCCAACTTAGAAATTAAAGCGCGTTATTATAACGGCACACTTAGGTGACGTCGAGATGAGATAGACTAAACTGCTATCTAGCTCTACAACTGAAACACAAGATAGGGTCTATAACGAGCATTTCAAGGGGTAAGGAGAAAATAATCATAGATCTCTGCGTTTTTTGGGTTCAAATGTTGGAAAAACAGTCGAATTAACGCAAATAGGAAGTAAAGAGAAACCATTTTTTAGATATTCAAGACTAACAAATAGAATGATTTTTTGTATTTGAAGAAATTAGAAATGTATTAAATATTGGAGATTATAAATAAAGAAGAGAGAATGGCACGCCCTGCAGGATTCGAACCTGCGACCACATCCTTAGAAGGGACGTGCTCTATCCAGCTGAGCTAAGGGCGCATCATTGTGTAACATGAAGTTACGAGGCAGGATTATACGTTGCTAATCATTAAGGTCAATACGTTTACTTTAAATTTCATGATTTAAACTGCCAACCGATTAAAGTTAAACCAATCTGTTTTAATTTCACTTTTTCCATCGCAATTATATATACGTATTCCCTTCAACGATAAATACTTAAGATTGTTATGCCCACCATTGCTATTACTGAACAAACAAAAAGCAAACGTTTGCGCTGTGGCTAAAGTTATCATTTTCTGACACAATAATAGCGTCCACATGCTTAGCCTATATAAAAAGGATTACCATGACCGCCCAAATTATTGATGGGAAATTAATATCCCAAACAGTTCGACAGGAAGTTGCCGCTAGAGTGAAAGCTCGTAAAGATGCAGGTCTTCGTGCACCCGGCTTAGCTGTTGTGCTCGTAGGTCAAGATCCTGCTTCTCAAATTTATGTCGGTAGTAAGCGAAAAGCCTGTGAAGAAGTCGGCTTTGTCTCTAAATCATTTGATCTGCCACCAACAGCCTCAGAAGAAGAATTATTACTTCTTATTGATGAATTAAATCTCGATCCGACGATTGATGGTATTTTAGTCCAGCTACCATTACCTGCCGGTATGGATAGCACGAGAATTTTAGAGCGTATTGATCCTGAAAAGGATGTTGATGGTTTCCATCCATACAATGTTGGACGCTTAAGTCAACGTATACCAAAGCTGCGTTCTTGTACCCCTAAAGGTATAATAACCCTCTTAGATCGTTACAATATTCCAGTACGAGGGAAAGAAGCGATTATTGTTGGCGCTTCTAATATTGTAGGTCGCCCAATGACACTCGAGTTATTATTAGCTGGCGCAACAACAACAACTTGTCACCGTTTTACTCAAGATCTAGAGAGCCATGTTCGACGTGCCGATATTCTTGTAGTTGCAGTAGGTAAACCTAACTTTATTCCTGGCGCTTGGATTAAAGAAGGTGCAACAGTCATTGATGTGGGTATTAACCGCTTAGATAACGGTAAATTATGTGGTGATGTTGAATTTGATATTGCCAGCCAAAAAGCAAAACACATCACCCCAGTCCCAGGTGGTGTTGGCCCAATGACAGTCGCGACATTAATAGAAAATACGATGTTAGCTTGCGAACAGTTCCACGGCGAATAATTTTAATCAAAAAAAGCGATGGAATACCATCGCTTATTCTTTTGATAACACAATTTATGACGTCGGCTATAAGCTTTTAGCAAGTTGCTTTAAATACGCTGTAAATTCTTCACCAAATTGGTTATGACGCATACCATATTCAACAAACGCTTTCATGTAACCAATTTTACTACCGCAATCATGGCTTACACCTGACATATGAAATGCATTTACTTGTTGAGACTGCATTAGCATATCAATAGCGTCGGTTAATTGAATTTCATCACCCGCACCAACAGGAGTACGAGCTAATAATGCCCAAATTTCCGCAGGAAGAATGTAACGACCTACAATAGCTAAATTAGAAGGTGCATCTTCAACTGAAGGCTTTTCCACAACTTTCGTCATCGGTGCAGATTCACCTGCATGTAATTCCACACCATTAATATCCGCAACACCGTAGTTTGACACTTCAGACATTGGAACGGGTTCAACCATCACCTGACTAACTTTAGTCTCGTTGAACATTTCCACCATCGCTGCCATATTATCGCAACGTAAATCGCTCGCAACATCATCCAAAATCACGTCAGGTAAAACAACAGCAAAAGGCGCATCACCAACAAGAGGATGTGCACATAATACTGCATGACCCAAACCTTTAGCTTGACCTTGACGTACATGCATAATGGTGACATCTGGTGGACAAATCGCTTGTACTTCTTCAAGTAACTGACGTTTCACGCGCGATTCTAATGTCGCTTCTAATTCAAATGAGGTATCAAAGTGGTTCTCAATCGAATTTTTTGAAGAATGTGTCACTAAAATAATTTCTTTAATTCCCGCAGCAACACACTCATTCACTACATGCTGAATAAGCGGCTTATCGACAATTGGAAGCATCTCTTTTGGAATAGCTTTAGTTGCAGGTAACATTCGAGTACCCAGACCAGCAACAGGAATAACAGCTTTACGCACTAATGAAGTATTCAATTTTTTTTCCAGTATATTATGTTTATAAACATCGTATTAGATGGCTTTCAAATATGCAAAAGAGAGTTCTAATTTATAGAGAGTGATGTTCACTTTTTAAGCAAATCAGTATTCTCAACACTTACTTTCACAGGCTTACCTAACAAGTTAATCAGCATAAAGGAGCGTTTCTCACCATCAGGCTCTTGGTAAATAGCTTCAAGACCTTGAAATTTACCTTGCTCTAATTTTAATTTTTCACCGGGCTGAGGCAACATTGACAACAAACGTTGATGCTCTTCGCTATCTTCATTCATCATTAAGTTATAAATAAGTTCTTCACGTACTTTTTGTGGCATTGCACCGCAGCGAATAAAGTCAGCGACACCACGCGTTGATCGTACCGATGTATAACTTACCGTTTCAGGATCAAATTGAACAAAAACATAACTTGGAAATAATGGTTCAATTGATTCTATTCGTTTGCCTCTACTCACTTTTTTTACTGTTACTTGAGGGTAGTAGCAATCCACACCTTGACGATCCAGATTGATCACTGCACGCTCTTGTTCACTGCGCTTACAATAAAGCAAATACCAATCTTTCATCATCAATCCTAAACATTAAAATTCATCGTTATTATATACATAAATAACTATTTTTTATATTGCTGCTAATGAAGGATAAAAGTATTTATTAAGCTCTTATTATTACTCAACTCGTTTATAGAGGCCAAGACAGCAACTATTTTTAAAGTAATTTCACAGCCAAACTTTGTAACATTCATGAACAACAAAATCTGACAAACAAAAAAACCAAAGAAAGACATAAAAACAAAACAAAAAACCAAAAAAATAGAGTTAATCGATACAACCTTATCACTTTCATACTGAAAATTAACTTTTCAATTTTGAACAAAAAAAGCGCAACTATTTATTTTTCAATGAGTTGAAATGTTTTTCATTTGTTCTTTAAATGTAAAAACTTGCAGTCGTATATATTGTGCTTTATAAAACTACGGGTATTAGCAAACACACCATCACAATAATATAGAGAATCCTATGAGTCATAATAGTAGTGGTACCTTATTGGGCCACCCAAAAGGCTTGTTCCTGTTATTTGGAACTGAGCTATGGGAGCGTTTCTCCTACTACGCCATGCGCGCTATTTTAGTTTTGTACTTAACAGATAAAACGATCGATGGCGGCTTAGGCTGGAGCACTCAAGAAGCATTAAGCCTATATGGTATTTACACAGGTCTTGTCTACTTTACCCCCTTAATTGGTGGATGGATTGCAGATAACTTTTTAGGCCAACGTCGATCAATTATTATTGGTGGCGTACTAATGGCTATTGGTCAATTTACTCTAGCACTCCCACACAGTGTGGTTGATCCTCATGCTGTAAAAGCTTTCTATCTAGGACTTACTTTCCTGATCATTGGTAATGGTTTATTTAAACCAAACATCTCAACCATGGTGGGTGATCTCTACAAAGAAGGCGATAACCGTCGTGATGGTGCATTTACTATTTTCTATATGGGTATCAACATAGGTTCGTTACTTGCGGGTGTTATTGCAGGTACAGCTTCTGCCGTTTATGGCTGGAAAGCAGGTTTCTTATGTGCCGGTATCGGTATGCTATTTAGCTTATTAATCCAATTATTCTTCGCACAACGCTACCTTGGTGACATTGGCACCGTTCCTGCAGCTGTTCGTGATGCAGCAAACAATGTAAGTGGTAAGAAAGAGCCACTAACCAAAATTGAACGTGATCGCCTGAAAGTAATTATGGTGATGTGTACTTTTGTTATCGTATTCTGGGCGGGCTTTGAACAGGCTGGCGGCTTAATGAATATCTATTCTCAAGAATACACAAACCGTATGATTGGTAGTTTCGAAGTACCTGCAGCTTGGTTCCAGTCACTTAATCCATTTTTCATTATTATTTGTGCCCCTATCCTTGCTGCTCTTTGGGTAAAAATGGGCAAGAGTGAACCCAATTCACCCGTGAAATTTGCACTAGCTATGTTCTCTCTTGCAATTGGCTTTGCCTGTATGATTGGTGCTGCGCTTGAACAAGGCGGTGATATGACGGTTAAAACATCAATGCTATGGCTGATTGGCGCATACTTCTTCCATACTATTGGTGAGCTATGTTTATCACCAATTGGTTTATCAATGGTGACAAAACTTGCACCTCTTCGTTTAGCGTCATTAATGATGGGTGCATGGTTTGGTGCTAACGCCATTGCTAACTACATTGCAGGTGAAATTGGTTCACGTATTGGTGAAGCTGGTCCTTTAGCAATCTTCTCAGGTATTGCAATTACCGCAGTGATTGCTGGTGTATTGCTACTGTTGCTATCCAATACGTTAATTAATTGGATGCATGGTGCGGAATCTTCATCTCATGATGAAACTGCAGAGGTTAAAACAGCAGAAGCTTAATACCATATTGATAATAATCCGTTTAAGGGTAGTGTTGCTAACACTGCCCTTTTTTACATATTGATATTTTTAAAGTTCACACTAAAACTAGCATGTCCCAATTGACTTAGCGATAAACGCCCACCTGATGGAGACAATGCTAGCTTCGATAACATATTGTGCCTTGCTTCTCGTCCAAGCCATTCACCTGATGCGACTTCAAAAGAGTCATCACTTGTTCGAAGTTGTGATTCAATACCTGCAGGAAGAATATGCAAACATCTATCCGACAAATCAAACACACCAAACAAGGCCTTGATGGGTGACGCATAACCTGAGTGCTTCATCCCTTTTTCAATTAATGAGACTAAGTGGCTCAAGCTTTCTAAACAATTACCTTGATTACGTAAATAATCATTAAAAAAAGCACGAATTAACAACGCTGTTGCCGTCGCATTATGATCTCCACTACTGGTATCAAGAAGGTAAAAAGCTAATTGACCATCTAATAGCCACGTATAATCAAGAATAACTGGGAGGGAATCTATGGATTGTAAAACACAATAATTTAACTGCCATCTCCCATAAGTCGATTGTGTTTCAGGCATTAACCCCACTAATAGCTCACGTGCTGCTTTAGGATTATTTTGCAAATCTTTAATATGCCATTCCAACTCTTCTTCAACAGGCTCTGTATCTTCAGTAGTAGCAAACCATCGATTAGAAAAATCTTGTCGATGATGTGTTGCACTGTCTTGCCCTTTCAATACCGATACCATAGAAGACTTCAGCATTAAAATATTTTCCAATGGCTTTATTAAGAAATCCTTAACGCCAAGTCGTAATGCCAAAGCAACATCTGTCATTTCTCCCGTTCCTGAAATCACAATAATTGGTATCATTGGATATTGAATAGACACTTCTTCAACAAACTCCATACCTGTCATAACAGGCATCGCGAGATCGCAGAGTAACAGATCAGGAATATGCTCCTTTAATGCACGTAGCCCTTCTAAGCCATTATCAGCCTCTTGCACTAAGCATCCTTGGCTCTCAAGAAAGCCAACAATCATATTTCTAAATACTGGGTCGTCTTCTACAACGAGAACATCTTTCCCTTCTAGCAAAACCACCTCCCAAATACCTACTTAGTTTAAGGCACATAACGAACTGAAATAAAAAGCCTTAAAGACTGTCTAACTTTTGCGACTCTATTAAGCATAGAAAAAACATCACAAAAAATATCTATTCATTAACATTTAATAAAAATAAATTCATTTATGTAATACACTTCAAATTATCGTAAACCTTTATTTTGGTAAATTAACCTTAATAAACATGATCAAAACACTATTTTAGTAGGCAAAATAAAGAAAAAGAGATGCATTTGACTCATTTTGTTATACAATTGCTCATCATAAGCGTTCAATAATGACTTTTTTATGAAACTTGACGATCTAAATTTATTCCGCATGGTTGTGGAAAATGGCAGTTATACCGCTGCATCTAGAAAAACCCAGGTACCAGTTGCGACACTGACACGTCGAATTCAAGCACTTGAAGAAGGCCTTAATATTCGCCTGCTTAATCGTCATGCCCGTAAACTGTCACTTACTGAAGCCGGTCAAAAGTTCTATCATGACTGTGCGCCTTTACTACAACAGTTACTTGATACGACTGAACATATTAGTGAAGAGTGTAAAGGTGCTGCGGGCAAGCTACGTATTGCCGCACCAACCAATATTACCAAGGTAATGCTTCAACCTTTATTGAATGCCTTTATGTTGGAACATCCAGCAATTAGCATTCAGCTATATATGAGCAATGAGCCAGATCAACTTGATCCGACGGACTGGGATGTTATGTTCCGTATTGGTCCTCAACGAGATTCAACACTGATCGCTCGCCGTATCAATGAAGTAAAAGATATTCTTGTTGCTAGCCCTGAGTATTTAAAGAAAAACCCAGAGCCTAAACATGCTCAAGATCTTCACGACCATGTTTTATTAAAAGGTAATCCTTTACTACGCTGGCGTCTAAACAACCACAACGGCGAAACCGTTACGATTAATGAACGAGGTCGCTTTGAAGCAAGCGAACTTAACGTTGTTCGTAAAGCATGTTGTGCTGGCTTAGGTATTACCCTAATGCCTGACGTTATGCTAGAAAAATACATTGCAGCCGGTGAAGTGACACAAGTACTTAAAAACTGGTCTGCAAACCCACGTGATGTATATTTGATTTATAATCACCGTGATTACCAACCAGAAAAACTACGTCTATTTATTGATTTTGCAAGTCACTACTTTGACTTAGAAAAACACTAAAAACGTTTATCAATAACGTAATATTTTAGAAAATGCCATATTAATTCATTAATATGGCATTTTTTTTTATCCTGTTCAGAACAGTAACCCACATAAAAATAAACAGTTCCCATCCCTTGCTCTCCCCTGTCCCGACTCAACGTTATAAGACAACTTAAAACTTAGCAGTTACACCATAAAATGAACTTAACATACTGAATTATAAATGATTATGGGGGAAAGCATGGGGTATTACCCCACCCAAAAAAACAAGAATGGCACACTCTTTCCGCATCTCTGGTTTCTCATATTCGCAGGTCCCCTAGGGCTTATTTATTCTGTATATTTACTTACAGGCTTGCTATGCTCCTTAAGATCTTGGAGCTCAACTGTTAATATTAGTCGCGATTATCACATCGTCAGTGATCTTATGGAGCCATGGTTTGGGGCCTGAGTTTATCCATAAAAAAGCCGGAGTTTTACACTCCGGCTTATAACTCTATTTGCTCACATATAAGACTTAAATGCCTTCGTTATGTAACTCTAAATTAGCTAAATCTTGCTGAATCTCACGCTGCTTTTTCGAGTCATCACTGCGTAGTGAATCTAAATACTCTAAGTACTTTTGGTTCACATCACCGGTTACGTAATTACCATTAAACACAGACGTTTCAAATAATTTAATTTCAGGGTTTCCTTCAGCGACAGCATCAACAAGATCTTGTAAATCTTGGAAAATAAGACCATCGGCACCGATAATATTTGAAATTTCATCCACTTCGCGACCATGAGCAATTAACTCATTAGCGCTTGGCATATCAATACCATAGACATTAGGGAAACGAATTTCAGGTGCTGCTGATGCTAAGTAAACTTTCTTTGCACCTGCCTCTCTTGCCATTTCGATTATCTGCTCTGATGTGGTACCACGAACAATAGAGTCATCGACTAACAATACATTTTTATCTTTAAATTCAGAGCGAATGGCATTGAGTTTACGACGCACAGACTTACGACGCATTTGTTGTCCAGGCATGATAAACGTACGGCCTACATAACGGTTTTTAACAAAACCTTGGCGGTAAGGTTTATCTAACGTACGTGCAATTTCTAGCGCACTATCACAAGAAGTTTCTGGAATAGGAATAACAACATCGATATCAATATCTGCCCATTCTCGTTTAATCTTTTCACCCAGCTTGGTGCCCATCGCTAAACGCGCGCCATAAACAGAGACTTTATCAATAAATGAATCAGGACGAGCAAAGTAAACAAACTCAAATACACATGGGTTTAACTGTGGATTATCAGCACATTGCTGAGTAAATAATTGCCCATCAAAAGTGATGTAAACAGCTTCACCAGGCGCGATATCACGGACAAAATCAAAACCAACCGCATCAAGTGCCACTGACTCTGAAGCGACCATGTATTCTGTTTTACCTTGTTCTTCACGCTTACCAATACATAAAGGGCGAATACCATTTGGATCACGAAATGCAATTAAGCCATGACCGATAACCATCGCAACAACCGCATACGCACCTTTTACAATTCGGTGAACTTCACTAACTGATTTAAAGATTTCATCAGGGCTAATAGGATAGCTTGGACAGTGCTCGAGTTGATTCGCCAGAATATTCAGTAAAATCTCAGAATCTGAGGTCGTATTTACATGACGTTTAGCTTGCTCAAATAAAGTCTCACGAATATCAGCTGCATTGGTTAAGTTACCATTATGAGCCAGTGAAATACCGTAAGGAGAATTAACATAAAACGGTTGGGCTTCTGATGCACTAGAGCTACCCGCAGTTGGATAACGCACGTGTCCGATACCTACATTACCTTGTAAGCGTTGCATGTGTTTAGCTTCAAAGACATCACGCACTAAACCATTCGCTTTACGCAGACGGAAACGATTGCTTTCTAAGGTACAAATACCCGCAGCATCTTGGCCGCGATGTTGCAGCACAGTAAGTGCATCATAGATAGACTGGTTTACCGGGGTTGAGCCCACGATTCCAACAATACCACACATTTCCAAAATCCTCGTCATGCATAAAAATACAGTTACCAAATTAAATAAACTTGGTAACTGCTATTAATTTGGCGCTATTTCATGTTAGGTAAGAAGCTTGAACTGTGTTTGATATAGGAGAAAAACCATTCAATGACGACGCCAAACTGTGGGATGAGTTTTGACTGTTTCCACCAATCAGCACTTGCAAACCCTGTAAAGGCATCGAGAAAGAACAATACTGCCGCAACAATTAACACGCCGCGAACCCCACCAAAAACTACGCCCAAAACTCTATCAGTACCAGATAACCCTGTTTTCTGTACTAACTGACCAATAACATAGTTAACTACCGCGCCAACAATCAGCGTTGCGATAAATAAAACGGCAATAGCGCTACCGTTGCGAAGCATTTCATCATGAAAGTTTGTAAAGTAAACCGCAAGCTGTGGGTAGAAATTACTCGCCACAAAAAAAGCAGTAAACCAGATAACTAATGAAAGTGCTTCTTTAACAAAACCACGGATTAAACTTACCAAAGCGGAAAAGCCAATCACGGCTAAAATTACATAATCAATCCAGATCATCATGTGTATTTCGTCTTGTTGATGCGTATTCTAACAGAAAAAATGAAGACGCAAACGTTTACTTAAGGTTTTATTGGGCTAAATTGATACAATTTGCCACTTAACCCGGTTAATTTTTTCAAGTCATCAATCTTAGCCAAAAGCTTGTCTTTTGAAAGATCTGGTCCCACAACAACTTTTACATACTGACCCGGTTGTGCATCTTTAGGTAATAAATGTGCTTGGTAACCATTTAAACGCAGCTTCGCCACCAGTGCGCTGGCATTCTTAAAATTACCAAACGTCCCTAATTGGATCATCCAGCCACTATTTTTTAAACCTTGGTCAGACACAACTGTAGGCTCTGGCTTTACAACAGGTTTAGGGGTTACGACAGTTTTTGGTTGCTCAACTGGCACAACAGGCTGTTCAGGTTGAGGCGCTTTATCTTCTTCAACGGTATAGGTCTCATTATTATCACTTGATGATGTTGAAACCGTATCTTTACCATTATCCACTGTTACTGTAACAGGATCTTTAGGTAGCTCCGAATTTACCGTTTCTGGGTTAGGTATTTGAGTAAACTCCTTTTGATCACCCATTTTAGGCTGCAACGGAATGCTTTCGAACTGCTCTTTATAGTGCTGCTTTTGCCCATCAAAAAGATCAGGAAGAAAAATCACGCCAACGGTTACCAAAATAATGGTACCAATCAGTCGATTTTGAAATTGGCTAGCCACATGGACTCCTATGCTATTTAACCACTTTATAATAAAGTGTTTTTTCACTCATTAACGTAAATGACTCGTTATTTGCCCGACAGTGTAAAACGAGCCAAAGACGATTACCATATCATCGCGGTTAGCTTGTGTTAGCGCTTGGTCAAATGCAGTTTCTGGCTTATCAAAACCCATACAATCTGTTGGTAAATACTGCAATATCTCATCGGCAGTCGCCGCTCTTGGGCCCGTTAAAGAAGCGGGATACCAGTGATCTACTACATCTTTCATCATTGCGATTGTCGAAGCGATATCTTTATCGTGAAGCATCGCAACGACAGCATGAATATGCTTCTTACCTTCTTTTTGCTTAATTCGATTTAATTGCTGAGCGAAATACTCGGCAGAATGGGGGTTATGTGCGACATCCATAATGATCAGTGGATCATCACTCACACGCTGCATCCGTCCTGGTAATTGGGCTTTGCTTAAACCTTGAATGATATTCTCTTCCGAGATATCAAGCTCTGCCGTTCCTAAAGCCATTAAGGCTGTGGCTGCATTAGGGAGCGGTAAATTAGGGAGAGGCAAGTGAGATAAATCAAATGCACCACATTGCCAGTTCCAATGGTCATCAGTTGCTTGATAATCAAATTGATAACCAACCTGATGTAATTCTGCCCCAATATCATCTGCGTGAGCAGGAACCGTTGCTGGCGGATGAGGTTGGCCGCAAATAGCCGGTTTACCTGAGCGGAAAATACCAGCTTTTTCATAACCAATTACGTCAATATTATCACCAAGCCAATCAACATGATCGATTGCGAGACTGGTGATCACGCTAACATCATGATCAACAATATTAGTGGCATCTAATCGCCCACCGAGGCCTACTTCCAGTACAACAACATCCACTTTATGTGTTTTAAACAGTGTTAACGCAGCAAGCGTACCAAATTCAAATAAGCTTAGACTTATATCACCACGCACTGCTTCAACGCTTGCAAATGCTTTGCTATGTTCACTGTCATCAAGCTCTTTATTATTGATACGAACACGTTCGTTATAACGTACAAGGTGAGGAGAGCTATAAACACCAACCTTATAACCCGCTTCAATTAAGATAGCTTCTAGCATGGCACAGGTTGAACCTTTGCCATTAGTACCAGCAACAGTAATAACACAAGGCGCAGGTTTAATAAGATTTGCCTTTTCACCTACAGCTTTAACGCGATCTAATCCAAGATCGATTGCACTGGTATGTAATTGCTCAAGATATTTCAGCCATGTTGAAAGCGAGGCTGTCGCTTGTGGTGCAGTCAATCCTGACATGATAAATCATTCACTTGTTTATAAATTACTTGAGCCATAATTTACCATCGAATCTTAAATAACTTAAACCTATGACGATATAAATTCGATTAAACGCCACGTTAATGGCAATAGCGCTATTATATACTCAAAAAAAAACCGCCTAGCGATTAGCTAAACGGTCTCTATATCCATCAATCAATATAACCAATTATACGTTTTCTGGATCTTCAGTTTGGACAGGAGCCTCAACAGGCTCAGGCTTACTATCGACAGAAACAACTAACGGTGATGCTTGGTTGGTCATTTTGGCAACAAGACCTGCGATACGCTGACGCATTTCACGGCGATCAACAATCATATCAATCGCACCATGTTCAAGTAGGAACTCACTACGTTGGAAGCCTTCTGGTAACTTCTCACGTACCGTTTGCTCAATAACACGTTGGCCTGCAAAACCGATCAGTGCTTTTGGCTCACCAATATTGATATCACCAAGCATTGCAAGAGATGCTGATACACCACCCATAGTTGGATCGGTTAACACAGAGAAGAAAGGTAAGCCTTTCGCTGATAAACGCTCTAACGCCGCACTGGTTTTTGCCATTTGCATCAGTGACATCAATGCTTCTTGCATACGTGCACCGCCACTTGCGGAGAAACAGATCAATGGGCAGTTATTTTCAATTGCCGCATCCACTGCTCGTACAAATTTAGCACCAACGACAGAGCCCATTGAACCGCCCATAAAAGAGAATTCAAAAGCACATGCAACAATAGGTAGACCTAGTACTTCCCCTTTCATTGCGATTAATGCATCTTTTTCACCGGTGGCTTTTTGAGCGCTATACAAACGATCTTTGTACTTTTTAGAATCGCGGAATTTAAGCTTATCTTGCGGCTCTAGCTCTGCGGCAATCTCAACTTGCGTATCAGCGTCTAAGAAAGTTTCAAGACGACGACGTGCTTTCATACGCATGTGATGATCACACTTAGGGCACACCTCTAGATTGCGCTCAAGATCTGCATGGTACAGTACTTGATCACAAGAGGTACATTTCGTCCAAACGCCCTCAGGAATCGACACTTTTCGTGAAGAGACAATGTTGCTTTTAGTTAGAATCTTTTCAAGCCAGCTCATGAATGACCTTTATTCTTAATGCTTCCGCCGTCAATGGCCGAAGATACAAATTCATTGGATAACGATCAGAGATTAAAACACAATCTTGCTAATCTGTAGATAAAAAACTGGTACTACCTTATCAAGCTAAGCGTGTTTACTCAATCGGCTAAGAATAACGGACCTAGTGGTACACGTGGTAAATTGTGCTCTTTCGGGTAGTCAACATCAACCAAGTACAAGCCTTCGGCTTTGGCTGTTGCCCCTGCTAATGTGCGATTTTTTTGCGCAAGTAGCCACTCAATCCACTCAGGCTTTTCTTCGCCTTTGCCGACTTTGATTAAGCTACCAGTGATGTTACGTACCATATGGTGAACAAACGCATTCGCTTTGATATCAATGATCACAAAGTCACCTTGTCGAGTGACTTTCAGATGCATTAAATTACGCCATGGGCTACGCGATTGGCAGTGCACAGCGCGGAATGAAGTAAAGTCATTCTCCCCCAATAAATATTGACCAGCCTCATGCATTTTTTTCTCATCAAGATGGCCGTGATAATGGCTAACACCATTACCTAAAATAGCGGGACGTAAGGCGTTATTAAAAATAATGTAACGATAACGGCGTGCTGTCGCAGTAAAACGAGCATGAAAATCCTCACTCACTTCTGTTGCCCAACGTACAGCAATATCTTTAGGAAGATGAGCATTGGCGCCCATCGTCCACGCCACCATTTTGCGATCAATATTAATATCGAAGTGAACAACCTGCCCCGTACCATGAACACCAGCATCAGTACGCCCAGCACAGAAAACTTCTACTGGTTGATTGGCGACTTTAGAGAGAGCTTTTTCCAAACGCTCTTGTACGCTATCTACATCACGTTGGCGTTGCCAGCCATAATACTTAGCACCATCGTACTCTACACCTAAAGCTATTCGCATAATTTATTCAACTTCGATTAATCAAACCTATGTAAACCACTAACACGTAATTTACGAAACTGTTCCGAATTATAAGTAATTCACAAGATAAGGGAAAGAATAGCGCGACATGGATAACATAATGCGGCAAGTAAAAATAAAAAAGCACGATAGAATTATCTCTACCGTGCTTTTTCTATCTTAAACAAAAGTGGTGTTATAGCTTCAAAAGCAGTCTTTGGGCTTCTGCTTGAAGCTCTTGTTCAGCATTTTTCGCAATATCCTCTAATAAACCAACAGCACCTTCGCTATCATTCATTTCTAAATAAGCTTTAGCCAAATCAAGTTTACTTGCATACTCACCATTAGTATCAACATCATAGTCACCAATACTGGCTAACATATCAGGGTACTCATCAAGCCCTACCTCTAAATTTAAAGGGTTAGCATCGGGATCGACTTGCTGATGTGATGGGTCATCTTTCATTAATTCATCAATACTAATATAAGATGGCTTTTCAGCTCTTGGTTGTTCAGCCAGTAACTCACTGGTTGCTTCGCTTTCCAGATCACTTGTACGTAATGAGAAGTCAGACTCTAACGAAACCGACTTCACGTCGTCTTTTACCAAATGCGGTTGTTGTGTCCAATCTTCTTGAGCTAATTCAGGCTCAGATACCGAGGTTTGCCATACTTTAGCATCATCATCAGACAGCTCATCGTCAAAAGTATGATCTGCCACTAACTCATCTGTAGTTTGCGTTAATAATCCATCACGTTCATCGTCTTCTAAACCCAGCCCAGAGCGCTCCACTTGCTGTTTGGGTAGTTCATCAGTTAACGATGACTCAGTCTCAACATCAGTCGTGCTGTCACTAACATCTTGTGGCTGTATTGGCTGAGATGGACCTTCGTTCTCTGCATTATCATTTAACGAATCATCAAACAGTAGCGCATCCATATCAAGACCTGCAGAATCAACCATAGTTTGATCCAACTGATCTAATACAACTGGCTTCTCTGTTACGTCAATAGGCTCTTCATTGGGTAAACGTAAACCTTGTTCAATTTCATATTGCTCAAGCTCATGTTGTTCATCCAATGAGGCTTGCAGCGCTTCACCTTCATCAAACTCTGGAATGGTTGTTGGATCAAGTTTTTCAAAAGGATAAATATCCCTTTGAGCGGTATCAAATGGCGATACTTCATTTTCACTAGCAACAGCTGATGCTGGTAACGATGACTCATCTGGTAATTCAGGAGCGGTTTCAGCAACAAAATCTACTGTATTTTCAGGAGATAATTCAGGTCTAGATGAATACTTGTCTGCAGCTTCCGCGGCTTGCTGCAATTGACGAATAACATTATCAAGTGCGATTTGCTCATCAATCTCGTTATTAAGTTCTGTTTCGTCAAAAGGCTCTGCATCAGGATCATCCAATGCCGCTTGTTCATCAAATTCAGGTAAATCATCGAGTGATAATACGTCTTGATGAACAGCATCTTCTTGTGGTGATTCATACACATCATCAGCAAATGCTTTTAATGCATCCTCTTCATCAAAAGAAGGAAGATCGTCTACATTCAGCGGTTCATGTTGCTCTACTGCAACATGACTCGCTAATGCATCTTGCTCATCTAGTTCACGTTCAAGATCTGCAACGGTTAATGGCTTAACATCACTGTCTAGCGATTGACGATAAAAGTCTTCGTCTAAAACATCATCTAAGATCTCATCAAATTTCTGTTCACTACTTGGCGATAAGGTTTGCAGCTCTTCAGTATTTTGTGACTCAAGGACTTCTTTCGATGGCGTATCACGAGTGTCACTAACAAATTCAGACGTGAAAACATCATTCGGTGCTTCTTCACTCGGCAATTCAGTTACAACTTCAGACCCTAATGTATCAGGCTCTACAGTATCAGCATTGCTTTCATCAGTAATCGATATTTCTTTTTCCAGTTGAGCATTTTTTTCAACATCACTTTCAGGATCAATAACACCCTGTGATTTCTGCTCTATATCAAAAGCGAATGATGGCGATTCAATAATTTCATCAAGATGTTGATTCTCATTATTAGGAGCATCTTGTTCATCGACTGCTGCTAACTGCTCAGATAAAATTTCATCTAATAATTCAGTACTGGATTCATCAATGGCAATGTCATCTTTTTGTGATGAAATTTCACTTTCAGCATCATTGTCTTTTAATAATTCATCTAGCAGTTCAGTACTATCTTCAGCCACCTCTATCGTTGAATCAGATTGTTCAGGTTCATCCTCATCTAGAATTAACTCATCAAGCAATGCAGTACTGTCTTCAGCCACTTCTATCGTTGAATCAGATTGTTCCGGTTCATCTTCATCTAGGATTAACTCATCAAGCAATGCTGTACTGTCTTCTTCAAGTTCAATATCACTACTTAATTCATCATGTTCTACTAACTCATCAAGTAATGCAGTACTACCTTCTTCAAAAACACGTTCATCATCTTGTGTTTCATCCGTCAGTTCATCTGAAACAGTTTGATCTAATTCAGGTAAATCAGCACCAAAACTACCAAATAATGCATCCAATTCATCTTGGTCAATATTCTCAGAGGCTTTAACTTCAACATCATTTGACTCATCATTAACTTCAGACGTAGCACGATCTTGGCTTTGCTCTTCTGCTTGTTGCAAAATTTCATCTAATAACGATTGCTCTAACAAGCCGTTATCTAACTCTTCATCTTCGTTATCTTCTGGCAATGGCTTAACATCGTCATTATCACTAAGGTCAAAGTCATCCTGAGATAAATCAAAATCATCGATACTATTTTCGGTATCTTCATCTTTCGCTGATTCATTGAGAGATTTCTCCCACATTAACGCTAAGGCTTCATCTGAACTTGGCTCGCTCTCATTATCCATTTCATCGAGAGCACGCTCCATGTCTTCTAAACCAATAGCGTCATCGCCTTTAACTGAAATACTACTACTTAAGTTATTTTCAAAAGTTTCATCAAATTCAATATCATTAACAACTGCTGATTCAGTCTTAGCATCAACTTCATCGCTAAACTCAGTAACAGGCTCTTTTACCTCTTCTTTCTCATTTTTAGTTGATGGATCATTTTTATCATCAATATCTAACGTAAAGTCAGGATCATTGAATAGATCATCATCCGCAAACAGGTCATCTAAGTCATCTGAAGTATCAAGAGCTTGCTCATCACCATCAATAGGAGGGATGACAACAGGTGCCGTTTCAGCAACTGAAGCCTCTGGAGCATTTAATGATTTCACCTCATCTTGATCTTCTTCTTTACGACGCAATAAGAAGAATGCCAGCAATGCGGCAAGTAAACCGCCAGGAATAATACCAGCAGCAGCTAATGCCCAAGGATTATTGGCAAGAGAGTCAAACCATGTCGTCGTTGGTGGCGTCACAACTTGTGGTGTTTGTTGAATTTCTTTTTGTTGTTCTAAAAACAATAATATTTCTTGGCGAACTTTATCACTGTCTTGTACTTGATCTTTAAGTGCTAACACTTCTTGTTGCATTTCCGCTAAGCGTAAACGAAGCATGTGGTTGCTTTCCACCAGCTTTGTCATTTGCTCATCAGTCATCGCTTTTTGCTGTTCTGACAATTCAGGCTTGGCTGGAATAGCCGTATTCTCTGCATTATCTACATCAGCAACTTCAACTTTTTCAGTTTTAGGCGCTTCAGAAGTATTCGTTGTTAATTCTGTTGGTGTCGCAGCACTAATAACACCAGCGGTTGTTGCTACAGCTACCGCTTTTTCTATTGTTTTAACTGGAACGTCTGTTGTTGGCTTAGTCGTTTCATCAACCACAACTACAGGCTTTACAATTGGCTCTGCGGGCTGTGTGCTTTTTACGTCTTTTTTCGCTGCCTGCTCTGCTTGTATTTTTTGTAGTTCTTCAGGCTTGGGCTTTAATTTTACAACACGTTTTTGACTAGTTGGCTTTGCTTTTATATATGGCGCACGCTTTTTATCCGCTTCTAATTGACGACGGATCAAACTCTCTTTCTCATTTTTAATCTGGCTTAATGTTGGCATAACCAAAGTGCTACCAGGGATCAAACCATGAATATTGCTGTTTTCGAATGCTTGTGGATTAACGTGATAAATAGCACCGATAACTTGGTATACGGATACTGATGCATTAGGACGATTTCGAGATGCGATTGACCACAAGGTTTCTTTTTCACCTGTTGGGCCATAACGACGAGTAGAAAGTGGTGCGGTATTTGACTGCGAAATTGAACGAAAATCAGGTGTATCAATACCTCGGCTCGCTTGCGAATAGGATCCATCCTCATTCGACGGACCAATAATCCGAACGGTGTTCGCATTCACCATAGGTAAATAAGAAGAAATGGTAACGAAAGCTACCGGTACAATAAAGCGCTTTACTATCTTAGGGATATCAGACACTGCCTGCGTTCCTCTCTGGCAGAGATAAATAAGCCGAAAACGTTAATTCAATGAACGCATTTCGAAATAATACGAGTTGCTTATATGTTGCACAAACTACACATCTATCGACAACATAAAGAAAATCTTAAGGTTGTTATGGCTAATTTTTGCTAGGTCGCGATGTATGTCAAGTGACTACTTAGGGTTTTACCAGCAAGATCATGGAAATGAGGAAGGAGCAATCTCTTGCTCCTTCGTTTTATCTCTTTTACAAATATTCTTCAATTAGCTTTTCAGCAATCTGAATACTGTTTGTTGCCGCACCTTTGCGTACGTTATCAGCTACAACCCACATATTCAGACCACATGGGTGGCTTATATCTTCACGAATACGACCTACCATCACGTGATCTTTACCTACAGAATCTGTTACCTGTGTTGGGTAATCAGTACCATGGAAGACTTCAATACCATCAGTATTTTCAAGTAGATTAATCGCATCTTCGATTACTACTGGTTGATGCGTTTCTACATGCACCGCTTCTGCATGACCAAAGAAAGCAGAAACACGTACGCAGGTAGGATTAACACGAATACTTGAGTCACCAAGAATTTTTTGTGTTTCCCACACCATTTTCATTTCTTCTTTGGTGTAACCGTTATCCATAAACTCATCGATATGAGGTATGCAGTTAAATGCAATTTGCTTGTCATAAGCACTGTTTTCAGCAGGCAGACCATTTAGCAATTTTGCTGTTTGACCCGCAAGCTCATCAATTCCCTTTCGACCAGAGCCGGATACAGATTGATAAGTCGCGACATTAATACGATCAATACCGTAAGCATCTTGAATTGGCTTAAGAGCAACTAACATTTGAATCGTAGAGCAGTTGGGATTTGCAATAATATTACGGTTACGATAATCAGCAATCGCTTCAGGGTTTACTTCAGGGATCACTAACGGAACATCATATTCATAACGGAATTCAGATGTGTTATCGATCACCACTACACCAAAATCTGTGGCGATAGGCGCCCAATGACGTGATGCTTCAGCACCTGCTGAAAACAAAGCAATTTGAACTTGGCCCCAATCGAAATTTTCCACGTTCTTCACGCGGATTGATTTACCTTTAAAACGTAACACTTTGCCAGAGCTACGATCACTTGCCAGCAAGTAAAGATTGCGAACAGGAAAATTACGCTCTTCTAGCACCTCGACCATAGCTTCGCCGACAGCACCTGTTGCGCCTAGTATTGCGATATCATATTCCTGACTCATTGAGTGACCTCTACTACTGTAAAACCTAATTTAGCCAGCGACTCTACCTCAAAATCTGCCTTGCCTGCTACTGTAATTGCACTATATTCACGGCGATCCCAGTAGTTTTTTCGCATCATATCAAAAGCAGTGGCCATTTTGCTGTTATCGTCACCAGCTAGCTGCATTTGACGACGGAAGATACCGTCGTCTTTACGTACATCATACACCAATTGAGTAAGGCTAAATAAACTTGCCTCGTTCCATTGACGACTTAATTCAACTTGAGGAATTGGCGCAACAGGCAAAAGTTCACTCGCATCTACTTGCTTATCAACACCTAGAAACTCACAAAAGCGGTTAAAAACCATAGTTGTTCCACGAGCTTTACCTTCAAGCCCATATCCAGCCACATGCGGTGTAGCAAAAGCTAAATACGGTAATAACTCTAAATCCACCAATGGCTCTTGCTCAAACACATCAAGTACTGCTGTAAGTGCCTTCCCTGTACCATTATGAGAAGCCACTAAGGCAGCTTTTAAAGCACGATTATCAACAATAGGACCACGAGCCGCATTAATTAAAATAGCATTGGGTTTTAATGCGTTAAGAAAAGCTTCGTTTACTAAGTGATGAGTTGGAAACTCGACATCACGAGTTAACGGAGTATGGGTTGTGATAACATCACACTCAGCAAGTAGCGTTTCAACTGAATCAAATTGACGCTCATCGCCTTCCGCTTGCTTTAATGGATCGTTAAGCAGATAACGAATGCCTAATGCATCTAAACATTTCGCCAAATATGAGCCAACATTACCAGCGCCAATGATCCCAACAGTGCGGTCAAAAACAGAAAAGCCTTGTTGCTGCCCTAATACCATTAAGCTACTAAGTACATACTCGGCAACACCCACTTTGTTACAGCCTGGTGCTGCTGTGAAAGTAATACCACGCTCAGCTAATAGCGGTTGATCAACATGATCTTGTCCTGCTGTTGCAGTTCCCACAAATTTTAACTTATCGGCTTTTTCTAACAGGCTGCTATTAACTTTCGTCACCGAGCGGATCATCAGGGCGTCAATCCCTACCAAATCATCAGCCGTTAAATTTCGACCTGGTTTGGCGATGACCTCACCAAGTTCACTAAACAACTCCAACGCATACGGCATATTTTCATCAATAAGGATTTTCATTTCAGCTTCCCTGCTTTACTTAATCAGCCCCGAATAAATCTCGGGTATATACTTTTTCTTGTACGTCTTGAAGTTCAATATCCATACGGTTCGAAACAATCACATCAGACATCGCTTTAAATGCTTCAAGATCTTTGATAACTTTTGAATTAAAGAATTCATCTCCTTCCAGCACTGGTTCAAACACCACCACTTCAATACCTTTGGCTTTTATACGTTTCATAATGCCTTGAATACTCGATGCGCGGAAATTATCAGATCCTGATTTCATAATTAAGCGATAAACGCCTACAACTTTAGGCTGTTTAGCAATAATTGAATCAGCAATGAAATCTTTACGTGTGGTATTCGCATCCACAATCGCACCAATAATGTTATTAGGTACATCACGGTAATTCGCGCGTAATTGCTTAGTATCTTTAGGCAAGCAGTAACCGCCATAACCAAAGGATGGATTATTATAATGACTGCCAATGCGAGGATCTAAACCCACACCTTCAATAATCTGGCGACTATCTAAGCCTAATGCTTCCGCATAGCTGTCGAGTTCATTAAAATAAGCCACACGCATCGCAAGGTAAGTATTGGAAAATAATTTTACCGCCTCAGCTTCTGTAGAATCTGTAAATAAAACAGCAATTTCTTGTTTCTCAGCACCTTGTTTTAATAGTCCAGCAAAGACCTCAGCTCGCTCAGAACGTTCACCGACAATAATACGAGAAGGATGTAAATTATCATACAGTGCACGACCTTCACGTAAAAACTCTGGCGAGAACATAATATTTGTAATGCCGAACTGCTTTTTAATACTTTCTGTATATCCAACAGGTACAGTTGATTTAATTACCATGATCGCTGATGGATTTTTCTCGATCACATCTTTAATAACGGCTTCTACAGAGCTGGTGTTAAAGTAATTAGTGATAGGATCATAATCGGTAGGGGTCGCTATAATAACAAACTCAGCGCCATCATAAGCATGTGACGCATCAGTTGTCGCATTAAGATTCAAATCCTTATTTTTTAAAAAATCTTCAATTTCCTTATCAACAATTGGGGATAACCCTTGATTGATTAATGAAACCTTTTCCTCAACGATATCTAATGCAACAACTTCATTGTGTTGAGCTAAAAGCACTGCATTTGACAGGCCTACATAACCTGTACCCACAACTGTAATTTTCATACTTAACCTCAGTAAACTAATGTGCAAGTAGCTACTATTGTCCTTGCTAACTGGCTATTAGTTTAACTGAAAATAGACTAAAAGAACAAAGTCACAATCTAGACATGTTAATAATTCTTCAATGTTGGCATATAGTTAAAAAAAAGAGCCATAAATTACTTTATGGCTCTTTTCCATTTTTATAAATACTAGAATTAATCTGAATCTAGTTTATTTACGCTTCGTATTTCTTGATCACTAGTGTTGCGTTAGTACCACCAAAACCAAAGCTGTTAGACATTACCGTCTTCAGTTCAACATCACGCTTCTCAGTCACAATATCAAGACCTTGTGCAGCTTCATCTAGGTTATCAATATTGATGCTTGGTGCAACGAAACCGTGCTCTAGCATCAATGTTGAATAAATCGCTTCGTGCACACCAGCAGCACCCAATGCGTGACCCGTCATGGCTTTTGTTGCTGAAATCGCTGGGCTGTTTTCGCCAAATAGCTCTTGGATTGCACCTAGCTCTTTCACATCACCAACGGGTGTTGATGTACCGTGAGTATTGATGTAGTCAACAGGCGAATCTAGATCTTGCATCGCCATCTTCATACAACGAACTGCGCCTTCACCAGAAGGTGCAACCATATCGTAACCATCAGATGTTGCGCCATAACCGACGATCTCACCGTAAATTTTTGCGCCACGTGCTAATGCGTGTTCTAGCTCTTCAACAACAACCATACCGCCACCACCAGAAATCACGAAACCATCACGATCAGCATCATAAGTACGTGATGCTTTTGATGGATCATCATTGTACTTAGTTGATAGTGCGCCCATTGCGTCAAACATCATCGTTAATGACCAATCTAGCTCTTCACCACCACCTGCAAAAACAACGTCTTGCTTGCCCAGTTGGATTAGCTCTAATGCGTGACCAATACAGTGTGCAGATGTTGCACATGCTGAGCTCATAGTGTAGTTCACACCACGGATCTTAAACGGTGTTGCTAAACACGCAGAAACCGTTGAAGACATTGTACGTGGCACCATGTAAGGACCTACACGCTTTACGCCTTTTTCACGTAACGTATCAACAGCAACGTATTGGTTATGCGATGATGCACCGCCAGAACCTGCAACTAAACCTGTACGTTCGTTAGAAACTTGATCTTCAGCTAAGCCAGAATCGGCAACCGCTTGCTCCATTGATAGGTAAGCAAAAGCCGCTGCATCACCCATGAAACGCATTTTCTTACGATCAATATGTTCAGCTGGGTTAATTTTTAAATCACCCCAAACATTTGAACGTAGTTTCATTTCAGCAAACTGCTCAGAAAAATTAATGCCTGACTTGCCTGTTTTCAATGACTCTAGTACTTCTGCAACGTTGTTACCAATACTAGATACAATGCCCATGCCTGTAATTACGGCTCGTTTCATGATGACTTCCTACTAAAATTAATTGGATATAGCCTAACCGTGAGCTATCTCTACGGCGGGTTTACTCCCAAACGGCTTTAAGATGCGCGTTCATAACAGTAATTATACTGTCTTTAACGGAACATCATATCTTAAAGCGGTTTGGCGATTGTTATACCGATATAACAGAGCCATCGACTATAACGGCTTTGGCGGTAAAAAGTGGTCAGCTTTCCTGATATTCGGGTACAATCGGTTCAAAATTGCCATTTCTTTCTATATTACGCCTAAAAATGGTGATATTTAAACCAAGTTTTCCATTATCGTTTGTCCGTTATAAAAGAGGTTCCCCCTTTGTCTTCTTCACAACAAGAAAAATCCATCTTACAAATTGAAAATGCCGTTCTTGATTGGAACGACGTGGGAACACCCGTCTCAAATAACTTTGATGATGTCTACTTCTCAAACGTTAATGGATTAGAAGAAACGCGCTATGTTTTCATTAAGCAAAATGGCTTACCTGAGCGTTGGATTGACGGTGACCGTCGTCGTTTTGTTATTGCCGAAACAGGATTTGGTACCGGATTAAACTTTTTAGCCGTATGGAAAGCATTTAAAGATTACCGTTCTCAACACCCTGATGCGACAACCACAGAGCTACATTTTATTAGCTTTGAAAAATTCCCAGTTACTCAACAAGATTTGATTAAAGCCCATCAAGCATGGCCTGAACTTGCAGAGCTTGCAGAGCAGCTTCATACTCATTACCCGCCCGCTATTAAAGATTGTCATCGTATCGTTTTAGAAGATGGCATGATCACCTTAGACCTCTGGTTTGGTGATATCAAAGATTGTATGCCTCAAGTATGGGTTGGCGATGAGGGTATCGTCGATGCATGGTTCCTAGATGGTTTTGCCCCTAGCAAAAATCCTGAAATGTGGAACCAAAACTTATTCAACGGCATGGTTAAAATGGCACGTAAAGATTGTAGCGTAGCAACCTTTACAGCTGCGGGCTTTGTTCGTCGAGGGTTAATAGAAGCCGGTTTTGATATGCGAAAAACCAAGGGCTTTGGTACTAAACGTGACATGATCGTAGGTCACGTTGTTGAACGCCAACATAAAACGAACATTATGCCTTGGTATAATCGTGAAGCACAAACAGAGCCAAACGAAAATATTGCTATTATTGGTGGCGGTATCGCATCTGCAACTACCGCACTGGCTTTGCTACGTCGTGGTCAAAATGTCACATTATATTGCGCTGATAATGAACTTGCTGAAGGTGCATCAGGCAACCGACAAGGCGCTGTCTACCCATTATTAAATGGTAGTAACGATAGACTATCTCGTTTTTTCTCTAGCGCTTTTATCTATGCGCGACAACTTATAGAGCAAGCCGCAATTCACAGCGATTTTAGTCATAACTGGTGTGGCGTAACCCAATTAGCATGGGATGATAAATCAAGCCATAAACTCGCAAATATCATCAATAGTGGTTTTGCATCTGAACTTGTTCATAAGCTCGATAAAAAACAAACTACGCAAATTACCGGTGTTGAAACCGGTTTTGAAAGTGTTCATTACCCACTTGGTGGTTGGTTATCACCTAAAGAGTTAACCACAGCGTTAATTGAACATGCCGTTAATGAAGGGAAACTGACGCTAAAAACACAAAAAGAATTATGTCAGCTAGAACAAGTTAACAAAACTCAATGGCAACTGACTTTTACAGATGGTAGTGAAGCGCAGCATAGCACGGTTATTTTGGCTAATGGTCACCGCTTTAATCAATATCCTCAAACCCAACAGATCCCTGCATCTTCTGTACGCGGGCAAGTCAGCCACGTGCCGACCAATCCATCACTGGGCGAGCTAAAAACAGTGCTTTGTTATGACGGCTATCTCACTCCAATGAATCCAGAAACACAGAGTCATTGCATTGGAGCCAGTTACGATCGTCGCAATATTGATCTTAATTTTAATGAAAACGACCAACAAGATAACAAGCAACGGTTAGTAAACTGCTTACCTAATGTTGAGTGGCCTAAACAAATTAATATAGATGGTTTTGATGTTCACAACAGAGCACGTGTTGGTATTCGTTGTGCAGTCCGAGATCACTTACCGTATGTGGGTAATGTTTGTCGTTATGATGATTTATTACAGCAATACGATGATCTTAGAGATAATCAAATATCAGCGAAAGCAGCCCCAATCTATAGCAATCTTTTTGCTATTGTTGGTTTAGGCTCTCGTGGATTAAGCTCGGCGCCATTACTCGGAGAACTCCTAGCATCGCAAATTTGTGGGGATCCATTACCACTACCACTTGACGTACTTGAAGCGCTCCACCCAGGTCGCATGTGGGTAAGAAAGCTACTTAAAGGCAAAGCGCTCGCACAAATCAGTTAGTATTAGGAGTTTTGAATAACTGTCATCGAGAATTAGATGATAAAATTCATATTAACAAAAATATATCAAAACTAGTTCGACGAATTTTCACATTGAAAGAAGTTTATACTAACCTGATTACCACCGAGACTCAGCCAGCGTTAATAATTTCTCTGGCATCGGTGGTGATTTTTCACCACATTTAATTAGCGTATCGAATATATCTTCAACTCGAAACCTATAATTAAATCGAAAAAAGAACTCACCAAGATAACGAGGAATATATTTTTCTCTAATTGCGTGATATGTCCCTTTTATAGCATTTTTAACGTTACCAATCATGGTATCGACCCAATAAAATGCAGCTTCATATTGGTGAAGTTCTTTACCATTTTTTGGTAATGAGCCATGAATAATATTTGCTGCTAACAGACCATTAAAACAGGGTAAACCATCTGATATAACTAACGTTTTTTCTTATAAGTGCTTTTTAGCCCAGTCTGTAATTTCTTGTTTTTTTAAAACAAGAAACAACACTTAGCCGCATATAAATAGGATGACCTTCTTCATTCAAAGAGATCGCTGATACAAAAGGTGTTTTACCCTTGGCACCACGTCCTCTCTTGCCTTTTTGTTTACCTCCAATATATGCATTATCCAATTGCACGATATTGCCTAACTTTCGATTATCATCATGCTCTTTCATCACTTGCATTAGCTTATGTTTTATTCGCCATGCTGCGTTTTAAGAAACCCCTAATTTACGCTTTAGCTCTAATGCTGAAATACTGTTTTTATCTTGTGTGATGAGATAAATAGCTAAAAACCAAGTAGTTAACGGTAATTTTGAATGAGAAAATAAAGTACCTGCCGTCAATGAAGTCTGATGGTGACACTTATTACATTGATATAATGACCGTGATTTAAGTTCACAATAGCTTTTAGAAGCACAGTTAGGGCAAACGTAACCATTTTTCCATCGAATATTAAACAAACGCTCCCGACACTGCATTTCGGTCCCGTACATTTGCATAAATTCGGGTATAGAAAAGCCTTTCTGAAATTGAATAGAATTCTTAGGCATAACGTAACTCCTATACTTCAATATCTTGAAGTATAATAGGAGATAATTTAACAGTGGCTGTTAAATAATAGTAATCAGGTATACTAAAGCTTACTCTGATTAATATTAGGTAGTTAATTAGGAAAAATAATGTGTTCACTTTGAATCATTTTCTCTAATTCCTACCTCCAATTTTTGAAGTTTAGCCGAGACGATTACATTAATTTATTATTTACATTGCTATTTTTTAAATGTAAAATACTGATTTTAGGTGTGATTATATGTTAAAGTTGATTTCAAAATATTCTTTAATCGGGGTTTTTAACACAATAATACACTGGGCTTCCTTTTTTATATTATATAGCTTGATTACCAACCAATCTATATCTAACTTTATTGCATTTCTAATTGCTGTATCATTTTCATTCTTTGCTAATGCAAAATTCACTTTTAAATCTAAAGTTACATATAAAAAGTATATTTCATATACTCTATTTTTAGGCTTTCTTTCTTTTTTCGTTGGAAAGTTTAGCGATATTAATCAAATTTCACCAATTATTACACTAATAGTATTTTCAATGATTAGTTTTTTAGTTGGTTTTATATATTCAAATTATTTTGTTTTTAAGGATAAATAATAATGATTAGTCTTATTGTTCCAGTTTATAATGAAGAAGAGGCTATCCCTTTATTTTATAAAGAGGTAAAGTCAAAACTCAGTGCTTATAATTTTGAGATAATATTTATTAATGATGGCAGTAATGATAAAACTGAAGATGTAATTAATGAATTACAAGTAAATGATAAAATTATTAAAATGATAAATTTCTCTCGTAACTTTGGAAAAGAAGCTGCTTTATTTGCCGGGTTAGAAGCTGCAAAAGGCGACGCTGTTATTCCGATCGATGTTGACTTGCAGGATCCTATTGAAGTGATACCTGAGATGATAGAACGATGGGAGAACGGCTATGATGTAGTTTTAGCTAAACGTATCGATCGATCAACAGATAGCGTAATTAAGAGGAAAACAGCAGAGTGGTTTTATAGTATTCATAATAAAATTAGTTCTCCTAAGATTGAAAGTAATGTTGGTGATTTTCGTTTAATGTCACGATCTGTTGTTAATAATATATTACTTTTACCAGAAAGAAACTTGTTCATGAAAGGAATATTATCTTGGGTAGGAGGTAATGTATATATCATTGAATATAAGAGAGCAGAAAGAATCGCAGGAGAAACAAAATTTAATGGCTGGAAGCTTTGGAACTTAGCCCTTGAAGGAATCACAAGTTTTTCTACTATTCCTTTACGAGTATGGACCTATGTAGGTATAAGTATATCACTCCTATCATTTATCTATGGCCTTTGGATGATTATTGAACATATGGTATGGGGGAACTCAGTACCTGGTTACTCTTCAATTATGGTATCTATTCTTTTTCTTGGTGGCATTCAGTTAATTGGTATTGGTATTCTTGGTGAATACATCGGTAGGATTTATATTGAGTCCAAAAAAAGACCTCGATACTTAGTAAAAAATAAAAAATAAGAGAATAGATATGTTTTTTAAAGAATTCAATCAAAAAGTATTTTTAAAATTATTGATTATATCTTTTTCTTTCTATTTTCCAGTAATTTTTGCTGGTGCTTTTTATGCAGATGATATAAATAGAATTAATGTTAATTGGTCTGGTTTTGGTTGGGATCCAATGGGAAGGCCTCTTGCAACAATAATTGCTGAAATTTATAGTAATAGTCAAAAGTTAATAGTAGATGCTGCACCTTTAACGTGGGTGCTAAGTATAATTTTAATCGGTTTTAGCTCATATCTTATATATTATAAGTTAAAAGATAATTATAAAGATTTTGCACTTCCATTATCTGTTGTATTTATAGTTAACCCTTTTTTTATAGGTAATCTATTATATAGATTTGATAGTCTTGGAATGTTTTTGGCTTTAACTTTTTCTGTTTTAGCTTTTTCTCTAAAAGAAGAAAAATTTAATTATATAATTAAAATCATCCTTCTTACATTTGCTCTAAATTTTTATCAGCCATTTTCTAACTTATATATTTCCTTACTTTCTGTTTTCATTTTATTGATGGCGTATAAGAAAGAAAAATTTTCATTTATAATATCATATCTTATTAAATCCATAGTGATATTTATCTTAGCTAATGTTTTTTATATGATTGAAATGAAAATACTTTCATTTCCTTCTCGAGGAGGTATTTTACCGCTTGATATTTCATCGATAGAAGTTATTATAAATAATATTACCAATGGTTTTAAACCATTTTTAAGCTTCTGGTCTTATTTTGAAAATTTCTTTTACCCTGTTGTCATCATCTCCGTTATTTTATCATTTATTTTTATTAGAAATGTAAAATTATATTTATACCTTTGTCTTAGTATTATTGTATTTTTAATTTCAATACTAGGAGGAATGGCTATTCTTAAAGAACAAATTTATGACCCAAGAGTATTACCGTATTTTTCTGTTGTTTTAATGTTACTTACATGTATTTTTATAATGTCAAGAGTTGAGTTTAAATGGCTTATTTCAATACCTATTTTTGCTTGTTTTATTTTTAGTTACAGAATTGGAAATATACAAAAACTACAGCATGAATATGAAAGACCTATTGCGTTTAATTTATCATTAGATGTAGCATCATTAGGAGAAGTTAGTGAGTTTTATTCAATTGGACAAATTCCTAATTCTCATTTTATTCGTAATTTAATGAATAATACACCATTTAATGGTTTTCTCAGACGTGCTGATTGGATTACTACTGGAATTGTTAATGAATATGTTCCTCGTGGCTTAATTGCATTTCAATGGTCTTCAGCTGCAAAAGAAACAAAACAAAATTTTTATAGTATGAAAGAAGAAATGACACTATCAATAGACCGTAAACCTTACTATCAAATATATAAAAAAGGAAACAAAGGATGGATTTTATGGCTGTAGTTTATTTATAATTACTGAATTTGGTATAATTTTATAATTAAGTATTCTTATTGTAGAAATATATAAGTGAAATTTTAGAACTTTCTCTTTCCTGATTACCACCGAGACTCAGCCAGAGTTAATAATTTCTCTGGCATCGGTGGTGATTTTGCACCACATTTAATTAGCGTATTGAATATATCTTCAACTCGAAACCGATAATTAAATCGAAAACAGAACTCACCAAGATAACGAGGAATATGTTTTTCTCTAATTGCGTGATATGTCCCTTTTATCGAATTTTTAACGTTACCAATCATGGTATCGACCCAATAAAATGCAGCTTCATATTGGTGAAGTTCTTTACCATTTTTTGGTAATGAACCATGAATAATATTTGCTGCTAACAGACCATTAAAACAGGGTAAACCATCTGATATAACTAACGTTTTTTCTTTTAAGTGCTTTTTAGCCCAGTCTGTAATTTCTTGTTTTTTAAAACAAGAAACAACACTTAGCCGCATATAAATAGGATGACCTTCTTCATTCAAAGAGATCGCTGATACAAAAGGTGTTTTACCCTTGGCACCACGTCCTCTCTTGCCTTTTTGTTTACCTCCAATATATGCATCATCCAATTGCACGATATTGCCTAACTTTCGATTATCATCATGCTCTTTCATCACTTGCATTAGCTTATGTTTTATTCGCCATGCTGCGTTTTAAGAAACCCCTAATTTACGCTTTAGCTCTAATGCTGAAATACTGTTTTTATCTTGTGTGATGAGATAAATAGCTAAAAACCAAGTAGTTAACGGTAATTTTGAATGAGAAAATAAAGTACCTGCCGTCAATGAAGTCTGATGGTGACACTTATTACATTGATATAATGACCGTGATTTAAGTACACAATAGCTTTTAGAAGCACAGTTAGGGCAAACGTAACCATTTTTCCATCGAATATTAAACAAACGCTCCCGACACTGTATTTCGGTCCCGTACATTTGCATAAATTCGGGTATAGAAAAGCCTTTCTGAAATTGAATAGAATTCTTAGGCATAACGTAACTCCTATACTTCAATATCTTGAAGTATAATAGGAGATAATTTAACAGTGGCTGTTAAATAGTGGTACTCAGGCAATATAAAGCATTTGCTAATCTAAGTTTTACCAAAGAAATACCAAAGATTCTATAAATTTAAAAAGCGCAATAGCTATCCTTTAATTATCAGAGGAAGCCTATTGCGCTTTTCTTTATTATACTGTTACTTCAATTCAGCCGACATAACATTCATTAGTTCATTATTTTCATCGCCAGATAAATCCCATACAAAGAGACCTGCAAGCTTGTTTTTCTTCACCCAATCAGCTTTGGCTTTTACCGAGCGTGAATCATCATAACTAATAAAGACTTGTTTCTCTTCATTCCACAAGTAAGGTGCTTCAGCTTTCTCGTCATAACCTGAGATATAGCCTTGTGCTTTTGTATAGTTACGTTTTAAGTCCCAATACATAAAGTAACCAGGCTCTTGTGCTGACGTACCAAAACTTGCACCTTGCGTAGAAGAAAGCTCTTTCGGAATGGCTTTGCCATCAAATCCTTTGGTTCCTTCCCAGCCTCTACCATAAAATGCCGCACCAACAACTAATTTATCAGCAGGGATCCCCAGAGAAATCATTTTATTCACAAATACATCGGTGCCCATTCCCCACCAACCATTATCCGTTGCATGAAGATTAGTTAAATGCCCTGTTTGTGTCCCCCATCCACCTAAATAATCATAAGTCATCGCAAACATATTAGTTAAGTGCGGCGCAACAGCAGCCCAATCAATTGACTCTGCTTTACTTCCTACACCAACAGCAGTAGAAAGCTCATATTCACGCCCTGTTGTCTTCTCTAAGTTATCTAACTCAGAACGCAGTGTTTTAACTAAATGGGTATACGCTTCTTTTTCTGATGCTTTCTGCTCATCCGATAATTTAGTATCAGGATTCCAAGGAGAGGTTGTTAAACCGCCACCACCTGGGTACTCCCAATCTAAATCAATACCATCGAAAAAATCATACTGAGCAATAAGTTCAACAGCTGATTTTGAAAAGTGCTCAATCGATGCTTTATCTTTTGCCATTGCATGGAAAGGTTCAGACATTGTCCAACCACCAAAAGAAGGCAATATTTTTAGTTCCGGTTTTTCATTTTTTAAATCTTTAAGCTGAGCAAAATGTCCTTTATAAGCAACCTTAGCTTTCGTCGGCCCAAAATCTTTCTGTAATGCTGATACTTGATCAACTATCACCGCACTAAAAGGCTCTTTACCCTGACATGCAGCTTCAATTTGTTTCTGTACCGCATCACTCGCACCTTGATGTGGACCACACATGCTTAAAAAAGCATAAATAACATGAGTAAGCTTATCTGCAGGAATATCTTTAACAGTATAAGGATTAGATTCATTATTGTATTGCCAGTCGGCAAAGTAACCAGCAACAACGGGAGAATCAGCGGCAACTGCTGAAGAGCTTAATAGAGCGGCTATCGTAAGAGGTAAAATAGCTTTCATGAATGTCCTTATTTATCATTATAACTAACGGCCAATGCTTTTAGCTTCACAATAAAAATCAGAACAACAGCTAAGATAACAATGAGCCAATATAGAGTAATGTCTACCTTAGTTTGAACATTGATAAAAGGGGATAAATAAAAAGCGTAAAGACTAAATTTTAGATATTTTTCAGATTCAACTCTTATTTATAATTGAAATGAAATTAAAACCATCAATATTATGCTATACAAAGCATCTTATTATATTGAGAGCAAACAGCATAATCACTCTCAAAATAAAGATATTAGAAATACCATTTAATTATATTGCTATTCATTAGCAGCAATAATGATATGAGCTTCGGGCTTACAGTCTTGTAAGCATTTTGCAAGTTGTGTTTGTGCAACAACATCACCATGAACAACACGGATCACAGAGGGACCCTCATTGATCCCAGCAACAAACTTCACTAAATCATCTTGTGCAGCATGAGCCGAATAGCCAGACATTTGATAAATATTAGCTTCAACATCTATTGCTTGATTATGTATTTCAACCACTTCATCGCCATTACATAACGCACGTCCCAGTGTTCCTTCTGCTTGATATCCTGCAAAAATGACATCCGTTCGTGAGTCTGATAATAACGCTTCTAAATAATTAACAATCCGACCGCCTGCACACATTCCACTTGCGGCAACGATAATCGCGGGCTCCCCTGAATGCTTTAAACGATTAACTAACTCGATATGATCTTGATGTGTTTCTATCGTAATACACTGTTCAAAAGAAAGAGGATGACGCCCCATATAACGACGATCTTTTGCTTCTTTGGACCATAACTCTTGAAAATGGCGATATTGCTCCGTCACTTTCAACGCCAATGGTGAATCTAAGATCACTGGCAATGATTTCCAACGACGATAGGTATTATCATGACTCGAACCTGTTAACACATCAGCTAATATATTCTCGATATCAAACAATAGCTCTTGTGTACGGCCCACACTGAAAGCTGGAATTAAAATTGCTCCGCCATCTTGTAATGAATGTTCTATAATTTTTCGCAAATGAGCTTCACGTTGCTGGGTATCATGTAGAGCTTTGTCACCATAAGTACTTTCAATTACAAGTACATCTGCTTTGTCAGGGGAAACTGGATCGGTTAATAGCGGTGTATTGCAAGGGCCGAGATCGCCACTAAATACTACAATATTTTGATCAGGAAGTTCGACTTCTATATAGGCAGAACCTAAGATATGACCAGCTTGACGAAAGCGAACAGAAACACTGTCTCCATTTAATAAAACGACTTTCGCCCAACAATCATAAGGGACAGGACGTATTTTTTGCTGAATAAGTTGTGTAAACTGCTTACATTGTTGAGAGTTAAATCCTAATTGAATCTTTAAACCATCCTCAAGCATTAACGGCAATAATGCTGCCGTTGCTTCTGTCGCATAAATTGGACCGGTAAAACCTGCAGCAAGTAGCCATGGGATACGACCAATATGGTCAATATGGCTATGAGTGATCAAGAGCGCTTCAATCCGTTTAACATCAAATTCAATATCAAACTTATTATTCTTATTTTCCGCGCCCTGAAAAAGACCACAATCAACTAATAGGCTGCTATTACCAATCACTAACTCATGACACGAGCCTGTTACGCCTGTTTTTGCTCCATGGTGAATAATATCCACGAACATTCCTTGTGTTTATATTTCGTCCAATTTTTGATAATGACAGAGCTATTACCATGATAGAAATATTAACAACTAGAATCAGAGCAGGCTCACGAAATCAACGAAAAACAACCATGTGACACGCAAATAACGTACTACTAAATCAATAAATAAACCATATTTATAAACGGAAAATTAAAGTTTAGCCGCCCACGCTTGTGCCGCTTGCTCCACTAAAGTTAATGAATGTTCAAATGCTTCACGACTCTGGCGATAAGGATCTGGAATGTCACGTTGACCAATCCATTGTCCAAACAACATAGTTTTACCTCGAGCTTCAGGAGCTATATTGGTTACAGCTTCAATATGCCCTTTTTCCATCACTAAAATCAGATCATATTCATGACATAACTCAGGCGTTAATTGCTGCGCTTTATGATCGGATAAATCCACACCATATTGCTCCATCACCTCACATGCCATCGCATCAGCACTCTTACCAACTAACCCGCTTTTTTGGGTTGCAATACCTGCAGAAGCGACGTGTTTGGCTGGTAACTTTTTATACAATATACGTTCACCCGAAGGAGAGCGACAAATGTTGCCGACACATACCACAAGGATTTTGTTGAACATGACTAACTCCGTTTCAATAGATATAAAAAAGGCCAATTATTTTATAACAATTGGCCTTAATTAATATGCAGTTCGATTAACTATTTTTGCTGATTTCGTTTCCAAACTACATCACCAATACCATCTGTTGGTTTAAAGTCAGTTGGCGCATCAAGCAAAATTTGGCGAATATCTTCATGTTTAAAATCATGACAAGCTTTATCCAGTAAATCTAGAATATGCTGATACTCATCTAAAAATAAGAAACGCTCATTAGCTGTCATAATTCGGCTATGATCGGTTTCGCCTACATTATCTCCAATCAATAGCTCTTCAAATAATTTCTCACCAGGACGAAGACCCGTATATTTAAGTTCAATATCACCAAATGGATTATTTTCACTCTTCAACTCTAATCCAGATAACTTCACTAGATTCTCGGCTAAATCGACAATCTTAACGGGTTCACCCATATCTAGAACGAAGACATCACCACCTTTACCCATAGCGCCAGCTTGAATAACTAACTGCGCTGCTTCAGGAATAGTCATAAAGTAACGAATAATATCAGGGTGGGTGATGGTAATTGGCCCACCCTCTTTAATTTGACGCTTAAAAAGTGGAATAACGGAACCAGATGAACCGAGCACATTACCAAATCTAACCATGCAAAAACGCGTTCCAGTTTCTTTTTTAGCTTCTTCCGAAGCTAACGCTTGAAGACCAAGCTCAGCCATGCGTTTTGTTGTACCCATTACATTTGTAGGACGCACCGCTTTATCTGTTGAGATTAAAACAAAAGAAGACACACCCGCATTAACGGCCGCTTGAGCTGTATAAAAAGTTCCAAAGACATTGTTTCTAACGCCCTCAACAACATTATATTCAACCATAGGAACGTGCTTATATGCTGCTGCATGGTAAATAGTATCGACGTTAAAGGTCTTCATTATTGTTTCTAAACGATTAATGCGTTGAACTGAGCCTAATAAAGGCACAACTTCAACATCTAATCCTCGCTTTAAAACATACTCTGACAATTCCTTCTCAATGCTATATAAACAATATTCAGAAAGCTCAAATAATAATAATGACTTTGGCTTACACTTAACGATCTGACGGCATAACTCTGAACCGATGGAACCACCTGCACCAGTAACCATAACAACTTGATCAGTTATATTTGCTGACATCAAATCATCGCGAGGCTTAACAGGTTCACGTCCTAAAAGATCTTCAATAGCAACATCTCTTAATTGATCAAGAGATACATTATCATGAACAATCGAATCAAGATTTGGTATAGAAAGTACTTCTACAGGTAAATTAACTAATGATTCAACAATTGCACGACGTTGAGAACGACTAGCACTTGGAATCGCCAGTAAGATTTGCTTAACATCACCTTTATTAACTACACGCGCTAACTTTGATGGATGATAAACATTCAAACCTTGAATTACGGAGTTTTGTAATTTCTTATTATCATCAATATAAGCAATTGGATTTAACTCATCACCTTGACGTAATAAATTTACTAGTTGGCGACCTGCGACTCCCGCACCATAAATTATTACATTTGGTTTTCGCTTCATACTACGCTGAGCAAAAAACATACGAATAGATACCCTAGCTCCACCTGTTAGTACGAAAAGATAGCCAAAATAAATGACAGAAACAGATCTGGGTACCCAAATACTATAGAAATAAGTAGTTAGCACAAAAACAACAGTTGAAACTAAGGCGCCTGTAATTAACGTAAATAAAGCATTAATACTCAAATATCGAAGAATTGCACGGTAGAAACCAATTCGGCTAAAGCAAAAAACACTTACTACAGAAAGAAAAGTTACAAGATACCAGTATTCAGCTTTGTAAAGTTCATCAAAGTCACCTAGTCGTGTCCAAAAAGCTCCCCAAAAAGCAATTTGAATAAACAATAGATCAACACACACGCTCAAAACTCTTTTATATACGCGTGGTATTGAGAAAAATGCATCTATGAACGACATAAAACCTCAAAGAACAACTCTAAATATTTGATAATACATTGTACACTAGCAAACATGATTAACTCAAAAAAGAAAAGCGGCACGTAGCCGCTTTAATATGATAAACATCTAATTCTTATATAGAAGCTTTATTCAATACATCTACCAATACACGACATGTTTTTTTAATTTCCTCATCCGTTAATGTTGGATGAACCAAAAACATTAGACTATTCTCACCAAGTTCTACTGCATTCTTCAAGCGTTCTTTGGGTCTCCAAGGAGTATTATCAAATGCTTTCTCTAAATAAACTTCTGAGCAACTTCCTTGATAGACAGGAACACCCTGCAGGTTAATCTCATCAACAATTTTGTCTCGAGTCCAACCTGCTTTTAAATTTTCTGGCTTGATAAACAAATAATGTTTATATTCTGCATGTTCAATATAGCTTGGTACCTCTACACAGCGGACAGCATTGAGTTCAGCAACAGCATTATCAATAGCTTTACCGTTAGCTTGACGTTTCGCTGTCCACTCAGCCATACGCTTCAATTGAATTCGACCTATTGCGGCCTGCATTTCAAGCATTCGCCAATTAGTACCGAAGCTTTCATGAAGCCAACGAAAACCTGCTTCATGCTTACGATGATAAATTGCATCATAACTCTTACCATGATCTTTATAAGACCACATACGATCCCATAACGTTTTATCATTCGTAGTTACCATGCCACCTTCACCACCAGTAGTCATAATCTTATCTTGGCAAAAAGACCATGCACCAACATGACCTATAGTACCAACACTACGACCTTTATACTTAGCACCATGGGCTTGGGCGCAATCTTCAATTACATACAAATTATGTTCTTCAGCTAAAGCCATAATTTCATCCATCTCTGCTGGCATCCCTGCAAGGTGAACAACAACAACCGCTTTAGTATTAGGTGTTAACACTGCCTTAATTGTTCCTGCCGTAATGTTTTGACTATTTAAATCCACATCAGCAAATACAGGATTAGCACCAGAAGTTACAATGCTTGATGCTGAAGCAAGAAAAGTACGTGATGTAACAATAACATCATCACCTTCACCAATATCCATAGCTTTTAAAGCAACATCTAAAGCTAAAGTACCATTACTTAAAGAAACGGCATATTTGGAATCAACCCATGCAGCAAACTCTTTTTCAAATTCGCGACATTCTGTACCTGTCCAATAATTTACTTTATTAGACAGTAGTACCTCACTGATAGCATTTGCTTCTTCTTGTGTAAATGAAGGCCAAGGAGAAAAAAAACCGTTTAACATTTGTATGACTCCAGTTTATCAATACATTCATGAGTTGACGTAAAAGGAATAATAGTTTCACTATAAATACTTTTACCAATAACTGTTTGAAGAATAATGTCAACATCCTTTATTATCGAAGCGTGTTCGGCATATTCTAAATTTATTTTAGTCTTCAATGGATACACAATTGAGTCATTAAAATTTTGAGGGTTTTCTGCTGATTGCAATAATTCCTCTTCATATTTAAAGTAAATTGTTGCTTTACCCGTTATACCTGGTTTAAATGATAAAACTTTACGTTCATTGCCAGTAAGCTTATCAGCATAACCTTCAACATCAGGGCGTGGCCCAACAAAACTCATCTGCCCCAAAAAAACATTTATTAATTGAGGTAACTCATCAATTTTTGTTTTTCGAAGTAATGCACCCACTTTAGTAATACGTTTCGTATTCAAAGCAGTAATAGAACTAAAATCACTTTTTGTGTCTGTCATAGTCTTGAGTTTAATAACATGAAAGACTTTACCATTAACACCGACTCTTTTCTGAAGAAAAAAACCATTAGATCTTGTGCTAATTGAAGATGCTATCCATCCAAATAATATAACAGGCCATAAAAAAATTAATCCAATAAAAGAAAAAAACAAATCAAATATTTTCTTTTTTGCTAGATACTGACTCAAAGTATTTTTTCCTTATTGCTTTATACAAGGGTGTAACAGAAAGAACAAAAAGAGACAAAGATAATAGGCAGTCTTTAAAACTACAGCCAAGGTCTAACTGCACACGAATTCGATCAATATAGTCGGAAAATGACTTCTTAAATCCAACTCTTCTCTTTTCTGTTTCTTCATTATAATTAAAGATATATAAAACGTCTTTTAAATTATGAAAAACAAATCCAGATTTGATAGCACTAAGCCACATTAATGTATCTTCATTTCTATCTGATATAATAGGATAAGACGGTACTAAGTCAAAAACACGCTTCCTAAAAACAACTGTAGGATGTGATATAGGATTTCTATATTTAAATTGTTTAACTATCTCTTTATGATATTCTGGATAAAAAATATCAACGCTTTCACTACTTTTAATCTCTAAATTCTTCTGTTCAACCGCACTACCTAAAATATCAACGTCCTGATTAAATAAAAAGAAATCATTAATAACTTCAAGACGATGTAATTTACTCTCATCATCAGCGTCCATTCTTACTAAAAAATCACCATTCATATTTTTTATTATAGAGTTTAAACCAACCGCTAATCCTTTATTTTCAGTTGATCTTATAATATTAATCTTTTTATTATCAGAAATATCATCTATAAACTCTATTAAATCATTTTTTTTAACTCCGTCTAAATATATAATTAATTCAAAATTTTGAAATGTTTGATTAATTATAGAGTTAATGCATCTCTCTAGTTGATTTCTTGAAACACCATCATAAATAGACAATCCTACAGTGAACATGAGTTTACTATTATCAGACATTATAGCTCCGCCTTATATTATGTTCTAAATATTATTGTTTCTTATGACGGTTGATCACACTATCATTTTTATAGTTAATTTCCATGACCTTCTCAATATGCTGAAAACGAGATTCGAGTGGAGGTAACTCCATATAATCACCATATCTTGTTTCTAAATATACTTCTTTTTTATTAGGCCCTGAAAAATAGTGGCCATCAAATAAACAATCTCTCTGAAATGGAAGTATATTTTCTGGTCCTGTTATTAAATCATCATATGGTGTGTCTACACCATAACCAATAAATTTACTATCACATTTGCTATTTTTTATTATAGATATCAATTTATTATTAATTTTATTCAATGCTACTTGGGGGAATAACTTCATAAAAAACAGCATTAATCTGAAATAAGGCGGCCTTTCATACATGGGGAATTTTGACTGCTGCTTAGCTAATAAAACCTTACCCCAGTACTTATTCATCAATTTACCAAAAAAGTTGTTTGGGTATAAATCTAAAGGAAATATATCAATAAATATACCGTATGGATTGAATTCAGGCATACCATTTGATACTTCACCGACTTCTTGGACCCGCGTATTTACATCAAAAATTTTTGCTGGCGTTGCTATTTTATAATATTGTTGATCATTAGTTGTGATTATAGATAAATCATTAGTATCTTTCCAACACCTAAGAAATTTCTCAAAATCCTCCCTAGGCATCGCGATGTCAAAATCATCATCCCAAGGTATAAAACCCTCATGTCGAGCTGAGCCTAATAAGGTTCCACCACATAGCATATAGTTGATATCGTTATCTTTACAAAAAGAATCTATAGTACTTGCAATCGTTATTATTTTTTTTTGTAAATTTTCTAATTCTGTTGACATTGTGACCTCAGCAAGATTCAAAACTTTTAACTAAAAGTTCATTTTTTCTGTAAAATATAATATCGCCAATATTATATTTATTATTTAAAATATCCTCTATCGGACTTATAGCTTGATCGATAGTCATAACATTGTCATTATTAATGTCAAGGCCATTTCTTATTTTTGTATCAATAGCTCCTGGACATAAAATATAAACATTGTACCCATCTTTATAAAGACAACCTGAATAACTTAAAACAGCAGCTTTAGATGCACAATAAGATGACCAATCTGAATATGTATTATATGCAGCAGTTGAAGCAATATTAATAACAATAGCACGAGGGTTATTTATTAATACCTTTCGTGATACCAAATAAGATCCAATTAAATTAACATTAATATCATTAATCCACAAACTTGGATCTGATTTACTAATTAAACTTGAATAAAGAGTTCCTGCACAATTAATTAAAACATCGTAACTTTTATTCGAAACAAAAGAATCTACACTATCAATTGAAGTAACATCCAATACATTTCTTATAGGTGCATCTATATTATAGTCTTTAGATAGTCGTTTGAATAATGATTTAGCAATATCACTATTCCCACCTGTAATTAGAATATTTTTCATTTAGTATCCGTTGGCTCGGGAATCGGGTGATCATCAATATCTTTTAACATTTCAGTATATTGACTATAGATTTTTTGTTTAAGAGAAGAAGAACTTATTCCTTTACCGTATGGAAAATAAAACACTTTGACATTCTTTTTTCGTAAATAATCATACTTGCCAACCCAATCATCACCAATAACAAATATATCAATATTTAAATTTTCAACTGTTTTGTTATGATCTAAAGTATGTTGAGGTATAACAACATCTGGGGACTTTAACCCCTCAATGATTGAAATTCTCTCTTCAAATGGAATTGTAGGTGGCTTTTTATAAGAGCAAACTAGTTCATCAGTACTTACTCCAACAATAAGCCGATCCCCTAACCCCTTGGCATAATTTATCATTTTCAAATGATTACTATGAAATAAATCAAAAGTTCCAGACACATAAACAATCGTATCACTCATTATAGTTCCCTTATAGTTATACAAATTTTTTAAATTTCTTTAGAAGAATAGTAGGTAACAGTAAAGCTATTCCATATATACTAATTTTATATTTTAATGACTTAATCAAGTATTTATATTTAATAAACTCTGAAGTAGATGAAGCAGACATAGCAACTCTTAAATAACGATTAGATAAGAACTCTCTTGATATATTATATTCATTTAAGTCAGTTATATACTTTTTATACATATACTCACCAGCAACTAAATATCTGTCATATTTTGAACTTATTTGATTACTAGTATCATGAATTGTATAAATTAAATTTGATTGATTATCATTCCCAATTTTTCCAATTTTAGAGACTCTAATCCACGTATCATAGTCTTGAAGAGCTGATAATTTTTCATCAAATAGACCAGCATTAAAAATTGCATCTCTCCGAACTGCTACGCAAGATGTTGAACCAATTAAATTACCTTTTGCTAATAACTTAATATTAGTAATTTCTTCAGAATATGGTTTTTTTTCTCTCATCACTGTGTCTAAATTTGAACTATTTACAAATTTAACACCAGTAAAAGCAAGTACAATATCAGGATTATCAAAAACTTTAAGTCTTTCAGAAATTGAATTTGGAGTTAAAGCATCGTCGTCATCAAGAAAAAAGATATAATCGCCCGAAGATAATTCTATACCTTGATTTCTAGCTCTATTCCCACCTAAAGATTGAGGGTTATTTATAATTTTAAATTGAATCTTATCATGTTTAAATGAGGTTACTGCTTTACCTCCATCATTTACTATAATAATTTCATCTGGAAGCATTTCATTATTAAAGATCGAATTTATAGCTCTTTCTAGAAAATCTTTCCTATCTTTAGTTGTAATAACTACTGAAATCACATTAACTCCTAATTCCTATTTGACGTTAATCTAGATTAATATTTCCGTATAATTAAATATAATAAAAGATTAATCATGTTCCTTAATTGTAACTAAATTATAAACATTATACCCAATTATAAAAAACACAATACACATTATATTATATTGGCCATCAAAAGCTAAATCTTGAGACAATGCTAATATATAAATAATGAATAACAAACCAAAGGTTTTTATGCCTTTATACAGTTTATTATAAACGATTATTACAGTTGTTGATAATAGTATAAATACCCAGTAAAACATTGTTGTGAAACCAGCTACTCTTATTATATCAAGGAACATATTATGGAACCAACTACCAGAATATGTATGAGAGAGTACTTTCAAACCACCAAAAGGAAAATCCCACATATGACTAAATCCATATGTGTACATGCCAAATCTGGAGCTTTGCAACCCTCTCGATGCAAACCCTCCAACATCAAGAACGTCACCAAAATTGATATTTGATGTTAAATATACAATAAGTAATATTGGTAAAACTATTGATATTGAATAAATGACTAATTTAGAGAACCTTAAGGTAATATAGATAAGTATTAAAAATAGAGAAGCTCTCGAACCTAAATATATACCAGATAAATATAAAATAGATACAATAAGTACAATATTGAAGAGCTTATTTTTTCCTTTCATCTGATTTATATCAACTAATGAAATAGCACTTAATGTTCCAAGTAGAGCAATTAGAGGCGAATTTATTTCTTCATTAATAAATGGATTATATATATCATTATATCCTACAAAACCATTATAATAACTATAAATTACAATTGAATAATAATATATCAAGCTTAATATCAAAAACTTTTCTAAAATTTTAAATTCATTATCACGAAATGCAGGGAGTAAAAAGAATAAAAAACCAGAACTAATAAATAACATTTGTTTTAATATAAACTTATCAATACTATCGGTTAGCACACCGTTATTTATACCAAAAAACAAATAAAAAATAAAAAATAAAAACACAAAAAATATCGAAGTTATAAATCTTCGATTATATTTAAACTTCTTAAATATAAAAACAATAGAAAGCAGTGATAACAATATCGTTAATGCATACAACCTAAATGAAATAGAAAATATAGCAAATAATATTATTAAACTTAGTGTTCTATCATAGAATTTTTTTTCAATCATAATATACCTAAAAAAAACAATAAATTATTTTATCATTTTTATATATGAAAATCCGTTTAATAATTTCAACTGACTATACATGATCGGCTTACAATTATAATAATTAATAAATGTTGCTGACATAAATTCAACAATTAATATACTTATTGCTGAGCCTTTAATTCCATAATTAATAGTCAAAAAGTAAGATAGCGGTACAGAGACAAATGAAACAAATATAGTTTTAAATAATAAAAACTTATACTCTCCGATTGAAGATATAACTCTATTATTAAGATAACCGACACAAGAGAATATACCTGATACAGCAATTATCCATATGATGCTAGATGCTTGCATAAAATTATCACCATATGTATGTTCTACTATAAAATCTGAGAAGAAAAAGAATAAAATGATAAAAGGTATTGATACCGCTATTACAATCAAAATAATAAAAGATATACCTTTTATTTTTAGATCGTTTGTATTTTTAATTATCTTTGTTAAAAAAGACATTATTATTGCATTAGGAATAAACAACCAAACTAATCCTAATTGTAATGCTATTGAGAAATATCCTAAAGATTCATCACCTAATGTATATTGAATAACAAAATTATTTACTTTGGTATAAATAACGATTGATAAAGCGGATAGTACTAAAGACGATCCCGTTTTTATTGTATATCTTACATATGCTTTTTTATCTACTCTATTTTTCTTTTTTGTTGTTACTTTTTTTCTAAAGTAGAAAAACCTTATTAAGAAAGTTAATAATGGTTGTAATAAAAATACTATTGAAAACCATGCAAAGTCAATTTCGTAGTATACAAATAAATATCTTAAAATAAAAACTATTGCAAATGATATTTGTGAAGATATCGCATTAATTTTTGATTTTAAAGTTGCATTATAATAGTACTGATAAGTATCTAAACCTGTAAATAAAGCTGAAAAAACTATAACAGATGAAACTATAAAGTCATCTTGGTTGTGAATGTGTGTTGATAAAAATAATATAGAGAAGAAATAAAATATAAAAAATAGTATTATTCTTAATTTAAATGTACTTTCAATCAGATTAATAGCACTTTTTTTATTCCTTGCAGCCCGATTATAAATACTATGGTTAGCTCCAAGTTCAATTAGTGCTATTAGTACAGAACTTATAGATAATGCATATGTAACAACACCCAGTTTCGAAGGTCCAAGATATTTACCAACGTACACTGATATGATGAAACTTCCGAGAAGAAATAAAGCTCTATCTGTCACCAACCACGCACTATTAAATAAAAATTTTTTCATTACTATACTTTTATTTGATTTTAAATATGAACTAACTTCAAGCATTAAATAAGATAGACGGTAGCGTTTTTAAACACGCTACCGCCCACAGGTTATAAGCTATTACCAGTTAGCTAAATCAACAACTTTTTTGAATATACGCAATAAATATCAGTCTTCTGACATCTATTTTATTTACTCAATTTCCCTCGTAGTAAAACAAAAATCATGCTAATCATTAAACCAAATATAAAACTCAATGCGATAATTAACCCTCTCATAGGCTTACTTCTATCAATTGGTAGAGAGATTTTTTGTAAATACCGAACACTTTGTAAATTAGCGTCTTTATTTAAACGAACAGCATTAACTAAATCCGATCTGACTTTTGCAGTACTTAAACTAGGGTCAATAATGCTTAGATCTTTTATTTGACTTAGAATTTTACTCTTTTCAGCCAATGCTTCACTTCCAAGATCGATTCCGAATAATTGATTAGAGCTCATTTCAGCCATCGGCTTTAAAGCATTTGCGGACTTAGCAATATCTAGGGCATAATTTGTTTTAACTTCTTCATTATAAAGCTTTTTCTTTGCAATACTTTCTTGAACAAGTAAATTTTGTGAATACAGCTTTTGGTTGAATCTAATTTTAGCATTCAACTCTTCTAATACTTCATCTCTGACTTTATTTGAAACAAACTCAGAGTAAGATTCTAATAAATCGTATGCTAATTTAGGCGTTGTTGCTTTAAAGCTAAGTTCGAATAAATTCGAGCTATTTTTTTTATCTTCACGTGCTGAAATATTCTTAGACCATTTGTTAATAAATCTATTTTTGTTATTATTTTCTCCATCAGAATAATATTGCTTCATTATTTCATTATTACTGATAAACTCTTTTTTATTATCAAATGCATTAAATTCTGTAATATATGCCTTAAATAGCGCTTCTCTAGTAAGCACTTGATTTATTTTAGAATCATCATTTACTACAGTGTATAGATTTATTAACTCCTCTTTAATATTAGCATTACTCGTATATTGAACTTCCGTAACAATAGCTTGCGATGTCCACCATTGTTGAGCTGTAAAAGCATAAACAATAGCAATAAGAGTAAATACAGACGTACATACTGTAATAATTAACTTACTGTTCCAAAGAATTTTTAAAAAGTCAACCAACCCAATATCTTCATTCGTTGCTCTATCTGTCACTTTGATATCTTTCATTTTCACACAACTTAAATATTAAACTAAAATTTTTTGCCACATTTGGCACACAAGAACATAATCTGATGGCGAAAGCTCACTTTTTGCATCAGCAATGCTTTGTTCGACTCTTTCCTTCATCGCTAATATTTGTAATTCATTTTCTGATTCACAATAAGCAGCCGCTAATGAAATATGCCCACGCAGATACCCACCAGCAAACAACTCATCGTCTGTTGCAGTGTCGATTCCATCGTCGATAAGCTCAAGCAGCTTTTCTTCGTATTCTTGAATTGTCATTTCCTACCTTATATACAACCCATTTCATTCTTTCAAATGGGTTGTATGAAATTCTGTTCTGTTAACTGTTTGATACTATAAAAAGATCGAAACGCATCAGATAGCATTTTAGCTCGCTCTGGTATTCCGTATTCTAAATAGGTCAGTACTTGCTCACGAACTTTTAACGTGAACGCTACCCTATCAGGCTCGCAGTCACCACTCAAGTTGTCACAACTTACTTGGAATTTAAATCCGCAACTTGCTGATAAAATCCACTCTATGGCCTGTGGCTTGATCTCTACTTTTTCGAACGCTGCTTGAACTGCCTCGGAGCGTCCATCTGGTTCATACCAATAACCATAATCTTCTAATTTGCGTCGTTCAGTACCTGCGATACACCAGTGTGCTAACTCGTGCATTGCCGAGGCAAAATAGCCACGGGCAAAAATTATCTGATTATGCTGTCGCTTACTAGAAGCAGGCAGATAAATTGGCTCATCACCGCCTAGAAGTAACTCTGTATTGAGACCATCTAAAAATAACCCATTGAAAATAAAGATTAAGTCGTTGTAATCATGCCTCATAGTAATGCTAACTTCTGAAATACATAACTTATCGATTATACAATGCAGTGAATGTAAGTGCGAATATTCTTAAGATAACAGACCATGACAAATGTCATGTTCTTGTCTTTTTATAAAGACATACTTTTTTGCTTACTTTTCAATCAACTACTTTCATCAATAAACGAATACGCCTCTCGATTCATATCAAACCTAAAAACTCATCTATTAATTTAGGATGAATTAAATTCATGCTAAATTATTTTCTTTTCATTAGAAGTAGATGACTATCACAAATACAATCAGTTCAATTTATTTTAGGACGATTGTTATCATGCTGCTTTCAATTTTATACATTATTGGCATTACTGCAGAAGCAATGACCGGTGCGTTAGCAGCAGGTAAACGCCACATGGATTGGTTTGGGGTAATGCTAGTTGCAAGTGCTACTGCGATTGGTGGCGGTACAGTGAGAGATATTTTACTCGGTCACTACCCTTTAGGTTGGGTTGCACACCCACAATACTTGGTCATCACCTGTGTTGCAGGGATCTTAACTACCTACTTTGCGCGCTGGGTTGTACGTTTTCATAAAGTGTTTATCTTGCTCGATGCTATCGGCTTAATCGTTTTTAGCATTATTGGATGTCAAGTAGCGATGACAATGGGGCTTTCTCCAATTATTTGTGTCGTTGCGGCAGTTGTGACAGGCGTATTTGGTGGTTTGCTACGTGATATGATCACTCGTCGTAAACCTATGGTGCTACATAAAGAGCTTTATGCATCGGTCGCATTCATAGCAGGTATTATGTACTACGCCATGTCGTATATAGGTGTCCATCCTGATATCACCACGCTTATTACTTTAATTACAGGTTTTAGCCTACGCATGGCCGCAGTCTATTTTAGCTGGAGCTTACCTGTGTTTGAGTTTAAAGAAGAATCCTTTCACTAAAGCTCAAGGTCTTATTACCAGATAAAGCAAAGCCACGCTGAGTACATCAAGGCGTGGCTTATTTATATCTCAGTTTTATAGTGATTAAATCTTCGGTGTATAGGTAACGACATCTGCGTTTTGACCGCGATGGCGTAATAGATGATCCATTAAAGTAATCGCTAACATCGCTTCAGCAATGGGTACTGCACGAATGCCAACACATGGATCGTGGCGACCTTTAGTGACAACTTCAGCAGTCTCACCCTGCTTAGTAATAGTTTCACCCGGAACCGTAATACTTGATGTTGGCTTAAGGGCAATATGTGCCACAACATCTTGACCAGATGAAATCCCCCCTAAAATGCCACCAGCATGATTAGTTTTAAATCCTTCCGGTGTCATCGCATCACGGTGTTCGCTTCCACGCTGTTCAACCACATCAAAGCCATCACCAACTTCCACACCTTTTACCGCATTAATACTCATTAAAGAGTGCGCAATATCGGCATCCAAACGATCAAAAACGGGCTCACCTAAACCAACAGGGACATTTTGCGCAACCACGGTAATTTTCGCACCGACAGAGTCACCTTCTTTTTTTAACTTACGGATCAATTCATCGTAAGCTTCAACTTTATCAACATCAGGGCAGAAAAAGGCGTTTTGCTCAATTTGATCCCAATCAACCTTATCAATTTTCACATCACCCATTTGTGATAGGTAAGCGCGTACTTCAATACCATGTACTTGTTTTAAGTATTTCTTTGCCACTGAGCCAGCAGCAACACGCATTGCCGTCTCACGAGCAGATGAGCGACCACCACCACGGTAATCACGTACCCCGTATTTTTGATGATAAGTGTAATCAGCATGCCCTGGACGGAATAAGTCTTGAATATTTGAGTAATCTTTAGAGCGTTGATCGGTATTTTCAATTAATAAACCGATAGATGTACCAGTTGTCACACCTTCAAACACACCTGATAGAATTTTCACTTCATCGGGTTCGCGACGTTGCGTGGTATATTTTGATGTTCCCGGACGACGGCGATCCAAATCATGCTGCATATCAGCTTCAGTTAATGCGAGTCCCGGTGGGCAGCCATCAATAATACAGCCCAGCGCCAAGCCATGGCTTTCGCCAAATGTGGTGACGCGAAATAGTTGTCCAATCGTATTTCCTGCCATTACTTCCTCTGTGATATCTCTATGCTTACATGCATCTTTAATTTTACTAATACTGACATAGTGCAAAGTTGTCCAATAGATTGCAAGAACAAGTGTGCAAATTGCCGCCAGTGCCGTCTTTCAGAAACAAAAAAGCGACAGGCTTTCACCCATCGCTTTTATTTAGCTATTTAAATTAGAGATTAAGCAGTTGCTAATACTCGTTCAGCCTTCGCTTTACGTACTTTCTTAAGTGTTACCGCAACAAGAGCAGTAACAACCATACCTGATGCCATACATAGAAGGGCAAGAACTGGTTTGTTCATCGCACCAAGCAATGCCACCACGGGACCACCGTGTGCCACACTGTTGGTAATACCAAAAGAGAACGCCATCACTGCTGCAACCATACTACCTAGCACGTTTGCTGGAATCACAGACAGCGGATCTTGTGCAGCAAATGGAATTGCACCTTCAGAGATACCTACTAAGCCCATTGCACCTGCAGCTTTACCTGCTTCAATTTCTGATTGCTCAAAGATATTTAACTTACGACCAAGTACCGTTGCTAACCCCATACCTAAAGGAGCGACTGGAATTGCACATGCCATAGCACCCATGAATTGTGTTTGACCATTTGCAATCATACCGACAGAGAACAAGAACGCGACTTTGTTAAAAGGACCGCCCATATCAAAGCCAGCCATACCACCCAGTACAATACCGAGTAATACTACGTTACCTGTGCTCATTTCAGTAAGCATGCTATTCATGCTATCCATCAATCCAGCGATTGGCGCACCAATAACGAAGATAAATAAGCTAGCAATAAACAAGGTACCCGTAATTGGCGCAATAAGAATCGGCACTAATGGCTGTACCATCTTATGGTAATTACGTGTTGCAACCCAGCGAACGAAGTAACCCACTAGCAAGCCTGCAACTATGGCACCAATAAAGCCAGTACCCGCACTTGCATCATAGAAAGAACCATTATTGGCAATCCAACCACCGATGAAACCTGGTGCTAACGCAGGACGATCACCAATCGCAAAAGCAATGTAACCCGCAAGAATTGGGATCATTAAGGTAAATGCAACAACACCAACATCGAGCACTTTTTGCCATAGACTACCCGCAGGAATTTGCATACCAGCATCAGTTGGTTGACCACCAATAGCCAGTGATAGTGCAATTAACAAACCACCTGTAACCACAAACGGGATCATGTGCGATACACCGTTCATCAAATAGCGATATAAGTTCGAACGGGTTTGCGCGACTTTGCTTTCGCTAGAGTCAGAAGTATCATCACCATCAGCTTCATAAGCTTTCGCTACTAACACTTGTTGAATAAGACCTTTGGCATCTTTAATTGGCGCTTTTACGCCAGTTTTAATCAGTTTTTTACCGGCAAAGCGAGCCATGTCTACTTGCTTATCACAGCTAACCACAATCGCTTCTGCACGAGCAATTTCTTCAGCTGTTGGGGAGTTCTTGACACCAATTGAGCCATTGGTTTCTACTTTTACTTCATAGCCAAGCTCTGCACCTGCTTTTTCCAATGCTTCAGCTGCAAGGTAAGTGTGAGCAACGCCAGCTGGACAACCGGTTACACCAATTATCAAACCTTTCGTTTGCTCTTGCGTGACAACTTGCTCTTTTTCTTCAAGTAATAAAGCTAAGGCTTCTTTTTCTGTTTTAGCAGCTAAGAATTTCTCAACAAAGCCATCTTCAATCAACTTTGAAGAAAGTTCAGCTAAGACTTCAATATGATGGTTATCGCCGTTATCAGGTGATGCAATCATGAAAAAAAGTTGTGATGGTTTGCCATCTTCTGCACCGTATTCGATACCGTTACGGCTAACGCCAATCGCGACCGCAGGTTGTGCAACGGCTGCACTTTTCGCATGAGGGATAGCGATCCCTTCTTCAAATCCTGTATTGCCTAATTCTTCACGTGCTTTTACATCAGCAATGAATTGCGTTTTATCAGCCACGCGCCCTTGCGCTGCTAATATTTCAGCCATTTCATTAAACACGTCATCTTTGGTTTTCGCCTTAAGATTAAGGTTAATTAAGCTTTCGTTGATCAAGGAAGTGATCATGTTCTATCCCCAAGAATTATTTTTATCGCCCATCACACTTAATTTGATGGATTTGAGTATGGGAATATTGTCTAGTGTTTGGCAGCTTCAAAATAGAGCATAAAAAAGGCTTTAGCTGGATAAATGTAACCTAACAATAAGGATGTGAACTATCACACACTTTGTTTGAACATAAAAAAACGAACAAACCCAATAATAAAGACGTTATTTATCATAACTTTAAATAAAATCAGAAGTTAAAAAACATACTACAGTCTGTAACGCTAAATTTTCAATAACTAGAAATAACACACATTCGATATTCAATCTCAGCCTACTTTTAGTGAAATACTTCACACTATCAAAAACAAAAAAAGCGACAGAATATTCTGTCGCTTTAAATCAGTGCTAAGACGTTAGATCTGCTTAGTTGTAGGCGCGGGCAAATGTACCAACACAAGTTACTTGATACTGCTCAGTATAAGCGGGAATAAATACAGACTGACCTTTCTCTATCACGACACTATCACCATTACTATGGATCAATGTTACTGGTGCATCAATGGCAAAGACAATTTCAGCACTATTCACAGTAAGACTAATGTTATCTACTTGCTTATAAACACTGAACTTAAAATCAGGAACTGGGATAGCATAATGTAAACCGTTTTCTGCTTGTGTTGGGGCTAACAACAATGAATCAAACGCCATTGGCGTGAAATAGGTGTTTGCAACGAGCTCAGGTACATCCATGTATTTTGGCGTTAAACCAGCGCGCAATACATTATCGGAGTTCGCCATGATCTCTAAACCTGTACCTTTAATGTAGGCATGTGGCGTACAGGCACTAAGGAACATCGCCTCACCCGGTTGAAGGGTTAATACATTTAACATTAACGGCGCAAATAAACCGATATCACCAGGATATTGTTCAGCTAAATCTAATAATAAAGCAAACAATGGCAGATCTTTATGTGCTTCACTGTAAGCCAATAATGCGTTTACCGCTGAAGCTTTTTGCTCACCTTCTAGCGATAACATTGCAGTAAAGAAATCCCGCAAACCTACTTCCGTTTGATTGGCATTAAATGCAGCAACTAACTCACTAATAGCCGTAATTTCAAGTGCATTAAACTGCGCAGCAATGTCTTCAATTTGGCGGAAACCATTCATCGCTTGGTACGATGTTAACGCAAAGACTAACTCTGGCTTGTGGTTTGGATCTTTGTAATTACGGTTCGCCGCATTACGAGCAATGCCCATTTGCTCTTCTTTCGCAAACCCTACTTCTGCTTGCTGCTTATTTGGATGAACCTGAATAGACAGTGCTTTTTCTGCCGCTAACACTTTAAATAAATACGGCAGCTCACCAAATTGTTGCTGGGTTTGCGCACCGATGATCGCATTAGGATCCGTTGCAATAAAGTCAGACAGCTTTACCGCTTTTCCCTGGGCTTCAATTTCAGAGCAGCCATTCGCATGAGCGCCCATCCATAATTCAGCTTGTGGCTTAGCATCAGGATTCACGATACCAAACAAAGATTCAATCGAGGTTTTACTTCCCCATGCATAATCTTGAATCACGTTATTCATTTTAAAAAACACAGAACGGTGAATACCAGCCATATTAATTCCTAAATTTATTATCGTTGTGCATCGATGAAATCGTATTCCACTTAGCAAATCTAAAAAGAACGAAGGGGAATGCCATTTAAGCAATGCTAAATGTTACATAAGTCAAAAAGTGGTACATCAATCAGGTCACCATAAGCCCTTATTCGATACAATCCATTAAATGAGTTATGTTTTACAAAATATTGCGCTGCACTATAACAAAAACAGCCATAAATATTTATTGCTAACTCACAATACCTCACAACATTGGGTGACTTAACGCAAATTATGGATACCGTATTTCTTAATCTTATTGATTCTATTCTCGAAGAGCGAGAAAGCTTTAACCATATTTGGTTTGCTAATGATCACAGCACACCACCGCAATTTAGTTATCAAGTGAATTTTCCTCGTCTTGAATTGGTACTTAAAGGCGAGTATGTGAATCAATTAGAAGACGGTGAGTATGGCATTCGAGATGTTAACTTGATGCTGGGTGATGCTCTGTATATTCCACCGAACTGTTGGAATAAACCCAATTGGGATACGGAATGCTCGGTATTGAGCCTGTTATTTGGTAAAAGACAAATTGGTTTTAGTTTAGTCAGCAAAAGCAAAGACAATCCTCACTTTTTTGATGTGCAAAAACACTCAATCCAAGCTGCAACAGGACATGCTATTGATCCTATTTTATCGGCATTGAATATGCTGGCAAAAGAACCAATGAAAAAACCAATGGATGAACACCTCTTGTTGGCACTCCTTAGTTATAGCCGCTCTATGCTCAATACCCCAGATAAAGTGAAAAAGAATCGTTGTGAAGATCTCTATCAAGGGATCTGTATTTATATTCAAGAAAACTTTCACCGCGCGATCAGCCGAGAATCTATTGCTCATCGCTTTAATATTACCCCGAACCACCTATCACGTTTGTTCAGACAACAAGGACATATGCGATTAGCAGATTACATCTGTTGGGTACGGCTTGAGCGCGCAAAATTTATGCTCAAGAAATACAATTTTCGTTTAGCGGAAGTAGCAACCCGATGCGGGTTTCAAGATATGAATTACTTTTGTCGAGTATTTAAAAACAAAACAGGTCGTACACCAACTGAATATCGCAGCCTTAATCAGACGCTAGCATCGCCTCAATGATCAGCGCTTGTATAACATTACTATCAGATGCTTGGCGCAAAGCATCTGCAAAACGATCTTGTAGTAGTTGCTTTGAAAACCGAGAAAAAGCCATTAGCACAGAACGCGATAAGGGCTTAGGTAATACCATCATTAATACTTTACTTACATCTTCTCGTGCGCTGTGCCAATCCATTTTCTGACAACAGTAAATGACAATTGCAGGCTGAGTAATCGGTTCTATCATCACATGGGGCATCGCAATACCATTACCCATCACAGTCGCAGAAATACTTTCACGCTTTTCTATCGCAACTAACACTTCTTGATAGTCATCGACTTTAATCACCTTTTCATCCACCAGCGAGCGTGTCATCGTTGCTAATAATTGTGCTTTATTATTATCAGCCTGAATCTGTTTCGGCGTGATAAAAGACAGAGGGAAATCCAGCATTGCCATACGCTGTTTTAAAATACGATTTCCCCTACTATCGCTCGATGGCAATAATAACGGACAAGCGTATTCGTGAATAAAATCAGTCAGCACCAATAGGGCTAATTCAGAATCCACGCCTGTGATAACAAGCTGGCACAATTGATAAGGTTTACTTGCAAGTGTTGAAACACGCAGAGGCTTGGTTACCGATTCAGATCGTAACAATTGCAAGTTAAACACCTGCACATCGGAAGTAAAATAGCTGGCGAGCTTTTTCAATTTGTCTAACTGAAAAAGAGGTAATCCAGTGTGACCACAATAGAACGTAAGGCGTCTTTCCAACATCGTAATGCCTGCTATTGGGTAATTAATTGCTGGCAGCGTTTTAGTACAGCTTCTGGATCAATCAAGACCTCTTCAATGGTAACACAATGGATTTTACTACCAGTGAATCGGCTACGCTGCTCTACTTCAATATCTGAAGCTATCAAGGTTAAATCTGCTTTAGCAATATCTTGCAGTGTTAACTGATCTTCAATCCCCATCGCACCTTGCGTTTCAACGTGGATCTGAATTCCCATTTTATGGGCTGTTTTATTTAGCGCATCTGCTGCCATGTAAGTATGGGCGATCCCCGTAGGACAAGCTGTTACAGCAACAATTTTCATGCTATTTCCTTATTTACACATCGAATTACGCACCAATAAAAACGCCCTTTAAACTATCCACTCTGTCTAGAGAGCGTATAAGAAACTAAAGGGCGTTATTTATCTATTTGAGTGTATTAATCTTCTCTTTTAGATTTCCACTTTTTGATGCCAGTACTTTTACCACCAAAACTTGGTTTTGAATCACGATCTGAAGTACGCGCTGGACGACGATTATCATTACGTCCCTGACCACGCTGTTGGCGCGATTCACCGCCTTCTTCATTGCGGCGATTTTGACGCTGCCCACCAGGACGACGAGTAAATTCACCCGTACCACTGTAGGTTTTAAACGCTTTTTCTTGAGCACGCTTTTCATTACGCGCCTCTTGCTGGCGGTGATCGTAAAGTTTCGCATCGGTGGCTTTAGCAATTTTACGACCTTCAGCATCAACTTTTGATGCTTCTTCAGTACCTGATGATTGTGCAATTAAACGGTTAATTTCACCGATTTCATCATCAGTTAAGTAACGCCACTTACCATTAGGTAAACCGTCAATCGTGATGTTCATAATACGTACTCGGCGAAGCTTATACACTTCATAACCAAGCGCTTCACACATACGACGGATCTGACGGTTCAAACCTTGAGTTAACACAATACGGAAAGAGAAATTCGTTTCTTTCGTTACCTTACAAGGCAAGGTTACCGTATCTAAGATCTCAACACCTGACGCCATTTTTTCTAGGAATTCTGGCGTGATAACTTTATCAACACGGACTACGTATTCTTTTTCATGAGAGTTACCCGCACGTAGGATCTTATTAACGATGTCGCCATCATTCGTTAAGAAGATCAAGCCATCTGATGGCTTATCTAAACGACCAATAGGGAAAATACGCTTGCGGTGACCAATAAAATCAACGATGTTACCTTCGATATGACGTTCAGTTGTACAGGTGATCCCAGTTGGCTTATTGAGCGCGATATAAATTGGACGTTCTTTGCTACGAAGTGGCTTATCATCAATAAGCACATCATCGTTATTCATTACTCGTACGCCCATCTCTGGTTTTTGACCATTAATAGTGACGCGTCCCTGATCAATCAGCTTGTCCGCCTCACGGCGTGAGCAATAGCCTGTATCACTAATGAATTTATTAAGACGAACCCCTTTTGGGCTCTGCTGTTCAGTTGGATTCTGTGACATGGTTTTCTTCTATAAAGGGCTTTAGGACGATCAGGGTAAAAAACTGCAAACGTGCAGTTTAATTACTCGATAGTTATCTATGCAGAAGTTTAACTGATTGCTCACTAAAGAGGTAGTCGCCGTAAGCTTGCGCCGATAAAAAGGTAAATAAAAAGGCGATAAGGTTTGTCCTTATCGCCTCTTATTAAGCTAACTCTTTAATAGCGTTCTCTATAACGAGAACATCTATTTAGGTAAATCACCATGGCTAATACGCCCTGTGTAATCATGCTGTAGCTCTTTTTCTAACAAGCTTTCGACATGACCTGGTGATTTAGTCTTACCTGCTATTAAGCGGTACATTGCAGGAATAACAAACAAGGTCACTAAGGTCGCGAACGCCATACCGAAGAACACCACAGTACCTACAGAGATGCGGCTTTCAGCCCCCGCTCCCGTAGAGATAATCAGCGGAATTGCACCAAATAAAGTCGTAAATGCTGTCATTAATATTGGACGCAGACGACGTACTGACGCATCAATGATCGCTTGTTCAAACTCAATACCTTTATCCCGCAATTGGTTGGCAAATTCTACAATCAGAATACCGTTCTTGGTTACCATACCAATAAGCATGATCATACCAATTTGGCTGTAGATATTGAGCCCTTGCCCCATTAACCACAAGCCAGCTAAACCACCGAAGATCCCCATAGGAACTGTCAGCATCACCACCAGCGGGTTTACAAAGCTTTCAAACTGCGCAGCAAGAACTAAGTAAGCCACTAGCAAGGCTAAACCAAAGACAATGGCAATACTGCTTTGATTGTCTCTAAAGTCTTTCGACTCTCCCGCATAGTTAATAGTAATATCCGATGGTAACTTCTCTATCGCTTGTTGATCCAAGAAATCCAACGCTTCCCCTAAGGTGTAACCTTCAGACAAATTCGCCGTTAACGTAATCGATTTCTGTTTCTGGTTATGGCTAAGCTTCTGCGCTGAGGCGACTTCATCAATCGAAGCAACAGTATCAAGCGTGACAAGTTGACCATTTTTCGCACGTAAATAAATCTGACTAAGATCAGCGGAGCTATTAAAACGATTCTCGTCACCACGCAGGTAAACATCGTATTCTTCACCACGCTCAACAAAAGTAGTTTCACTTCGTCCGCCCAACATCACTTCCAATGTTTCTGCAATATCTGAAACCGGAATACCTAAATCCGCCGCACGTTGACGATCAATATTAACCATCAATTCAGGCGTGGTTTCTGCGTAATCTAAATCAACCCCTTCCATTATTGGACTGTCTTCTGCAATGTGTTTTAGCTCCGATGCCAACTTAAACAACTCTTGATAATCAGAGCCACCGAGTACAAATTGAACCGGCTCAGAAGAACCACCACGAAAGCCTGGCATTATTGGAATAACACGCACATCAGGAATTCCCGTTAGTGCTTTACTCACCATGCCTAATGCTTGTTGTGCCGATACTGTGCGATCTTGCCAATCTTCTAACTGCATGATCACAAAACCAGTTTGATCTCCTGCTCGACCACCAAATGCAGGTGATTGGATACTGACAGATTTCAATACGCCTTTGCCCAACATTGGCAGCAAACGGCTTTCAACTTCATCCATATTGCCGATCATACGGTTATAACTGGTACCTTCTGCACCTTTCACAAAGGCAAACAATACACCGCGATCTTCTTGTGGCGCTAATTGAGCAGGGATTACCTTCATCAACGCGGCACTTGCGCCAATACACGCTAATACAACAATCGGTGCGATAAAGCGTTTTTTAACAGCAAACGTAACGCCTTTGCGGTAGACATTTTCAAGCTTATCAAACTGACGATTCACCCATAGGTTAAAGCGAGTTGGTTTTACATTGGCTTTTAAGATTTTACTCCCCATTACAGGCGTTAAAGTTAACGCAATTAATGAAGAGAAGATGACCGCCATCGCAAGCAATACTGAGAACTCAGTAAATAAGCGTCCTACCATGCCTTCCATAAAGGAAATCGGTAAGAACACCATCACCAGTACCGCTGTGGTCGCAATCACCGCAAACCCCACTTCACGGGTACCTTTATACGCGGCAAGCAATGGTGATTCACCGCGCTGCATGTGATGGAAAATATTTTCAACCACCACAATGGCATCATCGACCACCAACCCGATAGCAAGAATTAATGCCATTAAGGTCAGCAAATTGATAGAAAAACCAAAGAAGTACGCGGTAATAAACGCTGAAATTAATGATACAGGCACCGTTACCGCTGGAATTAAGGTTGCGCGTGCTTGTCCAATAAAGACATAAAGCACCAAAATAACCAAAGCACCCGTGACTAATAATGTGCTGTACACTTCACTGATTGAGCGCTCTATAAATACCGTCGCATCATAATCAACCGTTAAACTCGTCCCTTCAGGTAAGAACTTCTGCATTCGCGCGACTTCTGCGCGAACATCTTTTGCCACTTCTAATGGGTTAGCATCAGACATAGTGACAATGCCTAAACTTAAGTTAACGACCCCGTTGCTTTTAAAGGTTGAATTTTCGTTTTCTGCACCAATCGCAACATCAGCCACATCTTTTAAGTAAATCGGCGTACCATTTTCTGTGGTTCTAACCGTCAGGTATTTAAAATCATTGGCCGTTCGGTATAAACGTGCTGTTCGCACAGCCATCACGGTTTGGTCATTACGTACTTCACCACCGGGTAATTCAACGTTTTCATCACGTAACGCGTCAATAATATCTTTGGTGGTAACGCCACGACCTGCCATTAATTCAGGTTTCAGTTTTAGGTACATCACCTTATACAGGCCGCCACTTAAACTGACTGAACTCACCCCATTAATTAAGCTGAAACGATCTTCTAATACCCGCTGGGCGTAATCAGTTAACTGCGTACGATCCATCTCTGATGAAGATAAATTGATATAAACGGCAGGCTCACCTGAACCATTGTCTTTAGATACAATAGGATCACTCGCATCATCAGGTAGACGCCGTTGAGCACGGGCAACCGCATCACGCACATCACTGACACCTTCGGTAAGGTCCCAATCCATCGAAAATTCAATTGAAATACGTGACATGCCATTTCGTGTGATCGAGGTGATATTGTCAATGCCACTAATACCTGACAACTCATCTTCGATCGGAGTGGTGACTTGGCTTTCCATTACCGTCGCTGATGTTCCGTCATATGTAGTCATCACGGTAACAACTGGGCTTTCCACATCAGGCATTTCTCTTATAGCTAATTTAGAGAAAGACACCACACCAAACACACATAGCAATAAACTTAAAACAATGGCAACAACAGGGCGTTTAACCGAAATGTCTGATAACCACATTAGCTGCTAGCTCCATGCTGAGAATCACTCTTTTTTGTTGTTATATCCGAAACTTTTATTCCATCTCGCATATTCACTAATCCTTGAACAACAATACGATCGCCAATCTCTACGCCCTTATTAACTACCACGGTATTATCAATACGAGCACCAAGATCCACCTCAGTTCGATGAACTTTTTGTTTATCGTCAACAAGGTAAATAAAACGTTTAGTACCTGAATATTCAATCGCTTGAACCGGAATTACCGCTTTAGGTTGTGGTACAAAACCGATATCAGCTGCTAACAACATTCCTGGCTTAAGTGCATTATCTTTGTTATCAAATACCACTCGAACTTTGATATTTAAGGAATCGGTTTGAACACGTGAGTCAATCGCTTGTACTTCACCATTAAACACACGATCAGGCCATGCTTGGCTTGTTGCGATAACTTTCATTCCCGGTATAAGGTGAGAGAGATATTGTTCAGGAACAGGAATGTCTAATCGCATTGTCGAAAGATCGTCAAACGTCAGCAGTTCCACGCCTTCAGCAACACGATGACCTTGGCTGAAATCAAAGAGTCCAACTGTGCCATTAAAAGGCGCGCGGATCATATGATCATTAAGCTCGGCACGCGCCGCTTTTAAACGAGCTTGAGCGATATTGACACTGGTCGTCTGCGCATCAATTTCAGTTTGGGTGATCGCACCACGTTTCACTAAGCGTTTAAATTCGTTTAATTTACGTTGCTCATCATTGAAATAGGCTAGAGCTTCATCAAAAGCCGCTTTCGCTTTGTCATCATTAAGTTGAATTAATAGCGTGCCTTTTTGAACACGTTGATTTGGCTTAACCTCGATGTTTTTAATCTGTGCAGATGTTTCTGCTGCAATATTTACAGAGTGCTCAGCTTGCAACTTTCCGGTTAAAGAAAGTGATTGAGCGATAGGCATAGAAGAGACCGTTCCCGTCGTGACACTCACAACACGGCTAGATCGCGCACCCTTCTTTTCTTGCGCAGCATGAGAGGTTCCCTGAAAGTAGAAGTAACCACCAGATAACACTGCAGTTACTAATATTGCTACGGCCATTTTTTTCATTATTAACACACCATAAATAATCCTGCCGCAATCATATCTGAATCTACGGTTTAGCAACGTCAAGAAATGTAAATATAAGCAACAATTGGTAATCTGATGAAAATTCAGGCAAACACTCAGTATTTAAAAGAAAAGTCTTTACAGGATCCGAATGTTTGCTATTATCCGCTCCGCACTTGTGGTGGGGTTCCCGAGTGGCCAAAGGGAGCAGATTGTAAATCTGCCGGCACTGCCTTCGAAGGTTCGAATCCTTCCCCCACCACCATCTAATTTGAAAAGTTGTCGCCACTGACGTCTTTTCTGGCGAAAGCCAAATATAGCAATACCCTGTGGTGGGGTTCCCGAGTGGCCAAAGGGAGCAGATTGTAAATCTGCCGGCACTGCCTTCGAAGGTTCGAATCCTTCCCCCACCACCATCTAATTCGAAAAGCTGTCGCACTGACGTCTTTTCTGGCGAAAGCCAAACAAAAAGCAAGACCCCGTGGTGGGGTTCCCGAGTGGCCAAAGGGAGCAGATTGTAAATCTGCCGGCACTGCCTTCGAAGGTTCGAATCCTTCCCCCACCACCATCTAATTTGAAAAGTTGTCGCCACTGACGTCTTTTCTGGCGAAAGCCAAACAAAAAGCAATACCCCGTGGTGGGGTTCCCGAGTGGCCAAAGGGAGCAGATTGTAAATCTGCCGGCACTGCCTTCGAAGGTTCGAATCCTTCCCCCACCACCATTTAATTCGAAAAGCTGTCGCCACTGACATCTTTTCTGGCGAAAGCCAAATGTAGCAATACCCCGTGGTGGGGTTCCCGAGTGGCCAAAGGGAGCAGATTGTAAATCTGCCGGCACTGCCTTCGAAGGTTCGAATCCTTCCCCCACCACCATCATTTAAACCAGTAGCTTAGGCTGCTGGTTTTTTTCTATCTATACCTTTACTCCCTCTTAAATATTTCCCCATCTAAGTTCTAAATTTGTACGTAAAAAAATTGCTATAATTTCATTATATGATTACTTTTATTCATGACATTTAATAATGAACAATATGCATATTAAATGTAATAAACATCAATAATAACAATTAAATGGATAGTATATGGCGTTTGGTTTCACGGAATTAGAACAAGAAAAGTGGAACACCATAAAAGTACTCATCGTAGATGATCAGCTCTCTTCTGCTCAACTCGTTAAAAGTGTCTTAGATAAAATTGCGATCAAATCAATTGATATAGCGACCTGCTACCAACACGCTATTCAGTTATGCCAAACCCAGCGTTATGATCTAATTTTGTTTGATTTCCATCTTAATCAAAATATTAATGGTGGTGAGTTACTGTCTTTACTCAGACAGCAAAACCTTATTCGTTCAAATTGTGGAATCATCTTTTTTTCTGGAGATCACTCACCAGAAGTCATTTCAACCACAATGGGAATAGAGCCTGATTGTTTTCTTACCAAACCCATTAATGTCGGCACCTTAAAACAACGAGTGATCAGTGTTTATAAAGTTTGCTTACACAGAGAGCCAATATATCAGGCTTTAGATAAGCAAGATCATCAACAAGCAATACAGTTATGCCGTCATTTACTCCGAGAGCAAGGCCATAATCTGCATATAGAAACACTTTTACTAGAGCTACTTATCGAAATAAAACAATGGCAGCAAGCAGAGCAATTATTACTTTTATTTAAGCAACGATCTCAACACCATAAGTTATCATTGATTGAAGCAAAACTTGCGACAAAGAAAGGCTATCACCTCGAAGCGATTAACCGACTAAAACGGTTAATTAAACATGTCCCTCTTTGTGTCTTTGCTTATGATGAACTAGCATCCCTTTATCAACAAAATAACCAAGTCGATAAAGCTCAAGAAGTCGCCATGCAGGTACTCACCTTAACACCAACCATACCGCATCGAGCTTTAACTGTTGCTCAATTATCTGCAGATATGAATGATATTGATAACTTTCTGCAGGCTGGGAAAACATTAGCAACACATCTACCGATTATTGATAAGTTATGGCTAGTACACTTTGCTGAATATACCGCTATTTTCGAGCAAATTTACACAAACCAATTATCAAACCAGCATAACCATCGACTACACACTGCTATTAAAGATATTCATCACTTAGCTCAGCTAAGATTACAGGGTGAAAAAAAGCAACATTTAGACGCCTTCGCCAATATTGCACTGGCTCGTCTCTACCACATAGATAAAAAGATCCAAAAATCCAAAAGGCGTTTACTAAAAGGATTAAGTCCATTTTTCGGTGTGATGCTTCAAGCTCCGTCAATAGTCATGATCGAAGCACTTCCTATGCTTATCAGTTATGGTGAAAGTCGTTTAATTGGAGAGATATACCAAGTATTAATGACACGATCTGAACTTGATGAACACAGTCAGCACCGTTTAAATGAATTAAAAGAGAAACAGCTTATCATTGAAAATGTACGTTTACTTGTGAGCCATTTAGAAACAGCAAAAGCTAATTTGATACAAGATCCCAAACGAGCCGGTGCGCTATATCAAACAATTTTACATGATTACCCGCAGTGTAGTGAGGCAATGCTCGGTTACTGTGAAAGCTTATTCAATCAGCAAGCTTATAATCATCCAGATATCCCAAAAAGCTTAAAACAACTAAAAACCATCGAGTTACCACAACCGTTAGCTGATTGGAAAAAAGCCTTGATAGAGAAATTATCCTCTCCACTGGTGGTATGATAAATAAAAAAAATAAAAAATATAAAAGCCTAACGTAAGTCGTTTCTAAACGAACACATACTACGTTAGGCTTTTTCGCATGATTCAATCGTTAATTAACGGATAAAACGGTTATAAATAAATAGCAGCACTAAAGCACCGACGGTGGCAATAATAATGCTACCAAGCAAACCTGATGCACCAATACCCAACAGTGAACCGAGGAAACCACCAGCAAAAGAACCAGCAATACCTAAACCACATGTAGCAATCCAACCGCCACCATCATTTCCAGGCATCAACCATTTCGCTAGCGCACCAGCAATAAGCCCAACAATAATCCAAGTGATAATAGACATGATATTTTCCTTAGTCAGTGACAGTAACAAGGTAGTTACTGCACTATATTGATAGAAATACTATTTAAAACAATATCTTTGATTATTTCGTATTCAACCAGCATAAGCTGGATAACTCACTCAGCACAAGTAAAGTACTTATTTTTTATCTCTTTTTATCATGACCTAAATTTCCAACTAGAAATAGACTGTTATTAACAATCTAATATATTGATTTTTAATAACTATATTTCATCACCCAATTAATATTAAATTCTTCCGCAAAATAATAAAACACTGATTTATTTATTTGACAGACTTACCACGATGAGTATGTGAACAGATTATTTAAATATATTTCAGAAAAAACAACATTATATTTAGCTATTCCCCCCTTCTTGATACTCAAAAAGAATAAGTGATCTTCATCACAAACGTGCATCGGTGAGAGACTTAATATAGCGCCACTATTTGTATGATGTAAGAGCTAGCAATGAACAGATTTGAAGGAAAAGTTGTCATTATCACAGGTGCGGGTAATGGTATGGGTAAAGCTGCGGCACACCGTTTTGCCTCTGAAGGCGCAATTGTTGTTCTAGCAGATCTTTATCAGGACGCACTAGATAAAGTACACAGTGAGTTAATTGCAGAAAAAACACTGTGTGTTAAAACCGATGTTTCAAATGAAGCTGAAGTAAAAAACCTTATTGATCAGACCATTGAGAATTTCAATAAGATTGACATCTTAATCAATAATGCTGGCGTACATATTCCAGGCACAATATTAGACGGTAGTATTCAAGATTGGGAGAAGATCTCTAGCGTAAATATTAATGGTGCTATTTACTGCTCTAAATATGCATTACCTCACTTGATCAAAAGCAAAGGCTGCATTGTTAATAATGCCTCTGTTTCTGGTTTAGGTGCTGACTGGGGTGCAGCTTACTACTGCGTATCCAAAGGCGCTATTGTTAACTTAACTCGTGTACTTGCACTGGATTTTGGCCTACAAGGTGTGCGTGTTAACTCTGTATGCCCAAGCCTAGTGAAAACCAATATGACTAATGGCTGGCCAGAAGATATTCGTAATAAATTTAACGAACGTATTCCGCTTGGTCGTGCAGCAGAACCTGAAGAAGTCGCAGCGGTAATGAGCTTCTTAGCAAGTGATGATGCAAGCTTTGTAAACGGTGTTAACCTACCTGTCGATGGTGGTGTTACCGCTTCTGATGGTCAACCTAAAATCGTTGCTTAATTTAAAATAACACCTACCGAAGGCGGCTCTTTATCTTTCTCGTCGCCTTCATTTCTTCCACTTCTATTCGCTTAATATCGATTAACCTCATCGTTTATTTAAAAGAAATAGGCTCTACCAGCGTTAAATATCTATGTTAGTATCTTTGCTTATCCGTAATTAAAAACTGACAGAAATCGGAATAAATGATGAAAGTTATCTCCTTCAATATCAATGGGCTACGCGCTCGCCTTCACCAACTTCAAGCCTTAATTGAAAAGCATCAGCCGGATGTGATCGGCTTACAAGAAATCAAAGTACATGATGAAGCCTTCCCTTTAGCGGATGTTGAAGCGATGGGCTACAAAGTTTACTTCCATGGTCAAAAAGCCCATTACGGTGTTGCAATGCTATGTAAGCAAGAGCCAATTAGCGTACAAAAAGGCTTCCCAACCGATGATGAAGATGCCCAACGTCGAATGATCATGGCCACCTTTAAGCAAGACAATGGCAAGAACATCACTGTAATGAACGGTTATTTCCCACAGGGCGATAATATTAAGCACGAAACAAAATTTCCTGCAAAAGAGAAGTTCTACGCTGATCTGATGAATTACCTAAATACTGCCCACACTAACGATGAAGAATTGATCGTGATGGGCGATATTAATATCAGCCCTACGGATTTAGATATCGGTATTGGTCCTGCTAATGCTAAACGCTGGCTAAAAACGGGTAAATGCTCATTCCAACCAATTGAGCGTGAGTGGTTACAAACCTTGCTAGACTGGGGTTTTGTCGATACTTTCCGTCAACTTCACCCAACAGCCGATGATAAATACTCATGGTTTGACTACCGCTCGAAAGGCTTTGTTGATAATCGAGGTCTACGCATTGATGTTATTCTTGCGACACCATCACTAGCTGAGCGCTGCATTGAGTCCGATATCGACTACGAATTACGTGGTATCGAAAAACCCTCTGATCACGCACCTATTTGGTCTGTCTTTAAATAATCAATAAAAGGTGAGTCTCTACTCACCTTTTTTATCTTCACTCTACTTCACCACAAGGGACTAATTATGAAGTTGTTTGTATTTGATCATTGCCCTTTCTGCGTAAAAGCAATGATGATTGCGGGCTTAAAAAAAGCCGATATTGAATTGGTTTACCTACAAAACCACGATATTGATGCACGTATCGAAAAAGTAGGCGCTAACATGGTGCCTATTTTACAAAAGCCAGATGGTAGCTATATGGCTGAGAGCCTAGATGTCGTTAAATTTATCGACAACAACGATGGCTGTCCTGTTTTAGCGCCGGAAGTACATCAAGATGAATTAGTACAATGGACTGAAGCGGCACGAGATTGTGTACCTTACCTACTCTACCCACGCTGGCTAAAAGTAGATCTACCAGAGTTTCAGGTTGAAGAGGCAAAAACGTGGTTCTACAACAAGAAAACACCAATGTTATCCGTCAGCTTTGAACAAGCCTTTGAAAACTCTTCGCACTACATTGAGCTGACCAATAAAGCGCTGCAAACATTGGAATGGGTAACACTGCCTTCTGAGCGAAGCAACCAGCTTAGCTATGATGATATTCATCTATTTCCAATGCTACGTAATTTAACTGTCGTGAAAGGGATCCAATACCCAACTCGCGTACGTCAATACATTGATGAAGTTGCAGCACTGACTTCTGTCCCACTTTATGATGATGTGGCGGTGTAAAAAAGAGCGTAGATAAAACAAAAAGCTCAGCATCTATCATTAGCATGCTGAGCTTTTTCTATTCAACTTTATTAATCTGTTATTTCAGTTAATGGCTGTAAATGGCGTAAATACCGCGCTTCAAGTTTTTTAAATACCCAGATTATGGCAAACGTCAGCACCATGTAACAAAGCCCAGCAAACAAGAAAGATTCAAACGGCGCGTAGTAACGAGAGTTTACAATTCTCGCAGCTCCTGTTAAATCAACAATCGTCACAATACCAGCAACAGCAGAGCCATGAACCATGAAGATCACTTCATTACTGTATGCAGGTAGCGCTCTTCGTAATGCACTAGGAAGGATAATACGACGAAACGCTTTAAATGGGCCCATACCATAAGCTTTCGCCGCCTCTATCTCACCTTGCGGCATACTATTAATAGAGCCTCGAATAATTTCAGCGGTGTATGCGGCAGTATTTAAAATGAAAGCAACTAACGCACAGAACCATGCTTCTTGCCACATTGTGCCCTGAACATTGATAACTTGGCTTAATCCGTAATAAATAAGATAAAGCTGAATCAATAGCGGCGTACCACGAAAGAAATAAATATATGCCCAAGCTGGAAACGAAATAAATTTATTACTGCTATTTCGCATCATTCCTATGGGGATCGCGCAAATTAAACCGATCACTAGCGAAACGGTGACCATCCAAACTGTGGTGTAAAAACCTTCTAGATAGATTTCCCAACTTTCTGTAAAAATACTAAAGTCCATTAGCTCTACCTCGTCGGAATACTGTATTTACGCTCGGCCCAATTCAGTGCCAAGGTTGAAATAGAGGTAAAGATCAAAAACACAACCGCAATAGTAAAATAGAACGTAAACGGTTTTTGGGTGGTTCCTGCAGCCAATGCCCCTTTACGCACCATATCATCTAAACCAATGATAGAAACCAGTGCGGTGGTTTTTAATAACACTAACCAGTTATTACCAAAACCAGGTAAAGCATGACGGATCATTTGAGGCAGCAAAATTCGACGAAAGGATAAAAATGCACTCATGCCATAGGCTTTACCCGCTTCAAGTTCACCTTTATCTACCGCTAAAATCGCACCTCTAAAGGTTTCTGCCATATAAGCACCAAAAATAAAGCCTATTGTCAGAACACCAGCAACAAAGGGGCTGATCTCGATATAATCAGGAAGGTAACTTGTCCATTCGTGGTTAGGATCAGATTGAGTAAAAGAATTATTCAACCATTCATTAATATTATACAAGCTATCATTAAGTAGCATTTGACCGCCGAAGAAAATCAGCATCATCAATACTAAATCAGGAATACCACGGATCACCGTGGTGTAAAGTGTGGCGATAGCACGCGCCCAACGGTAAGGTGATAGTTTCGCTAAAGCGCCTAACATACCCAGTGTTGCTGCTAATAAAAGAGAAAGCAGTGCCACTTGTATTGTTATCATCGCCCCTTGGGCTAAAGACCATCCATATCCATATAAATCGAACAACGTCATACTCCTTCATTGTTCGAATAAGAGAGCACTTAACTTAGCCCTTTGACGAACTCGCCAAACTAGAAGCTAGGTGCTCTTTATTCATTTATGACTTACTGACCGTAAACGTCATATTTGAAATACTTATCAGCGATCTGCTTGTATTGACCGCTTTCACGAAGTGCAAGAATCGCTTCATCCAGTTTTTTGGTTAGATCTTTGTCTTGTTTACGCACGGCAATACCAAAACCTTCACCGAACCATTTAGGATCCGTTAATGATGGACCGATAAATTCAAAACCTTCACCACCGTCTTTATTTAGCAGACCTTCTTCTAGTGCTGATGCATCACCTAATACGCTAGCAATACGACCGGCTTTTAAATCTAGGTAAGCTTCGTCAAATGAGCCATAACGAACAATTTCAACAGACTCTCCAAAGTTATCCGTTAAATATTTGTCATGAGTCGTTGCACGTTGAACACCAATCTTAACGCCTTTAAGCCCTTCTTTAGTAAAGTCGAGATCGGTACCTTTTTTCGCCACAAATTTATTTGGGATCAACGCATACTTGCCAGTAAAATCAATTTTCTTTTTACGCTCTTCGGTAATAGACATCGCAGCAATAATTGCATCGTATTTACGAGCAAGCAGTGATGGAATAATGCCATCCCAATCTTGGGCTACAATTTTACATTTCACCTGCATTTGCGTACAAAGCGCGTTTGCCATGTCCACATCAAAACCTTTCAGCTCACCGTTTGGCTCAGTCCAGCTAAAAGGAGGGTAAGCGCCTTCAATACCAAAACGCACTTCTTTCCACTCTTTTGCTTGGACTGCTGATGCCCCCATCGCTGAAATTAATGTTGCGGCTAAAATCCATTTTTTCATATCGCTTCTCCTGCTACGTTTAATTGTTCACAACAAGCCATGCTGTGAACCTTGTACTATTCGTACGGTTATCTAATCACAGAGATGTTTCTCTATGGCTTAGTCGATAACCCTAAGTTTAGTAAATAGACGAAATAAATTGCTGCAATCTTTCAGATTCAGGCTGGGTAAATAGCTTATCGGGGTGACCTTGCTCTTCAACAATGCCTTGATGTAAGAACATCACTTGATTTGAGACGTCGCGGGCAAAAGCCATTTCATGAGTAACTACCAGCATGGTACGGCCTTCTTGCGCCAAGTCTTGCATTACACCTAACACCTCGCCTACCAGTTCAGGATCTAAGGCAGATGTCGGTTCATCAAACAACATCACTTCAGGATCAACAGCAAGGGCTCGAGCAATCGCAGCACGCTGCTGCTGACCGCCAGATAAATGGGCAGGATAATAATTACGGCGTTCAAATAAGCCCACTTTTTTGAGTAAGGCTTCCGCTTTTTCAATCGCTTCTGCTTTAGGGACACCAAGCACATGTACCGGCGCTTCAATCACATTCTGTAATACTGTCATATGAGACCATAGGTTAAAGCCTTGAAATACCATGGCTAAACGAGCACGAATGCGCTGAACTTGTTTATCATCAACAGGCAAATATTCACCGCGACGATTATTGTGCATTTTAATTAATTCACCATTAACCCAAATTTCGCCTTGGGTAGGAGTTTCAAGTAAATTGACACAACGTAAAAAAGTACTCTTACCTGAGCCTGATGAGCCAATAATAGAGACAACATCTCCTCTTCTTGCCGTCAGCGAAATACCTTTTAATACTTCATTGTCACCAAAAGATTTATGCAGGCTCTTAATTTCTAGCGCCACGTCATCCTTCATGTGCGCATACTCCTGTCCCTTTAGAAATTATCTACTTCTCGTATATCAATTTTATAGCAAAGCACGACATTTCATTAAAAATCATCTTTTTTGAAAGTATCATCTGAAATTCACGATTGCAACATTTCATTAACCTAATCGACATATACCAAACAGCACCATAACCTGCCATTATATCCACATAAATAGCATAAATACTCAGTTCTGTTTTTATATTCATTTTCCTTATAAGCAGGAGAACTGTCTTTTTTGATTGATTTTACAAAAGGATAAAAGGCTAACTGGTAAGATTTGAGCAATATTTTATTTTATGTCTATTTTATTGACTCAATATTGACGAAAAAATAACAGGTATCTTTATAGTGTTTTTTAACAAGAGCGAGGATGATCTAAAATTCGCATTCTAATATTGCTCTGCTATGTTTGTTTGAAGAATAAAAATGACTCAATTCTGCATATTATTGTAAGTCTTTCTATTCATTATCTCGCCTGTGTTTTGTGAGCTTTAACAATAAAAACAAAATGGCGTTACATTAAAAGAGGTTGTTCATATTTTTTAGTAACAATTAAATTTTTTTTGAATATATTGGTTTTATTTAACGTCACATATACGTTAAACAAAACCAATAAAAACCACAATCTATTGATAATAAAGACATATTTGTTTTTAGCATATTAAAAACAGTTAAATGTAATAAAATTACATTAAAATTTTTTTTAGTTTTATCAAAAAAATTATATCGTTAATTTTCAAAGAGTTAAAACTCTCAGTGATATCATAATATGTCTAATTTTGTTATAAATTTTCACAGCAATGATCTAGGTCAAATATATGATTCGTCACCTTTGGTATTATCTCCTCAGCGAATTAAATCTCACTTCAACTCAATTAAAGAGCACCTGAGAAAATGGAAAATAATTCTTTCGACTCGTTAATGCCACCAGCTATGGCACATAAAGCTGAAGAAGTCGGTGTTTACAAAGCGACTAAGCACCCACTACAATCTTTCTTCTTAGCGATTACCGCTGGTGTTTTCATCTCTATTGCATTTGTGTTCTACACAACTGTCACTACAGGTGCAGGCGATATGCCATGGGGCATGGCAAAATTCGTTGGTGCATTAGCATTTAGTCTTGGTCTTATTTTAGTCGTTATTTGCGGCGGCGAGCTTTTCACTTCTTCTGTTCTCACCACTGTTGCCCGTGCAAGTAACCGCATCACAACAGGTCAATTATTACGAAACTGGGTTGTTGTCTATATTGGTAACTTCATCGGTGCATCTTTCTTCGTAATTTGCATTTGGCTTGCAAAACAACACCTTGGCGACAGTGGCCAATGGGGTATAACGGCAATGAAAATTGCTCAACACAAACTGCACCATACCTTCGGTCAAGCCGTAGTACTTGGTATGCTATGTAACTTGATGGTGTGTTTAGCAGTTTGGATGACATTCTCTTGCCGAACAGCAACAGATAAAATCATGGTTATGTTGCTACCCGTTTCGATGTTCGTTGCATGTGGTTTTGAACACAGCATTGCAAATATGTTTATGATCCCAATGGGTATCGTTATTCATAACTTTGCATCACTAGAATTTTGGACTATGACGGGCGTAGACCCTTCACAGTTCGCAGATTTAACAGTTAACAATTTTGTTATGAACAACTTAATTCCAGTCACCATAGGTAACATTATCGGTGGTGGTTTCTTAGTTGGTCTAACATACTGGGTTATTCACCGTCGTCCGGAACTTAAAGGCAATAAAAAGCACTAAATTCTAACGTCGGTAACACGTATTTTTTTCTACTGAAATAGATAGATAGGTAGGTATACAATGGCAGAGCAATTTGCTGGATGGGAAGGCTTTACAGCTGGTGATTGGCAGAACGAAGTAAACGTTCGTGACTTTATCCAAAAGAACTACACTCCTTACGAGGGTGACGGCTCTTTCCTTGAAACAGAAGCAACTCCAGCTACAGCGAAACTTTGGGACGCTGTAATGGAAGGCATCAAGCAGGAAAATGCGACTCACGCACCTGTTGATTTCGATACAGATGTTGCCTCTACTATCACTGCACATGATGCAGGCTACATTGAGAAAGAACTAGAAACTATCGTTGGTCTTCAAACTGACGCGCCTCTTAAGCGTGCTTTGATCCCTAACGGTGGTATCCGCATGATCGAAAACTCATGCAAAGTATACGGTCGTGAATTAGACCCTATGCTTAACAAGGTTTACTCTGAACTACGTAAAACACACAACCAAGGTGTTTTCGATGTTTACACGCCTTCAATCCTTAAGTGTCGTAAGTCTGGTGTTCTAACTGGTCTTCCTGATGCATACGGCCGTGGTCGTATCATTGGTGACTACCGCCGCGTAGCACTTTACGGTATTGATTACCTAATGAAGGAAAAACTAGCTCAATTCGCTTCTCTAGAAGAAGAGTTTTTGAATGGTGAAGACCTTCAAATGACGATGCAACGTCGTGAAGAAATTTGCGAACAGCACCGTGCACTTGGTCAAATCAAAGAAATGGCTGCTAAATACGGTTGTGATATCTCACTTCCAGCTGTTACTGCACAAGAAGCTATCCAGTGGACTTACTTCGGCTACCTAGCTGCTGTTAAATCACAAAACGGTGCTGCAATGTCTCTAGGTCGTACTTCGACTTTCCTAGACATCTTCATCGAGCGTGATATCGCCGCTGGTAAGATCACTGAAGCACAAGCGCAAGAAATGATCGACCACTTCGTAATGAAACTACGTATGGTTCGTTTCCTACGTACGCCTGAATACGATGAGCTATTCTCTGGCGACCCAATCTGGGCAACAGAATCAATGGGTGGTATGGGTCTTGACGGTCGTACACTAGTTACACGTACTAACTTCCGTTTCCTAAACAGCCTATACACTATGGGTCCTTCTCCAGAGCCAAACATCACTGTTCTTTGGTCTGAAAAACTACCTGTAGGCTTCAAGAAGTTCTGTGCGAAGGTATCTATTGATACATCTTCTATCCAGTACGAAAACGATGACCTAATGCGTCCAGACATGAACTCTGACGATTACGCAATCGCTTGTTGTGTATCTCCAATGGTTGTTGGTAAGCAAATGCAGTTCTTCGGTGCTCGTGCTAACCTTGCTAAGACTATGCTTTATGCAATCAACGGCGGTGTAGATGAGAAGCTTAAGATCCAAGTGGGTCCTAAGACTGAAAAAGTAACTGCTGAAGTTCTTGACTACACAGATACTATGGATCGTCTAGATCACTTCATGGATTGGTTAGCAACAACTTACGTTGCAGCGCTAAATGCTATCCACTGGAGCCACGACAAGTACAGCTACGAAGCATCGCTAATGGCTCTACACGATCGTGACATCAAGCGTACAATGGCTTGTGGTATCGCTGGTCTTTCTGTTGCAGCTGACTCACTATCAGCTATCAAATACGCAAAAGTTAAACCAATCCGTGATGAAGACGGTATTGCAATCGACTTCGAAATCGAAGGCGACTACCCTAAATTCGGTAACAACGATGCTCGCGTAGATGACATCGCTTGTGACCTAGTTGAGCGCTTCATGAACAAGATCCGTACTCACAAAATGTACCGTGATGCGATCCCAACTCAGTCTATCCTAACTATCACATCTAACGTTGTGTACGGTAAGAAGACTGGTAACACACCAGACGGTCGTCGTGCAGGTGCTCCTTTCGCACCAGGCGCTAACCCAATGCACGGTCGTGATGAGAAAGGTGCTGTAGCATCTCTAACATCTGTAGGTAAACTACCATTTGCTCACGCTAAAGATGGTATTTCTTACACATTCTCTATCGTACCGAACGCGCTAGGTAAAGATCTTGATACTCAAGAAAACAACCTAGCAGGCCTAATGGATGGTTACTTCCACCATGAGTCTGGTATTGAAGGTGGTCAACACCTAAACGTTAACGTTCTTAACCGCGAAACTCTTGAAGACGCAGTTAAAAACCCAGAGAAATACCCACAGCTAACTATCCGTGTATCGGGTTACGCAGTGCGTTTTAACTCTCTAACTCCAGAGCAGCAAGCTGACGTTATCTCTCGTACTTTCACTGCATCTCTATAATTTAGAGCGTACAGTTTAGTATGTAGGAAGCTTGTTTCCTGATAAAAAACCGGTCTTAATGACCGGTTTTTTTATGTCCACGCTAAACTTTTACCTTGCCTGACTTTGTAAAAACAGTACAAAATTTCCGATAATTCGAACCTCCCTATCTGTATTGGAATCATCCCTCTCAAATTTTTATAAGTTCGCGATAAATTGACACAATATCAATGAATATCCCTGATTTTCATCCAGATATTTCGCTACAATACCTAGGTGGTTTGTAATAAAATAACACTTAAATAAACGCAGCATGCGGAGAAGTAATCAATGTCAGCAACAGGTCGTATTCACTCATTTGAATCTTGCGGAACCGTCGATGGACCAGGTATCCGTTTTATTGTTTTTCTGCAAGGTTGTTTAATGCGCTGTCAGTACTGTCATAACCGCGATACATGGGATACTCATGGCGGTCGTGAAGCAACGGTAGACGAACTTATGCATGAAGCGAAATCATATCGTCACTTTATGAATTCATCTGGCGGTGGTGTTACCGCTTCTGGTGGCGAGGCGATGCTTCAACCTGAATTTGTTCGTGACTTTTTCCGAGCTGCTCAAGCTGAAGGGATCCATACCTGTTTAGATACCAACGGCTATATTCGCAAGCATACTGATGTGGTTGATGAAGTGTTAGACGCAACGGATCTTGTGATGCTAGATCTTAAACAAATGGATGATGGTGTTCACCAAAATCTCGTTGGCGTTTCCAATAAACGCGTACTCGACTTTGCTCGTTACCTGCACCAACGTGGTCAAAAAACCTGGATCCGTTATGTTGTTGTTCCGGGTTACACCGATGACGAACATTCTGCACATCAACTTGGTGAGTTCATAAAAGATATGGACAATATCGAGAAGATTGAACTACTTCCTTACCATCAATTAGGTGAGCACAAGTGGGAAGCGATGGGCTTTGAATACCCATTAGCTGGTGTGAAACCACCAAAAAAAGAAACCATGGAAGCGATTAAAGAAATCCTTTCTAGTTATGGCCATAAAGTGATGTACTAATTCACTTAGCGAAAAATACAAAAAAGCGAGCATTAGCTCGCTTTTTAATATGTATTCAGCAGTAACTATCTTAACGAGACAATGGCAAAATAATCGTCAAAAATGTAATAAAAAATAGCATAATGCCAATCGAAAGTGGTGCTGTATGTTTCAACTTAGTCACGGGCTCGTTCATTGATAGCTTCCTTTAATATTTCTAATGATTTTGATATATGTCAAATTTTAAAGTGTAATGATCAACAAACACACAGCCAATATTGCAACCAGAGTTTTCAGTATTAACTAAGCTCACCTTCTTACTTCTACTCTATATACCGATATACTGCTTCTGCTCTAGTGACTGACTAGTCGCTTTCTTATTCTTTTATTACCTATCTCTAATACTCATTCAATAAATCTTGTATACGGTACAAAACGCAACCAAAACCAGCAGCAATTAATAACAACAAAAACAAATTTAACCATGATAAAATAATAGTATAAAAGAAAAGCAAACGATTGCGTCACTATGGATTGTCTTATCTATAGTATTTAAAACCAATACCACTCATATCACGCAGATACGCATGATTTCTACTGTGAGGATATAGCCTATATGAAAAGCGACATCGATATTTGCCGTGACACCCTACTCTCTCCAATTGAAGACATTGCCAAAAAAGCGGGTATTCAACCACAAGAACTGACACCGCAAGGTTCATTAAAAGCAAAAATAAAACCTGCCATTTTAAATCGGTTAACGGATCAATCAGAAGGGAAACTGGTGGTCGTTACTGCGATTACACCCACACCACTAGGAGAGGGAAAAACCGTTACAACGATTGGTTTAGCACAAGGGTTAGCAAAAATTGATCGCTCAGTGATGGCTTGTATTCGACAACCCTCAATGGGACCGGTCTTTGGCGTAAAAGGTGGCGCAGCTGGCGGCGGTTATAGTCAAGTCGCACCAATGGATAAGCTGAACCTGCACCTTACTGGTGATATTCATGCAGTAACAGCAGCACATAACCTTGCAGCAGCCGCAATTGATGCTCGCTTATATCATGAGTCACGTTTAGGTTATGATCTATTCAGTGAAAAAACCGGATTACCTGCGCTACGTATCGACATTAATAACATCACTTGGAAACGCGTGATGGATCATAATGATCGTGCTTTAAGAATGATCACTATAGGTCAAAATGAACCAGATAAAACCATTAATGGTTTAGAGCGCCATGACGGCTTTGATATCACAGCCGCCTCTGAACTCATGGCTATTTTAGCGCTTGCCGATGATCTCCATGATATGCGTAAACGCATTGGTCGTATTGTCGTCGCTTATGATCTTGATGGTAACCCTGTTACTACAGAAGATCTGCAAGTAGCAGGAGCCATGACTGTCACCCTCTGCGATGCCATTGAGCCCACTCTAATGCAAACCTTAGAAGGCGTGCCCACTCTTATCCACGCAGGTCCTTTTGCCAATATCGCGCACGGAAACTCATCGATTATCGCAGATAAAATCGCATTAAAACTCAGTGAGTTCACCATTACTGAAGGTGGCTTTGGCTCTGATATGGGATTTGAAAAAGCCTGTAATATTAAAGCCCAGCAAGCCAAAAGAGGCCCTGATTGTGCCGTTGTTGTGGCAACATTGCGTGGCTTAAAAGCCAACTCTGGTCTTTACGATTTACGTCCAGGACAAGCTTTACCTGACGGTATTTTTGCCGAAAACAATGATGCGCTGGTTGCAGGGTTTGAAAACTTAAAGTGGCATATCAGTAATGCCGCCCGTTATGGTGTCCCCGTTGTTGTCGCAATTAACCGTTTCCCACAAGATACAGATACCGAATTAGCGCAACTACAAGCTATGATCAAAGCCGAGAGTTTTGAAACATTTGTAGACGTTGCTATCAGTGAAGCCTTTGCTAAAGGCGGTGAAGGCACGATTAAACTCGCAGAGTGTGTAGTGAAAGCCTGCCAACATAAAGCAAACTTCACTCCTTTATATCAACTAAACCAGCCATTAGAAGAAAAAATAATGGCTGTGGCTGAAGTAGGATATGGGGCAAACCATGTAGAGTTATCAGAGGTAGCTCAACAACAATTAGTCAAATTTAAAGCTCTAGGGTTTGATGAACTGGCTATTTGTATGGCAAAGACACCGTTATCTATTTCAACCGACCCTAGTATTAAAGGGGCACCAAAAGGCTTTACCGTCCCAGTACGAGAATTAAAATTGTGTGCAGGGGCTGGATTTATTTATGCTTTATGCGGCAATGTAATGACAATGCCAGGGTTACCTGAAAAGCCCGCATTTATGAATCTTGATATCGATGAGAATGGCAATATTATCGGCTTAAGCTAACAACGGCTAAAGGTTAACAAAAAGGTTGTTGTTGCCGAATGCCCTGCAATAACAACCTTTGAAACGGTGATATTTTATACTCGCCCGACTACAGAGAGAGCTATATTATTTTAACGGTATTGCACGACAACAACCATGACCTTGCAATAATTATGATTTTTCATTTTTAATAATATACTGTAACAAAAAAAGATGCCCATATGGTGTCAGATCAATTTATTTTATACCTAACCTGCTACTCTCAATGGCAGAAAATAAAATATTAATGAGGTTAACTCAAATGGAAATGACCCACGCTCAACGCTTAATTTTATCTAATCAGTACTACTTGATGTCAAAACTGACACCTGAAAACGCAGCACATTATCGTCGCCTTCAAACCATTGTTGAACGTGGCTATGCATTACAAATGCGTGAACTAGATAAAGACTTTGGTAATTTACCTGAAGATGATTGTCGTCAAGTTATCGACTTTATGGAGATGTACCACGCCCTCCAAGAATCATTTAACCTTGAAGATTGTCGTTGTGATGGCGCCAAAGATATAGATCAACGCCGATTACAATTCCTTGGTTTTGATGCTGCTACTGAAGCACAGCTCATGCATTACGTCCGCTTCCTCGTTGATGATGAAGGTTTATATCCTCAGTTTGAAAAAACAGAGCATCGCTTCAATAGCCAAGTCCCGATGCTAGAAAAATACCAACGCATGTTAAAAGTGTGGCGTAACTGTCCACGCCAATACCATTTATCTTGCAACGAAATTCAGCAAATAATCACAGCGTAATTTTTCATTTTTTCCTAAAAAACCGAGTCTATGCTCGGTTTTTTTTATCGCTATGATTTATTTTCTTTCATCTAGATTAATCGCTATAAAGCGCTCATAACGCGTCATATGCACCTATTTTTTGTGAGCTATACCGTAAATTGCTATTGATATAAGGCATAAATTGTTACTGAATGGTATAGGTACATTCCTAATTATCGAAAAATATAAAAGTTTAGTCGAGATACGCTAGGGATTACGGTTTAACATGGTACGCTTCTTCTCCTTCCTCTTTTTTTTCGCCGCGCCAGTACTTGCCCAACCGACTCAGAATTTAATCGTTTTAACGACGTTTTCAGAATCTGTACTAAATCCGATCGTTAAAGAATTTAAACAACAGTATCCAAAAAGCGAAGTTAGAGTCATAGTAAGACGTGAAGAATCAGGGCTTAGGTTACTGCAACAGAACAACCATGATATTGATATTATCATTTCATCATCACCAACCTTCTTCCAACCTCTAATCAACAACCAAAAGTTGTTGCCGCTTAATGAAGCTAAAATCAAACAAACGCCTTCTCAACTTTCACGTAATGTTATTTCCTTTGGCCACACAGGATTCGGACTACTGTGGAATAATAATTATTTAAATAAGAATAACTTACCAACTCCTAGCAGCTTAAAAGATTTGATAAAACCTTATTACTACCGCCACATTAGTATTAGCAGTCCTTATCGTTCAGATACCACCCATTTAATGATTGAAAATATATTGCAGCAATATGGTTGGGTTGAAGGTTGGCGATTGCTCTATCAAATTGGAGGAAACCTTTCATCAGTGGAAACCAGTGCATTTTCACTCAGTGAGGCTATTTCTCGTGGTTTAATTGGTATAGGACCTGTTGTTGATAGATATGCACACACTTATAAAAAACAATTTTCATTTGTTGATTTTAGCTATCAACCACAAAGCCCTTTATTACCCCATTATGTAGCCATGGTAAAAAACAGTCACCATTCACAATTTACGAGAGATTTTGTGAGTTTATTACTTTCACAAGAATGCCAAACCAAATTAACAATTGACGAGCAACTTGCAAATAATAGCGATATTGACCGAGATGAGTTTATTAAAAATACGTTTAATGTTGAATCGTTAGATTACGAGGTAATTCAGCAACGTTCAGGCTTAGTAAAGCATCTTTTTGAACAAACTATTAGTAGTCAGCTTCCCCAACTAAACCAAGTATGGCAATTGCTGCATTCGATTGAAGCCTCATCAAATAAATTAACAGAACAACAACATGCTGATTTTCTTCATGCGAAACACTTGGCTTCAACCTCACCGATTGGCATAGATGATTTAAAAAATAAGATATATCATGAGTTACCTCTATTTAGAGATAACCCGCAAGTTGATTATTTTAGACAGCAATGGCGGGGAAAAATGGCAGCGCAACTTGAGCAAGCCATCGCATTAAGCCACAAGATTATTAACGGGAATCCGGCATTGCAATGATCCGCTATATCAACAAGAAAACCATTGGTAGTCGCCTTATTATGGCGATCATTTTGATGGCATTTCTCACCATTACAGTCAGCCTTATCGCCGTCATCAATTGGGAAAAACTCAGCACACAAATTGAAACGATCACGGATAACAATATGCCAACCTTACAGGCTAGTTATCAGTTAGAGCGCAACACCGCTGAGCTACAGGCGGCATTGAATAATTTGGGCCAAAATACCAACCCGCTCAAGCATGAAACCATCAAAAACAAAATCACGCATATTCTCGATAATATAAGCTTAGCCATTAATAACATTGCTAATCTACACTATTATCCTGCAATAAAATCAGGTCAACAAACGCTTGTAAAACAAATAGATAATTACACAATACTGCTACAACAGAGAAATAGTGGCTTGTTTGCCTTAAAGCAAACGGAAAACAGCTTAAAATGGATCCATCACGATCTTATTGATGAGCTGACACCACTACGCCAAGAAGTTGAGTGGAAACTCAATAACATGAACCGTCACGGAATTAAAAAAGACGCAGTTCAACTTGATGTTGTAAACAATGTTATGAATGAATTCTCATTAATTCAATCTATTACCATCAAAGAAAATGAGCTTCATCAATTAGTAGAAGAGATCGTTCTTCAACGCAAAAATAGAGACATTGAAAACGCCTTTAATTTTATCGGCCATAAAATTACCGAGCTTAATGCTATTAGTAAAAATATAAGTAATTATCCTTCAGCCGTTCCATTTCGCCAATTATTAGAGAGATTTACCACTATCTTAAAACCCGGTGGTCAACTCGAACAGCAACTAAAACTTGATGTCGTTTTAGGGCTGCAAATAGACCGTACTAAACTGGATATTAAACAGCGTCTTTATCAACAAGAAGAAATGATCCAAACATTGGTTGAACATGCGGATAACTCTCTTAAAAATCTAAACGATGAAACACATAGTGCTATTTTCCTGAGTAACACAATGTTATTTGGCGTTGTATTTATCACTATCATACTCACTATTTTTCTCTCGGTTTACCTTGTCGGTAACGGTATAGTGAATCGCTTAAATTTATTGAGTAAAGATTTATACGCGGTTGCAAAAGGCGATCTTAATGCCAAAATTGCAACGACAGGTGAAGATGAGATCGGCATGCTTGGCGATAACTTGCGTGATTTCTGTCAGCAAATGCAAGATATCCAAACTACAAATGCCCTTAACCTGATCAATAACACTCAAGCAAGTATCATCACTTGTAACATGCAGGGTGTTGTTGAATCTGTCAATTTACAAGCTCTGAAGCAATTTAACTTTGATCGTATAAGCCAACACCAAACGTTATGGGATTTATTTGATAGCTCGGTTTCTCATAAACTTATCCAGCTCTTTCATCAAAAAAGCCCATTAAGACAATTAGGTGCATACAAACTCACGGTAACCTTTAGTACAGATCAAAATAACATCTTCTATCTCAGACTCGATTTTCGCGTATTCAAACAAGGAAATCAGGATAAAGTCATAATCACTATGACCGACATTACTGAACAAGAAAAAACCACCCGTTGGCTTGAAAGTAAAGTCACAGAAAAAACGCAGTCATTGATCTTAAGAAACCAACAGCTAAAAGCAGAAATAGAAGATCGTAAACGCATCGAAGGGGATTTAATTGCCACTCAAGATGAGTTAATCCAAGCGGCTAAAATGGTCACGGTTGGACAAACCATGACATCACTCGCTCATGAGTTGAACCAGCCTCTTTCTGCGATTTCGACACGTCTATTTAGTGCGAAACTTGCAATCGATAATCAAAAATATGACAAATTACCTGATAGTATCGAAAAGATAGAAGACTTAGTGACGCGTATGAGTAAACTGATCACTAGCTTACGTAATTTCGCAAAAAAACAATCAGCCACGAATCCGTTAACGCGAGTTGATATTAAAGATTCAATCAAGCAAGCTATCGTCATAGTTGAAAGTCGCGCCAAAGTACAAAAGACAACCATAACAAACACCATTACCACACCGCTTTTTGCTCAAGCAGATCAGGTACAACTTGAACAAGTACTCGTAAATCTACTGGTTAATAGCTGTGATGCTGTCGCTAGCTGTGAAGAACGCCAAATAACAATACTTCAGCTAGAAAGCACAAAAAAAACTATAAGGATCGCAGTTTTAGATAGCGGTAATGGCTTTAGTCATGACATTATTGAGAAATTATTCATACCTTTTACGACAACAAAAGATGTTGGTCTTGGTTTAGGATTAAGCATCTGTGGTTCAATTATGACAAGATTAAAAGGTAACATCTTCCTCGCTTCTGGTCTCACAGGTGGAGCGATGATTGTTTTGGAGTTAAAAAAAGATGATGAGTGATGAAATAAATGTACTGATTGTCGATGACGATCAAGATGTATTAGATGCCTACCAAGAGTTATTAGAGCTGTCAGGCTACAACGTAGCAACGGTTCAAGACTCAACCAAAGTGATTGATATGTTAAATCATAATTGGTCTGGAGTTATTGTGACAGATATGTACATGCCCGGTTTAGATGGCATGGAGCTATTAGAAAAAATTCAAGATTTTGATAACGAAATTCCAGTCATTATCGTAACTGGTCATGGCGATATTCCAATGGCTGTTGACGCGCTTAAAAAAGGTGCGATTGATTTTTTACAAAAACCATTACAGCCTAAAGAACTGATCAAGCTACTAGAAAAGCACCTGCCTCAGCGTAAACAAATCATTGAACAACGTAAAACATTGCACAATACGGCAACCGAGCTACTTCTCGGTGAGAGTCCATTGATTGTAAAAATACGCGAACAATTAAAACAGGTTGTTAATTCAACCAAGGACGCCTTAATTGAAGGTGAAAACGGCACGGGGCGTCATACCGTCGCTAAAATACTTCATAAAAATAGCCCGCTTCATCAAGGCCCGTTTATCGAAATTGATGGCTCAAGTATTACTTGTACACCCGATCTTCAACGTAGCATGATTTCAGCTCGCAGCGGTTGTTTGTGTTTAAGTAATCCACACATTATGCCAATTGAAAGCCAGCAATGGTTATGTCGTTTCTTATTAGAACAAGAGCGACAAGGTAAAAAAGAAGTACGTTTACTTGCTTTATTTACAGGCTCACCCGAGCCATCGGTGGAAAGTGAACAGTTCTTACCTGAGCTATTTTATTTTTTAAGCCAAGTACGTTTTAGTCTGCCGACACTGCGTCAACGTAGTAGCGATATTACCTTTATTTTTAAACACTACTTAAAACAGAGCTGTAAAAAACTTAATAAAGCCTTACCCGCTATTGATAAAGCCTACATCAACACACTCTGTCGCTATGAGTGGCCAGGGAATGTCTTAGAGCTTAAAAACGTTGCAGAGTTATACGCCATTGGCATTGTGAAATTAGCCGGGCAAGAACGTTCTAAACCCCTTGAGCAAATGAGTAGCCCGCTGGATGATTTAGTTGATGGCTATGAAAAACAAGTCATTGAAGATGCGCTATACCTGTTTGCAGGACGTATCAATGAAGTCTCATCCTATTTGCAAATCCCACGTAAAAAGCTTTATCTAAGAATGAAAAAGCATGGGCTTGATAAAGCTGAATATAAAGTAAGACCAAGCCATTAAGCAGCTCTGCCCATCAACACTCCTTGAATATTAGCCTTCTCTAACGAAGGCTTTTTACTATCAGAACAAAAATACGTTAGCGACAACCAACAATAAGCATTACACTTAGCGGCTGTTTTTCCGCTTTGGTTTACTCTTATGTCCTATCAATGTCCTCTATGCCATGAGTCGCTTCTTCTTGACGCTCATAGCGAACAACCTAAAACCTACCGTTGTTGTAATAATCACCAATTTGATTTGGCAAAAGAAGGCTATGTGAATCTCATGCCTGCTCACCATAAAAGCTCGAAAAATCCTGGTGACAATAAAGAGATGATGCAAGCTCGTCGCCTATTTCTAAATACAGAGCATTATCAACCACTGCGTGATGCCGTCATTGCACAACTTGCATCACTTCTCCCTGATGGCGCGACTGAACTACTTGATATTGGTTGTGGTGAAGGCTACTACACCTCTGAATTTGTAAAACTACGCCAACAATTTCCTGCACTTTCCGTCCATGGTTTAGACATTTCAAAAGTTGCAGTGAAATACGCTGCTAAGCGTTACCCTGAATGTGATTTCTGTGTTGCATCAAGTCACCGTTTACCCTTTGCTGATCAATTGTTTGATGGTGTAGTACGTATTTATGCGCCATGCAAAGGTGAAGAGTTAGAGCGCGCCATCAAACCCGGTGGGATTTTAGTTGCTGTGACCCCTGCACCACGCCACTTATATCAATTAAAAGAATTAATTTATGATGGTGTACGCCTTCATGATGTCCCCGTTGAAACGATTCCTGGCTTTGATTTGGTTGCCGATGAGCAACTACACTACGACATGACATTAAGCGGTGAAGAAGCTACGGCATTGATGCAAATGACGCCGTTTGCTTGGAAAACATCAGAGCAAGTATGGCAACAATTAGCTAACGCCAATAATTTCCATTGTGAGGCAGATTTCGCAATCCGCGTATATCGCCGCCAGTAGCACTGTGTAAATACGAGTTATTACCATACGCAATTGATAATAACTCGTATTAACTATATTATTGATTATTGTTGTGAATTTTGCTTATTTTTAATCGATAAGCTCACTTTCAGGGATATCAATAATGAATAAATGGCTCGCTTTGAGTTTTAGCCTTGCCACACTCTTAACAGGTTGTGCATCTAACACTCCCGGTATAACACCTTCACCCTCTGCAAACCTAACCACGCTATACGACTACAGCATTACATCACCAAATGGAAAGACCTTAACAGTCGATCAATTAGCAACAGAGCTAAAGAATGCTGATATTATTTTAGTTGGTGAATGGCATAGCCACCCTGCAGCCCACCTATTACAAAGCCAATTATTTGCTGCGTTATACCAACAAAATTCACAATTAACCTTATCTATGGAGCAATTCACCCGAGATAAACAAGCTGTTGTTGATCAATATCTTGCAGGTAAGATTGGTGAACGAACATTGGTATCAGAAGGCAATGCGTGGCCAAACTACGACAGTGATTACCGTCCGCTAGTTGAGTTTGCTAAGCAGAATAACTTAGACGTGATTGCCGCTAATGCGCCAAAAAGTATTGTTCGCTGTATTAGTAAAAATGGGCCTGAGTACTTAAATAAACTGCCATCATCAGAGCGTTCATGGATTGCACAATCATTAACTCTTAATAAAGATGCATATCAAACCAAATTTTTAAACTCAATGCATCACGGCAATGAAGAGCAAAACCTACGTATGTTTGCCGCACAAACCGCGTGGGACGATACTATGGCAGAAAGTATGGTCACGTATTTGAACACACATCCAAACAAACAAATCATTCATGTTGCAGGTCGTTTTCATACAATGGAAGGACTGGGTACTGCTTCTCGAATTAAAGCGCGTAACCCCAACTTAACAGTCGCAGTTGTCACTCCAATAACAACCTCAGAAGTACTCTCTGATGGTGCTCTAGATTATAAGGTCACGATGGCACCGCTTCCGGTTCGTTACGTACAAAAAGAAAAACAGAATAAAGCAATGATGAATATGATGAAAAGAAACAAAGACTTGAAGTGTTATGAATAGCTTAAAGTAATAAATTACCATAGCCCAGATAGAGCAGAACCCCATCGGCGGCCAAGCAGTTGGGGTTCTTAAGGGAGATAACAGCTATATCTCTTAGTAGCCATATTATAGTGCCATAACTACCTTTCTAGTACCTGAATGGCATACCTATCAATATCTATCAACAATAGGTAAAGGTAGCAACATAGCGTTTATTAATATCCATAGTGAAAAAACAGTGTAGATAATAATAATTCTCTATGTATTTTATATGACAGCCATGTAGATATTTAGTTGCAATTTATCGTTAGTTTTTTTAAAAAAACTTTTTACGACGACATTTCACTCTCTCTCCCTAAATGAAAAACGCATGAAATCTTATCTCTGCCATCGCTACCCATCACAAATTAAAGTAAAATAGGAAAAATACAGCTCTCCCAATTTTGAGCCAAAGAAAACTAGGAAAACCATGAAAAAAACATTTGCTTTAACCCACCCTAAAAAAGCTGTTCCTCGCGTTGTTGAAGCAGTGAAATTTGAAGTAAAAAAATACCTTCGTCGTGAGCGCAACAAAGCACTACCAGCTGGCGCTGACTTTTGGGATTTCGATTGTAAGTTTGGTCATACCGAGCAAGAAGCAAAAGTTATTCATGTAAAAGAAATCAACAAGTACATCGATGAAGCTGAAAAGTTAGAACTGCCATCGTTATACTTAGAAATTCTGGCAAAGCCTGCAACACGCGCACAACGTCCAGATTTTGATTTCGACGAAGAATAATTACATAACGTTTTAGGTTAAATCCTTTACTATAAAAGAGTCACTAAGGTGGCTCTTTTTTATAAAAAGAACAAACCTTCAAATATCATGAAATTTAAATAACCATTTATTTAAAACATATTTAAAAAGCGATATAAAACTTATATTGCTATAACACAAAAAGAAAAAGACCATAAAAAAGATTTAAATTCAACAAGTTAAATCAAATTACAACTCAGAAGCGACATATTTAAGCGTTGTTTTCCCCCTGGTTGTTTTCCCCCTGTAGGTTAAGAGAAATAAATATATCGATCTTTGTTAACTGTCGCTTTAAATACAAAGTAATACGCACAGAAAGCTGCATCGCTATATAAGATGAGATCTCACGTTAAAGAATGACGAAATATATAGAAAAATATCTGTGAAATATTTAACGAAAAAAAGCAGCTCATTAAGCTGCTTTTTTTCGTTTAATACCTCTAAATTAGAACCAGCGCTCTAATGAACTACGGTCTAATTGCTTAAATGCGCGGCTGAGTACATCAGCAAGTTCTTGGTAGCGAGGTTGTGATTTTTTCGGTTGCATCGCATAACCTTCACTGACAATTTTCTGGTGGATCTCGCTGTACCATTTCGCCAGTGATGGTGGGAGTACAGTTTGGCTTCGTTTTCCTAGCCACCATAAACCTTGTAATGGCATCGATAACGCCAATAACGCAATAGCAACAGCTTGCGGCATGCCTGCATAATTATGAAATACCATTTGGGTCAAAATACTAATAGCAGCGACGGCCGGCATCACCTTCGTGGCAAACTTTGTTGCTTTGATATAGCGATGTTCAGGAAAAACAGCAGCCAACTCTTTACGCATTGGCCATGTGCTCATGTAATGCTGACCGTCTTGGAAATACTTCCACTTTGTTTGTTGAGTCATAAAGCACCATTTATCAAAAAAAAATATAATTTTTAAAATTTTTAAGCAATAAACTTGATTAAAATTAAATTTATCTAAAAATGTTTTTGTTATATTGCTTAACAATCGCTATCCTAAGCACGCCTAAAGGTAATTGTTGCTGTTAATGGTATTAACTGCAAGTTAGGCACCCTCAAGGATGAACCAGAATTGCAGGCAACTCAATTCAAATACTCAAGAATGAGCACGAATTTCACCCTGACTAGACCGATAAATATATCATCGTCTATTCTATGGGTACTTTTTTATTCAAAAATGAATATCAACTTTCAGACAGATTATAGGTAGTCACTCTCATGTCTAAGCTGGTTTTAGTTCTAAACTGCGGTAGTTCATCTCTTAAGTTCGCAATCATCGATCCTGTATCAGGTGACGAACACCTTTCAGGTCTAGCAGAATGTCTAGGTCTTCCTGAAGCACGCATCAAGTGGAAACTTGATGGCAAGCACGAAGCACAACTAGGTGAAGGCGCGGCTCACGAAGAAGCTCTAGCATTCATGGTTGATACTATCCTTGCTTCTAAGCCTGAACTTAAAGAGAACCTAGGCGCTATCGGTCACCGTATCGTACACGGTGGCGAGCAGTTCTCTGCTTCAGCTTTAATCGACGATGTTGTTCTTCAAGGTATCGTAGATGCGTCTGATTTCGCACCACTACACAACCCTGCACACGTTGTTGGTATCGAAGCTGCTAAACACAACTTCGCTGATCTTAAGAACGTAGCTGTATTCGACACTGCTTTCCACCAGACTATGCCTGAAGAAGCATTCCTATACGCTATCCCTTACAACCTATACAAAGAAAACGGTATCCGTCGCTACGGCGCACACGGTACTTCTCACCGTTTCATCGCTCGTGAAACAGCGAAACTTCTAGACAAGCCTCTTGATGAGCTAAACATCATCAACTGTCACCTAGGTAACGGCGCATCTGTATGTGCAATCAAAGGCGGTAAATCTGTAGATATCTCTATGGGTCTAACTCCTCTTGAAGGTCTAGTAATGGGTACACGTTGTGGTGACCTTGACCCAGCAGTTATGTTCCACCTACACGATCGTCTAGGTATGAGCGTTGCTGAAATCAACACTATGTTCACTAAAGAGTCTGGCCTACTAGGTCTAACTGGTGTGACTTCTGACTGTCGTTTCGTTGAAGAAAACTACGGCGTTAAAGAAGAAGCAACGCGTGCAATGAACGCATTCTGTCACCGTCTTGCTAAGTACGTAGCTAGCTACGCAGCAAATATGGACGGTCGTCTAGACGCTATCGTATTCACAGGCGGCATCGGTGAGAACTCTGCTCCTATCCGTGAAGAAGTACTTAAGCGCCTATCTATCTTCGGTATCGAAGTAGACAGCGAAGCAAACCTTAAAGCACGCTTCGGTAACGAAGGTGTTATCACTTCTGCAAACAGCCGCATCCCTGCAATGGTTGTTTCTACTAACGAAGAGTTAGTAATCGCAGAAGATACAGCGCTTCTAGCTGAAATCTAATCTAACGATTATCCTAACGGCTGGCTTTAAGTCAGCCGTTTCTTCATGACATCCCGTCATGTTCTCATGTGGTATTGTTCTATAGTTATTCTACTAATTAAAATGAATTGTTATTGAACAGTGCTTTATCATTCAATAGTTTGAGGAATTCATAGTGTCCCGTACTATTATGCTTGTTCCAGTTGGCGCTGGCGTTGGTCTAACAAGTGTTAGCCTTGGTGTACTTCGTGCAATGGAACGCAAAGGCGTTCGCGTTTCTTTCTTTAAGCCTATTGCGCAACCGCGTAAAGGTGGCGATCAGCCAGATCTAACAACAACAATTATTAGTGCTAACAGCGATATGAAAATTGCTGAGTCATTCTCAATGGCAAGCGCTGAAGAATTGATCCGTAACGACAAAACTGATGTTCTTCTAGAAGACATTGTTGCACGCTTTAAAGCAGCAACAGCAGATGCTGACGTAACGCTAATCGAAGGTCTAGTTGCTACTCGTAAGCACCCTTTTGCAAACCAAATCAACTTTGAAATTGCAAAAACGCTAGATGCTGAAATCGTGTTCGTTGTATCTCCAGGTACTGATAACCCAGCTCAACTTAAAGAGCGTATCGAAGTTGCATGTTCTAACTTCGGTGGTATCAAGAACAAGCAAATCTCTGGTGTTATCGTTAACAAACTTAACGCACCAGTTGATGCTGAAGGCCGTACGCGTCCAGATCTTTCTGAGATCTTTGATGACGCAGAAGGTACTGTTCCTTCAAATGTTGAAATCATGCAAGTGTTCAACTCAAGCCCAATTCGTGTACTAGGTTGTGCACCTTGGAGCGCAGAGCTAATCGCTACACGTGCAACTGATATTGCTCAGCACCTAAATGCTGAAATTATCAATGCAGGTGACATCGAAACTCGTCGTATTAAGAGCATCACTTTCTGTGCACGCTCTATCCCTAATATGGTTGAGCACTTCCGTCCAGGTTCACTACTAGTAACTTCAGCTGACCGTCCAGACGTAATCGTTGCAGCATGTCTTGCAGCAATGAACGGCGTAGAGCTAGGTGCACTACTTCTAACAGGTGGTTACGACCTACCAAAACCTGTTATGGATCTATGTGAGCGCGCATTCGCTACTGGTCTTCCAGTAATGACTGCTCAAGGTAACACTTGGCAGACTTCTCTAAATCTACAGAGCTTCACACTAGAAGTACCTGCAGACGATAAAGAGCGTGTAGAGCTAGTTAACGAGTACATGGCAAGCCACATCGACGGTAACTGGATTGAATCTCTAACTGAAGGTTCAAACCGTGAGCGTCGCCTAAGCCCACCAGCATTCCGTTACCAGCTAACTGAGCTAGCTCGTAAAGCGGCTAAGCGTATTGTTCTTCCTGAAGGTGACGAGCCACGTACAGTTAAAGCTGCGGCTATCTGTGCTGAGCGCGGTATCGCGGAATGTGTGCTTCTAGGTAACCCTGATGAAATCCGTCGCGTTGCTGAGCAACAAGGCGTAGTTCTTGGTGCTGGCGTAACAATCATCAACTCTGACGAAGTACGTGAAAACTACGTTGCTCGTTTAGTTGAGTTACGTGGCGCGAAAGGTATGACTGACGTTGTTGCTCGTGAGAAGCTACAAGATTCAGTATTCCTAGGCACAATGATGCTTGAGAACGACGAAGTTGACGGTCTAGTTTCTGGTGCAGTTCACACAACTGCAAACACTATCGTTCCTCCGTTCCAAATCATCAAGACTGCACCAGATGCATCTATCGTATCTTCTGTATTCTTCATGCTACTACCAGACCAAGTATTGGTTTACGGTGACTGTGCGATCAACCCAGATCCAACAGCTGAGCAACTAGCTGAAATCGCTATCCAATCTGCAGATTCTGCAAAAGCATTTGGTATCGACCCACGTGTTGCTATGATCTCTTACTCTACTGGTGAATCTGGTAAGGGTGCAGACGTAGATAAAGTACGTGAAGCAACGAAGATCGCTCAAGAGAAACGTCCAGATCTAGTGATCGATGGTCCTCTTCAGTACGATGCTGCAATCATGGAAAACGTAGCTGCTTCTAAAGCACCTAACTCTCCAGTAGCAGGTAAAGCAACTGTATTTGTATTCCCAGACCTAAACACTGGTAACACAACATACAAAGCGGTACAGCGTTCAGCAGATCTAGTATCTATCGGTCCAATGCTTCAGGGCATGCGTAAGCCAGTTAACGACCTTTCTCGTGGCGCACTAGTAGACGATATCGTTTACACAGTTGCACTAACTGCGATTCAGGCAGAACAAGCTTCAGCTAAGTAAGTTTTAATACTTATTTAATCGACTGATAAAACGCTCCAATACATGTCTTCAATTTTTATTGAAATGTGTATTGGGGCGTTTTTTATTACTGGAATAAGGTGTTTTAACCCTTTATGCTGGCAAGCTAATTAACGGTTAAGGACAACCTGTTAGCATGGATTTTCTCAACTCTCTCGGGCTATTTATTGGCTCATTGATCTCCAATACCCTCGCATCACTCTCTGGTGGCGGCGCAGGCTTAATTCAATTTCCTCTACTTATCTTTCTTGGCTTACCCTTTAGCATCGCTCTTGCGACCCACAAAGTGGCGAGTGTGGCATTAGGTGTTGGTGCAGCCATTAAACATTTACGTCAAGGCACACTGTCGTTGAAATTTACGCTCTATGTGATCCTTACTGGCGCAATAGGTGTGATTATTGGCGCAAACCTGATCCTCTCTTTTCCTGAAAATATCGCTGAGGCTGCACTCGGTATGCTAATACTCAGTCTTGGTATTTATTCAATGATGAAAAAAGAACTAGGACAAAATGAAAACGCTATTCATCGCGACATAAAAGGGATGATCGTTGGTGGGCTAGGCTTAGCCATTATTGGGGTATTAAACGGCTCACTTACCGCCGGAACAGGGCTATTTGTTACCTTATTTTTGATCCGTTGGTTTGGTTTTAACTACAAACAAGCGGTGGCACTAACCTTGGTGAGCGTTGGGCTATTTTGGAATGGAATTGGTGCTGTAGCAATTTACCAAGCAGGCGCACCGATTTACTGGCCTTGGATCCCCATATTATTACTCGGTTCATTACTGGGTGGTTACTTAGGGGCGCACCTTGCTCATCAAAAAAGTAATCAACTCATTAAACGTTGCTTTGAAGCCCTAACTTTTATTATTGGCTTTAAGTTACTTTTTTCAGCTTTCTAGTCCAGGCTATTTAAGGAGTATTTCATGGATAAAGCGATCATTGATATCTACTACTGTCGTCAATGTAATTGGATGCTACGCTCTACATGGATGACCCAAGAGCTACTGCATACCTTCAGTGAAGAAATCCAAACCATCAGCCTTCACCCTGACACAGGTGGTCGTTTTGAAGTTCACTGTAATGGTCAGCTGATTTGGGAACGTAAAGCCGATGGTGGCTTTCCAGATGCGAAACAGCTAAAGCAACGTATTCGTGATGTTATCGACCCAGAGCGCGATTTAGGCCACGTAGATCGACATAGTAAGTCATAAACGATAATACCTAACTCTAAATACAATAACGCCCTGAATGTGCTCTCTCTATTAAGTGGCTTTGCGCTTAAAACCAGAGAGATGTATTCAGGGCGTTACTTTTATCTATTTGCGAATTAGATCTGGGTTTGAACCAGTACTTCACCGTCAAAGCTGATCACAGATAGCTGATTACCATCTAATAAGCCATAACTTGCAGGTAAACCATTACGAGGAATCGCGACAGAGCCTGGGTTAAACACAAATAGCTCATCTTTTGCTTCTGCAACAGGAATATGAGTATGACCCGATACAATCACATCACCAGCACGTAAACGAGGATGTTTATTGGCGTTATACAAGTGACCATGAGTTAAAAATAAACGCTGTCCTGTTGGCAATAACACAAGGTTGTAATCAGCCATAATAGGGAACTCAAGTAGCATTTGGTCTACTTCACTGTCGCAGTTACCACGTACAGCCGTAATACGATCGCCGAAGCGATTTAACAGCTCAGATACCTTGATAGGATCGTAACCTTCAGGCAATGGATTACGCGGGCCATGATTTAAAATATCACCCAACAGAATTAAGTGCTCTGCACCACTTTGTTCAAACGCTGTAATCATCTTTTCAGCACTAGCCAAAGAGCCATGAATATCAGAGGCAAAAAAGAGTTTCATTATCAAAAACCAGTCATAAATACACGCTCGAAGTCTACTCGCTGTCTCATCAAATTACCATGTTAGCGATACTGACATCTCACCATTAAATGCAATCAAGTGCTTATGTGTACATAATGCTCGTGATAATTCGCTTACGTCACAATATTAATAAAATGGTTTTTAAGTGACTCGTTATACTGATAATTTAACTGATATATAATGCTGATATATAATAGAAATGAGCGACACATCAAAACTTAGATGATGACTGATAATGGAATAACGACATGAATATTTTAATGACAGGCGCAACAGGTTTTATCGGACGAGCACTTATTCCCCATTTCAATCATGATCACGTCACCATACTTACACGTAACCCTACTCGTGCTTACAATCAACTCGGTCATCATATCCACGCCGTTGATAACCTAGATAGCTTCGACAATTTCGACCAATTTGATGCTGTTATCAACCTTGCAGGTGAGCCGATCATCAATAAGCGTTGGAGTGACAAACAAAAAGAGAAAATCTGTCAAAGTCGTTGGGATATTACCCAGCAACTCGTTGATAAAATTAAAGCAAGTAGTCATCCTCCGCATACTTTTCTTAGTGGTTCTGCGGTGGGCATTTATGGTGATAACCAAGATAAAACCATTGATGAATCCACCCCGCTTGATATTAACGATAACGACTTTGCCCAGAACGTCTGTTACCGCTGGGAGCAAATTGCTCTTGAAGCCAAATCAGAACAAACCCGTGTGTGCTTGATTCGCACAGGTATCGTACTTGGCAAACAAGGCGGTGCATTGGCGCGCATGTTACTGCCTTATCAACTAGGATTAGGCGGAAAAATTGGTGATGGTAAACAATACTTTCCTTGGATCCATATGCAAGACATGATCAAAGGCATTCTGTTCTTACTTAATCACCCAGAAGCCCATGGCGCATTTAACTTTACAGCGCCAACACCGGTGACGAATAAAGTGTTTAGCCAAACCTTAGCCGCAACTCTAAAGCGTCCACACATTTTATTCACACCTGCTTGGGTTCTAAAACTAGGGCTTGGAGAATCAGCACAGCTATTGCTTGATAGCCAACGGGCGCTACCAAATAAGTTACAGCAAGAAGGGTTTAACTTTAGCTTCCCTTGTATTGAGCAAGCATTGAAGCAGACGTTATGTGATTGAGGGAAACAAAAACAGGGCTGAAGAGCCCTGTTTGATAATGTTTTATTTAAACTAATATTTAGTTTCAAATTTTGAGATCCAAAGATCATTACAGCCAGACTTTTTATAAAGACTTATTGTTTTATTAACGTATAAACCTGCTAATTCTGAAAGAGTACCAGAATAACCTGGATGTAATGATACTTCATATAAATACCTTGAGTCGGTAAAAGTGTGACGATACCTTTTTAAAATTTCAAAATCGGAATCTAAAAATAAATAACCTTGAATATCAATTGGTAAAGATCTAGCCAACGTATATAAATCATGGCTGCATGAACGTTTTTCATCTCTAAAATCTTTATTAATTAGTGATGAGTCAAACTTAGATATAACAACACCATGCTTATTGATTTCTTTCTTACATAAATAACTTTTAAACAATATCTCAATAGATAATGCAGCATTCACACAAGATACATATTCAAGTCCCTTTATCGTCCCTAAGTGACAAGAAGCTAAGTAATATTTAAATGATTCTTCAACCATCCACGGCGCAAATTCTTTTACCATACAAAAATCTCTTTTAGCTAAACGTTCTCAGCTAAGAAACGTCGACCTGTTAAAGATATTCTCGGTTCTAGAAATTCAAAAGATAGACTTGTATCACCACTTGCGTCAATTCCCTCAACTAATCCTTGATCATGCAACTCCTTGAAGGTCTTTACACAAACTTTAGAAGTGTGATCAATTGCATCTAATGACGGATTATCAATTAAAAATTGTAATACTTTAAGATAGCTTTCCATAACCGCTCCAGTAGGTTAAATACACACACTATAAATATGGACTAATTTGCATAGTTTCAATAGTTGTTACATCAAACACTATTAATTATATAAACGTCCTATCAACGCAACGGCAACAACAACTTCTTGATCTGCGATCGTGATACTAAATACACCAGCCCAATTGCCAACACAGGTAAGCCTAACCACATAAATGGATGTATAGTAAACGGCAGTTCAAAGCCTTTCACCACTAGCAAACCGACAACAAATTCAGCGCCAATAGCTGCAATAATACCTGCCAATAACGCGATAATGCCGTATTCAAACCACAAGGTAGCGGCAATGCGTTTTCGGCTGGCACCGAGTGTGCGATAAAGCTGAATTTCTGTTTGACGCTCCGAAATACTCAAGCGTAATAAAGTCATAATGAGTAGTAATCCACTCAGTACACCTAAGCCAGCTAATACCGTAAGTGACCAACTCACTTGGGCTAATAAAGCTTGAATCCGTGTTGCCATCATACGTAAATCAAGCACGCTAACGGTTGGATAATTACTGGCTAAGGTATTAAGTAAATCGCTTTGCTGATCATTAACTCTAAAGCTAACTAGCCATGTCGCAGGAAACGACTGCAATACATCTGGGGTGAAAATGAAATAGAAATTCGGCTTCATGTTACGCCATTCCACATCACGAATGCTGTTTACTGTGGCGTTAAATTCTAATCCACCAACAGTAAAAGCCAGCTTGTCACCCAGTGCAATATTTAAGCGTTTCGCTACACCTGATTCTACTGAAACGCCAGAGCTACTTCCCCACTTACCCGCAATCACCTCATTGTGAGTCGGCAATGTTTTCGCCCATGTAAAATTTAGCTCTCGACGTAAAGATTCATCTCGAGAGCGACTATTTTCAGAATCACTATCTGCTTTTTGTTCCTCACTACTATTTTCTTCATTCGAATAAAAACGTTCTTCGTTAATCGCAACCAATCGTCCGCGCGTCACTGGGTAACCCTCTGAACGCTCCAACTTGTTCTCATCCAAATAAGCTAAATAGGCTTGTTGCTGCTCTGGCGCAATATTAAGTGCAAACACGTTAGGCGCATCAACAGGTAAGGTATTTTTCCAATCTGCGAGTAGCTCGTTACGTAATAACCCAATCACAGCTAATAGCATTAACGAACACGTCAATGCCGCCAATTGCGTCGCAGTTTTCGCTTTACTACGATTCACACGACTTAACGCCAATGCATAAGCAGAGCCAAGCTTAATCTTCTTAAGTAAAGCAATAGCAGCAAGGCCAACTAAAGCCAGTAACACTAACAATGCCACCATGCCCAATAAAGTGAGCCAAACAAATACATTGCTACCAATCCACCATACCGCTGCAAAAACAGGGAAGATCAACAACAACCATATAGCTGAGAATTTAGACGTCGGAGTCTGGGTTGCTTGTACCGTATTCATAGCAGAAGCATTCACTAAACGGGAAAGCGGAATACCCAATGCTGGTAATGAAATGAAAAGAGCGAGCAGTAAGCTGATCACTAATGGCGCAAAACCAATAGTCGGTAATTCATCAGGTAACAACTGTTGCAGTGGATAGCGCAGTAACCATTCGAGCCAAAAACCCAACAGTAAACCAACGCCAATCGCGACTGAAAACACAACCGCAATTTGTTGTAATAACCATCGCCATAAAAAACGACGACTTGCGCCAAGGCTCTTCATCATTGCGACAGATGTGATCCGCGTCGACGCATAGTGCTGACATGTAAGCACTAAGGTTGCTGATGCCATGAGCACCACCAGCACTAAAGTCAGCGATAGGTATTGCCTTGCTCGCTCTATAAAGTCACCACTGCGCCCGGCATCGTTTTCAGTTAACCAGCGCTGGCTTGGAGTTAACTTCATCGCTTTACGAATATCAGCAAGATCTGAATCGGAGCCTGAAAAATAATAGCGATAGCTGATCCTGCTACCTTCTTGAATTCCGCCAATGGCAGCAATGTCTTGATTGTTGATCAATACTGCTGGCATTTGGCTAAAAGGGTTAAAAGACAACTCAGGATCTTCTAAGATTCGTCCACTAATGGTTAGCTCCCCATCACCCAGCATTAGTGTATCGCCCACTTGGACACCAAGTAGCGAAAATAAACGTTCTGATAACCACAACTCACCGGGTTTTACATGATGGTGCACAGACTGATCAGATGCTTGTAATCGTAAATCGCCACGCAATGGAAATTTCGCATCAACAGCTTTAACGCTAACTAACTGCATACCGTTATCGCTAAATGCCATGGTGCCAAAGCGAGTTTGCTGTGAGGTGGTGACCTTATTGGTTGATAACTTTTGTAAATCTACCGCTTGCGATGACTTCAATACCATATCTGCCGCTAACGCAGAGCGACCTTGCGAAACTATGATCCCTTCAACACGGCTTACCAATGCCGATAACGCAAATACGCAGGCTATTATTAAGCTCAGTGCCAAAGTAACTAACCATAACTGACCTTGTCGGATTTCACGCCACGCCCAACGTAAAAAGAACGGACGTTTTTTCATCGAAAGTGAATCACTCTGCATGACGTTCATCCCTCGCGAGTTTGCCGTTATCTAATCGCATAATTCGATCGCAACGAGCCGCTAATGTATCGTCATGGGTGACAAGCACCAGTGTTGTGCCACTATTTTTATTAAGCTCAAACAACAGCTCAATAACCATGGCTGCGGTATGCTGATCGAGGTTTCCTGTTGGCTCATCAGCAAACAAAATTTTCGGTTTGATCATAAAAGCGCGAGCTAACGCGACGCGTTGCTGTTCACCACCGGATAACTGACTCGGTAAGTGGGTTTCTCGCCCTTTCAAACCAACAACTGCAAGCAATTCTTTTGCTCGCTCAACATCCACATCATTATCTTGGATCAAACACGGTAACGTAACGTTCTCCAGTGCATTTAAAGTCGGTAGTAATAGGAAGTTTTGAAACACGAAACCAATAGATTCACTACGTAATTGAGCGCGTTGTTCATCATCTAACGTAGAAAGGTTATGACCAAGTAGCTCTATTTCACCTTGTGTTGGTACATCTAGCCCTGCCAGTAATGTCATCAAAGTTGATTTACCCGCGCCAGAGACGCCAACAAGGGCAATAGATTCTCCTTGCTCGACCTCAAGCGAAACATCCTGCAAAATAGTCATTGGCGACAAGGTAGTCGTGACTTGTTTTGAAACAGAGTGTGCCTTAATTACGGAGACAGACATGATACGAATCCTTTCATTGTTGATGCTGGTGTTTTCATCCACCGCATTGAGTCAAACACTGTTAGTTCTTGGCGATAGCCTCAGTGCAGGTTATCAGATGCCAGCAGAGAAAAGCTGGCCTGCACTTCTGCCGCCACTGTTAGAACAGCAAAAGCAACCAACGACCATTGTGAATGCAAGTATCTCTGGCGATACCAGTGGTAATGGGTTAGCGCGATTACCTGCGTTATTAGAACAACATAAGCCTGATTTTGTTTTAATCGAATTAGGTGCGAATGATGGCTTACGTGGGTTTAATCCTAAAATATTACGTAATAACCTTAGCCAAATGATCAATGAGATCCAAAAAGTGGGATCACAGCCACTATTAATGCAAATTGAAGTCCCACCGAATTATGGCAAACGTTATAACGAACTGTTTCGCAATACTTATCCATCATTAAGTAAAGACACCAATGTGCCTTTATTGCCGTTTTTTCTAATCGATATTATTGTAAAGCCAGAATTAATGATGAAAGATGGCCTTCACCCAACTGCACAAGCACAACCGCTGATCGCTCAATTTATGGCAAAGCATCTTCAACCTTATCTCAACAAGGAAAGCTCACAGTGACACAATCTATTTTAATTACAGGGTGTAGCTCTGGTATTGGCTATTACTGCGCAAAAACACTGACTGAGCAAGGCTTCAACGTCGTTGCTAGCTGTCGAAAATCAGAGGATGTAGAAAGGCTCAATCAAGAAGGTATTCGCTGCGTTCAATTGGATGTCACTTCTGAGTCATCCATCACTGAAGGTTTAAGCCAAGCCTTAGCCATCACGGATGGAAAAATAGATGTGTTATTTAATAATGCCGCTTACGGACAACCCGGCGCATTAGAAGATTTACCGACCTCAGCTCTACGTGAACAATTTGAAGCGAACTTCTTTGGCTGGCACGAGCTAACCAAGCAAGTCATCCCACTGATGCTTGCCCAAGGTTACGGTAAAATTGTACAAAACAGCTCAGTACTGGGATTAGTCGCTATGAAATATCGTGGCGCATATAATGCCAGTAAATTTGCAATTGAAGGCTATACCGATACCTTACGTTTAGAGTTAGACAATACGCCGATTAGTATTTCTTTGATCGAGCCGGGGCCAATTGAAAGCCAATTTCGCGCTAACGCAAAACGCATGTTTGAACGTCATATTGATATGAACAACTCTCGTCATTATGACAACTACCAAGACACCCTCTCTCGCCTTGGTAAAGAAGAGGTAACCAACAAATTCACGTTAAAACCAGATGCAGTATTACGCCCACTATTAGACATCATTAATAGCTCTCGCCCAAAATCACGCTATTACGTGACACAACCAACTTATATTTTTGGTTTTTTACGTCGTATCCTACCAACATCACTTCTTGATAAGTTATTGATAAAAAGTAATTAACAAAGAAATAAGCTGCTTAAAACCCATAGTTTTTAGGCAGTTTCCTTATCCTATAAAAGTGGTGATAAAAACAACATTTATAAAATCAACAATGATTAATACGCTGATTTATAACCACTAAACATAAAAAAACACTCACTCCAGTTAAGAACCTCACCCAGTATGATATTTTCCATAAAACGTAATATTACTGTCATATAACAAATGTAATGTGATCCCATAACTTAAGCTAACTATCAAACTTAGCTCTTTCTTCATTACGTTTAAGGTGTATATATGACATTGCGCCAAATTAACTTACTGTGTGCGTGTATTACGTTAGCGCTTTTGCTGGTATTCGGAAATTAATACTGTTCTTTCTCATTTTTTAAACACTTACTAATTTCTGTTTCATTATCTCAACTTGATCCACATCGATTCATCCCCATATATTTGGTATAGCCTTTCAAATAGTCAACGGATCGAATTACATGTACCAAAATACTGCGCTAGAAATTAATGAACAAAATCTGCAACAGGTTATCGAGCAATCGATGCAAACGCCTGTTGTGATCAGTTTTTGGGCGCCATCGATGCCTGAAACGCTAGAAGTGAATGCAACGCTAGAAAAACTTGCTCGTGAATACCAAGGGCAATTTATTCTTGCTTCGCTAAACTGTGAAACCCAACAAATGGTCGCTTCTCAGTTCGGTGTCCGTGGTTTACCTACTGTTGCTCTGTTTAAAGATGGTCAACCTGCTGATGGCTCTGCAGGGCCACAAACAGAGCAAACATTACGTGAAATGCTAACTCGTCATCTGCCAAGCCAAGAAGAACTCGCATTAAAACAAGCATTAGTATTAGTTGATAATAAAGAGTACGCCCAAGCTCTACCGCTACTTCGCCAACTGTCAGCACAACTTCCTAACGATAGCTTAGTAAAACTCGCTATTGCAGAGTGCTTAATTGAAACTGCTTTATTTGATGAAGCCGAGCCGATCCTTGCAACAATCCCAATGCAAGATCAGGATGCACAATACAAAGGCTTAGTTGCTAAATTAGAATTACACAAACAAGCAGGTAACTCGCCAGAAATCCAACAACTAGAACAGAAACTAGCGTCCGATCCTGACAATGTTGAATTACGTTATGAGCTCGCCGTGCAATACAGCCAAGTAAACCGTAATGAAGAAGCGCTAGAGTTATTGATTGCAATTTTACGTAAAGACATGAACTTCTCTGATGGTAATGCAAAGAAAACCATGATGGATATTCTTGCAGCATTAGGTCAAGGCAATCCAATTGCAGCCTCTTACCGCCGTCAGCTTTACTCTTTGATGTATTAATTCGATAAAGTATAAATAGCAAAAAGCCCGATACGCTTTAACTCTAAGAGTTCACGTATCGGGCTTTTTCGTATTTATTTATCGTAAAATATTACTTTTTACGATCACGCAGTGCAGACGTTAAACGCTTACGCTGACGCTCTTGAGAAACAGTTAGCTTCTGCTTCTTAGTCTCAAATGGGTTTTCGCTATTCTGGAATTGAATGCGAATCGGTGTACCCATCATTTCTAATGACTTACGGTAGTAGTTCATTAGGTAACGCTTATATGAACCTGGAAGATCATTAACTTGGTTACCGTGAACGACAATGATCGGTGGGTTATAACCACCGGCGTGAGCATACTTCAACTTCACACGACGACCACGGATCATTGGTGGCTGGTGATCATCTTGTGCCATTTGCATAATACGCGTTAGTAGCGAAGTACTAATACGCTTAGTTGCAGACTGGTATGCTTCAATCACTGACTCATACAAGTGACCAACACCCGTACCGTGAAGTGCTGAAATAAAGTGAATACGCGCAAAGTCAACGAAGCCTAAACGACGGTCAAGTTCAGACTTAACACGCTCTTTCACTTCGTTATCTAAACCATCCCACTTGTTCACAGCAATCACTAATGAACGACCTGCATTTAGCGCAAAACCTAATAAGCTTAGATCTTGATCTGAAATGTTTTCACGAGCATCGATAATCAACAATACAACGTTAGCATCTTCAACCGCTTTTAACGTTTGAATAACTGAGAATTTCTCAACCGCTTGGTGCATGTTCTTACGACGACGGATACCCGCAGTATCGATCAATACGTACTCTTGACCATCACGTTCCATTGGAATGTAAATAGAGTCACGCGTTGTTCCTGGCATATCGTAAACAACAACACGTTCTTCACCTAAAATACGGTTTGTTAGTGTTGATTTACCTACGTTTGGACGACCAATAATTGCAAGCTTAATTGGCTGCTCTTGAAGACGCTTATAGGCAGCTTCCGCATCCGCTTCAGAAAGGTTTGCTTTCTCAATATCTTCAACAGATGTTAGATCTTCAAGTTGAAGTTCTTGCTCTTCACCTTCTTCTGCAAGCTCTGCATTTAGTTTGTCAGAGAACGGTGCTAATGCGCGCTCCATCAATGCAGTAACACCACGGTTTTGAGTTGCTGCAATTTGGTACATTGCATCAACGCCTAAACGCCAGAATTCAGCACAAGCACTATCTGCATCAATACCATCAACCTTGTTTACCACAAGGAATGTTGGCTTTTGACGGCTACGTAAGTGCTTAGCAATTGCTTCGTCTGCTGACGTTAAACCAGCACGACCATCTACTAGGAACAGAACAACATCAGCTTCTTCAATCGCTGCTAATGACTGTTCAGCCATTTTTGTTTCAACGCCTTCCTCAGTACCATCAATACCACCGGTATCGATAACAATGAATTCATGCTCTTCTAGCTCTGCTCTACCGTATTTACGATCCCTAGTTAAGCCAGGAAAGTCAGCAACAAGTGCATCCCTTGTGCGAGTAAGACGATTAAATAGCGTCGATTTACCCACGTTCGGGCGCCCGACTAGGGCAACAACAGGAATCATAACTACCTCTTACTTTTCATAGTCTTATTGACATTTTTACCGTTCATTCTTGCCTCCAGTTCACATTTTTGTGAACCTTCATCCGACAATAATATATTCAACGGATATAACAACAACGGCTCCAACTACGTATCGCAGCTGGAGCCGACAAATTAATCTAGCGACATTATACCGTTTTATTGCGGTATTTGCATTTTGTTGATTTCACCATCTCGTGTCACAACAATAAAGCCGTTATCGTCTAGTGCAACAGGCGGTACAGCAATACCACTACCGTCGACTGATTCTTGAGAAACAAACTCGCCACTTTGGGTATCAAGCCAGTGTAAGTAACCTTCAGCATCACCCACAACTAAATAACCATCAATTACAGCAGGTGCACTTAGTTGGCGATATTGTAAATCAGTGTTCTGCCATAGCTCAGTACCACTACGCGCATCAACAGCAACAATATGATCTTTCGCTGTAACTAAGAATAGCTCACTACCATCAATCACAAAGTCAGTTGCTGACGAATAGTTACGTTTCCAAGCGATCTGACCTGAACGAAGATCGATCGATACTAATGTGCCATTATAACCAACAGCATATAAACGATCGCCATCAATAACAGGTGACGCATCAACATCAACTAAACGATCAATTTCTGTTGAACCTTTTGGTGCCGCAATCAATTGTTGCCACAACATACGTCCATCAGACATTAACGCGCCAGCTAAACGTCCATTCGCTAAGCCCCAGAACACACCACCAGAAACAGCAACAGGTGAACTATCACCACGTAATGTCAACGTTGGAACTTCATTACTGACTTGCCATTTAGAAGCACCAGTTTCAGCATCAAGCGCTTGCAGCACACCCAAACTGGTATTAACAACAACTAAGCCATCAGAAACAAGTGGTTTTGATAGAACTTCACCAGCAACAGTGGTACGCCATACTTCTTTACCCGTCTCTGCATCAAGTGCAATGACTTTTGCATTGGCAGTACCAACGAACAGTTTACCATCACCTAAAACAAGCCCACCAGTCAACAACGCACTGTTGTCTTTTTCTAGGTCAGTTTTCCATTCAACTTTACCATTTGCTGGGTTAAGTGCTTCGATCAAACCATCACGATCTGCAACGTACACTTTATCTACCCCAACAACGGGTGTAAGTTTTGAGTAATAACCAGAAACACCGTTACCTACGCTACGGCTCCAATCTGTTTTTGGTGTGAAAGTATTATCAACCTTTGGCAATGGCGCCATTTGAATTGAATCGACTTCACTTGCACAACCCGATAGCACGCTTACTGCAACAGCAACGGCCAAAACACGTTTTAACACCTTATGCATCATCATCTGCCTTATTGCGCTAAATCATCAAGCTTCATTTGCAGCGCAGGTGATGAACCTTCTTGCTGAGCTTCTACATATGCTTCACGTGCACCTGTAATATCACCTTTTTGTAGCAGGATATCACCACGCAGTTCAGCGACTTTTGACTTCCAACTTGGTAATGTTACCTTTTTAAGCTCAGCCAATGCTTCATCAAATTTTTGTTGCTCAGCATAAATACGAGCTAAACGTGTTGTTGCTAATGGCAAAATGGCTTCGTCTTTGGTGTGATTAATCACCCACTGAAGTTGCTCAACCGCACCATCCAGATCTTTGTTATCAACCTGAACTTTCGCTAGTTGTAGTGCTGTCAGTACCGCATATTGACTATCTTTATTCGCATCAATAAACGTTTTTGCTTCAGCGACTGCGTCTTTGCTGTTTTCATCAAGCGCGGAAACAACTTGTGTGTAGCTATCAGATGCAACGTGTTTTGCAGCATGTACTTCAGACTGGTAGTAACGCCAGCCCCAAAGACCACCTAAACCAATCACGGCACCTAGAACAACGGCTTTGCCGTTCTCTTGCCACCACGATTTAATCGCTTCAACCTGTTGTTCTTCTGTGGCGTAGTCGTTCACTTCCTGTCCTCTCTTAAATCAGTGCTGCCAGTTTTGCAGCAACCTCATCCTGTGCCATGGTCGTCTGCTCACCGCCGTGTAAGTCTTTTACTACTACGGTGTTCTCAGCAATTTCATTTTCTCCAAGAACTAATGCAACAGCTGCGCCAACGTTGTCTGCGCGCTTAAATTGCTTCTTGAAGTTACCGCCACCAAAGTGCGTCATCACACGTAAACCTGATACTTCAGTACGTAGCTTCTCAGCCAGTGTCATACCTGCAGCCAGTGTACCTTCACCCGCTGTTACCACGTAAACGTCTACTGAGCGACGAACTTCGTCTTGTTCTAGTGCTTCCATTAGTAATACTAGGCGCTCAATACCCATCGCAAAACCAACAGAAGGTGTCGCTTTACCACCTAGTTGTTCAACTAGACCATCGTAACGACCGCCACCACAAACAGTACCTTGTGCGCCAAGGCTCTCTGTGATCCACTCAAATACAGTACGGTTATAGTAGTCTAAACCACGTACAAGACGTTCATTTACTTGGTATTTGATACCAGCAGCGTCTAATAGTTCACATAAACCATCAAAGTGTTCTTTAGATTCTGGATCTAAGTACTCAGAAAGCTTAGGCGCATCAACTAGGATTTCTTGAATTGCAGCATTCTTGGTATCTAGTACACGTAATGGGTTGGTGTACATACGACGTTTTGCATCTTCATCAAGCACATCTAAGTGTTGCTCAAGGAAAGCGATTAATGCTTTACGGTATTCTGCACGCGCCTCTAGTGAACCGATTGAGTTCAACTCTAGACGAACGTGTTCGTGAATACCTAACTCACGCCATAGACGTGCAGTCATCATGATAAGTTCAGCGTCGATATCTGGACCGTTAAGACCAAATACTTCCACACCTACTTGGTGGAACTGACGGTAACGACCTTTCTGTGGGCGCTCATGACGGAACATTGGACCAATGTACCAAAGACGCTGTTCTTGGTTGTATAGCAAACCATTTTGAATGCCAGCACGCACACAACCTGCAGTCCCTTCAGGGCGTAGCGTTAAGCTATCACCGTTACGGTCTTCAAAAGTGTACATTTCTTTTTCAACAACGTCGGTCACTTCACCGATAGCACGTTTAAACAAATGTGTTGATTCAACAATCGGCATACGAACTTCATTGTAACCGTATGCACTGATCACTTGTTTAACTGTACCTTCGACTTTTTGCCAAAGTGGAGATTGTGTAGGAAGGCAATCGTTCATGCCTCGAATTGCTTGAATTTGTTTCGCCACGTTTATTCTCGTTAACCGCTGGGTATTAGAATCGAATATATAATTTCTTTTTGAAATAGTGAACCATGCTCACCGATATGAGCATGGTTTTTTGATTATATATCTTGTTGTTTTACATCAATGCGATTGTTTTGATCTAACATTGATGCCTTTGCTCGAATTTTACTCTCAAGCTGATCGATTACATTATCGTTATCAAATCGCTCTTTTTGACGAATACCGTCTTCATAAAAAGCACTCTTACGGTTACCACCAGCTATGCCTAAGTGAGACGCTTCTGCTTCACCTGGTCCATTAACCACACAACCAATCACTGAAACGTCCATTGGAACAACGATATCTTCTAAGCGTTGTTCTAATTCGTTTACCGTACCGATAACATCGAACTCTTGACGTGAACATGTTGGGCAAGCAATAAAGTTGATGCCACGAGAACGAATACGTAATGATTTTAAGATATCAAAACCAACTTTGATTTCTTCAACAGGATCAGCTGCAAGAGAAATACGTAAGGTATCACCAATTCCTTCTGACAAAAGCATACCCAAACCAACGGCTGATTTAACTGAACCAGCACGAGCACCACCGGCTTCGGTAATACCAAGGTGAAGGGGTTGAATTATTTGCTTCGCAAGCTGACGATACGACTCAACAGCAAGGAAAACATCTGACGCTTTAACACTGACTTTAAATTGGTCAAAGTTCAAACGGTCTAATATTTCCACATGACGCATTGCGGACTCTACCAGTGCTTCAGGTGTCGGTTCACCGTACTTTTGCTGGATCTCTTTTTCAAGAGAGCCACCATTAACACCAATACGGATAGGGATGTTTTTATCACGAGCACATTCAACCACAGAGCGAATACGATCTTCACGACCAATATTACCAGGGTTAATACGTAAACAATCCACACCGTATTCTGCCACTTTAAGTGCAATGCGGTAATCAAAATGAATATCAGCAACTAGCGGAATATTCACTTGTTGCTTGATCAATTTAAAAGCTTCCGCTGCATCCATCGTCGGTACAGAGACACGTACAATATCAGCACCAACTTTTTCTAATGCCTTGATCTGTGCAACAGTAGCTTCAACATCTGTTGTACGAGTATTGGTCATCGACTGAACGGCGATAGGTGCACCATCGCCAATAGGAACATTACCGACATAAATTCGGCTCGATTGACGGCGTATAATTGGTGATTCGTTATGCATTGCTCTTTCTCTACATTACTGCGGTAGCTTAAGTGTTACTGGTTTAGACGCAGGGTAACGACTTAAATCAAAAGGTTGGCCTTTAATGTTAATTTTAACGGCACTAGGTGCGCCAAGTCGAACACGAAATGGAGCTTTACCTTCTAAATCTAATACTTGACCAGCTTTCTTGATACCAGACTCTAATCGTTTACCCGTTGCATCACGAACATCTATCCAACAATCAGCTGAAAACTTTAACTGTAACTGTGGTGCAGTTGCATCAACAACAGGTGTTGTATTAGCTGTTGTTGATGCATTTGCAGTAGCATCAGTGGCTGTTGATACTGATGTTGAGGCTGTTGCAGCATTCTCAGCTGGTGTTGTTGACGCTTCAGCTGTTGTACCCGTTGCAGCCGTCGATACGCTTGTTGGAGATGAATCTGTCGCAGCATCAGCAGATGTTGTAGATGCAGCGTTTTTTTGTTCAGTACTAGTTGGTGCTGAGTGATCAACATCAGTATCAACCGTTGCTGGTTGAGTAGCACTGATTGATGCATCATCACCATTTAAAGTTGTAACTATCGTTTCATCAGACCCCTGCTCTTGCTTTTCATGAGCAACCGTTTGATCTGCTGTAGTTGTTGTCGCTACTGGCGCTTGTTCTAAATGAATATTTTGCCACCACCAAACAGCGGTTACACCAACAAAAACAGCAGCAAGAATCCATGTTAATCCCATAATGCGACTATCATGTGCTTCACGTTTCGTTCGACGTGAAAAGCTTTGCATTTCTTGAGCTTTTGGCTTGGTGTGTCCACATTTGTCAAGTAAGGCTAGTACAGCTTCTTCTTCCAAGCCGACATATTTTGCATATGAACGCACATAGCCACGCGTAAACGTGGCTAATTGGGCTTGATCAAATCGATTGTTTTCTATGTTATCAATAACAGAAAGTCGCAACCTCAAACGGTTCGCAATGTCCTTTTGTGAATAGCCTAGTTGCTCTCGAGCTTGACGGAGTACGTCACCTGGAAGCAGTGTTCCTTCTGTTATTTTTTGTTCTTCATTATTTTCAGTATTCATTGGCCAAATAATTCTGATATTGCAGAGAGTCTGGGTATTTCTCTTTCAGCAAAATAGCGTATTTTTTTGACTGCGTTAAACGTCCAGCTTGTCTTTCCAACTGAATGAGCAACCACAAACTGTCTGCTGTGTACCCATATCTCTTATTAAATTTGAATAACTGTACGCGAGCATCTTTAAAATTGTTAGATTCAATTTCAACTTGCGCCAGTTGCAACATAGATCTCGGTCGGTACGGGTCATGGGAAAGCGCATTTTCAAAATAACCCGTCGCTGCTTCTAAATTACCTTGCTTACGACTACATAAGCCTGCATTTTCATAACTTGCCGAAATCAGATAATAATAAGGTTGTTCTATCGCTTTAACAAAAGCGGCAATGGCTTCATCGTAACGCCCTTCACTACACAAGAATACACCATAGTTATTCAAAACATCGCCATTTTTAGGTGAATGTTTTAATGCTTTTCGGTACATTTTCTCTGCAGCGTCTTTTTCGCCAACTTTTTGATAATAATAAGCCATCGAAATTTGTGCACGGTAGTAATCAGGATCATACCTTAATGCTATTTCCAAATTTTCTCGTGCACGCTCCCACTGGCCATCTTTTAAATAGTTTAGCCCGAGGTTCAATCTCGCTTCTGAGGCAGCTTTGGCATCAAATTCTTTACCATTATCTACCACATCAACTGTGGCACAGCCCGTAAATAATAGGCATGACAACAGTGGATATACGCTCCATCGTACCATTTTCGCTCACCTCAACATCCATGTGAAATTGCGCAGTTATTTATAGTAGTCTGTTTTTAGACCGCTTTTACTGCAATTTGTTCACCCGTATTTAATTTTGCTTGGGTACGCTTAGTACGGTCAATAACATCCCCTACTAACTGACCACAAGCCGCATCAATATCATCACCACGTGTCTTACGAACCGTTACTGTGAAATCGTATTCCATCAGTGTTTTCATAAAACGATCAATACGAGAGTTACTTGGCTTTTTATATGGTGAGCCAGGGTACGGGTTAAACGGAATTAAGTTAATTTTTGCTGGCGTATCTTTTAATACTTTCGCTAATTGACGAGCATGCTCCATGTCATCATTAACATGATCTAACAGTACGTATTCTACCGTTACTCGACCACGATTCGCATTCGTTGAATTCACATAACGGCGAACAACATCCAAAAATGTTTCAATATTCCAACGATCATTGATTGGCATGATTTGAGAGCGCAGCTCATCCGTTGGTGCATGCAATGAAATAGCTAAAGCAACATCAATCGTATCAATCATTTGCTCAAGGCCAGATACAACACCCGAGGTTGAAACTGTAACGCGACGCTTAGATAAACCAAAACCTAAATCATCAAGCATAATTTCTAATGCAGGGATCAGGTTTTTCATGTTCAATAATGGCTCACCCATTCCCATCATTACGATGTTGGTGATTGGACGACGACCCGTGTCTTTTTGAATACCGACTTCTTTTGCAGCACGCCATACCTGACCAATAATTTCTGATACACGTAAGTTACGGTTGAAGCCTTGTTGTGCTGTTGAACAGAATTTACATTCTAATGCACAGCCAACTTGTGAAGAAACACACAAAGTCGCACGATCTTCATCAGGAATATAGACGGTTTCAACATCTTGATCGCCAACACGCATCGCCCATTTAATCGTACCATCCGTTGAATACTGAGCTTCTGATACATGCGGCGCACGAATTTCAGCGACACGCTTTAATTTTTCACGTAACTTTTTATTAATATTGGTCATTTGATCGAAGTCATCACAACCGAAATGATAAATCCATTTCATGATCTGATCTGCGCGGAATGGCTTCTCATTAAGTTCTTCGGCAAAGTATTTACGCAGACCTTTGCGATCGAAATCCAGCAGATTGATTTTGACAGTTGTCATCGGTTGGTGCCTCACTAAAAATGACTATTGCTGCGCCTAAATAACCAAGCTCTATCGATGGCTTAGTTATCTCGGGTTTAAGGCGCGAAATTGTACAGCCTTTATGGCATGGTTTCCACACCTAGACTCTAAGGTTATTTTAGTGTTGCCGATTTCAAAACGCCACATACAACAACGGGAAGCCAATGCTTCCCGTTAATAATATGATTAACCTAATTTTTCAATGTGTCGCATTAGTGCCTTTCACTGAATTCTATTAGAGTTAAACCTTTATTCACCTCGTGGGCAAATTTCATCTTCAGCAAAGAAATATGCAATTTCGCGAGCGGCAGATTCTGGACTATCTGAACCATGTACCGAGTTATGACGCATACTTAATGCAAAGTCACTACGAATAGTGCCACAAGCCGCTTCTTCAGGATTAGTTTTACCCATTAGTTCACGATAACGTGTGATAGCATTTTCACCTTCAAGTACCTGAACCATGACAGGACCTGATGTCATAAATGCCACTAAATCATCAAAGAAAGGTTTACCTTCATGCTCAGCATAAAAACCTTGTGCTTTCGCACTGTCTAAATGCAACATTTTAGCCGCAACAATATTCAAACCCGCATTTTCAAAGCGCTGATAGATTGCACCAATCAAATTACGTTTAACCGCATCAGGTTTTACTATTGAGAAAGTTCTTTCGATTGTCATTATTATATTTTCCTTTTGAGTCTTATTGCTTTCTGCGAGCCAAAAACAAATTCATGAATTTAAGTTACAGCAACAAACCTGCGATATTAGCAAGACCTAACCCTGTAGCGCCAGCGGCCCAGCGAGAATCTCCGCCATCTCGGAAACATGCCGCTAAATCAAAATGAATCCAACGACTATTTTCGGTGTCAACAAAACGGGACAAAAACGCTGCTGCATTGGATGCGCCTCCCATACCACCTCCTTTTTGTACACGACTATTCGCAGTGTCAGCATAAGGTGACGGGCAATATTCTTGGTGCCATTTTTCTAACGGTAATGGCCATGCTGGCTCATTGACTAGATCGGATAACTGCTGTGCTTGTTGTAATAATGGCTTATCTAAACCAAAAATTGCATTATAGTCACTACCTACTGCAACCATTGCAGCGCCTGTTAACGTCGCTGCATCAATGATCAGTGGTGCGCCTGTCGCAGAAGCTGCAATTAAACCATCAGCTAACACTAAGCGCCCTTCAGCATCTGTGTTAACTATTTCAACCGTAACACCATTTTTATAACTTAGCACATCACCAAGCTTATAAGCGTTACCTGATACGAGGTTTTCAGCACAGCATAGGATCAACTTCACACGTTGACGTAGTCCTTGCTCTATCGCATAACCTAACGCCGCAGTAACCGTAGCAGCTCCCCCCATATCGCACTTCATCGCAACCATGCCTGCGCTAGGTTTTAAACTGTAACCACCTGAATCAAAGGTGATCCCTTTACCAACTAAACAAGCCGATACTGGCGCTTCAGGATCGCCAGTGGGATTATAATCCACTTCAAGCATGACTGGAGGTCGCACACTACCGCGCCCAACATTGTATATTCCTACCCAACCATCAGCTAATAGTTCATCGCCCACAATTTGTTGTGCATGAATATTGTCACCACCGATTTTTTTTAGAAAACTGGTTGCTTCATGGGCTAACTTTTCAGGTGACATCTCTTCAGGTGTCGCGTTAACTGTTTTACGTAGCCAGTCAGAGCAATGACGACGAGCATTTAACAGCTCGAGTTCATCTTCATCGATAGAGGCCCATTGAATTTCTACTGGTGTAATAGTTGCAGCAAAACCACAGTAAAACGCCCATTGACGCTCATAATTCCAACCGTCACCTACTAAACGCACAGCTTGTGCACCTTGTGATTGAATTTGACGACCAGCCTGCTGAATACGACGTAATGGAAAATCACTTCGATAATGAACTGTAGCGCTATCTGACTGATAGCTTAGTAACGAATTTAATCCCCAAGGACCGTTAGATTCTTCAGTTGATAAATAAACATTGAGCATGATGAAGTCTTCCTTTCTAATTCTGATAATGCAAAAAGCCTTCTTATCGTAAGAAGGCTTTTAATATTGAAACGGAACTTATTTAGTTAGGATGTTTGCAAGTGTTCTTACACCCATGCCGGTTGCACCTGCTGACCATTGATCATTAGCACTTTTACGGAAGGTACCGCTGGCATCAATGTGCATCCAGCCTTTTTTATAATCATCAACGAAGTAAGATAGGAATGCTGCTGCAGTACTTGCACCAGGCATAAAATCGCCACTTGAGATATTAGCAAGATCGGCATAATTTGATGGCAACATGTTACGGTGAAGATCAGCTAGTGGTAATGGCCACATACCTTCATTTTCTTCTGCCGCTGCTGTTAATGCTGTATGAGACAATTCCGCATCAAAGCTTAGTAACGCGTGGTAATCATTACCAAGCGCCATTTTGGCTGCGCCTGTTAATGTTGCACAATCAATCACTAATTCAGGATTTTGGCTGTTCGCGTAAATTAAGCCATCAGCTAAGACTAAACGTCCTTCTGCATCGGTATTTAAAATCTCAACTGTCGTACCGTTTTTATACTTAATGATATCGCCGAGTTTTAATGCACGACCTGAGATCATATTTTCAGCACAACATAGCACCAGTTTAATACGCTTGTTTAAGCCGCGCGCCATCGCCAATGCTAAACCACCTGTCGCTAATGCTGCACCACCCATATCGGCTTTCATCGCAGTCATACCAGCCGAGGGTTTTATACTGTAGCCACCGGAATCAAATGTGATCCCTTTACCAACTAAACAAGCAAACACTGGCGCATCAGCATCACCCGTTGGATTGTAATCTAGACGAAGCATCGCTGGACGATGTTCGGAGCCACGGCCTACAGCATGAATACCGTTCCAACCTTCATCCAATAAGTCATTACCTTTGATGATCTTATAAGTCACATGTTCTGGTGCTAACGATTTAATAAATTCACCAGCACGTGTCGCTAACTGTGACGGGCGCACAACATCTGCTGGCTGGTTAATAATTTCACGTACCCACTCAGTCGCTTTGATTCGAGCTTGTAATTCTGCTTCATCAGTCTCATTTAACGCCGACCAAACTACACTGTTGCCAGGCTTAGATGCACGATGTCCTTGGATAAATGCCCACGTTCGATCTAAATCCCAACCTTCACCTGAAAGTTCTACCTGTTTGATACCCTGCGTATCTAAACGACGGGCTGCACGTTGGATATTAGCAAGTTGCTCATTTTCCATTAAATGAATAACAGCACCTTCAGCATTAAAGCTAAGTAAGGCATTGACACCCCATTGTGCATTCGCTGCTTGTTGAGTGAGAGAAACAGCCATGATAGTCGACATTAAAAACTCCTTGAATGTAGCAACTGCGCAGTGTTAAACAAATACATGCGTTATAGATAAATAGTTATGGGGGTAAAGTACGCTGATTGCAATTAGATTTAAAATATTAATCTACGAATAAAAACAAAAAAAGCACCTAATTCAATTGTTTCTACAATCAATTAGATGCTTACTCTATTGCGTCAGTTTATTCTTCCGCTTCTTCAATCCAACACATTTGAATGGCTTCTAACACCCTTTCACTACAGTGGGTAGGATCATCATCAAAATCATCCAATGCTAGAACCCATTCATTAAGATCAGTAAAGCGAATTATTTTTGGATCAACATCAGGATGCTGTTCACATAACTCAATAGCAATATCGAGCGAATCAATCCATTTTAAGCTCATCAAAATACCTTCTTATATATTGATAGATAAACTAATAATAACGCTGAGATAAAAAAAAAGGCTACCTAATGGCAACCTTTTTTATAATTAGTGCGCTGCCTCAGAGGCAAGATTTAGCGTATAACGTGGAATTTCAACCACTAAATCTTCATCAGCGACTCGAGCCTGACAACCTAGACGTGATTCAGGCTCTAGCCCCCATGCTTTATCAAGCATGTCATCTTCTAGTTCATCACTTTCATTTAATGAATCAAAACCTTCACGAATCACAACGTGACACGTAGTACATGCACAAGACTTTTCACACGCATGTTCAATTCCAATACCATTACGTAGTGCAACATCAAGGACTGTCTCACCTGACTCTGCTTCTAATACTGCACCTTCAGGGCATAGCTCTTCGTGGGGAAGTACAACAATCTTAGGCATGCTTAAACCTCATCAATAGATTGGCCAGCCAATGCTTGACGAATAGACTTATCCATTCGACGAGAAGCAAATTCTTGGCTCGCTTTATCTGTTTTCTTAATTCCAGCTTCAATAGCGCGAGAATCTGATCCCTGACGCAATTGAACTAGTTCCATCATTACTGTTTCTAATTCGGCACGCTCTTGTGTGCTCAATAAGGTATCACCATCAGCGGCAAGTGCTGCGATTAACCCTTCTAAAACACGATCTGCTTCCACTTGCTGTTCTGCCAATGCACGTGCATCTTTATCATCTTGTGCATAGGTCATTGAATCACGAAGCATAGTCGCAATTTCATCTTCAGATAAGCCATAAGATGGTTTAACTTGGATAGAAGACTGTACGCCACTACTCTTTTCCATTGCTGTTACTGACAATAAACCATCAGCATCAACTTGGTAAGTGACACGAATATGAGCAGCACCCGCAGCCATCGCAGGAATACCACGTAGGGTAAATCGTGCTAGTGAACGACAATCACTCACCATTTCACGCTCACCTTGTACAACGTGAACGGACATTGCCGTTTGACCATCTTTAAAAGTGGTAAACTCTTGTGCACGAGCAACAGGAATCGTCGTATTACGAGGAATAATTTTCTCAATCATGCCTCCCATCGTTTCAATACCTAGTGACAGCGGGATCACATCAAGCAATAACATATCAGAATCAGGCTTATTACCTACCAGAATGTCAGCTTGAATCGCAGCACCAATCGCAACAACTTTATCAGGGTCGATAGAGGTTAACGGTGTTTTACCGAAGTAATCACCGACCATATCCCGAACCAATGGTACGCGTGTTGAACCACCAACCATCACTGTTTCAATGACTTCATCAGTTGTTATATCTGCATCTTTTAATGCACGGCGACACGCCATTAGTGTTTTTTTCACTAATGGTTGAATAAGTGCATCGAACTGCTCACGGCTAATCTGACCTTGCCAACCTAAGACATCAAGCTCAACACTATCTGCATCAGTCAACGCCACTTTTGCCGCTTGTGCCGTGTCTTGTAGCGCACGACGTTGCTGCGCTGAAAGCACCTCAGTGTAACCCGCTTGCTCTAAGATCCACGTTGCTAACAAGTGATCAAAGTCATCACCACCTAATGCCGAATCACCGCCCGTCGCTAATACCTCAAATACACCTTTAGAAAGACGTAAAATAGAAATATCAAACGTACCACCACCTAAATCGTAGACGGCTATCACACCTTCTTGACCTGAGTCTAAGCCATAGGCAATCGCGGCAGCTGTTGGTTCATTAAGTAAACGAAGCACATTGAGGTTAGCTAATTTCGCTGCATCTTTTGTACCCGCACGTTGCGCATCATCAAAATAAGCAGGGACCGTAATCACCACACCTTCAAGATCACCACCCAGCGTATCAACCGCACGTTGACTTAATGATTTAAGAATTTCAGCAGAAACCTGAATAGGGTTTACATTGCCACTACGCGTAATAAGCTGAGGTAATCCATTATCCGATGCTTCAAATTGGTATGGTAGTTGCGGATAACGTTGCTCAATATCAGCCAGTGAACGTCCCATTAGACGTTTAACTGATAGAATCGTGTTGGTTGGATCTTGTTGAGCGAAAACGCGGGCTGCATCACCGGTTAGGACTTCATTGTCACCGAAATGAACAACAGAAGGCAAAATCGCACGCCCCTCTGCATCATTTAATGTTTCTGCAACGCCACTGCGAACTGCAGCAACAAGTGAATTAGTTGTACCTAGATCTATACCCACCGCCAACTTATGTTGATGTGGTGCAGCACTTTGACCCGGTTCAGCAATCTGTAACAGTGCCATTGTCATTCCTATCTAAATAACGCATGTGGATGATTAATCGAATAGCGACTCTTCAAGGCGCTCAACTTCATCACGCAATTTTACAATAAACTTTAATTTTCGTACGCAATCAGCCGCTTCGAGCCATTGTTCATTATTCAATAACTCAGCAAGTTGCGCCAATTGTTCTTTATACATCGCAGAAGCTTGCTGCTCAAAATCAAATAACGCACTTTCAGGATCGGATGAATCAGGAATCGCTTCTAATGCTTCACGCAGTTCCATTTGCTGCATTAAAAAAGCCATATCTTGCAGGGTTTTTTGTTCACCACGAATATCTTCATCACGCTCAGCCAACATGTACTCGGCACGTGATACCGGATTTTTTAACGTTTGAAATGCATCGTTAATTTGCGCAGCTTTTTGAACTGACAACAAACGGTCACGTTCTGACGCTGTCGCATAATTATCAGGATGAAAACGACGCTGTAGTTCTCGAAACTGACTGGCAAGAAGGCTGTTATCCAATTCAAACTGGAAAGGTAACCCGAATAATTCGAAATGATTCATATTATGACCATCAATAAAAATTAAACCTGACAACTAACTCGCCAAAGACGATTAGCAGTCAGGTTCAACTGAAACACTAAAAACGTTTATACGTTGAAGCTTTCGCCACAACCACATTCGCTAGACACGTTAGGGTTGTTAAATTGAAAACCTTCATTTAGGCCTTCTTTGGCAAAATCTAATTCAGTTCCATCAAGGTAAACTAAACTTTTTGCATCAACGATAATTTTAACGCCTTTTTCATCGAAGACTTGATCCCCTTCATCGAGTTCATCTACAAACTCAAGGATATAAGCCATTCCAGAACATCCTGAAGTGCGAACACCTAGTCGTAAACCAAGGCCTTTGCCGCGATTGGCTAAAAAAGTCGATACGCGACTTGCTGCCGCTTCAGTGATAGTAATGGCCATACAACAAACCTCAGAAAGTTATTTTTGCTCGTGTTTCTTTTTATAATCGCTAACTGCCGCTTTAATTGCATCTTCTGCAAGGATTGAGCAGTGAACTTTAACCGGTGGCAACTCAAGTTCTTCAGCAATAGCAGAGTTCTTGATTGATGCGGCTTCATCTAATGTTTTACCTTTAACCCACTCAGTGATAAGTGAACTAGAAGCAATTGCAGAACCACAACCGTAGGTTTTGAATTTTGCATCTTCGATAATGCCTTCTTCAGTTACTTTGATCTGAAGTTTCATTACATCGCCACATGCTGGTGCACCCACCATGCCGCTACCTACATTTTGATCATCTTTGTCAAATGAACCCACGTTACGCGGATTTTCATAATGATCGATGACTTTTTCACTATATGCCATGATAAATTTCCTCGAAAACAGTCTAACCGCAGATTAGTGGTGCGCCCACTCAACTGTGTTTAAATCAATACCTTCTTTATGCATATCCCAAAGTGGTGACATTTCGCGTAGTTTATCTACGGCACCTTTAATTTGAGCGGCTGCATAATCAATTTCTTCTTCCGTCGTAAAACGACCAAATGAGAAACGAATAGAGCTATGTGCTAGTTCATCATTAAGACCTAATGCACGAAGTACATAAGAAGGCTCTAGACTTGCTGATGTACACGCTGAACCTGATGATACAGCAAGGTCTTTCAATGCCATTAACAATGATTCGCCTTCAACGAAAGCAAAACTAATATTTAAATTATGAGGTACACGTTGCTCTAAATCACCGTTAATAGACATTTCTTCAATGCCTTCTAAACGCATTAACAGACGGTCACGTAATTTAAGCGCGTGTTGATAATCTTGGTCCATTTCTTCTTTCGCGATACGGAATGCTTCACCCATACCCACGATTTGATGCGTTGGTAATGTTCCAGAGCGGAAACCACGCTCGTGACCACCACCATGCATTTGCGCTTCTAAGCGAATACGTGGTTTACGACGAACGTACAGGGCACCAATACCTTTAGGACCGTAAGCTTTGTGCGCAGAGAAAGAAATGATATCAACTTTCATTGCTTGTACATCAATCGGTAGTTTACCCGCTGATTGTGCTGCGTCTACGTGAAATACCGTTTTATTTTCACGGCAAAGCTCACCGATTGCTGCGATATCTTGAACAACACCAATCTCATTGTTCACGTGCATAATTGAAACTAGAACTGTGTCTTCACGCATAGCATCGCGTAGCTTAGCTAAATCAATAAGACCGTTAGATTCAGGCTCAAGGTATGTTACCTCAAAACCTTCACGTTCTAGTTGACGACATGGGTCAAGAACCGCTTTATGTTCTGTTTTACAGGTAATAACGTGCTTACCTTTTTTACTATAGAAGTGTGCAGCACCTTTAATCGCTAGATTATCAGATTCCGTTGCACCAGAGGTAAATACAATCTCACGTGGATCTGCATTTACTAAATCAGCGATATGTTCACGAGCAGTATCTACTGCTTCTTCTGCCTGCCAACCATAACGGTGAGAGCGAGATGCTGGGTTACCGAAGTTACCTTCCATAGTTAAGCACTGCATCATTTTCTCGGCAACGCGAGGATCTACAGGGCAAGTAGCTGAGTAATCAAAATATATTGGCAGTTTCATTTTCTTCTCCGAAAACACGAACGTCTGGTCTCTAGGAGCGGACATCGACACCTATTGTGGCGCTGTCGTGTGATTTTTTATGTCCAAAAGATGCTTTTGCATTTCCCTGCAGGATTTCATCCTGACGATCAGAAATACTTTGTACATCATTATCTTTCATCAACTCACCAAGAGTGATGTTATTTAAAAAGCCGCTAATGCGATCGCTTAAGTCATGCCATAACGTATGAGTTAGACAACGAGTACCACCTTGGCAGTCCCCTTTTCCATGACACTTGGTTGCATCAACTGATTCATCAACTGCTGCGATCACCATTCCAACAGCAATATCAGATGCTTCTTCGCCTAAACGGTATCCACCGCCTGGACCTCGTACACTTGTTACTAAACCAGCTTTGCGAAGACGCGAAAATAATTGTTCTAAGTAAGATAGTGATATTCCTTGACGCTCTGAAATATCCGCCAATGGAACGGGGCCATTGTGCGAGTGTAATGCAACATCTAACATTGCTGTTACCGCGTATCTTCCCTTTGAAGTCAACTTCATAACACTGCTACCTGCTTGAATATTTAAAGCAAGCATCTCATAACCTACTAAATTGGTCAAGTATTTACCCGACTGTTTAAGTAGGTTATTAGTCCTTTAGAATTATGTGGCTATTTTCCGCTCTTTTCCAGCGTTTCTATCGTCTTTTCTACTGACGACAAAATGCCGCGTAAAATATTCAGTTCTTGCTGCTCTGGGCGAGCACGAGTGAATAAACGGCGTAGTTTAGCCATTACTACACCAGGATGATTTTTATTTATGAAGCGGGTTTGACGAGTGACTTTTTCGAGGTGCTCATAAAACATTTCCAGCTCTTGAGCGCGAGGATATTCTTCAACTTCCGTTTTACCCGTATACTTTTGAGAATCTAAATAAGCCATACGGACTTCATAACTTACTGTTTGTACCGCCATCGCTAGATTTAATGAGCTATATTCAGGGTTCGCTGGGATATATACATGGCAATGACACTTTTGTAATTCTTCATTAGTTAACCCTGTACGCTCACGACCAAAAAGAATAGCGACCGGATGCTGATTAGATTCTGCAACCACTTTAATACCATTCTCTCGCGGATCTAATTGTGGCCACTCAAGAGTACGAGAGCGTGCACTTGAACCAACAACAAAACCACAATCTGCAACCGCTTCATCTAATGTTTTTACGATTTTTGCGTTTTCGACAACATCAGCAGCGCCTGCCGCCAATGCAATAGTGTGGCTGTCAATTTCACAAGCTGGATCAACTAATACCAGATTGGTTAAACCCATAACTTTCATTGCACGTGCAGCTGAACCAATATTACCTGGATGTGACGTACCAACAAGAACAACGCGAATTTTATCTAACATGATGAAGCAACATTCCAACAATTAACTAAAGCTGACAGATTTTAGCACAGCCATAATAAAAATGGTGAAAACATGTGTTTTTGATACCAGTAATTATCTATTACTGCTATTCAATAATCAGATGACGATAATCAACACTATTTATTAGTAAGTTACACGTAATATCTAGCAAAAGCGCACACTATAGTCGGAACAATGCCGAAAAAATAACCACTTCCTTTTTTTTTTAGCTCTGTTATACTCGCCGCCGCTTTTTAGTTCTTTAACATCCGTTGGGAAGATCCTATGCATCCGATGCTTAATATTGCCATTCGCGCTGTGCGAAAGGCTGGTGACCATGTCATTAAATCTCTAGAAAAGCCTCAATCTATTGAGGTTGCTAATAAAGGTAATGATGTTGTTACCAATATCGATCATGAAGCAGAAGCTATCATCATCGAAACAATCCTTAAGGCTTACCCTGATCACTGCATCATTGCAGCTGAGTCTGGTAACAAAGAAGGACGTGACAAAGAGTGTCAATGGATTATCGACCCAGTGGATGGCACCATGAACTTCGTTCGCGGTTACCCTCACTTTGCAGTATCAGTTGCACTACGTATGCGTGGTCGCACTGAAGTTGCTGCTGTTTACGATCCTGTACGTAACGAATTATTCACTGCGACTCGCGGTGCAGGCGCTCAGCTTAACAGCCAGCGTGTCCGTTCATCACAACCTCGTGATCTAACAGGAACTGTTTTAGCAACAGGTCTTCCTTTTGCCGCTAAACAGCATGCTGAAAGCTACCTAAAAATCCAAAATGCATTATTTGCAGACTGTGATGACATGCGTCAATCAGGCTCTACTGCATTGGATCTTTGCTACTTAGCTGCAGGTCGTGTTGACGGTGTATTCAAGCTAGGTCAAAAGCCTTGGGAACTTGCTGCTGGCGAACTAATCGCTCGCGAATCTGGTGCTATCTGTGCTGACTTTACTGGTAACACTAACTACCTAACATCTGGCAACATTGTTGCTGGTAATGCACGTGTAGTTAAGCCAATGCTTGCAAAAATCCGTGAATTCGGTAGTGACGCATTAGCAAAATAATCCACTGATTATCCAGTAAGATTAAAAAAACGCCCTGCTGTTATACAGCAGGGCGTTTTGTTTTATAACAATATAATAATAAAACAATATCATAATTAAACAACGTGCATTACAATTACTAAAAAGCATTACAAATACTAAATAAGCATGAATAAGACATTATCACTTTATCAACTTTCTAAAACTGTCTATCCTGAGCATCTAGAAGAAAAATATAATCCGCTATGGCTTTATCGCCTCAAGTTTCTAGCTCGGGGGCTTTTCTATAAGTCTGCATTAACACAACTTGTTAATGGGATAGACCAAACATTGCTCGAAGCTCTATGTACGAAGCATAACCGCTTTATTGAAAAACCTTTTCGCCCGTATATAACAAACTCTGCAACTGCCAATCAACGTGTTGACTATATCACTAATCATTATCGTTTCATGACTCAGGTACTTCCTCAAGAAACCTGTAAGCAAATATTCACTAATGATAAAGGGTTACAACTTGTCTCTTTTGTTGTGGATGAAGAAGAGTACTCATTAAATCTTACCTTTGATGGTCGCTTTCAAAAAGAAGGGGATTTGAGCCTAGTCCTTTTTGATGCTCAAGGGCATAATTTCTATACCGTTACCTTTGTGATAAATGACACAGGCGCTGAACGTCACCTTATTATTGGCGGAATACAAGGGCCTGCGAGCAGTGATGAAAATAACCTAAAAATAAAAAAACTAACAAAAACACTTCATGGTCAACGCCCTAAAGATATGATGATAAAAATCATGACCTTTATCGCTAATTGTTGGCACGTTGATCGTTTACTGGCAATAAAAACAGAATCGCACTCTTATTGTGTGGCACGTTATAAGTCAAAAAGGTACGGAAACTCTCGAATAAAAACAGATTATAACCGCCATTGGGAAGCCCTTGGTGGGATAAATTATGATCATCATTTTTATCAACTTCCTACTGAAGATGTACGTCGAAATCCTGAAGATATATCACGCCCTAAACGCGCAATGTATCGACGTCGTTATGAATGGCTGGATCAAACAAAAAATACACTTGCTGATATTCTTGAATTAAAGAAATAAAAAAAGGACCGCAAGCGGTCCTCTATCATTCTGAACTTATGCCAACCGATTATGGTATAGCATCAAGCTCTTCACCTTCTTTTTCTACTGGCGTTGGCATTAAGTGCTCACGGGTAATTCCCAATTTAAGCGCTAATGCTGATGCTACGTAAATAGAAGAATAAGTACCAATCGTGATACCAATCAGAAGTGCTAATGCAAATCCATGGATCATTGATCCGCCCTGAGCGAAGAGCGCAATAACAACAAACAAGGTTGTACCGGATGTAATTAAGGTACGACTTAATGTTTGCGAAATTGAACAATTCATTATTTCAGCAGGACTTCCTTTACGCATTTTGCGGAAGTTTTCACGAATACGGTCAAATACAACGATAGTATCGTTAAGTGAGTAACCAACTACTGTTAGTAATGCCGCAACAATCGTTAGATCAACCTCTACTTGTAGCACAGAGAAAATACCAACAGTAATGATGATATCATGTGCTAACGACAACACTGCACCAGCCGCTAAACGCCATTCAAAACGCAGTGATACGTAAAGTAAGATACACAACAAAGCGATTAAAATAGCCATGCCGCCGGCTTCTGCTAGTTCATCACCAACATTAGGACCGACAAACTCAATACGGCGCATTTCAACCGACTGTGCAGTACCGTCTTTTAGTGCATCAAGGATTTGGTTACCAAGTACTTCACCTTTAACACCTTCTCGAGGCTGTAAACGCACCATCACATCACGCGCAGTACCGAAGTTCTGCACAACGGCATCACCAAATCCCGCTTTCTCTAACGATTCACGTATCAAAGGTAAATTAGCAGGCTCTTTAAAGCTAACTTCGATCAGCGTTCCGCCTGTAAAATCTAAGCCCCAATTTAGACCTTTGGTCGAGATAGTGGCAATCGATCCCATGATCATTATCAATGAAAAGATAAAGGCAAACTTTGACCAACGCATAAAGTCGACGACTTTGTTCGCATTCAATAACTCTCTCATCTCTGCGACTCCTTAAATCGACAACTTATCTACGCGCTTACCGCCATAGATCAAGTTAACAACGGCACGTGTGCCAATAATTGCAGTGAACATCGACGTTAAAATACCGATCGATAATGTCACAGCAAAACCTTTAATTGCCCCCGTACCCACAGCGAACAAAATAATTGCTGTAATTAGGGTTGTGATGTTTGCATCTGCAATCGTGCTAAAGGCATTTCCATAACCTTGTTGAATTGCCTGTTGCGGGCTACGCCCTTCACGAAGCTCTTCTCGAATACGTTCAAAAATAAGCACGTTGGCATCAACCGCCATACCGACAGTCAGTACGATACCGGCAATACCCGGTAAGGTCATGGTAGCACCAGGGATCATCGACATGATGCCGATAATAAGCACTAAGTTCATTATCAATGCTAAGTTAGCAATCATGCCAAATCCACGGTAGTAAAGTAGCGTAAATAGCATTACAGCAACCATACCCCAGATACATGCTTGTACACCCATATCAATGTTTTGCTGACCCATAGATGGACCAATCGTACGCTCTTCAACTATCGATATTGGCGCAATCAATGCACCTGCACGTAATAGCAATGATAAGTTGTGCGCTTCAGCTTGAGAGTCGATACCTGTAATACGGAAGCTTCGGCCAAGTGCAGATTGAATCGTTGCTTGGTTTATCACTTCTTCGTGTTTAGTCAGGATAACTTTCCCTTCAGGCGTTCGCTTACCACTGTCTTTATATTCAGTGAAAACCGTTGCCATCAGCTTACCGATATTATTTTTCGAGAAAGCCGTCATCTTGCTACCACCTTCGGTATCTAGCGAGATGTTAACTTGTGGACGACCATATTCATCCGCACTCGAACTTGAATCCGTAATATGTGAACCAGCAAGAATGACACGTTTTTTTAGTACCGCAGGACGGCCATCACGGGTCATTTTTACTTCACTGCCAGCAGGAACACGTCCAGCCGCAGCGGCAGCTAAATCAGCCTCACTATCAACTTCGCGGAATTCAAGCGTTGCTGTCGCACCTAAAATTTCTTTTGCACGTGCCGTATCTTGAACACCAGGAAGCTCTACCACTATACGGTTTGCGCCTTGGCGCTGTACTAATGGCTCAGCAACACCGAGTTCATTTACACGATTACGTAAAATGGTGATGTTTTGATCGACGGCATAATTGCGAATTTCCTGTAAACGTTCTTCAGTAAACTTCGCCGTTAATACATAACGACCATTGATTTTACTGGTTGTGAACAGCATATCAGGATGCAATTTTTCTAACGCGAGTTCAGCTTGTTCCAATTGCGCTTCATCACGAAGACGAACTTGAACACTGTCTTTTGTTTTACTGATTGCACGGTAACGAATTTTTTCTTCACGCAGCTCAGTACGGAATGTTTCTTCTTGTTGGCCAAGAAGTTTATCCATAGCGGCATCCATATCCACTTCCATTAAGAAGTGAACACCACCACGTAAATCAAGGCCCAATTTCATTGGTGATGCACCAATAGATTCAAGCCAAGAAGGAGTGGAAGCGGCAAGATTTAGTGCGACAACATAGTCATCACCTAACTCACTATTTAAGATATCGCGAGCACTGATTTGGGTATCAGTATCGTTAAAGCGGACAAGCACAGAGCCTTTTTCAAAAACAGCTGACTTGTATGGGATATTGTTCTTTTTTAAATCTTCGGTGACAGTATCCAAAGCGCTCATATTAACCGAGGCGCCACGCGCCCCGGTAATTTGAATCGCTGGATCTTCACCGTATACGTTAGGAAGTGCATAAAGCAAACCAATGATTAGTGCGAACAACACCATCAGGTTCTTCCACAGGGGGTATCGGTTAAGCACTGCTATGATCCTTCAAAGCGAATGTTTTTTATATTAAAGCGACTTCATTGTGCCTTTTGGTAAAACAGCAGTAATGAAATCTTTTTTAATTGTTACTTCCGTATTGTCGTTAAGTGCTAGAACGATGTAATCACTTTCAGCAGAAACTTTAGTGATACGGCCTAGTAGACCACCGTTCGTCATTACTTCATCACCTTTGCCCATCGAGCTCATTAGCGATTTGTGCTCTTTCACACGCTTAGCTTGTGGACGATAAATCATGAAGTAAAAAATAACAGCAAATAAACCAAGCATGATAAATAGCTGCATGCTTCCGCCCTGAGGGGCACCTTCTGCTGCTGCGTGTGCTTGTGAGATAAAGAAACTCATTTATAACGTCCTCGTTTTAAACATTTTGTAATGGTGGAACTTCACGGTCGCGACGCGCATAGAATTCTTCTACAAACGCATCGAAACGATCTTCTTCAATTGATTTACGAATACTTGCCATTAGGCGTTGGTAGTAACGTAAATTATGAATTGTATTTAAGCGTGCACCTAAGATTTCATTACATTTATCTAGATGGTACAAATACGCTTTAGAGTAGTTTTTACAAGTGTAACAGTCACAATGCGGATCTAAAGGCGTTGTGTCTGTTTTATGTTTCGCATTACGGATCTTGATCACACCGCCAGTCACAAATAGGTGACCATTACGGGCATTACGTGTTGGCATTACGCAATCGAACATATCAATACCGCGACGAACACCTTCCACTAAATCTTCTGGTTTACCTACACCCATAAGGTAGCGTGGCTTATCTTCTGGAAGTTGTGGACACGTGTGCTCAAGAATACGGTGCATGTCTTCTTTAGGCTCACCTACCGCTAAACCGCCTACCGCATAACCGTCAAAACCAATTTTGGTTAGACCTTCAACAGAAACATCACGAAGATCTTCGTATACACCACCTTGAACAATGCCAAATAGTGCATTTGGATTTTCTTGTTTATCAAAATGATTACGGCTGCGCTGTGCCCAACGTAGTGACATTTCCATCGACTTTTTCGCTTCGTCGTGTGTCGCTGGATATGGCGTACACTCGTCAAAAATCATTACGATATCAGAGCCAAGATCTTTTTGAATTTCCATCGACTTTTCAGCGTCCATGAAAATCTTGTCACCATTAACAGGGTTACGGAAGTGAACCCCCTCTTCAGTGATTTTACGTAAAGAGCCAAGGCTAAATACTTGGAAACCGCCTGAATCGGTAAGGATCGGACCTTGCCATTGCATAAAGTCATGTAAATCACCATGTAATTTCATCACTTCTTGACCAGGACGTAACCATAGGTGGAACGTGTTACCCAGTAAGATTTGAGCACCCGTATCTTTAACTTCTTCAGGTGTCATACCTTTAACAGTACCGTAAGTACCTACCGGCATAAACGCAGGTGTTTCTACCGTACCACGTTCAAACTGCAAACGACCACGACGAGCGCGGCCTTGCGTTTTATCTAATTCAAATTTCACAAAACCTCCAAAAGCCAGAGAAACAATCTGACGTATTTCCCATTACAGGACCTAGCCCCACAGGCAAGCGCCTGATCAGCCACAAAAAACAATCACAATATATAGATATATGATTGCCGACTGCGCCTTAATTCATCAAACCATATTGGCAATGACAACCTAAAGCGTAGCGGAAGAACGTAACGTTGTGACTGGCTTAATATCATTGAATTTATACTATGCTACAGACACAACAAAGGCTGCAATTGTAACAAAAAGCAGCCTCAATCTTTTCTCGATCAAAAATGTATACCAATTAAGCCTTATACATCTTTACGAGTAATAAACATTGAATCGCCATAACTAAAGAAGCGGTATTTATTGGCTACTGCTTCATGATAGGCATTCATGGTGTTTTCATAACCAGCAAAAGCACTAACTAACATAATTAATGTTGATTCTGGTAAGTGGAAATTGGTAATTAACGCATCCACGAGTTGGAACTGATACCCCGGGTAAATAAAGATCTCAGTATCACCAAAAAACGGCTTAAATTCAGTACCATTTTTTAAGGCATCTTGTGCGGCACTTTCTAATGAACGTACAGATGTCGTCCCCACAGCAATAATTCGTCCGCCATTTGCACGTGTTTCATTAACAGCAGTAACAACCTCTTCAGGAACTTCAACATATTCAGAGTGCATGTGGTGATCATTGATATCATCAACACGCACAGGCTGGAACGTACCAGCGCCGACATGCAGAGTTACAAAAGCAAAATTAACACCTTTTGCTTTTAGATCTGCCATTAGCTTATCGTCAAAATGTAAGCCTGCTGTTGGTGCAGCTACCGCACCAGGCTTTGCATTATATACTGTTTGGTAGCGCTCTTTATCAGCATCTTCATCTGGGCGATCAATATAAGGAGGCAACGGCATATGACCCACTGCATCTAAGATCTCCAGCACTGTTTTATCGCTATTAAAACGAATTTCAAACAATGCATCATGACGGGCAACCATTTCAGCTGAAAACTCACCATTTTCACCCAGTAATAATTCATTACCTGGTTTCGGCGGCTTAGAGGCACGAACATGCGCTAAAATAGATTTTTCATCAAGCATACGCTCAACTAAAACTTCAATTTTACCACCTGAAGCTTTATGTCCAAACATACGCGCAGGGATCACACGAGTATTATTAAATACAAGTAAATCACCAGCTTGTACAAGATCGAGCACATCTTTAAAACCTTTATGTGCCAATTCACCCGTATTGCCCGTCATTTGTAATAAACGACTCGCGGTACGTTCAGGTTGAGGATAACGAGCAATCAGCTCATCTGGTAAGTCAAAATCAAAATCTGAAACTTGCATTGTATTACGCCCTAAATCACAGCAAGCGGGCATTATATACTTAACTTCCCTTAAGATGCGAAACCCAACTGTAATTTAGATCTCGTAATATGAGAATTTCTTTCATATCGTCTGAATTAAACACTCATCCCACCAAGGAATAAAGACCACAAATATTATATTGAAATATTTGATATTCATCATGCGTTCTAACAACATATTCCGATATATTGAAAAAAGATCAGCGAATAGAACCACCGTTCGCGACTTTTTGCAGTATTGCATGGAGGTTTATATGTTTACCGTTGCCGATATGATGACACCCCAACCGCGTACTTTGTCACGTAATGATACGTTGCTTGATGCGAAAGAAATGATGGATACTTTATCTATTCGCCATATACCGATCACCAACCACAACAATGAACTTATTGGGTTAGTAAGCCAGCGCGATATTTTGTCAGCCCAAGATTCCAATCTAAAATCAATTATTGAAAATCCACTATCTTCCCCACTTGATGTTTTAATTGAACAAGGCATGAAAACAAAAATAATGAGTGTGGATTATCGTGCAGGATTAAAAGAAGCAGCACTTTATATGCAAAAGCATAAAATAGGTTGCTTACCCGTGCTAAAGAATAAAAAGTTAGTGGGTATTATTACAGATAGTGATTTTGTATCAATTGCAATTTCACTGCTAGAAATGCAAGAAGAAGTCGACCCTATTGAACCGGATTTAGATACCCTTGATATTCTTGATTAATAAAAAAGGGGAGCATCATTGCTCCCCGATGATAACGTAATTAACAAATACTCGTATTATATGCGGCTTAATACATGAGTACTGTCGATAACAACACTGCTAGGATAGTCACTACTATAAACACGTTATCTTAAAACTGTTTTTACGTTTACTTAAACTGCTCTTCTTCTGTAGACCCAGTCAATGCGGTCACTGAAGAATTACCACCTTGAATAGTATTGGTCATGGTATCAAAGTACCCTGTTCCCACTTCTTGCTGGTGAGCAACAAAGGTATAACCTTTATCGGCCGCTTCAAACTCAGGGCGCTGAACTTTTTCAACGTAATGACGCATTCCTTCACCTTGCGCATAAGCATGGGCTAATTCAAACATGTTGAACCACATATTATGAATACCCGCTAATGTAATGAACTGGTACTTATAGCCCATGTCTGAAAGTTCTTGCTGGAATTTAGCAATGGTTTCAGCATCAAGGTTTTTCTCCCAGTTAAAAGAAGGTGAACAGTTATAAGCCAGTAGTTGATCTGGGTATTGTTCATGAATGGCTTCTGCAAACTTACGTGCTTCTTCTAAGCATGGCGTTGCTGTTTCACACCAAATTAAATCAGCGTAAGGCGCATACGCTAAGCCACGGGCAATAGCTTGATCAATCCCAGCACGAACACGGTAAAAGCCTTCTGAACTACGCTCTCCAATAATGAAATCTTTATCATAAGGATCGCAATCGGATGTTAATAAGTCTGCTGCATTGGCATCAGTACGAGCAATCACTAAAGTCGTTGTTCCCGCCACGTCAGCCGCAAGACGAGCTGCAACTAACTTTTGTACAGCTTCTTGTGTTGGTACTAGTACCTTGCCGCCCATATGACCACATTTTTTCACCGATGCTAATTGGTCTTCAAAGTGAACACCAGCTGCCCCTGCTTCAATCATGCTACGCATTAATTCATACGCATTTAATACGCCACCAAATCCAGCTTCTGCGTCAGCAACAATAGGTAAAAAGTAATCAACGCCATCTTCAGGAGTACCACCATTCGCCCACTGAATTTGATCTGCGCGACGGAACGAATTATTGATACGCTTAACAACCGCTGGTACTGAATCGACAGGATAGAGAGATTGATCAGGATACATGGTCGATGCGGTATTATTATCAGCCGCAACCTGCCAACCTGATAAATAAATCGCTTCAATACCAGCTTTTGCTTGTTGTACTGCCTGACCGCCAGTTAAAGCGCCAAGACAATTTACATAGCCTTTTTTGGCATCACCATTCACTAATTGCCATAATTTATCTGCACCACGCTGGGCAATCGTATTTGCAGGTGCAAATGAGCCGCGCAGGTTAATGACTTCTTCCGCAGTGTATGTGCGTTTAACATGTTTCCAACGTGGGTTTTCTGCCCAGTCTTTTTCAATTGCTTCGATTTGCTGTTGGCGTGTTAATGTCATAGTGGTATCCCTCGTCTCTGTCCGCATTAATCCGTTGGTATGATGGTCAATTGATATTACGTTCTAAGGTGGTTCTATTACTGCTTACCCTCAACTACCGCGGATCCTCAGTTTTACTCAAACGCGACTGCGTTTAATTCAAATATTCATAGCCATGAAGGGTTAAGAAATTATCTAACTCTTCACTTGTCGTTAGTTTTGCCATTAATGCTGCAGCTTCATCAAATCGCCCTTGCTTAAATCGCTCGTCACCGACCTCAGCTTCTACAACTCTCATTTCTTCTATTAGCATTTGCTCAAATAAAGCTTTAGTTACGACTTTACCGTTTGATAATGCTTTACCATGTTTAATCCATTGCCATATTGAAGCACGCGATATTTCAGCTGTTGCTGCATCTTCCATTAAGCCATAGATAGGTACACAGCCATTTCCGGAGATCCAAGCTTCGATATATTGCACCGCAACACGAATGTTATGACGCATCCCCTCTTCTGTGCGTTCACCATCACACGGTGCTAATAACTCATCGGCAGTAATCGGCGCATCGTCATCTCGGGTAATATCTAATTGATTTTTACGATCACCAAGTACCTGATCAAAGACTCCACAAGCGGTGTCAGCCAAACCTGGATGTGCAACCCATGTACCGTCATGACCATTACTCGCTTCAAGTGCTTTATCTGTTTGAATCTTATTAAGCACCCATGCTTGACGATCTACTTCTTTAGATGGAATAAAAGCAGCCATGCCTCCCATCGCAAATGCGCCACGACGGTGACAGGTTTTCACCAGTAAACGTGAATAAGCATTAAGAAACGGTTTTTCCATTGTTACAACTTGGCGATCTGGCAAGATACGATCGGGATACTGACGAAGTGTTTTAATGTAACTAAAGATATAATCCCAACGACCGCAATTAAGCCCAACAATGTGTTCTTTCAAACTAAAAAGAATTTCGTCCATTTCAAACACAGCAGGTAATGTTTCAATAAGTACCGTTGCTTTAATCGTTCCGCGCGTTAAACCGAATTCATCTTCGGTGTAACTAAATACATCACTCCACCATGCGGCTTCACGATATGCCTGTAGTTTTGGTAGGTAGAAATAAGGACCACTGCCTTTTTCTAACAATGCTTTTTGATTAAGGAAAAAGTATAAGGCAAAGTCTAATAGCGCCCCTGGGATGGGTTTTCCATTCCACAGAACATGTTTTTCTGGAAGGTGTAATCCCCTCACACGGCAGATTAATACTGCAGGATCATCAGCAAGTTGATAATGCTTACCAGTGTTGGGGTTGGTATAGCTAATCGTACCATTCACCGCATCCCGTAGATTACGCTGACCTTCAATAACTTCATTCCATGCAGGCGCGAAGGAATCCTCAAAGTCAGCCATAAACACTTTTACATTAGAGTTAAGTGCATTAATAACCATTTTACGATCGACTGGACCTGTTATTTCAACTCGTCGGTCTTGCAAATCTGCTGGAATATTCTGAATTTTCCATTCAGCTTGTCGAATAGATTCTGTTTCAGGATTGAAGTCGGGTAATTGCCCTTTATCTATCAGACATTGACGACGTTCTCTATCTTCTAGCAACAATGGAACACGTTCTGCAAAACGATCCACTAAACGTTCTAAGAAAAGCAAAGCGTCATCAGTTAGGATTTCACGCTGAGTTTCTGTTAACGGTTGCTGTAATGATAATTTCATTTGGTAATTAGATTGAACCGCTGTATCTGCCATAACGCCCCATCCTTGTAACTTAATCACTACTTTTATCAATAAGCCTCAAGAGCTTTTTAATACTGTTTATTTCTTAACTTTCCCTTTACGTTGCCGCAACATATAACAAAAAGCAAATTTCACCGTTTCTGATTAAAATCACAATAAAACGACAAAATTAAATTAAAACAAATAGTTAAAAAAATTAGAGTAAAAAGTCAAAACACTAAATTAAAACAAAAGTCAGTAAATAACTCGGAATCAATAATTTGTTTTAATAATGATATTTTTTGTATGTAGTTACGTAATTTTATTACAAAATCAAGTAATTTGAATTTATTGATAATATTTGTTTTAAACAAAAATAATTTTATCAAAGAAAGGTAATTATCTGATTTAATATATTTTAAAAGTAATTATTAAGACAGTAGTTAAACAAAGGAGGAATATACTGATAAATATCACTATTCTTTGTTTGTGATGCAAAACAAAATAATCCATCAAAACAGCAACTTAAACCCACAACAACAAAAAGATTAAAATTCCGTTCAATTATTAATTTTCAATATTTTAATCCAAATTAATGATTTTTTATTATGACGACAAAGTTAAATAAAAAAAGCCTGAAAAATACCACTTATTATCATTTCAAATAATAACGGCACCCATTCAGACTTCTCTAATATAGTGATAATTTACTTATAATAAGGTTTCAACGAGAGAGGCAAGCTTTTCAAAGGTATTAACCCTACTAGACGTTGGTCGCCAAACTAATCCTATTTCACGAAATGCCGCTTGGCCTGGTGGTTCAATCACCACCAGATTCTGGTTATCTAAGATACCGTGCTCAATTGCCATTTGGGGAATAAATGTCGTTCCTAATCCATTGGCTACCATCTGAACCAAGGTATGCAAGCTAGTTGCAGTGAATGGATTAATTTTTTCTTTCGTTGTTAGCTTACACGCAGAAACAGCATGCTCAGTTAAACAATGCTCTTTTTCTAGTAAGAAGACGGATTCATCAGGTAAATCAGCATAACGTAACGGTACAGAGACACGTTCAGCTTGGTTTTTACTGATCACCATTTTAAATGCATCACGCCCAACCACTTTACTGTGCATACCGTTAATCTCAATCGGTAGTGCAAGGATCAGAACATCCATTTCACCATTGCGTAAAGCGGCAAGTAAATTCGTGGTCGTATCTTCTCGTAAAAGTAAGTTAAGGTTGGGATAACATCGATTAACCTCCTGCACCAAATCACACAATAGGAAAGGCGCTATCGTTGGAATACATCCCACACGAAGAGGACCTTCCATGCCATCACCGGCAGAATGGGACAGTTCAATTAAATCTTGGCTGCGAGCCAGTAACTCTCGCGAACGCACCACAACCTCATCTCCCATACTAGTAAAAACAAGGGATTTATTATCACGTTCAATGAGCTGGCAACTCAATAAATCTTCTAAATTCTGGATCCCTGAACTAAGTGTCGACTGACTCACAAAACACTTTTTTGCCGCTTCGCCAAAGTGCCGTGTTTCCGATAAAGTAACTAGGTAATGCAATTGTTTTAACGAGGGAAACTTATTCATCGTATTTTTCGATTACTTCAATCTGTTTATTCCGCTTTTTTCAATTTAACAGTTTGGCTATAGTTTGTCTCGTCCAAGTATGGAGCTAATCACTAAAGGTTAGCAAAACCCAATATTTCAGGAGCACCAAAATGGTACTAGTAGGTCGTCAAGCACCAGATTTTACTGCTGCAGCTGTTCTAGGTAACGGCGAAATCGTTGATAACTTCAACTTTGCAGAGTTCACTAAAGGTAAAAAAGCGGTAGTTTTCTTCTACCCACTAGACTTCACGTTCGTATGTCCATCTGAGCTAATCGCTTTTGACAAGCGTTTCGAAGATTTCCAAGCGAAAGGTGTTGAAGTAATTGGTGTTTCTATCGATTCTCAATTCTCTCACAATGCATGGCGTAACACTGCTGTTGAAGATGGCGGTATCGGTCAAGTTAAGTACCCACTAATTGCTGACGTTAAGCATGAAATTTGTAAAGCTTACGACGTTGAGCACCCAGAAGCAGGTGTTGCTTTCCGTGGTTCTTTCCTAATCGACGAAGATGGCCTTGTACGTCACCAAGTTGTTAACGACCTACCTCTAGGCCGTAACATCGACGAAATGCTACGTATGGTTGACGCATTAAACTTCCACCAGAAACACGGTGAAGTATGTCCAGCACAGTGGGAAGAAGGTAAAGCTGGTATGGACGCATCACCAAAAGGTGTAGCGGACTACCTATCTGAGCACACTGCAGACCTAGGTAAGAAGTAATTACCTAATAACACCATGCTCACGGTGTTATCTCTGACAATCAGCTAAATATAAAGCTAAAGTCAGCTCAAAGATAAGAAATATAATGAGGCCTGGATTATACCAGGCCCTTTTTTTATCTATAATTCACAACCAACCGCACATTATATCCTGTCTCTGTTCGCTCCTATCTTGCTAATCCTCTACACTGCAAGACACGCTTTTTAATTCATTAAAAATTATGTCTATTCAACTTGAAGTTTGTATCGATAATCTTGAATCACTCCACTATGCCCAACAAGGTGGTGCTACACGCATCGAGTTGTGTTCTTCCCTTGCACTAGGCGGATTAACGCCAAGTTCTGGTTTTATGCAATTAGCCGCAAAACAAGCACACATTCCGGTTTACGCCATGATCAGACCACGCCAAGGTGACTTTTTATTCAGTGGTGGTGATATTGAAATCATGCTTGCCGATATTCATGCAGCCCATCAAGCAGGATTACAAGGAATAGTCATTGGCGCACTGACAGAACAAAGCCTTATTGATAGCACAACCATTGCGAGCTTAATCAAACAAGCGAAAGGGTTAGGGGTGACTTTTCATCGAGCCATCGACCAATGTGTCGACCCTTTTGCAGCACTAGATACCATCATGAGTTGCGGCTGCGAGCGAGTACTGACATCTGGGCTTCAAGCCACCGCACCTGAAGGCACTGCCATGATCAAAAAAATGGTCAACTATTGTGGTGATAGGCTCAGTATTATGGCGGGCGCTGGCGTTACACCAGATAATGTTCAAACCTTAGTTGCTGAGACGGGAATAAAAGAAGTGCATCTTTCTGGTAAAACAACACGGCCCAGTAAAATATTAAATCGCACTTCAAGTGCACATATGGGCAACGCCGTCTTTGATGATTTTCAAATCCCAGTGACAAATATTGATACGATCAAAAGTGTCAAACATAAGCTGAGAAGAGAATAAGCCGTGTAAATGAACATAAATAAAAAAGAGCGCTAAGCTTCTAAATAAAGCTAAGCGCCCTTATTAATGATTCATATATCCGGTGTATTATAGGAAGTTGGTAATATCTTCTGGATTAGTGTGGCGAATATCTTTACCTTGCACGAAATAGATAATGTATTCACAAATATTTTGGCAACGATCTCCCACTCGCTCAATAGAGCGCGCCGCCCACATCACCTTCATCACACTTGGAATAGAATCGGGATCTTCTTTCATGTAGGTCATGAGTTGACGAATAATCGCTTCATATTCTCGATCTATCCGATCATCAGTTTGGTACACATCAATCGCGGCTTTAACATCCATACGGGCGAAAGCATCTAATACTTCATGCAACATGCGTACTGCGTTTTGACCTAAAGATTCTAGCGATGCCAACAAGTTATATTGCTTATTAGTAAAATTACCTAATGCGACTTTAGCAATACTTTCCGCTACATCACCGATACGTTCTAAATCAGTAATGGTTTTTATAATAGCGATAACAAGACGTAAATCACTGGCGGTGGGTTGGCGTTTAGCAATAATACGCGTACATGCCTCATCGATTGCAACTTCCATTGCATTAACTTTGCGATCATCTTGGATCACTCGTTTTGCTAAATCTTCTTCTTGTTTATGAAGTGCTTTTAAGGCATCAGCTAACTGCTGTTCAACTAAGCCGCCCATCGCTAAAACATGGGTGCGAATACTTTCTAGTTCATGATTAAACTGACCAGAAATATGTCGACCAAGGCTAATGTTATTTAACATGATGGTGTGTCCTTAACCATAACGTCCTGTAATATAATCTTCAGTACGTTTTTCTCTTGGGGTGGTGAATATATCATTGGTGCTCGAATACTCCACCAGCTCTCCCATATAGATAAAAGCTGTTTGATCTGACACCCGTGCCGCTTGTTGCATGTTATGTGTCACGATAATCACGGTATATTTGGCTTTTAGATCATTAATCAACTCTTCAATCGTTAAGGTTGATATTGGATCAAGTGCTGAGGTCGGCTCATCAAGTAGCAATATTTCAGGCTCAATAGCAATCGCACGCGCAATCACTAAACGCTGCTGTTGGCCTCCTGATAAACCAAACGCATTTTCATGCAACCTGTCTTTTACTTCATCCCATAACGCTGCCGAACGCAATGAACTTTCAACCGCATCATCTAAAATACGTCGATCACTGATCCCTTGTAGACGTAAACCATAAACCACATTTTCATATATAGATTTAGGAAATGGATTCGGGCGTTGAAACACCATCCCTACACGACGACGTAATGACGCAACATCAACTTTTTTATCGTAGATGTTCTGCCCATGTAGCATGATTTTACCATCGACATGACAGCCTTCAATCAAATCGTTCATTCGGTTAATACAACTTAATAACGTTGATTTACCACAACCTGAAGGGCCGATAAATGCAGTAACCTGACCTTTAGGAATACGCATATTGATATTATACAAAGCTTGCGTTTTACCATAGTGTAGGTTCAAACCTTCAATCGATAATGCCGTTTGCTCATCGGGTAACGAAGAGAGATCGACGGGTTCAAATAAACCTATTGATGGTGAAGCAGAATACATAATGTTCTCTCTGTTAATAATCGAATACTCATCGCACTACGTTGGCTCACAACTCTAACGAGCGAAATTTTTCACGCAGATGATTACGGATCCCAATTGCGGTTAAATTCAAACTTACAATCACCGTCACTAATAAAAATGACGTCGCGTAAACCAAGGGTCTTGCCGCTTCAACATTCGGGCTTTGGAACGCAACATCATAAATATGATACCCCAAATGCATAAACTTACGATCAAGGTGAACAAAAGGAAAATGAACATCAACGGGCAATGTTGGTGCCATTTTTACAACTCCAACTAACATTAAAGGTGCTACTTCTCCCGCTGCCCTTGCCACCGCTAAAATCAACCCGGTCATAATTGCAGGGCTTGCCATAGGGAGCACTATACGCCATAACGTTTCAGCTTGAGTTGCGCCTAATGCCAAAGAACCATTTCTCACCGAACTCGGTATTCGCGATAAACCTTCTTCTGTTGAAACAATAACAACCGGTAATGTCATGATCGCCAATGTTAATGCCGACCATAAAATCCCAGGGGTGCCAAATGTTGGTGTCGGCAATTGGGCAGAGAAAAAGACATCATCAATTGTCCCCCCTACCATGTACACAAAAAAGCCTAACCCGAACACTCCGTAGACAATAGACGGTACACCCGCAAGATTAATCACCGCAATACGTATGACCTTTGTAAAGTTATTATTCCCTGCATATTCATGAAGATAAATTGCGGCTAACACACCTAATGGCGTCACCATGACACTCATTAGCAATACCATAAATACCGTACCAAAGATTGCCGGAAAAACACCGCCTTCGGTATTAGCTTCACGGGGCGCTTCGGTTAAAAACTTATAAACCTGTTTCCCCCAATGCTGAAACTTTTCAATAAAGGTTAAATTATTGGGATACCACATATCTAGTACTTGAGACATCGATAAGGTAATAGTTTTACCTTGACTATCTCGAAGTAATAAACTGGCACTATCTAATTGAGACTGTAATGAAAACAAACGATTTTCAATATTTTTATAAATCGTTTTATAGTTCAGTTCCTCACGTTCAATTCGTGCTTTTTCATCAGGCGTTAATTTATCTTTTAAGGCTAATTGACGCTTTTCTAAACGTAGTTTTTCTAAATGCCAATTCGTATCTGCAATTTCAATCTGTTGTAGTTTCTTTAATTCGGCTCGAATTTCAGAAGCTTCACTTAACGCGACAGGTAAATAGTCCATGCTATTACGCACACCATTTGCCATTATTGCGATAGGATAGCCATAAAACTTACCATTCGTTTCTCGATCGACAACTGCAATATTCTTCGCTATTTCTTGGTGCTTTATTTGGCTTTTTAATACCGTAAAAAAGTCAGTCCCCACTCGTTCACGATTACCAATCTTAATGAGATAACGCATCTCAACCGGACCTGGCATATGAGACACATCAACCCCAGCTTCACGCAATTGTTGCAACGGGATCGCTTTACTGTCATACAACTCACCAATCACGGTTTGGTTTTTACCTGCAATATCGATATCGAATTGATAAACAGGTGAGGGCCAAAAGTAGCTTAATCCTTTATAACCAATAAGTAATAGCAATCCTAAAACAGCAACAAGGCTTAAGCTAACCGCCCCCGCAGTTACCCAAATCCAAGGAGAGCCGGATTTAAACCATTTAATCATGATCATCCCCCTCTCTTATAGTGAACTGTATTTTTCACGTAAACGTTGCCTCACAACCTCAGCGATTGTATTGAATACAAAGGTAAAGACGAATAATACAAACGCCGCTAAAAACAATACTCGATAATGCGAACTTGCCACTTCAGATTCAGGCATTTCAATCGCAATGGTTGCTGCCAACGTTCTTAACCCCTGTAATAAATCCCAATCCATGACAGGTGTATTCCCCGTAGCCATCAATACAATCATTGTTTCTCCAACAGCTCGACCTAGCCCCATCATTACAGCAGAAAAAATCCCCGGGCTTGCTGTTAGCAATACCACCTTGGTTAAGGTTTGCCATTGAGTCGCACCTAATGCCAGTGAGCCTTTCGTTAAATGACTAGGTACAGAGAACACCGCATCTTCTGCAATCGTGAAAATAGTTGGGATCACCGCAAAACCCATTGCGATGCCGACAATTAAGGCATTACGTTGATCGTACCCAATACCATAATGATGAGATAAATAACTTTGTAAATCGCTGCCAAATAGCCACTGGGACAACCAAGGACTAACAGCAAAACAACCATAACCGACAAGTATTATCATCGGGATCAAAATAGCGATATGAAAACCATGAGGGATCCGTGATCGCCATTGTCCAGGTAGCATCGACCAAATAAAACCAATCACAATCATGCTTATAGGCAAGGTAATAAAACTTAAGGCAACCCCTGTCAGGTTCTGATCAACGATAGGTGCAAGCCAAATTCCAGCTAAAAAACCTAAGATAACCGTCGGTAAAGCTTCCATTAATTCAATCGTTGGTTTAATCAATCGGCGCACTTTAGATGACATGAAGTAAGCGGTATAAATCGCCCCCGCCAGTGCCAGCGGTATCGCAAATAACATTGAATAAACCGCAGCTTTCAATGTACCGAAAATAATCGGTACCAAGCTCAATTTAGGTTCAAACTCATCACTCGCTGATGTTGATTGCCAAACGTAATCAGGCTCAGGATATCCCTCATACCACACTTTTTGCCACAGTGATGAAATACCAATATCCGGATGAGAGTTATTCACTTTATAGCTTTGCCACTTACCATTATCTAGCGTAAGCAACATATTAGCTTTTGGTGATATAGCGATATCTTGGGGGACAGTATCAAATACCTGCTCTTGATAAATCACATCACGCTCAGAGGTATAATAAGCCGATACTCGACCATCTTGTTGAATAACAAAAAAACCTTTGCGGTAATACTCAGGAACGATTTTCATGATAGGGCTAGAAGAAAAAAGGAAATCTCGCACCTTCACTAATTGACGTTTCTCATCTTTGACCACTTCAAACCATTGGGTGATCGTATTATTAGAGTTTGTTACTAATAAGGAGTTCGCCCCTGACAATAAATTAATTTTCTCTGGCGTTACTGTTTTATCATTAGATAGTTTTGTTGTTTGTCTTAATACCGCTTGCTGGCGTTGAAGAGAGTAAGTAAAGAGTGTAGAACCACTTAATACATAAAGTGTTTTACCGTCAGGCGTTAATACAAGCTGCTCAACATTAGCTGGCACATCATCAATATTAAATTGAAATTGGTGCCATGTTTTATCTCCTGACGCGCTCATTTCAGAATGAGAGAACCTAACCACTGAAAGCTTATCTTGGTTAGTATAAGCGGCTAAAATAATAGTGTTATCACGCCCAGATACGGCTAATTTATCAATAACATCTTGTTTAGCAACGACAGATAATGGTGCTTTACCAACAGGGTAATCAATAACCGGAAATAGCTGCTTTTTGTTTTGATCAAACGTGAAATTAAAATCAGCTTTCACTATTTTTACTTGCCCGCCCGCCAATGCATAGGCAACCAATCCATCACGTGGCAAACTGGTTGCAACCGCAGTAGGATCATTAACGAGTGTCTGTTGTTTAATCACCTGTCCTGATGCTGGCGGTGGCGATAAACGAATAAAATCTACCTGACCGTCAGTAGTAAAACGATAAGCTAAGGTATTACTATCATCAATTCCTACTCGCGCAGTGTGACCCGGCAAGGTCAATGAGAAATGGGAGGTTGGTTTAACCGAAACAGAAGAGAAAATCGGAACAATAACGTAGAGTAAATAGAAAAAAATCAGTACCAAGGTTACAAGTACAAAAATACCGCCAGCCGTCACACCCAAGCGCGCTAACTTATCTTTCATTCGGCGAAGATGATTTTCTCCCATTAAAAACGAACTGGCGTGTGCCATTATTACCTCAAACCTATTTATACGAACTAAAGTGTATTTCTATTACATGACACTTTTATTACAGGTGATGTTTTCCAAATATTACATATCGCACAGATTTATAAATCAGAACTGAAAGAGAATGTCATTAACAATCAATAAATCATGACAACTTACGCATTTACTCATTTGTGTCCATTTCAGCCATAGACAGCATAAATTGTTATTAGGATAATTATTGATAAGTATCAATCAGTTTGTTGCTTAATTGTCACTGCATCAACAACCATTACAAATAAGGAGAGCTGTAATGAAACAACTCATTATTACTGTTATAGGTAAAGATAAAACGGGACTGGTAGAGCAACTTTCAGACACGGTATATAACAATCATGCAAATTGGCTAAAAAGTTCATTAACTCAACTGAGTGGCCAATTTGCTGGAATTGTTCAGGTTGAAGTTTCCCCTCAACATATTCAACAACTTAGCGATGCATTATCGCAAATTTCGGGGCTACAGATCCACATTGTCGAGGCACAAATCAAAGCTTCCTCACAACAGCAAATGCAGAAGTTAACCGTGACAGGTAATGATCGGTTAGGAATTGTTAAAGACGTCACTACCCATCTACATCAACTGGGCATAAACATCTACAAGCTCAAAACTAAAACGGAAAGCGCACCAAACTGGGGATACCCTATTTTTACCGCGCAATTTCAACTCGATCTACCAACCGATCTCACTATTGATGCCGTACAAGAACAATTAGAATTATTGGCCGATGATTTAACCATAGATATTGAACAATAATTAAAATATTTAGCTGATAAAACAATCACTCAAATTTACATCTCACTGTAACGCTAATACCTTATATTTGCCACAAACAGCTTAATTTTGTAATGCAAAGCAACAAGGACGAACACCGAGCATGACTACCGAAAATCTATATATTGAAAAAGAGCTAAGTTGGCTCTCTTTTAACGAACGAGTGTTACAAGAAGCAGCAGATAAGTCTGTTCCTCTCATTGAGCGAGTACGATTTCTCGGTATTTTTTCCAGCAATACAGATGAGTTCTACAAAGTGCGCTTTGCTGATGTGAAGCGCCAGATCTTAATTCATGAAGAACAAGGTGGCAGTGATCAAGCCAAGCAATTATTGAGTAAGATCCAAAGTCGAGTACTAAAGTTAAATCAAGATTTTGATACGCTATACAATGAAATATTATTAGAAATGGCGCGTCGTCATATCTTTTTAGTCAATGAATTACAGTTAGAAGACTGCCAGAAAGCATGGTTGAAACATTATTTCCAACACGCCATTTTGCCTCATGTTACCCCAATTTTACTCACTGACGATGTCGACATACTGCAAGTCCTCAAGGATGAATGCTCCTATCTTGCTGTCGCTATGACTAAAAACCATGAGACCCATTATGCGTTAATAGAGATCCCAACCGATCAACTGCCTCGTTTTGTTCAATTGCCGAAAACGAAGGGGAAACGTCATAAAACCCTTATCTTGCTTGATAATATTATTCGACTTTGTATCGATGATTTATTCAACGGCTTTTTTGAATATGACAATCTTGCCGTATTTGCGATGAAAATGACCCGTGATGCAGAGTACGATCTCAGCCAAGAAGTTGAGCACAGCTTGCTAGAACAAATGTCAGAAGGGTTAAATCAACGCCTAACTGCCATGCCTGTACGCTTTGTGTATCAACGCGATATGCCCGGTGACATGATCAATGTGTTGTGCGATAAACTCCAAGTATCAAGCTATGACAGTGTGATCCCCGGTGGTCGTTATCACAATTTTAAAGACTTTATTGGTTTCCCTAATGTCGGTAGAAGCTATTTAGAGAACAAAGATCTCCCACCAATTAAAAGCTATCAATTCACATCAGCTCGTAATGCCTTTGATGCCATAAAAGCGCAAGATATTTTATTGTATTACCCGTACCACACCTTTAGTCATATTACAGAGTTGGTACGACAAGCCTCTTACGATCCCAAAGTTCGTAGCATTAAAATCAATATTTATCGTGTCGCTAAAAATTCACGCATTATTGAATCTATGATTGATGCTGCCAACAACGGTAAGAATGTAACCGTCGTTGTTGAACTGCAAGCGCGCTTTGATGAAGAAGCTAATATTGAATGGGCAAGGTGTCTCACAGAGGCTGGGGTAAACGTTATTTTTGGTGTGCCGGGGTTAAAAATCCACTCCAAACTTTGCCTAATTACCCGTAAAGAATCAGGCGAACTGGTTCGATATGCGCATATCGGTACGGGTAACTTTAATGAAAAAACCGCTCGAATTTATACTGACTTTTCACTCCTAACCTGTGATAAAGCCATTACCGATGAAGTAAAACAAGTCTTTGCTTATATTGCGAACCCGTATCGCCCCGTTGAGTTTAACCATTTAATCGTCTCTCCTCGTAACTCTCGCTCTCGATTGTATGAACTCATTGATAGAGAAATAGCTCACGCCAAGCAAAAGTTACCATCAGGTATTACACTTAAGGTCAATAACCTTGTCGATAGAGGCTTGATTAATATGCTATATCAAGCCAGTAATAGCGGTGTAAAAATCAAATTAATTGTTCGAGGTATGTGTTCATTAATCCCCGGTATTAAAGGGATCAGTGAAAACATTACTGCGATCAGTATTATTGACAGATTTCTAGAGCACCCTCGCGTCGCGGTATTTGAAAATAATGGTGATAATGAGGTTTATATTTCATCTGCTGATTGGATGAGCCGTAATATTGATAACCGCATTGAAGTTGGGTGCCCTATTAATTCACCGGTGTTAAAACAACGAATTATCGATATTCTCAATATCCAACTTTGCGATACCGTCAAAGCACGCATTATCGATGAAGGCATGCATAACCACTATGTACCGCGTGGCAATAGACGTAAAATTCGCTCACAAACGGCCATTTATGATTATCTGAAACACAGCGAGAAGAAACTGAAAAAGCACGCTGAAAAAACAGAGAAATAAGATGACAAAAACTAATTCTTCGCCACAACCTCGTGAAATAGCAGCTATTGATATCGGTTCAAATAGCTTTCATATGGTTGTGGCTCGCATTGTTGGTCAAAGCCTTCAAATTGTCAGTCGTCATAAACAACGAGTCCACCTTGCATCTGGGCTTGATAAACATTTAAACCTTGATCAAGCCGCCATGAATCGCGGCTTAAGCTGCCTTGCAATGTTTGCCGAAAGACTACAAGGCTTTAAACCTGAAAATGTCCGTATCGCGGCAACGTACACGTTACGTCAGGCGCAAAATGCCCATATTTTCCTCCAACGAGCTGAGCGTATTTTACCCTTCCCCATCGAGATCATTCCCGGAACAGAAGAAGCCCGCTTAATTTATCTTGGAGTTGCACATACCCAACCCGATAAAGGTAAAAAACTGGTGATCGATATCGGTGGCGGCAGCACTGAATTAGTCATTGGTGAAGACTTTGATACCCATATTTTATATAGCAAGCATATGGGGTGTGTAAGCTACAACAAACTCTTTTTTTCTAATGGAAAACTTAGCCGTAAAAACATTGCGGCGGCCCAACTTGCTGCACGCCAGAAGCTTGAAAGTATCGCCAGTAAATATACCGATATTGGATGGGATAAAACCTTAGGTTCATCTGGCACCATTAAAGCGATCCGTGAAGTGTTAATCGCTCAAGGTCATAGCGATGGCGTGATCACATCATCTCGTTTACACCGATTACTTGATCAAATTAGTGCATTTAAACACCAAGATGATCTCGAACTTCCGGGCTTAACTGATGAGAGAAAGCCTGTTTTTGCCGCCGGAGTAGCGATTTTAAGTGCTGTGTTTGAAGCACTTGATATTGATGATATGCATTTTTCCAGTGGCGCATTACGCGAGGGGTTACTGTATGAAATGGAGCAACGATTCCGTCACAGTGATATCCGTATTCGTACCGCTGATGCAATGGCAAAACAATACAATATCGACACCACACAAGCGAAACGTGTTCAAACAACTGCGATTGAAATTTACGATCAAATAGATACTCAACCGGGCATGAAAAAAAATGAATTATCGACCTTGCTATCATGGGGCGCGTTACTTCATGAGGTTGGCCTAAATATTAGCTATCCCGGATTTCATCGCCATAGTGCATACTTACTTCGGTATAGCACTATGCCTGGATTCAATATCGAACAACAAACGGTACTTTCAACATTAGTACGCTATCAACGTAAAACATTAAAACTGACTGAAATGCCCGAATTGACCATCTATAAACGTAAGCATCTTTACCCCTTAATTCGTACCTTACGTATAGCCGTGGTGTTAAATGGGCAGCGCAGTGATGAACCATTACCACACATAAAAGTTAAGGCCGATAAAGAACACTGGCAATTAACCTTACCTAAAGGTTGGACAACAGAAAATAAATTGCTCGCAGCAGATATGCGAACAGAACAAGAATATTGGCATAAAGCGGGATGGATGTTAGAAGTTAATGAATTGAGTGACTCATAGTTATGCCTAACAGTTAAAACAACAACGCCAGCGAAATGCTGGCGTTGTTAATTAAAGATTTATACTTGCCGTATTAGTCAGTAAAAAATCATCCACAGTTACAGCCCAAGCGCTGCAATATTTTGTTCAACAACCTTTACGGGTAACGGAATATAACCGTCTTTTTGGACAATTTTCTGGCCGTCACTCGATAAAATAAACCGCAGAAATTCACCTTCCATCGGTGCTAACGGCTTGTTCGGGTTTTTATTAACATAAATATATAAAAAGCGTGATAATGGGTAATGACCACTGACGGAATTCTCAATCGTCGCTTCAACGTAATCGTCCCCTTCACGTGCCACAGGTATCGCTTTAATACCTGTCGTTTTATAGCCTATCCCAGAATAACCAATCGCATTTAATGAGGTTGATACCGATTGTACAACTGATGCCGAGCCCGGTTGCTCATTAACATTGTTACGAAAATCCCCACGACACAACGCATGCTTTTTAAAATAACCATACGTCCCTGAAACTGAATTTCGTCCGTAGATCTGGATACTACGATCTTTCCAGCTACCGGGTAAGCCTAGCTGTCCCCATTCGGTAATTGGCTTTAATGCACCACAACGCAATGTTCGTGAATAAATCGCATCTAACTGCTCAAAGTTAATCCCCTTTAATGGATTATCTTCATGCACAAACACCGCAAGCGCATCGACAGCAACTTTAATCGCAGTCGGTTTATAACCATATTCTTGCTCAAATGCTTCAATTTCTTTGTTTTTCATTGCTCGGCTCATCGGGCCAAGTTGTGCTGTTGCTTCAATTAATGCGGTTGGCGCTGTTGATGAGCCTGCGGTTTGAATTTGAATATTGACGTTTGGATAGCGACGTTTAAATTCTTCCGCCCAATAAGTCATTAAGTTCGCTAGGGTATCCGAACCAACTGACGACAAGTTACCCGAAATGCCACTCACTTTCTGATAAGGCAATAAGCCCGTCTCTGCTGCTTTAACGCTTGATGTTTCTATACTGGAGTTTTCAGTTTCAGCCTGAGTGCTGCCAGCTAGTAATAACAACAATACCCCAACAAAAGATTTCAATCGCTTATCCATACATTTCATCTCTTTAATCACTTCTAAATATCACCAGCTAATTCAGCCGTTTGAGTGTTATCTGCAATTAATCGAGACGGTAGCGTAAATGCAAAGGTACTGCCCTTTTCAAGCTCACTTTCGATTTCTAAATGGGAGTCATGGTGGCTCAAAGCATGTTTTACAATCGCCAGTCCTAAACCACTACCGCCAGTTTCACGAGAACGGGCTTTATCCACGCGGTAGAAACGCTCTGTTAAGCGATGAATATGTTGAGCTTCAATGCCCTCACCGCTATCTGTTACTTCTAATCTTGCACCGTTAGGCGAGCGATACCAACGAACCGTAATATCAGCATCACTTGGAGTATGTTTAACCGCGTTATAGACCAAATTAGAAATTGCACTACGTAGCTGATCATCATCACCTAAAACACTTAAGCTCTGATCAATCTCGAAAGTAAAGTGCTGATTTTTATCCCCACTGAGTGAGATCGCTTCTTTTTCTAAAATATCTAACATAGCAGGTACATCCACCACTTCCTCTAACTCAATGGTTGGAGCGGCTTCAATTTTTGACAAGGTTAATAACTGTTCAACTAGCGCATTCATTCGTGCTAATTGCTCCGTCATCACCCCATGTGCACGATCCCACATCGGTCCCGATAACATGTCAGGATCTGACGACATTTCAAGATAACCTTGCAGCACCGTCATTGGCGTTCGCAATTCGTGAGAAACGTTAGCAAAGAAATTACGACGCATACCTTCAAGCTGTTTAAGCTGAGATACATCACGTACCGCCATCAAATACTCACCTTCGGTATAACGCATGATCCTTAGCTCTAGGGTACGGTCATAGTTCATAGGTGAAGTGATTTCTAATGGCGTATCAAAAGATTGTCTTGCCAGATAACGGACAAAATCAGGGCTTCTTAATAAGTTACTGATAGGTTGACCCGCATCATCAGGCCAACGTAAGCCCAATAATTGCTGCGCTAATTTATTGCACCAAACGATATTGCCTTCACTACGGAATACAACAACCGCATCAGGCAATGATTCAGCACCATTACGGAAACGACGAATTAGGGTGGTGAGTTCTTTACGGCGACGACGATTACGTTGTTGTAAACGATACATGCCATTAAATAGCGGCTCCCAACTACCAGAGCCAGAAGGAGGAGTAAGGCTACGATCTTTCCATAACCAATCAGACATTTTCAATTGATTGTGGAAATGCCAAATCAGTTGGATCCAAGTTGCGACGAGTAAAAACCATGGTAAATAACCGAAAATCATACCAAGGATGATCCACGGTAGATAAAACAGAATTAACTCCCATACCAATTTTTTCCATGACAATCTTTCGACCATGCTTTACTCCTTGTAACGGAGTTATGGTATGGATCCGTTACATTAAATTTCTTTACTCGTACAAACAACACAACCTCCAACCTTATCGAACTGCGATAATGGGTGAAGGCTCGTATTTTTCTTTATATAGCTAACCCGAGTGTGGGTTGTGAATCACTACTATGGGCGAGTTGAAAAACGATAACCTGCTCCACGTACCGTTTGTACCATCTTATCGTGTCCGCCTGATTCTAACGCTTTACGTAAACGACGAATGTGAACATCAACAGTACGATCTTCAACATAGACGTTAGTGCCCCAAACATTATTGAGTAACTGTTCACGACTATAAACGCGCTCTTGGTGCGTCATAAAGAAGTGCAACATTTTAAACTCTGTTGGGCCCATCTCTAATGGCTCATCATCCGATGTCACACGGTGCGATACAGGATCTAATTTCAATCCTTGCACATCAATCACATCATCTAATGCTGTTGGTGATACACGACGCATAACGGCTTTTAAGCGTGCCATTAACTCTTTTGGAGAGAATGGTTTAGTGATGTAATCATCCGCACCTACTTCAAGACCACGAACCTTATCTTCTTCCTCACCACGTGCTGTTAACATAACAACAGGGATTTGGCGTGTAAGTTCATCGCGCTTAAGGTGTTTGATCAGGTTAATACCTGAACCACCGGGTAACATCCAGTCCATGAGAATAAGCTCAGGATAAGGTTCGCACATTTTTTCTAGTGCTGTGTCATAGTCCTCAGCTTCTATCGCTTGATAGCCCTTTTGCTCCAACACGAAACATAGCATTTCACGAATTGGAGCTTCATCTTCTACCACAAGAATCCGTCTTACCATAATCAAATATACCTAGTCGTTTGCTTCATCTGACAAGCGCCATTATGTGTTCTTAATATTACACTTTTGTGACTTATTGTAATAAAAGTATAAACTAAGTTGAATATGTAACATTTAAATACTCTCATAATTTATAAAATAACGAGATGAATATTAAATAATTACAATGAGTTAATGCGTATTTATATTAACCTTTTATGGCAATATTACTACGTCCGCCGCCTTGTGCTTCAACAGCTACTTGCACCCCGATACGCTCAACTAAAGTGCCAACGTGAGAGATAACGCCAATTTGTCTACCATCAGCTTGAAGTGCGTCAAGGCAGGCTAATGCCATTTCTAAACTATCGGGATCTAGGGTGCCAAACCCTTCATCAATAAACAGAGAGCCGAGCTGTCGAGTGTCTGCCGCCAGAGAGGCTAAGGCTAAAGCCAAAGACAACGACACTAAGAAACTCTCGCCCCCCGAGAGCGATTCCACACTACGTACTTCATCCCCCATATCATGATCAATAACCTGCAACGCCAAAGGGCTTCCCGGTACCGGTTGTAACGCATAACGTGGCGCAAGATCTTGCAAGTGATGGTTGGCATTAATCACTAGCTGTTGCAGCGTTAATCCTTGAGCCAAGGTACGGAATTTATTACCCGTAGCCGAGCCGATTAAATCACTCATTTCCATCCATAGCTCGGTTTGCGTTTGCTGGGTCGCTAATGCTGAGCGAAGATCGCCTGCTTGTTTCTCAGCTTGTTCGCCTAAATCTAAACGTTGGCGTAATTGGAAGACTTGATCATCAAGTTGCGATTTTTCCGTCTGCCATTGGCTAAACAATTGCTGCTGAGTTGAGGCGTCATCACTAATGTCATGTTCACTAAACCACTGCTTGGCCAATTCAACCGTCGGCTGATAATCAACCTGTGCTTGTTGTCTTTCTTTAACAATAGTTTCTCCTTGCGACACCGCTTGCTCTAGCTGTTTTAGCTCACTGCGCTCTTGCTGTAACCATGCCTCATCGTGACTTAATAATGCCGTTAATTCAGCCTCCGTTAACGCGAGTTTTTCCAACCATGCTTGCCACACTTGTTGTAGACTCTGTTGCGCCGTTTCAGATTCTGCTAATTGTTGGGTCGCGCTCTGCTGTTTGGTTAACTCTGCAGCAATCACTTCTGCCAATTGGTTTAATTGTGTTTGTCGCTGTTGGCATTGTTGCTGCTGTGCATCAACATCGGCTTTGGCTAAGCGTTCAATCGTATCGAGTGGCTGATCGCCAATAAGCTCAATACGTTGTTGCCAACAAACCTGTTGCTCTTTCGCAAGACGGGCTACTTTTGCAGTTAACTCATGGGCTTGTTGCTCACCATGTTGAACGCTATTGGTTAATGTTGCGAGCACTGGTGCAAGTTCTGTCAGCTGTTTTTCAAGCAATTGCTGTTGCTCAACATTGGTTTGATATTGTTGAACTTGGCGCTCTAAATCGGCAATAAAGCCCGCTTTACCTTGCTGAGCTAATGCGTTTATCCATGCGTCATTACCATAGATTGTCATTAACGCCTGCTGTCTTTCAGCTATCACGTTTTGCACATTATTAGCTTGTGCCGTAAACGCATTACATTGTTCTTGCGCTTGAGTTTGCTGCTGAGTTAGCAGATAGCCTTGCTCTTTCAGATCAGCTTCTTGCTTAGTTAATTGCTGTAATTGAAGCTGCTGTTGCTTGACCTCTTCAATCAGCACTTTGCGCTGCTCACCCTGTACTTTAATCTGCTGCATTTGCGATTTAGCATCATCGACTGCTTGTGACCAATGTGCTTGATAATGAGAAAGCTGAGCTACATCGCTATCAGTCGATAAGGTAATTTCAGTCAAAGTAATGGCATTTAGATCCGTTGCCATAAGATCGGTCCAATGGCATTGCTGCTGATTAACTAACGTTTGAATCGTATTATTAAAATCTGCAATCTCTTGCTCAACGTCAGTATGACGTTGCTTATCTTGCAAAACAGATTGAGTTAGCTGGCGCTGCTCGGCATTAGCATCTTGCAATTGCTGGGCTAATTGCTGTAATCGCTGTTGTTGTTGGCTAATAATGCTTTCAACTTGCGGATTATGCTGTTGATAAGGATGATTTTCAGAGCCACACAGTGGGCAAGCTTCACCTTCAACAAGCTGCTCGCGATAGTCAGTTAAGCTCATGACAGCACGGCTTTGGTTTAGCTGAAGCTCTACTTCTTTATGCTGTGCATCGAGTTGTAATAACTCAGGCGCTAATACCGCCAAACGTTGCTCACAGCTAGCAATATTCGTCACTAAACCTTGCTGCTGAAGCTGAGATTTATCACGCTGTTGAAGCAAACCATGCCATTTATCTAGGCCGAATAAACTCTCTTTTAGCTTACTACTTAATTGCTGATATGCAGCGTAATGCTGGCGTTCTTGATCTTGTAATTGCTCTAATGCAGTTAGATCGTGCTCAGCGGTTTGCTGCGTTAATTGCAGCTTTTGCTGATCCAATGCAGAAAGCTGTTTATCCAATTGGATCTGCTGCTGCGCCACGCTCGTTAATGTTGTTTCACGCTGTTTTATGTCAGTTTGCAGCTGTGCAATTTGGCTTTGCGCTTGTTGATACTGGCTGATGTTATCTTTAATCGCATTTTGCTGCTCAGCCAAGGCTTTTACCCCTTGCGCTTGAGCCAATGCAGCGATCACTTGTTGCTGTTGTAACTGGGCGGCGTGTTGCTGTTGTTGCTTACTCAAAAGTTGCTCACGCTGGATCGTGAGGTCTTTATTTAAGCCAGCTAATTGCTGCTGTAACTCTGCGCTTTGCTGCTGTAAAGCATCACGCTTTTGCTCAATACTTGCCGCCTGTTTTAGCTTTGGCTCAAGATCGGTTAACAGCTGTTGTTTTTGCGCTAATTGCTGCTGGCTTTGCTCAACACTCGTTTGTAATTGCCCTTGTTGCTGCTGCTTAGCTGTTAATTCAGCGGTCGCTGATTGTAGTGATTGCTGCCACTTGATCACTTGTTGCTGTGCTTGGGTTAATAGCGTGAAATCACCGCGAGCAGGCAGTGCTTGCTCATATTTGGTCAATTGCAGATAACGTGGCGCGGCTAATTGTTGGTCTTGCTTGGCTTGTACTAACTGCTGCTCACTTTCACCAATACGCTGCGTCAGTTTTTCAGCATTCACCAACACATCTTGATGCTGTTTTAGTTGCTCTAACTTTTGTTGCTGGCTATTTACTTGTTCACGAGCACTGACCAATTGAGTATTTAATGCTTCGCGCTCTTCGTCAGTTAACAGTGCGATATCACCTAACTTACCTTGAAGTTGCGTCAGTTTTAGCTTTTCATCTTTGGCACGTTCATGAGCCGCAATGGATAATCGACCGTAAATTTCACCGCCCGTCATACGCTCTAACAGTGCTGCACGTTCATCAGCTCCTGCTTTTAGAAATGCCGCGAATTCGCCTTGTGGCAACATCACAGCACGACGAAACTGATCAAAGCTCAAGCCGATCAGCTTTTCAATTTCCGCTTGTAGTTCTTGTTTTTTACCCGCGAAACGCTGCCCTGTTTCAATGTTTTCTAACCACTGTTCAGCAGCTTGAATTTTGCCTTCTGCACGACCACGGGCACGACGAACATGCCAATGCGAACGCCAATGTGAACCATCATTGGCAATAAAATCGACTTCGGCAAAACCTTCACCTTTACCGCGTGATAAAATACTACGCACATCATTGGCTTTGATGCGATTGTCTTCATCATCACGACCGATTTCAGCATCGTTCTTTTTATTTGATTGCAAACGCGGAATACGATCAAACAACGCCAAACAAATCGCATCGAGCAAGGTTGATTTACCCGCCCCTGTTTTACCTGTGATCGCAAACAAGCCAGCATCGCCTAATCTGCCACCCGCAAAATCAATCTCAAATTTGGTTTGTAAACTCGCTAAATTTTCACCACGAAGCGCAAGGATTTTCATTGTTATTATCTCTCTTATTCTTGTTCTTCAACTTGAGTTAATAGGGTTTCAAACGCTTCAGCCATTGCTTCAGTTGGCTCACCATCGAATTTCTTATTCCAACTTAATGCGAACACTTGTTGTGGCGACACCTCTGATAATCGACGGTGTTGCAAGCTATCTTGTTGCTCGCGTTGGCTGTAATGGGGCGTAATTTTGGCAAGACGAACAGATTTACCTTCTAATGCTTGCAGCACTTTTTCACGCAATAAGGCTTGTGGTTTATCAAGCAACACATGCACTTCTAAAAAGGGTTGTTGCTCACGTGACAATTCATCGTCAGGTAAGGCTTTTAATGCTACTAACACTTCATCTAACGGCGCGGGTTTGGTTGGCACTTTAAGCATGTCGACACAGCGAGGAATACTGATCTCTTCAATCGCTTTAACGTCACTACCATCAAACTCTACTGCTAAAATTTGGTGGTTATAATTACGCTCTGACATCGACAGTGGAATCGGCGAACCGCTATAACGAACATTCTCTTTCTTCGCCACTTTTTGGGCTAGATGCAAATGTCCAAGCGCGACATAACTCATGTCATCAGCAAAAATTGAGGCTGGTAGCGCATGTTGATTACCGCCAAGTACTCGGCGTTCTGACATTTCAGATAATTGCCCTGATGCCATGTACGCGTGTCCCATGCCGATCATCGCTTGTTCTGGCGTAAGCAATTCACGGGCGGCTTGGGTCATATCGCTATATAGCACTTCTACCCCTTTAATTAAGCGGTCTTCGTTTTCATCAAGATTATCGGTACGTAAATCGGCGCTGCGCAAAAACGGCACAGCTAATACATACGCGGCAGTTTGTTTATCTTTATTGGTGATAGGCACCAGCATACGCTTAACATCTAAGGTACCATCTTCTAAACGATGGATGCCGCCAACCATATGCAAATCAAAGGCTTTTAATAGTTCATGAGGCGCATCAAGCTTGCTTGGTGAATCATGATTACCACCAATCATCACTACATCTAAATTCGGTAGGGTTTTCGACACTTTCGCCAAAAAGCGATACAACATGCGCCATGCGCTAGCGGGTGGGTTGGCAGTATCGAAAATATCGCCAGCGACTAACAAGGCATCCGCTTGCTGAGCTTCAAGTTCATCGGCTAACCAATCTAAGAACGCTTGATGTTCATAGTCGCGGTTATAACCGTGGAGTTGATGCCCTAAGTGCCAGTCAGAGGTATGGATAATTTTCATAATATAATGCGCAACCTAGCCAGAAATAATCTGCTGATTGTACCGTGAGATCTCCCAAACCACATCTGCTATTTCACTGCCTTACACAGCTATCACGGAATTTTATTTTTGATAAATAAGTCAGGGAGTTAGTTTGGGGAAGTTAGGTGTAGTTTTAGGTAAGTTAAAATGAAAAAAGACCGCTGTATAGCGATCTTTTGAATGTGTATTTAACAATAACTCTATTTATGCATACTAGTTATTAAAAACTAACAATTAATCATCTATATTAACTGAGCATTTTTCCTTAACGATTTCGAAATTAGTTTAAATTTAATATTTTTACAACTTATGTAATTTTCCCATACAGATAAAGTAAATGATGCAAAAATGACTGCGCCTTTCGCTAGTAAATGCCAATAAGGGGTTGTATCTAATAAGTCGTTTTTTATAAAAACAAAAAATAATAAAATCAACACCATAAAAGAAATGGATGCCCACGATTTAATTATCGTTGCAACATAAAGTCTCTTAGCTTTCACTAAGCCTAATAAAATTTTTGTATATCTATATTTGATAGTTTTGAACATTACTAACTCAAGAGGATAGATGCCGCCATAAACAATAAATAACCTAGTTAATTATTGATGTTATCAGGCTTACTTCTATTCGGGTTATTTCTAGCGTATTCGACACCATTTCGTAAGTAGATATGAGTATCAGGGTGCTTACCTTTACGAACTTCACGAACTAATTGTGAACGACTTACAGTACCTCTCCCAGTAATAGTATAAGTATCATTCCCACCACGATTACCACCGCCATTGCCATTGCCATTGCCATTGCCATTGCCATTAATACTAGAACCTTTAGCCATAACTTTAAGCCCTTAAATGAAGATCAACAAAATGCACAACGCACAATTATACATGTATGGATGAACAGTTAAAATTACAATAGCTAACGTAAATTAACTGTCAAAAAATAACGAATTTAGACCTATTTAACATATGTCATCTTTTATGCACTATATAATCTGAATTCACATAAAAAATGAGTTCAAACCATCCTTTTACTCACAAAAGTGTCCTATTTAGGTCTAATTCCCCACGTTACAATTGAATAAAGAATGTGAACCACCAGCATAATTCCTCTTTCACACCAGTTCTGCTTTGCATCACTCAAAAATCGAATCTCACTTCATTTCCCATAAATTCAATAACCTACACCCCATCCCGAGCCTAATTCATACCACCAATATATATTATTACACAATAGTAATAATTAATTACCAAATTACGCAATTGTTTTGTTTTTTGAAAGAATTAATATAGCCACATCGAAACGCACAAGGCGTTCACAAAAATTCAAAACAAAAGGTTTTATTACTCATGAAAACAGTTATTAAAGCAACTATCGCAGCGGCTATTATCGCAACATCTTTTACTGCTGCAGCAAAAGACGGTAACTTTACTGGTAACATTAACTTCAATAAATCAACAACTAATGCAGTTAATGTTGGCCACTACCAAAAACAAGGTACCGCTGAACGCTCTCACTCTGGTTTAGTATTTTCACAGCATAAAGCTGCATTAAACTTTTCTGAAAAGCTACTTTCAGCAGCAGATAAGTAAGCATTACCCATAAAAGAACACTACTCTTTCTTTTATTATTACCGTTTAACCATTGTTCTTTTTATTTTTCATTAATTACCAGTTTAATAAGTAATTATTGTACTTCTTGTTACACCCTACAAAAGACTGAATACACTGTTTCAGTCTTATTATAAAAAATAAGGTCAATCCAATGACAACATTAACAGAAAAGCCAGGCATCACTCTGATCAAATCAGGTACTTTTAAGCTAAATGATTTAAGCAAACTGTTAGAAGTTGAAGGCTTAAAAAGTGATATGGCTGAAGTTGCTGTAACAAACAACAGCGCGCCATTGACGATTGGTCATTTCACTATGTCTCCAGGCGTAGAGTTTGAATACTTTTACGATTCAGTAGAATACAAAGTAGTTACTAAAGGTAAAATCGTAATGCGTGATACAGACGGCAACAAATACGTTGCTGAAGTGGGCGACGTTATTCTGTTCTCACCTGACGTTACTGTTATCTTCGATGCAGAAAGTGACGGCGAAGCTATCTACACAGCACACCGCCAAGCAGCTGAAGATTTCGCGCCTGCTAAATAATTTCATTACCAAATGAATCTTCTAAAGCCTTGAGTTTTGCTCAAGGCTTTTTTTTCGCCCCAAGCATTTTATTCCATTAAAAAATCCTTACCCCCTAAGGATTGCAAAAAACAAATACCCACAAGATCATAAAATCCCATCTAGACTCTATAGTAATTTTTAAACCTATCATTTCGCCTTTCGATATAGTGCTCTTCCATGATCGGCTAACAACCTTTTATTTTTGTTAACAGGTTGACGGTGATAACTAATCCATCTGAACGGACTTATAACCAGAATGTGAGGAGTTCCTATGTCACGAATTGTTATTGTTGGTGGGGGTGCCGCTGGTATTGAGCTATCTACCCTATTAAAAAAAACAATAAGAAAAGAAGATGATGTCATTTTAGTTGAACCAGAAACGCATCACTTCTGGAAACCACGTTTGCATGAAATCGCAGCGGGGACATTTGATAGCGATCTTGATACGGTTTGTTATTTCACTCATGGCGCGCGACATGGTTACCAGCATTACCAAGCCTCTATGACGGATATCCATCGCGAAGAAAAAACGATTTCTGTCTGTGGTGCTGCCGATAACATTAACTATGAACTGGAATACGATTATTTGATTATCGCCATTGGCGCGGTAAGCAATGACTTTAATACTCCCGGTGCTAAAGACCATTGCATCTTTTTAGATTCAGCCAATCAAGCCCGCCAAGCATGGCACCGAATGAGCTACATTTTACGAGCAGGAGAAGCCCACACCGTGAATATTGTTGGTGCAGGTGCAACAGGAGTTGAACTGGCAGCAGAGCTTGAACGTGTGAGTAGAAAGCTGCAACGTTATAACGGCACACCGTTAACGATTAATTTAATAGAAGCGGCAGATCGCGTATTACCAAATAGCCCTGAAAAAATGTCGCGTAAAGTGCAACAAGAGCTCGAGAAAAATAACATTAATGTTTTACTTCAAACTCGCATTAGTGAAGTGACGGAGAAAAGTATGATCACAAGCGATGATCGTACGCTTGATGCTGATGTTCAATTTTGGGCGGCTGGGATTAAGGCCCCTGATTGGCTAAATGGTATTGGCGGCTTGGCTTATAACCGTATCAATCAAATTGAAGTGAATATGGATTTAACCACAACCGTTGATGACTGTATTTTCGCGCTCGGTGATTGCGCTGCCATTCCACAACCCGATGGCAGTTTTGTTCCCCCTAAAGCACAAGCAGCGAATCGAGCGGCAGAGCATTTAGCCAAAAGTTTAGGTGGTTTTTTGCATGGTAAACCGCTCACTGATTTTATCTTTAAAGATGGCGGAATGGTGGTTGCAGTTGGGCATTACTTTGCGGTTGGCTCTTTTGCTCCCGGCTCTAAAATGGAAAGCCAGTTTGTGTTACATGGGCTACTTATTCGCCGCATCTACGATACGATTTTCCGTTTACACCAAAGAACCATCAGTAACATGTTTACGGTTTCTCGGTTAATGGTTGCTAAACGTATGAAAGCAGTATTCAAACCGAAAATATAACGCTTTATTGTGAGAGCATAAATTTAATTTTACTCACAGTTCAGTAAGTTATTACACAATCTTAAGCTTCAATCACAAACGCCTCTTAGTAATTTTTAGTGGTTAGGTTAATATGTGCGACCCAACTGTTTAACCCTAGGAAGTGTGACTGCCATGATGTGGTTTAAGAATTTACTAACCTACCGCTTTACGCGTGAAATTGATTTAAATGCAGACCAACTGGAAAAACAGCTGGAAGAGTTCCGCTTCACGCCTTGTGGTAGCCAAGACATCCAAAAATTTGGCTGGGCACACGCATTAGGCAAACATGGTGATATGTTCACCCATGTTTCTGGCGACAATATTTTAATTTGTGCGCGTAAAGAAGAAAAAATGCTGCCTGCTTCTGTGATCAAAGAATCACTGAATAACAAAGTTGAGATGCAGGAAAAAGATCTTGGTCGTAAGTTGAAAAAGACTGAGAAAGATACGCTTAAAGATGAAATCGTGATGGATTTACTGCCTCGCGCTTTCAGTCGTCAATCGCAAACTTTCGCTCTGATCATGCCAAAGCTTGGCTATATTGTGGTTGATGCAGGCAGCTTTAAAAAAGCAGAAGATATGCTGGCGCTACTACGTAAATCTATCGGTAGCCTACCTGTTGTACCTGTTGTACCTGAAAAACCATTAGCACTAACCATGACGGAATGGGTGCGTAGCAATCAAGCTCCTCATGGTTTCACTATCGGTGAAGAAGCAGAGTTTAAAGCGGTTGAAGAAGATGGCGGTGTGATCCGTTGTAAGCAACAAGATTTAAACTGCGACGAAATTCTTGCACATATCGAAGCAAACAAGGTGGTAACGAAACTGGCTTTAAACTGGCAAGACCGTGTCGACTTTGTCCTTGCTGATGATTTAACCGTGAAGCGTTTGAAGTTCTCTGATGAAATCAAAGATCAAAACGAAGATATCGACCGTGAAGATATGGCGCAACGTATTGATGCAGACTTATCACTGATGGGTGGTGAATTCTCTGCGTTCTTACCAAACCTATTTGAAGTGGTTGGCGGTTTAGAAAATAAAGGCTAATCCCTTTTATTAGAACAACATCGAATACATAAAATAAAAGCCGTGATGCTCTGTTGTTTTTACAACCAAGAGCACCACGGCTTTTTTATTGATCAGCGGATTGATTACATGCTCATTCCCATGCCTACATTGGCTTTTTTACCTAAACGGTAATACCAAATAGAAAGCGGAATAAAGATCAGATTCATCACTGTGGTCATGTTCATACCAAAACCAGATTGGTTTAAAGTACGTAAGGTTTGATCGGTTGTGACCCAACCAAAGCCATTGAAGATTGCATCAACACATAACCCTGTAAATAAAATCGCCATGAACAGTAAACCTACCATCCATTTAGTTGGGCGTTTACCGTAATATTTTTGATAAACACGCATCATTGGAATAGTTAATACATCGGAAAGAATAAAACCAATCACCCCACCAAATGAAATACCACCATGCCATAGTGCTGCTGCCAAAATTAAGTTGCCCACCGAGCAAACATAAGCAAGCATCGCGACAAAAATACCGATGATAACATCCAGCAACGAGTGTAACCAAGCTGGCAACCCTGCATCGTTACTGATAAATAAGACGCGCCAACCTTCTTGTGGCACTAAAGCAATTAAGATTGATGATACAACAACACCAATTAAGATCTCTTTGCCTATCATTGCCAAATCCATTTGGAAAAAGCTGGCAGATTTGGTGATTTTTGCCATTACATCAGTGTCATTTTTTGATGGCATAGTCATGTTAGACATATCAATGCCGCAGTCACTGGTGTCATGCTTCATTTCAGACATGTCCATGACACAGTCACTGCTCTCATGCTTCATGTTCGACATGTCCATGCCGCAGTCACTGGTGTCATGCTTCATTTCAGACATATCCATGCCACAGTCACTGCTCTCATGCTTCATGTTCGACATATCCATGCCACAGTCACTGCTCTCATGCTTCATGTTCGACATATCCATGCCACAGTCACTGCTCTCATGCTTCATGTTAGACATGTCCATACCGCAATCACTGCTGTCATGTTTCATCTTCGACATATCCATGCCGCAGTCGCTGGTGTCATGCTTCATTTCAGACATGTCCATGCCACAACTGGCTTTTTGTTGCGGCGCGGCATTGGCTATGTGCTGACGTAATTCTTGTTCAACATCTTTGGGATAAAAACGGCTAAACAAAAAGCCAACGGTTGCGATTAAGATCAAGCCACCAATGACTTCACCCCACAAGAATGTCCAGCCCATGAGTGCCACCAGCACAATAAACATTTCCACTATCAAGTTAGTACTAGATACTAAAAATGCCATTGCGTTGGCAATCGTCGCCTTTTTGGCTAACAAGGTATGAGACAAGGACGCGGCAGCATAAGAACACGACGATGACATCATGCCTAATAGCGTGGTAAAGCTAAGGCTTTTCACATCGGTTTTACCCAAGTGTTTGACCACGGTATCAACAGGTAATAAGTTGCGAATAAAAGAAGAGAGTATTAAGCCAAACGCTAATGGCCAGAAGATTTGCCATGACATGTTAAAAAACACAGAAATGACATGAAAGATGATATTGCTATCCCCACTTTCCATGAAGACACCTTTGTTATTGTTATTTATAAGAGAGATATCGGTTTAGCATAGTACGCTTATCTAAAGCATTACATCGCTTTATCACTCAAACTAACTTTGCAAATGTGTCTTAGTAAAAATTTAGTAATATCAAATAGGTTACGTGTTGTTAGGATAACAATGACAAGTCGTTAAATGATCATTCACCATCCCTACGGCTTGCATAAAGGAATAGCAGGTTATTGCCCCAATAAACTTAAATCCTTGCTTCTTGAGTACCTTACTCATGTTTGCTGATTGCTCAGTTTGAGCTGGCATTTCAGCCATGGTTTGCCATTGATTAACAACCGTTTTATGTTCTACAAACTGCCAGAAAAAATCGACTAATGGCGTTTGTTTGCGAATTTCAATCAACAAGACAAGGTTATTTAAAGCGGCCGCTATTTTACCGCGATGTTTTATCACATCAAACTGCTGGCAAATATGCTCGACCAACACTTCGCGTGGTTGTGGCAATAATTCCGCTTCAATTTTAGCTAAATCAAAATCAAAAAAAGCAGCCCGATAAGCCGGACGTTTACGCAGTACGGTTAACCAGCTCAATCCACTTTGCATACTCTCTAAAATAAAACATTCAGCAAGGGCGTTATCATCACACGGTTTTTTGCCCCATTCGGTATCGTGATAATGCTGTAACAGAGGATCGGTTGTTGCCCAGTCGCAGCAAGTCGTTGGCGTACTCGGGGTTGTCATAATACAGTCCTTATAAAAAAATACGGGAGTATCACTACTCCCGTATTGGCTTCTACACGTTATCTTAATTTATAAGAAAATACTTAATGTTGCAGCAATTGTGAAGGCAATTGTACCTAGAAGGGTTTCCATTACCGTCCACGTTTTTAGGGTTGTTTTCTCATCCATATCTAGCAGTTTACCTACTAGCCAGAATCCTGAATCGTTGAAGTGAGATAACACGGTTGCACCCGATGCAATTGCAATCACGATGAAACATAAATCTAAAGCACTTAGACCTGTTGTTGCCGCAACCATAGGTGCAATCAGTGCTGCTGTTGTAGTTAGAGCAACCGTTGCTGAACCTTGCGCTACACGTAACGCTGTTGAAACTAAGAATGCTGCCACAATCACTGGCATACCAGTATCAGACATTAAGTTAGCTAGCGCGTCACCAATACCACTTGCACGTAGTACGCCACCGAACATACCGCCCGCACCCGTTACAAGAATAACGGCACAGATTGGCGCAAGTGAATCACCACATAGCTTTTCAAGTTTTGCCATGCCGTAATTTTTAGAGAACAGTGCTAAACAGAACAACAAGGTGATCATCAATGCGATAGGTGTTTTACCCAACATACGTAAGGCATTAACCCATGTTGCATCACCATTTACCACACCCATTACTGTTAGCGTGTGTAGACCCGTGTCCATAAAGATAAGCACTAAAGGCATTAACAAAATAACAAGAACTGTTGAGAACTTAGGTAAGTTGTTTTCGTCAATCACTTCTTGGGTTGCTAAGAAAGCTTGTGGTAGAGGAAGATTAAATCTTTCACCCGCCCATAATCCGTAAAGGTAAGCACCTAGGTACCAAGTCGGTAGTGCAATCAACAAACCAACAATGGTTAATAAACCAATATTTGCTCCCAGTAATTCACTTGCAGCAACAGGACCTGGATGCGGCGGCAAGAATGCGTGCATCACAGCAAAGGCACCAGCAACAGGTAGTGCGTACTTAATTGTTGAGCCACCAAATTGTTTAGCAACACTAAACAAAATAGGCATCATGACCATTAACCCAGCATCGAAGAAGATTGGAAAACCAAACAACAGCGACGCAACACCTAACGCAAAAGGTGCTTTTTCAGGGCCAAACCTACCAATTAAGGTATCCGCTAGTACTTTAGCGCCCCCTGTTACTTCAAGAATTCGCCCTATCATGGTACCTAGACCGACAAGCAGAGCAACAGAAGCTAATGTGCCTCCAAAACCTGACATCATGGTAGGTACAACTTGATCAGCATTTACACCAGTTACTACTGCTGTAATAAAACTCACTAAAGTTAAAGCTAGGAAAGCATGTAACTTAAATTTCATTATAAGTAGTAATAACAACAAGATAGAACATGCTGCGATAAACAATAAGTAGGTTGGGTCTAACGTCATACAGGATCTCTCCAGCAAAAAAGAATGTTTTATTCCGTTGTGAATATTTTTATTGTGAGTATCTTCACAACGCTCAATGTTACGGGTAACATGTTACCCGTAACATGGTAGCTTACAAGAAAATAGAACAACTGATGTTCAAAAGTGAGATAGAGGTTAAAAAATGGCAGGTCAAAGCATAATTGTAATGGGGGTATGTGGTTGCGGGAAATCTACGATTGGTGAAGGTATCGCCCACAGCTTAAATGCAAAGTTCATCGATGGTGATGATTTACACCCAAGAGCCAACATCCAAAAGATGGCCAGTGGCACACCATTGAACGATACCGATCGTGAACCTTGGTTAGAGCGTATTCGTGATGCCGCTTATAGCATCGAGAATAAAAACGAAGTTGGGATCATTGTTTGTTCAGCCTTAAAAAAGAAATACCGCGATCAGATCCGTGAAGGCAATAAAAACGTTTCGTTTATCTTCTTAGATGGCGATCGTGAATTGATCCTTGAACGAATGCGTGCCCGTAAAGGTCATTTTATGCGTGACACCATGTTAACTAGCCAACTTGAAACTCTTGAGCGTCCTGTTGATGAGATGGATGTATTCACTGTCTCTATCGATGGTTCTATTAACGAAATTATTGAAGATGCTGTTCAGCAATTACGTGAGGCAAATCTATGAATCCGATTATTTCAGCCGTGACCGAGCGTATTAAAGCAAGAAGTGCTGAAAGTTATCCGCAATGGTTAGCTATGATCAAGGAAATGGAACAAGCGGGTAAAGGGCGTAGCCAACTTTCTTGCGGTAATTTAGCTCACGTTGTTGCCGCTAATTGCGCCCAAGAAAAATCAGCGATTTTAGATTTTCTGCATGCCAACATTGCTATCGTCAGTGGCTACAATGACATGCTAAGTGCTCACCAGCCTTATAAATATTACCCAGACATTATTGCAAAAGCGCTGGCGGAATACGGCCATACTAGCCAAGTGGCTGGTTGTGTTCCAGCAATGTGCGACGGTATTACTCAAGGTCAACCGGGCATGGAAATGTCGCTGTTTTCTCGTGATATTGTCGCCCAAGCAACAGCAATTACCTTAAGTCATAACGCTTTTGATGCAACATTATTGTTAAGCATCTGCGACAAAATCGCCCCGGGACAATTGATCGGTGCATTATCTTTTGCGCATCTTCCAACAGCATTCGTGCCAGTAGGGCCAATGGGAACAGGCATAAGCAATGATGAAAAGGTTAATGTTCGTCAACAATATGCCGCAGGTGAAGTCGATTCTACTGCGCTATTAACCATGGAATGTCAGGCATACCACTCACCGGGTACCTGTACGTTTTATGGCACAGCGAATACTAACCAACTTATTTTAGAAGCAATGGGCTTAATGCTACCGGGCTCGGCGTTTGTGCCACCGACAAGCGAACTACGAAAAGTATTAACCGAAGAAACCGCTTGTCGTATTGCTGCGGCAGCAAATCAGCAATCAAGCCAATACCGCCCTCTTTATCAAGTAATGACGGCAGAAAGTTTGGTAAATGGTTTAGTGGCATGGTTAGCCTCAGGTGGCAGTACTAACCATAGCTTACATATGGTAGCGATTGCTCGTAGTGCGGGCATTATTTTAACGTGGGATGACATTAGTGATTTATCTGATGTGGTTCCTTTATTGGTGCGCATGTACCCGAATGGGCCTGCTGATATTAATGCTTTCCAGCAAGCCGGTGGCGTACCAACCTTAATGAAAACATTGCACCAACGTGGGCTACTCAATACCAATGTGAAAACGGCGTTTGGTGAATTTACAGATCAAATGACCACACCAAGCTTACAAGATGGCAAACTGGTATGGTCGCCTTGTGCTGACTCAACAGATAGTGATGTTATTTGTACACCTGAGATCACTTTTAACCCGACAGGTGGCTTAAAAGTATTAAAGGGAAATATTGGTACATCGGTGATTAAAGTGTCTGCGGTTGCAAAACAGCATCAACATATTACAGCACCAGCGAAAGTATTCCGTTGCCAAAACGAGGTTGAAAAAGCCTATAAACAAGGGTTGTTAGATCAAGATGCGATTATTGTTGTGACCCATAACGGACCTGCAGCAAATGGTATGCCTGAACTTCACAAATTAATGCCAATTTTAGGTAATATCCAAAAGAAAGGATATCAAGTCGCATTAGTTACCGACGGTCGCTTATCAGGAGCATCAGGCAAAATTCCTGCTGCAATCCATATTACGCCAGAAGCACTACGTGGTGGTGCTATAGGTTTAATTAGAGACGGCGATATGGTGGAATTAAATGCGATCACAGGTGAGCTAACGGTTAACGCTGATCTTACAGCTCGTAGCGCACCGATTGAAAACGATATACCTGCATTTACCTTTGGTCGTAATTTATTCGCCAATTTACGCAAGCAAGTGTCAAGTGCCGATACTGGTGCCACTATTTTTTAAGTTATTGGATAGGAAGAAAAACATGAATACTTGGCAAGTTAATCCACAAGATGTGTTTGCCGCATCGCCTGTAGTCCCTGTAATGATCATTGAACGCGTAGAAGACGCCGTTCCAATGGCACAAGCACTAAAAAATGGTGGTATCACGGTATTTGAAATTACCCTGCGTACACCTGTTGCTCTTGATGCAATTCGTGCGATTGCGGAAGCGATGCCTGATGCGATGGTGGGCGCTGGAACGGTACTTACCTGCGAGCAGTATGACGCTGCAGTTGAAGCTGGCGCAAAATTTGTGATTTCTCCAGGAATGACACCTAAGCTACTTAACTATGCAAAATCTGGCACCGCACCTTTAATTCCAGGTGTGAGCACGCCATCAGAAATCATGCAGGCGTTAGAGCTTGGCTATCAGCAATTAAAATTCTTCCCAGCAGAAGCGAATGGTGGTGCTAAAGCTCTCGCCGCTATTGCTGCGCCATTACCACAAGTACAATTCTGCCCAACAGGCGGCATTAGCCCAGCAAACGTTGATCAGTACAAAGCGGTAAAATGTGTTGCTACCGTTGGGGGGTCTTGGATGCTACCTAAAGATTTGATTGATAATGGTCAGTGGGAAGAAATCACCAAACTTTCTCAAGAGGCGGTAGCGCTATTAGCGTAATGCTAAATCAATCAGTGATTAGTAAATAAAGATTGATGAATAAATGCAGGCAGCGCACGATACTCTCGTGCGCTGTTTTTTATTACTTACTTTCTACTTTGGGCTTTCCTAAGCTATCGCCTAAGTACAAGCTATAACCAATATCTTGAATAGGATTAGCCACTTTTTTTCCTGCTAATTTCTTCAATAATAATGTCGCTGCTGCAGCACCAATTTCTTCACGCGGTGTATTCACACTCGCAAGCGTCGGTGAAATCGCTTTACCAATATCTAAGGCATTATAACCTGCAATGGCTACCTGACTTGGAATGGCAACATTGTGCTCTTGGCAATGCATCATAGCGCCAATCGCTAAGTCATCATTGGTACAAAATACAGCATCTAACTCTGGGTGTTGCGCGAGAGCTTGACGCATTAATTCTCGTCCTTGGGTAAAGCTCGAGTGCTCTTCTGTCGAGACAATACGTGGCGTTAGTCCTTTTACTTCCATCGCTTGAATATAACCATCACAACGCAATTGGGTACGGCGATCTAATCGCGCAGCGAAATAAACAATATTGCAGCGTCCGTATTCAATCATCTTAGAGACTAAATCAAATGCCGCCTGTTGGTGATCCAGCCCTACCGCCATATCAATTGGGTGTTCAGGCAAATCAATCGTTTCTACCACAGGAATAGCCGCAGCATTGATCATCTTATAACTGCGTTCGCTGTGAATACTTTCAGTCAAAATCAAACCATCAACATGGTAAGACAATAACGAAGCAATCTTCTCTTCTTCCTCTTCCGCACTGTAGCCATAGTGGGTGATCAGGGTTTGATAACCTTCTTTTTTGGTTACCGATTCAATCCCTTGTAATAAAGAAGCAAATACTTGGTTAGATAACGATGGCAGTAAGATCCCAATCGCCTTACTGTTACGGTTCGATAAAATATCAGGCGCACGACTGGCGACATAACCTAGCTCTTCCACCACTAAAGCGATTTTTTCTCGTGTACTTTCAGCCACAGAGCTAGGATCACGCAAATAACGACTCACCGTCATTTTTGTTACTCCCACCTGTTTTGCAACATCATTTAATGTGGGACGGTGTTTCGGTTTGGTTGTCATTAGTCTGTCCTGACGATGAGATGAAGAAAATAAAATGTGATAGACGTAGATTATGAGGTAAATCTAATAGCAGCAACTATTTATCTGTAATTTCATCATGATCAGATTGTTTACGCCTCGTCTTAAAAACGATTTTACAGAATGTAATTATTGCAAAAAAGAAAAAACTCAATGAGAAAAGTGGCACTTAGGTCACGAAAAACGTAAAATCCCGCCTTAACTTTGTATCACTAGGTGATACGAACTGATCTGGAATCAGAATAAGAGAATATAGAGCAATGTTTAAACCAGAATTACTTTCACCTGCAGGCAGCCTTAAAAACATGCGTTACGCATTTGCCTACGGCGCTGATGCCGTTTATGCAGGTCAACCTCGCTACAGTCTTCGTGTTCGTAACAACGAGTTCAACCACGAAAACCTAAAGATTGGTATTGATGAAGCACATGCTCAAGGTAAAAAGCTGTATGTGGTATGTAATATTCAACCGCATAACTCAAAGCTAAAAACCTTCATTCGCGATCTTAAACCAATCGTAGAAATGGGCCCTGACGCACTTATCATGTCAGATCCAGGTCTTATTATGATGGTTCGTGAAGCATTCCCTGAGGTTGTTATTCACCTATCAGTTCAAGCCAACGCAGTTAACTGGGCAACAGTGAAATTCTGGGCTAGCCAAGGTGTTGAGCGTGTCATTCTATCTCGTGAGTTATCACTAGAAGAAATCGAAGAAATTCGTGAGCATTGCCCTGACACTGAACTAGAAATCTTCGTTCACGGTGCTCTTTGCATGGCTTACTCTGGTCGTTGCCTACTTTCTGGTTACATCAACAAGCGCGATCCAAACCAAGGCACATGTACAAATGCTTGCCGTTGGGAATATAAAACAGAGAAAGCGACTGAAAACGATGCGGGTCAAATCGTTGAAATTCAAGACGCAGTGCAAACACAAGACGTTGAAGAGCGTCCTGATAATACACTAGGTCTAGGTAAACCAATTGATGATGTTGTGCTACTAAGCGAATCTCACCGTCCTGAAGAAAAAATGGCGGCGTTTGAAGATGAGCATGGTACTTACATCATGAACTCAAAAGATCTTCGTGCTGTTCAACACGTTGAGCGTCTAACTAAGATGGGTGTTCACTCACTGAAGATTGAAGGTCGTACTAAGTCGTTCTACTACTGTGCTCGTACTGCGCAAGTTTACCGTAAAGCGATTGATGATGCCGTTGCAGGTAAACCATTTGATGAATCACTACTAGGCACATTAGAAAGCTTAGCGCACCGTGGTTACACTGAAGGTTTCCTACGTCGTCACACCCATGACACGTACCAAAACTATGACTACGGTTACTCAATTTCTGATTCTCAACAATTTGTTGGTGAGTTCACAGGTAAACGCCGTGGCGATCTTGCTGAAGTTGAAGTGAAGAACAAATTCGTTGTTGGTGATAGCCTTGAAGTAATGACACCAAAAGGTAACGTTATCTTCAACCTTGAGACAATGGAAAACCGTAAGTCTGAAGTAATTGATGACGCGAAAGGTAATGGTCACTTCGTATTTATCCCTGTACCTGCAGATATGGATCTTGATTTTGGTCTGTTAATGCGTAACTTGGGTAATGGCGAAGATACACGTAACCCTCACGCTCCTAAAGACGGTAAATAAGCACTATGGCACTGCTCATTACAAGCAAATGCATTAACTGCGACATGTGTGATCCTGAATGCCCTAACGAGGCAATCACCATGGGTGATAGCATCTATGAAATAAACCCAGATCGCTGTACTGAATGTAAAGGGCATTACGACAAGCCGACCTGTCAGTCGGTTTGTCCAATCACCAACTGCATTATTACCGATCCTGATCACGTTGAATCTGACGATGAACTGTTAGAAAAGTTTGTTACCTTACAAGGTCTTGCTTAGTTCTTATTCGAGCCAACCATCAGACAATAAAAAAGCGCCTTTCGGCGCTTTTTTTGTACCTATACACAGTTAATTTAGCAAGATTAACTATTAAGAAGCACCTTACACTGAGCAGGTAACACTGGCTTCGGTTTTGGTTTTGGCTTAACCGCCGGTTTGCTTGGCTCAGGCTTTTTAAAATCTGGTGACCATGAGGCTAACTCTTTACCACAGCCATCACCTGGTGGTGGTGGGGTTTGTGGCTCACAGTAAGTACTGCCTTCAGGACAGTTTAAACGGACATGGAAATGGTAGTAATGACCAAACCAAGGACGGACTTTACGTAACCAATCACGATCTTTCCATTCCGTTTTACAAAGCTGCTCTTTGATCACAGGATGAACGAATATACGGGCTACACGATCATCACTTGCCGCAAGCTGGATCAAATGAGCTTGTTTACTGCTCCAGTTCTTTTCGATGATTTTGTAATTTTTTACATCGACCATAGGCAGAGCTGAAACTGTTTTTAGATCTTTCTGTGATAACGGTTTTTCCGGAATACGTAACCAAATATCCGCATCCAAGCCTGTTTGGTGGCTCGCGTGACCAGACGAAAAACGTCCGCCACGAGGCATCGCAATATCTCCCACCAGCACATTACCAATTTTCAGTTGCTGTGCGGTTTTCATTAGCTCTTTTAAGAAAGTGATTGTCTCAGGGTTACCATAGTAACGACCGCGTTCAGCGCGGATCACTTGATAACCATCACCTTCCAGTGGCAGTGCTTCCGCGCCTGCTAAACACCCATTCGAGTATGAGCCAATAGACATTGATTCACCTGATGTTGGTGTTTTTACTTTTTCCCATGGTGTTGCCATCACGCTCGCACTTGAAGCTACAAGTAACAACCCTGTTAATATTTTCCCTAACACAACTGATTCCTAATTATGATAAACAAACAAATCATAGCCTATGCGTTTTAATGACTCCAATAAAATCATGCTGTTAATCGTTTATAATTCACGGTTATAACAATATTTATATATAATCTATAATTAACAAATTAAATAAGAATGATTCTCTTATACAAATAAAAATATAGAGTGCTATTGGTTTATTTAAGTCAGTATTTGTTATTTTTACTTATTTAGCATGATTATTACTGATTCATAGAAATATATAAAATCAAAAAATAGCGTTATCAACGCCTTATTTAACTTATAAAGAATCCATTCTTTTTATTTTATAAAATATTTTTAATTTATTATTCTATGCTTATTTGTATAAATAGTAGCCCTACCTTCTCGACAAAAACCTATTAATGTTAATCCAGATTCTTCAGCTAAATTAATCGCTAATGCTGTAGGTGCTGATACTGCAAATAATATCTCCACACCGACAGATGTTGCCTTTTGCACTATTTCGTAACTAGCACGACTGGTAATTAAGATTGCACCTTTGGTAAGTTGCGAATATTTTGCACGAGCGCCTATTAACTTATCTAGCGCCACATGACGGCCAACATCTTCATAAATCGCCGCTAATTCACCGTGTTCATTTAACCATACGGCAGCATGGGTACACCCCGTACGGTTAGCGAGTTCCTGATTCTCATACAAAAACTTAAGAGATTGATTAATAACAGAAATAGGCATTCTTTGCGTATCAGGAACCGTATTTACAGGCTTCATTGCTTGCTTTAAATGTTCAATCCCACACAACCCACAACCGGTTCTTCCTACCAGTTGTCGACGCTGATCTTTAAGCATCATAAAAGCACGATTTTGTAATTCTATATAAACTTCTATCCCCTCTTTACTACTTTTTATATCAATATTTTTTATTTCTTTAATATTGTTAATAATTCTTTCAGATAATGAAAAACCAATTGCGAAGTTTTCTAGATTTGATGGGGTTGCCATCATTACTGCATGAGATATTCCATTATAAATAAGCGCAATGGGAACTTCTTCTGCAATAAAGTCTTCACATTCTATTTTTATTCCGTTCTTATATTTAATTATTTCATGAACAGAATATTCCTGATGCTCTATATATTCATCAGTAATTAAACAACTAGACATTTATTATTTCACACAAAAATTTGACGATATTATATTCGCGCCTATAATAGCCGACCTCTTATGTAATACAATTCTTTTTATAATAATTAGGTGAGTTGACTTTGAATATAAGTAGACGTCAATTATTTAAATTGTGCGCGGGAGCTGTCGCTACGACATCTATTGCCTCCCTTGCCACAATACCGCAAAAAGCTTGGGCGCAAGCTCGAGAATTTAAATTAACAGCAGCAAAAGAAACGCGTAATACGTGTTCTTACTGTTCTGTTGGTTGCGGAACTTTACTTTACAGTACTGGTGCAGCAAACGGTAATATCAAACAAAAGGTATTCCACGTTGAAGGTGATCCCGATCATCCAGTAAGTCGTGGTGCATTATGTCCAAAAGGTGCGGGTCTAGCTGGTTTTGTTAACAGCGAACAACGTTTGAAATTCCCCGAATATCGCGCACCTGGTTCAGACAAATGGCAACGTATCTCATGGGATGAAGCATTCACCCGTATTGCCAAGTTAATGAAGCAAGACCGTGATGAAAACCTTGTTAAAACAAATGAGCAAGGCACCACAGTTAACCGCTGGCTAACCACAGGTATGCTATGTGCTTCGGCAGAAAGCAACGAAAATGGTTGGTTAACACAAAAATTTGCCCGTGGTTTGGGCATGGTTCCAGTTGACACTCAAGCGCGTATTTGACACGGCCCAACGGTAGCAAGTCTTGCTCCAACATTTGGCCGCGGTGCGATGACCAACAACTGGGTTGACATTAAAAATGCCAACGTAATCCTTGTAATGGGCGGCAACGCAGCAGAAGCACACCCTGTAGGCTTCCGCTGGGCAATTGAAGCTCAAAAAACCAATAACGCTGAAATCATTGTGGTTGATCCACGTTTCACGCGTACTGCAGCAGTGGCAGATCACTATGCACCAATCCGTTCTGGTGCTGATATTGCCTTCCTATTAGGTGCTATTCGTTACCTGATCGCAAGCAGCCAAGTAAATCACGAATATGTAAAAGCCTACACTAACGCTAGCTTTATCGTACGTGATGATTACGCATTCCATGATGGTCTGTTCTCAGGTTATGACGCAGAGAAACGTCAGTACGATCGTAGTAGCTGGTTCTACAAGCTAGACGATAACGGCTACGCAATGAAGGATGAATCCCTACAACATCCTCGCTGTGTATGGAACTTACTGAAAGAACACGTATCTCGCTACACACCTGATGTAGTTTCAAACATCACAGGTACGCCTGTTGATATGTTTGAACACGTATGTAAGGCGCTAGGTAGCACAGCTGCCGATAACCGTGTTGCCACTATTTTGTACGCAACAGGTTGGACTCAGCACTCAAAAGGCGCTGAAAACATCCGTTGTATGGCAATGATCCAGTTACTTCTAGGTAACATGGGTATGGCTGGCGGCGGTGTTAACGCCCTACGTGGTCACTCAAATATCCAAGGTATTACTGACCTTGGTTTGTTAGCACAAAATCTGCCGGGCTACTTGAAACTGCCATCTGATAAAGATGTCGATCTTGCCACTCACCTTAAGCACCACACACCAGTGGCACTTGAAGCAGATCAAACTAACTACTGGCAACACTACCCGTCTTTCTTCGTATCATTACTGAAGTCGTTCTACGGTAAAAATGCAACCGCAGAAAATAACTTTGGTTACGACATGATGCCGAAGTGGGATCAGGGTTACGACATGCTTCGCGTCTTCGACATGATGAAGAAAGGCGAAATGAACGGTTACATCTGTCAAGGTTTTAACCCTGTTGGCTCTATGTCCAACAAGCAAAAAACATTGGATGCGTTATCTAAGTTGAAATACTTAGTGGTTATCGATCCACTAGCGACAGAAACATCAACGTTCTGGCAGAACAAACCAAACGTAAACGAAGTGGATACCAAGAATATCCAAACTGAAGTATTCCGTTTACCTTGTGCATGTTTTGCTGAAGAAGATGGCACCATCGTAAGTTCAGCGCGCTGGTTACAGTGGCACTGGAAAGCGGCAGATATGCCGGGAGAAGCGAAAGGTGATGCTGAGATCTTAGCGGGTATCTTCATGAAGATGCGTAATATGTACCAACAACATGGTGGTACATACCCAGATCCAATCCTTTCTCTAGATTGGAACTACGCAATTCCTGATGCGCCAAACACTAAAGAATTAGCACAAGAACTTAACGGTAAAGATGCTAACGGCAACCAGCTATCTAGCTTTGCTCAACTAAAAGCTGATGGTTCTACTACAGCAGGTTGTTGGCTGTACACCGGTAGTTGGACTCCTGCGGGTAACCAAACTGCACGTCGTGATAACAGCGATCCATCTGGTTTAGGTTTAGCACCAAACTGGGCATGGTCTTGGCCTGCTAACCGTCGTGTTCTGTACAACCGTGCATCAACACGTCCTGACGGCACACCTTGGGATAAGTCACGTACTTTAGTTGAATGGAATGGTAGCAAGTGGGTTGGCCCCGATGTGCCTGACTTTAACGCTAAGCTTCCACCATCAAGCAATGCGGGTCCATTTATCATGCAACCAGAAGGCGTTGGTCGTCTATTTGCGTTAGATAAAATGGCTGAAGGTCCGTTCCCTGAACACTACGAACCGTTTGAAACACCAATTGGTACCAACCCATTACATAAGAATGTGGTATCAAACCCAGCGGCACGTATTTTCAAAGACGATCTTGCACAGCTTGGTCAAAAAGAGCAGTTCCCATTTGTGGGTACGACTTACCGCTTAACGGAGCACTTCCATACGTGGACAAGTCACTCTCACTTCAACGCTGTTCTACAACCAGAACAATTTGTTGAGATTGGCGAAGGCTTGGCAAAAGAGCGTGGCATTAAGAATGCTGACATGGTTCGCGTAACCTCTAAGCGTGGCTTCATTGAAGCAAAAGCGTATGTGTCTAAGCGTATTACACCACTACATGTTAATGGCCAAGCCGTTCACACTGTGGGTATTCCTATTCACTGGGGTTATGAAGGCGACACCAAACCTGGTTACTTAGCAAATGCGCTATCGCCATGTGTAGGTGATGCTAACTGTCAAACGCCAGAGTACAAGGCATTCTTGGTTAACGTGGAAAAGGTGAAGTAAGCCATGGGTATGGAATCACAGAATATTATTCGTAGTTCTGCGACATCATCGCTAACGCCTTCACCTGATGCGCGTAAACGCCAAATTCAGGTAACAAAGCTTATCGATGTAACGTGCTGTACTGGCTGTAAAGGCTGTATGGATGCGTGTAGCGAATGGAACAACTTGCGCGGCAAAGTCGGTACCTTTGAAGGTACTTACCAAAATCCGCCAAATACAACCGCTGAAACATGGACCACTATCCACTTCAAAGAAATTGAAGAAGATAACAAGTTCAAATGGTTATTCAGCAAGCACAGTTGTATGCACTGTTCAGATCCAGGCTGCTTAAAAGCCTGTCCTGAACCTGATGCTATCGTGCAATATGAAAACGGTGTTGTCGATTTCAACTCTGAAAAATGTGTTGGTTGTGGTTACTGTATTGCGGGTTGTCCATTCGACATTCCACGTATGAACCCAGTCGATAACCGTGTTTACAAGTGTACTTTGTGTCTTGATCGCTTACAGGCAGGTCAAGTGCCTTCATGTGCTAAAACCTGTCCAACAGGCGCACTACGTTTTGGCGAGCGAGAAGAAATTCTTGAATACGCTAATCAACGAGTGGCTGCACTGCAAGCCAAAGGTCACAAGAACGCGGGGATTTACAACCCAGCCGGTGTGGGCGGCACACACGTGATTTATGTTCTACACGATATTACTGATCCTGAACGTTACGATCTGCCAAAAGATCCAAAGATCAGCGAAACAGTGAAATTGTGGAAAGACGATGTGAAGCCACTTGCAGCAGCAGGTTTAGTGGGTACGCTTGCGTTAGCAGCGATTCACCGTGTAACTGTTGGTCGCAGCCGTGTTGCGGAAGAAGAAGGTGATGAAAAATGAGTTTGAATAAAACAATTTTACGTCATAAGCCTTTAGATCGCGTTGTGCACTGGACAGTAGCACTAACGGGTATCTGGACTCTATTGTCTGGTTTATCTTTTATATTCGCACCATTGCACTTCCTTAGCTATGTCTACGGTTCACCGCAACTTGCACGTATTTTGCACCCATTCGGCGCAATTGTGATGACAATCGGACTTGCGTTTTTAGTTGCACGCTATTGGAGCCATAACCACTTTGAAAAAGGTGATCTCCAGTGGATGCTAAAAGTGAAAGACGTCTTAACCGAGAACGAAGAAAACGTACCAGAAGCAGGACAATACAACGCAGGTCAAAAAATGATCCTACGTCAATTTATTGCTTGTGGTTTGATCCTTCTTGTTACCGGTTTGATTGCATGGCGTGCCTACTTTGCGGCGTACTTCAGCATTGATGTCGTTCGCATTGCACTGATTGTTCACTCAATCACAGCCATTGTTTTTGCTCTTAGCCTGATTATCCATGCTTACATGGCGTACTGGGTAGAAGGCTCTATCGATGGCATGTTAGAAGGGAAGGTTTCTCCTGCTTGGGCGAAGAAACACCACCCTCGTTGGCTACGTTCGCTAACTAGCGGCAAAAACCAACACTAACAACATGATTAAAAGCGGTAAGCCTGCACTTACCGCTTTTACCTTTTTATACCAACCAAGGTTTACTTTGGTTGGTATTCTTGTAATTGGAAAACAGCATGAGCGTTAAAATTCTAGATAAAAATACGATTATTAAACAAAAAAGTGATGGCTTTACTCCGTTAATTATTGGTGATCCTGCAACCATTTTTTCAGCTCGTGCCGAGCGTTTACGTGCACTGGCTAAAGACTCTTTCATGGCAGATTACCTACTATTAGCCGGACAAATTGTTCAACAACAAGCGCTATTGGCCGAAGACTTTGCACAACCTGTTACTAACTTTGCATCAGAAAATGCTTTAACTTGGCCGCTATCTTTAGATCAAGCTTGGTTTCCAATCTTAGAAGCCATGCTAGCGCAATTAACCACTTCATTACGTTTAGTTGCATCTGACGACATTGTAAAAGTGATCGATTCACTTCAAGATCTTGATTGCGACACCCTACACCATTACTTCACAGCACTTCAGCATAACCAGCCTGAGCGTGTACCTGCTGATCTCGCTATTTTGCTATGGGCTTGTATTAATACATTCACCAGCCTACTTGTAAAAACCACGGCACTAGAGTGGCAACCCGAGCCAAATGTAAAACAGCATTTCTGCCCTCTTTGTGGTGGTGCGCCAGTGGCAAGTTTGATTAAAGGCAGTGGTCACCGTTACCTACATTGCAGCCAATGTGAAACAGAGTGGCATCGTCTTCGTGCTGAATGTACCCAATGTGCGGATGGTGAAAATATCCATCTACAAAGTGAAACCCTAGAAGATGCAGTACGTGCTGAAACTTGCGGTCACTGTAATAGCTACCTCAAGATTTTATTTTTAGAAAAGCAACCAAACCTTGATCCTATCGCAGACGATCTTGCGACATTAGTGTTAGATCAGAAGTTAAACCAAAACGAATTATACCGTAATGGATTTAACCCATTCTTTTTACCACTAATACAGTAATACTGAGATAGATATGACAGCCCAAGCACTCTATGCCCACTTACCCAGTGTTGATCTGATTTTAAATCACGAATTACAACAGCCTTTGATCCATCAATTAGGTAAAGAGCACATCACTACGCTTGTTCGTCAATTATTAGATCAAGCCCGCGAGACAATTCGAGATCAACAACAATTACCTCAGTGGCTGACACTTAATGAGTGCGACGGGCTGGCACTATCGCAACAGAAACTTGCACGTATAAATCTGTTTTCTCATCATCTCGCGCAATCGACTCTGCCTTTACAACATAAAGGGCAACGTCGTGTTTTTAACTTAACCGGTACTATCTTACACACCAATTTAGGTCGTTCTCTGCAAGCAGAAGCTGCAATAAAAGCGGTGACAGAGGTCATGCGTTTCCCATCAACTTTAGAGTATTCTCTCCAGCAAGGTAAACGAGGCCACCGCGATCAAGCCATCAGTGAACAACTGCAACAGCTCATTGGTTGTGAAGATGCATGCTTAGTGAATAACAATGCCGCTGCGGTACTGTTAATGCTAGCCAGCCTTGCCAGTGGAAAAGAAGTCATTGTATCGCGTGGTGAGTTAGTTGAAATTGGTGGCTCATTTCGCATTCCAGATGTCATGCGACAAGCAGGATGTCAGCTCGTTGAAGTCGGTGCAACGAATCGCACTCACTTAAAAGACTATCAACAAGCGATTAATGAAAACACCGCGTTACTGATGAAAGTTCATACCAGTAACTACATGATCCAAGGCTTTACCAGCGCGGTATCTGAAGCTGAACTCTGTGCATTGGGACGCGCAATGCAAGTACCAGTGATCAGCGATTTAGGCAGTGGGTCATTAATCGATTTAGCCCAATACGGACTACCAAGCGAGCCGATGCCACAAAAGATGCTGCAAGATGGCATTGATTTAGTGAGCTTTTCTGGCGATAAATTACTCGGTGGGCCACAAGCTGGGATCATTGCTGGTAAATCTGAACTCATTGAACAGCTGCAACATCACCCACTTAAACGTGCACTTCGCTGTGACAAAATGACCTTAGCTGCCCTTGAAGCAACATTAAATTTATACCGTCATCCAGAACGCTTACCTTGCGATCTCCCCACGCTCTCTATGTTAACTCGCAACCTTGATACGCTGACAGATTTGGGTGAACGTCTAGTGCCTTACTGTCAGCAATTGGTTGGTCAGTACTTTACAGTAACTGTGATGCCTTCAATGGGGCAAATAGGTAGTGGTGCGCTACCCACCGAACAACTTGAATCTGTCGCGTTATGTTTCAGTGTTAACAATAATCAAACATCCTACACGCTTAATGATCTTGCGGATCTTTTAGCAAGCGGAGAGATCCCAATAATCGGTCGTATTCACCATGACAAACTGTGGTTATGTTTACGTGGGATCAGTCATGAACAAGATTTCATGACTCAGCTTGCTCAACTTTCACTTTCCAATAACGAATAACAAAGAACTAATAACGCCACTTTATGATAATTGCCACCGCTGGCCATGTTGATCATGGTAAAACCCATTTACTTCAAGCCCTAACAGGCACCAATGCTGATCGCTTACCAGAAGAGCAAAAACGTGGGCTAACCATTGATTTGGGCTATGCGTTTATGCCCTATCACTCACAGCAAACGCAACAACAAGAAACCCTCGGATTTATTGATGTACCGGGTCACGAGAAGTTTCTTTCCAACATGCTCGCCGGTGTCGGTACAGCCCATCACGCTATGCTGATTGTCGCGGGTGATGAAGGCATGATGGCGCAAAGCTATGAGCATTTAGCCATTTTGCGTTTATTGGCCATGGATAGCCTAACAGTGGTGATCACCAAATCAGATCTCACTACCTTAGAGCAACAACAGCAGTTAGAAGCACAACTCACTCAACTCTTATTTCAGCAAGGTTTTACCGAGCCAAAAATATTTCATTGCTCCGCATTTACTGGTGATGGTATTGACGTACTTAAAGCTCACTTGATCGCTTTAGCTGACAATGAAAAACAGCAACAAAATGATTTAGGCTTTCGTCTTGCCATTGATCGTGCTTTTCACGTAAAAGGTGCAGGATTGGTTGTTACTGGGACCGCATTAAGTGGCAGCATAAAGGTCGGTGATAGCCTGAATTTTGTTAGCCATAACAAACTTAAGCAAGGTCAAACACAGGCAAAAACTGTCCGTATAAAAGGTTTACACGCCCAAGGAAATACAGCGCAAACGGCAGCAGCAAACCAGCGTGTAGCGATGAATATCGTTGGTGACATTGATAAGAACGAGCTTAGCCGTGGCGACTGGTTAGTCAACATTGTGCCCGACGCAGTGATCAATCGCGTAACGATTACACTGGCTGCCAATACCGATATTAAACACTGGCAAGCAGTACAACTTTTCCATGCTGCAGCCCATACCACTGGTCGTATTGCGCTACTTGAAACAGATAAGGCGAAGGCAGGCGAGCATGTACTGGCTGAGATTACCTTCGATAGTCCATTATGTTTAGCAGAGCAAGATCGCCTATTACTGCGCGATCCCGCTTTAAAAACGAACCTTGGTAGTGGCGTCGTCATTGATTTGCTACCACCTAATCGTGGTAAGCGAAAGCCAGAGCGTTTAGCTTATTTAACCCAACGTGCAGAATTTGATTCCCTTAAAGATATTATTGCCTTTAAACTTGCCAATAAACCACAATCTATCAGTGAGTTAACGTGGCAGCATCAAAGTCAGCACATTGAACAAGTCGCAAGTAGTCATGTTGAAAATGATATTACCCAGTACGGTGATTTCCTTTGTACTTCTGGGTATCAAGTACAACTACAACAGAACATGATTGAAAAACTCGCGTTATACCATCAACAAGAAAATGACCACATCGGCTTAGGTAAAGATCGTCTTTATCGCATTGCAGCACTCAACCAACCTGCAGCTATTTTTAATGAGCTTTTGGCTCAGTTATTAGCCCAGCAAAGCATTATCAATACTCGTGGTTGGTTACACCTTGCCAGCCACCAGCTACAACTCACAGAACTTGAACAAAAAAGCTGGCAGCGCATTGCCCAGATCATGCAGCAAAATTCAACGCCTTGGTGGGTGAGAGATCTCGCCAATGAATGTGATCTTGATGAAGACGAATTGCGTGCTCTGAGCTATAAATTGGCACAACTGGGCTATATCTCTGCGATTGTTAAAGATCGCTATGTAAGCCACGACTATTTGATCTCGATTGCTAATCGTGTCCGTGAGCATATTGAACACCATCAAAAACTGGAAACAGCTGAGTTTAGAACGATTAGTCAACTAGGACGAAAAGTCGCCATTCAGATCTTGGAGTATTTCGATAAGATTGGTTTTACAAAAAGGAAATTTAACTATCGCGAACTGCGAGATGAAGGTTTACTGAAAGGATAGACAAATGAAGTGGCGGAAGAACATAGGAGTCGAACCTACCCAGGACTGCTGGCAGCCCTACCCGGATTTGAAATCCGGACGCATCACCGGATACGCCGTTCTTCCTCATTTGTGTGACGTATTTTATGTGTTAAGGGTATAGTTATCAACTGCTATCGCTCAATTTCAGCGATAGCAGTTGTTTTTTAAGAACAACTGATTAAATATCAAGCTACTTCATTTGCTGATCTAAATTTAAAATAGTGAGCGCGTTACTTACACTGGTTGCTAATACATCAACAACTCCAGAACGCAGTGCGCCTAAGAGTGCTAAGGCTTTACTATTTTCTGCTGCCGTTACCACAACTGTTGGAATATTTCGTAATTCTTCCATGGTTAAACCAATAACACGATCGCTCATCATAGTATCGGCTTGTTTTCCATGGCTATCAAAAAAGTCATAGCCCGCAATATCACCGACTACGCCTTTACGAATTCGCGCTTCTACAATTTCTTGCGGTGTGAACCAACCTAACTTCACCATATGGCTATTTTCATTCATATCCCCCACACCAACCAACGCTAAATCAGCACGACGAGCACGATCTAACGTTTCTTTTACCGTGCCATTTTTCATAAATGCTTCTTTCACTATGATGTCGTCAACATAAGCCGGGGCATACAAGGTTTCACTAATACCATCATATTTTTTCGCCAATTGGCGACAAATGTGATCAGCATTAATCGCATTGCCTGAACGGTGCGTACCACCAATACCAGAAACAAATCGACATTTACGGTGCGGCACAACACCAACATGATTTGCAATAGACGCGATATTACGCCCTTGCCCAACCGCAACCACCATATCATCAGTTAATGTCGTCGTTAGATAGCTCGAAACCAGACTTGCCACTTGCTGACGTTGGGTTTCGTCATCAGGCTGATCGAGTGCAACCAATGCGCGTTTTAAGTTAAAACGCTCAATCAATTGCTGTTCTAATTTTTCACTAAAAACAGGGTGATATTTAACGGTAATTTCCACTACCCCTTCATCACGCGCGCGACGAAGTAAACGACCGACTTTAGCGCGAGACATACCAAAGCGCTGAGAGATCTCTTCTTGAGTAGCACCATCCTGATAATAAGCAATAGCGATCTCGGTAAGTAAATCACTGTCTACATGGTTACTGTCAGTACTGCTTATGCTCATTTTTGTGCCCTTTGTGTGAATAACCAATTTATTTATATTATCGGTTTATTCTATCACTGAGGAGAACAAAGCAATACTGACTAAACTCTCACATTTATACGTGTACAGCTTTCACTCATAAAAACAGCACAAAAGTGAACGTGCTTTTTGCCACCTATAGGCGGAATCCTAATATCAAACATAAACAACTGATATATAAAAACTTAATTTCACGTACAGCTTTTTACCTTATATATACCAAAAGCTAAAAAGGCTGCACGCAATTAATTACACACTCATCGCTTCATCCACCAGCACGATCGGATAACCTTGCGAACACTGCTCTACTCGTCCTTTGACACCATAAGCTTTACGTAATACCTCTGCTGTTAACACTTGCTCTCCTTTGCCCATCACGACCAATCCATCAGGGCTGAGGACCAACACTTTATCGCAAAAACGTAATGCTAAATTTATGTCATGGATAGCGACAAGACCAATACCACCAGTTTGCGCCAAATTTTGTTTTACAGCCTGAAGTACACTAATTTGCCAATGCAGATCTAACGCACTGGTTGGCTCATCAAGTAATAATAATCGAGGCTCTCGAATCAGCACTTGCGCTAATCCGATCATCTGTCGCTGCCCCCCCGACATTTGTGCAAGTTGTTTAAGTGCTAAATGGGTTATTCCTAATTGGGAAAATGTTTTTTCAATGATTTGCTCAATATAACTTTTACTCAGCTCGGGTTTTACCGCGCGACAAGCACTAAATACAATTTCATAAGCAACAAGGCTGGTTGCCTGAGGCAGTGTTTGTGGCAAGTAACCTATTCTTCTGGCACTTTCGCTAAGGGCTAACTGACTTAATATTTCGCCATCAAGAGACACATCACCTTGATATTTTTGTAATCGCGCTATCGCTTTGAGCAATGTCGATTTACCTACTCCATTAGGGCCGAGTACCGCCACCAACTCACCATTTTGGATCGGCTCAACAGAAAGTTGCTCAATGATCTTTTGCTGACCATACCCCGTTGTGAGGCTATTAATATTTAATGACATTACAACTTCCCTTTACTCGATAAAATAAGGCTCATGAAGAATGGGATACCAATTAATGATGTCACGATTCCAATTGGTAAAATCACTCCAGGGATCAAGCTTTTACTAGCGATGGAAGCCAGCGATAACAACAATGCACCTGCAATGGCACTACCCGGAAGAAAAAAGCGATGATCTTCGCCTAATAACATTCTTGTTATATGAGGACCGACTAACCCAACAAAGCCAATTTCCCCCACAAACGCCACAGCAACTGCCGTTAATAAGCTCACTCTCAACAACACCATTAAGCGCATGCGTTCTACGCGAATACCGATACTTCTTGCTTGATCCTCTCCCGAGCGAATCGCAGTCATCGCCCATGCTTGACGCATAGAAAGCGGGAAACACACCGCAAAGACAAGCGCGACAATCAACACTTTTTCGTTATTTGCTCGCACCAAACTGCCCATGGTCCAAAACACTATCTGTTGTAAAGCATTACTGTCTGCGACAAACATTAATAAACTGACTAAGGCGTTAAGGGCAAAAAAGAGTGAAATACCAAACAAGATCACGGTATTGACCGATGCGCCTTGGCTTCGTGACAACACCACCACCAAAAGTGATGCTAAAAGCGCAAAAGCAAAAGCAAACAAAGGCAAAATGTAGTCAAAGCGAAACGGTAACCACGACCAATCAAATAAGATAGCAACCGCCGCACCTAATGTTGCAGCCGCACCAATGCCTAAGGTAAACGGACTTGCTAACGGGTTATTTAAAGAGGTTTGCATTTCAGCCCCCGCTAACCCTAATGCCGCACCAACAACAATGGCCATTAAAGCGTAAGGGATCCTGACATCAAAAATAATAACTTGTTGGACGGGATCGAGTACTTCAGGCTGAAAGAGCGCGGAAAAAATATGGTTTAAGCCAATTTGAGAAGGGCCGGTTGCAGTATCAATAACCCATGCAATGACAAGTGCTATCGCCATCATACTTAACAAGAGAATTCGTTTAATCACAAAACGCCGATAACGCTGCGACAAACTGGTTGTTTGATGGTTTTCATCAACACTTAATGTGGCTGATTTCATGATATTTCCTTTATCTTACAAAGCCAAAAACCGGATAACAGTGACGTTATCCGGCTCATTGAATTAATTAAAACAACACTGATATTTAATTTATAACGCCATCCAGTAGGTACCATTAAAGGGCACTGGTTGGTAATCACGATATAGTGTCTCTAATGTTTTTTGTGGTGAGAGCTCAGCAAACGTTTTTGGGTAGGCCCATTTAGCAAACGTCTGAATAGCAACAATATTGAGCGGCGTATTATAAAAATGGTGCCAGATAGAATAAGCCCGTTTATTTTTCACTGCGGTTAATTGATTAAGTGGCGGCCGTTGAGTAATGGCAGCCAAAGACTGGTGCGCTACTTTGGCACTAATACTGGTACCAAGAACGATATATTGCGGTGCTTCTTTTTGAGTTTGGGTTGAACCAACAGCGGTACCAATATAAATATCAGGCTGATGCGTTAATAAATACTCTTGATTTAATACGCCAACAGATCCCGGAAGTAATGGCTGTGCCATATTCTTCACCCCAATAAAGTCAAGCATTTGAGCAACCATCCCCCGTGCCATGGTCTCACAACACTCACCGTTAACACCTACACGGCTATGAAGAAAGACTGTCGGGACATCTTCAGGTTTTATCGTGGCAAGACCTTGCTTCACCTTATCTAATTCTTGGTTATAAAATTGAATATAGCTTTTCGCTTGCGCTTCTCGACCAAGTACTTTGCCCATGACTTCAAGGCTGCGTAAGGTATTTTTTACCGGATCTTTGCGAAAATCGATAAAGACAACCGTTACACCCGCACGCTCTAAAATTTCAATAATTTCGCTATTTCGCGCATTAGGCCCATGACCTTCTACACCTAAAAAAGCCACATCCGCTTTAAGCGCTAATGCGGTTTCTAAACTAAAACTCTCAGTTGCGCCTTTACCAAACAGAGGAATATTGTCGATGTCAGGAAACGCGGTTTGATATTGTTGATAAGAATCAGGATCCACTAACTTCATGTCTCCCATCATACCGACAATGCGAGATAACACTTGATCGCCTTCTAAAATAGCTAACGCGGGAATATAGCGACTTTCGCTTAACAGTAATCTTTCCACTGGTTGAGATATTACGACTTCTCGTCCTGCTAAATCCGTTACAGTGATGCTTTTCGCTATGCTGTGAGTGCTAAATAACACCAAGCAAACACTGAGCAGTGTAATAAGACGATTTTTTATTGATAGAAATTGCGGCATAACTTTCCCTTTGATCACATTCACCTAGCCTTAAACGACAAAAGGAGAGACAGATGTCTCTCCTTGTTCATTTATTTAAAAGGCATACGCAACATTAAAGCGGATATCACGACCCGGCTCGCGTGGTGCACTCGCAATAGCGTTTACATCACCGTAGCTAGCATGATCACGATAATCTTTATCAAAGAGATTTTTAACTGCCAGCGAGAGCGTTAACTCTTCGCCCGATAGTGGTTGCCACTGGCTATAAATATCATGAACGGCATAACCTGGCTTTTCACTGTAGTTAGTGACGTACTCTTCACCTTTATAGATTTCAACCACTTCTACAGCATCGTCAAGACGATCAACATAACGACCTGTATAACCAATTAACAAGTTATCAAGTACATAGTAATTAATATCCGCAACCCATGTATCACCCGTAGAGGTACCGATACCAAAGTTTTCATCAATTAAACGTTGACCATCAAGATCTGAGCGAGAGTGGTTGAAGCTTAATGACATACTTAAATCATTGAAGGTGTAGCCAGCACGCGCAGTGAAGCCTTTGGTTTCTAAGTCGCCTTGGTTTTTCGCACTTTTACCGACCACATCGTCAATTTTATTAATGTACGCTGTTGCAGATAAATTAAGACCGCCGTTTACCCAGCTCGCACCCACCTCAGTATTATGTGCTCGCTCTGCTTTACGGTTTGGATCTAACTCAATATCAGTCATAAATGAATCAGGGATCTGTGCGCCACGGAAAGCTTCTGCGTAACCGGCATAAACATTCAAGCCCGGTATAACGCTGTAGTTTAGGCTAACATTAGGGCTAAAGCCTGAATGATCGACTTCTGTACCGTAAGAATCTTCTAATTCATATGTATCGTAACGACCACCAACACTTAATAGTAGCGGCTCAACAATACGGAAATCACTCTGTACATACACGCCAGCGACAGTGCCTTTGAACTCATAAGTATCAGGGCTATAAGCTAAGAATGTGCCATCAGTTGTATCTTTACGGTAATCAACACCATAAGTGATTGCAAACGAGTTAAAGCTACTCGTGTTACGAATATCACCGCCATAGCTGTGTGTTTTCGCGATATTATTTGTTTCACGAGGTGCGTCTGGACGACTCTTGTGTTTTAGCTCAGTTTCAGTGTTATATGCGGTAACATCTAGCTCAAGGTATGGGTTATCAGCAGGATTTAAACCGTAGTTCAACGTAAAAGTATCTCGGTTCATCTCTTGATCAAGCGGGAAGTTCTTTCTACTTTCCGCCCAATGAGGTCGGAAGTTACGATACGCTTCATCACCGCGATGATCATAACTTAAAGTAATTTTTTGTGCGTCAGTGATATCACCAACAAGCTTAATAAAACCAACTTTGTTTTGTGCTTCAGTAAACGGCTGCTCGTTACCATCGCCATCTGTGTAGTTGCCTAAATCGCTATACACCATAGTAGCAACAACGCTTACGTTGTCAGTAAGATAGCCATAGCCGCTAACGCTAGTTTTATACCCTTCGGTATTATCATAGTAGCCCGCCTTCACTAAGCCACCAAAACGTTCGTCACCCTGCAGCATGTCTTCTGCATCTTTGGTTTTAAAACGAATCGCACCACCCAGTGCACCCGCACCATCTGTCGCACGTCCAGCACCCGCCGCAACTTCAACTTGTTTCAATAATTCTGGTTCTATTGATAAACGCCCTTGGTGGTGGAAAATATTGCCTGATTGAACGGCACCATCAATAGTCACGTTTAGCTGACTATCTTCTAAACCACGAACATAAATCTTTTGAGCAACGCCAGTACCACCACCGATACTGACTTCGGGATCTGTGCGGAAAATATCATTGATATCGTTGGCTTGTTGTCGTTCAAGCTGCTCAGAATCAATAAACACTTCTGTCGCTTGTAATGGGTTACCCATTACAACCATTTTTTCATGTTCACCTTCTGAGTCGGCAACCGCAATTTGTGTAAACAACGCACTTGAGACAGCAACCGTTGTCGGTAGCAGCTTGAATTTGCATCCTTTCAACATCTTAATTTCCACTTGTTAATGATAATAATTATCATTATTTTGCTTCTAACCACTAAGATGTAAATACTTTTTACAATTGTTACAACTTCACAACCACTTAATAAATATGGAAAAAGCCCTTACCTTTAGATAAGAGCTTTTTTTATATTAATTAAAACTGTAACCAACGCCATGAGCCGTTTTCAGTCGCTCAACAGGCATACCTGCCGATACTAATTTTCGCCGAACTCGGCTTAAGTGCATATCTAAACTGCGGTCATATAAACTAAACTCACGTGACAATACCTGTCGGTATAAATAGTCTTTACTCAGTACTTGATTCTGTTGAAAAGCTAATGTCCAAAGTAAATTAAATTGAATAGGTGTCATTGATAATGTCGTTTCTTTATAACTTACCGCTAAGCTTTGCTTATCCATTTTCAAATCATCAACAATTAATAACTTGGTTTTATTTGACGGTAATTGCCGCTGCTGAATACGTCTTAAAATCGCAATAACACGACACAAGACTTCCTTAATCGGCTGTTTACGTGGAATGTAATCATCTACACCATGGAAAAAACTGTTTACGCATTCTGTATCACTATAGTTATCCGCTAATAAAACAATAGGAATGTGAGAAACTTGTCGACACTGTTTTAAAAACGTAAAACCCTTCATTTCAGGTAATTGATTAGAGACCAGCATAAGATCTACTGTCGCATTTTTATAAACATTTTCAGCTTCAAGTGCAGATTGACAACGTTTGATCACAAAACCTTCACGCCAAAACAGTTCAATTAACTGCTGACCATAATTATGATCAGGTTCCACAATTAAGATTGTTCTTGAATGATGGACCTTATCTATATTCATGCCAATCCCTAGCCAAATATCTGTTATTTTATTGATAATAGTTATCACTATCAGTTAGGTAACTGATAGTATACGAGCGTTTTTTTATAATCAATGACTATTTATCGAAATAAGTTAAATAAAAATTAAAACTAAAACAGCAACTCAGCCTGTTTTATATTCTTACTAAACTTGTCTAATGCCTTTTTGTCATTTATTAAGGTTTGCTTTACATTATTACCAAACCACTCAAGTGATGCTGTTGCATTTTTATTTTGAGATAATCCATCAATAAAATGTTGATAATCTAATGCCCCTTCAAATAAAGGTGTCATTCCTTCACGGCTTCCTGCTGGCGAATAAACGTTATCAGGTGAAAACACATTTAAATATTCTCGGGAAGCGATATTTTTTAAGTGGTAATGATCGACAAAATCACTAATTTGATTATGGAAATAATTAATATCAGCACCAGATTCCCAAACATGTAAGCTGTCAAAATTAATTTTTAAAGCCGGATGATAAACCTCATCTAAAAGCTGCAGAATCGATTCTGTCGTATCCGCTAAAGTATTGGGATGGGTTTCAACAAGTACATTTAGACCTTGTTGATGCGCGTATTCACAAATATGGCGTAGTCTTGTAACCAGCTTTTCTCGATCATTTTTATTAACCTTATCGCTGGCTTGATGCCCCGCAAAAGTACGTACTTTATTTGTGTTCCAATAGTTCGCTAACTTACAAATATGCGCACACTTTTGCTGAGTAACGGTTGGATCCCCCACTAAGGGTAAGTAATCACTTAGCATCGAAATCGAGAGTCCCATTTCCTTTAACCATTGAGCATCATATTGAGGTTGTGACTCCAGACTTATGGCATGTACCCCCCAAAGCTCGATACCTTGAAAATCATGGCTTCTTGCCCATTGTGCTAAGTGTTCTAATGACATTAATTGATGACGAAACGAAATAGTACAAATAGATAATTGCATATCAGCAAACCTCCATAACAGAATCACACGGTAAGTCGTTTAATTCACACCAATCGGAATACATATCAAATAACCCTTTTTTAATACGCTTTTCTGTTCTGTCTTGCTTATCCAACAAGTATTGAATACCTGTATATAAATTAAGATCTTTGGTTTCTGCCATTTTCATTACTTGATACTGAATACTGGTATAGGTCTGGATTAATTCTTCAATCACATCACACCAATATTCAAAATCATCATCACTTTGACCTAACGCTCTGCCAAAATAAGCAAAGCCATGTTCGTAGGCATATTTACGTACCGCGATAACTTTTAATTCACGTAAAGAAAGTGGGAGATCAGACAAACTAATCCCCTGCGTTTCATCAAGGTGAGCTTGAATAATTTCACGAACGGCATTTGTTAGCGGGTTTTTATCTTCAATAAAGCAAAGCTTGAAATAATCTTGCACCACATTTAACGGCGCATCGTGCAGAGCATTTTCATTAAAAATATACCCTCCCTCAACGGTTGGCTGAGAGATAGCATTTTCAATACGATCTTGTGAAATTTCACCTTGCCAACGAAAGTCAGGATCCCACATCATCCAATGCTCTGGCGTCTCTGTTTCCGTCAACATAACGTAATGGGGAAATGGGTTCTGATTAAATTTATTTTCACGCTCAGGAAGGTGATAAAGATCGAGCATCACCATCAAGTGCTCTGAATTCGATTTATTACCAAGTAACGCTCTCATGGTGGCTAAATTCGCGTGCTTGGTTTTCTCACTGTCATACCAAGCGATAAGCTCGCCACCAAACAAACGTTGGTACCAATCAATAAATAATTGGTGATTAATATCGTCACTATGATATTGCAGTTGGTAGCGCTCACTTACATCAAACGTCGCATCCCATACCGCAAAATAAAATGGTCGATGATCAATGCCTTTACTCTTTAACGCTTCACACACACAACTAACAAAGCAATGTACTTTTACATCTTCAAATTCAACCTCAGGCTCTTTCGGTGCGAGCTCTGACTCATTGTTAACTTGGCATAGAAAGTCGGCTAAGCTCGCAACTGTCGCATAATCTGCAGCTGTAATATGTTGCTCTGGTACGGTCAATCCTAAATCAAGCTCTAAATGTAAAATAAGCTGAAGTATTAACACTGAATCTAAATACAACTCTTCATTCAACTTTGCTGATGGACTAAAAAGCGCCATATGGCTATTTTGCATATTTTCTTCAAGCACTTTTTTGATAGCTTGGATCATTTCTTCGCGCTGCATTTTTCTTCCTTAACCAATCGCTGCAATTGAAACACTACTTTGTGAAAGCGCTTTTCGATTTATCTTTCCGTTTGCCGCTTTTTCGATAATCTCGCGCTGCTCTATATCAACGGGTAACTGGTGATTCGCTAAACGCGTTCCACACCATTGACGAATACGGCTTGGTTCAATCATTGTGTCTGCCACAAACTGCAAACATACACGCTCACCAGATAACTCATCGGCACGCTTAAACACCACCGCATCTGTAATTTCAGCCAATTCCATCACAACGTTTTCCACATCTTGTGGATACACATTCAGCCCAGAAACATTGATCATGTCATCGCTACGGGAAACGAAACATAACTGCCCTTGCACATCAAAAAATCCAAGATCTTTAGTATTAATATCAAGCTTATTTTTGGATACGATGATCTCTTGCGGGGAAGTTACATCACTCCCTGCTGATACCCTTAAATGTGGAAGTGGAAAGCCCATTTGATTGGCATAATCAGGATTTTCACAGACGGCAATACAACCTGCTTCAGAACAGCCGTATTGCTGGAATAAATACTGACTTCGTACCTTTATCGCTTCAAACCAAGCTTGCGGTAGCACCGTTCCTGACGTCATTACAGCATGCAGCAGTTCTTGTTTTGGATATAGTTGTACAAGAGAATGCAGTAAACTTGGCGATGAATAAAGTAAGTGCCCACTATTCTCCAAGCATTTTCTCAATAGGTATTTAGGGTTAATGTTGGTAATGATCACAGGCACTAAATCACGCTTAAGCGCGACAAGTACGCCACAAATTAATCCATAAGAGTGGGTAATTGGACATGCAATTAAAGGGGTCATGGACTGAGGTGCAGTAAAGGTTGTCACATAACTCTCAATTTCTTCATCAATAGACGACCAAGAGCGAGTGATCACTTTCGGCTCACCTGTTGTCCCAGAGCTAGTTTGTACTAAAACCGCTTGTTGATCTTTATCTTCTCTTTTTAGCGTCAGTCCCATCTGCTCAATATCAAAGATAACGATATGACAGTTTGCTTTGTCTGCTAAACGCTTTGCCGCTAAACGCGGAGTCGTGGATAAAATAGGATAAAATGACCCACCATTTCTTTTTAAATATAAACAAAGCGCCAGCAGCTGAGCAGGATTTTGTAGGCACACGGCAACGCGTTTTCCTGCACAATCTTTTAACTGAGGGTGCGCTGAAAATATTTGGAAACACTGTGAGAAAAAAGCACTATCGATATAATCATCATTAACGTAAATCATAATATCCCTATTATTTAAAAGCGCACGAAAGCGCATTCGCCACGATATGGTGACACTCTTGTTTCTTAGCCTGAAATTTTCGAGCTAATAATGATTCTGTTGCAATTGAAGTAGATTGATAATCGAGTTGAGCGATCCGATCAGCGAGCTCTGGATGCGCTGCACTGTATTGTTCGAGCTTATTCTCAACCAGTTGCCAGAACTGCCTTTCCGTTCCACCGTAATGCCATTCAATAAGGTGAGAGACCTCTACGAGGTTATAAATGAATAAGGTATCCATCACTAATTCGCGCAGCAGCTCTACCGAACTCATGGCATAAAATATATCTAGAGGTGCCTTGGCTAAGGTTGGTTCTAATAATGCTAAATCAGGTGCTGGAAACTCAGTACTAAGGAACTCAGAGTGGTATTCAACACTTTCATGAAAATCACGAATAATAATCTTTTCAGGCCAACCATTGCGGTGAACCAATACCATGTTTTGTCCGTGCGGCTCCGTCCCCACCCCATACTTGACCAATAAGTGCCAAATTGGGATCACTGCCACCTCAATAAGTTGCGAGAGCCACGGCACTAAGCCATATTTATCAATCCAATGCTCAATGAATGGCTGACCATCTTGTTCAACCATCATCAACGCATTAAATGGTACCGCCGTTTGCTCAGGTGATAATTTGTTTTCTAGGCTTTCTCTAAAAATAACCGCCAGTTGGTCACTTAAAGGATCACACTCTACCGTTTTCCCTAACGGTACATAAATCCCGCCAGCGTATTCGGCTAAGATGTCTAATCCTGACAACTCAGGGTCTTGACTAACAATGGTTTCAAGCCATGTTGATATCTCTGGTGCCAAACAAACGGAATAACCTGCTAAGGTCCGCTTAGAAGAGGTGTTCACCATATTCAATGGCAATTTGATATTGGCTTTTGCTTTATTCGTCACATTGAGTAAAGTTCTGACCGATTGCGAAGCAACATATTGGTTCCCTAACTCTCCCAAATCGATAATAATTTTCTGATCAAGTAAAGATGGAAAATCTTCTTTGTGTAATTGACGCCACTGCCAAGGATGAACAGGCAATAAAGCATACTCCTGCCAGTTTCCTTGCTGTTGAGATAAAATAAAACTCAGTGTTTGCCAGTGATCTTGATCTAATTCACTAGACCAAAAACGATCATGCTCATCAGGTAAATGTGAACGAAAATGTGTTCTTTTTATCGCGATCCAGTGCAAACAAAATGATTCCCCAGCTTCAGGTCCATAACATTGATGATCAAGAAAGTTAAACCCTGTTCGCGCTTTAAAAGATGGGTGATAAGGATGTCCTTCATCAAGTTGTGCTTCCAACTCAATAAAACTTGCCTGCCGACGTGAATCACGAGCTGGAATATTGTCTTGATTCCAGCGACACAAATTGGAGGTTTGTTTAAACTCTTCGATAATAGATAACTTAACTTGCTCAAGGGCGGGCAAGTCTCGAACAATATCTTCCCAAGATTGCGAGATAAGCTGAGGCTGACCATCAATCGTTAAGGTTGAAATATCTAAACGATAACGCCCAAAAGCGCCAATATGACCACGAACGTGATAATGCTTTTCCGCCATGATCCAAGTAAACGTGTTGTGACCATTCTCAGAGCCAACATCAATTTCAACCAATTGTTCAAACATGATGGCTTCAAAAAGTTGCTTAATGATTCTCTGTTCAGGTTCTAGCGTAAGACAATTAGGCAATGGCATCTGATACCTCCTTTTTCTGATTTGTGGTATCAGCTGTTATAAATGGATTATCGATGTAGCAATAAATCGCCTGTTCGTTCTCAACCATTAATTCATCGACATCGTGAACACGTGTCAGTAAATTCGCTTTCATTGCCCATTGCTTATTTGTTAGTAATTGCTCTACAAATAATTTACCGCCACCCAGTAATGATTTATGTAATGCAGTGAGCCGTTGCTTAACAAAATTCAGTAATAAAGCTTCATCAATAATATGATCAGCGCCTAGTCGACCAATAATCGAAAAGAGATGGTTGATCATTAAATAATAAGTGAATCGCTCGCAGATCATTTCATCATCAAAATACAAGTCATGGACACGGCTAGATTCAGGCTCCATACCTTCTAAATAACTACGATAGCTTTTTGATAAATAGAAACCTTGGTTATCTCGGAAATAATAATTCGATGGATAACCAGTCTCTAATTGAATAACGCTATTTTGTTGGTGTGCTTCTAACGCAATGCCATGCTCATCATACAAACGGATCATAGGATCTATCGCACAATCCCAATAACGGGCAAACCATCGCATCGCTACATGAGATTCAGAGCAATGCTCTTTCGTTGCCAACCCAACAATAATAGAGGCTAATAACGATGCTTGATTTGGCAGCGGATCTTGTGTCAATGCTGCAATAGTAAGAACATCCTGATCTTGACCCGCCTGAAATGGATTTTCTCGAATAATAGTTTCAAAACCACTTTCTTCTTGCTCTGGTAATAATACGGTGACGTATGCAGGATCTGTCACAACATTAAAGCTAGGATAATCACAACTAAATCCTGTCTTACGATACAACCCAGCCATAACTACGCCAGCATCAAGTTCATGACGTTTATTTACCCTAAGAGAATTCGTAATTTTTACCGGTATCGAAAACTTATACATCCAAGATAAATGCGCACTGTATAGCGATCTCACAGAGGACGTTGCTGTGAACTTACAACCATGCTGTCCGCTATCAATAATTAGCCCCTGAGTCATTAAATCCAGAATAGCAGGATCATGTAATAATTTTTGCGCTTGCAGCGGATGCATAGGCAATACTATAAACTCATCTGAAATTTGTAAGTCTGCGGTTTCGAGAGAAGAAGCAATGATCTCTTCAGCTGAAATTGATAATGCTGAGCGCTGGCAAATCAAAGAGCGGGCAACATTAAAGTAATGAAGTGCAAACTCCCCTTTTAATTCAGGCGCATAATATTGATGATGAAAATCAAGCATCCCTTGACGACTTTTAGGCGTCGGATGTTGCCAATGTCCAAAAACTAAACTCTGTTCAGCATCAATAAAACAACGAGAAGGCGGTGCATTTTTTGTCATATTTTCCGCCAAGAAATACTCCATGAGCGACATACTTTCTAACAGGCGAATCAATAGTTCCTGTTTTTTCAGTGACATTGTCTTTTGCTCAAAAAATGAATCTAAAAGCGTAATTGCAGCTTCTTTTTCAGAGATGGTATACCAATTTTCATCATTATTTTTTAACCAAATATCACCAAAAGCATGGCGACCAACAATGGTTTTATAAGTCACTTCAACGGCAATAACTACATGTTCTATAGGCAAGTTTATTTCAATAACCCACTGACACGATGGTGAACAACATAATTCATTTTTCTCCATCCACGCATCAACTCGGTACCATGAATCTTGCTTACATTCTTTTAAGTAACAATTAAAGAGGGCCTGAAATGAAGCGACTTCAGCTATTTTTTTTGCTGTTAACATCATGTTGAACCGACTATTTATTGATAAATAAGAAATTAGTTAAAGATTCTTAATGATATTAATTCTCATTTCAACAATGATTACATTTGTTACACAAAAATGTATGCGGAAGCAAAGCGTGGCACTTCAACGCTCGTACTTATGATTGAAACTCTTCAAAATGGATAATTAAGCTCATTCATAAAACATAAAAATCATGACGTATAACAAGGTCACTCAAGGCCCTATCATTAGTACTTTTTTCCTGTTTGCTTTTCCTGCACTCATTGCATTACTTGCTATTACTACTGCAAGTTTGGTCGATGGGATCTTTGTAGGTAAATATCTGGGTCCTCAAGCTTTAGCTGCTATCAATATTCTTATTCCCTACATCACATTCATGTTTGCATTGGGTCTAATGGTGGCTATTGGTGGGACAGTTACTGCAGGAAAATTTATCGGAGAAGGAAACTATAAAGAGGCTAATGGTATTTTTACCTTATCGTTAATCTCTATTTTTTTATTCGCTACCTTGATGGCGATTATTAGTTTATTTTTCAATAAGAGTTTATTTTTATTTCTTGGTGTTGATGAACAATTAGCCCCCCTTACTCAAGCTTACTTCCAAGTAATATCAGTCGTGCTCATCATTCAACTAACCACGATGGTTTTATATTATTTTGTACGCGCAGATGGCTTTCCAACTCTAGCAACAACAGCTTTAGTCTTGGGCTCTATCGTTAATATTATGCTTGATGTTCTTTTTCTTGGCTATTTTCAGTGGGGAATTCAATCAGCCGCTTGGGCAACAGGTATAGCACAGATAATACAGCTATTAGTCCTCTGTACTTTTTTCACTAAGAAACAAAGATTGATTAAATTTCAGCTCTGTTATTCGAGCGTGAAGCCTTACTTCAGAGGGTTACTTAATGGGATTTCAGAATATATCAATGAAATTTCTGTAGGTATTGTTATTTTCACTATTCATTGGCTGTTGATGAAAGAGCAGGGCAATACCGCTATCTCAGGCTTCGCTGTCGCAAACTATATGTTATTTATTAGCATGATGCTGTTTTACGGCATTATCGATGCTCTTCATATACTGGTAAGCCAAAACTATGGAGCAAGAAATTTCACACGCATAAACCAATTCATGCTTTTAGCTACCGTTACCGTGATAAGTATTAGTACACTATTAATAGTAAGTGCGCTGTCTGTATCAGATTCAATAACGAAGCTTTTCATTGAAAATACAGAATCTGACGCCTATCAATTGGCATTAAGTTATATTGGCGTTATATGGCCCTGTTTTATCTTTAGCGGAATAAATGTCTTACTATCTTGTTATTTCACAGCGATGCATTGTCCTCTTCAATCATCTATTATCGCTTTATCAAGAGGGTTAGTTTTACCTGTATCACTACTTCTACTCTTCACAAATTTTATTCCAAGCATCCCGTTTCTTTTTGCTTTACCTATCGCAGAGTTAAGCACTTTTATTATTGCATTAACGCTTTACCTTCGTTTCCAACACAGCATAAAACACAAGTCTAAGCTGATAACTATATGATACTTATCAATAATCAGTCATACAAAAAAGCTCTACTGAGTTCTTAAATAAGTGGTCGAAAGTGCTGGACTTGCCTAAGCTTCGCAATAAAAGCTTAACTACACACTATCATTTCCACTTTCTACAGACGAAAAAAAACCTCGCTATTACTAGCGAGGCTTCTTAATAAGTGGCGGAACGGCCGGGCTTGCGCTCAAGCGGGACTCGAACCCGCGATCCCCTGCGTGACAGGCCGCTAAGCTCTCCAATAAAGAGGCTAACCAACTGAACTACCAACTCACTCAATTACATTTAACTCATTTATTCCAAATGTAAAAAAGCCCTAGTCTTTCGACTAGGGCTTAATATAAGTGGCGGAACGGCCGGGCTTGCGCTCAAGCGGGACTCGAACCCGCGCTCCCCAGCGTGACAGGCCGCTAAGCTCTTCAATAAAGAGGCTAACAAACTGAACTACCAACTCACTCAAATACATTTAACTCATTTATTCCAAATGTAAAAAAGCCCTAGTCTTTCGACTAGGGCTTAATATAAGTGGCGGAGCGGACGGGACTCGAACCCGCGACCCCCGGCGTGACAGGCCGGTATTCTAACCAACTGAACTACCGCTCCACACGGAGATAAAACTTTCGTTTTATCCGATATCCGTAGTTCAGAACAAGTATCTTAACTTTTTGTCTTCACTTTTTATAAAAGTGAAAGAAAATTCAAAGCCTGGCGATGTCCTACTCTCACATGGGGAGACCCCACACTACCATCGGCGCTATTACGTTTCACTACTGAGTTCGGCATGGGATCAGGTGGGTCCATAACGCTATGGTCGCCAAGCAAATTCGGTTTTATTTATTGTCATTAGACAATAAATAGCAATCTGGGAAAATCTAACTAGTGTTCTCTACACGTTCAAGTGTACTTTGGAGTCCGCTTTTCTCTTTACGAGATAAAACCCCTTGGGTGTTGTATGGTTAAGCCTCACGGGCAATTAGTATCGGTTAGCTCAATGCCTCGCAGCACTTACACACCCGACCTATCAACGTTGTAGTCTTCAACAACCCTTTAGAGACCTTAAAGGTCTAGGGATGACTCATCTTGAGGCTCGCTTCCCGCTTAGATGCTTTCAGCGGTTATCGATTCCGAACTTAGCTACCGGGCAATGCGTCTGGCGACACAACCCGAACACCAGCGGTTCGTCCACTCCGGTCCTCTCGTACTAGGAGCAGCCCCTCTCAATCATCCAACGCCCACGGCAGATAGGGACCGAACTGTCTCACGACGTTCTAAACCCAGCTCGCGTACCACTTTAAATGGCGAACAGCCATACCCTTGGGACCGACTTCAGCCCCAGGATGTGATGAGCCGACATCGAGGTGCCAAACACCGCCGTCGATATGAACTCTTGGGCGGTATCAGCCTGTTATCCCCGGAGTACCTTTTATCCGTTGAGCGATGGCCCTTCCATTCAGAACCACCGGATCACTATGACCTGCTTTCGCACCTGCTCGAATTGTCATTCTCGCAGTCAAGCGGGCTTATGCCATTGCACTAACCTCACGATGTCCGACCGTGATTAGCCCACCTTCGTGCTCCTCCGTTACTCTTTGGGAGGAGACCGCCCCAGTCAAACTACCCACCAGGCACTGTCCGTAACCCCGATAAGGGGCCAACGTTAGAACATCAAGCATACAAGGGTGGTATTTCAAGATTGACTCCACAACCACTGGCGCGGTTGCTTCAACGTCTCCCACCTATCCTACACATGTAGGGTCAATGTTCAGTGCCAAGCTATAGTAAAGGTTCACGGGGTCTTTCCGTCTAGCCGCGGGGACGCAGCATCTTCACTGCGATTTCAATTTCACTGAGTCTCGGGTGGAGACAGCGTGGCCATCATTACGCCATTCGTGCAGGTCGGAACTTACCCGACAAGGAATTTCGCTACCTTAGGACCGTTATAGTTACGGCCGCCGTTTACCGGGGCTTCGATCAAGAGCTTCGACCGAAGTCTAACCCCATCAATTAACCTTCCGGCACCGGGCAGGCGTCACACCGTATACGTCATCTTTCGATTTTGCACAGTGCTGTGTTTTTAATAAACAGTTGCAGCCACCTGGTATCTGCGACTCCCGGCAGCTTAGAGAGCAAGTCTCATCACCGCTAGGAGCGTACCTTCTCCCGAAGTTACGGTACCATTTTGCCTAGTTCCTTCACCCGAGTTCTCTCAAGCGCCTTGGTATTCTCTACCTGATCACCTGTGTCGGTTTGGGGTACGATTTCTTATAATCTGAAGCTTAGAAGCTTTTCCCGGAAGCATGGCATCAATGACTTCGTTACCGTAGTAACTCGACATCGTATCTCAGCCTTAAGATGGTCCGGATTTGCCTAAACCATCAGCCTACATACTTGGACCTGGACAACCGTCGCCAGGCTCACCTAGCCTTCTCCGTCCCTCCATCGCAATTATAAGAAGTACGGGAATATTAACCCGTTTCCCATCGACTACGCCTTTCGGCCTCGCCTTAGGGGTCGACTTACCCTGCCCCGATTAACGTTGGACAGGAACCCTTGATCTTCCGGCGAGGGAGTTTTTCACTCCCTTTATCGTTACTCATGTCAGCATTCGCACTTCTGATACCTCCAGCAAACCTTACGATTCACCTTCAACGGCTTACAGAACGCTCCCCTACCCAATGAAGTAAAACTTCATTGCCGCAGCTTCGGTGTATAGCTTAGCCCCGTTAAATCTTCCGCGCAGGCCGACTCGACCAGTGAGCTATTACGCTTTCTTTAAATGATGGCTGCTTCTAAGCCAACATCCTGGCTGTCTGAGCCTTCCCACATCGTTTCCCACTTAGCTATAACTTTGGGACCTTAGCTGGCGGTCTGGGTTGTTTCCCTCTTCACGACGGACGTTAGCACCCGCCGTGTGTCTCCCGGATAGTACTTACTGGTATTCGGAGTTTGCAAAGGGTTGGTAAGTCGGGATGACCCCCTAGCCTTAACAGTGCTCTACCCCCAGTAGTATTCGTCCGAGGCGCTACCTAAATAGCTTTCGGGGAGAACCAGCTATCTCCGAGTTTGATTGGCCTTTCACCCCTAGCCACAAGTCATCCGCTAATTTTTCAACATTAGTCGGTTCGGTCCTCCAGTAAGTGTTACCTCACCTTCAACCTGCCCATGGCTAGATCACTCGGTTTCGGGTCTAATCCTAGCAACTCATTCGCCCAGTTAAGACTCGGTTTCCCTACGGCTCCCCTAAACGGTTAACCTTGCTACTAAAATTAAGTCGCTGACCCATTATACAAAAGGTACGCAGTCACCCAACAAGTGGGCTCCTACTGCTTGTACGTACACGGTTTCAGGTTCTATTTCACTCCCCTCACAGGGGTTCTTTTCGCCTTTCCCTCACGGTACTGGTTCACTATCGGTCAGTCAGGAGTATTTAGCCTTGGAGGATGGTCCCCCCATATTCAAACAGGATATCACGTGTCCCGTCCTACTCGTTTTCACTGATAATGCGTTGTCGGTTACGGGGCTATCACCCTGTATCGCAGAACTTTCCAGAACTTTCACCTAACGCAAAACTAGCTTAAGGGCTAATCCGGTTTCGCTCGCCGCTACTACCGGAATCTCGGTTGATTTCTCTTCCTCGGGGTACTTAGATGTTTCAGTTCCCCCGGTTCGCCTCATAGTGCTATGTATTCACACTATGATACGTGCTTATGCACGTGGGTTTCCCCATTCGGAAATCCCAGAGTCACCGGTTTTTACTACCTTCTCTGGGCTTATCGCAAGTTAATACGTCCTTCATCGCCTCTGACTGCCAAGGCATCCACCGTGTACGCTTAGTCACTTAACCATACAACCCCAAGAGGTTTCGCTCTTAGTCTCCACTTAAAAAGTGGAGTAAGTTGGTCAAACAACCAAGGTTTGTGTTCAACACTTCGATCAAGAAAGTATTAAACGTTGGTTTTTCGCCGGACTCATTTATTTGTCTTCACTTTTAAAAAGTGAAAGCAAACACAGACACTTGAATGTGTATGTTTTGAGAACTCGTTCTTCTTTCGAAGAACATTTTTTAAAATCAATCTTTCGATTGAATTTACTAGTCAGCTTTCCAGATTGTTAAAGAGCATTGTGTTTCTATTTAAAGATCCACTTTTTAATCACACTCATAGGAATGTCTTTAGAAAGTGGTGGAGCTAAGCGGGATCGAACCGCTGACCTCTTCGCTGCCAGCGAAGCGCTCTCCCAGCTGAGCTATAGCCCCATATTTTACTTCTTGAGAAAGAAGTGGTGGGCGATACCGGGCTCGAACCAGTGACCCCCTCCTTGTAAGGGAGGTGCTCTCCCAACTGAGCTAATCGCCCACGATAGTTGCTATTTGTTTTTCACTTTAAAAAGTGAAATCAAACTAGCTTTCCTTCGTGGAAAGGAAATGGTGGGTCGTGCAGGATTCGAACCTGCGACCAATTGATTAAAAGTCAACTGCTCTACCAACTGAGCTAACGACCCATTGGCGTCCCGTAGGGGAGTCGAACCCCTGTTACCGCCGTGAAAGGGCGGTGTCCTAGGCCTCTAGACGAACGGGACAATGTTCATACTTAATGTTGTTGGGCAACATTAAGTGGCTCTCTTACATTTTAACCAAGCAATCTGTGTGGACACTGCATTAAACAGTAAGTCTTTAGGTAAGGAGGTGATCCAGCCCCAGGTTCCCCTAGGGCTACCTTGTTACGACTTCACCCCAGTCATGAACCACACCGTGGTAAACGCCCTCCCGAAGGTTAAGCTATCTACTTCTGGTGCAGCCCACTCCCATGGTGTGACGGGCGGTGTGTACAAGGCCCGGGAACGTATTCACCGTGACATTCTGATTCACGATTACTAGCGATTCCGACTTCATGGAGTCGAGTTGCAGACTCCAATCCGGACTACGACGTACTTTCTGGGATTCGCTCACCATCGCTGGTTGGCAGCCCTCTGTATACGCCATTGTAGCACGTGTGTAGCCCTACTCGTAAGGGCCATGATGACTTGACGTCGTCCCCACCTTCCTCCGGTTTATCACCGGCAGTCTCCCTGGAGTTCCCACCATTACGTGCTGGCAAACAAGGATAAGGGTTGCGCTCGTTGCGGGACTTAACCCAACATTTCACAACACGAGCTGACGACAGCCATGCAGCACCTGTCTCAGAGTTCCCGAAGGCACCAAAGCATCTCTGCTAAGTTCTCTGGATGTCAAGAGTAGGTAAGGTTCTTCGCGTTGCATCGAATTAAACCACATGCTCCACCGCTTGTGCGGGCCCCCGTCAATTCATTTGAGTTTTAATCTTGCGACCGTACTCCCCAGGCGGTCTACTTAACGCGTTAGCTCCGAAAGCCACGGCTCAAGGCCACAACCTCCAAGTAGACATCGTTTACGGCGTGGACTACCAGGGTATCTAATCCTGTTTGCTCCCCACGCTTTCGCATCTGAGTGTCAGTATCTGTCCAGGGGGCCGCCTTCGCCACTGGTATTCCTTCAGATCTCTACGCATTTCACCGCTACACCTGAAATTCTACCCCCCTCTACAGTACTCTAGTCTGCCAGTTCAAAATGCTGTTCCGAGGTTGAGCCCCGGGCTTTCACATCTTGCTTAACAGACCACCTGCATGCGCTTTACGCCCAGTAATTCCGATTAACGCTCGCACCCTCCGTATTACCGCGGCTGCTGGCACGGAGTTAGCCGGTGCTTCTTCTGTTGCTAACGTCAAACAGCAAAGCTATTAACTTTACTGCCTTCCTCACAACTGAAAGTACTTTACAACCCGAAGGCCTTCTTCATACACGCGGCATGGCTGCATCAGGGTTTCCCCCATTGTGCAATATTCCCCACTGCTGCCTCCCGTAGGAGTCTGGACCGTGTCTCAGTTCCAGTGTGGCTGATCATCCTCTCAGACCAGCTAGGGATCGTTGCCTTGGTGAGCCATTACCCCACCAACAAGCTAATCCCACCTGGGCTAATCCTGACGCGAGAGGCCCGAAGGTCCCCCTCTTTGCTCCGAAGAGATTATGCGGTATTAGCTATCGTTTCCAATAGTTATCCCCCACATCAGGGCATATTCCCAGGCATTACTCACCCGTCCGCCGCTCGTCAGCATTGATAGCAAGCTATCAATCTGTTACCGCTCGACTTGCATGTGTTAGGCCTGCCGCCAGCGTTCAATCTGAGCCATGATCAAACTCTTCAATTAAAGTTTTGTTGTTTCCGAAGAAACGGCTCAATGAATACTGTTAAAATACCACTAACTAGAAGCTAGTTAGGATATTTGAATTGACTGTGCCGATATTTCTATCGTTTTGGTCACTAGTATCATTGATAAATCTTTCGACTTAACTATTCAACGAGTGCCCACACAGATTGCATGGTCAAATTATTAAAGAACAATACTGATTTCGTTGCTAGCCAGTGGCTTGCTCCGTGTCAGTGAGGACGCATTATAGGAGTATTTTCTTTGCTGACAATATTTTTTTAATAAAAAAAAATCGTTTGAATGTTTTTTATTCAAAACGACTTTTAAAAGTATTTTTTGACAAAAATTTAGGCGGGTTAATCAAATTCACTGTAACGAGAAAATAATGTTTTTAACGCTACATTAGAAGTGTTACCCCATCGATCAACCCATTGGACGTCAACAGCAATAACTTTTGCATCAGCATTTGTTGATCCTGCCGGTTTCATTTTATCCTCTATCTCCCAACTTCTCTTAAATGTATATGAAGAGCCAGAGACAACAATGTTTTCTATAGGATAACTTCCATCAGCTAAAACAGGGTCATCAAAATATAAGGTATTTGTACCACCACTGATATTTGCTCTTGCTCTAAAAAACTCAAGCTTATCCTCTGCAAGTTGTAATGCCTCCAAAGAGTTCAATGCAAAATCAGCCTTTCTATCTATATATATTTGTAATTTCACAAGCCCTAGAACACCTACTGAAAGTACAACAAGAGCAATTAAACTTTCTAGAAGGCTAAATCCTTTTTGATTAGAAATCATGCCAAGATCCCTTTTCCCATTTTAACTGGGTGCTATGTTTTGTAACTTTTCCTTTATTATAAGAAGGAATAATTGAGCCATTAATCTTTATTGTCCTTCCTATCGCATCAATTCCAACGCCACCATCAATATATACGGAACCTTCAGCTAAAAAGGGCATCTGATCATAATCGGCTGTCAGATGACTTTGTAGAAAACTACCTGGAAGTACACCTATATCGGTACTTTCATTAAATAAATTTTCCCAAGCTGTAAGTACATCTAATGAAGTACTTACGTACTGATAGAGAATTCCATTAAAATAAGTAACTGCCTTTGTAAATAAAACACCATTAAATACAATCAACTGAACTGCTTCATCATTATTTGATTCAATAGCTGTTCCAAAAATAGCTCCTGTTAATGCACAGTTACCATCAATCCAAATACGTCTTTTTCCGTTTTTATAAGCATTATCAACCTTCGTATGACAATTTTTAATCCAGCCTCCTGATGTTTTATCTAAAGCATTATCACCGATAACAATACCGACAGTATCGTTTTTTATATCTTCCCTAACCGAGGCATGTTCTGATATATCTTTGTTAAATAGCGCCTTAAAAACATCAACTGTCTCATTCTCTAAAATATCCCCTCCTTTAACAGGAGTAATTGAAAAAGCACTTGGCGGTTTAGCAGGATCGAATAAATTGGAAAGATAGGCACTATTACATTCAAAAGAAGGAGCCCCTAATCCTCCACCTCCATGTGCACTAGTTGTTGAATCGACTGTGAAAAAATGTTCGTCAGTCCCTGATATAGATGCGACGTAATTTACCGTGCCACCAGATACAACAGACTTACACTTATATTTTCCATCAGAAGCTTTATCCTCTGTTTTATTTGGAACAAAGTGCTGAGAGCCAGTTAATTCAATAGACGCGCTTGTTTCAATAGTACTAAGAACACCACCACCTCCATAACCAATACTTTTGTTAATCTCTTGTATTGAACCATCATGGCTATAACGACTTATCAATTGATATTCAGTATGCTCACCCACATCTGGATAAGAGTTGATCATTAGTGAAGACGAAGGTGCCAAATCATTACATACATGACTAAATGTCGATTCTGTAGGTTTTATATTTTTTTGCTTTAATTCAGTAAAAGCACACTCTAAACCACCTTCAGCATTCCAGAATGCTTGGCGTTCTAATATAGTATTTTGAGCACGCTTGATTTGATAAAAAACTTGTTTTGATGAGGCTAATGAAAATAGCAAAGATGCTATTAATAAAAAACTAACAATAGATAAACTCACCATTCCATACTGCTTTATAATCACTGTATATTCCTTAATACAATAGAAGCTTTCCCAGCATGCGTATATGTTGTTCCAATCAAGGTTGCATCTAAAAAAACATCCACTTTCATTGCTGTTGATTGAGCGGTAGATATAACAGAAGTAGATACATTAAAATTATTAATGGTTATATTTTTATAATCAATCAATGATGCTACTTCTGCACCACTACATAAATTACTAAACGTAAAATCTGTCATAGTTGAGAGTGCTGAAGAGGAAGATATTTTTTGGCATATTTGTATTGTTTTAGTTCCAGTTAATGTATTTTTTTGCTGGAATTTTATTCCTCGCCATTTCCCATTTTCATCTTCATATACAAAACCAATATTATTGGCAGATGAGTCGATCGTTGAAGATGAACCAGATAGCGTTACAGGCTCATCAAGCGTAGTTGTATATCCCGCTCTACGTATTTCAGTTGCAATATTTTTTAGTGTGTCATTTACATCTTGTTTAATCATTAACTGAGATGTTCTCGCTGCTGCCATCTTATTTCCGGCTAAATATATACTCCCAACAGTAGCAATAGCGATTAAACTAATTGATGACGCAACAATTAGCTCTATTAGAGAAATACCTTGTTGTTTATATTTATGAGCATGGTTTAAATTCATAAGCACCTCCGCTAGCAACAGAGCAACTACGAATCCTACCTGTCAATCTATTTAAAATAACTTGTACTTCTTTAGAGCTATCGGTTATGTAGAAATAAAACTGTCCAGTAGTATTTGGCGTTCCTCTAGACGCGTCCATCGTTAAATAGGAAGACATAGATACTTTAAAATTTATACCTTTATATTTGTTACCTAAAATAATTTGAATAGCATCAGATTTTGCATTTGATATTGTTGATGCAACTGAAGAGGCTGGTAGTAATGCTAATACCCACTGTCCATCATTATGATATTCAGTTATATCTCCTGAATCTCTAATATATTTAACTTTGAGAGGCTCATTTCTCATTACAGATTCGGATTTTGCTTGTAATAAAAAACCCTCTATATCTGCGCTAATATTTTTAACTTTATTTTTTTCTAATAATTGCGTGAATGAAGGTGCAGCAGTCATTAATAGGACTGATAATATACTAAGAGTGATCATCAGTTCTAACAGAGTAAAACCATTAAATCGAAATTCACTACAATGTATACTATGTAAATAAGAATCCTTTTCGCGAGCCATTCCTCAAATCCTTTTTAATGCTGTCCTTGATCCTTAAGAACACCTTGATTCATAGATTAACATCAACGCAAAATAGCAAGGACAAGATAAAAATCAGATATCGAGGGAACTCGTAAAATAAAGAGATTAAGGATGATGACTACACAAAAAGGCGTGACTCTGATCGAAATGTTAATTGTAGTGGCGATTATAGGTATAGTAACAGCTATCGCCTACCCTTCTTATCAAAGCCATGTTCTAAAGAGCCATCGCAATAAAGCAATGGCTGACTTAGTAATGATTCAACTCAATATTGAAGAAAATAAAACGAAAGGTATTGCGTATCCTTCATCAGGATCATTATCTGCAAGTATCTGCAGCCAGTGTGATAATTCTGGTGAGCGTTATAATTATACAATTACAAGCACATCAACTAACTACAGTTTAACTGCGTCAAAAACTAGTTTGCAATCTGCAGATATATGCTCAAATCTAATATTAAAAAGTAATGGCGAAACATCTACTACTACAGATCAAGCTGATTGCTGGAAATAAAAAAGCCGACATCACGTCGGCTTTTAAAATTCAGTGTTTAACTACTTTTAGTTAGTTAAATCATCAAAAAACTTCTTCACACCTTTAAAGAAACCTTCTGATTTTGGTTTGTGCTTACTTGCAGCTTTACCGCCAAACGTTTCTTCAAGTTCTTGAAGCAACTCTTTTTGGCGTGAGCTTAAGTTAACAGGCGTTTCCACCACTAACTTACAAATAAGATCGCCCGTCATACCGCCACGAACAGAATCAACACCTTTACCACGCATACGGAACATACGACCCGTTTGCATTTCAGCGGGTACTTTCAAGCTTACACGACCATCAAGGGTTGGAACTTCAACTTCCCCACCTAATGCCGCCATTGTAAAGCTTACAGGTACTTCACAATGTAGGTTATTGCCATCACGTTGGAAAATGTTGTGTTCTTTTACATGTACTTGGACGTACAAGTCACCTGCTGGAGCGCCAAATTCACCCGCTTCCCCTTCGCCAGTAAGACGAATACGGTCGCCAGTATCAACACCTGCAGGAATTTTAACTGATAACGTTTTGGTTTCTTCTACACGGCCTTCGCCATGACATTTATTACATGGATCTTTGATGATTTGACCACGACCATGACAGTGTGGACAAGTTTGCTGAACCGCAAAGAAACCTTGACGCATTTGTACTTGGCCAGCACCGTGACAAGTACCACATGTTGTTGCTGATGAACCTTTTTTTGCACCAGAACCATCACAAGAGTCACAACCTACTAAGGTAGGTACACGGATTTCTTTTGAACAACCGCGAACAGCTTCTTCTAACGTCAGTTCCATGTTGTAACGAAGATCTGAGCCACGCTGTGCGCGTTGTTGACGACGACCACCGCCACCACCAAAGATATCGCCGAACACATCACCAAAGATGTCGCTAAAGTCTGCACCGCCGCCGAAGCCGCCGCCACCGCCGCCCATTCCACCTTGTTCAAAGGCTGCATGGCCGTACTGATCGTAAGCTGCGCGTTTTTGGCCATCAGTTAGAATTTCATAAGCATATTTAACTTCTTTGAATTTCTCTGCTGACTCGTCGTCACCCTGGTTACGGTCGGGGTGGAACTTCATTGCTAAGCGCTTATAAGCCTTTTTAATGTCACGCTCACCTGCGTCACGGGCTACGCCTAGCACTTCATATAAATCACGTTTAGACATAACTTGATTGTCACCTGGCTAGATATAGTTACGGGCGTTAGAGTAACCTCAAACGCCCGTAATTTAAATAAGATGTTAATTAATAGATATTAATAACGTTCTTATTTGTTGTCTTTAACTTCTTCAAACTCAGCATCAACAACATCGTCGTCTTGCTTAGCTTGTTGCTCACCAGCGCCATCAGCTTGTTGAGCTTGTGCTTTCTGTTGAGCGATTTCCATTAGCTTTTGAGAAGCAGCAACTACAGCTTGAACTTTCGCATCAATTGCTTCTTTATCTTCGCCTTTACGTGCTTCTTCTAGTTCAGCAACAGCAGCTTCGATTTTTGCTTTCTCATCAGCAGGAAGTGCGTCACCCGCTTCTTCGATTTGCTTACGAGTACCGTGAATTAGCTGGTCAGCTTGGTTACGAGCAGTTACTAACTCTTCAAACTTTTTGTCGTTTTCTTTGTTAGCTTCAGCTTCTTGAACCATTTTCTCGATATCAGCATCGCTTAGACCACCAGACGCTTGGATAGTGATCTTCTGCTCTTTACCCGTAGTCTTATCTTTTGCAGATACGTTTAGGATACCATCAGCATCAAGGTCGAATGTTACTTCGATTTGTGGCATACCACGAGGTGCAGGCTGAATGCCTTCTAGGTTGAATTGACCTAGAGACTTGTTGAAGCTTGCTTGCTTACGCTCACCTTGAATTACGTGGATAGTTACCGCGCTTTGGTTATCTTCAGCAGTAGAGAACACTTGGTTCGCTTTTGTTGGGATAGTTGTGTTCTTCTCGATAAGCTTAGTCATCACGCCACCCATGGTTTCAATACCAAGAGATAGTGGAGTAACGTCTAGAAGTAGAACGTCTTTAACATCACCAGCAAGTACACCACCTTGAACAGCAGCACCTACAGCAACTGCTTCATCAGGGTTAACGTCTTTACGTGGCTCTTTACCAAAGAACTCAGTTACTTTAGCTTGAACCATAGGCATACGAGTTTGACCACCAACTAGGATAACATCAGTTATGTCACCAACAGTTAGGTCTGCATCAGCTAGCGCAACTTTTAGTGGGTCTAGAGAACGTTGAACTAGGTCTTCAACTAGAGATTCTAGTTTTGCACGAGTCACTTTGATGTTCATGTGCTTAGGACCAGTTGCATCTGCTGTAATGTAAGGTAGGTTTACATCAGTTTGTTGTGCAGATGATAGTTCGATTTTCGCTTTTTCTGCTGCTTCTTTTAGACGCTGCATTGCAAGAGGATCGTTCTTAAGGTCGATGCCTTGATCTTTCTTGAACTCTTCTACTAAGTAGTTGATTAGACGAGTATCGAAGTCTTCACCACCTAGGTGTGTATCACCGTTAGTTGCTAGAACTTCAAATGTTTTCTCACCTTCAACTTCATCGATCTCGATGATTGAAATATCAAATGTACCACCACCAAGGTCGTAAACAGCGATAGTGCGATCACCACCTTGCTTGTCTAAGCCGTAAGCTAGTGCAGCAGCTGTTGGTTCGTTAATGATACGTTTAACATCTAAACCTGCGATACGGCCAGCATCTTTTGTTGCTTGACGCTGTGCATCGTTGAAGTAAGCAGGAACTGTGATTACTGCGCCAGTAACTGGTTCGCCAAGGTAATCTTCAGCTGTTTTCTTCATTTTCTTAAGAATTTCAGCAGATACTTGAGGAGCAGCCATTTTTTGGCCTTTTGCTTCTACCCATGCATCACCGTTGTCAGCCTTAACAATTTTGTAAGGCATGATTTCGATATCGCGCTGAACTTCTTCGTCTTCAAAACGACGACCGATTAGACGCTTGATTGCGAATAGTGTGTTTTCAGGGTTTGTTACTGCCTGACGTTTTGCTGGTTGACCAACTAGCGTTTCACCATCTTGAGTGTAGGCAACAACTGATGCTGTTGTACGCTCGCCTTCTGCGTTTTCGATTACACGTGGTTTGTCGCCGTCAAGTACTGCTACACAAGAGTTTGTAGTACCTAAGTCAATACCAATGATTTTACCCATCAGACTATCTCCGAAATTCGTTATATTTACTTGCTACACCTAGAACGGATTCTAAAGTTAGCGGTTCGGGCTTTACCCGTGACAAATATGTTTAATGTCTTATGACTACTAAATAAGGCCGCCAGAATGCTTTTCAAGGGCAAAACAAAAATATTTTCAAAAAAAATAAAAAAACCCACCGAAGTGGGCCTTTATACTTTAGCTGATAAACGTTATTACGCTTGAGTATTTACGTTACCTGCTGCAGCTTTAGATACCATCACCATTGCAGGACGGATCACACGACCATTTAGCTCATAGCCTTTTTGCATCACCATCATTACAGTGTTTGGTGCAAAATCAGTGCTTTCTTGAATTGCCATCGCTTGATGGAATTCAGGGTTAAACGCTTCACCTTGTGGGTTAATTTGCGTTAAACCAAATTTAGCAACGGTGTCTGTCATTGTTTTTAGCGTTAGCTCAACACCTTCCATCATCGCTTTTGATGATTCATCAGTCTTGTCTGCCATCTCAAGTGCACGCTCAAGGTTATCAATAACAGGTAATAATTCTTCTGCAAATTTGTTTAATGCGTACTTACGTGCTTTATCAATTTCTTGCTCTGAACGACGACGAATATTTTCGCCTTCTGCGCGTGCACGTAATGCTGCATCTTTTGCTTCATTAGCTTGTGCTTCACTTGACAGTAACGCCGATTCTAGCTCTGCAATACGAGATTCGTATAATTCTTGTTCTGATTCAACAAACTCACCCTCTACAGCTTCTACTTCAACAGCGTCAACTGCATCATTTAGCTGCTCATCCTGTACATTGTGGTTTTTGTTAGTCATGCGTTGGTTCTCCGCCAAGATAATTGGGTATGTATAATCAGCAGTAGGCTATTCTACGCCACTACTTTTCAACAGTCTTGGGCATATTATGGGGATGAAGTTCAATGATTCAACCCAATATTGATAACAAACAGCGACAAGTTATTTTTTCTAAGGCTATACTGCCCTCACTATTAGATGTTGGAACAAAGAGATGACGCGAATTTTTGACACCATTGCGTTAATAGGTAAACCACGCAACCCTGATGCATTACAGACTCACATGAGCCTATATCAATGGTTAGTGGCACAAAACTACACCGTATTACTCGATCACCGTCTTTCTGATGATCTTGAGATCCCTGAACAGTGTTTTTGTGATTTGCTCACACTAGGTGAAAAAGCCGATCTTGCTATTGTTGTGGGTGGTGACGGTAATATGCTGGGCGCAGCACGTGTTCTCTCTCGTTTTGATATTTCCGTCATTGGTGTTAACCGCGGTAACCTTGGTTTTCTTACCGATCTTGATCCTGATGATTTTGAAGAGCCCCTTAGTCGTGTACTCAAAGGCGAGTTTAGAAAAGAAGATCGCTTTTTACTTGAAGCAGAAGTGCATCGTCATGGGCAAGTAAAAAGTCGAAATGCCGCATTAAATGAAGCCGTACTTCACCCAGATAAAATCGCTCATATGATCGAGTTTGAAGTCTACATTGATGATTGCTTTGCTTTCTCACAGCGTTCTGATGGGTTGATTATTGCGACACCAACAGGCTCTACTGCTTACTCATTATCAGGCGGTGGTCCAATCTTATCACCTAGTTTAAATGCAATAGCCCTGGTGCCAATGTTCCCGCATACGCTTTCTTGCCGCCCATTAGTTGTTGATGGTGATCGCTGTATTAAGCTGCTGGTTTCACCTAATAATGGTAGTACGCTTGAAGTCAGCTGTGATGGGCAAGTCTCTTTACCAGTTAGCCCTGGTGATGAAATCCATATTTACCAAAGTAAAGACAGATTACAGCTCATCCATCCTAAAGATTACAGTTACTACAACGTGCTAAGAGGAAAGCTAGGTTGGTCAAGCCGCCTTTTCTGATCCTCAATCACCTTCTACTAGAATAAAAACTATCATAAAGCCAGTCACGTACTGGCTTTATTTCTATCTGCATTTCATAAACTTAACTTAAATCAAATTTTTCAGCATATTTTCTTACTCAGCACTTTACTGGTTATGGATACAGTATATACTGTATGTAAAAACAGGTGTTGATTTAAACAGGTGAACACATGCTGGCACACATGACTATCTCTAACTTTGCCATTGTTAAAACGCTTCAATTTGAACTAAAACCCGGTATGACCACCATTACAGGTGAGACGGGCGCAGGTAAATCCATCGCTATCGATGCACTTGGCTTATGCCTTGGTGATCGTGCAGAAGCGACTATGGTTCGTCCTAATGAAGATAAAGCAGAAATATCTGCCGCTTTTTTATTGGCTAATAACCAAGCCGCTCGACGTTGGCTAGAAGATAACGATTTAATGGATGGCGAAGAATGTATCTTACGTCGTGTGATCACCAAAGAAGGTCGCTCTCGTGGCTTTATTAATGGCAGCCCAGTTCCTGCTTCACAGCAAAAAGCATTAGGACAATTGCTGATCAACATTCACGGACAACATGCCCACCAGCAATTAATGCGTCCTGAATATCAGCAACACATGCTAGATCAATATGCAGGCCACCATTCGTTACTTGATAAAACCCGTGAAACGTATCAACGCTGGCGTCAAGCGCATAATGAATTAAAGCGCTTAACCCAAAGTCGCGAAGAAAACGAAGCACAAAAACAGCTATTACAATATCAAGTAAAAGAATTAGATGAACTCGCACTCGGTGAAGAAGAATTCAACGAAATTGAAGAAGAGCACAAACGCTTATCAAATAGTGGTGAATTAGCCGTTGCAAGCCAAACCGCATTATCAATGCTTTATGACAATGACGATGGTAACGCGTTGCAACTGCTTCAAATGGCATCTCAACAAGTGTGTAATTTAGGTGAATATGACAATAGCCTGAATGTCATCCCACAAATGCTTGAAGAAGCCATTATTCAAGTTCAAGAAGCAAGCCAAGAGCTCCGCAGCTATCTTGATAACTTGGATATGGATCCACATCGCTTGATCTATTTAGAAGAGCGCTTAGCTAAAATCATGTCGATGGCGCGTAAACACTACGTAATGCCAAACGAGTTATACCAAAAGCATCAAGATCTACTTAAAGAATTAGACAATCTTGATTGTAGTGATGAACGTTTAGAAGAAATGACAGAAAACGTAGAAGCATTGCGCCAAAAGTGCCTTCTTGCCGCAGAAAAGCTAAGCAAAAGTCGCCAACGTTATGCTAAAGAGCTAGATCAAAAGATCTCTGAAAGCATGCATACGCTTAGCATGGAACACGGTGAGTTCTCGATTAATATCGCCAGCGATCCTGAACGTATGCTAAGCCCTATTGGTTATGACAGTATTAGCTTTTTAGTTTCAACCAACCCTGGTCAGCCTTTACAGCCGCTAGGTAAAGTCGCATCAGGTGGTGAGCTTTCACGTATATCGCTCGCAATTCAAGTGATCACAGCGCAAAAAGTAGAAACACCAAGTTTGATTTTCGATGAAGTCGATGTGGGTATCAGTGGACCAACCGCTGCGATTGTCGGAAAAATGCTAAGAACCTTAGGTGAGTCAACCCAAGTAATGTGTGTTACACACTTACCGCAAGTCGCAGGTTGTGGTCATCAACAAATGTTTGTAGCGAAAAAAACCTCGGAAGGACAGACAGAAACAAATATGCGTCCACTAACAGAAGAGGATCGTATTGCAGAATTAGCGCGTCTACTTGGTGGCAGCGAAATTACTGAACGAACATTAGCCAATGCAAAAGAGTTACTCATTGCAGCTTGATTATGTTTCGCTTATTTAGCGGTTATGAAATAAACTAAGACACAGATGCAACTATTACGAGAAGTAATAGTCGAATATCAAAATTATTTACTTTTTTTCTTTACCGCTTTTTACTTCTGCATAGACCTTGTTTATCATCGCAGCAGTTAAAGCTAAAAAGCCAGGATGCTATGACTTGGAAAAACATTGCAGCCCTAACCCTAGCGTTAGGCTTACTTAGTGGCTGTTCAATCGCTGAACGTTTGGTCTATCGTATTGATATAGACCAAGGCAACTACGTAGAACAAAAAAGCGTTGATATGCTTCGTGTCGGTATGACAAAAGCACAAGTTCAATATGTTCTGGGCACACCTATGTTGGTAGACCCAAGTTACCCAGACAGATGGAACTATATCTTCTATGAAAAGAACGGCCATGATAAGCCGATCCAGAAGAATCTGATTTTAACTTTCAATCCACAAGCCCAGCTTGTTAGTATGAAAGGTGATTTCAAACAAGGTGCTAACTTCATGGATCCTATGAATCAATAGCCTTGTTATACGCGTAACAAAAAAGCTCGCTGATGCGAGCTTTTTTATATCTAATAAACCGCTATTTTCAGGTTTATTTATTTTTATCGGCTTCTAGTTTAGCTTGCTCTGCGCGCTTACGGCGGATCTCTCGAGGATCGGCAACCAATGGGCGATAAATTTCAATTCTATCCCCTTCTCTTGCCGTACCATCTAGCTTCACATTTCGGCTATAAATCCCAACTTTATTCTTCTTTAAATCAATATCAGGATACATGGCTAAAATGCCAGATTGTTCGATTATTTCTTGAATGGGCGTATCAGCAACAACTGCTAATTTTAACACGCGCTGCATATTGGGTAATGCGTAAACAACCTCAACATGAATTAATGGTTGATCAGAATGCATAAACTTCTTTTGCTCGCTGAGTAAAGGCCTGTACCATACTACCAGTTAGATCGCGGAAAATTTTACCAAAGGCCGCATCAATCAAACCGCTAGTAAATTCAAACTCAAGGTTAAGCTCAATTTTACATGCCGTTGAATCTAATTCTGTAAACGTCCACCCACCCACTAACTTACGGAAAGGGCCATCGACTAACTGCATATTAATTTGATTAAAATCGACCAATTTATTATGCGTAACAAATGTTTTTCGAATACCCGCCTTCGCAACATCAACCGATGCCATCATATGACTTGTCGAACTTTCAATAACTTTACTACCAGCACATCCGGGTAAGAAAGCTGGATAAGATTCTACATCATTTACAAGTTCAAACATTTGCTGGGCACTAAACGGAACCAGTGCAGAGCGACTAATCTGCGGCATAGTTTCTCCTTCATCGAACAGACAGCTCTTTAGGCTCAAAGCCATTGCGCTTAAAGAGACAACACTATAATACCATTACTAAGCGATCTGCCAAAATAGCTATTGTTACAACCTTTAAATATGGTAACTTCAATAGCTTATTCGACCAGAAAAATCACCCATATTAGATTTTGTTCTGGGACAGCAACAATGACTCGATGAGGTCAACATGGCTAAAAAACCAAAAAAAAGTAGCAATACGATTGCCAAAAATAAAAGCGCTCGATTCGAATTTGCCATCGGTGATGAATACGAAGCTGGTATGGTTCTACAAGGATGGGAAGTAAAAGCTATCCGTGACGGTAAAGTAAATATGACTGAAAGTTATGTTTTCTTACGTAACGGCGAAGCCTTTATTTCTGGCTTAACCATTTCTCCATTAAATGCAGCATCTACCCACGTGGTTGCCGATCCAACACGCGTACGTAAGCTATTGCTTAATCGCCGCGAACTTCGAAAGTTAGCAGATTCAGTAAACCGTGAAGGCGATACTATCGTTGCCCTAAACATGTACTGGAGCACCTCTTTTGTAAAAATCAAAATTGGTACTGCTCGTGGCAAGAAATTGCATGACAAACGTGCTGATAGCAAAGCGAAAGATTGGCAGCGCGACAAAGCAAGAATCTTGAAAGGTAATAACCGTTAAGTTACTTAGTACAACATGATGTTAGCATTTGAATAGTAATCAATCACTTGGTAATTGAATTATAATATACCTGTTGACCTAGTTAATTATTCTGCTAACATCAATCGCATCTGGGGCTGATTCAGGATTCGACAGGATCACGAAGGCTTGTGGAGCATGTCGAGGTGCGGTTTGCCTCGTTAAACAGCCGCAAAAAAATAGTCGCAAACGACGAAAACTACGCACTAGCAGCTTAATACCCTGCTAAGAGCGCTCCTGCCCTAGCTTCCGCTTGTAAGACGGGGAATAACAGGGGTTCAAACCCAAACGAGATAGCGAGGGATTCTTTGACTAGAGAGATGAACCGCGAAATAGAATTCTGGTATGTATTAGCATAGCGTGTCAATTCGCAGTGTGGATACGAGAATAAAGATTGACTAAACATGTAGCGCCATCTGTTAGACTGATTTTGGACGCGGGTTCAAATCCCGCCAGCTCCACCAAACGTTTGGAAAAGGCCACTTCTTAGGAAGTGGCCTTTTTTGTATCTGAATTTGTGATTTCTTTTTCTTAATTGCTTAACGCAAAAAACATCGAAACCTTGAACGCCTGAGTATTAAAGATCCTTACTGCTACAGCCATTCTACTATCAATAAATAGAACCAAATCTCTTATCTCTAAACGATACCTACCTTTTATCTTCTTGCGTTAGCCTCAATCAAAACACCTGTTTAAAAACAATCGTTCAACCTAATAGGTTTTAGCTATTGAATGTATCGGCTATAACGATTTCCTAAATTTTGCTGTTTTAACAATAATGGCTCCAGAGATTTGATTTGCACTACAGCATAAAAACTTAAAATAATATTTAAAAGGATTCCATCATGATCAACACAGAAATCAAGCCATTTAGCGCAACAGCTTACAAAGAAGGCAAATTCGTAGAAATCACTGAGCAAGACGTTTTAGGTAAGTGGGCGGTATTCTTCTTCTACCCTGCTGACTTTACTTTTGTATGTCCAACTGAGCTTGGCGATTTAGCCGACCATTACGCAGAACTTCAAGAGCGCGGCGTTGAAGTATTCTCTGTATCTACAGATACTCACTTTACTCACAAAGCATGGCACGACAGCTCTGACACTATCGGTAAAATCAACTACTACATGGTAGGTGACCAAACTGGTAACATCACTAATAACTTCAATGTTATGCGTGAAGGTCAAGGTCTTGCAGACCGTGCTACTTTCTTAATCGATCCACAAGGTGTTATCCAAGCAATGGAAATCACTGCTGAAGGTATCGGTCGTGAAGCTGATGATCTAATGCGTAAAGTGAAAGCAGCACAATATGTTGCAGCACACCCAGGTGAAGTTTGTCCTGCAAAATGGAAAGAAGGCGAAGCAACACTAACTCCTTCTCTAGACCTAGTAGGTAAGATCTAATCTTATTTACCTTTGATAATAATAAGTGATTTTATTCTCTATATAGATTCACTTATTACTTATCTAACTTTTAAATAATTCACTTATTTAAAAGTAATAAGGCATCAAGCATAAACGTCATGTTTGGTGCCTTATTCATTCAAATACCTTCAAACATATTTAAGCCTTTTTATATAGGCGATATGTCGTATAACAGTAGATCCGCATTCTTTATCTGCTGTTAAGCCGTAAATAAATTAAAAAGGCAAGATTATGTTAGAACAAAGCATGAAGCAGCAATTAAAAGCGTATTTAGAAAATTTAAAAACAGATATCCAACTGGTATTAAGTTTAGATGATAGTGACACTGCACAAAAACTGCATGAGCTTGCTCACGAGATCGCAGAACTAAACGATAAAGTTAGTGTTATTGAAGATAATAATGCCAGTGTACGTAAGCCTGTAATGCAAGTGGTTAACCCAACCAAACAGACCTCAATGAGCTTTGCAGGTCTTCCAATGGGACACGAATTTACTTCATTGGTATTAGCGCTACTACACAGTGGTGGTCACCCAATGAAACTAGAGCAAGCGGTTATCGACCAAATCGCAGCTTTAGATCAAGATATTGTTGTTGAAACCTTTATTTCATTATCTTGCCAGAACTGTCCTGATGTTGTGCAAGCATTCAACATGATGGCAGCGATTAACCCGCGCATTAAAGCAACGATGATTGATGGCGCAGCTTTCCAAGACGAAGTAACTGAACGTAATATCATGGCAGTACCGACTGTTTATGTGAACGGTGAAGTCTTTGGTCAAGGCCGTATGTCGCTTACTGAAATTTTAAATAAGTTAGACACAGGCGCTGCTAAAAAAGTAGCGGCAAGTCTAAACGAAAAAAACCCATTTGATGTATTAGTTGTCGGTGGTGGCCCTGCTGGTGCATCTGCTGCAATCTACGCTGCACGTAAAGGTATCCGTACTGGTGTTGTTGCTGAGCGCTTCGGTGGTCAGGTGATGGATACCATGTCTATCGAGAACTTTATTTCTGTTAAAGAAACCCAAGGCCCTCGTTTAGCGGCAAGCCTTGAAGAGCACGTAAAACAATACAACGTTGATATTATGAGCGAGCAGCGTGTTAATAACATTGTTGAAGCTGCTGATACTGAAGATGGTTATACGCACGTTTATCTAGAAAGCGGCGCAATGCTAAAAGCACGTAGCGTGATCATCAGTACTGGTGCTCGCTGGCGTGAAATGAACGTTCCTGGTGAGCAAGAGTATCGTAATAAAGGTGTGGCTTACTGTCCTCACTGTGACGGTCCATTATTCAAAGGCAAGCGCACAGCCGTTATCGGTGGTGGTAATTCAGGGATTGAAGCGGCGATTGATCTTGCTGGTATTGTTGAACATGTGACTGTTCTTGAATTTGCTGACACATTACGTGCTGACCAAGTGTTGATCAATAAAGCTGAAAGTATGCCTAACATCGACATTATTAAAATGGCACAAACGACAGAAGTGGTTGGCGATGGTACTCGCGTTACAGGTATCAGCTACAAAGATCGTAACACGGATGAAATCAAACACATCGAACTTGCCGGTATTTTTGTTCAAATTGGTTTAGTGCCAAACACTGAGTGGCTAAAAGAATCAGCAGTTGCATTAACACCACGTGGTGAGATTGAAATTGGTGCTCACGGTAATACTAACGTTAACGGTATTTTTGCAGCCGGTGATGTTACAACTGTGCCTTACAAGCAAATCATTATTGCAATGGGTGAAGGTGCAAAAGCTAGCTTAGGGGCATTTGATTACTTAATTCGCACCCCTGCACCAATTGCTAAATAATAATATAATCAACCATCTAAAGCCTGCTCTCATTGAGAATGGGCTTTTTTATTATGGAAGAAAAGCCCCCCCTATCGCATCACAGCGATACATTAAAGTCATGTTTAATATATACCATTGAAAATTATTCTTATTTGGAATTAAAATCCAATTTACAATAAAAATAACAATCAATTATTGTCAATACCGTTAGTATTGAATTAAATACCTATAAACATTAGCTATTGCGGCTATTAATATATATCTCAATTACAAAGTGCATCAAAGTTCATAAAAAAAGCAATAACCAGCTCCCTATCTATTCGTCAGGTTGATTTATAACCTACTGTTAATCAAGATTTTATTATTGATTATTAGCATTCATCCAAATGACACACTCTTGTATTAAGAGCCTAACAGCCATTCTTTACTCATTAGTTATTTTTTATCGCATATTTTGTCCCTTTTTTTACCCATCTTTCCCTCAGGGTATATTTCTTTACCTAGATCAATCGCACTTTTGTTGCTTAAGGGATTCCTTTATTACAATTATCAGTAAACTCAGTTATGACTTTTAAGAATGCCCTTTGCATTCCCCCCTTTTTTAAAGCAGGAAGCTAATGTTATGGAATATTTAGAGAGAATTAAGCGTTTAGCTAAGGTTCAAGGTATCAGCCAGAAACAACTTGGCGAAGCTCTAGATCTTCAACAAGGCACGATGAGCCGTAAACTATCCGGTAAGTACGGCATTGAAGTTCGTGAACTAGAGAAAATCGCAGATACATTAAATACCTCTATTGGTTATATTTTAACGGGTCAGGTAGATACTGGTACTCAAGCAACAACAACAATAAGTACTGAGTTAGATAGTGCCGCGACATGCACTTACATCCCTGTTATTCACCGTAAAGACTTTTCAGCATATAACGACGGTAGCTCTGTCGAGGTGATCAGCAAGCGCGCGATCCCCCAGCACCTAGAGCGTGAAGAGTGTTTAGGCCTATTAATCGATAACGAAAATATTTCACAATGTGCGCCTGTTGGTAGCTATGCACTAGCGACAAAAAAAGCTGATTACCGTCCTAAGCAACCTGTTTTTGCTTCTGTTCGTGGTAGTGAGCCTGACTTTTACCATATGACGCAACTCGCTGATGGTGTTGTATTCTCTACATCACAACCTGATTTTCCTAACTTGTTCGTTAATAACGATGAGTTTCAAATTCACGGTTACATCATCCAATCTGATTGGGCTTACGATCGCCTGTAATCATCAGAGATAAATCTAATATACGAAAGCCTGCGAGAAATCGCAGGCTTTTTTATTTTCCTTTTCCCGATATTATTTCAATAGTTTACCGACTCAATATCTTTCCAGTACACTGAGACGCATTCGATTTAATTTAGGTATTCACTCATGCAAACAGTTATGGTCGCTTCAACTAATCCTGCAAAAGTTGCTGCTGTACGCGATGCTTTTTCTCTCGCCTTTCCAATGCTTTCTTTTAATGTTGAAGGTATTGCAGCTCAAAGTGGTGTGCGAGATCAGCCCCTTACCAATGACGAAACCTTATTGGGCGCACGAAATAGGGTAAAACACTGTCGTGAACAATACCCTGATGCTGACTATATTGTGGGATTAGAAGCGGGGATTGACGATAAATTTACGTTTGCATGGATGGTGATTGAGCATGGCGGGCAATATAGTGAGTCACGCTCAGCATCATTACCGTTACCGCCATTAGCCCTTGAGAAAATACAACAAGGAATGGAATTAGGTGACGTTATGGATGAAATGTTTAACCAACAAAATGTGAAACAAAAAGGCGGAGCGATTGCGATGCTCACGAATCATTTATTAACGCGAAGCTCGGTTTATCAGCAAGCGTTAATCTTGGCTTTGATCCCTTTCCTTAACCCGCAATTGTTCTAATAAAAAATAGGATATTGTTAAAATAACAATATCCTATTTTCAACACGATTATTGCTCTGGTTTATTCTGCGCAAGAAAATTCGCTAACCATGCTTTTGTTTCATCATCCTGATGTTTTAACTCATTAGACCCTCGGGTGATTGTAGCGACACCGACCCCTAATAATTCACTGATCTTACGCTGACTACGCTCACCATTAAGTAATTCATGGACGATATTCACACGTGCAATTAGTGCTTCTCGCTCATCATGGGTTAATAATACTTGGAATAACAACGCATCTCGCTCCTCTGCAGAAGCATGGCGGATCAAATCAAGTACATTCTGCCACTCGGTGAAGTCAGGGCTGTCAGAAGTTGTTGTCATAGTTACCTCATCAGGTATGTCATCTTGCTGCAGTGTACCTTGATAATCTATCGACACCAAGATATCAGCCAGTAATTCTCGTTATAACAAATAATAAAAAGCCGAGTGTCATCACACTCGGCTTTTATAGTTAATCACGATAGTAAGTCGCTGTTATTAATAACGAGCTTTTAACTCTTTCTGCGTTAATAACGGTGCCTTTTTACCCATCAGTTCGTTGTAGTACACATCAAACATAAGCACATTTTGCACATAACCTCGGGTTTCATTAAATGGAATTTGCTCAATAAAGCTGTACACATCTAATTTACCGTCGGTCTGTTTTTTCCACTGTCTTACACGACCTGGTCCTGCGTTATACGAGGCAAAAGAATAAATACGATTATCGTCGTTTTTATCTAGCATCATTTTTAGATAGCCACTGCCTAAACGAATATTAACGCCGGGATCGAATAAGCTTTCTTTACCGGCATAATCTCGACCTAATTTCTTCGCCGTATGCGCTGCTGTTGCTGGCATTAATTGCATTAAGCCACGTGCACCAACGTGTGATTGCGCATGAATATTTAAGGCACTTTCTTGTCGAGCTAACGCCATCATGGTAGATGTCGGTATACCACGTTTTTTACTAAAGAAGTCAAACCACCATTTATGAGCGAGTGGGAAACGAAGTGCCATATGATCCCACAATTTACCAGAAATAGTCGCCTGAACCGCTAAGTGGTGCCACTTATGTTTTTCCGCATATACCGCTAGCTGACGTTTAGTTTGTACACCTTGTACTCTCGATAACAAGTAGCCCCATTCACGGTTTGCTGTTATTAGCCTATCAGTATCAATTAACTCACCAATACGTTTTAAGGTCTTGGTATAAGGTTGAATTAACTTAGTCGATGTTGGCCCTTTTTGATTAGGGTATACAATCGGCTTGTGTAAGATTGTTGCAGCAGCAGCACTATAAAAATCACGCTCACCTAACAGTGATTGATAAATTTTATCGGCTTGCTTCTTTTGCCCTTTTTTCGCAAGTAACTGCGCTTGCCAGAATGTCCAACGAGAGCTGTCTTTCGCCTCTTTTGGTAGACAATTGATCCACGTTTGTACGCCGCTCCAATCCGCTTCACGGATCGAATTACGAATACGACGCTCTAAAATACTCACGTTCTGGCTCGTCTTTAATTTGCTATCTCGCCATTTCGCTAACGCAGGATCACTGGTTGACATGAGTCGTGATGCAACTGCATCAGCTAACGCCTGTTTTGTTGCTTTATCAAAGTGCTGACCTGAAACCACTTGATTATATGAAGCAACAGCTTGCTTAACATCAGCACGGGCTAATCGATAATATGCAGCTTCAGTTAACGCTTGGTTAAACTTGGTCACTTTGCTCTGTTTAGCAAAATCAGCAACACCTTGAGGCTTATCTAATAGTGCAAGGATTTTATCGCCAGTGGCTTGTGAACTGCCTGTTAATTGCTTATCAAGGTAGCTAACTAAACTCTTATTCCCTTTTTCAAACGCTAACAACATGCGATCAAGGATCAAGGTATTAGTACGTTTACCCGCAGCAGTCCATGCATCTAATAATGGATCACAAACCGCAGGTAATGAACTCCCCGTCTCCCACAGCTTCTCTGCTCCCGCCCACGCTTGGCTTGCATGACCCGTTTGGCTCTTAGCATAGTAGTAAGAACATTTTAGAGAAGTGCGACTTGGCTCTGTTGGCTGCACCGCTAGGAAATCTCGCCATCTGTCAGCCCCTGCAAGATCAGAAAGGTAGTTCCGCTGAATAGTTTGGCTAAAAGGTAACGCCTTATACTTATTAACAAAGGTTTTTACTTGGCTAGGTGTTTTATTATCTAAGTCTTTATTAAATAGACGATATTCCAAGTAAGGGTATAGCGGATACCCACCTAATTTACTTTTGTTGGCGTTAAATACCGCCATATTATTGTTATCAAACGCTGTTTGCGCCTGATCATACCAAGTACGCTGTTGCTCTAACGAGGCAGCCTGCACAGTAAACGTGCTAACCATGCCCAGTGATAACAATGCAATTGAAAAAATATTGGGGGAAGTTGGAATGCGTGGCACTAGAAGCTCCATATCAAATAGATGAAAGTAGAATCCCTGTTGCTAGGGCTAAACAGTACCAGCAACTACATCTGAGACAATTATATTAGCAAATAATTCATAAGCCTATTCACATAATGGAATAGTCTTTTATAACATTAATGCGAAATCAGCCTACTTTTTTGAGTCAGTTTTTTTATGGCTCTCACCACCAAATATAAACAATTCTGTTAAACTTCAGTCCAGAACAGGTAAAATATTCCCTTTCATTTTTTAAGTAGAGATCACACACGGATATGGCTGATTACGTCTATACCATGTCGCGAGTGGGAAAAATCGTCCCACCTAAGCGTCAAATTTTAAAAGATATTTCACTAAGCTTTTTCCCTGGCGCTAAGATCGGTGTCCTAGGTTTAAACGGTGCCGGTAAATCAACACTACTACGCATCATGGCGGGTATCGATACCGATATCGAAGGTGAAGCACGCCCTCAAGCTGGTCTAAAAATCGGTTACCTACCTCAGGAACCAATTTTAGATGAAAGCAAAACGGTACGTGAAATCGTAGAAGAATCAGTGTCAGATGTAAAAGAAGCACTGATCCGCTTAGATCAAGTATACGCAGCTTACGCAGAGCCTGATGCAGATTTTGATGCACTTGCAAAAGAGCAAGGTGAACTTGAAGCACTGATCGAAACTAAAGATGGTCACAACCTTGGTATGCAACTTGAGCGTGCAGCAGATGCCCTACGCCTACCTGATTGGGATGCTGTGATTAAGAACCTATCGGGTGGTGAGCGTCGCCGTGTAGCAATTTGTCGTCTACTGCTTGATAAGCCTGACATGCTACTACTTGACGAACCTACCAACCACTTAGATGCAGAATCAGTGGCATGGCTTGAGCACTTCTTGGTTGATTACAACGGTACTGTTGTGGCTATTACGCACGACCGTTACTTCCTTGATAATGCAGCAGGTTGGATTTTAGAGCTTGACCGTGGTGAAGGTATTCCATGGCAAGGTAACTACACCTCTTGGCTTGAGCAAAAAGACGCACGTCTAAAGCAAGAAGCTTCTCAAGAGCGTGCGCTACAAAAAACCATCGAGAAAGAGCTAGAGTGGGTTCGTCAAAACCCTAAAGGTCGCCAAGCGAAATCGAAAGCACGTATGGCGCGCTTTGAAGAGCTAAGCACTAATGAACACCAAAAGCGTAATGAAACTAACGAGCTATTCATTCCGCCAGGTGAGCGCCTAGGTGATAAAGTTATCGAAGTGAAAAACCTGACTAAATCGTTCGGTGATCGCGTATTAATTGATGACTTATCATTCAGCATGCCTAAAGGTGCTATCGTCGGTATCATCGGTGCTAACGGTGCAGGTAAATCAACGCTATTTAAGATGCTAAGTGGTACAGAACAACCTGATTCAGGCACTATTGAGTTGGGTGAAACGGTTAAATTGGCATCGGTTGATCAGTTCCGCGATAGCATGAACGACAACAACACGGTTTACCAAGAAATTTCTGAAGGCGCTGATATCATCAAGATCAACAACTTCGAAATTCCTGCGCGTGCTTATGTGTCTCGCTTTAACTTCAAAGGCAGTGATCATCAGAAACGCATTGGCGATCTATCTGGTGGTGAGCGTAACCGTGTTCACCTTGCGAAATTACTTAAAGCGGGCGGTAACGTATTACTACTCGATGAGCCAACCAACGACCTTGACGTTGAAACGCTACGTGCACTTGAAGAAGCGCTACTTGAGTTCCCTGGCTGTGCAATGGTGATCTCGCACGACCGTTGGTTCCTTGACCGTGTAGCAACCCATATTCTTGACTACCGTGATGAAGGTCAGGTTAGCTTCTTTGAAGGTAACTTTACTGAATACACCGATTGGTTGAAGAAAACGCTAGGCGCTGATGCGGCGGAACCACACCGTATTAAGTACAAGCGTATTGCTAAGTAAACGCTAAGCCAATGACAAAAATATAAAGAGCAACTTCGGTTGCTCTTTTTTATTTATTAATAAAAACAAGGGAGATAAGACCATTAAACCGTAAGGTTGTTGCACAAATGAGAGAAAGGTAACTAGCAATAATTAACCTAAGCACATAGACTCTAGCTTCAGAAATTGCTCAATGTGTCTTCTTTCATGATGTTTAATTTAAAATCGCTTACAACAAAACTACGTAACAGTAATAAAAAAACATTACTGGCTAATAGTTTTCGTTATTTAGCCCTATTTCTACTTTGTGGCGCGCTTACTTACAGTACACATGCCATGTTTGAGCTTTATGTCTCAGCCCAAAACTCCCACCAGCAAGTTTCTAAACTACAAAACCAAGCCTTAGAGCTTAGCGCATCATTATCTGAAGAAACCGCATTAAATAAAACGTTAAACGAGACAATAGAACAAAAAAAACAAGCTTTAAAAATACTAAATCAGCGTATTGATGACATGGAAAATGTGCTGGGATTACGTGAAAAAAATAAAGATCTTGATCTTCAAAAACGCGTTAATACCGCAGCGATTAATTCGGCGGTAAAAGCCACGCTGTTTCAACTTATTCCTAATGGTGAGCCCACCCCGAATGTACAATTAACATCAGGATTTGGTGCTCGTGTGCATCCTATTACTAAACAACGAAAAAGGCATGATGGCTTAGACTTTGCGGCCAAAAGAGGTACGCCTATTTATGCCCCTGCTGATGCGGTAATAGAAAAAGTGAATAGTAGCCAACATGGTTATGGTAATCAGCTGATCTTAAATCACGCCATGGGATTTGTATCGACTTACTCCCACATGAGTAAATTTAATGTCAAAGCAGGACAATTTGTTAATAAGGGTGAATTAATTGGCTGGACTGGAAATTCAGGTCTTTCAACAGGCCCCCATCTCCATTATGAGATCCACTTTTTAGGTAAACCGTTAAATCCACGTCCCTTCGTCGATTGGGATATTAAAAACTTCGACACTATCTTTAAAAAAGAACCCAATGTGCAATGGACATCCTTACTCAACACGGTTGGGAGTATGGTTGAAATGCAGGTACAGCTTGCTTCTAAAAATCATGAAGCAACATTTGAAACCGTTAATCAGGCTAAATCAAATCCCAAACAAGCCAACACACCTTAACGGTGAGCTATAACGAAAGACGAGAGGCATACTCTTTACTCAAAAGAAACACCTCTCGCTTTTTCATTAATTGATCAGATCTAACAGTTCATGGATAGTTTTGACTGGCGTGATCTTCGCCCCTAAGCCTTCCATTGATTTATGGTAGTTACGAAAAGGGATAAAAATTTCAGTAAAACCATGCTGCGCTGCTTCTTTTACTCGAGGTACACCACTATCAATTGGGCGCACATCACCGTTAAGACTGAGCTCACCCATAATGCACGTAGTACGCGGCACCACAAATTCGTTAAGGCTACTTAACAACGCCGCCACCAGCGCCAAATCAATACAGGTTTCTGACTCGTCAATTTTCAAGCCGCCAACAATATTGAAAAAAGTATCGTGGTAAATCTTGGTCTTCGCATGTTTACGTAAGATCCCCGTTAGCATCTTAATCCGGTTCATATTCAAACCAACACAAACACGCTGTGGAAACTCACCTTCAGTTTCAGTGGTTAAACACTGGATCTCTAACAATAGATTACGATTACCTTTTCGAATACAGGTAATAGCAGAGCCTGACGATTCTGTTGTTGAGCCAGATAAAAAGATCTCACTTGGGTTATCAACACTGAGCATACCGCGCTCTGTCATACGGAAAATACCTACCGTATCAACATCACCAAAACGGTTTTTATTGGCACGTAATGTACGTACCTGCCCATCATTGGTATCAATGTGCAGCAGAGAATCGACAATGTGAACAAGCGTCTGAGGACCGGCAATTTCATTGTTTTTATTCACATGCGCGATCAAAAACATCGTCACATTATTTTGTTTGCAGTACTGAGTTAATGCTTGCGCTGCCGCCTTTACTTGCGAAGGTGAACCCGGGCTACCATTCGCCAACTCTGTTGATACTGCCTGAATGGAGTCAATCACCGCAAACTTGATTTGTTTGACTTCAAGCTCTGCGATGATTGCTTCAACACTGGTTTCCGCCATCAGATATAAATTATCTTCATTGCAATTTAGCTTGAGGCGATTTACACGGTTCTTAAACTGCGACAGTGATTCTTCAGCAGTACAGTAAAGTGATGGCATCAGCTGTGACATCCGAGAAACCAGATCTGACAATAGCGTTGTTTTACCTGCCCCTGGATCACCAGAAATAATATTTACTGATCCCGTCGTTAAACCACCACATAACACTCGATCAAGCTCGCCAATGCCTGTTAGCATTTTTTCAGCTTCAACGGTTTCAACTTCATTAAGCTTTTTCGAACCGCCCCCCACAACACCCGCATAGCCGCCAATACTTGAACGTGCCGAGCTACTGGTTAATCCAGACTTGGTGTTAGGGATCGTAAATTCAGTGATCGTATTCCACGATTTACATCCAGAGCACTGACCTTGCCAACGAGCAAAGTCCATCCCACAATCACTACAAACATATGCTCGTTTTGCTGCTTTTGCCATTCTTTACCCTAAATGTCTAATCCATCGAATAAACCAATATTATTCAATGTAAACCTCAACTTAAATGTGAATTTTTGTTACTTTACATTAAACTTTTATCACCATCAGCAGATAATACTATCAGTGAATCTTTTAACAGAAAATAAAATGCAGTTGGACGATTACAAAGCACTCATAGAGCAACTACTACCTGCTTATGGAAGTGAAGATTTCCACCAAGTTTTTGATAGTTTAACCAGTAATGAATCAGGGCCGATCAAACTCCGTATCAAAATGGAAATTAATCGGTTAATGACCCCGTGCAAAAAAATCATTGATTTACGTGGCCGCGTAAAAGGTCAGTGCCGCTCTTATACTTTTAATGGTCAAACCCATTGGCTTGATGATGTTGCTATTAATATTCTTCACCGCCGTAGTAAGGTCTTTAATAATCAATATTGCGTTGGTCTCTATGAGGCCTTGGTGAATACGCAGAATAATTTTAGAGAATTACATCAACAAGGTGAGCGTGCAACATCGACGGAGAAAAAAGCAACCACCGAGTTATTTACTGCTAATTTGATCCGTTTTGGTCATTATCTCCATCGAGAAGAAAACCGATTACAAATTAGCACCCCCGTGACTATCAGCATTCCTTTTAATCAACAGATCTGGGGAATGACGACGGATCTTTCGTCATCTGGAGCGAAGTTTAAAGTCCCCTCAGCCTTTAGCTATCGACTAGGGCAAACTATTGATGCTTACTTCCCACAATTGGCAGAAATACACAATGAGCCTCTTTTAGAGCAACCTCATCGCTACCGTGTATTAGGTATTGATGATAACCCTGAAGACGCTAGCTTTAAATGGCTTCGTCTCATTGCGCTAAGTGAAAATGAAGCGTTAAAAAAACTGATCGTCACGAGTCAAAATAAAGGCATACTCCGCCATCGAAATAATCATGAAGATAAAATTATTCAGGCGCGTACCCAAGGTTATGAACATTGCTTTCTTAAACATACCGTCGGGCTACCTCTCTTTTTCTCTGATACTGAGCTTAAATACGCTTTACTGACCGATCACAACCGTTATTTATGGCAATACTGGCATGATGAACGTAATCAGCCCGTGATCAATCAATTATTATCAGAACAGCGCATTGCTTCACTAGGACATAAAGGACTAAAGCAATCTAGCACCTTAATTTATTGCTTCCATCACGATCATCAAGGCCAACGCTATTTTTATTCTGCCGCCTTACCTGAAATGGACCAAGAGCAGCGCCGTATTTTTTGGCAATTAGGTTCGCACCGCGATAGCTGGCGAGTGATGCGGTTGACGGTTTACCCTTTACGTCAACAAGAGCTTGAAAAGCTCAATGATGTTGCTCCCGAAATGATTGAGAAATTTCAAAATCTCACCCATGTAGGGGTTCTGCAAGATATCACCCATAAAAATACCCAATCAGATTATCGTTTAACGCAGAAATCAACATTATCGAGCCAAGCGATCAGTCCTTTTAGGCATCCGAAAAATCCGGTTTGTTTAGCTGAAGCGATCCATTTTGATCCAAAACCTCAACGCAGTGAATCACGTTTTAGCTATAAAACAACGATCTCGTTATATCAACAAGGGCAATTAATTAGCCATGGTCATTCGATCGACTTTTCGAGCCGTGGACTCAATATTAATCTTGATACGCCATTTCGCTGTAAAAAAGATGATCCCGTTACGATTAAATTTGAGCAACTACAGCGCTTAGCTAAGCTCGATATCTTAGGCCGAATGCCCTATCAAGTGATTCGTACGAGCCCTGACGGAAAAAATATCCAACTTACGATACGAGATAATCAAGAATCACGCGTAGGTGAAAAGTTTTTACGTAAACTAATTAAAAACAATGAAGAAAGGTTTGCCCTTTGTGAGGAACAACTTCCCTCTCCTGCTATGTTACTTGCTATGCACCAAATGCTATTAACGCGTTTAAATAGCATTCCTTATTTTGCCGAAAAGATAGATCACAAAATAAAAGTCAAAGCTGTTGGATCAAACTTTCCATTGTCGCCACTCGCTGATATTTTTTATCAACTGGGTGAGCAAAAACATTTTGAACTTGGCTTACTGTTTAAGCGTCGAGTAAAAGAAATGTTAGCGTATCCAATGCGTCCTATCGAGAATATACGTGAGCCTTATGTTCATGAACTCTACATCGCTTTTGAGCAAATTGATGGCAAGATAAAACAGATAGCAGTCAAAGCCAGCTATGAGTTTGAGAGCATCGAAGAGCGTATTCGCTTTATCTCATTTGCACGTAAAAGCGGTAGCTTTATCGCTATTCGTGTCACAGCTTTACCTGTTTTTAATCCTTTGACGGCGTTAATTGGTGAAAAGCTCAGTGAATTAGCCCGTTTAACTCTCCATCGAGCACGAGCGTTAGAAGCAGAATTTATTTCTTTGATCGGTTGTGGCGAAATATTTGATATAACAGATGAAGTGTTAGTTCGATTAGAGATCAGCTAATAACGCGACTCTTTATCCATTAAAAAAGCCGTTGATGGTTTCTATCATAAATAGAGACAATCAACGGCTTGTTATCTATATATAAATGACTTACCAGCTTAGTCGTTGTGGTACGAGCGATGCTGATAAGATACATAAAATACCACCAAGATCAGCATGGCGGATCACTGCTGGTGCTTGTTGTTCAACTTTCGGTTTCGCATGATAAGCAATCCCTAAACCTGCCGCTTTCATCATCACCAGATCATTTGCTCCATCACCCACTGCGACCGTATTGTGTGGTTCGATATCATATCGCTCAGCAAGACCTTGCAGGATATTCGCTTTTGCTTGCGCATCCACCACATCACCAAGAACATTCCCAGTTAATTTGCCATCAATGATTTCTAATTGATTCGAGAACGCCCCTACTAAATCTAACTCTTGCTGTAAATAATCAGAGAAATAAGTAAAGCCGCCAGATGCAATTGCGACTTTCCAGCCGTAGGCATGCAATGTTGCCACCACTTCACGCATCTCAGGCATAAAAGGTAAATTTTCTTTTACTTGAGCCAAGATCGCTTCATCGGCACCTGCGAGTGTACCTACACGTTGGCGTAAGCTCTGTTCAAAATCGAGTTCACCTTGCATCGCGCGCTCTGTTACTTCAGCGACTTGCTCTCCGACGCCGGCTAACTTAGCGATTTCATCAATACATTCAATTTGAATCGCGGTAGAGTCCATATCGAAAACAACTAAGCCAGGCTCCGCTAACTCAGGAAGATCGGAAAGTTGGAAGTAATCTAATTGTAATTCAGCCAGTGTTTGCTCTGCTTGCTCAGTAAGATCATTCGCGATCGTGAAAACATCATAAGATCCCACTTTCCAGCCAGCCAGCAATTGAAGCTCACCGTGTACCGCACTATTTAATAATTCAACATCATAATGGCTAATATTTTTCCCATAAAATAACCATTGTGCTTGGCGTTTATCACCATTGGTTACTGTTAATAATTGTGGGAAACGTTTATACAGCGTGGGGTGTTTTTTTATTTTCAGCACGTACTCAATATCCATATTATTTATCCTAAAAGTAACTTATTGCTATATTACGATGATTTAAATGGCAATATCATAATAATGGTGCAACTTGTCGCTACTTCTTTACAAACTACCGATACTGATAGTGAAGAGCAACCCAAAAATGTTACTAAACTGTAATAAAACATAGTTAATTTTCACTTACTTATCTTAAATAAATACAATAAAAAGAGTAATTATTTATGACCAAAAATCAGTAAATATATTTAATTTATTGTTTTTATTAGAAATAAATCAAATAAAAGGGGATATTCTTAACCACTCCATTATCGTGTAAAATACCACCAGAACACAGCAAAGGTTAACTCGATGATAAAGTGGAAAAAGAAACGCTGGCAACATCTAGGACGGCTTTCTGTTCTCCTATTATGTAGTTTGGCATTAATTGGAATGCTGGAATACGGCGCGCTCTTAACCCAGCGTAATTACCAAATGCTAAGTGAGCAAACTCAAACATTATCACGCATGTTAGTACGACAAGCGGCAGAAAATGCAGCCAGTGATATTACGGATAATAACCAAGATAAACTGCAAAAATTGGTGAATAACTTATCCAATGAGCCTTTAATTTTAGACGCTACTATCTACAATATTGAAGGTGTGACCTTGGCGAAAACCGATAACTCAATGCCATTGACACAACTAACGGGGCTATCAACACCGCTTGCGATGGCCAGCATTGGTCGCCAGCAAATTGTTGAGCCTATTTTTGCTAATAAGCATGTGATTGGTTTTGTTCGTATTACGCTTGAGCACAATAAGTTGTTAGCTCATGCCAAAGACCAAATTCATTATATGACCCGTATTATTCGAGGCTTAACATTGGCTTCATTAATGATTGGATTGTTGCTTGCTTTTACCTTCGGTCGCAGAAAAGACATCTGGCACTTTCCGTTTTTTCTTACCGCAAACGCGAAAGATTAAATACGGTTGTTAATCGCAGACAAATTAACAAGATAAAAAAAACGGAAACAGCCGAGCTGTTTCCGTTTTTTTGTGCGTAATCAGTAAAGATTATGCTTCTGCATCACCTAGGATCACAGAATCTAACGCAATTTCGATCATCTCATTGAATGTCAATTGACGCTCTTCAGATGTTGTTGCTTCGCCACGTAGGATGTGATCAGAAACAGTACAGATAGTTAGTGCTTTAGCACCAAACTCAGCTGCAACACCATAGATACCAGCCGCTTCCATTTCAACACCAACGATGCCGTACTTATCCATTGTTTTGAAGAATTCAAAATCAGGATTGTAGAATAGATCAGCAGAGAAGATATTACCCACTTTAACAGGAATACCTTTTGCTTTTGCTGCATCTACCGCATTTTGTACCATGCCGAAATCAGCAATCGCTGCAAAGTCATGACCACCAAAACGAATGCGGTTTACTTTTGAATCTGTTGATGCGCCCATACCGATAACAACATCACGTAGCTTAACGTCATCACGTACAGCACCACAACTACCCACACGAATGATCTTCTTCACACCAAAATCTTTAATTAATTCTGTTGCGTAGATAGAACATGACGGAATACCCATACCGTGACCCATAACAGAGATCTTACGACCTTTGTATGTGCCCGTGAAGCCTAACATACTACGTACATTACATACTTCTGTTGCATCATCTAGGAAAGTTTCAGCGATGTATTTAGCACGAAGCGGATCGCCCGGCATTAAAACTACATCTGCAAAGTCACCCATTTCAGCATTAATATGTGGAGTAGCCATAGTTGTATCCTTTTCCTAATTTTAGTTAGCTGTCAGTGTAGATAATAATCAACATCATGTGCTGACTGATAGCTAATCGCTATTTACTAACACGTATTATAAAGTGTAAGACACTAAATAATCATGATTTTTGTCGTTAATAAGGGTAAATAAACCAATTTACCCTTATTTAATATTTGTATTATAGAAACGACTTACCGTATTCCATATCCGTTGTGCCGAAGTACTCTGCTAGGCTCTGACCAATATCAGCAAAACTTTCACGTAAACCTAGTGAGCCCGGCTTAATCTTTGGTCCTGAAACAAGTACAGGAATATGCTCACGTGTATGATCAGTACCTGGCCATGTTGGATCACAACCGTGATCGGCGGTGATGATCAGTACATCGTCATCTTGAAGTAACGCTAAAATTTCAGGAAGACGACGATCGAAGTACTCAAGCGCTGCTGCATAACCCGCAACATTACGGCGGTGCCCGTAAGCTGAATCAAAATCAACAAAGTTGGTAAATACAATAGTGTTGTCACCCGCTTGTTTTATTTGTTCTAGTGTCGCATCAAATAAAGCAGGAATACCTGTCGCTTTTACTTTGCTTGAAATACCACAGCCAGCATAGATATCGGAAATTTTACCAATCGATACTACTTCGCCTTGTTTTTCATCAACAAGCTTTTGCAAAATGGTTGCTGCTGGCGGCTCAAGCGACAAGTCACGGCGGTTACCCGTTCGCTCAAATTGACCTTTACCCGCACCGATGAATGGACGCGCAATAACACGGCCAATGTTGTAGTCTTCCAGCTCTTCACGCGCAATTTGGCAAAGCTCTAATAAACGCTCTAAACCGAATGTTTCTTCATGGCAAGCAATCTGAAATACTGAGTCGGCAGACGTATAGAAGATAGGCATGCCCGTCTTCATGTGCTCTTCACCTAAATCATCAAGCACTTGTGTACCTGATGCATGACAGTTACCTAAGAAATCTTCTAAGCCCGCACGAGCAAGAATGCGATCGGTCAGTTCTTTAGGAAAACTGTTTGCTTTATCGCTAAAGTAGCCCCATTCAAACAATACAGGTACACCCGCAATTTCCCAGTGACCAGACGGCGTGTCCTTACCTGAAGAAAGCTCTTGCGCATGACCATAAGCACCAGTGATCTCTGAGTTTGGATCCATGCCTTCAGGGAAGTTACCGCATGATTCTTCACACGCTTTCGCTAGCCCGAGTTTGGTTAAATTAGGTAAGTGTAATGGGCCGTTGCGATCGCCGTTATTAGCTTCGCCACGCGCACACGCTTGTGCTATATGACCTAAGGTATTTGCACCTACATCACCAAATTTATCAGCGTCTGCAGAGGCACCAATACCAAAAGAATCTAGCACTAAAATAATTGAACGTTTCATTGTTACTCCATTACACATCTTGTTTGCTGATACGACGGTAAACTTCAGGGGTCGCTTCAGGTTTATTCTCATTCACCGTAATATTACTGCGAATCGCTTTCGCAGCTTCTTCCCATTGCGCTTCAGTACGAGCATGTACCATTGCAAGAGGGGTATCAGCGTAAACTTCATCACCTAAACGGATCATGTCACTAAAACCAACCGCATAGTCAATATTATCGCTAGCAACACGACGACCACCGCCCATACCAACAACCGCCATACCTAAGCCACGCGTATCCATAGCATGAGCAAAACCCGTTGTTTCCGCAAATACTGGTTTTACAATCTCAGCTTTCTCTAAGTAGTTGTCATAGTTTTCAATAAAATCAGTAGGGCCACCTAAGCCTGCTACCATTTTACCAAATCGCTCAGCAGCTTGACCGTTATCTAATACAGCCTGTAGTTTTGCACGCGCTTGTTGGGTATCAGTTGCTAATTTACTGATCACTAACATTTCAGCACACAGCGCCATAGTTACTTCAAAAAGACGAGGGTTACGGTACTCACCGGTTAGAAACTGAACCGCTTCACGCACTTCAACTGCGTTACCCGCACTTGATGCTAATACTTGGTTCATGTCCGTTAGCAATGCAGAAGTACAAGTGCCAGCACCATTTGCAACAGCAACAATTGATTTCGCAAGGTCTTCAGAGGCTTGGTACGTTGGCATGAAAGCGCCAGAGCCAACTTTTACATCCATTACAAGGTAATCTAAGCCAGCCGCCAATTTCTTCGACAAAATAGAGGCGGTAATAAGCGAGATATTATCAACCGTCGCAGTTACATCACGAGTTGCGTACACACGTTTATCCGCTGGTGCTAAATCACCAGTCTGACCAATAATCGCCACACCCGCTTCTTTCGTTACTTTACCGAATACTTCATTGGTTGGTGTGATGTTATAACCAGGGATAGCTTCTAATTTATCTAATGTGCCCCCCGTATGACCTAAGCCACGACCTGAGATCATTGGCACGTAACCACCACATGCTGCAACCATTGCACCTAGCATCAGTGAAGTGACATCACCTACACCGCCTGTTGAGTGCTTATCAACAATAGGACCATCAAAGTGCATGTATCCCCAATCAATCACCATGCCTGAATCACGCATCGCACAAGTTAAGGCAACGCGCTCATCCATCGTCATATCATTGAAATAAATCGCCATTGCAAATGCGGCAATTTGTCCTTCAGAAACAGTATTTTTTGCAACACCTTGGATGAAAAAGTTAATTTCATCGGCGCTTAATTCAATATTGTCACGTTTTTTACGAATGATTTCTTGAGGTAAGTACATGCTGTTCCTCTTATTTTTAATTCAGCGAAGTAGGGTCACCAATGCTTAAATTGTGTTTTATTTTGCTTTATTTCTAAATTTTAGGTGCAAAAAAGGCAACAACCGCGAAAATGCAGTGCTGGAAAAAGCCAATTCAAGAATTAGTACGGCATTAATCATGCCGACAAAGAGTTAAAACAAGGTGGTACATCACCACCTTGTTTACAAAGGATTAGTAGCCGCCTTGCGCCGCTTCTTCACCTTCACCTAGTGTGTGTAACAAATTAGCAAGTAAGCTCGATGCACCAAAACGGTAGTGACGGCTATCAGCCCACTTAGCACCAAGAATATCATCAGCCATTGCTAGGTATTGCTGTGCATCTTCAGCTGTGCGAACACCACCTGCTGGCTTGAAACCAACAGTTTTAGCAACGCCCATATCTTTGATCACGTTAAGCATGATTTGTGCATATTCAGGTGTTGCATTAACAGGCACTTTACCGGTCGATGTTTTAATAAAATCAGCACCAGCTTTAATTGAAATTTCAGATGCTTGCTTAATTAGCGCTTCAGTTTTTAGCTCACCCGTTTCGATAATAACTTTAAGCAGTACGTTATCGCCACATGCTGCTTTACATTGCTTCACTAATTCAAAGCCAACATCAGCATTACCAGCCATAAGTGCGCGGTATGGGAATACTACGTCAACTTCGTCAGCACCGTAAGCCACTGCCGCTTTGGTTTCAGCAACAGCAATCTCGATATCATCATTACCGTGTGGGAAGTTAGTTACCGTTGCAATACGTACATCTGGCGTACCTTGCTCACGTAGTTGCTTTTTCGCTACTGGGATAAAGCGAGGGTAAATACACACTGCTGCTGTATTACCAACCACTGTTTTTGCATTCTTACAAAGCTCGATCACTTTTGCATCAGTGTCGTCATCGTTCAGTGTTGTTAAATCCATTAATTTAAGTGCACGTAGTGCAGCAGTTTTTAAATCGCTCATGACTATCTCCAGTCGTAATATTACATTTAGAGCACTTAGCTATAAGGCTCTAAATATCAGTATAAACGAAGGTAAAACGCTAATGATTATTCATTAGGCTACCGAATGCAGTAAGAACTACTGCAACAAATGAGCGGACTTGATTCCTTGAAGTTTTAGTAAGTGAATACTTACCAAATGACTTATCCTTATTCCCGCGCAAGAGCCGATCAACTCGCCCGCTCTTACAAATCGCTGTATTTGTTAGGCTCAATAATAGCAAGACCACTGTCTTTAGCCTATCAAACTTATGTTTCCACCAGTGGATAATGTGTTTACTAAAATAGAGAATCAGAAACAGTTAATGACACTTTCCTACGTCATTATATGACTTCTGATCTTGATACTACTGTATCCACACACTCATAATCTGTGGCATAAGAATAGCAGAGTGGAATATAAGAAAAGGGAACGCAATCGATTTTATGAAGTTAATTTAGAACAATAGCCATAATGTTTACTTTTACTGTTGATTACCTTTTATCAACACAAATATCAGGCATAAAAAAACGCCCCAATTTTCATTGAGGCGTTCTTCTTTATTCGGTTATCTCTACATTACATTGCTAAAGAGATAAACAGACCAGCAATCGTTGCAGACATTAGGTTAGATAATGTACCTGCTGCTACTGCCTTCATACCAAAGCGAGCAATCTCTGCACGGCGACTTGGAGCAAGGCCACCTAGACCACCAAGTAGGATTGCAACCGATGAAAGGTTTGCGAAACCACATAGTGCGAATGAGATGATAGCTTTAGTCTTCTCAGTCATTGCAACACCTGTTTGTGCTACAACCATACCGCCATCAGCCACGTCTTTTAAGTACGGTGCAAAGTTTAGGTAAGCCACGAATTCGTTAACAACAATCTTCTGACCGATGAATGAACCCGCCACTTGTGCTTCACCCCATGGCACACCAATTAGGTACGCAAGTGGTGCGAAGATGTAACCTAGGATAAGTTCAAGAGTCAGTTCAGGCATACCGAACCAACCGCCGATACCACCAAGCATACCGTTGATTAGAGCAATCAAACCGATGAACGCTAGAAGCATTGCACCTACGTTTAGCGCAAGTTGCATACCAGATGATGCACCTGCTGCTGCTGCGTCAATAACGTTAGCTGGTTTTTCAACGCCTTCTTCGTCATCACCAGCAAGCTGCTCTACAGGCTGCTCTGTTTCTGGCTTAATGATTTTAGCAAACAATAAACCACCAGGGGCTGCCATGAATGATGCTGCAATTAGGTACTCAAGAGGAACACCCATTGATGCGTAACCTGCAAGTACACCACCAGCAACTGACGCCAAGCCACCACACATTACCGCAAATAGCTCAGACTGAGTCATTTTAGGTATGAATGGACGAACAACTAGTGGTGCTTCTGTTTGACCAACGAAAATGTTTGCTGTCGCTGACATAGATTCAGCGTGAGAAGTACCCAATACTTTACGTAGACCACCACCAAGGATGTTGATAACAACTTGCATTACACCTAGGTAGTAAAGAACACTGATCAACGCGGAGAAGAAGACAATAACAGGAAGAACGCGTAGTGCGAATACGAAGCCGCCGCCACCGAACACTTCAAACATTTTGTCCGATGTTAGACCGCCAAATAGGAAATTGATGCCGTCATTACCATAAGCAATAACATTAGCAACTGCCTGAGACATGCCATATAGCACATCACGACCAACTGGTACATAAAGAACGAATGCACCTAATAAAAATTGGATAGCGAACGCGCCTCCAACAGTACGTAGATTAATTGCTTTACGGTTGTCTGATAGTAGTACCGCGATAAGTAGCAGTACAACCATCCCAACCAGGCTCATAAACATGCTCATGGTTTATGTCTATCCTATTAAGTTAAGTTTGGCGTCTCGACAATTCGGCTCTATTAAGAGTCGTGCGCATTATACCCATCGATGTACAGACAAAGTAATGCTAACTTCACAATTTTGATGCCACATCCATGAAAGAGTTAATCGATACGTGAACACCATCACAAAAAGCTCCCCCATGAAACGCAAACGTTTTACGCAATCGTTTACCTTTTGTACCAACGTCACGGTTATAATTTATATAGTTCAAGTGCAGTTAAGGTTGTAACATGGGTGACTTGTTCTATATTTATCCCTTTTAGCAGTGCAACAGACTCCGCTATATAGGTTAAACGCTCTGGTCTATTGGGCTGACCTTGGAAACCACACACGGGCATATCTGGCGCATCGGTTTCTAACACAATCTCAGAGAGTGGTAATTTCGCGATAGTCTCTCGCGTTTTTTTCGCTCTCTCGTAGGTAATTGTACCGCCAACACCAATTTTTAAGCCTAGATCTATTAATTGAACCGCTTGTTGATAACTGCCACTAAACCCATGATAGACCCCACCTTGAGATGGCGAATCTGCTTTTATGGCTCGCACTAACTCAGGAAAAGCTTTGCGGCAATGCAAAATAATCGGCAAACGATAGGTATTCGCTAACTGCAATTGTGTTTGTAACCATGTTCGTTGTAACTCTCTATCAACGGTTTCAATGGCAAAATCTAATCCGCACTCCCCCACAGCAATACATTTTGAATGCGGTTGTTGAACAGCCTCTTTCAGCTCAAAATTTAAACGCTGACAAACATCACTCGTATGCTCTGCACTAAAGAAAGGATGAATACCTAAACCGTAATAAAGTGTAGGATAGCTCTCACATAACTGCTGTACTTTAGCCCAATTCGATTGCCCTACTGTTGGGATCACTATCTGTTTCACCCCTCCCTCTTGTGCCAACATCAATGCTCGCTTTGGATCATCATTAAAGGGGGGAAAATCAAAATGGCAGTGGGTATCTATCATAAATATTCCTGTAGTAACTAATACGCAGATAGTGATTATTCAATATAAGCTTAATGATTATTTCTACCTACTCTTAATGATTCTTATACAGCTAGATTGAGTCTCGCGCTAAAATCAGCGACAATAAGCAGTAACTCACTCCATTCATTCTGTTCTGTTGCTTTGCTTGATGTAATACGGCAGCAACGGAGTACTTTTATTAAAAAAGAACACGCTAATGTCGCAAACTCAGTTTCAGGGCGAAGTATCAAAACGTCGTACTTTCGCTATCATCTCTCACCCCGATGCGGGTAAGACCACCATTACTGAAAAAGTACTGTTATTCGGAAACGCTATCCAAAAAGCCGGTACAGTAAAAGGCCGTGGTTCAAACCAACACGCCAAGTCAGACTGGATGGAGATGGAAAAAGAACGTGGTATCTCGGTAACTACATCTGTAATGCAGTTCCCATATAACGAGTGCCTAGTAAACCTTCTTGATACTCCAGGACACGAAGATTTCTCTGAAGATACTTACCGTACTCTAACCGCTGTTGACTCATGTTTAATGGTTATCGATGCAGCAAAAGGTGTCGAGGATCGTACTCGTAAGTTAATGGAAGTTACGCGTCTACGTGATACACCGATTGTTACTTTCATGAACAAATTGGACCGTGATATTCGTGATCCAATGGAGCTTCTTGATGAAGTAGAAAATGAATTAGGTATGGCTTGTGCCCCTATTTCATGGCCTATCGGTTGTGGTAAAGAATTCAAAGGTGTTTACCATATCCACCGTGATGAAACGATCTTGTACAGCACAGGTCAAGGCCACACAATTCAAGAGCAACGCATCATTAAAGGGTTAGAAAACCCAGAGCTTGATGAAGCTGTTGGTACAGAGCTTGCGGAACAACTTCGTGAAGAGCTTGAGCTTGTAATGGGCGCATCAAATGAATTTGATGAAGAGCTATTTTTAGCCGGTGAACTAACACCGGTATTTTTCGGTACAGCACTGGGTAACTTTGGTGTTGATCATATGCTTGATGGCTTAACAGCATGGGCACCTGCACCACTTTCTCGCCAAGCTAATGAGCGTGAAGTTGAAGCAACGGAAGATAAATTTTCTGGCTTCGTATTTAAGATCCAAGCAAACATGGATCCTAAACACCGTGACCGTATTGCCTTTATGCGTATTGTATCGGGTACTTACACCCAAGGTATGAAGATGAACCATGTTCGTACTGGCAAAAATGTAAGTATCTCTGATGCGGTAACGTTTATGGCAGGTGATCGTTCTCGCGCAGAAACGGCTTATGCTGGTGATATTATCGGTCTACATAACCACGGTACGATTCAAATTGGTGATACCTTCACTCAAGGTGAAAACCTGAAGTTCGCTGGTATCCCTAACTTCGCACCAGAATTGTTCCGTCGTATTCGCCTGAAAGATCCACTAAAGCAAAAGCAGCTATTAAAAGGTCTGGTACAGCTTTCAGAAGAAGGCGCAGTACAGGTATTCCGCCCACTGCAAAACAACGATTTGATCGTTGGTGCGGTTGGTGTACTTCAGTTTGATGTGGTTGTTGCCCGTCTTAAAGCTGAATATAACGTTGAAGCGATCTATGAAGGCGTTAACGTCGCAACTGCACGTTGGGTTGAGTGTAATGACGTGAAAAAACTCGAAGAGTTTAAGCGTAAGAACCAATCTAACCTTGCACTAGATGGTGGCGATAACCTCTCTTATATTGCCCCAACTATGGTTAACTTAAACCTTGCAAAAGAGCGTTTCCCTGAAGTTGATTTCCGTGCAACTCGTGAGCACTAATCACCTCAGCTAGCTAGAAAAAAGCCGAGCATCACGCTCGGCTTTTTTATATCACTTGATCACTGATTATAGGCCTAGCCAAAAGGCATAAACATATATGCCATGATCAAGGCATCTTCACGACCATTTTCCGTTGGGTAGTAATCAACACGACGATTGGTTTCATTAAAGCCTGTTGCTTCATAAAGTTTATACGCACCAGTATTGCTCTCACGGACTTCTAGCCAAATCTCTTCCGCTTGCTTGGCTTCTAACGCATCAATAAAACCATTGAGTAACACTTTGCCATATCCCTTTCGTTGATGAGCAGGATCAATCGCGATATTTAACAGTGTTCCTTCACCCGCCACTAATTGACCAAAGCAGTAACCCACTACCTGATCATCAACGACTAACACATAATTTGCTGCAATACGATTTGGCTCTTTACGGATCATCGACTCAGCCCATGGAAAAGCATGAGCCGCTTGTTCAATACGCCAAACATCATCAACATGCTGGGTGTCTAGTGGAATAATTTTATACGTCATAACTACAGATCTGTTGCCATAATGCTTTCTTCGATGAAGGATCATTATGCATTAAGTGTAAAGATACGGAATTTAATACCTGACAGCCCGTCGGGTGAGCCCCTTGGCAACCAGCAAACCAACACCATGTTAAGTGATGCTCACCGACTTGCTCAACGGCTTCAAGCGGTAAACATAATGCTTGTTCTGGCGTTAGTTTCATACTGCTCAGGATCCGTCCGAAAAGCCAAGCGTCATGCTCATTAAGCTCATCATTGGTTATCAATAGTAACTTGCAATGTTCAGGTAAATCGATGACTGGGATCTCTTGATTGGGAAATATTTCAGGCTTTCTAACCTGCCAATAAGTGAGCCCCATTTCTTGTAGAACCTGAATATCACGTTGTTTCATTCCACACCTGCTATCTTTTCTATCAATCACAGCATGTCTTGAGCACGCTATGAGGATCAATGAGCGCAGATCCTACCAAATTACGTATCGGTTGTACTCATAAAGTCTTACTCAAAGCAGAGATAAAAAAATACCGACTCAAGGCCGGTATTTCTCTCACATAAAATCAACTTAATCGTGATAACGCTGTGCTAATTCATTGGCCGCAATTACCGCTTGGTATACTTGCTCTGCACTCACAGCAACAGGCATATTACTCATTGAGTTACTTGGAGAACATGCAATATCAACAATCTGACGCCAATCATCTTCAACCCATTCATCAATACCAAAATCAGCCAATGTAAGTGGTAACCCTGCCATTTTGATCACGTAAATAACATTCTCTATTTCTTCAATATCGGCTTTCTCTAGTACCAATTGTACTAATAAGCCAAATGCTACTTTTTCACCATGTTGAATATGTTTAAATTTCTCAAGTGACGACATGCCATTACAAATCGCATGTGCACACGCAATACCGCCAGATTCTGCCGCCACACCACTTAAATACACAATGGCTTCTACCATCTCTTCTAATGCTGGTGTGACTTCCTGACGACGTAAGGCTTCCATTGCCATTTCAACGTTATCTACAATCAGCTCATAACACATAAGAGCCATACCAAGTCCGGTACGTGACACACGTTTTTGTACCAGATTGAGTCCTGCAGCATAACAACAAGCACGCGTTTCAAAAAAGGTCGCTAGTGCATCACCAATACCCGCGGCAAAATATTTTTCCGGTGCTTGAGCAATAATACGAGTATCTGCTAATACCACATCAGGGTTTTGCGGTAATAACAAGTAACGATCAAATTCACCGCTCTCTTTATAAATAACAGACACGGCGGTACAAGGAGCATCACTTGAGGCTATTGTAGGGAAGATCACCACAGATGCATTGCCATAATGCGCAACGGCTTTCGCCACATCCATGGTTTTACCGCCACCAATACCAACAACAACATTTGCATTTTGTGTTGTTACTATCTTACGTAAACGTTCAATTTCGTTATCAGTACATTCATACTGAAATTTCTCGCAACATGCCTTGATCCCCGCAAGTTCTAAACAAGGCACCGCTTCTTGTTGAACGCGTTCTAAAATGAAATCATCACAAATCAATAAGGCATTATTGCCAAAGTCTTTTATAAAAACATCAAGTTGAGAAAGTAAATCTTGACCAATAATGAATTTTTTTGGCGATGTGATGCTGCGAGGGATCATCGGTGACAGTCCTAATTATATTTATATGAGTAACAAATTATCACGATGTAGTAATTAGCTATATGTAGAAATTAGATATCTTACTTCTCAATACTAATGATTTTAAACATAAAAAGCACAGCGTGATATGACTGTGCTTTCATTGTCAGACGTTAAAACATTAATCAATAAATACGTAATATTTGTATTTATAGTGAGTTAAATTCGTTACAGTATTCAACCTTACCTTGATATTGTGCGACTGATTCAGGAAGAACTTCATAAACCATAAACGTATTTTCTGTATCAGGCAAAGTAGCGGTTAGTTGATGAAATACGGCTTTTGTAAAGCCCGCTTTTTCATAATATTCAGGATTCCCCACCGCCACTATAACGGGGTAGTCAAAATCAGCGAGTACACTTTTTGCTTCTTCAAGCAACGTCAAACCAATTCCCTGATTTTGGTAATCATCACGAACCGCTAAAGGCGCAAGGCCTTGCCAATTGGTGTCAACACCATCAACCGTTACAGGGCTAAAAAAAGCATAACCCACCACTTCACCTTCATCATTACACGCCACCAGCGATAAGGTTCGATTTCCATTTTCGCGTAATGCCATAACAAGTTTAGCTTCAGCATCAGTGGGAAATACGGCTTTTAATAGCGTATCAATAGTTAAGATATCAGCGGGAGCTTCGGATCTAATGAGCATTTAAGGCCTCTTGGGCAGCACTGCGATCATGCATACCTTGATGAATGAAATCGGCAGATTGCTGCAAAATAAATTTCACAGGAGCAGGTAAAGAATCAAGATCGATACTATCCATCAAGTTTTTAACTTCTAGTCCTAGCTCAGTATCCCCTTCAATTCGAAGACGACGTTGGAAGAACAGTGTATCAGGATCTTCCTTACGTGCAGCAATAAGTACTAAATCATTACACTCACCACTGAAACTCACATCTTCTTGTTCACAAGATTCTGCTACAACTAACTTTTCATCTTCGTAACTTATAAACCACTGTAAGCCTAAATCCCGCACTTCCACTTTAAGCCAACGATCTTCTAAAAACTCAAAATCACCATCCTCTAGTGCCTCTTTGAAAACCATAGCTAAGCCATCCAACATCACTTTTTTCTGAAGTGAAAAGGGTGTCAGTTTGGCAGGTACACGTAGCAATGAAGGACCGTGTTGAACTAGTTGTTTTCGAAGTTGAGCAATCACTATGATTTATTCCTGTTTAAAATCGCACTTAGTCTTCGATTGTATGGCAAGATCGCTATTTCGTTTTATGCCTTGAGTCAAAAAAAATGCTTCTGTTTCAGCAAAGTTGATAATAATTTTCGCTATGTTGGGCATATTCGAGTTAGAGTACAGAAATAAGTAAAAATACGATTGCCTACTATTCAGCAATGCACATATCTGCACAAATTATGGAGAATGGTGACGACATGCCAACAGAGCAACTAGATTATTGGTTTCCTTTGCTGACGGATAATAGCCCCTTCTTTTTTGCCATCCTTGATCGCCAACATAACTATCACGCGGTGAATAATCGCTTTAGTGAAATCAGTGGCCTTGAGCGAGAAGAATTACTCGGCAATAACGACACCAATGTCTTAGGTCAACATTATTATCACTCCCTTAAACCTTACTATGAACGTGCATTTAATGGCGAGAGTATTGAGGCTGAAGTCGTGCTTAACGATAGCCGATATGAATCAAGTCTACATTTTAGTCTTGCTCCATTATTAGATAGCAACGGCGCAGTCCAACATATTATTCTACATTCAATTGATACTTCTGAACGTCAAATCCTGATCCATTCATTAGAAGAGACAGAACATCAGTTAACACAATTGAATAACTTGATCACTGAAGGCATTTGTTTAGTTGAAAATAACATTATTATTAATGCTAATGATCAAGCAGCGATACAACTTGGTTTACATTCAAAAAAGGAACTGCTGGGTCGTCCACTGGATCAGCTACTGCACGATAATCAGAAACAGCCTTGCACCAGTCACCGCTTAAAAAATAATGATAATAAAGAGACAATAAATTACTTTCCGATTATTCATAACGAACAGACTAAACCTTTAAAGCTGACCATCTCTCCTGTTAAACAAATGGGTACTGAAGCCTTACTGGTGAAACTCGAAACCATCCAAGAAAAAGACAATAAGCGCCAACAAGGGCAAATTGAACAGCTAGTACAAATGGACCCATTAACAGGCTTACTCAATCGTCACGGTTTTACTCGTCAATTAGACCAACTGATGAAAGCAGAAACGCCTGTTGTGATGCTCTATATTGATATTGATAACTTTAAAAATATCAATGATTCACTCGGTCACCATATTGGCGATAAAGTGCTACAAGAAATTGCACAACGCTTACGTCGATTACTGCCTGAAACGGCCATTTTGGGCTATTTAAGCGGTGATGAGTTTGCGATCCTATTACCAAACCCTGAGCATGAACGCACTGGCGAGATTATTTCAGAGCAAATCATAGCGCTGGTTAATCAACCGTTTGAGCTACGTCATTTTAGAAAGCACTTAGCCTGCTCAATTGGAATGGTCACCTCTCCAGGACACGGTAATGATGCGCGCATGATGCTACAAAATGCCGATACCGCCATGTATGAAGCGAAACATCGAGGTCGAAACCGCTTAGTTGAATTTAATGATGCCATGAGCAAAGAAGCGAGAATGCGTTTATGGCTGGAAATAGAGTTACAAAAAGCGCTGCAAAATAATGGTCTTGAAGTCTGGTATCAACCAAAAGTTAATGCCCGTGACTTTGCGATTGACGGCGCAGAAGCGTTAGTACGTTGGAAGCACCCTGTAGAAGGCTATATTAGCCCTGCTCAATTTATTCCTGTCGCAGAAAGCTCTGGCTTAATTGAACAATTAGGCTGCGCGGTCATGCGTGAAGTCTTCACCACCGTCAGTCAGTGGAAAAAACGTAAACTGCTAACAGGACGAGTCGCAATTAACTTATCGCCGCAACAGTTTGGTAATTCAGGCTTAATTAACTTTGTTGATAAATTACGTTTATCAACAGATATCAACCCAGCAGACATTACCTTTGAACTGACAGAAAGTGCGGTAATGAGTGATGGTGAACACACCATCCAAATGCTCAATGCCATTAAGCAACTTGGCTTTGCACTGTCGATTGATGACTTTGGCACTGGATATTCATCGCTCTCTTATCTTGCACGTTTTCCCTTAGATGAACTTAAAGTGGATCGCGCGTTTATTCAAGATATCGACACTATTCCCAAACAGGTAACCTTGATTGAAAACATCATCAACTTAGGTAAATCACTAAAAATGAGTGTTGTCGCCGAAGGGATTGAAACCCGTCAACAAGCCACACTGCTATCTAATTTAAATTGTGATTATATCCAAGGTTTCCACTTCTATCGCCCCATGCCAAAGCATGAATTAGAAGCCATTTTATTGCAAAACAAATGAGTCAAAAACACCACAAAAAAGGAGCGATAAGGCTCCTTTTTATTAATAAAAACAACGAAAACCTGCCTAAAATCAAAGCACCATAAGATAAAGAATTTTAGTATCAAAGGTCATAATTTTATTCAAAGACTGGATGATAAAAAATAATGGAGCTTCTCTGCCCCGCTGGTAACCTTCCAGCCTTAAAAACCGCAATTGATAATGGTGCAGATGCCGTTTATATCGGTTTCAAGGATGATACTAACGCCCGCCATTTTGCCGGTTTAAACTTTACAGGCCGTAAACTCGAAAAAGCCGTACAGTACGTAAAAGATCACGACCGTAAATTACATGTTGCACTCAACACCTTTGCCCATCCCGATGGTTTCAACCGCTGGACAAAAGCGGTAGATAATGCAGCTGCTATGGGGGTTGATGCGCTGATTGTCGCTGATATTGCAGTGCTTGAATATGCCGCTACGACGTATCCAGATTTAGAACTTCACCTATCAGTACAAGCTTCAGCAACTAACACTGCAGCCATTGATTTTTATAAACAAAATTTCAATATAAAACGCGTCGTATTACCACGCGTTTTATCTATTCACCAAGTAAAACAGCTGGCACGTAATACGGATATGGAGCTTGAAGTCTTTGCTTTTGGTAGCCTATGTATTATGTCAGAAGGACGTTGCTACTTATCGTCTTACATGACCGGTGAATCCCCTAATACTGTAGGCGCTTGTTCACCAGCCAAATTTGTCCGTTGGCAAGAAACGCCACAAGGCTTGGAGTCTCGCTTAAACGAAGTACTTATTGACCGCTATGGCCATGGTGAAAACGCTGGCTACCCTACACTTTGTAAAGGTCGCTTTGATATCAACATCGATGGTGAGAACAAACGCTATCATGCCCTTGAAGAGCCAACGAGCCTAAATACCCTTGAGATTCTTCCTGAGCTATTTAAAGCTAATATTGCATCAGTAAAAATTGAAGGTCGTCAGCGTAGTCCTGCTTATGTTGAACAGGTCACCCGTACATGGCGTGCAGCGATTGATCACTATTTAGCTAACCCAGAAGGCTACCAAGTAAATCCAGCTTGGAATGCATGTCTTGGTAATGTATCAGAAGGTAAACAAACCACACTCGGTGCTTATCACCGTAAATGGCAATAGGAGCCAAACCATGAAATATTCTCTTGGCCCATTACTTTACTTCTGGCCTAAAAATGATGTTGAAGCGTTTTACCAACAAGCAAAAAGCAGCAATGTTGATATCATTTATTTAGGCGAAAGTGTGTGTTCAAAACGTCGTGAGCTAAAGCCTGCACAATGGTTAGATATCGCGAAAGATATTGCCGATAGTGGAAAACAAGTCGTGCTATCGACAATGGCGCTACTCGAAGCGCCAAGCGAAGTGAACATCATGAAAAAGTACATCGATAATGGTGATTTTATCATTGAAGCTAACGACGTCTCTGCGATTCAATTAGCCTCTGAAGCAAAAATTCCTTTTGTCGTTGGTCCTGCGGTTAACTGTTATAACGCCCAAACATTAAACCTGTTTTTAAAACAAGGTATGACCCGCTGGTGTATGCCAGTTGAGTTATCACGTGAATGGTTAAATAACACCTTAATTGAATGTGAAAAACTTGGCATTCGCAATAAATTTGAAACGGAAGTGTTTAGCTATGGCTATCTACCGTTAGCGTATTCTGCCCGTTGCTTTACCGCTCGCGCAGAAAATCGCGCCAAAGATGACTGTGAAACCTGCTGTATCAAGTATCCACAAGGGATAACGGTCAATAGCCAAGAAAACCAAAAAGTCTTTACCCTAAATGGTATTCAGACTCAATCAGGCTTCTGCTATAACCTAATAAACGATCTTAAGGGTATGGCTGATATCGTTGATGTCGTGCGTTTAAGTCCACTGGGTCTTGATACATTATCTTTAGTGGATGATTTCCGTGCTAATGAACAAAGTGCAACTCGTCATCAACTAGAGGATAGCCATCAATGTAATGGTTATTGGCATAGCTTAGCTGGATTGAACATCAGCGAGTAATTATTTAAATAAGAAAAGCCGCTAATGCGGCTTTTCTTTTTATCCCCCAGGGACTACTGGGACGGTTTCTTCATTTTGTGTATCAGGGGATTGATCTTGATACGCAGAGTATAATCGACTGAGCTCAAGGAGCGACAATCGGTGTTCGATAAACTCATACACATTCCCCGCTAACGCCAATTTATAGAGCATTACCGCAGTAGAATAATCCTGATTGTTCTGATGTAGCTTACCGAGATAAAAATACGCTTCTGTTAAATGTTCAGCAAGTTGATCGTTATTTTCGCTCTGCTGTGCAATATCACTGAGTAATTCTCGCTCTGTAATTTGCCCTAAAAACAGACGTACCAATTGCCATCCCCACGCTTTTTTATCACTGGCATCATAGCGCTGTTTTAATTGAGCTTGAGCTTTCTCTGGGCTTAATTCAACATCATTAAGGTATAGCCAGATCACGCGATACGGATCATTATGATCCTGTTCGTAATGAGGCAAAAGATCTTGATTCGCTAATTCATAGCGCTCACCGTAGTACAGGGCAATACCGCGATTACGTTGAGCATAAAGATGGTTAGGTGCTAACTCTAAGGTAGAATCAAACGCTTCATAAGCTGCATCAAAATGTGCCATTTGGGTAAAATAGACCCCTAACACATTATATAAATCGGGTTGGTTCGGCTCTAAAGTGAGAGATTTATTAAAATCTAATCGCGCTAAATCACGTAACCCTAAGCTGTCATTAACTAGCCCACGCTCGTAATATATTTTCGCTAATGTTGCCTGTGGAATATCGTCTCGCTGCAAAATTTGATCAATGCGAGCTAATTGAATTTGCTGCTGTAAAGTTGGCTGGAATGGAATAGCCATCGGTGGATGAGTCCACTTTGTTGGCATAGCCGAACAGCCTGTTAGCATCATAGCTACAGTCATAACGGCAAATTTAAAGCGAGTTGCTATCAAAGCACTTCTCCCTAAGGCTTAATAATCACAGTCCTATTGTATTACTCTACACCATAGAACACTGCATGATGTTTTTTAGATAACAAAAAGGGGCTAGATAGCCCCTTTATATCATGCTTTTAGCAAAAAACTTAGCCTTGAGGCTGTTCGTTTTGAGCTGGCGCTTCAGCAGCTGGTGTTTCAACTGCTTCTTTCATGCTTAGACGGATACGGCCTTGACGGTCGATTTCTAGCACTTTAACTTGAACTTCTTGACCCATTTGTAGGTAGTCAGACACTTTCTCTACACGATCTTGTGAGATTTGAGAAATGTGTACTAGACCTTCTTTAGTACCAATCACAGATACAAACGCACCGAAATCAACGATACGCATTACTTTACCTGTGTAGATACGACCTACTTCAACGTCAGCTGTGATTTCTTCGATACGACGGATTGCTTCTTTCGCAGCAGTACCTTCAGTCGCAGCGATCTTCACTGTGCCATCATCTTCGATCTCGATTGTAGTACCAGTTTCTTCAGTAAGTGCACGAATAACAGCACCACCTTTACCGATAACATCTTTGATCTTCTCAGGGTTGATCTTCATCGTATGGATACGAGGAGCGAACTGAGAGATATCTTCACGTGGAGTATTGATTGCGTTATCCATTACGCTAAGGATGTGCTTACGCGCGCCTTTAGCTTGGTTAAGAGCAATCTGCATGATCTCTTTAGTGATACCTTCGATCTTGATATCCATTTGAAGTGCAGTAATACCGTCATCAGTACCTGCTACTTTAAAGTCCATATCACCTAGGTGGTCTTCGTCACCAAGGATGTCAGAAAGAACAACGAAATCGTCGCCTTCTTTAACAAGACCCATTGCGATACCTGCAACAGACGCTTTAATTGGCACACCAGCGTCCATAAGAGCAAGAGACGTACCACATACAGAAGCCATTGAAGATGAACCGTTAGATTCAGTGATTTCTGATACTACACGTACTGTGTATGGGAATTCGTCTACAGATGGCATTACAGCAGCAATACCACGCTTAGCCAGTTTACCGTGACCAATTTCACGACGCTTAGGCGAACCTACAAAACCAGTCTCACCTACACAGTATGGAGGGAAGTTGTAGTGTAGTAGGAAGTGATCTTTCGTCTCACCAGTTAGACCATCGATGATCTGTGCGTCACGTTGTGTACCCAATGTTGCAGTAACAAGTGCCTGAGTTTCACCACGAGTAAATAGTGAAGAACCGTGAGTACGTGGAAGTACACCAGTACGTACATCTAACGCACGAACCATGTCTTTTTCACGACCATCAATACGTGGATTACCCGCAATAATGCGACCACGTACAACTGTCTTCTCTAGATCGTGGAAGATAGTGTGGATTTCTTTTGTATTTGCTTCTGCATCTTCAGCAAGAATTGCATCGTTAACTTCACCAGCAATCTCATGAATGCGGTCGTAACGAGCCATTTTCTCAGTGATTTGGTAAGCATCAACAAGCTTAGCTTCAGCAAGCTCTGCGATCTTATTTTTAAGTGCTGTGTTCTCTTGAGGAGCAACCCAATCCCAAGCTGGCGTTGCCACTTCAGCAGCAAACTCGTTGATTGCATTGATAGCAACTTGTTGTTGGTCATGACCAAATACAACAGCTTGTAGCATTTGCTCTTCAGATAGACGGTCAGCTTCTGACTCAACCATTAGTACAGCATCTTTCGTACCAGCAACAACAAGATCTAGACGGCTTTCTTCTAGCTCAACATTACTTGGGTTAAGTACGAATTGATCGTTGATGTAACCAACACGTGCCGCACCGATAGGACCATTAAATGGAATACCAGAAATAGCAAGTGCTGCAGATGTACCGATCATAGTTACGATGTCAGGGCTTACTGCAGGGTTAACAGAAACCACAGTAGCGATAACTTGAACTTCGTTTTTGAAATCGTCAGGGAATAGTGGGCGGATTGGACGGTCAATTAGACGTGCAGTTAGAGTTTCGCCTTCAGAAGGGCGACCTTCGCGCTTGAAGAAACCACCAGGGATTTTACCAGCAGCGTAAGTACGCTCTTGGTAGTTCACTGTTAGTGGGAAGAAGTCTTGACCTTCTACTGCTGTTTTCTTACCAACAACAGAAACGAACACAGAAGTGTCGTCCATGCTAACCATTACTGCAGCAGTCGCTTGACGTGCCATAACACCAGTTTCTAGAGTAACCGTGTGGTTACCGTACTGGAAAGTCTTTACGATAGGATTCACGTGAATTTCCTTAAATATATTCCGCTTTCTATTTGCCTGCTAATTATAACTAAGACAAACAACAGCGTCATGTGATGATATTCACTTTCATGTAATTTCACGTATCGCGACTAAGGAAATATCTCATCATGATGAGGTATTTTATTAGCCGCGACCTAAAGGTCGACGAAAACGACTCGTGATACATAAAAATGGGATTAACTACAGCATCTCTTTTTATCCATCATATTCCTGCCTTAGCATGCATACAACAAACATAAGATTAACTTCGGTACAGATAGTAGACGAAATTGAGGAAAATAACAGAAGGAAAAATATAAACTGCGGTATGTATTATCTTTTTTAAAACAAAAAGAAAGGAGCCATTAGGCTCCTTTCTAAAAGCAATCTTAGCGACGTAGGCCTAGACGCTTGATTAGGTCTTGGTAACGATCTAGGTTCTTACCTTTTAGGTAATCTAGAAGCTTACGACGACGAGAAACCATACGTAGCAGACCGCGACGGCTGTGGTGGTCGTGTTTGTGGTTAGCAAAGTGACCTTGAAGGTGGTTGATTTGCGCTGTTAAAAGTGCAACCTGAACTTCAGGAGAACCAGTATCATTTTCACATTGTGCGTATTCTGCAACGATTGCTGCTTTAGTTTCTGCATTCAGAGACATAACTCATTCCTAATACAAAGATGTTTTAATTTGTGCCGCCAATCTCTGATTCAGCCGGCACCCAAGCCGCGGATTATACTGATCGATATAGAGAACTACAAGCGAATAATTAGTAACCACGGCAATAATAAACAATAAATAGAAGTCTTAATTGCATTCATTTAAAACAAAGCAGTGAATGCTTCTACAATTGTCAATTAATCTTGCTGATGTTCATTCGCCATCACGCGTTTTGGCGCTAGCATACCTTTGAGATCGATAGTACCCACACCAATAAACTCACGCTCAGAACCAACAGAAATGCGTACTAACGTCCCTTTTGCAGGAACATTGTCAGCATATACCGGATTACCATTAAGCACATGCACCGCAATCTCAGCACTGATATTCACTTCAGGCAAATCTTGTACAGCAGTATCGGTTGGTAGCAATAAGGCGTCCAACACAGAGCCTGGCTCTATCTCATTGGCTTTTGCATCATCAAGCATCGCTTGTAACTGCTCAATAGTAACCATGCGTTCGTACGGGAAGTTAGAAACGCCTGTACGACGCAACATAATGACGTGAGCACCACAACCTAACATTTCGCCAAGATCATCAACAATAGTACGAATATAAGTACCTTTTGATACATGAAGTTCCATTTCAACTTCATCATTATCAAAACGCAGTAAATCAACAGAATAAACAGTGATTTTTCGTGATTCACGAGGAACCTCGACGCCTTCACGCGCATATTCGTATAATTTACGCCCTTTGTACTTCAGCGCAGAATACATCGATGGGATCTGATCAGTTGTACCGCGGAACTTATCAATACACGCTTCGAGTTGCTCACGATTAACGTTTACATCACGTGTTTCTACCACTTCACCGTCAGAATCAGAAGTATCTGTACGTTCGCCCAGCTTTGCGATCACACGATAGCGTTTATCAGAATCTAACAAGAACTGAGAGAACTTTGTTGCTTCACCAAAACAGATGGGCAGCATACCCGTCGCCAAAGGATCAAGCGCACCAGTATGGCCCGCCTTTTGAGCAAAAAAGATACGTTTTACTTTCTGTAAGGTATCGTTTGAACTAATTCCCGTAGGCTTATCAACTAAAATGACACCGTTAATTGGGCGACCTTTACGACGACGTGCCATGCTTACTCCTCGCCTTTCTCTTCGTCTTCATCACCACGACGATCTTCATCGTCACGTACCGCTTTCGATACTAGGTTTGAAATACGCATACCTTCTGTTAGAGACTGATCAAAAATAAAGTTCAGCTCAGGGGTTACACGTAAACGGATCTCTTTACCTAATAGTGAACGAATGTAAGGCGCCATTTCACGTAATGCTTCTAGGCTACCTTCAGCAGTTTGCTCACCGATTGGGAAAAACGTCACATAGATTTTGGCGTAATTCATATCACGTGATACATCAACGCTTGAAATCGTTGTCATTGCGATCGCTGGATCTTTGATTTCACGCTGTAGAATTACAGCTAATTCTTTTTGTAGCTGCTGTGCTACACGTTGGGTACGGCTAAATTCTTTTGCCATTTTGTTGCTCTCTCTAAGAATAGGGCTCTTGAAAGAATGGGGAGCCGAAGCTCCCCATAATCATGTTGTTGAATCAGTTAGCGACGTTGATAATTAATCAAGAGTACGCTGAATTTCAACAATTTCGTAAACTTCGATCTGGTCACCAACGCGAACATCATTGTAGTTCTTAACGCCGATACCACATTCGTAGCCGTTCTTAACTTCGTTAACGTCATCTTTAAAGCGACGTAGTGACTCAAGCTCACCTTCGTAGATTACTACGTTATCACGTAGAACACGGATAGGGTTGTTACGCTTGATAGTACCTTCAGTTACCAAACAACCCGCGATTGCGCCGATCTTAGGTGACTTAAATACGTCACGAACTTCAGCAAGACCAATGATCTCTTGCTTGAATTCAGGAGCAAGCATACCGCCCATTGCCGCTTTAACTTCGTCAATTAGCTGGTAAATGATTGAGTAGTAACGTAAGTCTAGGTTTTCATTTTCGATAGTACGACGCGCAGACGCATCAGCACGAACGTTGAAACCAAGTACGATAGCGTTAGAAGCTGCTGCAAGTACTGCGTCAGTTTCAGTAATACCACCAACACCAGAACCTACGATGTTCACTTTAACTTCATCAGTAGAAAGTTTACGTAGAGAATCTGCGATAGCTTCTACAGAACCTTGAACGTCAGCCTTAAGCACAACGTTAAGCTCTGCAACTTCACCAGCTGTCATGTTAGAGAACATGTTCTCTAGTTTCGCTTTCTGCTGGCGAGCTAGTTTAACATCACGGAATTTACCTTGACGGTAAAGTGCAACTTCACGTGCTTTACGCTCGTCACGTACAACAGTCGCTTCGTCACCAGATGCTGGTACGCCTGAAAGACCTAAGATCTCTACAGGGATAGATGGACCCGCTTCTTCGATTTCTTGACCTAGTTCGTTACGCATCGCACGAACACGACCATACTCTAGACCACAAAGAACGATATCGCCCTTATGAAGCGTACCTTCTTGAACAAGAACAGTCGCTACAGGACCACGGCCTTTATCTAGACGTGATTCTACAACCACACCTTTAGCCATGCCTTCAGAGGCTGCTGTTAGTTCAAGTACTTCTGACTGAAGTAGAATAGCTTCTAGTAAGCCTTCGATGTTTGTACCCTGTTTCGCAGAGATGTGAACAAACATGTTCTCACCGCCCCACTCCTCAGGAATAACGTCGTATTGAGCAAGCTCATTTTTAACGTTATCTGGGTTAGCATCTTCTTTATCGATCTTGTTTACCGCAACGATCAAAGGAACACCTGCCGCTTTCGCGTGCTGGATTGCTTCGATTGTTTGTGGCATCACACCATCGTCAGCTGCAACCACAAGTACAACGATATCTGTCGCTTGAGCACCACGAGCACGCATAGCAGTAAACGCTGCGTGTCCAGGAGTATCAAGGAAAGTGATCATGCCGTTGTCAGTTTCAACGTGGTATGCACCGATGTGTTGAGTAATACCACCCGCTTCGCCAGAAGCTACGTGCGCTTTACGAATGTAGTCAAGTGTTGATGTTTTACCGTGGTCAACGTGACCCATGATAGTTACAACAGGAGCGCGAGAAACTTTTGCTAGGTCATCTGCGTTACGATCAGAAAGCACTGACTCTTCAAGCTCGTTTTCTTTACGTAGAACAACTTTGTGACCCATTTCTTCAGCAACAAGTGCTGCTGTTTCTTGGTCGATAACTTGGTTGATAGTCGCCATAGCGCCCATCTTCATCATCACCTTGATAACTTCAACGCCTTTTACAGACATCTTGTTAGCAAGTTCAGAAACAACAATTGTTTCGCCAATAACAACGTCTTGCTTAGCAACTTGCGCTGTTTTGTCGAAGCCATGTTGCATTGAGCTTGGCTTGTTCATTTGAGGTTTACCGCGACCACGTTGGTTACGGCCACCACGGCCACCGCGCTCATCTTGCTTAGCAGCTGGTTTTTTCTTCTTACGACGGCGAGAAGTTTCTTCTTTGCGGTCTTGTTCATCTTCCGCAGCACGTGCGTAAGTTGATGTCGTTGTATGGTAATCAGATTTTTCCATACTTACGTTTTGATCAGGTTTTACCCCGTTCTTTTCATTCTGTTCTGCCATCTTGCGAGCCTCTTCTAGCTGGCGCTGACTTTCTTCTTCGGCTTTTCGCTTGGCTTCCTCTTCCAGACGACGCTGTAGTGCCTCAGCATCTAGTTTAGCCTGTTTGTCAGCAACAGCGCGTAAAGCTTTCTCTTCAGCTTTACGCTTATCCTGTTTGGTACGATTCGCCTTTTCCTCTGCGTCTCGCTTTGCTTTTTCTTCCGCTTCTCGTTTTGCAGATTCTTCTGCTTTACTCTGCTCTTCTTTGGCACGCTTAGCTGCTTCTTCAGCTTCACGTTTTGCAGCTTCTTCAGCTGCTTTTTTGGCAGTAGCTTCCGCTTCACGTTTTGCGGCTTCTTCGGCTTCACGCTTCACAGCTTCTTCCGCTGCGCGTTGTTCCTCTTCCAACGCTGAACGTTTTACGTAAGTGCGCTTTTTACGCACTTCTACTTGAACATTTTTGTTCTTGCCGCCGCTACCAGACACACTAAGCGTACTGCGTGTCTTGCGTTGCAAAGTAAGACGATTTGGAGCGCCGTCAGTATTGCTGTTACCTCCATGCTCTTTTTGGAGATGGTTAAGTAACGCCTGCTTTTCGGTTTGGCTTACATTTTCATCAGCTTTCTTAGCAATACCTGCCTCTGAGAGCTGTTGAAGTAAACGGTCAATTGGCGTACCAATTTCTTCCGCCAATGTTTTAACGGTAACCTCTGACATAATGCTCCTCCCTTGCTTTATTTTTTATTACGCTTCGTCACTGAACCAGCAAATATTACGCGCAGCCATAATTAGCTCACCCGCTTTTGCATCGTCCACGCCTTCAATGTCGGTCAAGTCATCAGTTCCCTGATCAGCAAGATCTTCAAGCGTACAAATACCTTTCGCTGCAAATTTGAACGCCAATTCACGCTCTAAACCTTCAAGACCTAGTAAGTCTTCAGCTGGCTCAGCACCGTCAAGCGTTTCTTCTTTAGCAAGCGCAAGCGTAGTTAATGCAGCTTTTGCACGACTACGTAGTTGATCGATAATCTCTTCATCAAGACCATCAACATCCATTAGCTCACTTACTGGAACGTAAGCAATTTCTTCTAATGTAGTGAAACCTTCTTCAACCAATACCGTTGCGAACTCTTCATCAATATCTAGGTGCTTAGTAAACACTTCAATTGACTCTTTCGCTTCTTCTTGGTGTTTCTTCTGAAGATCTTCAACCGTCATTACGTTTAGTTCCCAACCAGTAAGTTGAGAGGCTAGACGTACGTTCTGACCACTGCGACCAATCGCTTGTGCTAGATTATCTTTCTGCACTGCGATATCCATCGTATGGTTATCTTCATCAACAATGATTGAATCAACTTCAGCAGGAGCCATAGCATTGATCACGTATTGCGCTGGATTCTCATCCCAAAGCACGATATCAATACGCTCGCCGCCAAGCTCACCAGAAACCGCTTGAACACGTGCACCACGCATACCAACACACGCACCCACAGGGTCAATACGCTTATCGTTAGTTTTTACTGCGATTTTTGCACGAGAACCAGGATCGCGTGCAGCGCCCATTAGTTCAATAAGCTCTTCGCCCATTTCTGGCACTTCAATACGGAATAGCTCAGAAAGCATTTCTGGCTTAGAACGTGTCATGAATAACTGGAAGCCACGCGCTTCTGGCGCAACTTTGTATAGCAGACCACGTACACGGTCACCCGGACGGAAGTTTTCACGTGGAAGCTGATCATCACGTTGGATAACAGCTTCAGCGTTATTACCTAGATCGATAATAACCGCATCACGGTTTACTTTTTTAACGATACCAGTGATTAACTCACCTTCATTATCGATAAATTGCTCAACAATTTGAGCACGTTCAGCTTCACGTACTTTTTGTACGATAACTTGTTTTGCAGTTTGTGTCGTAATACGGTCAAACGTTACAGATTCAATATCATCTTCAACGTAATCGCCAGCAACAATTGTCGGATCTTCAAACTGTGCCGCTTCAAGAGTGATCTCAAGCGTTGGTTGAGTTACTTCTTCTACCGCTTTCCAGCGACGGAAAGTTTCAAACTCACCCGTTTTACGATCAATTGCAACACGTACATCAATTTCTGCTTCATGTTTCTTTTTAGTTGCTGTTGCAAGTGCGATTTCTAATGCTTCAAAAATACGCTCACGAGGAACAGCTTTTTCGTTGGATACCGCTTCTACGACAGCCAAAATTTCTTTGTTCATTTCTAATGCCCCAATTTAGCGGTTAGAATTTTGGAACCAGGTTGGCCTTAGAGATATTGCTCAGTGCAAAGGACTCTTCATTGCCATCTACTTTAAGTGTGATCAATTCGCCTTCAACTGCGACAATGTCACCTTTCCACTTACGACGGTTACCCATCGCCATTTTTAACACTATGTTAGCTTCGTGGCCAACAAACTGTTGATAATGTGCTGCTTTGAATAGTGGTCTTTCCAATCCAGGGGAAGATACTTCCAAGTTATAAGCAACAGTAATTGGATCTTCAACGTCCATTACTGCACTAATTTGGCGACTAACTTCAGCGCAATCATCAACATTGATACCATTTTCATGGTCAATAAATACGCGAAGTGTGGAGTGCTCACCAGCACGAATGAACTCTAAACCTACCAGTTCATAGCCTAAAGCTAATACTGATGGCTCAAGCATTTCGGTTAATTGTGTCTCTAAAGCTGTCAAAACAACCCCCCTGGAAACAAAAAAAGGGCATAAAGCCCAGTAGATACCTGAATGGTCATGTTTCAGATAATAAAAAACCCCGAATTACGGGGTTTTTTATTACTGGACCCTGATTACCGAGACTCAATAAATCTGCCTCAGTAAGAAAACAAACATTCGCATTTAAGAATAGTTTATTTTCAGGAAAGTGGTTGCGGGGGCTGGATTTGAACCAACGACCTTCGGGTTATGAGCCCGACGAGCTACCAAGCTGCTCCACCCCGCGTCCGAATTCTAACGATTATATCGTTCGGGCGTTACTTTTTCAAGTAACCAGTATAATGGTGCCGAGAAGGGGACTTGAACCCCTACACCTTGCGGCACTAGCACCTCATGCTAGCGTGTCTACCAATTTCACCATCTCGGCTAAATCTTTAATTACTGAGGGATCTCATCCGTTGATGGAGCCTTCTCAGTTTTTGTTTTTTCCACAACAGGTTGTGTTGTCGCTGGTGCAGTTAGGTTATCCCAACCACTTCCCTCTGTTGCTTGTTTTGCACTCATGTTGCCAAGAACAAGGCTGATAACAAAGAAAATTGCAGCTAAAACTGTTGTCATTCGGGTTAAAAAGTTACCGGAACCGCTAGAGCCAAACAATGTGCCTGATGCTCCAGCCCCAAATGAGGCTCCCATATCTGCGCCTTTACCTTGCTGTACCAAAACTAGGCCAATTACACCAAGCGCGGCGACAAGATAAATCACAAGTAGAATTTCGTACATGGCTTCCACCTATGGTTAAATTGCTATGCCAGCTTTGCTCTAGGCAGGGCCAGCGCACTCCATCTTCCAAGGAGCGACTGCATACTAGCGAAACCCTATCGTAGTGACAAGTAATATTTGATGAAAAACGCTTTACACCACACCACTTGCACAACATTTAGCCAAAACGAAGTCGACATAAAAATATAGGCAGAGTATCCGCTACCCTGCCTTCTTATTTATTCGATAAAATTCATAGTTGAAATTTATCGCGAAATGCAAATTAGCAGTTTTCTTTTACTGCTTTTGCAATATCAAGAGCATATTGCTGAACATCAGCCGCATCTTGGCCTTCAACCATAACACGAATTAATGGCTCAGTGCCTGACTTACGTAACAATACGCGACCATTATCACCTAACTTTTCTTCAACTAATTTAGTTGCAGTAATAACTGCATCAGACTTTAGTGGATCAGATGTTCCTTTGAAACGTACATTTTCAAGTACTTGAGGGAACATAACCATACCATCACAAAGTTCTTTCAAGCTCATCTTACTTGCAACAATTGATGCCATCACTTGAAGACCAGCCACAATACCATCACCAGTTGTCACTTTATCAAGCAAAATGACATGGCCAGAGTTCTCTGCACCAATCAACCAATCATGCTTCTGCAGCTCTTCCATTACGTAACGATCGCCTACTTTGGCACGTACAAATGGAATACCTAAATTCTTAAGAGCAACTTCCATGCCCATATTTGTCATTAATGTACCAACAACACCACCTTTTAACTCGCCACGGCGTAATGCATCACGAGCAATAATATAGGCTATTTGGTCACCATCAACTTTATTCCCTAGTTCATCAACCATGATCACACGATCGCCATCACCATCGAGTGCGATACCAAAATCCGCTTGTTCTTCTAATACCTTAGCTTGTAAGGCTGCAACGTCCGTAGCTCCCACTTTGTCATTAATATTGATACCGTTAGGCTCACAACCAATAGCAATAACTTCAGCGCCAAGCTCAGAAAAAACTTTAGGTGCAATATGGTAAGTTGCGCCGTGAGCGCAATCGACAATAATTTTAAAACCTTCAAGGCTTAAATGTGTTGGAAATGTCCCTTTACAAAATTCAATGTAACGTCCAGCGGCATCATCGATACGATAAGCTTTACCAAGCAATGCTGATTCTACACAGGTTAATGGTTTTTCCATTTCAGCTTCAATTGCAAGCTCAATATCATCAGGTAATTTAGTACCTTTTGCTGAAAAAAACTTTATACCGTTATCGTAATACGGGTTATGAGATGCTGAAATAACAATACCAGCTTCTGCTCGGAACGTACGAGTAAGATAAGCAACTGCTGGTGTTGGCATTGGTCCTGTAAATGCGGCCTTTAAACCTGCTGCTGCTAAGCCTGCTTCTAAAGCAGACTCCAACATATAGCCAGAGATACGGGTATCTTTACCAATTAAGACTTTTTTAGTCCCCGTTTGCGATAATACGCGACCAGCAGCCCAACCTAACTTCATTACAAAATCAGGTGTAATCGGTGCTTCACCGACTAAACCACGAATACCATCAGTACCAAAGAACTTACGTTCAGACATGTTTTGCTCCTAGCTATATTGAATACTTCAGTGGCACACCAATTAATGACACACCACAATTCACTTTTATTTCGATTGTTGCTGTACCATATTATAAATCTTCATGACTTCAGCTGTTTCTCTAGCATCATGAACTCGAATAATATGCGCACCTTTCATTGCAGCAATGGTAGCACAAGCTAAACTTCCCGCGAGACATTCAGCAGGTGGCTTACCTAATAAATTGAATATCATTGATTTACGAGACATCCCCGCTAATACAGGTAATCCGAATTGATGAAATTGTTCAAATTTCGCCAACATTTGATAATTATGTTCAAGCGTTTTACCAAATCCAAAACCAGGATCAAGGATCAACTGCTGACGTGAAATTCCAACATTTTCACACGCTGAAACTCGCTCACTCAGAAAATCAGAAACATCTTGAATAAGATGATTATAATTCGGTTGATGCTGCATTGTACGAGGCTGACCTTGCATATGCATCAAGCAAATCGGCACATTCGCTTTTGCGGCAACGTCTAGTGCATTAGGCTCTTGCAACGCACGTACATCATTAATCAGATCTGCCCCTGCATTTACCGCCTCTTTCATGACCATAGCTTTACTGGTATCTATTGAAATCCAACAATCAAACCGTTGACGAATAGCTTCAATGATCGGTACGACGCGATTTAACTCTTCATTAAGTGCTACCTCTTGAGCACCAGGTCGCGTTGACTCACCACCGATATCAATAATGGATGTGCCAGCTTGCAGCATGCTTTCCACATGATTTAGCGCATAATCGATACGATTAAACTTTCCACCATCAGAAAATGAATCTGGCGTAACATTTAAAATCCCCATGACCTGTGGGGTAGATAGATCTAAATTTTTATTACGACTGGTTAACTGCATCTGCTATTCCATTTTATTAAGATAAAAAAAACCCTGACCAAGGCCAGGGTTTTTATTCAACGCTAAATTAAGCCTGAGGTTTTGTATCGGTATCGTCTTCTTTCGTCAACGCATCAATACCATCGCCAATTGGCTCATCAGGTGCTAATTCAGTTTCAGGTGCTTCTTTACCTGATGGTTTCATTGTATCGTCATTATCCGACCAACCTTTCGGCGCACGGATTTCTGCTTTACGTTCCATCAAGTCATCAATCTGACCTGCATCAATAGTTTCATATTTCATCAATGCATCTTTCATTGCATGCATGATATCCATATTATCAACTAGAATTTGACGAGCACGTTGATAGTTACGATCAATTAAGGTACGAACTTCAGTATCAATCAGTTTTGCAGTGTCATCAGACATATGCTTACTTTGTGTAACTGAACGACCAAGGAATACTTCACCTTCATCTTCAGCATAAAGTAATGGACCTAACTTCTCAGAGAAGCCCCACTGAGTCACCATCTTACGTGCAATATCAGTTGCGCGTTCGATGTCATTTGATGCACCTGTTGATACTTTATCTACGCCGTAAATCAATTCTTCAGCTAAACGACCACCGTAAAGGCTTGAAATCATTGACTCCAAGAACTCACGAGAGTGACTTACACGATCTTGCTCGGGTAAGTACATCGTTACACCTAGCGCACGACCACGTGGAATAATCGATACTTTATATACAGGATCATGATCCGGTACTAAACGACCAATAATTGCGTGACCTGCTTCGTGATACGCTGTTGATTCTTTTTGATCTTCAGACATAACCATTGATTTACGCTCTGCGCCCATCATGATCTTATCTTTCGCTAATTCGAACTCAACCATCGAAACAGTACGCTTGTTACCACGGGCAGCAAACAATGCCGCTTCGTTAACAAGGTTTGCTAAATCAGCACCAGAGAAACCTGGTGTACCACGAGCAATCAATGACGGATTTACATCACCATCTAGTGGTACTTTACGCATATGAACTTTAAGGATCTGCTCACGACCGCGTACATCAGGAAGACCTACCACTACTTGACGGTCAAAACGACCAGGACGAAGTAATGCAGGGTCTAGTACGTCAGGACGGTTTGTTGCAGCAATAACGATAATACCCTCATTGCCTTCAAAGCCATCCATCTCAACTAGCATCTGGTTAAGTGTTTGCTCACGCTCATCGTGGCCACCACCTACACCAGCACCACGTTGACGACCTACCGCATCGATTTCATCGATAAAGATGATACAAGGCGCAGCCTTTTTTGCTTGTTCAAACATGTCACGCACACGAGATGCACCAACACCAACAAACATTTCAACAAAGTCAGAACCAGAAATAGTAAAGAACGGTACTTTCGCTTCACCTGCAATCGCTTTTGCAAGTAACGTTTTACCAGTACCAGGAGGACCAACCATCAACACACCTGTTGGGATTTTACCACCTAACTTTTGGAAACGGCTTGGATCACGTAAGTAATCAACCAGTTCTTTAACGTCTTCTTTCGCTTCATCACAACCAGCCACATCGGCGAACGTTGTTTTGATTTGGTCTTCGCTCATCATACGCGCTTTAGATTTACCGAACGACATGGCACCTTTGCCACCACCGCCCTGCATCTGACGCATAAAGAATATCCAAACACCAATTAATAGAAGCATTGGGAACCACGAAATGAAGATTGAAGCCAATAGGCTAGGCTCTTCAGGTGGTGTACCTGCAACAGCTACGTTAGCGTTAATTAAATCGTCTAACAGCTTAGGATCATTAGCGACAGGTAAGTATGTTACATAGCTCGCATTATCACGTTTGGTTACAGTGATTTCACGATCATTGAATCGCACTTCCTTTATCTGATCCTGACCGATTTGACGGACAAATGTCGTATAGTCTACTTGACCACTTGCTTTACTACTGTTGGTTCCAAAGCTTTGGAATACAGACATAAGAACAACGGCAATGACTAACCATAAAATCAAGTTTTTTGCCATGTCACTCAAGGTGTTAACCTCGCGATAACTAAAAGATGAATGTAGATTACTACAGTTTGTAACCTGTAGCCACAATATAGACTTCACGCGAGCGATCTCGCGAGGAATCTGGTTTACGAATTTTAACCACTTTGAACATACTACGAATTTCAGCTAGATATTGGTCAAAGCCTTCGCCTTGGAAAACTTTTACCGTAAAACTGCCATTCGGCGCAAGTACTTGTCGACACATATCTAATGCAAGCTCAACAAGATACATCGCTCTCGGTTGGTCGGATGCAAGATTACCACTCATATTAGGTGCCATATCAGACATCACCACGTCAACCATATCTGGTTGAATGCGGTCCAATAATGCATCTAACACTGCCTCTTCTCGGAAATCACCTTGCAGGAAACTCACTCCTGGAAGGGAATCCATTGGCAAAATATCACAAGCAATGACTTGTCCTTCACTACCTACAATTTCTGCCGCATATTGTGACCAACCACCTGGTGCAGCACCAAGGTCAACCACTGTCATGCCCGGTTTTAATAACTTATCTTTGTTCTGAATTTCTTCAATTTTAAAGAAAGCACGTGAACGATAACCACGCTTCTGTGCTTCCTGAACGTATTTATCGTCGAAATGCTCTTTTAGCCAACGGCCAGAACTGCCGGATTGTTTTTTTCTACTCATGTCTAACCTAATGAGTTGAGATACTTGTTAAGTATACGTCTGCCAAAGGCTTTATCGCATCTAATTCATTAAAATGTACGATCAAAATGTGCAGTACAACTCAAACACTACAAATTTTCATGCTGCCATAATGCAAACAAATTAGTCTTCTAGTCTAGATGGCGGTAGAATGTCACGTTTTCAACCCTAATAACCAAAAAAATAGAGTCATCATGAATCTAAGCACCAAACAAAAGCAATTCCTAAAAGGTCTTGCTCACAATCTAAAACCAGTTGTACTTATGGGTGCAAACGGCCTAACAGAAGCTGTATTGGCTGAAATTGAAATTGCACTTAACCATCATGAATTGATCAAAGTTAAAGTTGCTACTGAAGATCGTGAAACTAAAGTTTTAATCGTCGACGCTATTGTTCGCGAAACTAAAGCTGAAAAAGTGCAGGTTATCGGTAAAACATTGGTTCTTTACCGCCAGAGTGAAGATCGTAAAATCGAACTTCCTCGCAAATAAAAAAGGCCGCCTAGCGGCCTTTTTTATATCAACCATTAATACACATTCGCGCATTAACAGCTAATCGATAACGCCTATTTAAATAATTACATTTTCTGATTAATATAATCATCATTGAAATTACTAGATATATTTCACTTCTACAATTTCAAACTCTTTTTGGCCGCCTGGTGTGGTAATCGCAACTTCATCACCTTCCATCTTACCAATCAAACCACGTGCAATAGGCGAGTTCACTGAAATTAAGTTTTCCTTAATATTCGCTTCATCATCACCAACAATACAGTAAGTCACTTCATTATCAGTGTCTAAATCTAATAACGTGATTGTTGTACCAAAAATCACTTTACCTGTATTTGGCATTGTTTTTACATCGATAATTTGAGCAACAGATAGCTTGTATTCAATATCACGAATTTGCGCTTCACAAATACCTTGCTCTTCACGAGCTGCATGGTATTCCGCATTTTCTTTTAAGTCGCCAAGCTCACGTGCTTCTGCGATCGCCTGAGAAATAAGAGGGCGACGCTTCAACAATACTTCAAGTTCACTACGTAGCTTTTGTTCGCCACGTACAGTCATTGGCACTTTTTCCATAAATAAATTACCTCAATAACCTGATAGCGCACGCCAATTTCAGGTAATAAAAAAGTTAGCCCAATAGTGATTGGGCTAACAGGGTATATGTAACGATGTCTATCATTTTAAACAAAGATGAACAAGAGATCATCCTCGTTACGTCATTAATCTGTTTTTCGTTTTAATAACAGTCAAAAACAATGGATACACTAAAAATACTATATCAATAGTTCATAGTAACAAATCAATAGTTAAAATATTCACCACAAGAATAACCATCTTACCTACCATCTTTTTTTCATTGAGAAAAGTTATAACCTCACACTTCAACAATATTTATACAAATATTCACTCAGATATTTTTCGTGGATTACCTAAAGACAACTAAAAAATAAAATTAATTTAGAACTTTTATTGATTGGTATAACACACTGATTAAATTAAAAATAAAAGCTAAAAAAAACAAAAAACGAATACTTATGAGGTATTTTTCAGTTTTTTTTACTAACATAAATCAGTAGACACAAGTAAAAAGAACAGCATGCATTTGGCATAGAAATGCAACACATAAAAATTTTAAAAGGATTCGGTAATGAACAAGCACCTTATTGCTTTAGCAGTAACAGCAGCAACTCTATCTGGCGCAGCATCAGCAGCACAAGTTTACTCAGATGACACATCTTCTCTTGCTATTGGCGGTCGTGTAGAAGCTCGTGCTCTTCTTTCTGAGCAAGCTGAAAATAATTTAGTAGCACCAACACTACAAAAAACTGAAAATGAAGTAACTGATATTTCACGTGTACGTGTAAACATTGATGCGAAAACACAAATCGCAGATGGCGTTCAAGGTATTGGTTTCTACGAGCGCGAGTTCAAAGACGACAACTCTGATGACGAAAACCGTTACATGTATGCTGGTGTAAACAGCGACCAATACGGTCAAATTGTTTACGGTAAGGCTGACGGCTCTCTAGGTATGCTAACTGATTTCACTGATATCATGGCATACGCAGGTTCTGTAGTTGGTGGTACTAAACTAGCAGTAGCTGACCGTACTACTAACAACCTAGCATACACTGGTAACTTTGGTGATCTAACATTCAAAGCTAACTACGTATTCTCTGGTGCTGATTACGATACAGCTGGTAACAAAACAGACGTACACGGTTTCTCAACAGGTGCTGTATACAAAGTAGCTGATACTGGTCTTGCACTAGGTGCTGGTTACGGCGAGCAACGCGACCAAAATGGCGTGAACACTCACAAAGCACGTTCTGAGCAAACTTTTGCTACAGCATCTTACACAATGGGCGACCTATACTTCGGTGGTCTATACAAGTCTGGCCGTCGCGATGGTAAAAACCTAGTAACTGATGCAGTAACTGATACTCAAGGTTACGAATTCGCAGCAGCGTACACTATGGGTAAAACTGTATTCACGACTACTTACGGCTTCATGAAAGATGAAAACGCTCACAACGTATACGATGAGCTAGCAAACGCAGCTGCAGTTGATGCTACTTACTACTTCAACAGCAACTTCCGCACTTACGCTTCTTACACATTCAACATGCTTGATAAGAACAAAGTAGGTAAAGTTGCAGCATCTGATGAATTCGTTCTAGGTGCTCGTTACGACTTCTAATCCTTGCGATTAAAGTAGAACAGATGAAGCGTCGACTTAGGTCGGCGCTTTTTTATTATTTTTATGTCATTTTTAGTCTTTATTTCCTCTCTCTTTTTACCCCATCCCATATAAACGTTATGATTAAGGTCTATCTCTTAACCAAGATTATGCCTTGATATGTTTAAAAAACTGCTTTGCTCCGCATTAATTACCACCAGCTTCTCTTCTTTCGCTGCGTTCTCACCTCAGCAAGCTATAGAACACCTCCCAAAAGGGAGTGATGTCGCGCTTCTTATTGTTAACCCAGACACCAAAAAAGTTATATACAATAAACGTGCAGATGAATTGCAAGCCCCCGCAAGTACCCAAAAAACGATCACAGCACTTGCTGCAAAGCTATATCTCGGTAATAACTTCCGCTTTGATACTTACCTTGAGACTAAAGGTAATGATGTAATTTTGAAATTTAATGGCGATCCAACACTTAAACGCAGCGATATTGCCAATTTACTTCGCCAACTAAAACAGCAAGGGGTTATCACAATTAAAGGCAACCTATACCTCAATGGGGGGCATTTTACTGGTTACGAGCGTGCTATTGGTTGGCCTTGGGATATTTTAGGCTCTTGTTATAGTGCGCCATCAAGTAGCATCAGCTTAGAGCACAACTGTGTTCAAGGTGCGCTATACAGCAATAAATCTTTTGGTGATGTAACACGCGTAAATGTGCCTAGCCACCAGCCAATTCAAGCAAAAACCTCTGCGATTGTGGTGTCGAAAGCACAGCAGAAAGAGCTGCACTGTCAACTTTCAATGACATCTAACGACCGTAATATGTATCAAATTAGTGGCTGTATCCAACCTCGTAAAGAGCCTCTACCACTTAAATTTGCAGTACAGAACACCACCTTGTATTCAACCGAGGTTATTCAACAAGAGCTTAAGCGCGCAGATATAAAATTAAACGGTAAGGTACTTCGTAACGATAAAGTTAGCGGAAAAATCATCGCAACACACCGTTCAGCACCACTATCAACGCTACTTGATATTATGCTGAAGCGCTCTGATAACTTATTTGCCGATAACATTGCCAAAACCATTGGTGCCAAGTATTACAACCAAGCAGGTAGTTACACCAATGGCATTGAAGCAATTAAAGCGATACTAAAAGATAAAGCTGGTATCGATCTTTCTGATACCGTGATGGTGGATGGTTCAGGCTTATCGCGTAATAACCGTTTAACGGCAAATGATTTAATGAAAGTAGTGACTTACATTTACCGTCATCCACAACTTGGGTTAATGAATGATCTACCAGTCTCAGGGAAAAGTGGCACGTTACAGTACCGTCGTAGTATTCGTGATGTTCCGTTGAAAGGTGAGATAATTGCCAAGAGCGGTTCTTTATTCGGTACCTATAACCTTGCAGGTGTGATTAAGACCCACAACGGCAAACCGCTATTATTTGTGCAGTTAGTGACAAATTACTATCCACATATGCATGATGGCAAAAAAGCAGCACTACCGCCGATTTACCAATTTGAAAAGCAGCTTTATAACTCACTCTATAAAAGCTACTAAATAAGAGACTAGCTAGATAAAAGCCGCTATTAAATACTTTCAACTTGAAACATTCGAGAAATAGCGGCTTTTTTAATCCAAGCAGTCTTACTAACCGAAACCTAGCATCCAATTGACTGTCTTGAAGTAAATCACCATCCCTGTGATATCGACCATGGAAGCTAATACAGGGCTGACTAACACCGCAGGATCGAGATTTAATGATCTTGCTAGCATAGGTAAAATCCCACCAACGCTAGTAGAAATAACCACCTGAATAGCAATGGCGATCCCAATAGCAAATGCGATCGAGTCTAGTGTCATTCCTGCAGGTAACACCACATCCCCGCTAAAGAAAATCACCCGGCCAATGATCACTGCAGCAAGACTCAGCGCGATAATAATCGCAACTCTAAATTCTTTCCAAAGAACCAATAGCCAATCTTTTGAGTGTATTTCTTCCATTGCCAATGCTCGCACAACCAGTGTTGCAGCCTGAGAGCCAGTATTCCCTCCAGCCGCCGCAATCACTGGCATATAAATCGCGAGTAGAACTAATTGACTCAACGTATATTCATAGTGATTGATAATTAAACCCGAAACAATGCCCATTAAAGCGAGCCCTACAATCCAACCAATGCGTTCCTTAACATGGTTTAAGACACTATTTTCTAAATAATGCCCAGTAGGTTCAACCTCTGAGCAAATCAACCCTAGCCCACTGGCTAGCTGACGTGCTCGTATATCTTCTTCTAATTCATCTAAACGATCTAATAAAATTTGTACATGTCGCAATGGACATTCATGCAACACAGCTAAAGCATCTACAACTGGCATTTTTGCCAATAATTGCGCTTGTTCATCTAGATCATATTTTAAAAATGCATTACGTGCTGCTAACGCCTCTTTTTGAGCAATATGGGTTGTTGCTGAAAAAGCTGCATAGTTCATTACCGCCATGGCGAATCTCCCGATTAGCTGTCTCTTCTAAAAAGAGAAGGTAACGACCACCACATTAACATTTGCAATAAACCCTAGCGCACCATATGACAATACAGCTGCACTGTTGTGGAAAACATAGATTTAAAGCACATATTATTGATAAGTAAATAGGAGGAAAATTACAGGAGATATGTCGAAGATGAATAATGACAAAAAAGGGTGTTACGAGACATCACTCCGAGCCTGGCAGCACGAAATATACTATTTAATACCGTTACCTAGGCTAATTTTCCACCTTCATACTCGGGGGATGGTCGGTATTGTTCACTAAAATCTCCAAAAGAATGTATCGCTTACTGCGACGCCAGTATCTTACGTTAATAAATCTGAACAGCAACTGATTAGAGTTATTGATATAACGTTTCATTAGTTATATATATTTTAGAGTTTTGCCTATAAAAAAAGCCGAACGTTAACGTTCGGCTTTTCATTTTGTAGCTAGTGATACTTATTTAATACGTGCGTGAAGCTCTTGAATTGAAGACACGGTATTACGGTCATCCGCAGTATGTCCCATACAAGTTGCAAATCCAGCATTTAGGGTTGTGGTGTAGTTAACTTTTTCAGCTAGCGCACCACGACGAAGTACTTTTGAATCTTCAATCGCTTGACGACCCGATGCAGTGTTTACAATGTAGGTATATTCATTATTCTTGATACGGTCAAGAATATGAGGACGACCTTCATGTACTTTGTTCACTAGACGTGGGTTAATGCCAGCTTCACCAAGAATAACGGCTGTACCGTGTGTTGCATCTAATTGGTAGCCAAGCTTAATTAGCTTAGAAGCTAAATCAACCACGCGTTGCTTATCACCTTCACGAACAGATAATAGCGCACGACCACCTTCAGGGTATTCTTTACCACAACCTAATTCAGCTTTAGCGAATGCTTCGGCAAACGTATTACCGATACCCATAACTTCACCTGTTGAGCGCATTTCAGGGCCTAACAGTGGATCAACGCCTGGGAACTTGTTAAACGGTAGGACTACTTCTTTCACTGAGTAATACGGTGGAATAATTTCCTTGGTAAAACCTTGTGATTCAAGTGATTGACCAGCCATTACACGCGCAGCAATTTTTGCCAGCGGTGCACCTGTCGCTTTAGATACGAACGGTACGGTACGTGCAGCACGAGGGTTAACCTCGATAAGGTACACTTCGTTATCTTTTACGGCGAACTGGGTATTCATTAATCCACGAACACCTAATTCAAACGCTAGGTTCTTCACCTGCTCACGCATCACATCTTGAATTTCTTGGCTTAGGGTATAAGCTGGCAGTGAACATGCAGAGTCACCTGAGTGAACACCCGCTTGCTCGATATGCTCCATGATACCGCCAATCACGACTTGCTCACCGTCGCAAATTGCATCAACGTCTACTTCCACCGCATCATCTAAGAAACGATCGAGTAGTACTGGTGATTCATTTGAAACGCTTACTGCTTCATTGAAGTAGCGACGTAGATCTTGCTCGTCGTAAACAATTTCCATTGCTCGACCGCCAAGTACATACGATGGACGTACCACTAATGGGTAACCAATATCACGCGACTTCTCAATCGCTTGCTCCATTGTGGTTACCGTTGCGTTTTCTGGTTGCAGTAAACCTAAACGGTCAACGGCTTGTTGGAAACGCTCACGATCTTCTGCGCGGTCAATCGCATCCGGGCTTGTACCGATAATAGGCACACCTGCCGCTTCTAGTGCACGAGCGAGTTTCAGTGGTGTTTGACCGCCATACTGAACAATAACACCTTTTGGCTTTTCAACACGTGCGATAGCCAGTACATCTTCAAGTGTTACAGGTTCGAAGTACAGACGATCGGATGTGTCATAGTCAGTTGATACTGTCTCTGGGTTACAGTTAACCATGATAGTTTCATAACCATCTTCACGCAGCGCCAGTGATGCATGAACACAACAGTAGTCAAACTCGATACCTTGACCGATACGGTTTGGACCACCGCCCAGTACCATTATTTTGTCTTTGTCCGTTGGATTTGCTTCACACTCTTCATCGTATGATGAGTACATGTAAGCCGTATCTGATGAGAATTCAGCTGCACACGTATCTACACGCTTGTAGACAGGATGAATGTCAAACTGATCACGTAGTTTACGAATTTCGCCTTCACTAACACCCAATAACTTAGCAAGACGTGCATCTGCAAAACCTTTGCGCTTAAGCTTACGTAATACGTCAGCATTAAGACCTGCAAAACCGCCAGCTTTCACTTGCTCTTCAAGTTTGATGATTTCTTCAATTTGAACCAAGAACCAACGATCAATGTTAGTTAGGTTGAAGATGCCGTCAACCGACATACCAGCACGGAAAGCATCACCGATGTACCAAATACGCTCAGCACCTGCTTCTTTCAGTTCATGTCGGATCTTGCTCATCGCATTTGGATCATCAAGATCAACCATTTCATCAAAGCCGTTCGCGCCAACTTCTAGGCCACGTAGTGCTTTATGTAATGATTCTTGTTGGTTACGGCCAATCGCCATAACCTCACCTACCGACTTCATTTGTGTCGTTAAGCGATCGTTAGCGCCAGCAAATTTCTCGAAGTTAAAGCGAGGAATTTTCGTTACTACGTAATCAATAGTTGGTTCAAATGATGCCGGTGTTGCGCCACCTGTGATGTCATTCATCAGTTCATCAAGGGTGAAACCAATCGCCAGTTTTGCCGCGATTTTTGCAATCGGGAAGCCTGTTGCTTTTGATGCTAATGCCGATGAACGAGATACACGCGGGTTCATCTCGATGATAACCATACGGCCATCTTTCGGGTTAATACCAAACTGGACGTTTGAACCACCCGTTTCAACACCAATTTCGCGCAGTACTGCAAGCGATGCATTACGCATTAATTGGTATTCTTTATCTGTTAGCGTTTGCGCAGGTGCTACTGTGATTGAGTCACCGGTGTGAATACCCATTGGGTCGAAGTTTTCAATCGCACACACAATGATACAGTTGTCGTTCTTATCTCGAACAACTTCCATCTCATATTCTTTCCAACCAATTAGTGATTCATCAATCAATAATTCATTGGTTGGTGATAAGTCGATACCGCGCGAACAAATTTCTTCAAATTCTTCTTTGTTGTAAGCAATACCACCACCTGTACCACCCATAGTAAATGACGGGCGAATAATACAAGGGAAGCCAACCATTTCGAGAACTTTGTAAGCTTCTTCCATCGTGGTTGCAGTATCAGCACGAGGACACTCAAGGCCGATGGCTTTCATTGCTTTGTCAAAACGAGAACGGTTTTCAGCTTTATCAATTGCATCAGCTGTTGCACCGATCATCTCAACATTGAATTCTTCTAATACACCATATTTTTCAAGATCTAATGCACAGTTTAATGCTGTTTGACCGCCCATGGTTGGTAGTACTGCATCAGGGCGCTCTTTAGCAATGATATTACGTACCACTTCCCAGTGAATTGGCTCGATGTATGTTGCATCAGCCATGTCTGGATCAGTCATGATAGTGGCAGGGTTAGAGTTTACCAGAATAACGCGGTAACCCTCTTCACGAAGTGCTTTACAAGCTTGTGCACCAGAGTAATCGAACTCACAGGCTTGCCCGATAACAATCGGTCCAGCACCTAAGATTAATACACTTTTAATGTCAGTACGTTTTGGCATTTCTTACTACTCCCGGCTTAGGCGCTGTGTTTCTTAATTAATTCGATAAAGTGATCAAATAATGGTGCTGCATCGTGTGGACCAGGGCTCGCTTCTGGGTGGCCTTGGAAACTGAATGCAGGCTTGTCGGTACGATGGATACCTTGTAGCGAGCCATCAAACAGGGATTTGTGTGTCGCACGTAAATTTTCAGGTAACGTTGTTTCGTCAGCAGCAAAACCGTGGTTCTGGCTGGTGATCATTACAACATCACGATCTAAATCTTTAACTGGGTGGTTAGCACCGTGGTGACCAAACTTCATTTTCACAGTCTTTGCACCACTTGCTAAGGCTAGAATTTGGTGACCTAAACAGATCCCGAAGATTGGAATATTTTTATCAAGGAACGTTTTAGTTGCTTCAATCGCGTAAGTACATGGCTCTGGGTCGCCAGGTCCATTTGATAAGAAAACGCCATCTGGATTTAACGCAAGCACGTCTTCTGCTGACGTTTGTGCAGGAACAACCGTTAAGCGACAACCACGATCAACCAGCATACGTAAGATGTTACGTTTAGCACCAAAGTCATAAGCCACGACATGGTAAGGCAGTTCTTTATCTTCTTGTGCTTCTGGTAAGCCGTTCTCTAATGTCCAAGAGCCTTGCTTCCAGCTGTAAGTTTCGCTTGTTGTCACTTCTTTCGCTAAATCCATGCCTTTTAGACCTGGAAATGCTTTTGCTTGCTCAAGTGCAAAACCTTCATCGATATTGTTACCTGCGACGATACAACCGTTTTGCGCACCCTTTTCACGAAGAATACGGGTTAGCTTACGGGTATCGATATCAGCGATACCAACGATGTTTTGTGATTTTAGGTATTCAGAAAGAGATTGTTCAGAGCGGAAGTTTGAAGCGATAAGAGGGAGATCACGAATAACCAGACCTTGTGCATGAATAGCCGTGGATTCTTCGTCTTCGGTATTAGTACCGGTATTGCCAATGTGGGGATAAGTAAGGGTAACGATCTGTTGTGAGTAGGAAGGGTCAGTGAGAATTTCCTGATACCCCGTCATCGAAGTATTAAAAACGACTTCACCAACGGCCGAACCATCTGCTCCAATGGACACGCCGCGGAACACAGTCCCATCTTCAAGGACTAATAGCGCAGATTTGCTCAAGACAACCTCCAATTAAATAAAAATGCAATTAAAACAGATAAACTTGCAATTACCCATTCCTTTTCATATCAAAAACCACGTCTTACTGATTTTTGACAAATTGCGCAAATTCTATTGATCTGTTAGCAACCTGTCAACATAAGACCAGAAATAAATCCAAAAAATAACTCTTTCAACACAATTAAGCATCCTAAATGCGAAAACAACATGTTTAGTTGTATTTTTTAGTATCAACATCAAACCAAAAAATAACGCAACCGATTGCAATCAAAACCAAACCATTAACAAATACAAACACCCATCAAAAAAGCCAAAATTGACACCCAAACAAACATAAATAACCATCTAACAAAAAAAACACAACCAACCATCCATTTTATACAGTAAAGATATCCAGCTCAGTGCGATATTTAACCACCACCAAAATATACCGATATAACACGAATAAATTCAGCTCTATTTGTATTTACAATATTTATTCGCACTTTGTTCAGATATAAAAAAACCTGCTTATTAGCAGGTTTTTGTCTCGATTATAATGAATCAAGCCCTAAGACATCTTCCATGGTATAAAAACCAGGTGATTTATCATTGAGCCATACCGCCGCTCTCACCGCACCATTGGCAAATGTCATTCTGTCTGTCGCTTTATGAGTGATCTCTACACGCTCACCGATATCTGCAAACATGGCGGTGTGTTCACCTACTATGTCACCAGCACGAATCGTAGCAAAACCAATCTCATCACGAGTACGCTCACCCGTGATCCCCTCTCGAGCATAGACTGCAACATCACTTAATTTATTACCCATCGCGCCCGCAATCGCTTCTCCCATCCCAATTGCTGTTCCTGATGGTGCATCCACTTTATGACGATGGTGTGCTTCGATAATTTCAATATCACAGTAATCGCCCATCACTTTGGCAGCTTTCTCTAACAATTTGAAAACTAGATTAACCCCTACACTATAGTTAGGTGCCATCACGATAGAAATATCACGAGCAGCAAGATCAATTAACTCTCGCTCTTGCTCTGTAAAACCGGTTGTACCAATTACAATTTTTTTATTATGTTGCTGACAAAACTCAATATTTGCCAATGTTGCGACAGGTGCAGTAAAGTCAATTAACACATCAAAATCATCAAGAGCCTTGTTAAGATCATCAACAATGATCACATTGGCAATACCCGTCCCTGCTAACTCACCAGCATCAGCACCTACTAATGTAGAGCCTGCACGCTCAGTCGCGACACCTAATTCTGCTTTCTCTGATAATTGTGTTGCTTTTAATAGCTGACGCCCCATTCGGCCAGCAGCTCCAGCTATCGCAATTCTTACCATTGCGTGCTTCTCCCTTGATGAATATATAATTATCTCAATACTGTAGCGGTTTTACAGACGATAAAAAAGCCCCAGCTTTCACTGAGGCTTATTCTGCACAAATCAATACGCTATTAGATATTCTTAACTTGTAACTCTTTTGGTACTTCAAAGAACATGTTTTCTTCGCGACCTGATAATTCTTCAACATCAGAGCCAGTGATTGTCTGAATTTGTTGAATAATTTGGTTCACCAACTCTTCAGGCGCAGATGCACCAGCGGTGACTCCAACTTTTGTTTTATTTTCAAACCAACTTGCTTCTATATCTTCAACACAATCGGTCAGATAACCAGGCGTTCCTAATTTTTCCGACAATTCACGTAAACGGTTAGAGTTAGAGGAATTTTTTGAGCCAACAACAATCATTACATCAACTGTTTCAGCCATTTCACGCACAGCATCTTGACGATTTTGAGTTGCGTAACAAATATCATCTTTACGTGGCCCTTGGATCTCAGGGAACACGATACGCAAGCGATCAATCACATCTGCCGTTTCATCAACTGACAGGGTTGTTTGACTAACATAGTGTAAGTTGGTTGGATCTTTAACAATTGCTTTTAACTTATCAACATCATTCGGTGTTTCAACAAGGTACATGCCGCCATCTTGGTTAGCATATTGCCCCATTGTGCCTTCAACTTCCGGATGTCCTGCGTGCCCAATCAGCACGACTTCCATCGCTTTTCGACTGGCACGAGCCACTTCCATATGTACTTTTGTCACCAATGGACACGTTGCATCAAACACCGTTAACTGACGTTGTTTAGATTCATTACGCACCGCTTGTGAAACACCATGAGCGGAAAAGATAACGATATTGTCGTCAGGTACTTCACTGAGTTCCTCAACAAAAATTGCGCCTCGCTGCTTTAGCCCTTCAACAACAAAACGGTTATGTACGACTTCGTGGCGAACATAAATAGGCGGTTGGTACATTTCCAACGCACGCTCGACAATGCTGATCGCACGATCAACACCAGCACAAAAACCACGTGGGTTTGCGAGTAAGATTTTCATCAACAATTGCTCTTAACTTTCAATGGAGACAACCTCCACCTCAAAGGTGACAGCTTGCCCTGCAAGTGGATGATTGAAATCAACAGTAACAGAGTCACCCACAACGGCTGTAATTATTCCCGGAATATCATGTCCATCGGGACCAGCAAAGGCGATAATATTGCCCACTTCAGCGGGAGCATCAGCACCAAATTTAGCTAAATCAAGGTGGTGGATATTATCGGGGTTAGGTAAACCAAACGCATCTTCTGGTGATAATTCAAATGAACCTTTTTCACCAATACTTAACCCTAATAAACACTTTTCAAAATTGTCAGTTAAACTGCCATCTCCCATGCGAAACATTGCAGGCTTACCTGCGGCATAAGTAGATTCCGCAACCGATCCATCATCAAGTTTAATGGCAAAATGCATCAACACTTCGCTGTTATCTTTAATCACCGACATAGCACATCCTTTTGTATGATCGTCTTATTGATCTAACAACAAGTCGCTCACTTTTATTTTAATGTTCCCATTTAACAATAAACCATCGTGCGTATCAACGGACAGGCACTAAGGTTTTACATTTGTATCACTCGATTTGTTAAATTAAGAATAAGGCGTCAACACGCACAAATAAAAAAACGCAGCTCATAAATGAACTGCGTTTAATATTGACGTGTTATTAATACCGATAAAGGTAACTAATTACGACTTAGCTTGCTTGTCTGATTTAAAACCATCAAGTATCAACAAAGCCGCACCAACACATATTGCACTATCAGCAATATTAAATGCAGGCCAATGGTAGCTACCATAGTAAAGGTCTAGAAAATCAACCACAAAACCATGATACATACGATCAAATAAGTTACCTAATGCGCCACCAATAATTAATGCATAAGCAATATTAGCGATTTTATTTGTCGCTGGTGTGCGACGCATCCAGTACATTAATAAACCACAAACACCAAAGGCAATAGCTGCAAATAACCAACGCTGCCAGCCACTTGCGTCACTTAAAAAACTAAATGCTGCACCTGTGTTGTGCACATAAAGTAAATTAAAAAACGGCAATACTTCGATCCGGTTTGGCCAGCCATAGCCCATCGTGTCCATCACTAACAGCTTAGTGCCGTTATCGATGATAAATACCAGAACCGCTAGCCATAGCCAACGGATGCCAGATTGTTTAACTGTTAGCGATTGCTTCAGTGCTGTACTTGTCATTATGCAAACTTTCTCTTTTCGCCTTCGCCGTCGATGTTAGTTGCACAGCGACCACAAATTTCTTCATGGCCTGCGATTGTGCCAACATCAGCAACATGGTGCCAACAACGCTCACACTTCGCCGCTTCAGATGCTTTAACCGTTACGAATAAACCTTCGATATCGGTTTCTTGCGCATTTTCAGGCTTGCTATCAGCAACAACAACTTGAGCTTTAGATGTTAATAGAACAAAACGTAGTTCGTCCTCTAACTTATTCAGCTTCTCAGCCAGCTCAGCATTAGCAGAAAGGATAACCTCTGCCTGTAGTGAGCCACCGATCACTTTTTCGCTTCGTGCTGTTTCAAGTAACTTGTTCACTGCGCCACGAACTTGTTGGATTTCAGCCCAGAATTCGTTGCTTAGTTCTTCGTTATCAGCAAGACCAAATAGGCCATCGAACCACTCACCAGTAAACACGAACTTGTCACGTTGACCTGGCATTTCATTCCAAATTTCATCTGCTGTGAATGACATGATAGGTGCCATCCAACGAACTAATGCCTCTACAATGTAGTAAAGCGCTGTCTGACAGCTACGTTGAGCATGGCTTCCACGTTTTGCTGTGTATTGACGGTCTTTGATTACATCTAAGTAGAATGAACCCATCTCAATAGAACAGAACTGCATTAAGCGCTGTGTTACTGAGTGCAGGTTGTAATCTTCGTAATCTTTGATGATTTCTTCTTGAGCCGCCATTGCGCGACCAACAGCCCAACGATCAAGTGCGACCATTTCTTCAGCTGGAACACAGTCAGTTTCAGGGTTGAAACCGCTTAAGTTAGCTAAGAAGAAACGTGCTGTGTTACGAATACGACGGTAAGCATCGGCTGAACGCTTTAAGATCTCATCAGATACAGCCACTTCGCCAGTGTAATCAGTCGAAGCAACCCATAGGCGTAAAATATCAGCACCAAGCTTATTCGTTACATCTTTTGGTGCAACAACGTTACCGATAGATTTAGACATCTTACGGCCTTGACCATCAACAACGAAGCCGTGTGTTAACACTTGCTTGTACGGTGCTTTATCTTTCATCGCTACCGATGAAATCAATGAAGACTGGAACCAACCGCGGTGTTGGTCTGAACCTTCAAGGTAAAGATCCGCTGAGTGACCGTTAAATTCTGGACGGCTATCAACCACTGAGAAGTGCGTAACACCAGAGTCAAACCATACGTCTAGTGTATCTAGTACTTTTTCGTAATTTGCGGCATCTTCTGCGTTCATTACATCAGTAAGTTCTAGATCCCACCAAGCTTGAATACCTTTTTGCTCAACAAGCTGTGCTACTTTTTCAATTAGCTCAGAGGTTTGAGGGTGAAGTTCTTGCGTTTCTTTATGGATGAATAGTGCAATTGGCACGCCCCACGTACGCTGGCGCGAGATACACCACTCAGGACGACCTTCGATCATACCTTCAATACGGCTTTGACCCCACTCAGGCATCCATTGAACATTTTTGATTTCGCCCAATGCTTTCGTACGTAGACCTGCTTTGTCCATAGAAATGAACCATTGCGGCGTAGCACGGAAGATAATTGGCGTTTTATGACGCCAGCAGTGTGGGTAGCTGTGTGTGATTTTTGAGAAATTCAATAGTGAGCCGTGCTCACGTAGTACTTCAACAACAGCTTCATTTGCTTTAAATACGTGTTGACCAGCAAAGATCTCAGTATCTGGTAGGTAAACACCATTACTGCCCACAGGGTTTGCAATTTCAAGATTGTATTTTTGACCTACCACGAAGTCTTCTTGACCGTGACCAGGAGCGGTATGTACACAACCTGTACCTGATTCAGTCGTTACGTGATCACCTAAAATTACTGGCACATCAAAGCTGTAGAATGGGTGGTTAAAGCGAAGTAGCTCAAGCTCTTCACCTTTACAGAAACCCAGGATTTCTGATTCTTCAAAACCAACACGACCCATTACATCTTTTACAAGCTCTGCCGCTACGATTAAACGTTGCGGCTGAGGATGTGCTTCTGTAACTGGTGTTTGTACTAATGCGTACTCAAGATCAGCACTTACAGCTACTGCGCGGTTAGCAGGCATTGTCCAAGGCGTTGTTGTCCAAATAACAATCGATACATCGCCTTGACCTTGATCAGCCACACAACCAAATTTAGCTAATACAGCCGCTTCATCTACCGCTTTAAATTTCACATCGATAGATAGCGATACTTTATCTTGGTATTCAACTTCAGCTTCAGCCAGTGCTGAACCACAGTCAGTACACCAGTGAACAGGTTTAAACCCCTTCAACAAGTGATCGTTATCTGCAATTTTACCTAATGCACGAATAATGTTGGCTTCGGTATCGAAGTCCATTGTGCGGTAAGGCTTGTCCCATTCACCTAGTACACCTAAACGAATGAAACTTTCTTTTTGACCATTAACTTGACCTGCAGCATATTCACGACACTTTTCACGGAATTCAGCTGCTGTCACTTTTTGACCCGGCTTACCCACTTTTTTCTCTACCATCAATTCGATAGGTAGACCGTGACAGTCCCAACCAGGGATATACGGTGAGTCAAAACCAGACAGAGTCTTTGACTTAATAATAATGTCTTTAAGAATCTTGTTTAGTGCGTGACCAATGTGAATATCACCGTTAGCGTATGGAGGGCCATCGTGTAATACGAAAGATTTTTTACCTTTCTTTGCTTTACGGATTTCACCGTAAAGATCTTCATCATACCAACGCTTAAGCATTGCAGGCTCACGCTGAGCTAGGTTGCCTCGCATCGGAAACCCTGTTTCAGGCAGGTTCAGGGTATCTTTATAGTCGCTCATTGATTCTAGATTCCGTTACTTGGGCGAAGTTGGACATTATTACGCTCAGACAGCCACACCCGTGCTGTTTGAGCATCTCGCTCGATTTGGCGTTTAAGCGCATCGAAGGATTCAAATTTCTTTTCGTCACGCAATTTATGGCGTAACACGACTTCTAGCTGATGTCCGTAGAGATCAGCATTAAAATCAAATAAGTGTACTTCAAGTTGTTGGCGTACACCTTTTACGGTTGGTCGATGACCAACATTAGCCACCCCCATCACAGGGCGACTATCTGCACCATACACTTCAACAGCATAAACACCAGCTACCGGCGCTACACGTCGCTTTAAAGGTATATTGGCGGTAGGGAAATTAATAGTTCGACCGAGCTTGCGTCCGTGTGAGACACGTCCGCGAATACTGTAAGGCCGACCAAGCATCATCTCCGCTTGTTCAAGTTCGTTATTTGCCAGTGCTTGACGAATGGCAGTGCTGCTTACACGCTGCTCCGAAACACAAAAGCTTTGGGTACTTACCACCTCAAAGCCATGTTTTAGACCAGCGGCAACTAACATATCAAAACTGCCACTACGACCTTGTCCAAAGCGAAAATCATCGCCAATAACAAGAAACTTAACACCCAATTGCTTAACCAACAAGCACTCAACGAAATCTTCAGCACTCATGGTAGCAAAATGATGATTAAAATTTACGCACAATAAACGATCAATACCGACCTTTTTTAGCTGTAAATATTTATCTCTAAAACGGGTTAAGCGTGCTGGCGCTTTATCTCCTGCGAACAATTCTAACGGCTGAGGCTCAAATGTCATTACCGTTGCGGAAAGTTGCATCGCATGGGCTTTAGCTACCACTTGACGTAGCAATGCTTGATGCCCTAAATGAACACCATCAAAGTTGCCGATAGTCAACACACAGCCATGATGCTGGGGTTGAATATTATGTATACCTCGAATTAATTCCATGCGCTCTGTTACTTACCACTCATCAATATTCACACGCTAAAAGATGCAAACAATCAAAATCCGTCTTTAAAGCTAAAAACTCCGCCGCTATTATTGCGGAAAATGTTGCTTTTCTACAGTAAAGCTGGCGGATTATATACTACTCAACGCTTGCAATCAGCTATCTGTACGCAGATGTCGTGGGCGAATGCCTAAAATCATCGCAATTATTAGATAAACACCACTGCCTATTGCAATTAAACCAAACAACCAGCCGACACGTTCAAGCAAATGAAAACCTAACCACTGTTCCATTGTTGGGCTTAACCATAACAAGCTTGCCACCATTAAAACGCCAGCCACAGCAAGTCGCAGAACAAAAAATAATGTTTGACGGCTAATGCGATAAATATTGCCTACATGCAAGCCTCGGTACAATAGCGCAGCGTTTAACAATGCCGATAAAACACTGGCAATAGATAAACCCACATAACCGTAAAATGGTGCAAACATACCGTTAAACACCATATTACTCACCATCGCAATAATACCAATTTTTACAGGTGTTTTAGTATCTTGACGTGCGTAGTAGCCGGGCGCAAAGACTTTAATCAGCATGTAATTTAATAGACCAGCTGATACAACCCATAATGATGCTGCAGTTTGATTCACATCGTAAACGCTAAATTCGCCGCGCATAAACATTACCATCAACATAGGTTTCGCCAATGTGATCATGCCAAGCATGGCGGGAATGCCAAGCAGTAGCACCATTCTAACTCCCCAGTCCATCGTTTGGGCGAATTGTTCTGGCGATTTATCAACGTGTTTACGTGAAAGCGCAGGTAATATCACCGTTGCAATAGCAATACCAAATAAACCAAGAGGAAACTCTAATAAACGATCAGAGTAATACAGCCAACTGATAGAACCCGTCATTAAGAAACTGGCAATGAAGGTATCAAGCAATAAGTTAATTTGGGTAACAGACACACCAAATAGCGCAGGTAACATCAGTTTGCGAATTTTTGTCACACCCGGATCATTCCAGCCCCATTTAGGGCGAACTAAATATCCTTCACGATACAAAAATGGCAATTGAAAGCCAAACTGCACTAAGCCACCAACGAAAACACCGATAGCTAAACCAATCTCAGGTTGAGCAAGATGTGGAGATACAAACCACGCACAACCAATAATAGATATGTTTAAAAAAACCGGAGTAAACGACGATATCGCAAATTTACCTAACGTATTTAATATCGCGCCAGATAAAGCAACAAAGGTGATAAACCACAAATATGGGAAAGTGATTTTTAGTAACAAGCTTGCAAGTTCAAATTTTTCTGCATCAGCCCCACCGTGTAGCCAATCCCAAAACCAACCAAAACCGAACAAAGCCGTCACAGCGCCAGAGCCTAACACCCCAAACAATGTCACGATCGTCACAATGCCGCCTAGCGTACCTGCTGCTTTTGCAATCAACTCTCGTGTTCGATCAACATCACCTGCTGCATGGTATTCAGTCAATACAGGTACAAATGCTTGCGAAAAAGCCCCTTCGGCAAAAAGACGACGCAGAAAGTTGGGAATTTTATTTGCAAAGAAAAAAACATCGGCCGCAGCCCCTGCTCCCATAAGGTTAGCAACCACCACATCTCGGACTAAACCGAGTACGCGAGAGACCAAAGTCATGGCGCTAACTATCATTCCAGAGCGTAAAAGACGCTTACTCACAAAAAAACCTCATAAAAGATGGCTCAGAAAGGTGACTTCTGATTCCAAATGCTGGTAAAATCTGCCGCCATATTAACCGTGTTAATCCGCAAGTGCCAACTTGATTGGTCTGGCGGTTATTCGCACAAATCATTTGACAATTACAAAGAACCAAGGCATAGTCCTCGGCCTTAAATTGTCACCGTACCAAGATTTGGGAGTTACACCCTTGGCAAATATCAAATCTGCTAAGAAACGTGCACTAACTTCAGAAAAACGTCGCCAGCACAACGCTAGCCGTCGTTCTATGATGCGCACTTTCTTCAAGAAAGTAATTATCGCTATTGAAGCTGGTAATAAAGAAGCTGCAACACAAGCTTTCGTTGAAATGCAACCTGTTATGGATCGCATGGCTACTAAAGGCCTGATCCACAAAAACAAAGCTGCACGTCATAAAGCTCGTCTAGCTGCTAAAATCAAAGCTCTTTAATTTTTAATTTTTGAGTTTAGATTTAAAAAAACCGACCTCGAGTCGGTTTTTTTATATCTGAAATTTATATTCCTCTGACTCTCTGCTGCCATCTTTGTGGCACACTGTCTTCTTATTCTTATCTTCATTAAGAGCAAAACATGAAAAAAACGCTGTTACGAGGTTTGCTCAACGTCCTGCCTTTAGTCTTGAGCATATGGCTATTTTGGTCATTATTTGAGTCATTAGACAAAGTCGGTAACTTTTTATTTGGTTTATTCCATATAACTGAGTTATTCAAAGGCGCTGGGTTTTTATTGATCCTGACTTTATTGTTTATTGCTGGCCTTCTTTTCTCTGTTAGCCCTATTGCTTGGCTGTATGATTTCATTATTCGACAATTGATGCGTTTTCCGTTCTTTAAAACGGTATACAGCAGCATCAATGACATTGCCTCACTTATGAGCAGTGATAATAAAAATAAAGGACAGCAAACGGTTTTAGTGCATCAAGCCAATGATAGTTATGTAATCGGCTTTATTATGTCTGATGACATGCCTGAACCGCTCGCTAATGCGCTTCCTGAGGGGGATTGGGTTCCCGTATTATTCCCACTTAGCTATCAAATTGCTGGAGTGACAACCTTGGTTAAGCGTGAAGACTTAACACTTGTTGATTGGTCATTCGAAGAGGCAATGCGCTACAATCTCACCGCAGGTATCTCTACTCCTAAGGGAAAGAACGATAAAAACACAAAAGAAGAAACAGACACGCTCTCTGATAACTGATAAATAAGCCTCTAATAAGCGCGCTATCCATCTGTCTGCAACTTTAGCCTCATAAATGGGTATGAGGCTACTTAAGCGAATAACCGACTAAAATCCGCCTCACAGATACGCGTGACCGATGGGTGCATTATCATCCGCTCCGCAAAAATGACATAATATTCTTCTGAAATATCACTCACTCTTTTTACCTCATGCACTTGGCATGATTCCTTTAACTCATCTGCATAGCTAGAGGGAGCTATAAACATAGATTGTTGATAAGACGAAAACGCTTTCATTAGAGCTGAATCATCAAATTCACCTAAAATATTAGGCGTGATCCCTTGCTGATCAAACCATTGATGCAGTTTTCTCCCCATCGCAGAGCGGCGGCTTGGTACTAACAATTTATAATCTTCAATACATGCGGGAAACGTCGATTCTGATAGTTTATCTGAACAGAAAAAACTCATTCCAGACTCCCCTAATTTCTTGCTGTATAAACCAGGGCTTTGGGTTGAATCTACGGGACAATCAGAAAGGATCATATCAAGCTTATGCTGGGATAGTTGTTCTAGTAGCATTTCATGGGTTGACTCAAAACAGCTAAAATGAATTCTCTGATCATCAGGCATGCCTTCTAATAACACTTGGCTAACTAATCGTTTAGACAACGCATCAGCAACACCCACTTCAAAAAGCTGATTATCTCGCTGGGTATAGTTGATCCGATCCAGCATTTGATAACTTAAATCAAACATTTTATCGGCATACTTAAACACCATTTGTCCTAATTCAGTTGGTTCAATCTGGCGTCCTACACGTTTAGTTAATCGCCCTTTTAAACGATCTTCTAAAGCACGGATCTGCCCTGTTACCGTTTGTGGTGCCAAAAATAAAGCATCCGCAGCTTTGGTCACAGAGCCTTGTTTACACACCATCCAAAAATAATATAAGTGATTATAATTTAAGTGAGACATACCCTTACCAACCCATAAAAAAAACCCCAACGACAAAGCTTACGCAGTGCCACTGGGGTCTTCAATCTTTATCTTATTATTTCTAATAAACGCGTAATAGAAACCTATTAACTCGCAGGTTGACGATTAAATCGTTCAAGGTTGCGATATAGCTCACCGCTTCGCTGCTCAAGTGCTCGATCTTGGAATGATGGTTTAGAGCTGATTACTTTTTTTTCCTCTTTTTTCCCATCATTTAAACCTTGCAGATAAGCCTGACAAATCTCAGTTCTGTCAGCCATTGTACAATGTTGATAGTTCATTGCTGCAACACTTGAGGTTGCGAAAGTTGAAAACAGTATAGCTAATAGGTATTTATACATATTACGCCTCTACTTTTTGTGCTTCCTTTGGAAGAGAACGACTCAGTAACACGTAACCCACAACTGCCGCTACTGTTGAGCCTAACAATATTCCTAATCGTGAGTAAGTTGCAAAGCTTTCACCGGCCCCAACAAATGCTAACGATGAGATGAAAATCGACATCGTAAAGCCGATACCACACAGTACCGATACCGCAAAAATATGTTTAAAGTTAATGTCATCAGGCAGTTTCGCAAAACCACATTTCACAGCGATAATACATGCAGTAAATATACCTAATGGTTTACCAATAAACAGACCAGCTGCAATACCTGCAGGTAACATTGATGACAAACTTTCTACAGACACGCCATCTAATGAGATCCCCGCATTAGCGAATGCAAAGATAGGTAGAATCAAGAAAGCAACATACGGGTGTAATACATGCTCTAAATGCTTCAATGGTGAGTGTTTATCTGAACGACCATCTTTGCCCGTTAGTGGAATAGTAAAACCAAGAATAACACCAGCTAACGTAGCGTGAACGCCTGATTGCAATACACTAAACCACAAAATAGCACCAACAATTAAGTACCAAGAAAGCTTAGTAACATTCTTCGCATTCATGATGAACAGCGTCGCTGTAGCAGCAAAAGCAACCGCAAGAGCAACCGTTGATAAATCAGAGCTATAAAACAGCGCGATAATGACGATCACACCTAAATCATCAATAATCGCAAGTGCAAGCAAGAATACTTTCAAGCTTACAGGTACACGATTACCCAGTAGTGCCATCACACCTAATGCAAATGCGATATCTGTCGCAGCAGGAATTGCCCAACCTTTAATAGCCATTGGATCGTTATAGTTAAACGCAACATAAATTAATGCTGGTGCAACCATACCGCCTACTGCCGCAATAGCAGGAAAAATCGCTTTCTCTTTAGTATTTAGCGCTCCTTCGATTAGCTCACGCTTTACTTCTAAGCCAATAAGCAAAAAGAAAACAGCCATTAGACCATCATTAATCCAATGAGAAACAGATAAGCCAGCAACATAACTGTGCAATGTATCGGTATACACTGATGCTAGCGGTGAATTAGCAATGATCATCGCAATAAGCGCAGCAATAATCAGCACAATTCCACCTGCTGATTCTAATTTAAGAAACTTACGAATAGCATCGGTCATCGACCGTCACTCCTATAAAACAATATGAATTAATCAATTAAATGCAGTGTAAACGTCATTCTCAGCACTTGTGAAATCGTTTGTTTAGATGCAATAACTCGGAAATACCGAATAATTAGAGCTATAACAATATAATAACCGTGCTGTACTAACGAACCTTTGACATTAGCGCGCATTTCCCTGTCATGTGCTTCCCTATTAAATATAGGCAAACTGTCATAATTGACCGATTTTTACGATTTATCGTAAAAAAAGACAACCTTTCCGTATACCACATTAAAAAAAACTCAAATTTCCTTTTTTATCAAAATCCTCTTAATAATCCATATATAACAGATAGTTAAACATATAAAAACAAAAATATATTAGTGCCAGTTAATCGCTTGCTATCACAAAAAAGCGACAAATCATGTTTGTGACAATCAGTGTAATATTTCTGAAATAAAAGCAATCTACTATCCACACAGATTTCAACAAAATGACACCAAAACGACATACTATTGTCATGGAGAAATGATTATGACTACCCAAGCCACTACTGCTGTATCTAAGTTCAGCTCTATGCGTTGGGTCCGCTGGGCCAATCTAGCGTTCATGCTTTATCTTTTACTTGTTGCTGTATCTATGATCAGCAGCGGTTTTAAATGGTCTGTTGGCGAACAAGCTAAAACCTTATTCGAATTTGCCTCTCACCCTGTAGCAGGGCTTATGATTGGTTTAATCGCAACAGCATTAATTCAGTCTTCAAGTACGGTAACGTCAATCATTGTTGGTCTTGTTGCCGGTGGCTTGCCTGTTGAAACAGCAATCCCAATGGTAATGGGTGCAAATATTGGTACTACACTAACCAATACGTTAGTGAGCTTAGGGCATGCGCGTTGTAAGGATGAATTCCGTCGTGCTTTTGCCAGTGCAACCGTCCATGATTTCTTCAACCTACTAGCTGTAGCAATTTTCTTGCCACTAGAGATGATGTTTGGTCTGCTAGATAAAATGTCTAGTTGGTTAGTGTCTCCATTCTTAAGTGCGGGTGATATGAGCATGAAGGGAATGGACTTTATGAAGCCATTAACTAAACCTGCAGTAGAGCTAGTAAAAGGTCCTCTAGAAGCATTTGGTTCTATGGGTGGTGTCGCGCTTAGCTTCATCGGTATCGCATTAATCTTCTTCGCGATTACGGTTATGGGTAAGCTAATGCGTAGCCTAATGGTTGGTCGTGCTCGTGATATTCTAAAAAGTGCAATTGGTCGTGGTCCACTGCATGGTATTGCATCAGGTACAGCAGTAACGATTTTAGTACAATCATCATCAACAACAACAAGCTTGATGGTACCGCTAGTAGGTACAGGTGTATTAAAAGTACGTGATGTATACCCATTCACGCTTGGTGCAAACATCGGTACATGTATCACTGCACTATTAGCAGCAACAGCAGTATCAGGCGATAACGCAGTATTTGCATTACAGATTGCACTGGTACACTTATGTTTCAATGTAATGGCAACTGTACTGATTTACGGTATTCCATTCTTACGTGAAATTCCGTTGAAGTGCGCATTCTTCTTAAGTGACTTAGCAACTAAAAACAAAGTAGCAGTCGCAGGTTACCTTGGCTTAGTATTCATCGCTATCCCAGGTGCAATTTTAGCATTAACTGCTTAATTAATACCGCGCTACGAAAAAGCCCAGCTTATGCTGGGCTTTTTTATTTCTTACCATTCTGATTCTGATTACATTTACTTTTTAGTATATGTTATTGATGAATCTAAACAGAAAATGGGTATTGAATCGGATCGTGATGCTCGTAACCCACCACTTCAAAATCATCTAACGTTACCCATGTTTCTAAATCTTCTAATGACTTGATCTTCGGGTTGATTTTAAGTTGTGGAGAGGCAAATGGAGTACGCTTTAATTGCACATCACGCATAAGCTCTAACTGATCTTCATAGATATGTGCGTTGATAATTTTGTGGTAAGCCTGACCCGCTTTATGACCTGTTATTTGCGCCATTAACGCGAGTAAGGTAAACACTTGTACTTGATTGAAGTTTAACCCTAGCGGTACATCACATGAACGTTGATAGCTCGTTAAATATAACGTATCACCCAGTAGTGAAAATGTATGTGTATGCATGCAAGGACGCAGACAGCCCATATCAAACTCACCTGGGTTGTAAAACGTTAATATTTCACCGCGATCATCAATACCTTTGGTTAAATCATCAACAATCTTCTTTAATTGATCAATTGGCGTACCGTCTGATTTTTGCCAACGACGACCTTGAACACCATAAACACGTCCCATGTCATCTTCACCTTTACGATGAGGATTGTTCAGCCATGCTTGGTTGTCATTGGCGTTAGCATTCCATGTGTTACAACCAATTGCACGAAATTGCGCTGCATTATCATAGCCACGTAAGTAACCGAGAAGCTCTGCGATTGCCGCTTGCCAGAAACTTTTACGAGTAGTGATCAACGGAAACTGATTATTAGCAACATCATAAGTCAGATCAGCATTGATAACCGTTAAACAACGCTTACCTGTACGTTCATTTTCAATCCACACACCTTCATCCACGATGCGTTGGCATAAGGCTAAATATTGTTTCATAGTCCTACTCGTAAATTGAATGCGCCCAGCAAAAGCTAGGCGCGAAAATTAGTAATCGTTATTCTATCAGAAGCCTGTTGACCCTGCTGTTAACTTAAAAACATTTTTATACTGATCACTAGCAATAATACTGCAAATAGCTTTTTCAGTGTCGGCGTCGGTAGTCGACTCACTAACGCCGCGCCATAACGAGTTGCAATCATCGATGTTGCAGCAATACCGAACAAGGCCGGTAAATACACATAACCCGCACTAAACGCTGGTAACGCTTCACTGCCGACACCGGCGTAAATAAAGCCAATCATTCCAGAAACAGCAATTAATAAACCTACGAGCGAAGAGGTACCAATGGCACGTCGCATCTCAATACCATAATAAGTTAAATACGGTACTGTTAATGATCCTCCACCAATGCCAGCGAGACTTGAGATCAAACCAATAATGCCACCACTTGATACACATGCTAATGAGTTTGGCAGGGGCTTACTGTTTATCACTTTCATCGATAGCAGCATCTGAATTGCTAGACACAATACGATAACAGCAAAAATTTTAGGTAAATAATGTGAAGGAATGATCTCAGCAACAACACTTCCCCCCAATCCACCAACAATGATCCCTGGGGCTAGCATTTTTACCATTGAAAAATCAATATTTCCAAGCTTAAAGTGATTACGAGCTGAGGCCGTTGACGTCATAACAATACTGGCAAGTGAGGTCGCTAACGCAATATGCATCACAAGATGCGATGCAATTCCGGCTTTCGGTAATAACCAAACTAGAGCAGGTACAACCAATAAGCCTCCGCCAATGCCTAATAAACCAGCCAATAGTCCGACGACAGATCCCAATAGCAAACACATGCTAAATAGCCAAAGTGTTGTTTCATACATAATACGTAACCAATATTAAAAAGTGTTCTACTTACCCGCGCGGATAAATCCACCTAGACCATGCTGCTCGACAAATAACGTTGTTCTCTCTCTTACTTCACAAGATAAATGTACCGCGAGAACATCATCCGCCAATTGCGTCATATCAAGTGCTGACACATGGCGTAATATATATTTTATTTTGGCTACATTACGGGTATTCATACTCAATGATCGATACCCCATTCCGACTAATAAAATTGCACCAATCGGATCTCCGGCTAACTCACCACAAACGCAAACTGGAATTTGGTAACGCTCTGCACTATCGATAATATGTTTTAACGCATTTAAAACCGCAGGATGAAGCGCATCATAAACACTAGCGACACGAGAGTTATTACGATCAACGGCAAGCAAATATTGAGTTAAATCATTACTACCCACTGAAATAAAATCAACTTTATCGGCTAACGCATGGAGCTGATAAAGCATTGACGGTACTTCAATCATGATACCTAAGCGGGGTTTTCTTAACTCGCCATCATATTGAGCTGCCACTTCCTGATAGGCGCGCTCAATTAATACTTTAGCTTCATCAAGCTCTGCTATCCCTGAAATCATAGGGAGCAATATGTCCATATTATTCAAGCCAATACTGGCACGTAACATCGCTCTTACTTGAATTAAAAAAATCTCAGGATGATCTAAGGTAAAACGGATCCCACGCCAACCTAAAAAGGGATTGTCTTCTTCTATCGTTAAATACGGTAACGGCTTATCGCCTCCAATATCGAGCGTTCGCATCACAACGGTTTGATCAGGATAAGTCTGCAAAATAGAACGATATTGATTAATTTGTTCATCTTCTGAAGGAAAGCTACGTTGCAGTAAAAAAGGCACTTCGGTGCGATATAAGCCAACCCCATCAACCCCTTTATTAACCGCAATACTGGTATCAGCACTTAAACCTGCATTTAAGTGAACCATGATCCGTTGATTATCTTTGGTATAGGCTTCTTTATCTAGATCACCTTCAACCGTTTTGGCTAGCTCGTGCTCTTCACGTAATAAGCGGCGATATTCAATTAATACATGACGATTAGGGTTAACGAGAAAATCACCACGATAACCATCAACAATAACTAAATTGTTATGTACCATATGAGGAACAAAATCGACCCCCATAATAGCAGGGATACCGAGTGCCCTAGACAAAATAGCAGCATGTGAGTTGGCGGCCCCCTCTTGAGCAACAACCGCAGCTAACTTTCCCAAAGGAACTGTTGCAAGCATCGCTGCTGTTAACTCTCGGGTTAATAACACCACAGGTTCATCCCACTGCAACTCATCGACTTCTTCATCACGTAAAAAGAACAATAAGCGCTGGCCTAACTCGCGAATGTCTTGTGCACGCTCTTTGAGGTATTGATCTTTCATATTCGCAAAACGGGCGGAATAAGATTCAACCACTTGACGAACTGCCCATTCGGCCTGATCACCACAAGCAATACGGGCTTTCAGATCTTTGCGCAGCATAGGATCATTGAGTAAATGGCTGAATAAATCAAAAATGGCGAGGGTTTCTTTTTGCAGTTCACTATCAAAACGTTTACGTAAACGTCGAAACTCTGTACTGGCCGCTTCTATCGCGATAGTTAAACGTTCTTGCTCAAAATTGACATCAAGACAAGATGTGGGAGCTACATGTTCTAATAATGGTTGGGTATCGTCCCACCATGCTTTAGCAACAGCAACACCAGCAGAAGCCGCTGATCCAGTAAGGTGCAATTTATTACCTTGCTCAAACCACATTCCTTGTGCTTTCGCATGAGCTAAAATACCTGATAATTGAGCTGCAAGGGTGACTAAGAAAGATTCTTCACTTTCATTAAATTCCCGCTTTTCTCGTTGCTGTACAACAAGGACACCAAGTACTTGGCGCTGATGAATGATAGGCGTGCCAAAAAACGATCGAAAGGATTCTTCTCCGATCCCTGGGAGATGTTTGAAATGAGGGTGTACACGAGCATCAGCAACATTAACGAGCTCAGCACTACGCCCCACAAGGCCGACTAGACCTTGGTTAAAGCGTAAACTCACACGCCGCTGCGATTTATGCAGCCCTTGCGTTGCCATCAATGTATAAAGCTGACGCTCATGATTAGCAATATAGACCGAACAACAATCTGTTTTCATTGCCTGACAAGTGCTCATCACTAATTGATCTAGCGCTTCTATCAAGGTCTGGGCGCTGACAACCTTGTCAACTATCTCTCTAAGCTGTGTCAGCATAACGAGCCTTATTATCCTTCTATATTGCCAATAACCTCTATATTACCTTATTTACTTTTTATTATTACGCTTGAATTTTCGCTCTTTCCATTCTTTAAAAGGCATGGCTACAGGTGCAAATTCTTTAAGTGCGCGACGGTAAACATCACGCTTAAACGAAACGACCTGTCGGACTGGATACCAATAACTTACCCATCGCCATCCATCAAATTCAGGAGTAGCACCTCGCTGCATATTGACCTTGGACTCATCGCACTCCAAGCTCAACAAAAACCATTTCTGTTTCTGCCCGATACAAACAGGTTTCGAATCCCACCGCACTAAACGTTTAGGTAATTTATAACGTAGCCAATGACGGCTTGACGCAATTATCCTGACATCTTTTTTGGTTAATCCTACTTCTTCGTACAATTCACGAAACATGGCTTGCTCAGGTGTTTCACCATCATCAATACCACCTTGCGGAAACTGCCAAGAATGTTGTCCATATCGTCGAGCCCAAAATACCTGGCCATGGCTATTGCAGATAACGATCCCTACATTAGGGCGGTATCCATCGCCATCAATCACTGGACGACCTCAAGTATAAATATCTATTAATAGTGATTTTTTCATAGTAGAGGTGATCGGTAAACAAAGATTCGATCAGATCGTGATATTTTCCTAACTAAACCTCAAATTTGGGATAACTCCTCTCCCAACCAGAGGTTATAAACATCTAAATGAGACATTCCCCACATTTATTCACTCTTTCTGTGGATAGATTTGTGCAGAAAATAAAAAAACCTCGATTTTATATATAATTATCGCTTGATAGACAGCAATAAAAAATCAAAAATAAAAACACAAAAGCATTAATAATCAATAATTTAAAATCATTAAGAGTACATAATAAATTTAAATAAATAGAATATTCACATCTCAAAAAAACGATCGGTCAAAGATCAATCAATTCTGGTTTTATCCACACCATACAAAAAAAATGATCGAACACAAGATAGCCAAGATGAATAAAACACCAACTTAAGCCTGTCTATTTAACCAGTTCACAGCAAAAAAAATATTTCATAAAAATATTCTGTGGATATCTTTTAAAATGATCCTTTTCTCTCTATTTACCCACTCAAACAGGAAAAAGCTATGTTATGATCTTTACTCTTCTTATTTTTAGATCATGATCATCACCTAGCACTATGCCAAAACCAGAGCAACCTTCGCCCCCCCTCACTGAACAAGAACTCCTCAATCGTGCCCAACAGCTAGCAGGTTTAACGCTTGGAGAATTAGCCGATCTTGCTGGCATTGTTCCACCTGCTGATCTAAAAAGAGATAAAGGATGGGTTGGGCAATTGTTGGAATGGCATTTAGGTGCAACAGCGGGAAGTAAACCCGTTCCTGACTTTATCGATCTTGGTATTGAGCTTAAAACGATCCCTATTGGCTATAATGGTAAACCACTAGAAACAACTTTTGTCTGTGTCGCTCCTTTAATTGGGGTACAAGGATTACGTTGGGAAACGAGCCATATTCGTCATAAGCTCTCACGGGTATTATGGATCCCAGTCGAAGGTGAGCGAGATATTCCCTTAGCAGATCGCCATGTTGGATCGCCGTTAATGTGGAGTCCGTCGATTGACGAAGATGCGCAATTAAAACAAGACTGGGAAGAGTTAATGGATATGATCGTACTCGGCCAAGTCGAGCACATCACAGCACGCCATGGCGAAGTGCTGCAATTACGACCAAAAGCGGCAAATAGTAAAGTACTAACAGAAGCCTACGGCGCAAATGGACAGCCTATCAAAACATTACCTCGTGGTTTTTATTTAAAAACACACTTTACCGCAGAAATTTTAGCTCGATACTTTATTTAAAAAGTATACTGCGTTACACCGCAGGACTAAAAATGCAGCACCATATCTTCTTCACAAGCAGCCGTGATCCCTTCAGGTAAGAATTCATCATAGGGATCAGTTAAACGTAATGTCATATTACTGATCCCAAAAGATTTCAATAGTACCTGTGCCTGCTCAATCGTCTTAAAATGCAGTAAATTATCTTGCTCATCTTTAAGGGGTTGTAACTGATGCTTATATTCAATTTCCATCAGATAATCAGAATACCCCGCATAACAGGTTAGTACACAATGTGGGATCTTATCTGGCGACGCTTTAAGCCATGGCTTCAATTGAGATAGCTTCATTGTTTATCCACACTAAAAAATAAAAGATCTAACATTAACTATGTGTCAGTTTTCTCCTCCTATCAAGTTCGTAATATAATATTAATTTCATATTTAATTACACTTCTCAGTCCAAACGCTTCAAGCTATAGTCAAATCAAAGACATTAATGGCAAGGACAGCGAATGAAATACCATACGATCCCGCATTCTAGTTTAGAGATCAGTAAGATCTGCCTCGGTACCATGACATTTGGTGAACAAAATAATGAGACTGAAGCCCATAGCCAATTAGATCTGGCCGTCGAGCACGGTATAAATTTTATTGATACCGCTGAAATGTATCCCGTACCACCGAATGCTAATACCCAAGGATTAACAGAAAGTTACATTGGTAACTGGCTAGAAAAAACACAATTACGAGATAGAGTTGTTATTGCAACTAAAGTGGCTGGTCCACGCAACGTACCTTATATTCGTGACAATATGTCGCTTAATCGACGTCATATTCATGACGCACTGAATGATAGTTTAATACGGTTAAAAACCGATTATATCGATCTCTACCAACTGCACTGGCCTCAACGGCAAACCAATTGTTTTGGTAAGTTAAACTACCATTATGAAGAAGATCATTCTGGTGTTACGTTAATTGAAACACTAGAGGCATTAAGTGAGTTAGTCACAGCAGGAAAAATCAGATATATCGGAGTCTCCAATGAAACCCCTTGGGGAGTCATGTCTTACCTGCAACTCGCAGAAAAACATAATCTACCAAGAATCGTATCTATTCAAAATCCCTACAATTTACTTAACCGTAGTTTTGAAGTCGGACTTTCTGAAATTAGCCATCATGAAGGCGTAGAGCTACTCGCCTATTCCCCGTTAGCTTTTGGCGCATTAAGTGGTAAATACTTAAATAATGCCAAGCCTAAAGGGGCGCGATGCACTGAGTTTCCTCGCTTTTCACGCTATTTCAATCAGCAAGGTATTCAAGCTACGCAAACTTATATTGATGTTGCTAATAAGCACGGGCTCGATCCAGCCCAAATGGCACTCGCATTTGTTAACCAACGTCCTTTTGTTGCGGCAAATATTATCGGTGCCACTACACTGAAGCAGCTAGAAAACAATATAAACAGTATTGATCTCATGCTTTCTGAAGAAGTCATGACAGATTTAGAGCAAGTTGGTATTCAATACTCAAACCCTTGCCCTTAGTGTTTGAGTACCACGTAAAGGTTGGCCAGCAAGTAAAAATACTTACTGGCCTAACTCCTTACGTGTTGTGTCTAAACCTTAATGTTCGTCTGAGATGGCGAACTTTACGCTCGGCATGAACAAGATGACTTAATGCAATACGTCCATCACTCTCAACACCCACATCACGCAATAAGTGAGGAGAAAACACAGGTAAATATACACTGACTCGACGTTGCTGATGTCGCCATAACGCCTCTTCTCGTTTAACATCTTGTTGGATTAAAAAAATAGCAAATCGGATATACACAGACTGGCGCATAATGACATTCTCCTTGGTTTTAAATTAAGATTCGCACTCTAACCATGTCATTCTTCTTTTACTAAAGAATCCGACATTTTCAAATTGGTGAGATATGCTTAAAACCAATATTAACTAATCATTAACACATAACAAGTAAATTTACGCCACCAGTGTAACTACATGTTTTTATGCTATAAGATTCTATTTTTATTTGTTATAGACTAATTTAAAACCAATATGTCCATTCAATATCAGCATAAAAGTTTATATGGTATTGATAGAGAGAATGATATTTAGTTCTAAAACAAAAACAGCCACCTTTCGGTCGCTGTTATATTAATCAATAAAAGCTAACTGATATTAAGTTTGGCGGAAACAACGAGGAGGTGGGATCAAGTCATGTTTATTCAGCAATCGATACATAGTGGCGCGAGATACACCTAGCTCTCTCGCTGCAGCTGAGATTTGACCTTTGTTATTTTCTAATACGGTTAATAGCGCCGTTCGTTCCGATTCTTCACGAATTTTCTTTAAACTTTGCTTATCTTCAGTAACCCGAGGAATATCTAGATGCTCCGCTTCAATACACTTAGTTTCAACCAGTAATACTGAACGCTTAATTTGGCTAATTAATTCACGGACATTGCCAGGCCATTGATATTGAAGCAACATCGCTTTGGCTTGTTCAGAAAACGTTTTAGCAACACTATTATATTGCCTTGCATATTTTAAGAGTAAAAATTCTGCTAGTAATACAATATCACTGCCTCTTTCACGTAAGGCCGGTACCGTTAGTGACACCACATTTAATCTAAAATATAAATCTCGGGTTAATGTATCTAACTCTGATAGATCTTCAAAATTGTGGCTACTGGTGGCTATAAAACGGATATCTAACGTTAAAATACTGCCATCAGGATGATAATAGACACCATCACTGAGTATTTTCAGTACTTCTTTTTTTCGGTCATCTGCAAGTAAAGTAAACTCATTAAGCACTAACACACCGTTATTAGCAAAATCGAGATAAGAGTTTTGTCCAACCTCATTTATCCATCCGGCTTGTAAATTTTCACAATTAACGCGTACTAGCGGCTTTTTGGCTCGAACCGAAGCTTGATGTAATGCTTCTGCTACTACCAATTTTCCGGTACCGATTTCACCATTGATCAAAACAGGTACATCACTTAATGCAACACGCTTAACTTGATCACGAAGCTTCTTCATCACCGGCGTATTGCCTTGCAAGCCTTGTTGTCCAAATTGGCCTAGCTGAGGCCAAACTTGGCGTTCTAACGCTAACATTCCACTTTGGTGACCAATGGTTTGCTTTAGTCGCTCACAAGGAACAGGAGTAGAAAAATAATCTAAGCAAAAATTCACAATAAATTGGCTGATAGCTTCATTATTTAATTGTTCATCACGCACAATCGCTATCCAGCGCACTTGCTTATTACGATTCACAAGTGCGGCTAAGCTATGCAAACTGAAATCATCATTACTTAGATCTACAACACCTACACAGGGGCCCATTTCTAACAATAAAGATTCTGCTGCGCGTAAATCATAACAACGGTGACATGACCATCCAGCCGCCTCCATTGATGGAAGCCACTTTTGATTCACTCCGCCAAAGACAACAATTGAATTCGCTGCCCCGATCTTATTTCGTTTATCCATCCCTAATCGCCCTTGATAACGTTATTACGTAGCACGACTGTTGTTGTAATGTGTATTAATAGTAACCGCACCAAATACTTAACAATACTATATGTACGCCACGCCAGTGCGCAACATGTTTACTATCAAATTCAAACTATGCATCTAATTTTTATCTTAAAAGTTACATTTTGTCGAAATACATCACAATCTTAATGAATTATTCTAAAAATCACATTCATTTTTAATGCAACAAATTAAAAAATAGTACTACTAAATGTAAGGAAACTGTTATGCAAATTTGTTTTTAGCAAAAAAAACCACCGCTAAACGGTGGTTTTTATATCAGGGCTTAGAATTAGTTGCTTTGAGGACGCATTGCTGGGAATAGGATCACGTCACGGATAGTATGTGTATTGGTAAATAACATCACTAGGCGATCGATACCAATACCTTGACCCGCTGTTGGTGGTAAGCCGTGCTCTAGTGCAGTAATGTAGTCTGCATCGTAGTACATTGCTTCATCATCACCTGCATCTTTAGCATCAACCTGCGCTTTAAAGCGTTGGTCTTGATCTTGTGCATCATTAAGCTCAGAGAAACCATTCGCTACTTCACGACCACCGATGAAGAATTCAAAACGGTCAGTAATGAATGGGTTTTCATCGTTACGACGAGCAAGTGGAGAAATATCTGCTGGGTACTCAGTGATGAAGGTTGGTTGCATTAGTTGAGGTTCAGCGGTTTCACCAAAGATCTCTTCTAGCAGCTGACCACAAGTCCAGAAATCTTCAACATCAACGTGTACAGATTTAGCAATCTTCACCATTAGCTCACGATCAGCAACGCCTTCGTAAGTTAATGCTTGGATCTCTGCACGCTCTGGGTTGTATTGCTTGATAGCATCTAACATGCTCATACGTGTGTATGGACCTGCAAATTCAACTTCAAACTCACCGTATGGCATTTTAGAAGAACCAAGAACGTCAATCGCAATGCTACTTAGCATTTCTTCTGTCAGATCCATCAGATCGTTGTAATCTGCGTACGCCATGTAGAATTCCATCATGGTGAATTCAGGGTTATGACGAGGAGATAGACCTTCGTTACGGAAGTTACGGTTGATTTCGAATACACGCTCAAAACCACCAACCACTAGACGCTTAAGGTAAAGCTCTGGTGCAACGCGTAGGTACATATCGATATCTAGTGCGTTATGGTGTGTGATAAATGGACGTGCTGTTGCACCACCAGGGATCACATGCATCATTGGTGTTTCAACTTCCATGAAGCCTTTCGTTACCATGAAGCTACGGATCGCAGATACCACTTTTGAACGAACCACAAAGGCATGACGTGAATCGTCGTTAACAATAAGATCAACGTAACGCTGACGGTAACGCATTTCTTGGTCAGTTAAGCCATGGAATTTTTCAGGTAAAGGACGCAGTGCTTTTGTTAGCAGCTCGTACTCATCCATATTCACGTAAAGATCACCTTTACCTGACTTATGAAGGGCACCTTTAATACCGATAATGTCACCGATATCTAAGCCTGAATACTTCTCTTTTAGCTCTTTCTGCACATCTTTTGATGCGTAAGCTTGAATACGACCAGATACATCTTGAATAGCTAAGAAAGGACCACGCTTAGCCATAATACGACCCGCGATTGCAAATACATGACCCGCTTCTTCAAGCTCTTCTTTGGTCATTTCGCCGTATTTTGCATTTAGATCTGCCGCTAAGCTATCGCGACGGAAATCATTGGGGTGGCCATTTGCTTTGCAGTTCTCGCGGATCATATCTAATTTAGCGCGACGCTCAGCAATCAGCTTATTCTCATCTTGTAATTGATCAGTCATGGGGTAACCCTTAAATTTTTACCGGAATTCGGTTAAAGACCTGATTTCAGGCTTGCTTCTATAAAACGGTCTAAATCACCGTCCAGTACTGCTTGGGTGTTACGATTTTCCACCCCAGTACGTAAATCTTTAATGCGGGAGTCATCTAATACGTATGAACGAATTTGACTACCCCAACCAATGTCGGATTTGGTATCTTCACTGGCTTGCTTTTCAGCATTTTGCTTCTGCATTTCATATTCAAACAATTTCGCTTTTAACTGCTTCATTGCCTGATCTTTGTTTTTATGCTGAGAGCGATCGTTCTGACACTGCACCACAATGTTAGTTGGAAGGTGGGTAATACGTACCGCAGATTCCGTGGTGTTAACGTGCTGACCACCCGCGCCTGATGCACGGTATACGTCAATACGTAGATCTGATGGGTTAATATCAATCACGATATTGTCATCAATTTCAGGATAAACGAATGCTGAAGCAAAAGAAGTATGACGACGACCACCTGAATCAAAAGGTGACTTACGCACTAAACGGTGAACACCTGTTTCAGTACGTAACCAGCCATAAGCATACTCGCCACTGATACGAACGGTAACTGATTTCAGACCAGCAACATCACCATCTGAGATTTCAATGATTTCGGTTTTAAAACCTTTGGCATCAGCCCAACGCAAATACATGCGTAGCATCATTGAAGTCCAATCTTGTGCTTCTGTACCACCTGAACCTGCTTGAAGGTCAAGGTAACAATCAGAGGCATCGTGATCGCCTGCAAACATACGACGAAACTCTAACTTAGCTAACTTAGCTTCAAGCTCAGCTAACTCAGGTTCAATCTCATCAAATGTTTCTTGATCGTTTTCTTCCACCGCCAGTTCTAATAAACCTTCAACGTCTTCAACGCCTTGATCTAGTAGGTCAATGGTTTCAACTACAGCTTCCAGTGATGCACGCTCTTTACCTAACGCTTGTGCGCGATCAGGTTCATTCCATACATCTGGTTGCTCTAATTCTGCGTTTACCTCTTCTAGACGCTCTTTCTTAGCATCGTAGTCAAAGGTACCCCCTAAGGGTATCAGTACGTGCTGACACATCCTCAAGTCGGTTTTTAATAGGATTAATCTCGAACATTGCCACTCTTCATTGTCGAAATGGACATAACCGAAAGATTCTATCGAATTGTAGATAGAATATACAGAGGGAGAGAAAGGTTATAAGAAAATTAATAATAAAATGGCGAGATTCTAGACTTTATCTGCCTTGAACATCTCGCCATTATGATATTGACCGTCAAAAGTTGAAAATAATACTTATTTCGCGATTAAATCTTCAACCATCAGTTGCACACTGCGATTGCCTCGGTACTCGTTTACATCTAACCGGTAAACCAATCCAACTTGCTGGACCGATGCATCAGGCCAACGTTTCACATCCACGTTAAAAGCAATCGCATCAATCACACTACCGCCACTTAGGGGCTCTACCATCATCTTAAGGTGTTTACCGCCCACTAACTTTTGGTGTAATAATCGAAAAGTGCCATCAAAGGTTGGCTCAGGGAATTGTTGCCCCCAAGGACCACCAGCACGAAGAATTTCAGCGACATCTAGGTTTAATTCATGACTGCCTAACTCACCATCTGTCATCAATACCCCTTTTAGCGCTTCTTCATCAAGTACATTACGTACCACCGCATCAAAAGCTTTACTAAAAGCATCTAGTTTATCTTCAGGGATAGTAAGCCCAGCCGCCATCGCGTGACCACCAAATTTCAAAATCATCCCAGGATTTTGAGTATCGACAAGATCTAGCGCATCACGCATATGTAATCCTGAAATTGAGCGACATGAGCCTTTAATTTCACCGTTACCCGCATCGGCAAATGCGATCACTGGACGATGATATTTATCTTTAATACGTGAGGCTAAAATACCAATCACACCTTGGTGCCAATCGCGCTGGAATAGCACTAAACCATAAGGCATATCTTGCTGATTAAACTTCAAACGCTCACAAATCGCTAAGGCCTCATCTTTCATGCCCTGCTCTATTTCTTTTCGAGTCTGATTTAAGCCATCTAGCTCTGATGCCATACGACGCGCTGATTGAATGTTGTCACACAACAGGAGTTCAACCCCAAACGACATATCATCTAATCGTCCTGCGGCATTAATACGAGGCCCTAAAGCAAACCCTAAGTCACTGGTCACTAAACGTGCTGGATCGCGATTGGCAACCTCAATTAGCGCTTGAATACCAGGACGACACTTACCCGCACGAATACGTTGTAAGCCTTGATGTACTAAAATACGATTATTACCATCGAGTGCAACGACATCAGCTACAGTTCCCAGTGCGACTAAATCGAGTAATTCAGCCAGATTAGGCATGGCGATGCCTTGCTGTTCAAACCAGCCTCTCTGACGCAATTCAGCGCGTAGTGCCAACATGAGGTAGAAAGCAACCCCGACACCACACAGCGCTTTAGATGGAAACCCACACTCATTCAGATTTGGATTAACAATCGCATCAGCGATCGGTAAACAATCACCTGGTAAATGGTGATCGGTAACTAATACGGTCAAGCCTTTTTCTTTCGCTACCGCAACGCCAGCAATCGAAGAGACTCCGTTATCCACGGTCATAATTAGTTCTGCGCCACGTTCAATGGCTTGTTCAACCACTTCAGGGCTAAGGCCATATCCATCGTCGAAACGGTTAGGCACTAAATAATCAACATTTTTACAGCCGAGCATACGAAGCGCTAACACAGATAATGCTGAACTTGTTGCACCATCAGCATCAAAATCACCAACAATGATAATTCGTGTGTTTTGCGAAAGTGCATCCACTAACAACTGAACTGCACTAGTCATACCATGAAGCTGATTGTAATTAAGTAGCCCCTTGGCACTACGCTCTAACTCAGCATCATTTTTGATCCCACGGCTAGCATAAATACGTTGTAAGATCGGAGGGATTTGATCTGAGAACCCCTCAGTATCAGCTAAAGGGCGACGTTTAATTTCAATCATAATCAGGCTTCTTATCAGTATTATTATCTTTTCATAGTACCGAAATAGCCTATAACAAAAAAGCCTGAACATAATGCTCAGGCTTTCTATTATTCCATCATCGGCTACGATAAATTAGCTTTTTGGTTGGCTATCAAGTAGCTGACGTAATGCCGCAGGCGGCTGATAACCAGGGATCATCGTACCATCAGCGAGAACAATAGCAGGCGTACCGTTCACACCCATTGCGACACCAAGCTCGTATTGTGCACGCACTAAATCAGGACGAGGTGTGATCTTACTTGTATCAAAATTGCCACTCTTCGCATCATCCATCGCTTTTGCACGATCTTTAGCACCCCAGATCGCACTCATTTGATTAAAGTTGCTAGAACGCTCACCACCACGAGGGAAAGCTAAATAACGAACAGTAATACCTTCGTCATTATATCCTTTAATCTCATTATGTAATTTACGGCAGTAACCACAGCTTGTATCTGTGAACACGGTAACGACATATTTTTCGTTCTTTGCAGGATAGACAATCATGTCTTTTTCCATCGCTGCAATTTTATCCTTGTTCATTTTTGCCATTTTTTGCTCTGTTAAGTTAACAGGCTGCGCACCATTATTTTCGTATAAGTGGCCAACGACAAAATACTTACCATCATCAGAAGCATAAACAATGCCACGCTCTGTCATGATTTCATTTAATCCTGAAATCGGAGACGCTTCAATCGATGAAGGGGTTAAGCCTATTTTAGCAAGTTGCTGACTAATCGCCGCTTCATCTGGCTTCGCTGCCGCTGAAAAAGCCGTTAAAGCAACCGCTGTTGCCACAATTGTTCGGCTGATAAAGTGCATTTAATTTATCCTTAATTAATGATGATATTCTCAATCTTTATGAGACCTAATCCATCGTAAAATAGTTTCAAATTTTCTACTATCATTTGTTAGGCAAGAATAAGTTAACTCTAACGGAACGCAAATAGTATTCACTAATTTACCTAACACTCTCTCACAATTATGCGCGAGGATGGTGAGTTTGGTGTAATTGTTTTAACCTTTCCGTTGCAACATGGGTATAAATTTGTGTGGTTGATAGGTCACTATGTCCAAGCAACATTTGTACCACACGAAGATCCGCACCGTAATTTAATAAGTGCGTTGCAAAAGCGTGACGCATCACGTGAGGTGATAATGTATCTGCGTCAATTCCCGCTAAAACAGCATAGTGTTTAATCCGATGCCAAAAGGTTTGACGGGTCATTTGTCTTGCTCGGCGACTAGGAAATAACACATCAGAGCTTTTTTCTCCTAGTAGTTGCGGACGCCCAGTTTCAATAAATTGTTCAATCCAATCGACGGCATTTTCTCCCATCGGGACTAATCGCTCTTTATCACCTTTACCAGTGATCCTCACTACACCTTGGCGCAAGCTAATATTTTCCATTGTTAATGTCACAAGCTCGGTTACACGCAAGCCTGTCGCATACAATAATTCAAGCATCGCTTTATCACGTAGTTCAATCGGATCATTAACATCGGGCGCTTCTAATAACGCATCGACTTGCGCTTCACTTAAATCTTTGGGTAAGCGTTTAGGTAATTTAGGTGTCACTAGCATCGCACTCGGATCATCGTCGCGCATCTTTTCACGATGTAAATATTGAAATAAACGACGAATCGCAGAAACCATACGTGCACGTGAGGTTTGCTTATAATCTTTATCAAATAGCCATTGCTGATAACGCTGTAAATCATCAACTGAAACACTGATGACATTACGCGACTCTTGTTTTAACCAGCGTAATAGCTTGGTTAGATCATTGCGGTAAGACGACAAGGTATTTTCAGATAATCCTCGCTCCATCCACATCGCATCCAGAAAACGTTCGATAATAACGTCATCGTTTTCCATTTATCACTCCAAAACCTGTGTTAGCAAAGCTCAAACACATGGATAAAAACACAGTACTTTTATTCATCATAGGGTATTTTAAAGCAAAAGTAACGAGGCTTATTACAACAGAAAATACGTAAAAAAATATCGGATGCTTTTATTCACTTTATTGAGCTTATAAGGTCATTACAGGTACACTCAAACAATAAATAAAAATACTAGGATACTCAGCATGAAAATCGGTTTGTTTTATGGCTCAACCACCTGCTATACCGAAATGGCAGCAGAAAAGATCCGTGATTGTATTGGTACTGAACTGATTGAACTGCGTAATATTAAAGAAGCAGACATCAATGAGATGAACCAGTTTGATATGCTTATTTTAGGTATCTCAACTTGGGACTTTGGTGAACTGCAAGAAGATTGGGAAGCCGTGTGGCAGCAGCTTGATGGATTACGTTTAACCAATAAAACCATTGCATTGTTTGGCTTAGGCGATCAGGAAGGTTATACCGAGTGGTTCCTTGATGCGATGGGAATGCTGCATGACAAACTATTAGAAGCAGACGTTCAATTTATTGGCTATTGGCCTAATGATGATAGCTACCAATTTGAAGCATCAAAAGCCCTTACAGAAGATAAACAATTTTTTGTTGGTTTAGCGTTAGATGAAGATGGTCAATATGAACTCTCCGACCAGCGAATCACCCAATGGTGTGAGCAAATTATGCTTGAGTACGCCGAGACCTTGTGATCAATCACAAATCGTATATCGACAAAAAGGGATGCACATGGCATCCCTTTTCTATCTCTATTTCAACAGTGAATTACGCTAGCTTATCTTGTGAACCCATCGATTTCCCACCGACGAAGCGTGTGATCGCAAGTGCAATTAAAGTCGGTAATACCCACCCCATACCATAATTAAATAGTGGTAAATCACTGAACATTGATACATCAAACTTCAAGTACTTCGCCACATCAATCATGCTAAAGATAAAAGAAACCAACAGCACAACACGGTATGCTAAGCGTGGATTAGGTAACCATTTACGTACTAAGGTTAATGCGACCAGCGCAATAGCGACTGGATACAATGCAAATAACACAGGTACAGATAACGCAATCAACTGGTTTAAACCCACATTGGCTACCACTGCACATATTACCGCTAAGATCACCGCCCACTTTTTGTAAGACAATGATGTTAAAGAGCTGAAGTAATCTGCACATGCACTGATCAAACCTATCGCTGTTGTTAAACAGGCAAGTAATACAATTGCAGATAGGATCACCTGACCCGGCGCACCAAATAATGCCATCACATAGCCAGTTAAGATAACACCACCATTACCCGCATTAGGTGCAATCGTTGTACTTGTTGCCCCTAAGTAAAATAATGAGATATATACAAAGGCCAAGCCTGCTGCAGCAATGAGACCGGCGTAGATCAGATAGGTACAGGTTGTCTTTTCATCACTAACACCTTTACTGCGGATCACATCAACAATCAGCATACCAAACATCAAGGCTGCGAAAGTATCCATGGTGTTATAGCCTTCAAGGAAACCTTTAGTAAATGCTTGTGTTGCATACTCACCCTGTGCTGCAACAATTGAACCTTGTGGATTTACAAATACCGCAATGGCCAGTACAGCCAATACAATAAACAGTGCAGGTGTTAAAAACTTACCAATCATGTCGATCAGCTTGCCACGAGACCAAGCAAAAAAGAGGGCAACTGCAAAAAAGATCACAGAAAAAGTCGTTAAGCTTGCTTGACCAGCGTCTGCAGCCATAAATGGTTTTACTGCCATTTCATAAGCGACTAAGCCTGTACGCGGCGCAGCAAAAGCAGGGCCAATAATAATAAAAATCAACACCGCCATTAATGTTGCTATTTTTGAGGGTAAATCACGGGTTAACCCCTGCCAGCCACCACCCGCCATTGCAACGGCAATAATACCAATTAAAGGTAGACCAACGGCTGTGACTAAAAAGCCAAACATAGCCGAAAGCATATTTTCACCGGCTAGTTGACCCGCTAATGGTGGAAAAATAATATTCCCAGCACCAAGAAAGAAAGCGAAAGTCATAAAACCTAACGCTATAATGTCTGTTACTTTGAGTGTCTTTTTCAAACTGCACCTTCCACTCTTCTATGGGTTATGTGTTGTGTTTTTATAATTATCTGCGTTGACTACAAAATTAAACATATATAACCAACGAAAACATAATGGATAAAAACAGCATTCTTGGCAATAGCGTAGAAATAAACACCACATAATTCATATATAAAGCGTTAAAACCAAAATAAAGAACCAATAATAAATTACAAATCGGAACATAATACCAATTAAAAACAAAAGATTAATATATAATCAAAAATTAAACATAACAGTTAACTATATCGAAACAAAAAACGCTCAATAACCAAGCAACTGGGATAGTTAGCGTTATAACCATTACGATTAATCGTTTATTCCATTATTTAGTTCAAAACACAGGAAAAATAGCCATGTCACGCGGCTTTAGCTTTAAACAATTTCACGTCAATGATTTAGGCTGTGGAATGCCAATCAGTACCGATGGTATATTGCTAGGAGCATGGGCTGCCATGCCTCAACAAGGTAGAGTGGTTGATATTGGTACAGGCAGTGGTTTATTAGCCCTTATGGCCGCACAGCGAACAAGCACGTTAGCTTTACCTATTACTATCGAAGCTATCGAAATAGATCCACAAGCCGCAGCGGCAGCACGCCAAAATTTCATAAATTCACCTTGGCATCAACACTTACAGTGTATTGAACAAGATGTCACTGAATGGCGACATACACAGCCCGCTAACAGTGTTAATGCGATTGTTTGTAATCCCCCCTATTTCAACTTTGGTCAGCAAGCAGAGCAGTCACACCGTGCCACTGCTCGACATACCGATACATTTAGCCATCAACAGCTACTTAAAACGCTTCAATGGCTTCTTACAGAAGAAGGGATCGCCAGTATTATCTTGCCAAGTTACGAAGGACAGCGCTTAATTGAAGCCGCTGCTGAATATCATTTACATTGTATCGAACGTTGCGATGTCCAAAGTACCGAGAAAAAAGCACCGATTCGATTACTTCTACAATTAAGTAAAAAGAAACAAACTTGTTATTCATCTCATCTTTGTATTCATAAAGATGGTGATTATTCAATTGAATTCAAAGCATTAACGAAAGAGTTCTATCTAAAAATGTAACCTAATAGGACATTTATATACCCTGTAGACGTTGTAATAATCATCAATGATTGAAGTTTTTATGTTTTAATCGGTGTCACTTACGCCAAGAGTGGCTATAATGCCGCCCCTTAAATATTAATACCCTTGTTGTTATTCTTTGCAATTGGCATACGATAATGACACATAGCATTTGTCTTGGGAGAGATAACTGGTGAAAGACTTTTCCGAATTAGAGTTAGATAGCGAGCTGTTACGAGCAATTGAAGAAATCGGCTATAGCCGCCCAACAGTGGTTCAAGCGCAGGCTATCCCTCATGCCCTTGACGGTAAAGATGTAATGGCTTCTGCGCCAACAGGGACCGGAAAAACAGCAGCCTTTCTTCTACCGATGATCCAACACTTGCAAGATTTTCCACGCAAAAGACCAGGGCCTGCACGTATTCTGATCTTAACGCCAACGCGTGAACTTGCTATTCAAGTTGCCGATCAAGCAAGAGCATTAGCAAAATATACAACACTAAAAGTATTTACCATCACAGGTGGTATCTCATATGACGAACATGCCGAAATGCTGGGTAAAACTCAGGATATCGTGGTAGCAACACCAGGTCGTCTTATGGAGTACATTGAAGCTGAAAAGTTTGACTGTCGTGCTATCGAATGTTTGATCCTTGATGAAGCCGATCGCATGCTAGACATGGGCTTTGGTAAAATTGTTGAGCGTCTTAACCATGAGTGTCGCTGGCGTCGTCAAAGCTTATTATTCTCCGCTACCTTAGAAGGTAAAGGTGTACGTGAGTTTTCAGAAACAATTTTGAATGAACCTGTTGAAGTAAATGCAGATCCTTCTCGCCGCGAACGTAAAAAGATCCATCAAATGTACCTTCGTTGTGACAACATGGATCACAAGCTTGCTCTGTTAGAAAATATCATTAAAGAACAGGCTGAACGCACGATTATCTTTGTCAAAACACGTGAGCGTCTAGGTATCCTTCGTGGTCAACTAGAAGCCATGGGCATCCCTTGTAACTGGATCCAAGGTGAAATGGCACAGGCTGCGCGTACAAACATGATCACTCGTTTTCGTGATGGTGTTGTGAACGTACTAATTGCGACAGACGTTGCTGCACGTGGTATTGATTTACCTGATGTTAGCCATGTGATCAACTTTGATCTACCGCGTACGGCTGAAGTTTATGTACACCGTATTGGTCGTACTGCACGAGCGGGTAAAAAAGGAACGGCAATCTCCTTGGTTGAAGCACATGATCAAAGCATGATTGAACGTATCAGCCGCTACATGAAAGAAGAAGTGCAAGAGCGCTTTATTCATGGCCTACGTCCACAGACCAAAAAAGCAAGCACTGCCAAGAAAAAGAAAAAAGTGAATAAAAAAGTAAAAGAAGCGAAAGCGAAAAAGAAAATTAAACAAGCGGCTAAAAAAAGCCAAGCTAAGTCGTAATCTCTCTTTTACAACATAGGATAAAATAAAAAGGCCAACTCTCATGAGTTGGCCTTTTTTTCAAAACAACATTGTAGAACTATTGTTCTTCACGCTTAAATACGAATTCTTTCGCCGTTGATTCTGCTTCTACAAAATAATAACCCGCGGTATCAAATTCTTTTAACGCTTCAATCGATGTGATTTGATTATCAAGAATGTAACGTGCCATCATGCCACGAGCTTTTTTAGCGTAAAAGCTGATCACTTTATAATTACCGTTCTTACAATCTTTAAAAACTGGTGTGATCAATTGAGCATTCAACTTCTTCGGTTTCACCGATTTAAAATATTCGTTAGATGCAAGGTTGATCAGAATATCATCGCCCTGCTCTGCTAATGCTTGGTTCAATTTATCAGTGATGATATCCCCCCAAAATTGATACAAGTTAGTACCGCGAGGGTTCGCCAATTTCGTACCCATCTCTAAGCGGTAAGGTTGCATCAAATCTAATGGACGCAATAAACCATATAAACCAGAAAGCATACGTAAATGCTGTTGAGCATAAGCAAACTGTTCTTCTGTCATGGTTTCAGCCGCAAGGCCGGTATACACATCACCTTTAAAAGCCAATATTGCCTGGCGGGCATTGTCTTGCGTAAATTGTGGCTGCCACTCGGCAAAACGAGCTGCATTCAAACCTGCAATTTTATCGCTTACTTTCATCAAGCTTGCAATATCCATTGGCGTAAGTTCACGACATACATCAATCAGTTCAGCAGAATGATCCGTAAGCTCTGGTAAGGTAAATGTTGATGTTGCCAATGGCGATTCATAATCAAGGGTTTTAGCGGGGGAAACCACAATTAACATAAGGCTTTTTCCTTTAAAGTCTGACTCAAAAAGACTACCACTAAACAATAAAAAAGCCACTTAGAAACTAGGAGGCTTTAGTTATTTCAATAATAGGCTTTAACAATGATTAGGATTTCTGCTTATCCCAGATCCCTTCTTCCAGTTGCGCATGTAGCTCTGGATAATCATTGCTATCAAAAGTCGGCACCTTACCCAACGATAACTGTTTATTATAATCAGTAGCCAACTTCACCACGGTGCCTGACAGTAAAACAATCGCGACTAAGTTAATCAGTGCCATCATCCCCATTGATACATCAGCCATTGCCCATACCGTTGGAAGATCAGCTAACGCTCCAAACATCACCATAAAGAGCACCACAACACGAAAAATATTCAATCCAATTTTATGGTTATGCTCAAGGAAAATAAGGTTGGTTTCAGCATAAGAATAATTAGCAACGAGTGATGTAAACGCGAAGAAGAAAATCGCCACAGCAATAAACACAGAGCCCCAGTCGCCGACTTGTGAACTCAAGGCGCGCTGAGTTAACTCAATCCCTGTCACCTCACTATGAGGGACATATTCGCCTGACATCAAAATAATCGCGACAGTGGATGAACAGATCACCATTGTATCCATAAACACACCAAGCATTTGCACATATCCCTGCGAGGCTGGATGGGGCGGATAAGGTGTTGCAGATGCTGCCGCATTCGGTGCCGATCCCATGCCGGCTTCATTCGAAAATAATCCACGCTTTAACCCATTAATCATTCCTTGCGCGATGGTATATCCCAGAGCACCCGATGCCGCTTCTTCTAGACCGAAAGCACTGCGAAAAATCATCATGATAATATCAGGCAGTTTTTCGATGTTGATGGCCATAATATAAAGGGCAAGCACCAGATAACATAATGCCATTGCAGGAACTAAAATTTCCGCGGTTCTTGCGATAGTACGTAAACCACCAAAAATGATCACTCCAGTCATGATCACAAGCCCAATACCAACATATATCGGTGACCAGCCAAAAGCGACGTGAGCAGCCTGACTTATCGAGTTAGCTTGAACCGAGTTAAACACTAAGCCAAAAGCAATGATCAAAAAGACCGAGAACATAACGCCCATCCAGCGCATGCCTAATCCTTTTTCCATATAATACGCAGGACCACCACGATAATTACCATCATCATCACGGGTTTTATAAAGCTGAGCTAATGCACTTTCAGCAAAAGCGGTCGCCATACCAAGCATAGCGATAAGCCACATCCAAAAGATCGCGCCGGGGCCACCCAAAGTTAACGCTACGGCTACTCCCGCCATATTACCTGTGCCAACTCTAGCCGCTAAGCTCGTACATAATGCTTGGAAGGAAGAAATTCCGGCACTGTCTGATTTGCGACTGTTTTTCATCACCTTAAACATATGTCCAAAATGACGGAACTGGATAAAGCTCAAACGGTAGGTGAAGTAAATACCGACTCCTATCAGTAAATAAATTAATACCGAGCCCCAGAGTAAGTCATTTAAAAAGGTAATTTGGCTGGACAAGTGGGTTCCTTCTACAACGCAGTACGTATCGAATAAATAATGGCAATGGATGTAGTATCCACCCCAGCAACGCAAACTAAATCATTACAATTTAGTAACTAAACAAAGCAATTATACATCGATATTCCCTCTCTTATTTTTGTAAATCTATTATGAGTGGATATATCAAAAAATTTTATTCATTATCACATGAAATACACTAAGGGTATATTTTTTAAGTAAATATCTAAAACATCCCCACTAAATCCAAACATAAATAAAGCCTTACCGCGAGTTGTTTTCTTACATTTTCGGTCATAAAAAGGATATATTTGACTTTTAGCACATAAAAATTTCATCTTTAAGCAACAAATGAGAAACACTTCAATTTTACTCTACCCCATAGTGTGATAATTAATGACCTTGTAGCTTATATTTAGCTATATCATAGGAAGAGGTGCTTTATGGATAGCTTTGCATTTGATGATATGTTCACAACAGAAACCGTCTCTCGTCGCTCTCGAGCAAAACCTGAAAAACGTAAATGGCGTGAAATTGAAGCCTTAAAAGATCGTCAACGACTTCGCCGTGAGCTTCAAGATATGGATATGTGCGGCAGTTACAATGCCGATGAATTCGACTTTTAACAAACCGTTCCAGACTAAAAAATAAAACGCCAGCATTTTGCTGGCGTTTTGTTTACAGAAATAAATTCGTTTATAGTTGCCAATTAATCGCTGATTTTCCCATTTCAGCGAGTAACTGATTGGTTTTAGAAAAGTGCTGACAACCAAAGAAACCACGATATGCAGATAACGGTGATGGATGCGCAGAATGTAAAACATGATGACGCTCTGTATCTATCTTTTTACCTTTTTTCTGAGCATGTGCCCCCCACAGTAAAAAGATCACTCCCTCTGTATTATCGTTAATGTACTCAATCGCACGATCCGTAAATGTTTCCCAACCAATCTTAGCGTGAGAATGCGCGTTCCCTTGCTCTACTGTTAGGACGGTATTTAGTAATAAAACACCTTGCTCTGCCCACGGCTGCAAATAACCATGTTCAGGTACTACAAAACCTTCAATGTCAGTGGCTAATTCTTTATACATATTCGCCAATGACGGTGGCGTTTTAACTCCTGGAAGTACAGAGAAACTTAAACCATGAGCTTGCTTTGGCCCATGGTAAGGATCTTGTCCTAAAATCACGACCTTGGTGTTCTCTAATGGCGTAGAGGTGAATGCATTAAAGATATCTTGTTGAGGAGGAAATACCACTTTTCCTGATGCGCGAGCAGCGTCAACCGACTGTTCAATCCCAGAAAAATACGCTTGTGCTCGTTGTTGCTCGATAAATGTAGACCAGCTAGCGGTCATAAATACTTCCTCATCAATAGAATTTACTCAGTAAGAATATCAAAATCAGATCACAGGCGAGATAAATAATCGACGCCCTCATTTATAGCCACTTATTTTTGAGCGGCAAAATCACGCAATGTCGCAATCTCTTGATGCCAAATATCAGGATTAATTGTTTCTAAAATAAGAGGCATATGATTAAAACGATCATCTTGCATGATATAACGAAAACAATCCCAACCGATCGCTCCTTCACCTAGACTATGGTGGCGATCTAAATGACTCCCTAAATCACCTTTGGAATCATTTAAGTGCATACCTCGGAGATATTGCATTCCAACAACCTCATCAAATTCAGCAAAAGTTCGATCAGTTGCAGTTTCAGTACGTAAATCATATCCCGCCGCAAAAGTATGACAGGTATCAATACAGACACCTACCCGCGTTTTATCTTCAACTTGATCAATAATTTCTGCCAAATGTTCAAACTGCCAACCTAAATTTGAACCTTGTCCCGCCGTATTTTCGATCACTGCAACCACATCACTTACTTCTTTATGCGCAAGATTTATTGACTCAGCAATCAATTTTAAACACTCTTTTTCAGAAATTTTTTTTAAATGACTCCCCGGATGGAAGTTTAAAAGGTGCAATCCAAGCTGTTTACAACGCGACATTTCATCAATAAAAGCAGCACGCGATTTTTCCAACTTTTCAGCCTCTGGTGCACCTAAATTAATCAAATAAGAGTCATGTGGCAAAATAGCATTGGCATTAAATTCTAATTGAGAACAACGTGCTTTAAATGCCGCTATAACATCGGCTTCTAACGGCTTAGCCACCCACTGACGCTGGTTTTTAGTAAACAGGGCAAAAGCATTCGCACCAATTTTGTCAGCATTTACTGGCGCATTAAATACACCACCAGCTGCAGAAACATGAGCACCAATCAGTTTCATAACAATTTTCACCTTATTCATATCACTTGGCATTTCAAGCCAAAGAGAAACATTTAACAAACATTACAGTTACAACTACGCTTCAATAATGTTGTAAAGATACAACATTATTGAGCTAAACTATTTTTTATCGCTTAAAATTTGTTGTTGATTAACCCTTAAAATGGCGTTAGATTGACTTAGCTCAATAAAACAGCCCTACTTTATTTAAGGTTTTTTGTTGTAATTTGATCTAGATCAATACACAAGTAGCCGCGCTGAGTTAAAGCATTAATAGCTCAGAAAAAGATTAAATTAACACCACTTTCTCGGAGATAAGTTATGATTACTGGTATTCAAATTACTAAAGCTGCAAACGACGATCTACTAAACACTATTTGGATCCTAGACAGCGAAACAAACGAAGCTCGTTGTGTATGTGCACTATCTGGTTTTGAAGCAGACCAAGTTGTTGCTCAATCAGATCTAGGTGACATCGAATACCGTGAGCTAGCTATCGAAGCACCAGCAAAAATCGAAGGCGGTCAGCACCTAAACGTAAACGTTCTTAAGCGTGAAACATTAGAAGATGCTGCTAAGCACCCAGAAAAATACCCACAGCTAACAATCCGTGTTTCTGGTTACGCTGTACGTTTCAACTCACTAACTCGTGAGCAGCAACAAGACGTTATCGCACGTACTTTCACTAGCAGCCTATAATTTCCTGCTAGCTTGCCTTATTAAGTACGTAGCAATAAAAAAACGGCACGATAAATGTGCCGTTTTTTATTATCTGTAATAAAAGAGTAATAAAAAAGGAGCCTCGGCTCCTTTTTAACGCTAAATACTATTCGTTATTACTGTACTGAACGTAATACCGCCTTCACTGCTTCAAAATCATTATCACGTTCTAAAGATAATAATTCCATCGCATTATGCTTCGCTAAAGGTGCAGGTAATGGAATATCTTTATCTAAGATCTCATCCACGACTTCTTTAAATTTCGCTGGATGCGCAGTACAAAGGAACAAACCTGTTTCGCCATCATTTAATTGCTCGTTAAGAATACGATAAGCAATCGCGCCATGAGGCTCACATAAATAGCCTTCTTCATTCATTTGCTTTAAGGTTTCAGCTGTTTGCTCATCCGTAACAGCACCATAACCTAATTCATTTAAACCCCAACCTTTTAGCTGACAAAGCTCTTCAATACGTGGCCAGTTATTCGGTTGGCTAACATCCATCGCATTTGAAATAGTTGGAACAGTGACTTTTGGAGACCACTCACCCGTTTGTAAATAACGTGGAACAGTGTCATTTTCATTCGTTGCCGCAATAAAGCGTTTAACAGGTAAACCTAACGATTTAGCTAATAAGCCTGCCGTTAAATTACCAAAATTACCACTTGGTACTGAAATAACTAATTGCTCACGTTCCGCTTTAGGCAGTTGAGCAACAGCTTCAAAGTAGTAACAGATCTGCGCCATTAATCGGCTAATATTGATGGAATTAGCAGAGTTTAACCCCACTTCTTTGCGCAACTCAGCGTCATCAAATGCTTGTTTCACTAATGCTTGGCAATCATCAAATGTGCCATTTACCGCAACTGTTGTAATGTTCTTACCTAATGTACAAAACATTTTTTCTTGTAGTGGGCTGATCTTGCCTTTCGGGTACAAAATAACAACCTTGATGTTATCCATACCATAGAAAGCATGAGCAACAGCGGCACCTGTATCGCCTGATGTCGCGGTTAAAATCGTGATATCACTTTGACTATCAGCCGTTACTGCTGCTAGTGATTGCGCCATAAAGCGACCACCAAAATCTTTGAATGCTAATGTTGGGCCATGGAACAACTCTAGCGCATACACGCCGTCTTTTACTTTATTGATAGGTGCTGGGAACTGAAATGCACTATCAACCATTTGGCTAACAGTTTCTTCACTTAGCTCATCACCGATAAACGCGGAAAGGATCTTGCTACTACGTGTGACAAAATCCATCTCTAGCAATGCATCAATATCGCTAAATTGAGGGAGTTCTGATGGAAAAAATAGACCTTGGTTACGTCCTAATCCTTGACGTACAGCCTGACCAAATGAAACCTGCTCTTGATGTTCTTTTAGATTATACAATTTCATTGTTATAGCTCACTTCCTGTTACTTTTGCGCCCAAGCTGTCTAATCGACAAACATGAACAAATCCTTCATCATTTTGAACATAATGTTCTTCGAGCCAACGTGCAAGTCGTTTAGCGACCTCTAAATCGGTGCAAACACTAAACATGGTTGGTCCAGAGCCTGAAATACCACTCGCAATCGCCCCTGCATCTAACGCATGCTGACGTGCTTGCACAAAGCCAGGTAACAGCTTTTCACGGTAAGGTTCAGCCACGACATCTTTGATCATCTTCGCAGCTAACAGCGGTTGGTTTGAGTGACAGGCATGAATAAAACCACCTAAATGACGACCATGAGTGATCACATCTTGGCGACGATATTGTGCCGGTAAAATTGCACGCGCTTCAGCCGTTGGAACTTTAATCCCAGGGTAAGCCATCACCCAATACCAATCATCAAAACAAGGGACTTTCTGGCTTATGATCCCAAGCTCTTCCACCATGAACTGCAATCCACCAAGAAAGCACGGTGCGACGTTATCATAGTGAAGGCTCCCTGAGATCTCGCCTTCCATCTCACCCATGAGCGCTAATAGCTCTGTTTCATTAAGCGGTTGATCATGGAAACGGTTAAGTGCATCTAATGCGGCAACAATCGAACAAGCACTTGAACCTAAGCCCGATCCAATCGGCATGTTTTTTTCTAATGTCACATCAACTGGGAGTAACGTTACCCCTTTTTTATCCAGCTCTCGTGCAAATACTTGCCAGCAACGGTAGACAATATTCTCTTCAGCCTGCTGCGGCAGTTTATCAACAAACGCACCAACGCATTGCAAACTAAAAGATGTTTGCCCCGCCGCCACTTTTACTCGATCGCCCAATAAGGTGCCATCAATTGGCGATACTGCCGCGCCTAAAACATCAAAACCAACGCTCACATTACCAATCGATGCCGGAGCATAAACAACAACACTCATCTTATACTCCTCGCTTCCAGCCTAATGTACGCATTAGATCGGCAAATACACCCGCTGCCGTTACTTCCGTACCCGCACCGTAACCACGTAATACCAGTGGAATCGGTTGGTAGTAACGGCTGTAGAAAGCTAAGGCATTCTCACCGTCTTTAATTTTAAACATTGGATCATCAGGGTTCACCGCTACAATTTTCACCGAGCAATGGCCATTATCAATTTCACCAACATAACGCAGTACTTTGTCCTCTTTTGCCGCTTCTTGAGCTAATTGAGTAAAGTATGCATCCGCTTGTGATAAACGTGCCATGAAATCATCTACAGAGCCTGAAGCATCAAAACCAGGTGGTAGTGCTTGTTCAACATCAACATCTGAAAGCTCTAATTCAAGCCCTGATTCACGTGCCAGAATAAGTAGCTTACGTGCCACATCCATACCTGATAAATCATCACGAGGATCGGGCTCAGTAAAGCCATTATTACGCGCAACGGTTGTCGCTTCGCTAAAGCTCATGCCTTCATCCAATTTACCGAAGATATATGACATTGAGCCAGATAAAATGCCAGAGAAGCGCTGTAGTTCATCACCTGCGGCCAATAGGTTCTGCAAGTTTTCAATAACGGGTAAACCTGCACCTACTGTAGTGTCATACATAAATTTACGACGGCTTAAACGTGCAGCTTGGCGTAATTGCTGGTAATAAGCCATGCTAGCCGTGTTTGCTTTCTTATTCGGTGTAATAACATGGAAGCCTGCAGCAAGGTAATCGGCATATTGCTCAGCAATAGTTTGATCCGACGTACAATCAATGATCACTGGGTTGATAATGTGATTACGCTGAACAAGCTGGATCATACGAGCAAGGTTGAGTGGCTCATTCAATGCCCCCATTTGATCGCGCCAGTTATCTAAGTCAAAGCCCTCACTGCTAAGGAGTAATCCTTTGCTGTTCGCCATACCGCAGACTCGAATAACAATACCGTCATCAGCAAGTTTACTTTGCTGACGCTGGATCTGATCGATCAACTCACCACCAACACCACCGACACCAATGACAAAAACATCTAAGAAATGCTGACTATTAAATAAGTTCTCATGACACGCTTTAACAGCTTCTGGCACTTTATTTTGTGGAATAACGGCTGAAATAGCACGCTCAGATGATCCTTGTGCAATCGCAACAATATTGACATCCACTTCAGCCAAAGAGGTAAAGAAACGTGATGCAACGCCGTGAGAAGTGCGCATACCATCGCCAACTAAAGTAACGATCGATACGTTATCTGAAAACTCAACTGTCTCAAGCAGGCCTTCTTTTAATTCTAATTCAAAACTTTCATTTAGCGCTTTTTCAGCTTGAGCATGATCAGCCGATTCAATACAGAAACTAATACTGTATTCAGACGATGATTGGGTGATCAACACAATAGATACACCCGCAGATGACATTGCGCCAAATACGCGTGCAGCCATACCTACCATACCCTTCATACCTGGGCCTGATACGTTCACCATTGTAAGATCTTTTAAGGTGGTAATACCTTTAATGGCTAATTGATCTTCACCTGTGTCTTGACCAATTAATGTCCCGGGAGCTTGTGGACTAAAGCTATTTTTAATTAAGCATGGAATTTGAAATTGTGCGATAGGAGCGATAGTTTTAGGGTGAAGTACCGAAGCGCCAAAGTAAGACAGCTCCATCGCTTCTTGATAGCTTAAAGACTTCAACAAGCGCGCATCAGGGACTAAGCGAGGATCACAACTGTAGACGCCATCAACATCTGTCCAAATTTCACAACAATCCGCGCGTAGACATGCAGCAAGTACTGCAGCAGAATAATCAGAACCATTACGACCCAGTGTTACTAGCTCACCTTTGCTGTTACCTGCGGTAAAGCCCGGCATAATACAAACATGCCCAGCAGGTAATGGATCTCGTCGGAAATTCTGCGTTGAAATTTCAATATCGACATGCGCCTCAAGGTAATCACCTTCAGCATAAAGATATTTAATAGGATCGATAAGGCTCGCAGGCTGTCCTTTCGCTTCAAGTAAAGCTTTCATCGCAGCAATAGAAAGACGTTCACCTTTACTGATAATCGTCGCATACACGTTATCAGGACATAAACCTAATAGTTTAATACCGTGAACATACTCTTTTAGTTGTCCTAGAGAGCTCGCCAGTTTTGCATCTAAAGCAGCTTTATCAAACTGAGGCTCTAAAGCTTTTAAGCCATTGAACAATTCAGTAAACACCTGTTCAAGATCGGCCAACTGTAGTGATGATTCACCAGTTTTCACGGTGTTATCAATCACTGAAACTAATTTATTTGTTACTTTCCCTGGTGCTGATAGCACAACAGAAACGTCACCTTGCTGAGCGTTACTCGCAATAATATCTGCTGCTCTTAAAAATCGCTCTGCATCGGCTAATGATGAACCGCCAAATTTAAATACTCGCATTCCCTACTCCCGAGTGACTATCCTGATCTATCTAGTTATCGCATCTAGATATACTCAAATATGTGAATTTAAAATCGTTAAAAAAAAACCCGCAGCTCATTATGAGTTGCGGGCTTATTATTAATCTTTGCGTATATCAGCCCGCACTAACACCGAAGATGTTAATGGTAATAATAATGCGTGTAATGGCGTGAGAGCTGAATACATTCTTCATTGGTCTACAAATTCTTTTTTGCTAATAGCTTACGTTTACAGCAATCATACATTAGAGTCAATAATATCTTTACAATTGCACAACACAATAGATAGCGAAATTAATCAATTATCAGTCACTTTAATTAACAAAAATGGCTATTCTATTTGCAGTCATGCGGACTACGTTGCATAGTTAGGCGTGAATATATTGCATCGGGAGGAGTACCAAATGAGCGCTGCCATGGAATCATTAATTGCCCATACCATCTTACAAGGCTTTGATGCCATGTACGGTCGCTTTCTCGATGTAACAGCTGAAGCACAAGAACGTTTTGAAAAAAAGCATTGGGGGCTTGTACATAATGCTTTAAAGAAGCGCATCAGCTTTTATGATCATCATGTTGAATTAGTCACAAACCAAATTCAAATTATGCTAGGTGAACGATACGCCAATCATGATTTTTTAATGGCTGTGAAAATGGCCTACCAAGATTTACTTTTAGACTATCCTCGTTACGATATTGCTGAGAGCTTCTTCAATTCAGTATATTGCCGTATATTCAAACATCGAAATATTAATCGCGATAAATTGTTCGTTCATACTTCACAAGAAGATCGTGTTCCCCCCTACCCAACATCACTAACTCGCCACTATCGTGTTAAAACGACCCTAAGTGCGATGTTTGAAAGAATGCTCGACGACACGCCCTTTACGTTAACTTGGCAAGATAAATCGAGAGATATCCAGCTACTACTCAAACACTTACAACGGGATCTAGGCAATAAGTTCGATCAAGATACAACGCTAGAGCTTATTCGTGAGCCTTTTTATCGTAATAAAGCCGCCTATTTAATCGGAAAACTCACATTCTCTAATGGCGATTTCTGTCCCTTTGTCGTTCCGATTTTAAACGATAGTAGTCATGAGATTTATCTTGATGCATGTATTTGTGATGTAAACGATGTCAGTATTATTTTTGGCTTTGCTCGCTCATATTTTATGGTTTATGCACCAGCACCAGCCGCATTAGTGCGTTTCCTTTCACAGTTAATTCCCAATAAAACCCTTGCTGAACTTTACACAGCGATTGGCTGCCAAAAACATGGAAAAACAGAGTTTTATCGTGAATTCTTAGCTCATTTGGCAACGACTGACGATCAATTTGTCGTAGCGCCTGGAATAAAAGGCATGGTGATGTCGGTTTTTACTCTGCCATCTTATGATTTTGTCTTTAAGATTATTAAAGATAAATTTGCACCTCAAAAGGATATAAGCCACAACACTGTCAAAGAAAAGTATCAGCTAGTAAAAGAGCATGATCGTGTTGGTCGTATGGCGGATACGCAGGAGTATCGTAATTTCTGTTTCCCTCGAGAGCGTTTTAGCGAAGATTTAATCCAAGAGCTACAGTCTATCGCTCCCTCAATCGTTACGCTGACTGATGATACGATTATGATTGAGCATTTATATATGGAGCGACGCATGGTGCCGTTTAACCTCTATATTGAAAAAGCAGACGATGATGAACTACGCTATGCCATTAATGAATACGGCGAAGCTATAAAGCAGTTAGCAGCAGCTAATATTTTCCCTGGTGATATGCTATTTAAAAACTTTGGCGTGACTCGGCATAAACGTGTGGTGTTTTACGATTATGACGAAATCACCTACATGACAGAGATGAATTTTCGTAAAATTCCACCACCGAGATATCCAGAAGATGAACTGGCAGCAGAGCCTTGGTATAGCGTAGGAATCAATGATGTCTTTCCCGAAGAGTTTCGTACTTTTTTATTAATAAACCCCAAAGTACGCACATTATTTGACGAACTACATAGTGATCTATTTGAAGCTAGCTATTGGCAAAAACTACAACAGAATATAGCGGAGGAAAATTATCCCGATGTGATCCCTTATCCATCGGAATATCGATTCCATCAGCACTAATGAACCGTACAAAAACGCCATCAAATTGTAATAATGAAAGCACTATTTGCATAAAATAAGCGTAGTGGCTCATACAATGTGAAACAGGATGTCTATTTCTCAAATCTGAAATGCCATTTTATCTACGAATACCCTAAAGTTAGTAACATAAAATAATAATTAGAGATAATGGTATGGTGAGATTATTATTATGGATGATTTTGTTACTAGGGATTCAGCCTGTATTTGCCTCTGAATACGATGATTTCGAACTCACTTATAATGGCAATAAAGAACAATCATCAGGATGGTTTTTATCGTCACAGTCACGTCATAAAAACGCATTTGATGTTTGGCAAATTGACAGCGGGTACGCTTATACCATCACCAAAAATACTCAACTTTATTTAAGTACCCAATTAACATCAGGTACAGTAACCCAGCGGGGGTCTAGAGGTATTGCATCAGGTGTTAAATATAATCTCACGCCCAAAGTCAGCCTACAAAGTGAAATAAATACTGCAACAACTCAAGAAAAAACTAAGTTAGGGATAGAAGTCAGTAGTCAATATGATGTATCTGACCAACTAAACCTTAGAGCAACGGTTGATTATGAAGAACTCGAACAAGTCATAGAGTTTGGATTAGGGTTTAGCTTCTAAGTAAAAGTTAGATATTAGTCATTTAAGACAGATAAATCTAACGCCTGCTTAGACAAGATAATTCCATTTAAATCTGCATAAATATAATCACCTGGATAAACTAATTTTTCACTGATATTTAATGTCACGTTAAGCTCTCCCATTTGACGCTTCACTGTCTTAATTGGACACCCTCCTAATGCCTTAACACCTAAATTTAATGTCGCGAGTGTTGCTATATCACGAACCGCACCATTAACAATGATCCCTTGCCAATTATTCTTAATCGCCAACAATGCTAATTGATCGCCAAGTAACGCACGTCGACAACTACCATGGCCGTCAATAAATAACACTTTACCAGTACCGTCTTGAGATAATATGTCACGTACTAAGCTATTATCTTCAAAACATCTGAGCGTGACACACTGTCCATAAAAAATGTTTCTCCCACCATAATCATGGCACCCGATAGGTAAAAAGTGGATATCTTGTTCATAGTGATCGCATAAATCCGGTAGCAAATCTTTCATCACTCACTCTCCTTAGTATCAGTTAACTTCATCAATACTCATCTTGTTTAACATCAAAAAGCAAATTAACAATGTTATCTACCTCTTAATAGTTAAACGCAGAAAACAGCGTAGCTCGAAATAAAGGTAACGTTATAAACAAAATAGCTATATAGAAGACGTATTAACTGCTTTTAGCGCCAATCTAATAAAAAATCAGGTTTAAATTCATCACACATAAAACATGCAACATAACGACGTCAATGTTACAATTAAAAACATAACGTAAATAACATGTTGTAGTTAATGTAAGTTATAGCTCGAAAAACACACAATCGGTATGTTTTGCATCAATATTTAACGTGAAAGTAATCTACTTACTAGAGTTTTGTCGATATTGTTAAAAATAAGAGTGAATAACCTATCTTTGCTCATTCTGTTTGATATAAATCAACAAACATATAAATAGCTATACTAAACAAACGCACAACATTGTTAGAGAGCTGTTAAGTGAATACAATCGCTGCATCAATTAGGGAGAGTGTAGCCAACACCTCAATATATGAGGTATTTCGATAGTTTTAATTATCGGGAAAAGGATGGTGTACCAACATAGGCAGCGATTTCGTAACAAATAAGTATTCTTGTTAATACTTTGCCTATATGTGAATTTTTTTTATAGAATTTAACTTACTCTGTTCATACAGATTTGTTTTTTGATATTAGGTACTGCCAATGCAAACCCCTCACATTCTTATCGTAGAAGACGAGCACGTAACACGTAACACCCTAAAAAGTATTTTTGAAGCGGAAGGTTACACAGTTTTTGAAGCTAACGATGGCGCAGAAATGCACCAAATGCTTTCTGAGAATCCTGTTCACCTTGTGATCATGGATATTAATCTACCAGGTAAAAATGGTCTTCTACTTGCTCGTGAGCTTCGTGAACAAGGCGATATGGCGCTAATGTTCTTAACAGGTCGTGACAACGAAGTAGATAAGATCCTTGGTCTTGAAATTGGTGCTGATGATTACATCACAAAACCTTTCAACCCTCGTGAATTAACAATCCGTGCACGTAACTTACTGACTCGTGCTATGAACCAAGGTCTTCCTACTGAAGATAAGAAATTGGTTGAGCGTTACGAGTTCAACGGTTGGTCTCTTGAAATCAACAGTCGTTCACTAGTAAGCCCAAGCGGTGATCAATTCAAACTTCCACGTTCTGAATTCCGTGCGCTACTTCACTTCTGTGAAAACCCAGGCAAGATCCAAACTCGTGCAGATCTTCTTAAGAAGATGACGGGCCGTGAGCTTAAGCCACATGACCGTACAGTTGATGTAACTATTCGTCGTATCCGTAAACACTTCGAATCTGTTGCTGATACGCCAGAGATCATTGCGACAATTCACGGTGAAGGTTACCGTTTCTGTGGCGATCTTGGCGAAGAGTAATTCGTTAAGTTCTGACCATAATAAAAAAGGCTCCTAAGGAGCCTTTTTTATATTTAATGCATAGTCATCACTCTATTTCTCGTACTGCTTTAACCATGTTTTCAGCACATCAATATCGTTTTGGTAACCATTTTTAATTTCATCAACCCAGTCATTGATATTCTCCCACCAAGCAGGAAGTTCAGGAGACTGTGCTTTTTGTGCGACTTGCTGAATGTGTTTTAAACCGATAGAGCCTGCTGCACCTTTAATTTTATGCGCTTCAAACTTAATCCCATCTTGATCTTTCGCGACCATATTCGAGTCTAAGATCGCAATGTAATCTGGCATCATTTTTTCAAACATTTCGATGCTCGCATAAACAGGTTTTGTCCCTACAATATCAACGTAAGAGGTCAACATCTCCAAGTCGAGTAACTTGTCGATCATTTTATCGCTAGGCCCTGTTCCATCACTGTTTGTATCGGTTAAATCGTTAATTTCATCTTCCTCATAACTACAACTTAGAACGAGATTTTCAATCACACCAGTAATAGCCTTCACGCTTAATGGCTTGCTAATGGCTTCATCCATACCTTTTTCAAGGTATTCGCTTTTATCACTGATAACATTAGCAGTTAGAGCAACCAATGCAGGCAAATCTTGGTATTTTTCTCGTAGTTTCTGCGCAATATCAAAGCCTGTCATATCGGGTAATTGAATATCTAACAAGACCAAATCATAATCTTCTGGTTTAAACATCGCTAAGGCTTCATCACCTCGCATTGCCACCGTGACTTCATGACCTAAACTTTCAAGCAAGGATTTAGCAACCGTGATATTTAACTCAATATCTTCCACCATGAAGATACTTAAACCAGTAAGCTCTGGTTTTACTTCGGTCACGATTTCTTCTTCAATAACATCTTCCACTAACGGAACGCGAATTTTCACCGTAAAGGTGCTGCCTTCACCCACTTCAGAATGAACAGTGATGTCTCCCCCCATTAGCTGAACAAGCTGACGAGAAACGGCAAGGCCAATCCCTGTTCCTACTGCATGAATATTATCGTCACCTTGTTTCACCTGATAATACATTGCAAAAATATTATCAATTTCAGACTTAGGAATACCAACACCGCTATCTTCTACTTCAAAGATAATATCAGCATCGTGCTCATGAATTTCGCTGCTAACCGATAAAATCACACCACCTTGTTTAGTAAACTTGGTCGCATTACCAATAAGATTCCACAACACTTGACGCAATCGCGTGCTATCGACTTCAATATTTTTTGGCAGTTCAGTTAAGCACTCTAGGTCAAAACGCAATCCTTTCTGCTCTGCCATTAACTGAGAAATATTCCCCATTTCATCAATGAACTCGTTGAAATCCAATGGTTTTGGCATCAACTCTAAACGACGGCGATCTGATTTATCTAAATCAATAATATCGTTAAAGATATTTCCTAAGGTGATCGCACTAACATGTACTGTACGCAAATAGCCACGTTGCTCATCAGTAAGATCTGTATCGAGTAACATACGACTTAAACCAACAATACCATTGAGTGGGGTGCGTAACTCATGGCTAATGGTTGAAATAAATGAAGTTTTATCGCTACTTGCTTTTTCTAACGCATCTTCATATTTTTTACGCTCAGTGATGTCACGTCCAAAGCCCATTAGACCAAGGCGACGTCCGTTGCGGTTATAAAATGGCACTTTACGAAGTTCAAATAACGCACGTTTACCATTTGGATAAACTAACCACTGCTCATCCGTTGTTGCACTATTTTCACTAAACACTTCTTCATCAGTTTTAATGATTTTCTTAGCAACTTCTTCAGGGTAAACATCCCAAGGTGTTAAGCCAACGAGCTCTTTTTCTGTTTTACCAAGCAACTCTGACATTGCTCGGTTACACCCTGAGAACTGATTTTTTTCATTGCGGTAATAAATCAAATCAGGTGAAGCATCTAAGAAAGACTTTAATAATGCACTTTGCTCTGCCACAGCAAGCTGAGCATTCTCACGCTGATAAACTTCATTCTCAAGATCATGCATCGCTTCTTCACGTGCTTCTTCCGCTTTTTCTCTTTCTTCTATTTCTTGATTTAGCTGCGCAATATTGTCTTGAAGTTGCTTATTTAACTCCATGTCTCGCGAGCGCATCTCTTCCAGTTTAGTGACTAACTTCGACAAGCGTTGACGTGAGTCTTCTAACTGATCGACGACAACAGATAGAAAGTAAACAGCCCAAGGCGTTATTAATAAACCAAATGTCACCGATCGCACGATATCAATATTATTCACGGTGCCATGTAACACCAACGTCACACTCACCTGAACAACAACGGCTAATGCAACCAAGGCTAACGCAAGAAGTAGGCTAAAACGCACGATCCCCAATTTAACCAGAAGATCGACATAAAACTGAGCTAATATTTTGACTTGTTTCATCACTGAATACCAAAAGAAGAAAGATGCCGTCAAAGTGACGAGTAAACCTGTTAATCATAAGCGCTGATATTAATAGCGCCAAAATAAAAGGCTGAAACTGTAACCTTTACATATAAAAAAACCCACATCACGTAGGCTTTGTTATGTATTCTATTTTAATTGTGGCTGTTGATATACAAAAGCATCATTAATTAGACTTCCTTGCCCACCATGAGTATCTAAGTTACGTCCAATTTCAGTCATCGCTAACCAACGATTTTCACACCACATTGGCGCCAGCAAGGTTGGTCTACGTGCTGATGCTGAAACGCGATGATAAATCACATCAGCAGGTGTTAATCGGATCATTTCACTTGCAATGCTTGTGTACTCTTCAAGGCTAATGGGCTCTAGGCGTTCAGCTTTAAATGCTTGTCCCATTTTACTGCCTTCAACAATATGTAGTGGATGTAATTTGATCCCATCCATCCCTACTGCCACCACTTTACTGATCGTATCAAGGTTATCTTGTTTGGTGTCACCTGGCAGTCCAACAATTAAATGAGTGCAAACCTTGATCCCTAATGCCCGTGCACGTTGAGTGATAGCGGCATAACATGCAAAATCATGACCTCGGTTGATACGCTTTAATGTTTTATCATTTGCGGTCTGTAAACCTAACTCTAACCAAATCTCATAGCCTTGTTGTACATAATCAGACAGTAACTCTAATACCGCATCAGGCACACAATCAGGTCGAGTTCCCACACATAACCCTACAATATCCGTCGTTTTTAACGCCTCTTCATACATTTTCTTTAGCGTTTGAACTTCAGCATAAGTACTTGTGTAAGCCTGAAAATAGGCTAAATAACGTTTTGCACGATGAATTTCATCAGCACGCTCTGCTAATTGCTGTTTAATAGGTAAAAACTGGGTATTTTCATCCGCAAAAGAGGCCACATTACAAAATGTACAACCACCCCGACCAATCGTTCCATCACGATTAGGACAGCTAAAACCGCCATGCAAAGTTAACTTATGGACTTTTTCACCATAACGGCGCTGTAAGTCTTGACCAAATGTATTAACGAGTTCGTGCAGTTGCATTGATTTACCTGATTGCAAATAAATAGCCGTAAACACCGCGATGAATAGCGAGCAATATTAAAAAGAGTCGCAAGATAGCATCAATTACAAGTAATAAATTTGTGCTAAAACAAACAAAGCCCTTTCCTTTCCTCAACAAAAAAGACACTTAATCGTAAATAAAATACAAAAAAGAGTCCCTTACAACGCAATGTTGTCTTCTTATTAATAACGACTCAACGAACGTTTTTTGCATTTAAACGCAACTGCGAATAATTATCATCGTTAAAAAGGCTTTTTTATGTTTAACAATGCAACAAAATAGCAATATTATGATGCCTAAGTGTTAATTTTTATTGGTAATTAATGTATCAAAATTGTAGGATAGTTACACTTGTGTGCAATTTCTGAACAATAAAAGTGACGCCATCACCCTACTTTAAAGTGATTTGTGTCGCCCTTTCTCAAGAAATACAGTGTGTTCGTTCATAGCAAAACGAAACAGCAAAATTAAGTTTGCCAATAAAGGACGATTTTATCTTTGTGCAGACACTCAATCATGTTGGGTAGAACAGGATAGTTCATTTCAATACCGCATGGTTGTGACAATAAATTAGGGATAACCAAGCCTTAGGAATATGGCTTGATGCAACTGGAAGGATGTATCTATGACAGATCAAGAGCTGAACGATCAGGGACTTTATGTGCCTGAAATGGAGCACGATGCCTGTGGTATCGGCTTTGTCGCCCACCTAAAAAACCGTAAGTCTCACCAGATTGTTACTCAGGCTCTCGATATGCTAGCGCGTATGGAGCACCGTGGCGGTCAAGGCTGTGATCCATGTAGTGGTGATGGTGCAGGTATTTTGCTGCAAAAGCCCCACGAATTCTTATTAGAAGAAGCGCTGACACTCGGTATTAAATTACCCGCCTTCGATAAATATGGCGTCGGTGTTGTGCTATTTCCAAAAGATGAGCATAAACGCCAGCAATGTCGTGAGATCTTAGAGCGTAACGCTAAACGCCTTGATCTTGAAGTCATCGGCTACCGTGTGCTTCCAGTTGATAACTCAATGATCGGTGAAGATCCATTGAGCACAGAACCACAATTTGAGCATGTCTTCATCACTGGTGGCGCAAACTTAGATCCTGCCGTATTAGAACGTAAACTCTATGTATTACGTAACTATACTGTACGTGTTTGTCTGGAAAGCGTATCGAACATTGGCGATGACTTCTACATCAACTCTCTGTCATACAAAACTCTGGTTTACAAAGGCCAGTTAACTACAGAGCAAGTACCTCAGTACTTCCTTGATCTACAAAATCCAACGATGGTGACTGCACTTGCATTAGTTCACTCTCGTTTCTCAACCAATACATTCCCACGTTGGCGCTTAGCACAACCTTTCCGTTACATTGCTCACAACGGTGAAATCAATACCGTTCGTGGTAACTTGAACTGGATGAAAGCCCGTGAAGCGATTCTTGAGTCTGATTTATTTAGTCAGCAAGAAATCGATATGCTACTGCCTATTTGTCAGGAAGGTAGCTCAGATTCATCGAACTTCGATATGGCACTAGAACTGCTAGTACTTTCTGGTCGTAGTTTGCCACATGCATTAATGATGCTTATCCCTGAAGCGTGGCAAGAAAACAAAAACATGGATCCTAAGCGTCGTGCTTTCTATCAGTACCACGCCAATATCATGGAACCATGGGATGGCCCTGCCTCTGTTTGTTTCACCGATGGTGTTCAAGTAGGTGCAACGCTTGACCGTAACGGTCTACGTCCATCACGTTATACCGTGACCAAAGATGACTTCCTTGTTATGGCATCTGAATCAGGCGTGGTTGAAATTGAGCCTGAAAATGTCCAATTCCGTGGTCGTCTACAACCGGGTCGTATCTTCGTTGCTGATCTAGAGCAAGGTCGTATTATTTCTGATGAAGAAGTAAAAGACAGCATTGCGACAGCACAACCTTATGAGCAATGGGTTAAAGACAATCTATTAAGCCTAAAAACGCTTCCTGAAGCTGATAATATGCATCATCAGCCAACACCTGAGCGTTTGTTACATCATCAACAAGCGTTTGGTGTGAGCTCAGAAGAAGTGAACGACATTATCGTTCCCTTAGCGAAAACCGCTTATGAGCCACTAAGTGCGATGGGGGCAGACTGGCCGCTAGCCGTGCTTTCTCATCAATCCCAGCACTTATCAAACTACTTTAAACAGCTATTTGCACAGGTGACTAACCCGCCAATCGATCCAATTCGTGAGCGTATGGTTATGTCATTGAATACTTACCTCGGTAAGGATCAAAACCTGCTAGCTGAAACACCGGCGCATTGCCAAAAAGTTGAACTTGAATCTCCTGTTCTTTCTAATGCTGAACTTGAGAAAATCCGTGAGATTGATAATGAACATCTTCAATCGAAAACATTGGATATTGTATTTAATGCAAGTGGCGAAGATGGCAAACTAGAGCGTGCACTTAAACGTATTTGTCAATATTCAGAAGATGCAGTCGTTGATGGTTATTCAATCATTATTCTAACTGACCGTGCGGTTAATTCTAACCATGCGGCTATTCCTGCAATGCTGGCTGTTGGCGCGGTGCACCACCACCTGATCCGTAAAGGTCTTCGTGCGAAATGTGACATCGTGGTTGAAACCGGTGATGCACGTGAAACACACCATTTTGCAACCCTAGTTGGTTACGGTGCTAACGCCGTTAACCCATATCTAGTCACTGAAACACTGGTTGATTTACAACGCAAGCGTAAACTGGATCCTGAATTACCGACAGACACTTTATTTGATAACTACCGTAAAGGGGTTAACGGTGGTCTGCTGAAAATCTTCTCTAAGATGGGTATTTCAACGCTACAGTCATACCACGGCGCACAAATTTTTGAAGCACTTGGTATCAGTAAATCTGTGGTTGATAAGTACTTCACAGGTACTGTAACGCGTATTCAAGGTCTAACGATTGATGATATCGCGCAAGAAGTCTTAGTCCGTCATCGTGTTGGTTACCCTACTCGTGAAATCCCAGTACAAGTACTTGATGTAGGTGGTGTATATCAGTGGAAGCAACGTGGTGAGAAACACTTGTTTAACCCTGAAACCATTTCACTGCTACAACAATCAACACGTGAAAAAGATTACGCGCAATTTAAGCAATATGCGAAAGCGGTTGATGATCAAGGTGATAACGCTGCAACACTGCGTAGCCAACTTGATTTCATCAAAAACCCTGCAGGCTCTATCCCACTTGAAGAAGTAGAACCAATCGAGAATATCCTTAAGCGTTTTGCCACAGGTGCAATGAGCTTTGGTTCGATTTCTTACGAAGCGCACTCAACACTGGCTGTTGCGATGAATCGCATCGGCGCAAAATCTAACTCAGGTGAAGGTGGTGAAGATCCAATTCGCTTTGAGAAGAAAGACAACGGTGATTGGGAACGTTCTGCTATCAAGCAGGTGGCATCAGGTCGTTTTGGTGTAACCTCTTACTATCTAACTAACGCTGATGAGCTGCAAATCAAAATGGCTCAAGGTGCGAAACCCGGTGAAGGTGGTCAGCTTCCAGGTGATAAAGTCGATGACTGGATTGGTGCAACACGCCACTCAACACCAGGGGTTGGCTTAATTTCTCCGCCGCCTCACCATGATATTTACTCAATCGAAGATTTAGCCCAGCTGATCTACGATTTGAAAAATGCTAACCGCGCAGGTCGTGTCAACGTCAAACTGGTATCAGAAGCAGGTGTAGGTACGATTGCATCAGGCGTTGCTAAAGCCAAAGCCGATGTTGTTCTTATTGCAGGTTTTGATGGCGGTACAGGTGCATCACCAATGTCATCTATTCGCCACACAGGTCTACCGTGGGAATTAGGTCTAGCAGAAACGCACCAGACGCTACTGAAGAATGGTTTACGTAACCGTATCGTTGTTCAGTCTGATGGTCAGATGAAAACACCACGTGACCTTGCTATCGCCACTCTTCTGGGTGCTGAAGAATGGGGCGTAGCAACAGCTGCACTAGTTGTTGAAGGCTGTATCATGATGCGTAAGTGTCACAAGAATACTTGTCCTGTTGGTATCGCAACACAGAACAAAACATTACGTGAACGCTTTGATGGTCGCGTAGAAGACGTTGTGACTTTCTTCCAATACATGGCAGAAGGTTTACGTGAAGTAATGGCAGAGCTTGGCTTCCGCACTATTGAAGAAATGGTAGGGCAATCTCACAAGCTGAAAGTCCGTGATAATGTCAGTCACTGGAAATACAAGAACCTCGATCTTAGCCCTGTACTTTACGTTGAAAAGCCACGTGCTGAAGATGGTATTTACAACCAACGTCCTCAAGATCATGGTTTGGATAACGTACTAGACCGTCAATTGATTGAACTTGCACAGCCAGCACTGACGGAAGGTAAAGCAGTGAATGCTGAGTTGCCTATCATCAATACCGATCGAAGTGCAGGTACTATGCTGTCGAATGAAATTTCGAAAGTATACAAAGACAGCGGCTTACCACAGCCGATGAACGTGAAGTTCTTTGGTTCAGCAGGTCAAAGCTTCGGTGCATTCCTTGCTAAAGGCGTGAAATTTGAAGTTGAAGGCGATGCTAACGATTACTGGGGTAAAGGCCTATCAGGCGGTACATTAGTACTTTACCCTGATGCGAAATCAGACATTGTTGCTGAAGATAACATCGTTGTGGGTAACGTTTGTTTCTACGGCGCAACATCAGGTGAATCTTACATTCGCGGTCTTGCTGGCGAGCGTTTCTGTGTTCGTAACTCAGGCGCTCAAGTTGTGGTTGAAGGTGTCGGGGACCACGGTTGTGAGTACATGACTGGTGGTGTTGCCGTTATCCTTGGTCAAACAGGTCGTAACTTTGCTGCGGGTATGAGTGGTGGTGTTGCTTATGTTTGGGATCAGTTCGATGACTTTGAAACCAAATTAAACCCTGAGTTAGTCGATTTAGATCCAATCGAAAAAGAAGATCAAGCACTGCTACTGAACATGCTAACTAAACATGTTGCATTAACAGGTAGTACGGTTGCAGAGCTTTTCCTATCTAACTTCGAAGATAACTTGAAGAAGATGGTGAAAGTTATGCCAAGGGATTACAAAGCCGTATTACTAAAGCGTAAAGCTGAAGCTGAAGCTCAAGACAAGGAAGCGTTGGAGGCAATCAATGGGTAAGCCAACAGGATTTTTAGAATTTGGCCGTGAATTGCCAAAAAAATTGGACCCGAGTGTTCGTATTCAAGATAACAAAGAATTCGTTTTAAACGATGAATTTGGTGACAAGATCAATGAACAGTCATCACGCTGCATGGATTGTGGTGTACCGTTCTGCCATAACTCTTGTCCAATTGGGAATATTATTCCTGAATTTAATGATGCGGTTTACCGCGATAGCTGGGAAGAAGCGTGGAACATCCTAAGCTCAACGAATAACTTCCCAGAATTTACTGGTCGTGTGTGTCCAGCCCCTTGTGAAAGTGGCTGTGTATTAGGTATCAACCAAGATCCCATCACGATTTGTAATATCGAGAAAACAATTGTTGAAACGGCTTACCGTGAAGGTTATGCCAAGCCTAAAACACCACGTTCTCGAACAGGTAAAACCATTGCAATTATCGGTTCAGGCCCTGCGGGCTTATCAGCCGCAGAGCAGCTAAACAGCGCTGGTCACACTGTGACAGTGTTTGAGCGTGATGAAAAAGTCGGTGGTCTTCTTCGTTTTGGTATTCCTGACTTTAAGCTAGGTATGGATATCATTGATCGTAAGATCAACCTAATGGCTGAAGCTGGCGTTAAATTTGAAGTTAACGCGCATATTGGTGTAGATATCAATGCTAAGCAATTACGCCAAGACTTTGATGTCGTGCTACTTACAGGCGGTTCAACCGTTCCTCGTAACCTGCCAATCCCAGGTCGTGAGCTAAATGGCGTACATTTTGCGATGGAATTTCTTGCGCAAAATAACCGTCGTGCCAACGATATGGATTTAAAAACCGAAGAGATCCACGCCAAAGGTAAACATGTTGTGGTTATTGGTGGCGGTGATACAGGCTCTGACTGTGTAGGTACATCAAACCGTCACGGTGCAGCAAGTATTACTCAAGTTGAGATCATGCCTGTTCCACCTGAAAAGCGTCCAGCTAATCAGCCATGGCCGTCATACCCAATGATCATGAAAACATCAACTTCACATGAAGAAGGTTGTGATCGTTACTGGAACATCTTAACCAAAGAGTTTATCTCTGACGATAACGGTAATGTGAAAGGCTTACGTATTGCTGATATCGTTTGGCAAGAAGCAAAACCAGGCGAGCGCCCAGGGTTTGATGAAGTTGAAGGTTCAGAGCGTGTGATTGCCTGTGATCTTGCTTTCTTAGCAATGGGCTTCTTACACCCAGAACCAACAGGCGTTCTTGCTCAACTTGATATCGCATTAGATGAGCGTGGTAATGTTGCAACTGAAGATTTCGCAACTAACCAAGCAGGTGTATTTGCAGCAGGTGATATGCGTACAGGTCAATCATTGGTTGTACGTTGTATTAACGAAGGTCGAGAGTCTGCTCGTGCAGTTGATGCTTACCTTATGGGTAATACAAACCTTGAAGCAAAAGCTGATTCATTAATGCTTTCTTAACTTCTACGTAAAGTTAATCTTTAATCTAAAGCCAGCTCAAATGAGCTGGCTTTTTTACTGTTATAACTCTCAATATTCAATGTTAGCCTCAACATTTCCCCGTACCCCCCTGAAAACCTATACTTAATTATTAATATTAAGACTTTAATCACGCCCTTCCAATCAGGATAAACACTTGCTATTCACTATATTTAATTGAACTTTAAGATGTTATTACTATTTTAATGTACATCATAATATTTAGCGCTAGTTGTTATGTCTATTTGACCTTTTTGTAAATTATGGGTACTTTGATGAATCGCAGGAAGCATACTGATGATCAGGATGATTATCATATTAATGCAGTAAACCTGTTTATACCAAACAGGTGCAAGGGAGAGTTGCAATGTCACTGTATGACCCATCACTGGAAAAAGATAACTGTGGGTTTGGTCTGATTGCCCATATCGAAGGCCAAACCAGCCACAAACTTGTTCGTACCGCTATATCCGCACTAGATCGCATGACTCACCGTGGTGGTATCGCCGCAGACGGTAAAACAGGTGATGGCTGTGGTCTATTGATTAAAAAACCAGATAATTTCTACCGTATTATTGCTGATGAAAAAAGCTGGAACCTATCCCGTGAATTTGCCGTGGGACAAATCTTCTTAAGCCAAGATCCGGTACTTGCCGAACAAGCTCGAACTATTATTAATGAAGAGCTGGCAACAGAAACATTATCGGTAGTAGGTTGGCGTGAAGTGCCTGTAAACCCTGCCGTTCTCGGTCCTATTGCTCAAGAATCCCTACCTAATATTGAGCAAGTCTTTATCAATGCCCCTGCAGGTTGGAAGCCTCGCGATATTGATCGCCGCCTCTACATCGCTCGTCGTCGCATTGAAAAACGTATTACCGAAGATAGTGATTTCTACATTTGTAGCCTTTCAACTCAAGTGATTGTCTACAAAGGCTTATTCATGCCTTCTGATCTACCGAAATTCTACTTAGATTTGGGTGACATTCGATTAGAGTCGTCGATTTGTTTATTCCACCAGCGTTTCTCAACCAATACTCAGCCACGCTGGCCGTTAGCACAGCCTTTCCGTTATTTAGCCCATAATGGTGAAATCAATACCATTACAGGTAACCGCCAATGGGCACGAGCTCGAGGCTATAAATTTAGCTCGCCACTGCTGCCTGATTTAAAGACAGCAGCGCCATTTGTTAACGAAACAGGCTCTGATTCTTCTAGCCTTGATAACATGCTAGAGCTATTTTTATCAGGTGGTATGGATCTATTCCGTGCCATGCGCATGCTTGTTCCACCAGCTTGGCAAAACCACCCTGATATGGATCCAGCACTGCGTGCTTTTTACGATTTTAACTCGATGCACATGGAACCATGGGATGGCCCAGCAGGTATCGTAATGTCTGATGGACGTTATGCAGCTTGTAACCTTGACCGAAACGGCCTTCGTCCAGCTCGTTATGTGATCACCAAAGATAAATTGATCACCCTAGCGTCTGAAGTCGGCATTTGGGATTACACCCCAGATGAGGTCGCTGAAAAAGGTCGTGTTGGTCCCGGTGAATTATTAGTTATTGATACAAAGTTTGGCAAAATTTGGCATTCATCAGATATCGATAACGAGCTAATGGGACGTCATCCTTATAAAGCATGGATGGATAGTCACGTTAAACGCTTAACCCCTTTTGAACAATTAGGGGATGAGCAAGTAGGTTGCCGCTCGCTAACTGATGACGAACTGTCGGTTTATCACAAGCAATTTGGGGTAAGCAGTGAAGAGCTAGATCAAGTACTGCGTGTTGTCGGTGAAAATGGCCAAGAAGCTACAGGCTCTATGGGTGATGATGCGCCAATGGCAGTATTGTCATCAAAAGAACGACCGATCACCGATTACTTCCGTCAAATGTTTGCACAGGTCACTAACCCACCTATCGATCCACTGCGTGAAAAGCATGTCATGTCACTCGCTACCTGTATTGGTCGCGAAATTAACGTGTTCTGTGAAACCGATAGCCATGCACAACGTGTGGCGTTTGGATCGCCAGTGTTAGTGTATTCTGATCTTGTTCAATTACTTGAGTTAGATGATCAATATTATGCCAACAGCATTATTGATATTAACTACAATCCAAATGAAAAAGATCTCAAGCAAGCACTAATAGATCTATGCGATGAAGCTGAACGTGTCGTAAAAGATGGCGCTGTACTGGTTGTTTTATCAGATCGCGGGATCAATAAAGATAAATTACCCATTCCAGCAGCAATGGCTGTAGGGGCGGTTCAAAAACGTTTGGTTGATAATAACCTACGCTGTGACACTAACATCGTGGTTGAAACAGCAACCGCTCGCGATCCTCACCAATTTGCCGTACTTCTCGGCTTTGGTGCTACCGCTATCTACCCTTACCTTGCTTATGAATCACTGGGTAAGTTGATCGATGCGGGGGCAATTAATAAGTCTTACCGTGAAGTGATGAGTAATTACCAAAATGGCATGAATAAAGGTCTATTTAAGATCATGTCGAAGATGGGGATCTCGACCATTGCTTCATACCGCTGCTCAATGCTATTTGAAGCTGTCGGTTTAAGTGATGAAGTCGTTGAACTTTGCTTTAAAGGTGTTTCGAGCCGTATTGCAGGCGCTGACTTTAGTGACTTCCAACAAGATCTCTTTAACTTATCACGTAAAGCATGGTTGAAACGTAAACCGATTGAACATGGCGGTTTACTGAAATACGTTCACGGTGGTGAATTCCATGCTTATAACCCTGATGTTGTCGGTACACTGCAAAAAGCCGTGAAATCAGGCGATTATCAAGATTACTTAGCCTTTGCTAAAGAAGTGAATGAGCGCCCAGTAGCTGCTATTCGTGACTTGTTTAAGCTAAAAGATGGCACAACATCGATTCCGGTTGAACAGGTTGAAGCTGCGACTGAGCTTTATAAGCGTTTTGACTCAGCCGCAATGTCGATTGGTGCATTAAGCCCAGAAGCGCACGAAGCATTAGCTATCGCCATGAACCGTTTAGGCGGTTGTTCAAACTCCGGTGAAGGCGGTGAAGATCCTCGTCGCTTCGGTAACGAACGTAACTCACGGATTAAACAGGTGGCTTCAGGTCGATTTGGCGTGACTCCACACTACCTTGTGAATGCGGATGTTATTCAGATCAAAGTAGCACAAGGAGCTAAACCTGGGGAAGGTGGTCAACTACCCGGCCATAAAGTGACAACCGAAATCGCGAAACTGCGTTATGCGGTACCGGGTGTTACCCTGATCTCACCACCACCTCACCATGATATTTATTCGATTGAAGATTTAGCTCAGCTGATTTTCGATTTAAAACAAGTTAACCCAAGTGCCATGGTATCGGTCAAACTGGTATCAGAACCTGGGGTTGGCACTATCGCAACGGGTGTGGCTAAAGCCTATGCTGATTTAATTACCATTTCAGGTTACGACGGCGGTACAGGCGCAAGTCCACTAACATCGGTGAAATATGCCGGTAGCCCATGGGAGCTTGGTCTTGCTGAAACTCAGCAAGCACTTGTGAGTAATGGCTTACGTCACAAAATCCGTCTGCAAGTCGATGGTGGTTTGAAAACCGGCCTTGATGTTGTAAAAGCAGCAATTTTAGGTGCGGAAAGCTTCGGTTTTGGTACCGCACCAATGGTTGCTCTAGGTTGTAAATACCTGCGTATTTGTCACCTTAATAACTGTGCGACAGGTGTCGCTACCCAAGATGAAAAACTGCGTCGTGACTTCTTTAAAGGCTTGCCTGAACAAGTTATGAATTACTTCATCGGTGTTGGGCAAGAAGTACGTGAACTATTAGCGCAATTAGGCGTAGAAAAACTCACAGACCTAATTGGTCGTACCGATCTTCTTGAAACATTGGAAGGCTTTACAGCAAAACAAGCCAAGCTTGATTTAAGCCCAATTTTGGTTGCTCCAACACCAAAAGAAGGTAAAACACTCTACTGCAGCGAGCCTAATACACCATTTGATAACGCAGAGCTAAGCCAGACTTTAGTCGATCAAATCTTACCTGCGATTGAAAGTCGTAGCGGTGGTGATTTCTACTTTGACATCTGTAACACCGACCGCTCTATTGGCGCACGTCTATCTGGTGAAATCGCCCAGCGTTATGGCAACCAAGGTATGTCAGCAAGTCCAGTAACACTGCACTTAACCGGTACTGCGGGTCAGTCTTTCGGGGTGTGGAATGCAGGCGGTCTAAACCTGAAATTAACAGGTGATGCAAACGACTATGTGGGTAAAGGCATGACGGGCGGCATTATTACTATTCGTCCACCACAAGGTTCTGCATTTAAATCAAGTGAAGCGACCATCATTGGTAATACTTGTTTGTATGGCGCAACGGGCGGTAAGTTATTTGCTGCAGGTAAAGCGGGTGAGCGTTTTGCTGTGCGTAACTCTGGCACCATTACCGTTGTAGAAGGTGCTGGTGATAACGCATGTGAATATATGACTGGCGGTATCGTAGCTATTTTAGGTAAAACAGGCGTTAACTTTGGCGCAGGTATGACGGGCGGTTTTGCTTATATTCTTGATGAAGATGGCGATTTCGCAGGACGCGTGAATCCAGAGCTAGTTGAAGCATTACCTCTTGACGAGCTACAGATCCACCAAGAACATTTACGTGGTTTAATCGACCGTCACTTACAAGAAACAGGTTCAAGTCGAGCACAAGAAATTTTGGCGAACTTTGATCAATGGATCCCGAAATTCTATCTTGCGAAGCCTAAGTCAGCAGACATTAATACCCTGCTGGGTCACCAAAGTCGTTCAGCTTCTGAACTACGTCTTCAGGCGCAATAAGGGAGGGAAACCGAATGAGCCAGAATGTTTACCAATTTATTGACGTCGAACGTATCGACCCACCAAAGAAACCACTAAATGTACGTAAAATCGAGTTCGTTGAAATCTACGAACCGTTTACTAAACAGCAGGCAGGTGCGCAGGCGGATCGTTGTTTAGATTGTGGTAACCCTTATTGTGAATGGAAATGTCCTGTTCATAACTACATTCCTCAATGGCTAAAACTGGCTAATGAGGGACGTATTATTGAAGCCGTTGAGCTATCTCACCAGACTAATACCTTACCGGAAGTATGTGGTCGTGTTTGTCCTCAAGACAGACTATGTGAAGGCTCTTGTACCTTAAACGAAGACTTTGGTGCGGTGACAATTGGTAATGTTGAAAAATACATTACCGATAAAGCCTTTGAGATGGGCTGGAAACCTGACATGTCAGGGGTAGAGTGGACAGATAAAAAAGTTGCGATCATCGGTGCAGGCCCTGCCGGATTATCTTGTGCTGATATTCTTGTTCGTAACGGCGTAAAACCCGTGGTATTTGACCGCTACCCTGAAATTGGTGGCTTGCTGACCTTTGGTATCCCATCATTCAAGCTTGAAAAAGATGTAATGGTTAACCGTCGTAAAATCTTTACTGAAATGGGAGTTGAGTTTCAGCTCAATACTGAAATCGGTAAAGACGTCACGATGGAATCGCTACTGGCTGACTACGATGCGGTGTTCTTAGGTGTCGGCACGTATAAAAACATGCGTGCAGGATTGGAAAATGAAGAAGCAACAGGCGTATATGACGCATTGCCATTTTTGATTTCTAATACCTACAAGGTAATGGAACTAGAAAGTCCATCGACATTCTTAGATATGAAAGATCAACGCGTGGTCGTACTCGGTGGTGGTGATACCGCGATGGACTGTGTGCGTACATCAATCCGCCAAGGTGCAAAAGATGTGGTATGTGCTTATCGTCGTGATGAAGCCAATATGCCGGGTTCAAAACGTGAGGTGAAAAATGCCCGCGAGGAAGGCGTAAACTTTATGTTTAACCTTCAGCCATTAGGTATTGAAGTGGATAATTCAGGCAAAGTAACTGGCGTTAAAGTTGTGAAAACAGCGCTAGGTGAGCCAGATAGCGCTGGACGCCGTCGCCCTGAGCCTGTCGAAGGTAGTGAGCACGTATTAGGTGCAGATGCTGTGATCATGGCGTTTGGTTTCCAACCTCACGCGATGCCATGGCTGACACCATATGATGTTGAACTGGATCAATGGGGACGGATCAAAACCTCATTCGATGCACACTTTGCCTATCAAACCACAAACCCGAAAATCTTTGCTGGCGGTGATGCGGTTCGTGGTTCAGATTTAGTGGTAACAGCCATTGATGAAGGCCGTAAAGCCGCTGATGGCATACTGGATTATCTAAACGTCTAAATACGTTAATTAAACAAACTAAAGCGGATGGGCAACCTTCCGCTTTTTTTATTGATCAAAAATTAGCGTTCGATAACTTTTGGTATAAATTCTATTGCTCATGGTACACTAATTAACACGACAGCACCCTCGGTGCACCGCTTGAACAACAAGAGAACGAATCAATGAAAATCGGCATTATTGGCGCAATGGAGCAAGAAGTTGCGATCCTAAAAGCACAACTAGAAAACTGCGAAACACACAACAAAGCAGGTTGTACTCTCTACACTGGTACGCTAAATGGTGCTGATGTTGTCTTGTTACAATCAGGTATTGGTAAAGTTGCAGCAGCAGTAGGCACAGCCGTATTACTTGAAACGTTCCAACCTGATGTTGTGATCAATACAGGCTCTGCTGGCGGTTTTGAATCAAGCCTTAACGTTGGTGATGTTGTGATCTCAACGGAAGTTCGCTACCACGACGCAGACGTGACAGCATTTGGTTATGAGATCGGTCAAATGGCACAGCAGCCAGCCGCTTTCCTATCTGACGAAAAACTGATGGATGTAGCAGAGCAAGCACTATCTGCTTTACCTGAAAAGCCACACGCTGTTCGCGGACTGATCTGTACTGGCGATGCATTTGTATGTAGTGCTGAAAAACAAAACTTCATTCGCACTCACTTCCCATCAGTAGTTGCAGTTGAAATGGAAGCAGCAGCTATTGCTCAAGCTTGTCACCAATTCAAAGTACCATTTGTTGTGGTTCGTGCCATTTCTGATGTTGCAGATAAAGAATCGCCAATGAGCTTTGATGAGTTCCTGCCTCTTGCAGCAAAAAGCTCATCAATCATGGTTGAGAAAATGGTTGAGTTACTTAAGTAACCTCATTGTAGTAACTAATTTAAGTGGCCTTGCTTAGCATCTAGCCTAAAACGAGAATAGCTGTCACGGATGATGGAATCACTTGTTGCGTTACTCACAACTAATAGCTCCCTACTCGCTTTGTGGGGAGCGTTATTATTGCATTGGGTTTTACCCATTCCCTACCCGCTTCACCCCATTGTTATTTGGCAACGTCTCGCACTGCTCATTGCAGAGCGTGTTAATCACCCGAAAGAGAATCCCTCTCAACGTATTCTCGCAGGCTCACTTGCTTGGTTTTTAATGTCAGGCACGGTACTGATCTTATTGTTCGCTTTTAGCCAACTGGTTTGGTATCAAACGATTTTCCAAATGACCCTATTGTGGATGGCAATAGACTGGCAAACATCGGCTAAATTAGGCAAACAATTTAACCAAGCCTATAACCTTGAACACAAAGGCAGATGCCGTGAGTTATTAGCCGATCACGTTAATCGTAATACTGAAAATTTATCATTACTTGGACTAGGTAAAGCGGGTGCTGAAACCCTATTACTTGGTTACGGCCGTAATGTCATTGGCGTCTTATTCTGGTATGCCATTGGTGGTGGTATTGCGGCGATTATGTATCGTTTAGCCATTAGTCTTGCGCGATCTTGGTCACCAAGCCGTGAACAGTTCCGCTTTTTTGGTTTACCTGCGATTCGCATCGCACTTATTTTAGATATTGTGCCGCTTCGCCTGTTTGCTCTATTAATTACCCTTGGCCAAAATGCCAAAAATGCTTTTCATGGTTTAATGCAGCAAGGTGAAAATTGGCAGCTACCAGGGCCGGGTTGGTTATTAGCCGCAACCGGACATAAACTGTCTTTATCCCTTGGCGGCCCCGCGATGTACAACAAAGTGAAAATGGAACGACCGCGTATCGGAGGGAAAATTGCCCCCGCATCGTTACACCTTGCACAAATTCAGCAATTAATGACAAGTCGTTTATGGTGTTGGATCATTATCGAAAGCGGCTTACTAATTATTTTTCACGGACTAGCTTAATGCGCTTCCTACTTCTCATTGCGGTTCTATTCCCATTCACCTCAGCCTTTGCAGAACAATCACAGTCTGTTCAACGCATTATTAGCTTATCGCCACACATGACGGAGCTGGCTTACAGTGCGGGCTTGGGGGATAAACTGATTGCCGCCAGTGATTACAGTGACTACCCAGATCAGGCGAAAAAATTAGAACGTGTTGCAAATTATCGCGGCATTAAAATGGAACGAATTCTTACTTTAAAGCCTGATTTAATTTTGGCGTGGAAAGGAGGGAACCCTAGTCGTGAAATGGCTCGCTTACAACAACTTGGGATTAAGATCTTTTATTCAAATCCAACGCAATTAACCGATATTGCAGATACGATTATCAAACTGGGTAAATTTGCTGATGATCCAAGTCAATCGATTACTGCAGCTACAACATTTAAAACACAACTCGCCAAAATTAAAGCACGCTATCAGAACAAGTCTCCTGTACGTTACTTTTATCAATTAAGTGATAGCCCTATGTTGACGATTTCAGATGGCAACTGGCCGAGTCCTGTCTTTGATATTTGCGGTGGAGAAAATATTTTTGCCACCAGCACCGCGGCATACCCACAAGTCAATCAAGAGCAAGTTGTTGTTCGCCAACCTAGCGTCATTTTCGGTTCACGTCATGCAACATCAAAAGAAAATAGCCCATGGTTAAAGTGGCAAGGAAAACTGCCTGCAGTTGATAATCATCAGCTTTATCAACTCAATAGCGATTGGTTAAACCGCCCTACACTTCGCACTCTTAAAGCCGTAAAGCAAGTGTGTCAACTACTGGATAATGCAAGAAACACCTCACCTTTGCTGTGAATAACCTCACTAAAGATGGATTTTATAGTTGTACCTAGCTATTTAGGCAGTACAATCGCCTGCCTACTTTCCCCCTTTTCTATTAAATAGGGATAAACATGCTCATCTATATTCTCGATATGTTTGGTACTGCAATCTTTGCAGCCTCGGGAGTACTCATGGCAGGACGATTACGCATGGATCCTTTTGGCGTTGTCGTGCTAGCCAGCGTAACAGCTATTGGTGGCGGCACTATTCGTGATATGGCACTAGGTGCTACCCCTGTGTTTTGGATCAAAGATACCAATTACTTATGGGTGATTTTTATTACCTGCATTATTACTATGCTCGCAACTCAACGTCCAAAACGGATGCCATGGTATTTTCTTCCTGTCGCTGATGCGATTGGATTAGCAGTCTTTGTTGCTATCGGTGTCGAAAAGTCATTACGTTATGGTGCATCGCCAATGGTTGCTGTGATCATGGGTGTAATAACAGGTTGTGGTGGTGGCGTGATCCGAGATGTACTCGGACGAGAAATACCAATGGTATTACGTACAGAGGTTTATGCAACAGCCTGTATTCTAGGTGGTATGGTACACACCATAGGCTTATCTTTAGGCGTACTGCCTTCTGTTGCTGCAGTGATCGGTATCTTTACTACACTCACCATAAGACTTGCAGCCATTAAGTGGAATCTGTCTCTACCTATTTTTGCACTGCGTAATTAACAAAAAACCGCCAACACTGGCGGTTTTTTAATGTGATACAAACAAGGCTAACTTATTCTTCAATCGAGATTTTACGACGCTTGAATCGACGGACAAGCCACCATCCAAGTATACAAGCAAGTACAACGACGACAGACCAACATTGCATCTGATATTTATGATAGAAGGCTAAAATAGGCCCTAATTCGTCATGTAGATAAGCAGGAGCCACACCAAATACCAATAGCCAGATCGTTACCGCTAAGAAGTTACCTAATAAAAAAAGTTGAATTGGCATTTGCGCAATACCACAGCCAATACACATGAACTGTTTAATGCCTTCAACAAAACGACTGATCACAAGCCCTAGCATGCCATAGCGGTCAATAAACTGATGTAACTTGGTCAGCGTTCGCGGTTTAATCCATTCTTTCTTCGTTAAGATATGACCAAATTGGCGTCCAATAAAGTAGCCAATACTGTTACCAATAAAGCTACTTGCCCAAGCAACAGATAGCACCATAGGTAACGACATTTTACCTGACGATGCCAATAAACTCGCGACGATTAATAACGACTGACCAGGCGCTGGGATCCCCATACCTTCAACAGCAATTGCCAATGCCAGAATATAGTACCCGTATTGCTGCAGCAGCGGGGTGAGATCAGTAATAATATGTTGAATCGATTCCATAGCCAGTCGATATAAAAATGAAGAGTAATTTTTTATAGTAGCTTGTCTCTTGTCGTCGGCATAATGATCAAAGCTAGAAAGTAAGCTTTCATAAACCACCAAACATTAAGATTTAAAGCCAAGTTATTATTAATTAAGACTATTTGATAGACAATAAAAAAGGACGCAAATGCATCCTTTTTTATTTGAATAACGCTGCGAGATAAATGTGATTATTTAATCATCACACGAGCAAATTTACGTTTACCCACTTGGAAAACATAGTTGCCAGCAGTCGGTACCAGTTTCGTGTCTTCTACTTTCTCACCATCTTGCTTCACAGCGCCTTGGCGGATCATACGCATTGCATCAGATGTTGAGTTAACCAGTGCTGCTTCTTTTAATAAATTCGCAATAGGAAGACCGGCTTCGAATTCAAACTCAGGCATTTCATCAGGTAGGTTACCTTTTTGGAAGCGACTGATGAATTCTTGCAATGCCGCTTCTGCTGCTTCTTCTGAATGGAAACGTGCAATGATCTCTTTTGCTAATAAGAACTTCACATCACGTGGGTTTTTACCAGCATCGACATCGGCTTTAAACTGAGCAATTTCATCCATTGGACGGAATGAAAGCAATTCAAAGTAGCTCCACATCAGATCGTCAGAGATAGACATGATCTTACCAAACATATCGCTTGGCGCATCGGCAACACCAATGTAGTTATGCGCAGATTTAGACATTTTCTTCACGCCATCTAAACCCACCAGCAATGGCATCGTCAGTACAACCTGTGGTTTTTGACCATGCGATTTCTGTAACTCACGACCCATTAGCAAGTTGAACTTCTGATCAGTACCGCCTAGCTCTACATCTGTTTCCATTGCTACTGAATCGTAACCTTGTAGTAATGGATACATGAATTCATGGATAGCGATTGGACGATTCTCGCCGTAACGCTTTTTAAAATCGTCACGCTCTAGCATACGAGCAACGGTTTGATTAGACGCTAAACGGATCATTCCTTCTGCACCTAACTCTGATAACCATGTCGAGTTAAACGCAATCGTAGTTTTGGCAGGATCAAGGATCTTAAATACCTGCTCTTTATACGTTTCCGCATTGCGTAATACATCTTCACGCGTTAGTGGCGGACGTGTCGTGTTCTTACCGGTAGGATCGCCGACCATACCCGTAAAATCACCAATCAAGAAAGTGACTTCGTGGCCTAATTCCTGAAAAGTACGCAACTTATTAAGAATAACCGTGTGTCCAAGGTGGATATCTGGCGCCGTAGGATCGGCACCTAATTTAATACGTAATGGACGGTTTTCTTTTAGCTTTGCAATTAGCTCGGCTTCTGGGATAAGTTCTTCTACCCCACGTTTTATCTCAATAAGTGCTTGTTCAATGCTGGCCATTCTTGTTCGCTCCCACAAAATTGGCAAAAATAATAAGCCGACCATCTTACTTGAATAGCAGGCTTTTTTGAAACCAGTTAGACTGAAGGCCGTTTATTTTTTCGGAATATATGTGAAAAATTTAGTATGAAAGGAACTTCATCACCTCGTTTTCCACGGAAGAACATCTTTTTTATCATATTGATCGGCATAGCAATGCTAGGGCTTGCGATAATGCCGAGTTCCCAGCAAGAAACCGCTTCTCATGTTGAGCGCAAATTTAAAATTGGTACACCTTACCCTATTGCCATTGCAACCGCTTCGGTGACACCTCTTTCAGGTAAAGGTAAAACAGATGAGCTTACGTGGAAAAAGCACGTTATTGAAAGTGGTGAAAGTTTAGCGATCGCATTTGATAACATCGGCTTAGATGGTAAAACACTACATTCTCTTATCAATACCGATGCCAATACCAAACAATTAGAAAGACTTCGCCCAGGTAACATCCTGAAATTTGGCTTTAATAAGGAAGGGAAGTTAGTTGAGCTTCGCCAACCTCGTAATCATTTAGAAACCTTGATTGTTCGCCACGATGGCAATACCTTTTCCAGTGAAATGGATAAAAAAGAAATTGAAACGCATACCAATTTCTCTCATGCCACCATTGAAACCAGTTTTTGGAGTGCCGCAGATAAAGCAGGATTAACTGCCAATCAGATCATGGAAATTGCTGCGCTATTTGGTTGGGACATTGATTTTGCTCTCGATATTCGAGCTGGTGATAAATTTGAAGTGTTATTTGAACAACATTATTTAGATGGTAATCCAGTCGATCGCGGTGAGATTTTAGCCGCAACCTTCACCAATATGGGGCAAACTTTTACCGCAGTTCGCAATAACGACGGCAAATATTACGATAAAGACGGGCTAGCCATGCGTAAAGCATTCTTGCGCTCTCCTGTAAACTTCCGTTATGTCAGTTCAAATTTTAATCCGCGTCGTCTCCACCCCGTTACAGGAAAAGTAAAGCCACACCGAGGCACTGATTATGTTGCTCCTGTAGGTACACCGATTTGGGCTGCAGGTGATGGTGTTGTGTTAGAATCGGCGTATAACAAATACAACGGTAACTACGTTTTTATCAAGCATAGTGCTAAATATGTCACCAAATACCTGCATTTAACTAAGCGTATGGTCAAAAAAGGGCAACGAGTAAAACAGGGTGATACTGTCGGTACTTTAGGGGGTACTGGTCGCGTCACAGGCCCTCACCTACACTATGAATTCTTGGTAAATGGTCAGCATAAAAACCCTCGCACAGTAGATTTACCGCAAGCCAATTCATTATCAGGCAACGAGCAAGTAACGTTTAAAAAGCAAGCTAAACAACAACTTGAACATATTCAGCAATTGAGCACATTGGTTGCTAATAATGACATATTATTAAACTAAGCATTTGTTTAGATACAAAAAAGCCGACAATCCATATTGTCGGCTTTTATTTAGCTCAAAAGCTATTGAATCAACATTTAAACACTAAATGATGCGCCACAACCACAAGTCGTTGTTGCATTTGGGTTGTTAACAAAGAAACGCGAACCTTCTAGACCTTCAGTGTAATCAACTGTACCACCCATTAGGTACTGGAGACTCATAGGATCAACCACTAGCGTTACACCGCTATTTTCAATGGTCATATCACCATCATTTACTTTTTCATCAAAAGTAAAGCCATATTGAAAGCCACTACAGCCACCACCAGTGATATAAACACGTAGCTTTAGATTCGGGTTTTCTTCTTCAGCGATCAGTGTTTTTACTTTATTCGCTGCAACATCAGAAAAAGTTAGCGGCAAATTAGCATCGCTCATTACAAAACCTCTCACACACTTCCGTTAATTATGCTGATTATCCAATACCTGACTATGTTGTTCAAGTATTAGGCTCACTTGTTGGAGAATCATGACGTAAACGCTCTTTTTTAATTGTTCGGTGTAGCAACTGCGAATAAATCGGTTGGCCGCCTAACATTTGAGCAAGCATAGTCGCACCGAGAGTCGTAACAATCAATGGTAAAATTAGGTGATAGTTGTTGGTCATTTCAATAACAAGCAAAATCCCCGTAATAGGCGCGCGTACCGTTGCAGCAAAAAGCGCCCCCATACCAGCGATTGCAAATAGTCCCGGATCAATGCCTAAATCAGGATAAATGCCTTGTGTGATCATGCCATAGAAAGTGCCAAACAATGTCCCTAACGCCAACATTGGGGCAAAAATACCACCAGGTGCACCGGAGCCAAAACACAGTAATGTTGTTGCAATACGAGCAAAGAACAACAGCATTAACATACCTAAACCGTAATCACCGTTAGTCGCATGAGGAATAAGGAAAATACCGCCACCGGTTAATTCTGGGAAATACAACAGAAGTAAACCGAAGCAACCGCCAATTAAAGCGCCAGTGATAAGGTAACGCTTACGCTCATTTCGGTGAATTTTAACAAAGCTATCTAACGCAAAAATAATCATGCGATTAAATAGGACACCGAAACCACCAAATAGCATCCCTAACACTAAGAATAACCATAATGATTTCAGTGCAGGAGCGTCATATTGCGGCATAGATATAACCGCTTCTTGGCCACGTAAAAGACGAAATACGATATTTGACATCACCGCAGAGATCATTACGCATTTCACCGAAATTAAACTGTAACGAAACTGCGGACGCATCTCTTCAAGTACAAACATGATCCCCGCCATTGGGGCATTAAATGCAGCAGCTAAGCCACCTGCAGCACCAGCTGCGAGTAAAGAGTGTCGACCTTCTTTATCTTTTAAACGGAAAATATCAGAGATCATTCGTCCAATATTACCGCCCATTTGCACGGTTGGACCTTCACGACCCAGTACCATACCTGAGCCTAACGCACCTAAACCACCGAAAAATTTCACTGGGATCACGCGCCACCAGCGAACAGGACGCATTTCTTCCATCGCACCTTCAATTTCAGGAATACCAGAACCACCAGCTTCAGGGGCAAAACGACTAACAAGGTAATAACCAACAAAGGCAAGAAAAGCACTGACAATAAACGCTGCAAGCCACAGAGGAAGTACACTGGTTATTTCATCACGTAACCACTCTGTACGTTGATCGGTTACCCAGTTAACACCAATTTCAAACAAGGTTCCGACTAAGCCCGCTAAAATACCGACAATCGCTGATAAAAATAGAACAGAGACAGGCGTTTTATCACGGTTAAGCAATTGCCTTACCAAAACGCGAGGTTGAAGATGAGGAGGCATGTGAATCCCATGCGTTTTATCAGTCATTTTTCGGCCGTATTGTCAAAAGATTGCATATAGAATGCAGGAAGGATAAATGAAACTATTGGATTTGGAAGAGTAATCCAAGATGGGCGTTTATTATACTGCTAATGTTGAAAAATAGCTTTGCAACTGTGACTTGTATAGCAATGTTGCTGTATTTAATTGTTCAATACGCGCAAATAACCACCATAAATCGCCCTCCCTATATTACATCCTTTTAGGTACAATAGACTAATAACAATCTACACACTTCTCTGGCCTACAATCCCTAGGACAGAAAACTATGTGGATTGGATCTACGCCTGATTATTTTATATAGGACCTCACAATGAGCAAAACGAGCAAATCGGCTGATTTATTTGCCAAAGCAAAACAAAAAATTCCAGGTGGCGTTAACTCTCCAGTGAGAGCATTCGCCGGTGTTGGTGGCACACCACTCTTTATTGAGCGTGCCGATGGTGCTTATATTTTTGATGCTGATGGCAATGCATACATCGATTTCGTAGGCTCTTGGGGTCCAATGATCTTAGGCCATAACCATGCCGCTATTCGTGATGCAGTGATCGATGCAGCACAACAAGGTTTAAGTTTTGGTGCGCCAACGGCAATGGAAATCACCATGGCAGATCTTGTATCTAAACTAGTACCATCGATGGAAATGGTTCGCATGGTGAGCTCAGGTACTGAAGCAACCATGAGCGCTATTCGTCTGGCACGCGGGTTTACTGGTCGCGATAAGATCTTAAAATTTGAAGGTTGTTACCACGGTCACGCCGATTGTCTACTCGTTAAAGCAGGCTCTGGCGCATTAACCCTAGGTCAACCAAGCTCACCAGGTGTACCTGCAGATTTTGCAAAACATACCCTAACAGCAACCTATAACGATCTAGATTCTGTACGTGAAGCGTTTACAACTCACCCAGAAGAGATTGCTTGTATTATCGTTGAGCCTGTTGCGGGTAACATGAACTGCATTCCACCAGTACCGGGCTTCCTTGAAGGACTACGCGACATCTGTGATGAATTTGGCGCACTATTAATTCTTGATGAAGTAATGACAGGCTTCCGTGTATCTGAAGGCGGTGCTCAAGGCTACTACAACATTAAACCAGACCTAACAACACTAGGTAAAATCATCGGTGGCGGTATGCCAGTTGGTGCGTTTGGTGGTCGTCGTGAAGTGATGGAATTTGTTGCACCAACAGGTCCTGTCTATCAAGCGGGTACGCTATCAGGCAACCCTGTTGCAATGGCGGCAGGTCATGCGTGTTTAAGTGTATTAACTGAAGATGGTAATGAAAAACGCTTAGCTCATACCACTAAACGTCTTGCTGATGGCTTTAAAGCATTAGCAGATAAGCACGGTGTTCCACTGACAGTTAATCAAGTAGGTGCAATGTTTGGCTTCTTCTTTACTGATCAAGAAACTGTAACGTGCTACGACGATGTAACGAAATGCGATGTAGAACGTTTCAAGCGTTTCTTTAATTTAATGCTAGAGAAAGGTGTATATCTTGCACCTTCTGCATATGAAGCATGCTTTACGTCGCTAGCACACACAGATCAAGTCATTGACGCAACACTTGAAGCGGCTGATTTTGCTTTTGCAACGCTTGCACATGAAAACAGCCCTGAATAATTCAGAAAGCTGAAATAAATAAAAATAAAAAAGGTCACAATTAGTGACCTTTTTTTATGACATTATTTTAGTATCTAAAACACAGAAATTGTATTTAACTATAGCCACAGCTCAAGGCTAAGGTTATTGCCAAAAATATAACGCAAGCAGTACCATGATGACTAAAATAATTAGTGCAATCGGTGGTCTGCGCTTTTTTTTGTCATCACAGCCACAATTACAACATCCCATAAGCCATCTCCGCGATAAAGGGTATAATCGATAAGTTATAGCGACAATGATTATAATGATAATCTTTATCAATAACAGCAGTAATGAAGACGCTTATTAATTAAAGGATACATACAGTGCCACAGCCATTTAAAATCGAGCCACGCCATTGGCTCCTTATTATTGCTTTATTTGTTGCTGCATTTGCCAGTTACAAACTCATCGAACCTTATTTAGGGCCGATTGTTCTCGCCTTTATTATTTCATTACTCTTTGCACCGCTACATAAACGTTTATTAGCGTTAATGCCAACCCGTGCAAATACTGCTGCAATGCTATCTTGCTTTGTGCTAACCGTCATTATTGTGATCCCACTACTTGTGGTGTTTTCATCCATTGTTCATCAAGGTACAACCGTTTCTAAAGAAAGCTATCAATGGATCACATCCGGTGGCCCGAAAGAGCTATTTGCTCATCCTTACGCTCAAAAAGTATTGTTCTATATTGATAAATACTCGCCGTTCCATGATTTTGATCCTCAGGTCATCATTCAGAAAATTGCAACCACAGCATCTCAGGTGGGCTCTCAAGCAATAAACATTAGTGCACGTATTCTTGGAGACGCTACTAGCATATTGGTTAACTTTATGATGATGCTATTTGTACTGTTCTTCCTGCTACGTGATAACGACAAGATGATTGCCGCGATCCGCCATGTGATCCCACTGTCTCGTAGTCAAGAAGATGCGATTATGGAAGAAGTTGAACAAGTCGCAAAATCTGCCGTACTTGGTTCATTTTTAACCGCTGTCGCGCAAGGTTTAGCCGGTGGTTTTGCAATGTGGCTATGCGGATTTCCTGGGCTATTCTGGGGCTCAATGATGGCTTTTGCTTCATTAATCCCTGTCGTAGGTACCGCACTGATCTGGCTACCTGCATCTCTATACTTACTGTTAGTCGGTCAATGGGAATGGGCATTATTCTTAGCGGGTTGGGGAGTGGTTGTCGTCGGTTCGATCGATAATGTTGTCCGTCCATTGCTGATGCAAGGCAGTTCAAGCATGAATACCCTACTGATCTTCTTCTCAATCATTGGGGGTATCCAATTATTTGGCTTGATCGGTATGATTTACGGTCCAATCATTTTTGGTGTAACACTCGTGTTATTTAAAATGTATGAAGTTGAATTTAAAGACTTCTTAGAACAACAAGATTCTCACTAACCCGTCATTACAATGCCGCCTCTATTCTAGGGCGGCATTTTTCTTCTATTCAATCTTCCTCTCTACTGCTGATTTCTTTTCAACTGCACATAATTATGGAACAATTCGCTCCCAAATTTATGATGTCTACATTGAGGCCAGTTACATGTCTTATTGCGCCGCGAGCCAGGTTGTTGCTCGTCAATCTGAGTTTTTTGAAAACCGTAAAGTCCTTATCGCTGGCGAATTAAGTGATACCTTCGCATCAGAGCTATGTCAAACCGCTCAAACGGTATCGGTATTTACCACAAACTATGGCTTCTACTCAGATATCGAACGTTTTAATAATGTAAGTAGTTACTTCGGTGCTGAATTAACAGAAACATTAGATATCGATATGATCCTGCTTTACTGGCCTAAAGCAAAAGCAGAAGCAGATTACTTATTAACTATGCTACTGAATAAGTTCGGTACTGGCGTTGAAATTTGTATCGTTGGTGAAAACCGCTCAGGGGTTCGCAGTGCAGAAAAACTCTTTGCAGAATATGGCCCACTGAACAAATATGATTCGGCACGTCGCTGCAGTTTTTACTGGGGACGTTGTGATAACACGCCAAAAGCCTTTAATTTATCAGATTGGTTCCGTAGTTATCCTATCGATATTGCTGGCGTACAACTTACTGTTCGCTCATTACCTGGCGTATTTAGCCATGGTGAGTTTGATAAAGGCTCAGAATTACTGCTTAACAACCTGCCTAAATTACACGGCAAAGTATTAGATTTTGGCTGTGGTGCTGGTGTGATTGGCGCGGTGATGAAAGCTAAATACCCCACTATTGATTTAGAGCTGTGTGATATCAGTGCGTTAGCCATTGAATCGGCAAAAGAAACATTTAAGGTCAATAACCTTGAAGCGAGTAAGTTCACCGCTACCGATGTATATAAGACGTTAACGGGCCCATACCAGTTCTTGATCAGCAACCCACCGTTCCATGCTGGGTTAAAAACATTTTATGCCGCTACTGAGCTATTTATTAATGATGCACCACAATACCTTAGCCATAACGGTCAGCTCGTCATTGTAGCTAACAGCTTCTTACAATATCCGCCATTAATTGAAGCAAGCCTTGGTGAGTGCAACATTACGGCAAAAACAAATAAATTTAATATTTACGCCGCAACCAAATAACCGTTAATTGATTTTAACGGAACATTTATCTAAAGAGGGACATTGTTGTCCCTTTTTTATAATCAAAACTCCGTCAAAACCGTTAATTCTGTGTTTTACGACACGCTTCATTATCGCTGTACTTGATCACTTTAAATAAGTGAGTATAAGCAGTATTATATTAATATATATGGACTTAGTGATTTCTAACGAACGGAAAAATTGTTAAAAACGTCACTTTTAAAACGTTTTATAATTTAACGTTAGTCACTGTTCCTCAATCCAAATCGAACGATAATCATTTTATTCAGGCACCGGAATGCAGAATACCAAACGATTTAAACGTCTCCAACATACGTTAATGTTGGCCTTTATTGTGCTTAGCATCACCCCTTTGGTTTTATCTGCTTTATATTTTCTAAACTCTCATACCAAAGATCTTGCTGAACAAAGTATCAATCACCTAGCTTCTTTACGTGATAATAAGCAAAAGCAACTTTATAGCTTTTTCGCAGCGAAAGAATCCGAGGTGAAGAGTTTCGCTCGCTCTGAATTATCGAATAACAGTGGTGGTCGTTTTTATGGCTTAGTCGGTGCTTACCATCAACTCGGAGACATAGAGCAGCAACTTGCATCTCAAGGACGTGCTCATTATTTCTCACAAACCCTCACCAAAAAAAATGAGTCCCATAATAAAACGACTTATGTAGGGCATGAGCGCTATCGTTTAATGTATAAGCGCTACAACGCTGTTTATAAAGAGTATTTAAAACGCTCTGACTTCAAAGACATTATGTTAGTTGATCGTTCTGGTAACGTGGTTTACTCCGTTCACAATCACCAGTTATTTGGCGTCAATTTACTTACCAACGCACAAGCATCACCAGCATTAAAACAAACCTTTGAAGCGATTACCGAAAAAACCAAACAAAGTCAGGCTAAACCTGATCAAGTACCGGTTACATTTACCGACTTTAGTCAATCAGCAAACACAGACGACACAACCGCATGGTTCGCCGCACCGATCATTCAGCAAGGCTACTTACACAGTTATGTCTTTATGGAGTTAAGTAATAAGGCGATTTCTGAGCTTATTCAAGATCTTGGTAATAATGCGAATTACGTTCAAACCTTATTGATTGGTCAAGATCACAAACTGCGTTTCTCTGCAGAAACGGGGGTTCCCGCAACGCTAAAAAGTGAAAGTATCAGGGAGGCACTGGCTGGTAAATCTGGTGTGGGTAGCTTTAAAAACTACGATAACATTTCAGTATTGAGTGCCTTTTCACCACTCGATATCCTTAACAATAAATGGGCATTAGTCGTTGAACTACCAGAAAAAGAAGCTTTTGCTCGTATTACTGAACTAGAAAAAATATTCGGCGTAGCAATGATCAGCGCTATTATTTTGGTGATCTTTGCCTCTCACTTATTGTCTAATTCAATTACAGCTCCATTACTGCGGTTAACTTGGGCAGCAGAAAAAGCCTCTGGTGGCGATTTAGACCAAGTCATTGAAGGCACTGAACGTAGTGATGAAATTGGTCGTCTTGCGATAAGCTTTTCACGTATGCAGCGATCTATTCGCGAAAAAATAGGTTTAATAAAAACTCAAAATGACGAGTTAGAACAAAGCCTTAAGATTATCAAACAGAAAAACAATGAGCTACAAACAGCAGATAAACTTAAAGATGAATTCCTTGCAACCACATCCCATGAATTACGCACCCCACTTCATGGCATGGTGGGTATTGCAGAATCTTTACTTGCTGGAGCGAATGGACCCGTAAAAGATTCTCAACGTCGTCAGTTAGAAATGATCATCAACAGTGGACAACGTTTAACTAACCTTGTTGATGATCTACTGGATTACCACAAAATGCGTTATGGCGATTTAGATATTCATCGCCATGCGATTGATCTGTCCGCAGCGGTGAGATTAGTACTGGAGCTTTCTAGTCATTTACTTGGCAACAAACCGGTAAGGATCATTAATCAAATTCCAGCAGATTTGCCACTCGTTGATGCCGATGAGCAACGTTTAGAACAAGTACTTTATAACCTTGTCGGTAACGCGATTAAGTACACATCTGAAGGTAAGATCATTATCTCTGCCACAGTATTAGAACAGCAATTACGTGTACAAGTCGTCGATACGGGACAAGGAATTCCAAGTGAACAGTTAGAACATATTTTTGAGCCTCTCATCCAAGCAAACTCAAATTCGGCAAACTACCGACAAGGCGCAGGTCTAGGCTTATCAATTAGTCGTCAACTTATTGAATTAATGGGTGGCCGCTTATATGTAAGCAGTCAGCCTATGATTGGCACAACCTTTAGCTTTACCTTAAATCTTGCTACTAATGAGCAAATCAATGCGATATCTAATGACTCAATACTTCAGCACTTCCAAGTACCAGCGCTAGACTCCAGAAGTTGTGAAAGCACCAATTTACCTGAAAATCCTGAAGGTGATCTTATTCTCGTGGTTGATGATGAGCCCGTAAACCTTCAGATTTTAAATAATTTTCTACGACTTGCTGGCTATCGAGTAAAAACAGCAGAGAGCGGCCATCAGGCATTAGATATTGTCCAACAACAACGTCCAGATCTGATCTTACTCGATATTATGATGCCCGAGATGAGTGGCTACGAAGTCTGTACCCTATTAAGAAAGCAATACTCGATTTTTGAATTACCAATAATGATGTTGTCTGCACTTGGGCAAATTCAAGATCGCATCAAAGGCTTTGAGTGTGGGGCTAATGACTATTTAACTAAACCTTTTAATAAAGAAGAGTTAATTGCTCGTATTCAAGCTTACCTACAAGCCAGTAAGACTGAACATGAAAAGCAAAAGAACCAAAGCTTACAGCAAGAAATTCATCGTCGAGAGCAAGTAGAAGTCAGCTTAATTGAAGCACAAAGCCGCTTACTCGGGCTCCTTGACTCGACAAGTGAAGCGATTATTTGTATACAAAATGAAGGTCGTATTCGCTATGTTAACAGTGCCGCTGGTAAGTTATTTAAACGTCCACCAGAGCAACTAGAGCGCCATACAATTTCGGATATTATCGCCACAGAGCTACCGATAGGTATTAACGAAAGCCACCATTACAGTGGCAAGTTAAGCTTCATAATTAATGATGAGATCCAAACGTTATCAACCGATATTATTAACCTTCCTGAAGAATCAGGACTTAAACAAATGTTTGTTTTTGACAACCAAGGTCCTTCGGCAGATCATCGTATAGGCTTACTAGAAAATGCTGTTGATATGTTGTCAGAGTTTGCTTTTAACGGCGACAAAAATAACTTACAACAACTTAGAGAGCTTGGTGGTGAATTCACACGCTTGGCTGATAAGCTGGATGGTAGCGGACAAAATAAAGGAGATCTTATTCGTCAACTTATGGTTGAGTCGATGACGATGACTCTTTCATTATGGGAAAATGATGCTAAGAAAACCAAATTTGAATTAGCAGAAGAAAGTGGGTTGTGGCGAGTCTATCTTGATCGCAGCACCTTACAAACACGTACCCTTGATAAATATCTACATATCGATACGTTACCAAAAACACCACGTTGGCGAACAGTAATCAACACAATGGATTACGTACTAGAGCGCTGTACTCAAACAACAGTAGAGCGTCAGCATGTTGTAGCAATGCGAGACAAACTACACCATACAATTAGTACTAGTTGATTAGGTATTATTTAATTCTGAATATATCAAGGCTCTTAAGGGAGCCTTTTTTATGCCAGCAATATACAAATGTGAAAGCTATCCCTCTTATTACCTCTTTAAGATTACATCCATAAGCAAATAATGACCTCAGATAAGCCTTCATCTAGCACCATAGCTATATGCCCTTTCGTACGAAAATTTATTCTTATTCATCGAATAAAACTGTTTTTTTTAATAAGAAAATATCGCATTAAAAACCATAAAAATGACATGAGTCACACTCTATTTTTTGACTGTTTTTAAAGCAATTTCAGCTAATTTAGGTTCGTAACGATAGAAGGAGCAATTAGTTTTTGTTTATGAGAAGCGAATCACAACAAACATTAGCGATAAATTTTACACACAGAAATAACGACAAAAAAAGCAACCACTGCATAGATAAAATCAAAATAAATCAAAACTATTCATTACAAAACAACAACTTAAATGGTTTATAATTTAGGTTGTGATTTCGTTGATGATAGGAATAAATGTGATGTAACACACATTTAACATCTACCCATCGGAAACAACAAAACCTGATATTAACGTTTTTGACGTTGTTATTGGACATTTTGACGATTTTGACGGGAAGCTTGATTGACGATTTATCTATTACAGCGAATATTTAACCCACTGAGAGCTTACAAGGCCATTCACCGGTTCAGCGTTACTCAGTTCCGATGAAGTAAGTTCAAGGGCTCCAATGATGGAGCAATTTAATTTCCGTTAAGTGAAACAGAGCTAAGAGTAAGGAACAGCTATGCTTGCCAATATTAACAAAACTAAGTTAGCACTTGCCGTTGTTGCAGCAGCAACCGCTTTTACAGCACCAGTAGTATCTGCAGCAGAAAAAAGTGAACTAACAGTCGTACCAAATTTCTACCCTACAATGGTACGCAACTTTAACCCGTACCTATCAACAAACCTACACACTACAAGTGACTTCGTTTACGAGCCATTGGTTGTTTTCAACCAAATGAAAGGTAACGAGCCAGTAATGCGTTTGGCGAAAGACTACTACATGTCTGACGATCTAATGCAAGTTACGTTCGAAATCCGTGATGGCGTTAAGTGGTCTGACGGTAAAGCGTTCTCTGCTGAAGATGTTGTTTACTCTTTTGATCTAGTTAAGAAGAACCCTGAGCTAGACCAACGTGGTATCAATAAGTGGGTTAAATCAGTTAAGCAAGACGGTAACAAGGTTATCTTCGATCTAACTGAAGCGAACTCTAACGTTCCTTTCGAAATTTCTTTCGTACCAGTAGTGCCTAAGCACATCTGGAGCAAAGTTGAAAATCCATCAACTTTCACTAACGAAAACCCAGTAGGTACAGGTCCGTTTACTGAGATTGAAACATTTACTCCTCAGCTATACGTTCAATGTCGTAACCCTAACTACTGGGATAACGACAACCTAGACGTTGACTGTCTACGTGTTCCTCAGATCGCGAACAACGATCAGTTGCTAACGAAGATCATCAACTCTGAGCTAGATTGGACTTCATCGTTCATTCCTGACATCGACAGCACTTACGCTGCAGCGAACCCAAATCACAAATACTGGTACCCAGCAGCAGGTACTCAGTCATTCATGTTGAACTTCAAGTCGCCAAAAGCTGGTAACAAAGAAGCAATCAACAATGTTGATTTCCGTCGTGCGTTCTCAATGGCTATCGATCGTCAAACAATCATCGATATCGCATTCTACGGTGCGGGTACTCCGAACGATTACGCATCGGGCCTAGGTGATGGTTTCAAAACTTGGTCTGATGAAGCGGTACACAACAAGTACAAAGCATTTAACACATACAATGTGAAAGGTGCTAAAGAGCTTCTAGCGAAAGCTGGCTTTAAAGATACTGATGGCGACGGTTTTGTAGAATCACCAACAGGTAAGAAGATCGAACTTACAGTTCAATCTCCAAACGGTTGGACTGACTTCAACAACACTGTACAGCTAGGTGTAGAGCAGCTTCAAGAAGCTGGTATTAACGCGAAAGCAAGTACACCTGACTTCGCTGTTTACAACGAAGCAATGCTAAACGGTACTTACGATGTAGCTTACACAAACTACTTCAACGGTGCTGATCCATACCTATACTGGGATAGCGCATACAACTCACGCTACCAGTCTGGTGACGGCATGCCTCGTTTTGCAATGCACTACTTCAAAAATGCAGAGCTAGACTCGCTACTAGACAGCTTCTACAAGACAGCTGACAAAGGTGAGCAAACTAAGATTGCTCATAGCATCCAGAAAATCATCGCTGAAAACCAAGTTACGGTTCCAGTAATGTCTGGTGCGAACAACTTCCAATACAACGAAACTCGCTTCACTGGTTGGTGGAATGAGAAGAACCCTCAAGGCCGTCCAATGGTATGGGCAGGTGTTCCTGAGCGTCTACTTCAAGTACTGGATCTAAAACCAAAAGCATAATATCTGCTTAATATTTGCGGTGCACACCTTGTGCACCGCCTCTTCCCCTAAATCCTTTCTTCTATAAAAGGTATGGCGCCTTGCGTCAGGGGGTTTTACGTCCTGAATTCAGCTCAGGAAGGCAAGCTGGATGTGTAAGGTGTGAGTTATGGGATTTTTTCTACGTCGTTTATCGTTTTATTTTATCGCGCTGATTTTCGCGGCAACGCTAAACTTTATTCTTCCGCGTGCGATGCCTGGTGACCCTGTTACCATGATGTTCGCAAACGCAACCGCGCAGGTAACCCCTGAGCGTATTGAAGCCATGAAAAAGCTATTAGGCTTTGTTGATGGTCCATTATATGAACAATACTTTTCTTATCTAGCTAACGTATTTACGTGGAACCTAGGTACTTCTATCAAATTTTACCCACTATCAGTTAATGAACTGTTAGGTGGCGCTGTAGGTTGGTCGCTATTTTTAGCTGGCTCTGCAGTAATCCTTTCTTTCTGTATTGGTTCGGTCTTAGGTATTTTCGCGGCATGGAAACGCGGCAGTACTTATGATGCATTTATCTCACCAGGTATGTTGGTTATTCAAGCGGTTCCACCGGTTGTAATTGCAATGCTTGTAATGTTCACCTTTGCTATAGGCTTACGTTGGTTCCCTACGGGTAACGCATTTACCCCAGGCGTTGTTCCCGACTGGTCAAGTTGGGCTTTCTATAAAGACGTCATGTACCACGCAGCACTGCCACTATTCTGTGCCACAGTCATTCAAATCGGCGGTTTCTTGATCAACATGCGTAATAACATGATCAACCTGCTAAACGAAGATTACATCACAATGGCAAAAGGTAAGGGCTTAAGCGAAAACCGCGTTGTTTTTAACTATGCGGCACGTAACGCAATGCTACCAAGTGTAACGGCACTTTCTATGGCATTGGGTATGGCTATCGGTGGTCAGTTGATTGTCGAAATCATCTTTAACTACCCAGGTCTTGGTACGGTAATGCTTAACGCTATTCACTCACGTGATTACCAAGTTCTTCAGGGACAATTACTGATTATGACTATGTTCATGCTGTTCTTTAACTTCATGGCCGACATCCTGATCGTTGTGCTAGATCCTCGCCTACGTAAAGGAGGCAAATAATTATGAAAGCCTTATTTAAATTATTATCTGGTAACCCTAAGGCAATGTTTGGCCTAGGCATCATCACTATATTTATTTTAGGTGCTATTTTTGCTCCGCTGATTACCCAGTACTCACCAGACAAACGAACAGGTAAACCTCACGAGTACCCTGCGTTTGTAGTAAAAGCGGCACAAGATAATCCAGACGGTTGGATCGCTGAAAACTTAGCTGATAACAAGCGTCGCCTGTTAATGTCAAAAGATGCAGAACACGTACTAGGCACATCTCGTATGGGTCGTGATATCTGGTCTCAACTAGTATATGGCGCACGTACTTCACTAGCGGTAGGTTTTGGTGCAGGTTTAATGGTGTGTTTCTTAGCAACCATCATTGGTATCTCAGCAGGTTACTTCGGCGGTAAAGTCGATGAAATATTAACCGCGGCAATGAACATCATGCTCGTTATACCTCAGCTTCCCTTACTGTTTGTTATCGCGGCATTTATTGGTCAAGCCGGTCCGGTCACGATAGCGGTGGTTATCGCCATGACCTCCTGGGCATGGGGCGCACGTGTTGTTCGAGCGCAAACATTATCACTTCGTGAAAAAGAATTTGTAAAAGCAGCGGAAGTATTAGGTGAATCTTCATGGCGTATTATCTTTGTTGAGATTCTACCGAACCTAATCTCAATCGTTGGTGCAAGCTTCATCGGCTCGGTAATGCTTGCCATCATGACTGAAGCAACACTGTCATTCTTAGGCTTAGGTAATCCGAACTCTGTAAGTTGGGGTGTGATGCTGTACAACGTACAAACATCATCTTCAATGTTGGTTGGCGCTTGGTGGGAGCTATTAGCACCATGTATTGCACTAACACTAATTGCTGTCGGTCTTGCAATGCTTAACTTTGCTGTCGATGAAATTGCCAACCCGCAGTTACGTTCACACAAAGGCATGCGCCGCTGGAAAAACTTAGCAAAAGAAAATGCTAAGAATGCAAAAGAAGAAAAAGAAGCAAACGCTGTGGACGCTCCTCAGCCAGCCCTACAAGGGGGAGATAAATAATGACCAATCCACAAATCTCAATTCGTAACTTGTGTGTTGATTACATTACAGATGCCGGTGATGTTCGCGCAGTAAATAATGTCAGCTTTGACATTGGTAAAGGTGAGATATTCGGTCTTGCAGGTGAATCAGGCTGTGGTAAATCCACTGTTGCCTTCTCACTGATGCGTCTGCATAAGCCGCCAGCATTCATTACCGGTGGTGAAGTAATTTTTGAAGGCCATGGTGACATTTTGAAAAAATCGGATGCGGCAATGTCAGCCTTCCGTTGGAGCGAAATGTCGATGGTGTTCCAAAGTGCAATGAACGCTTTGAACCCTGTATTAACCATGGAAGAGCAATTTTGTGACGTAATCATGCGCCACACTAATATGTCTCGTCAGCAAGCAGTTCGCCGTGCTGAAGGCCTATTAGAAATCGTTGATATCCACCCTAGCCGTTTACGTGATTACCCTCACCAGTTCTCTGGTGGTATGCGTCAACGTTTGGTTATCGCGATTGCTCTTGCGCTAAATCCTAAGATGATCATCATGGATGAACCAACTACGGCACTTGATGTTGTGGTTCAACGTGAAATTCTACAAAAGATTTACGCATTAAAAGAAGAGTTTGGTTTTTCAATCCTATTCATCACTCATGACTTGTCATTAATGGTCGAGTTCTCTGACCGTATCGGCATCATGTATTCAGGTGAATTAATTGAAGTTGCCCCTTCTAAGCAAATTCTAGAAACACCGTTCCACCCATATACTGAGGGCTTGGGTAGCTCATTCCCTCCTCTAACTGGTCCAAAAACAAAGTTAACAGGTATTCCTGGTAACCCATTGAACTTACTAGAAGTACCACAAGGTTGTCGTTTCCAAGCACGTTGTAGCAAAACAACCGATGCTTGTTTTAAAACACCAACCCAGCTGACACAAATTGAACCAGGACGTTTATCAAACTGCCACCTATTCACTAAACGTGGTTAATAAAATAATAGGCAGTATTTAGGAGGCATTATGAGCAAACCTGTCGGAAATCCAATTATTGAAGGTAAAAATCTAATTAAAGATTTTTCCGTTAACAGTAATTCATTAAAGAAATCAAAGATGCGTGCAATCAACGACGTGTCTTTCAAAATGTACAAAAGTCGTGGTCTTTCAGTTGTTGGTGAATCAGGTTCTGGTAAATCAACGACTGCGAAAATGATTGCAAAAATGTACGCGCCAACAGATGGCACAATTGAATATTTTGGTCGTGATATCCAGTCAATCACTAAACATGATGACTTAATGAATTACCGCCAAGGTGTGCAAATGGTATGGCAAGATCCATTCGGTTCTTTAAACCCTACTCATACTATTTTCCACCATATTGCTCGTCCGTTACTGATCCACAACAAAGTGAAGTCAGGCAATAAAAAAGAGCTAGAAGAAACGGTTTACAACCTACTTGAACAAGTTGGCTTGATCCCGCCAAAAGAGACAGCTGCGAAATTCCCCCACCAGCTGTCTGGCGGTCAACGTCAACGTGTTAACTTAGCGCGTAACATTGCTGTAGGTGCTGAGGTCGTACTTGCTGATGAACCAACCTCAATGCTCGATGTTTCTATCCGTGCAGGTGTACTAAACCTGATGGAAGAAATGAAGTTTGAACGTGAGATGGCACTGCTGTACATCACCCACGATATCGCAACAGCACGTTACATTGCTGAAGATCTAGCGGTTATGTACGTTGGTCACATGGTTGAATGGGGCGATACGGAAGAGATCATTCACGATCCACAACACCCGTATACCCAGTTACTTGTATCAGCAGTTCCAGATCCAAGTAAGTCTATTCATGAAAAACTAAAAGGTAATAAAGGCGAGATCCCGCTATGGACACCAGAAAGCGCTGGTTGCCCATTTGCAGGTCGCTGTACTCACGTTACCGATATGTGCCGTGAAAAACTTCCAGGTGTGACTCAGTTATCTGACAATCACTTTGTACGTTGTTACTTATACGAAAATTAATAATAGCTCGTTACTAAAAACGACTTATCTGCGTTATTGGTCGCCTTAGCTGTTAAATGGTGGTTTCACAATGCTGAAACCACCTTTATTTGGCGACACTAGGAGGATCCATGCAGCTGTTAACTAACCATCTGGGCTATGAGCGTTTCAACGTAAAACACGCTTTATTACAAACCAACTCTCAGACTTTAACCGGTACTGCAGAACTTGTTTGTAACCAGACGAACACCACTATCATGCAGCTGCCATTACATGCCTATGACAACATAGCACAATGGCATACCGGTAATATTTACCTTATTGATTTCTCTTCTTGCCAACAACTTGGTGAGTTCCGTATTCGCTACGCAAACAGCGAATCAACTGTTTTTACCATTGCTGAAGGTGTGTTAATGCAACAAACCTTTAGTGATGTTCTTCACTACTTTAAATCTCAACGTTGCAGCGGTATTTTCGATCAAGCTGATAAAAATGCCGTTGTACTCAATTCAGATCAAACCGTAGACGTTCACGGTGGTTGGTATGATGCATCAGGCGATGTAAGTAAATACCTAAGCCACTTATCTTTTAGTAATTTTTTAAATCCACAACAAACACCAATGATTGTGTGGAACATGCTAAAAGCCTATGAAGAGTTAGATCAGCAAGACGATATTGCAGACTTTACTCGTGTACGTTTACTTGAAGAAGCCACTTTCGGTGCCGATTTCTTACTGCGCATGCAACACGCGCAGGGCTATTTCTATATGACGGTATTCGACAAATGGAGCAAATCCCCGCAACAACGTGACATTTGTGCTTATTCAACTCAAGAAGGCATCAAGTCAGACGATTATCAAGCCGGCTTCCGTCAAGGTGGTGGAGTTACCATTGCAGCATTAGCAGCGCTTTCTCGTATTGCTCAACTAGAATCAAGCACTCGCTTAGGGGCTTTTACTGGCATCGAGACCGAGCGTTACCTTCAAGCGGCTGAACTTGGCTATTGGCATTTAAAACAACACAATACTGAATACTTAAACGATAGTACGGAAAATATTATTGATGAGTATTGTGCCTTATTAGCCGCCGTTGAGTTATTCCGTAGTACTTCCCAAGATCGCTATTTAGTAGAAATGCGTGAGTGGGCTACACGTTTGGCTAAGCGTCAAATGTCAGATCAGAATATTGAATATTTCTGGTCTGCGACTGAAAACGGGGAACGTCCTTATTTCCATGCCGCTGAAGCTGGCCTTCCTGCCATTGCTCTGATGCAATATTTAAGTGCAGAAACGGATTCCAATTTCAAAAAGCCAATTGAACAAGTGTTATGTAACGCGCTTAATTTTGAGTTAGCGATTACAAAAGAAGTGAATAACCCATTTCACTACCCTCGCCAATACACTAAAGCTGTCGATGGTGAAAAGAAAACGGCTTTCTTTGTTGCCCATAACAATGAGTCAGGTTACTGGTGGCAAGGCGAAAATGCACGTCTCGCGTCATTAGCAACCATGGCTTTTATGGCACAGAACTATGTTCAAGATCCAACATTACGTCAAGGCTTAATGCAATTTGGTCAACGCTCACTTGACTGGATAGTTGGTTTAAACCCGTATGACATGTGTATGTTAGATGGTCATGGTCATAATAACCCAAATTACTTACCTCACTTAGGGTTCAGTAACGCCAAAGGCGGTGTTTGTAACGGCATCACATCTGGCTTTGAAAACGAAGACGACATCGCATTCAACCCTGATGGTCAAAAAGACGATATGCTGCAAAACTGGCGCTGGGGTGAACAGTGGATCCCTCATGGTGGCTGGTACTTACTTGCAATTACGATGCAATTTAAGGAGCGTTGTCATGGCTGATATTCGTTACTTAGTTGGCATTGACGGCGGTGGTACATCTTGCCGTGCACGCATCTGTGATCTTGATGGTAATACTTTAGGTGAAGCAAAAACGGGTAGTGCGAATATTCTATTAGGCAGTGCTGTCGCAATGGCATCGATCAATGATGCGATAGCAACAGCGGCCAGCCAAGCAAATCTTAATAATAGCCATTTTCGTTATATGTCAGTAGGCCTAGCACTCGCAGGCGCTGAACAACAAGAGGCTTGGTATAACTTCATGAAACAGCCTCACCCTTACGGTGCCATAACATTAAATACCGATGCGTATGGTGCTTGTTTAGGTGCTTGGGGAGGTAAAGATGGCGCGATCTTAATTGCTGGTACTGGCTCTTGTGGGATCTTATTAAAAGATGGTCAACAGCATGTGGTTGGCGGTCGTGAATTCCCGATTTCAGATCAAGGCGGCGGTGCTGTTATGGGTCTGCGTTTGATCCAACAAGTACTATTAAGTGTTGATGGTATTGTTGAACAAACACCGCTTGCTCGTTCAGTACTCGAATATTTTAATCATGATATCGACAATATTGTATTGTGGTCAAAAGCAGCACGTCCTTGTGATTATGGTCAGTTTTCACCGAGCATTTTTGCCCATGCAGCACAAGGCGATAAACTCGCGATAGATATGCTATCGCAAACAGCGCGCGATATAGAAATGTGGATGAATGCACTTATCCAACGTGGCGCAGACAAGATTTGCTTGATGGGAAGCATTGCAGAACGTATTCACGCATGGCTAGTACCACCTATGCAGCAACGTATAGCAACACCGCAAGGTGATGCTATGGATGGCGCGATTGCTATGGCACGTGGCAATCACGATTTATATAAGCTTTAAGGGGGAATGATGAGTTACCGCCTTGATTTAACTGTAATCGATAAAAAAGAAAACGAATCTCGTTTTGCATTAAGCTTACATAATTTAACCGATACTCCACTACAAAATTGGTCATTACACTTTTTGTTTAATCGTTTCGTTAGAGCAGAGACGTTAAGCAAAGGCGTTATCAGCCAAACGGGGAGTTACTGTACATTAACAGCCACAGACAATTTGCCTGCAAATGGTCTTTTTTATACCGAATTCACGGTCGGTACTGCACCATTCACGCTTTATGATGACGGCATTTTAGATGCCTTTATCTCATTAGCATCGACCGCAGAGTACATTAAGCCATTAAAAGTCGACATCAGTACTATCAATCTCGATCAACCTGCTGTTGAACGCTATAACACACCGCTACCAGTCCAAGCGGCTGATATTGCTTTGATCCCTAAACCTAACAAGATAACGCAATTACAGGGCTCATTTCATATAAATCAACATACTGCAATTTCAACACCACCCACATTAGCGCAAGGTGCAGTAAATTGGTTACAAGCAGAGCTCAATACCTTATTGAATGAACACGTATCGGTTAAACAACAAGGCAACATCCATTACGCGGTAAATAAAGACATCGCAGATGAAGGCTATCGCTTATTAGTTGAAAACGATAACGTTTGGATCCAAGCTAATTCAGCATCTGGTTTTGTCTACGCGACTTCAAGCTTACTTCAATTAATACCAAGTAAACCATCGCATCAAGCTGATAGCACCTACCAGATCCCAATGGTAGATATTAATGATAAACCGCATTTTAGCTATCGCGGCATGATGCTCGATTGTGGTCGCCACTTTCACCCTGTTGATCGTATAAAGCACCTTATTGATCAATTAGCGCGCTACAAATTTAATACTTTTCATTGGCATTTAACCGATGATGAAGGCTGGCGTATTGAAATTGATGCATACCCTGAACTCACTCGCATCGGTGCTTGGCGTGGGCCAAATGAAGTGCTCGCTCCCCAGTTTAGTCATATTGCTCAACGCTATGGTGGATTTTATTCAAAACAAGAAATTCGTGATGTCATTGCGTATGCCGCTGACCGTGGAATCATGATCATTCCTGAGATTGATATCCCTGGCCATTGTCGTGCTGCTATTTTATCACTCCCTGATTTATTGATTGATCCAGATGATAAATCTGTCTATCGCAGCATTCAAAACTATAGCGATAACATCTTATCTCCTGCGCTAAAAGGCACTTACAGCTTTATTAGTAATGTACTTTCTGAGATTTGCGATCTATTCCCTGCACCTTTCGTTCATATTGGTGCAGATGAAGTCCCTGTCGGTGTTTGGACAGATAGCCCTGCTTGCCAAAAATTCATGGCAGAGCATGACTATAACGATCCCAAAGAGCTGCAAGGGCACCTATTACGTTTTGCCGAAGAAGTACTAGAAGGTAAAGGTAAGCGCATGATGGGTTGGGAAGAAGCAACCCATGGTGAGAAGGTCAGTAAAAATACCATCATCTTCTCATGGCAAAGTGAACAGGCTGGATTGGAATGTATCCAAAAAGGCTACGACATTGTGATGCAACCAGCGCAAGCGACGTACTTGGATTTAGCTCAAGGTTACTCAGCAGATGAAGCAGGTGTTGATTGGGCTGGAAAGTTACCCCTCGATAAAGTTTACAATTATTACCCACTCAGTGATCTATCCGAGGAAAACTCTGAGCGGCAGCACATTTTAGGCATTCAAACCGCCCTTTGGTCAGAATTAGTAAATAACCAAAGCCGATTTGAATATATGATTTACCCCCGCTTACTGGCAGTCTCGGAGATTTGCTGGAGCGACCCTAAACATCGTAACTGGGATGACTTCAAAGCACGTTTAAAAGGTCAACTTAGCTACCTGGACAAGGCTGGTATTAATTACCGCCACTGTGAATAACCACGCACAGTAGAGTGAAATTTTTTAAGGATTAAAAAGCAATGAAATACGGTTATTTTGACAACGACAACAGAGAATATGTTATCACTCGTCCTGATGTCCCAGCACCATGGACAAATTACTTAGGTACAGAGAAATTCTGTACAGTAATTTCACAAAACGCAGGTGGTTACTCATTCTACAAATCTCCAGAGTACAATCGCGTAACGAAATTCCGTCCAAATGCGACATTTGATCGCCCTGGACACTACGTATACCTTCGTGATGATGTGACAGGCGATTACTGGTCAATCTCATGGCAACCAGTAGCAAAAAGCCTAGATGAAGCATCGTATGAAGTGCGTCATGGTCTGTCTTACTCTAAGTTTAAGTGTGACTACAATGGCATTGAAGCAACTAAAACATTATTCGTACCAAAAGGCGAAGATGCTGAAGTTTGGGATGTTGTAATTAAAAATACGACAGATGAAGTGCGCACCATTAGTGCATTCTCATTTGTTGAGTTCTCTTTCAGCCACATTCAATCTGATAACCAAAACCACCAGATGAGCCTGTACTCAGCTGGTACATCTTATGAAGATGGCGTGATTGAATATGATCTTTACTACAACACCAATGAGAAAGAAGGTTTCTACTACCTAGCTTCTACATTTGATCCTGATAGCTATGATGGTCAACGTGACACTTTCCTTGGTGCTTACCGTGATGAAGCTAACCCTATTGCGGTTGAAAAAGGACGTTGTTCTAACCACGTACAAACCTGTTACAACCACTGTGGCTCACTACACAAGCAATTCACTATCCAACCGGGTGAAGAAGTACGCTTTAGCTACATCCTAGGTGTCGGTAAAAACGAAGGTCAACGCCTACGTCAAAAATACCAAGATGTCGCTGCCGTCGATGCTGCATTTGCTGAAATTAAAGAACACTGGAACAGCCGTTGTAACAAGTTCAAGGTGACATCACCGAACGAAGGTCTAGATACCATGATCAACGCATGGACTCTATACCAAGCTGAAACATGTGTGGTTTGGTCACGCTTCGCATCATTTATCGAAGTGGGCGGTCGTACAGGTCTTGGTTACCGTGATACCGCACAAGATGCAATCTCTGTTCCTCACTCAAACCCAGAGATGACACGTAAGCGTCTTGTTGACTTACTACGTGGTCAAGTTAAAGCAGGTTACGGCCTACACCTATTTGATCCAGATTGGTTCGATCCAGACATGGCTGATGTTGAGCCATCAAAATCACCAACAGTTGTTCCAACCCCAAGTGATGCAGATAAGATCCACGGTATCGAAGATACCTGTTCTGATGACCACCTATGGCTAGTACCAACAATCTGTAAGTACGTAACAGAAACAGGTGAAGAGAGCTTCATTGACGAAGTGATCCCATACGCTGACGGCGGTGATGCATCTGTTTATGAGCACATGAAAGCCGCACTCGATTTCTCAGCGGAATACGTAGGCCGCACAGGTATCTGTAAAGGTCTTCGTGCAGACTGGAATGACTGTCTAAACCTTGGTGGCGGTGAGTCAGCAATGGTGTCATTCCTTCACTTCTGGGCATTACAAGAATTCATCGAGCTTGCTAAGCATCAAGGTAAAGACGCAGATGTTGCTAAATACACTGAAATGGCAGCAAACGTGCGTGAAGCGTGTGAAAAACACCTATGGGATGACGAAGGTGGCTGGTACATCCGTGGTCTAACTAAAGACGGTGACAAGATCGGTACAGCGCAACAGACTGAAGGTCGTATTCACTTAGAGTCAAATACCCTAGCAGTGCTTTCTGGTATGGCATCACAAGATCGTGGTGAGAAAGCAATGGATGCCGTTGATGAAAACCTATTCTCTGAATACGGTCTACACCTAAATGCGCCATCATTCGCAACCCCTAACGATGATATCGGTTTCGTTACTCGCGTATATCAAGGCGTGAAAGAAAACGGTGCTATCTTCTCACATCCAAACCCATGGGCATGGGTGGCTGAAGCGAAACTAGGTCGTGGTGATCGTGCAATGAAGTTCTACGATGCACTTAACCCATACAACCAAAACGACATCATTGAAAAACGTATTGCAGAACCTTACTCATACGTTCAGTTCATCATGGGACGTGATCACCAAGATCACGGTCGTGCAAACCACCCATGGTTAACAGGTACATCTGGTTGGGCATATTTTGCCGTGACTAACTTTATCCTAGGTGTACAAACAGGCTTTGCAGGTCTAACTGTTAATCCTTGTATTCCAACAAGCTGGCCTGGTTTTGAAGTGACTCGTGAATGGCGTGGCGCGACTTACAACATTAAAGTTGAAAACCCAAATGGTGTAAGTAAAGGCGTTAAATCTATAACGCTAAACGGTGAAACAGTCGAAGGCGCAATCGCTCCTCAAGCTGAAGGCACAACCAATACTGTTACAGTTGTAATGGGCTAAAACGGTTAGGGAGGTGAATTCACCTCCCTCTTTTTATTTGAGAGAGAAATAGGAGTTCCTCCATGATTCAGTTTGGAACAGGTGGATGGCGTGCTTTCATTGGTGAAGAGTTTACTCAAGCAAATGTACGCTTAGTGGCTCAGGCCCTTGCTAACATCATGATCAAAGAGTCAGTAACTGAAAATGGTTTCATTATTGGTTACGACCGTCGTTTTCTATCCGATAAAGCCGCAACGTGGTTTGCTGAAGTTTTAGCGGGTAACAACATTAAATGTAGCTTCATCGATAAGTTCGTACCAACCCCTGTTGTAATGTTTAAAGCCAAACAAACAGGTGCGACATATTCAGCTTGTATTACTGCGTCTCACAATCCCGCAGATTACAACGGCATCAAAGTCTTCATTGAAGGCGGTCGTGATGCTGATGAAATCATTACTCAAAAGATTGAACAACAAATCGCAGTGTTAACCGATGCGGATGTTAAACGTGTTGATTTTGAACAAGCACAAAACGATAAGTTAGTTGAAATCATCAATCCAATGAACGAGTTTGTTGATTCAATTATTGATTTCATCGATATGGAAGCGATTAAAAAAGCAAACCTTCGCGTTCTTATCGATCCTATGTTTGGGGTGGCAAAAAATGCACTACAAACGGTACTAATCAGTGCTCGCTGTGATGTTGACGTGATCAACGACAGTGAAAACCCAGGGTTTGGTGGTTTAATGCCATCTCCGAGTGCTGCAACGCTTTACCGTTTAAAGCACCTTGTCGCTCACGAAGGTTATGACATCGGTATTGGTACTGATGGCGATGCTGATCGTTTAGGTATTATTGATGAGAAAGGTAACTTTATTCACCCGAATGAAGTACTACTTCTACTTTATTACTACATGCTTGAATATAAAGGCTGGAAAGGATCGGTAGTACGTAATATCGCAACCACCCACCTTTTAGATAAAGTTGCAAAAGCTTATGGTGAGAAATCATTTGAAGTGCCAGTAGGCTTTAAGCACATTAGCTCACAAATGGAAGCTGATGATTCTCTCATTGGTGGAGAAAGCTCAGGTGGTTTAACAATCCGTGGTCATATCAAAGGTAAAGATGGTGTATTCGCATCAAGTTTACTGGTCGAAATGATCAGCTCTACAGGTAAGAAATTGTCTGAATTACTTGGTGAGATCTATGGGCGCTTTGGCTATGCCTACACAGCAGAAGGCGATTGTACCTTTAAACCAGCTGATCGTGAGCGTCTTTACAACAAGATCTATGTAGAAAAAGCATTGCCTGATTTTGACTATGAAATCGAAAAAGTAAGCTATGCCGATGGAGCGAAAGTTTACTTTAAGAATGGTGGTTGGGCGATTGCACGTTTCTCTGGTACTGAGCCATTACTCCGTATCTTTGTTGAAATGGAAGATCAACCGCAAGCAGAAGCAGTACTTGCTCAATTAAAAGCATTCCTTTCTGTTTAAACAATCATAGCTGTTGTTTTAGCAGATCACACCGCTGATCTTTGCTATAGGGTAACCATTCAGTTACCCTTTTCTTTTATATTTTGCCATTCTATTTACCTCCATATAAAAATTTGATATCGAGCCCATTTACAGTAATAACCCCGTCTAAAAATAAAAATAGATAGCCCAATCACATAAAAATATCGATTTGAGGTCCATGATTAAAAGGCGTTAAATTTATCGCACTCAAGGAAATCGGTATGAAAAAGATTATCTTTAGTATCATAGCTATCGTTTTAGCCATACTTTTCACCGAACATTTCCACTCATTTACAGTGGGCTTTAGCCTTGCCATTATCGCAGTTGGAATAAGCTATTTCATTGCTTATCAGGCAATTCGCCAACCTCAATATGTCATGAGCTACCTTGTACTTGCTGTACTCACAAAATTAGCTATCACTATCAGTGGCGTTATTTGGGTCTTTTCTAACAACGTTATTCATTCACCAATCACTTTCTTAGTGGCTTATACTGTTTTTTCAGCTCTCATTACCTACCTAGCATCACGTTACCGTGCATATCGTCGTGATCGTAGTGATAATCAACAAAAGGAGATATTACATACAGGTCTCTATGAACAAATTTAAGGCATAACATTGAAATAAGAGCAAGGAGGTAAATATAACCAACAACGATACTATTACCAAAGCTCAGAGCTTCACTTATTAAAGCTCAGATAAAGTAGGAAAGGAGGTCTCACATCATCTTAACTATTTTCAATGGCAACTAAGTAAAACCAAAGCCCTGTGACTTCAGCAGGGCTTTTTCATTAATAGACAATTAATCTATTTACTATAGACGAAAAAAGCCCCGCTATGACTAGCGAGGCTTCTTAAGAAGTGGCAGAGCAAGACGGGACTCGAACTCGCCCCACCGGTCTGACAGGCCGCTAAGCTCTCCAATAAAGAGGCTAACCAACTGAACTACCAACTCACTCAAATACATTTAACTCATTTATTCCAAATGTAAAAAAGCCCCAGTCTTTCGACTAGGGCTTAATGTAAGTGGCGGAGCGGACGGGACTCGAACCCGCGACCCCCGGCGTGACAGGCCGGTATTCTAACCAACTGAACTACCGCTCCGCAGCGTGTCTATTCAGCATAATGCAATTTAGAACTTAGCAATGTCCTACTCTCACATGGGGAGACCCCACACTACCATCGGCGCTACAACATTTCACTTCTGAGTTCGGCATGGGATCAGGTGGTTCTGCTGCGCTATGGTTGCTAAGTAAATTCTTTACCGTTCTTGTTATAACAACAAAAACTAAAATTTGAAGCCTGGCGATGTCCTACTCTCACATGGGGAGACCCCACACTACCATCGGCGCTATTACGTTTCACTACTGAGTTCGGCATGGGATCAGGTGGGTCCATAACGCTATGGTCGCCAAGCAAATTCGGTTTATTTATTGTCATTCGACAATAAATAGCAATCTGGGAAAGGTAACTAGTGTTCTCTACACGTTCAAGTGTACTTGGAGTCCGTATAAAACCCCTTGGGTGTTGTATGGTTAAGCCTCACGGGCAATTAGTATCGGTTAGCTCAGTGCCTCACAGCACTTACACACCCGACCTATCAACGTTGTAGTCTTCAACAACCCTTTAGAGACCTTAAAGGTCTAGGGATGACTCATCTTGAGGCTCGCTTCCCGCTTAGATGCTTTCAGCGGTTATCGATTCCGAACTTAGCTACCGGGCAATGCGTCTGGCGACACAACCCGAACACCAGCGGTTCGTCCACTCCGGTCCTCTCGTACTAGGAGCAGCCCCTCTCAATCATCCAACGCCCACGGCAGATAGGGACCGAACTGTCTCACGACGTTCTAAACCCAGCTCGCGTACCACTTTAAATGGCGAACAGCCATACCCTTGGGACCGACTTCAGCCCCAGGATGTGATGAGCCGACATCGAGGTGCCAAACACCGCCGTCGATATGAACTCTTGGGCGGTATCAGCCTGTTATCCCCGGAGTACCTTTTATCCGTTGAGCGATGGCCCTTCCATTCAGAACCACCGGATCACTATGACCTGCTTTCGCACCTGCTCGAATTGTCATTCTCGCAGTCAAGCGGGCTTATGCCATTGCACTAACCTCACGATGTCCGACCGTGATTAGCCCACCTTCGTGCTCCTCCGTTACTCTTTGGGAGGAGACCGCCCCAGTCAAACTACCCACCAGGCACTGTCCGTAATCCCGATAAGGGACCAACGTTAGAACATCAAGCATACAAGGGTGGTATTTCAAGATTGACTCGACAACCACTGGCGCGGTTGCTTCAACGTCTCCCACCTATCCTACACATGTAGGGTCAATGTTCAGTGCCAAGCTATAGTAAAGGTTCACGGGGTCTTTCCGTCTAGCCGCGGGGACGCAGCATCTTCACTGCGATTTCAATTTCACTGAGTCTCGGGTGGAGACAGCGTGGCCATCATTACGCCATTCGTGCAGGTCGGAACTTACCCGACAAGGAATTTCGCTACCTTAGGACCGTTATAGTTACGGCCGCCGTTTACCGGGGCTTCGATCAAGAGCTTCGACCGAAGTCTAACCCCATCAATTAACCTTCCGGCACCGGGCAGGCGTCACACCGTATACGTCATCTTTCGATTTTGCACAGTGCTGTGTTTTTAATAAACAGTTGCAGCCACCTGGTATCTGCGACTCCCGGCAGCTTAGAGAGCAAGTCTCATCACCGCTAGGAGCGTACCTTCTCCCGAAGTTACGGTACCATTTTGCCTAGTTCCTTCACCCGAGTTCTCTCAAGCGCCTTGGTATTCTCTACCTGATCACCTGTGTCGGTTTGGGGTACGATTTCTTATAATCTGAAGCTTAGAAGCTTTTCCCGGAAGCATGGCATCAATGACTTCGTTACCGTAGTAACTCGACATCGTATCTCAGCCTTAGGATGGTCCGGATTTGCCTAAACCATCAGCCTACATACTTGGACCTGGACAACCGTCGCCAGGCTCACCTAGCCTTCTCCGTCCCTCCATCGCAATTATAAGAAGTACGGGAATATTAACCCGTTTCCCATCGACTACGCCTTTCGGCCTCGCCTTAGGGGTCGACTTACCCTGCCCCGATTAACGTTGGACAGGAACCCTTGATCTTCCGGCGAGGGAGTTTTTCACTCCCTTTATCGTTACTCATGTCAGCATTCGCACTTCTGATACCTCCAGCAAACCTTACGATTCACCTTCAACGGCTTACAGAACGCTCCCCTACCCAATGAAGTAAACTTCATTGCCGCAGCTTCGGTGTATAGCTTAGCCCCGTTAAATCTTCCGCGCAGGCCGACTCGACCAGTGAGCTATTACGCTTTCTTTAAATGATGGCTGCTTCTAAGCCAACATCCTGGCTGTCTGAGCCTTCCCACATCGTTTCCCACTTAGCTATAACTTTGGGACCTTAGCTGGCGGTCTGGGTTGTTTCCCTCTTCACGACGGACGTTAGCACCCGCCGTGTGTCTCCCGGATAGTACTTACTGGTATTCGGAGTTTGCAAAGGGTTGGTAAGTCGGGATGACCCCCTAGCCTTAACAGTGCTCTACCCCCAGTAGTATTCGTCCGAGGCGCTACCTAAATAGCTTTCGGGGAGAACCAGCTATCTCCGAGTTTGATTGGCCTTTCACCCCTAGCCACAAGTCATCCGCTAATTTTTCAACATTAGTCGGTTCGGTCCTCCAGTAAGTGTTACCTCACCTTCAACCTGCCCATGGCTAGATCACTCGGTTTCGGGTCTAATCCTAGCAACTCATTCGCCCAGTTAAGACTCGGTTTCCCTACGGCTCCCCTAAACGGTTAACCTTGCTACTAAAATTAAGTCGCTGACCCATTATACAAAAGGTACGCAGTCACCCAACAAGTGGGCTCCTACTGCTTGTACGTACACGGTTTCAGGTTCTATTTCACTCCCCTCACAGGGGTTCTTTTCGCCTTTCCCTCACGGTACTGGTTCACTATCGGTCAGTCAGGAGTATTTAGCCTTGGAGGATGGTCCCCCCATATTCAAACAGGATATCACGTGTCCCGTCCTACTCGTTTTCACTGATAATGCGTTGTCGGTTACGGGGCTATCACCCTGTATCGCAGAACTTTCCAGAACTTTCACCTAACGCAAAACTAGCTTAAGGGCTAATCCGGTTTCGCTCGCCGCTACTACCGGAATCTCGGTTGATTTCTCTTCCTCGGGGTACTTAGATGTTTCAGTTCCCCCGGTTCGCCTCATAGTGCTATGTATTCACACTATGATACGTGCTTATGCACGTGGGTTTCCCCATTCGGAAATCCCAGAGTCACCGGTTTTTACTACCTTCTCTGGGCTTATCGCAAGTTAATACGTCCTTCATCGCCTCTGACTGCCAAGGCATCCACCGTGTACGCTTAGTCACTTAACCATACAACCCCAAGAGGTTTCGTATGTTCAAACAACCAAGGTTTGTCTTCAATACTTCGATCAAGAAAGTATTAAACGTTGGTTTTTCGCCGGACTCATTTATTTGTCTTCACTTTTAAAAAGTGAAAGCAAACACAGACACTTGAATGTGTATGTTTTGAGAACTCGTTCTTCTTTCGAAGAACATTTTTAAATCAATCTATCGATTGAATTTACTAGTCAGCTTTCCAGATTGTTAAAGAGCATGCAATTATCTAACGATAACCACTTTCTAACGATTTTCAGCGAAAAAAATGCGGACTTAACAAAGGTATTCTTCATTAAATCTGCGAATTCCGTGCAGAAAACTTTTAGAGAGTGGTGGGCGATACCGGGCTCGAACCAGTGACCCCCTCCTTGTAAGGGAGGTGCTCTCCCAACTGAGCTAATCGCCCACGATAGTTTTAATTCCTTCGTGAGAAAGAATGGTGGGTCGTGCAGGATTCGAACCTGCGACCAATTGATTAAAAGTCAACTGCTCTACCAACTGAGCTAACGACCCAATTTTCACTTCAAAGAGAAGTGGCGTCCCGTAGGGGAGTCGAACCCCTGTTACCGCCGTGAAAGGGCGGTGTCCTAGGCCTCTAGACGAACGGGACAATGTTCATACTTAATGTTGTTGGGCAACATTAAGTGGCTCTCTTACATTTTAACCAAGCAATCTGTGTGGACACTGCATTAAACAGTAAGTCTTTAGGTAAGGAGGTGATCCAGCCCCAGGTTCCCCTAGGGCTACCTTGTTACGACTTCACCCCAGTCATGAACCACACCGTGGTAAACGCCCTCCCGAAGGTTAAGCTATCTACTTCTGGTGCAGCCCACTCCCATGGTGTGACGGGCGGTGTGTACAAGGCCCGGGAACGTATTCACCGTGACATTCTGATTCACGATTACTAGCGATTCCGACTTCATGGAGTCGAGTTGCAGACTCCAATCCGGACTACGACGTACTTTCTGGGATTCGCTCACCATCGCTGGTTGGCAGCCCTCTGTATACGCCATTGTAGCACGTGTGTAGCCCTACTCGTAAGGGCCATGATGACTTGACGTCGTCCCCACCTTCCTCCGGTTTATCACCGGCAGTCTCCCTGGAGTTCCCACCATTATGTGCTGGCAAACAAGGATAAGGGTTGCGCTCGTTGCGGGACTTAACCCAACATTTCACAACACGAGCTGACGACAGCCATGCAGCACCTGTCTCAGAGCTCCCGAAGGCACCAATCCATCTCTGGAAAGTTCTCTGGATGTCAAGAGTAGGTAAGGTTCTTCGCGTTGCATCGAATTAAACCACATGCTCCACCGCTTGTGCGGGCCCCCGTCAATTCATTTGAGTTTTAATCTTGCGACCGTACTCCCCAGGCGGTCTACTTAACGCGTTAGCTCCGAAAGCCACGGCTCAAGGCCACAACCTCCAAGTAGACATCGTTTACGGCGTGGACTACCAGGGTATCTAATCCTGTTTGCTCCCCACGCTTTCGCATCTGAGTGTCAGTATCTGTCCAGGGGGCCGCCTTCGCCACCGGTATTCCTTCAGATCTCTACGCATTTCACCGCTACACCTGAAATTCTACCCCCCTCTACAGTACTCTAGTCTGCCAGTTCAAAATGCTGTTCCGAGGTTGAGCCCCGGGCTTTCACATCTTGCTTAACAGACCACCTGCATGCGCTTTACGCCCAGTAATTCCGATTAACGCTCGCACCCTCCGTATTACCGCGGCTGCTGGCACGGAGTTAGCCGGTGCTTCTTCTGTTGCTAACGTCAAACAGCAAAGCTATTAACTTTACTGCCTTCCTCACAACTGAAAGTACTTTACAACCCGAAGGCCTTCTTCATACACGCGGCATGGCTGCATCAGGGTTTCCCCCATTGTGCAATATTCCCCACTGCTGCCTCCCGTAGGAGTCTGGACCGTGTCTCAGTTCCAGTGTGGCTGATCATCCTCTCAGACCAGCTAGGGATCGTTGCCTTGGTGAGCCATTACCCCACCAACAAGCTAATCCCACCTGGGCTAATCCTGACGCGAGAGGCCCGAAGGTCCCCCTCTTTGCTCCGAAGAGATTATGCGGTATTAGCTATCGTTTCCAATAGTTATCCCCCACATCAGGGCATATTCCCAGGCATTACTCACCCGTCCGCCGCTCGTCAGCATTGATAGCAAGCTATCAATCTGTTACCGCTCGACTTGCATGTGTTAGGCCTGCCGCCAGCGTTCAATCTGAGCCATGATCAAACTCTTCAATTAAAGTTTTGTTGGTCTTTCAACCGGCTCAATGAATACTGTTAAATACCACTAACTAGAAGCTAGTTAGGATATTTGAATTGACTGTGCCAAATAATCCTTCTCTATAAAGAGATGAGTTATTTGTATTGGTCACTAGTATCATTGATAAATCTTTCGACTTAACTTTTCAACGAGTGCCCACACAGATTGCATGGTCAAATTGTTAAAGAACAATACTGATTTCGTTGCTAGCCAGTGGCTCGCTCCGTGTCAGTGAGGTCGCATTATAGAGATTCAGATCACATTGGCAAGTTTTTTTTCTATAAAAAACACCAAAAAAACGCGATAGCTCAAGATATAATCACGAATGTAATAATCGTATATTTTGCACACTGAACGTCTGACGTTTTATATCTATTTAGAGCTCATTACCCGTTTTCCTAATGCTTGTCCTTTAAGCTCTATATATTTATATGTCGTAATCGAAACAATAATAACTATCAAAAGAACAGAAACAACAAGTACATTATTATAAAACGTCGACCCTAAATCGATAAACCGCGCCCCCTCTATCATTGGGGCGATATCTTTACCTAATATTTTCTGTCCTACTAATGCGAACGATGTAACCATAAACAGAATGGCGGCATGCGTTAAGTAGATAGAGTAAGACCATTTACCCAAGGCTTGAAATACACTTCTGTTTAACAGTTTTGAAATCGCACCAGACTCAAAAGCAAAAAACAGTACAACAAAATAGAACAATAGCGTTGCGTATATATATCTGTCTGCAATTTCATTTGAAACCAAATAAGCTACAGTACTTAAAAGCGCTACTTCAATAACAGAGCCAGCAATGAAAGGGATGGATATGTGCTTTACTTTGGTAAATACAACATATGTGAATGCACCACCAAAAAAGCATGATAACCCATTAAATACATACGGTTGAAGTAATGTTGAATTATTCCCCATTAAGCCTAAAACCATAACGGCTATCGTCAACCAACTCCATACTTTGTAACGACCAAACAAATGCAGCGTTAGGAAGAGTAAAACATAGAGATAAAACTCAATGCTTATACTCCACGATGGATAATTAAACGATAAAGGATCGGTGAATGCTGTCCATGATTGCACCATTAATAGATTAGGGAGTATTTCAGACAAAGAGCCATGGCCTGTAAATGGTAAAGTATTAAAACTAAAACCAATGGTTTTGTACGCAATATATTTCACTACCTCTAATCCAATGAATACCATTAGCATGCAAACATACAATGGATATAGTCGAAAAAAACGCGATGCTATATAAGATTTAAAACGTAGATTGCTCCTAAAACCATAACTATGAGCGAGCACAAAACCACTTAGAGCAAAGAAAAACTCTACAAATAATTCGCTACCTCTAAAAAAAGGTAACTCAGTCACACTCCCAACAGCACGAAAGTGAAATAACACAACAGATAATGCGCATAAGCCGCGAAAGGCATCAAGGGCTTCAAATCGTCTTGCCATATAACAACTCAACTTCAATCTATTAATGTCTAACGACTAATTTGGACTCAATGAAGTGCCAGCTAATCATTGCAAATGAGAAAACAAGTACAGTAGCAATTGCTGCACCTTGATAAATATTCTTGAAAAATCCATACATGATTAATGTTTGTAAGATTGGAAAATGCCAAATGTAGATACCGTATGAGATATCACCAATACGCTTGCTAACTGCTATTGGCTTTAACCTAAAGACAATAACGTACACCGTAAAACTCACCGCGAACGCATAAAGCACAAACCAACTTTGTAAAAATAATACTATCGGGATCAAGATAAGTAGATGCCAAGCTTTTAAAAGCTTAGGTTCTGCAAAATTCCAATATGCTCCTAGCATGAAGAACACTAACATAGATGGTAATTGTCGATTAATGCTTGCTGGTAAACCATGATACTCAATTAAGTATTGTCCAGTATAAAAACAGCAAATTGATACTAAACCTAATAGTACTGTCAGCTTTTTATCATTTACTTTTTTATTCATTACACCATAAATAATAGGTACACAAACATAGAACATTACTTCAATTTTAATGGTCCATAATGCTGCATTAACGAAGGGTTGAAAATTATTTTCAAATAAACCTGGTAACGTCGGATGTAAGAAATTAGCAAACAAATAATTAGACACTAAGTATTTACTTGCACCATTATTTAAGTAGTCAAGAAAACTACCTGAGTAATGAAAGTATCCAAAAATAAACGCCGTTGTGATTACAATAAAATACAGTGGATAAATACGTAAGAAACGCGACTTTACATAAGTAGATAAAGGCTTTCTTTTTAAGTAGCTTTTTACTATCAAATAACCACTAATAACAAAAAAGCAATGTACCGCTAAACCACCTGGTACATACATTAGGTATTCATTTTGAGTTTCTATCCCTATATGAAAATAGAAAACAAGTACAGCGAGGAAAATTCGTAATATATCAAAATTATTTTTAACCACGAGATGAAAACTCAAAGATGAACCTGAAATAATTATTGCACAGTTTTTTTATAATCAAAGTATCCCTCTCATTTCAGATAACACCTTCACATAAATTATTATAAATAAAAATGAGAGGTTGTATAACCACTCTGAAAAACCATATCTATCCCTCTGTTATATATAAGTAAATAAGATGGAATGCCAGATTATAAACGAAATAGTTGAATAACTACGTTACTCGATTTAATCGACGTAATTCTATAACCAAATCAGATAACTTTCTGCTTAATATAACTAATCAATATGACACGAATCTCAAGGAGAAATTAAGGGATAGTCTAATGCCCAGATACAACAAAGCCCCAATCTTTCGACTGAGGCTTTGTTTGAAATTTGGTGCCCGAGGACGGACTTGAACCGTCACTCCCGAAGGAAACGGATTTTGAATCCGTCGTGTATACCAATTTCACCACTCGGGCTTATGGCGGCTATTATACGTATACAATACTGCGAGGCAAGCCTTTATCGTTAAGATATTCAACCAATCTTTTTGACCGCTATATTTTCACTCTATTTTCTTGCTTGTTGATGATAATAGCACCACCTCTTTACACATTCTGTAGCAATATCAAACGTTCTCTGACTTATCGTTTGCTGTTACACTCAGCACATATGGATACAGCTAGATAAAATCGGATGTTTTATGTCAAAATCAGCAAAAATAAAAAATGTGACTTCCCCACAATATCCCACCTTATTTCGGCGTTTAGCCGCTTGGTTTTATGATGCTTTAATTGTCGCTGCAATTCTTATGCTAGCAGGCGGTATAGCAATGGCAGGAATAGCGATCCTACTGCATTTTAATATTCTCGATTTAGCTAATTATGAGGATGTAAGTGCTTATTTAACACATCATCCACAAGCTAACTTGCTTTACTCTAGCTACTTAGGCGCTGTAATTATTGGATTTTATACTTACTTTTGGACTCATGGTGGCCAAACGCTGGGTATGCGAGCATGGAAATTAAAAATACAAAATAAAGATGGACGCCCAATTAATATAACTCAAGCATTGATCCGCGCTGCAACGGCAGCCTTAGGGTTGGGGAATTTGCTCGCATACAACACTAAACGTCGATCGCTACAAGACGTGATGGCGGAATGTGAAATGATAGTGACAAAAGATATTCACTAATAAAAAAGGAGCCGTTAGGCTCCTTTTTTCGTTCTATAGTTTGCGTCTTAACAAATATATCGTGATAAACAAGAACGCTAAACTTGGACCTAAAGCCCCTAAAATAGGCGGTAATCGGTACACTAAAATCATCGGGCCAAACACTTGGTCTGAAATATAAAATGCAAAACCAAAAATGACACCTGAAAGGACACGAGCACCCATCGTAACCGAGCGAAGAGGACCAAAAACAAAAGATAATGCTAATAGCATCATAACAGCAATGGATACCGGCTGAAGCGCTTTACGCCAGAATGCCAACTCATAACGAGAAGCATCTTGCTTGGTCTCTTTAAGATAACTCACATAATGATATAAGCCAGACAACGATAACTCTTCAGGTTTCACCGTCACAACTGCTAATTTATCTGGTGTTAATGTTGTTTCCCAATGCTTGCTTTCAATATGGCTATTGGTTAACTGACTACTACCAGTCATGTCAGTTATAGTCACATCATGCATTGTCCACCCCGTCGCTTTATCATAAGACGCGCGTTTTGCTGATGTTACATCTTCCAACTGACCTTTGTTGTCAAACTGCCAAATGTTAACAACATCCACTTTATTGAGATCATGAACACGCCCCATATAAATGAAGCTATTATCATTTTTAGCCCATACGCCACTTTGTGCAGCAATCACACTACCGCCATAAATCCATGCCGAACGATATTCACGTGCCATTTTCTGCGCTTGCGGTGCTCCCCACTGCCCCAGTAAAACAACAACTATCATCATTGGGACTGCCGTTTTTAAAGTCGATAGACCGATATCAAGCTTAGAAAAACCTGCCGCTTGCATTACCACCAGCTCAGAGCTTGATGCCAGCATACCTAAACCAATCAATGCACCTAATAATACCGCCATAGGAAAAAACATAATGATGTCTTGCGGCATTGATAATAAAACAAAATACAGCGCTTTTAGGAGATCGTAGCTTCCCTGCCCCACTTTTCTTAACTGCTCAACATATTTAATGATCGCAGATAAGCCAACTAAGGTTGATAGGGTAAGTGAGAAAGTTGCAATGATCGTTCGACCTATATACCAGTCGAGAATTTTAAACATTAACTGCGTCTCCGTAATTTATCTTTAAGGCGTCGCACAGGCATTGAATCCCAGCTATTTAAAGCAAGAGCAACTAACAAGGTTGTAATATTAATCGGCCACATGCCAATAGCTGATGGGATAATACCATCCTCAATCGCAGATTTTGCCGATGAGATCGCTAAGAAATAAGCCAGATAAATCAACACAGCCGGTGCTAATTTTGCAAATCGTCCTTGACGTGGATTAACAGCTGATAATGGAACAACAATCATCACTAACAATGGAATACAAAGCACTAAAGAGAAACGCCACTGTAATTCAGCTTTTGCTGCCAAGCTTTGATCTTTTATTAAGGTCATTGTGGGTTGGGCTTCCCAATCACGATTTCCTGCTTTTACTTCACGTTGTCCTATTAGTGCTTGGTAGTCATTAAAATGAGTAATCGAGTAATTCAGCTGAGTGGGAATACCTTCATATCGAGCGCCGTCATTTAATTCTAACATTTGACGACCATCAGATAACTCTTTGACAGTACCATTATCAGCAACTATGACACTAGGCTGTAAGGTGTCGGTTGCTTTTAATTGCGCGACAAAAACCTTATGAAGCTTCGAGCCTTTATCAGTAATATTATCAATAAAGATAACTCCACTTCCATTCGGTGCCGGCTGAAACGTTCCCTTTACCAACATATTTAACGTTGGCCCAGCTTTTGTTTCTTCTTTAAGTTGCTCTATATGCTCTTGCGACCAAGGTGCTACCCAAAAAGAATTTATCGCTGCAATTGCCCCCGTAATAACGGCCAAAGCTAATGCAGATTGGAGTAATAATTTTTTCCCCATCCCCGTAGCATTCATCACCGTGATTTCACTTTCAGCATATAATCTGCCGAACGTGAGTAAGATACCGATGTATAAACTCAGAGGGAGCATTAATAGTGCCATCGAAGGGATAGATAATCCCATGAAGGTTAGAATGAGATCACTCGGGATCGAGCCATCGGTTGCATCGGCTAAAATGCTAATAAACTTTTGGCTAATAAAGACAAGAAAAAGTACAAAAAGTACCGCTAATTGGCTCTTTAATGTCTCTCTTGTCAAATACCTAACAATAATCACGCGTTATATTCCCATAGAAAACTTGTTTTTTTGATGGAATCACTATAGTTTTTCGTTAAATCAGTTATTTTTTTATCTTTCAGCTAAATGAAAGACCGCACTCTAAGCGTATACCGAAATCACGGCAGAGCAAACAAGTGTGGTATTATCCAACATTTAGCGTTAATTGTCTTTATTAGGATGTTAGGAGTACGCATGGAGTTCAGTGTAAAAAGCGGCAGCCCCGAAAAACAGCGTAGTGCTTGTATTGTTGTTGGTGTCTTTGAACCACGTCGCCTCTCTCCAATCGCGGAACAGCTAGATAAAATCAGTGATGGTTATATTAGCTCCTTACTGCGTCGTGGCGACCTAGAAGGTAAGCCTGGGCAAATGCTCTTACTACACCATGTACCAAATGTATTATCAGAGCGTGTTTTACTGGTTGGTTGTGGTAAAGAACGTGAACTTGATGAACGTCAATATAAGCAAATCATCAAAAAAACGATCAGTACTTTAAATGAAACTGGCTCAATGGAAGCAGTGTGCTTCTTAACAGAGCTTCATGTTAAAGGTCGTGATACTTACTGGAAAGTACGTCAAGCAGTCGAAACAACCAAAGATAGCTTGTATACCTTTAACCAGTTTAAGAGTAATAAACCAGAGACTCGTCGTCCACTGCGTAAACTAGTCTTTAATGTACCGACTCGTCGCGAGCTATCTTTAGGTGAACGCGCGATCAGCCATGGTCTGGCAGTAGCATCTGGTGTTCGCGCAAGTAAAGATTTGGGTAATATGCCACCAAACGTGGCAAATCCAGCTTATCTTGCTTCACAAGCACGCCGTCTAGCCGATGATTTTGAGACCGTAAGTACTAAGATCATTGGTGAGCAAGAGATGCAATCTTTAGGGATGACATCATATCTTGCTGTGGGTCGTGGTTCTAAAAATGAAGCTATGATGTCGGTTATTGAGTACAAAGGTAACCCCGATTCAGACGCTAAGCCAATCGTCCTTGTCGGTAAAGGGTTAACTTTTGATTCAGGTGGTATTTCGATTAAACCTGGCGCTCAAATGGACGAAATGAAGTACGACATGTGTGGTGCAGCCTCTGTGTTCGGTACCATGAAAGCATTAGCTAAGCTTAATTTACCAATCAATGTAGTTGGTGTATTAGCGGGTTGTGAGAATATGCCTGGTGGTAACGCTTATCGTCCTGGTGATATTTTAACCACTATGTCAGGTCAAACAGTTGAAGTATTAAATACCGATGCAGAAGGTCGTTTAGTGCTTTGTGATGCATTAACTTATGTTGAGCGTTTTGAACCTGAATGTGTGATTGACGTTGCGACATTAACAGGTGCTTGTGTTGTTGCTTTAGGTAATCACATTAGTGGTTTAATGGGTAACCATAATCCACTGTCGCATGAAATTATAAATGCATCAGAGCAATCCGGTGATCGCGCTTGGCGTCTACCGATGAGCGATGAATACCAAGAGCAAATTGCTAGCCCATTTGCTGATATGGCAAACTTAGGCACGCCTGGTGCAGGTACTATAACCGCAGGTTGTTTCTTATCTCGCTTTACTAAAAAGTACAACTGGGCGCATCTTGATATTGCAGGTACTGCTTGGAAAGGTGGCGCAGCAAAAGGCTCTACCGGTCGACCAGTCCCTCTACTTGTCCAGTTCTTATTAAATAGAGCAGGCCAAGAGATCGTCGAGTAAAAGACATCGAAAAGGGCCGTAAGGCCCTTTTCTTTAGGAACAAAAAACCATGACTCATGCTACGTTTTATATAATCGATGACAAGCAAGAGAGTGCTGATAGTCACTTTCAGTGCCATTTTGCCTGTCATTTAGCAGCGATGAGTTACCGGCAAGGTAACAACGTTTACCTACTAGCAGCAAATAAACAGCAAGCAGAACAAATAGATGAATATCTATGGCAGCAGGATCCTGATAGTTTTGTGCCCCACAATCTTGTCGGCGAAGGGCCTAATGGCGGCTCTCCCGTTGAGATAGGATGGTCAACATTACGTCATACTGGACGCCGTGCTACGCTAATTAATTTAGCGGAAAACGCACCAAATTTTGCGGTTAGCTTTGCACAAGTGGTAGACTTCGTTCCTTGCGATGAAAAGCTCAAGCAGTTAGCGCGCGAGCGTTACAAGGCATATCGCCTTGCTGGCATTCAAATTACGACTGCCACTGCTACTGAGACGCCCTAATTCCACATAGAATCCTTCTAAGAGCGCTATGGAAAAGACATACAACCCACAATCAATTGAACAAGCGCTATATCAGCGCTGGGAAGAGGCTGGTTACTTCAAGCCTCATGGTGATACATCTAAAGATGCTTACAGCATTATGATCCCACCACCAAACGTCACAGGTAGCCTACACATGGGCCACGCGTTCCAGGATACCATTATGGATACCCTGATCCGTTGTGAGCGTATGAAAGGCAAAAACACCTTATGGCAGGTTGGTACTGACCACGCAGGTATTGCTACCCAAATGGTTGTGGAACGTAAGATTGCTGCTGAAGAAGGCAAAACAAAGCACGATTACGGTCGTGATGCTTTCATCGATAAGATCTGGGAATGGAAAGGCGAATCTGGTGGCACGATCACTAAGCAACTTCGTCGCCTTGGCGCATCAGTAGACTGGGATCGTGAGCGCTTCACGATGGATGATGGTCTATCAAATGCCGTTCAAGAAGTTTTCGTTCGTCTATACCAAGAAGATCTTCTTTACCGCGGTAAGCGTCTAGTTAACTGGGATCCTAAACTACACACTGCGATCTCAGATCTAGAAGTTGAAAACAAAGATAAAAAAGGCCACATGTGGCACTTCCGTTACCCATTAGCTGATGGCGTACAAACAGCGGAAGGTAAAGACTACATCGTTGTTGCAACTACACGTCCTGAAACTATGCTGGGCGATACTGGTGTTGCCGTTAACCCTGAAGATCCACGTTACAAAGATCTGATCGGTAAAGAAATCATTCTTCCAATCGTTGGCCGTCGCATCCCTATCGTAGGTGATGAGCACGCTGATATGGAAAAAGGCACCGGTTGTGTAAAAATCACACCTGCACATGATTTCAATGACTACGAAGTAGGTAAACGTCATAGCCTACCTATGATCAATATCCTAACGTTCAATGCCGATATTCGTGATGCTGCAGAAGTATTCACAACTAATGGCGAGCCAAGTGATGCATACAGCACTGCGCTGCCAGAGAAATACCATGGCATGGAACGTTTTGCTGCACGTAAAGCGATTGTTGCTGAATTTGATGAACTAGGTCTACTAGAAGAAATCAAAGATCACGACCTAACGATCCCTTACGGTGACCGTGGTGGCGTGGTTATTGAACCAATGCTAACTGACCAATGGTACGTTCGTGCAGCTCCGCTAGCAAAACCTGCTGTTGAAGCGGTTGAAAACGGTGATATTCAATTCGTACCTAAGCAGTACGAAAACATGTACTTCGCTTGGATGCGTGACATTCAAGACTGGTGTATTTCACGTCAGCTATGGTGGGGTCACCGTATTCCTGCTTGGTACGACAACGACGGTAATGTTTACGTTGGTCGTAACGAAGCTGAAGTACGTGAAAAACATAACCTAGCACCGGTTGTCGTATTACGCCAAGACGATGATGTACTTGATACATGGTTCTCTTCAGCACTATGGACATTCGGTACGCAAGGCTGGCCAGAAAACACCGCTGATCTTCAAACCTTCCACCCATCTGATGTGTTGGTAACAGGTTTTGATATCATCTTCTTCTGGGTTGCACGTATGATCATGATGACCATGCACTTCTGTAAAGATGAAGACGGCAAGCCACAAGTACCATTTAAAACAGTTTACGTAACGGGTCTTATCCGTGACGAAAACGGCGATAAAATGTCGAAATCTAAGGGTAACGTTATCGATCCTATCGACATGATCGACGGTATTGATCTTGAGTCTCTAGTAGAGAAGCGTTGTGGCAATATGATGCAGCCACAACTTGCAGCGAAGATCGAAAAAGCGACACGTAAAACATTTGAGAACGGCATCGAACCTTACGGTACTGATGCCCTACGTTTCACTCTTGCTGCTATGGCTTCAACGGGCCGTGACATCAACTGGGACATGAAACGTCTTGAAGGTTACCGTAACTTCTGTAATAAGCTATGGAACGCAAGTCGTTACGTACTAATGAACACAGAAGATCAAGATTGCGGTTTCGCAGCAGGTAGCGAGCTTGACTACTCACTAGCAGACAAGTGGATTGAATCACAATTCCAGCTAGCGGCAAAAGAGTTCAATGCTCACATTGATAACTTCCGTTTAGATATGGCTGCTGGTGTACTTTACGAGTTCATCTGGAACCAATTCTGTGACTGGTACCTAGAACTAACTAAACCTGTTCTATGGAAAGGTACAGAAGCACAACAGCGTGCAACGCGTCATACTCTAATCACAGTGCTAGAGAAGACATTACGTCTTGCGCATCCTGTTCTTCCTTACATCACTGAATCTATCTGGCAGAGCGTTAAGCCACTTGTTGACGGTGTTGAAGGTGAAACCATCATGACTCAGGCATTACCTCAGTTTGATGAAGCGCAATTTGACCAAGCTGCAATTACTGACATTGAGTTTGTTAAAGCGTTTATCACGAGTATTCGTAACCTACGTGCAGAATACGATATCGCGCCAAGTAAGCCATTATCAGTAATGCTAAAAGTGGCTGATGCTGCTGATACTGCACGTGTTGAAGCAAACCTGACAGTACTGAAATCTCTAGCAAAACTAGAAGAAGTGAAAGTATTGGCTGACAGTGAAGCAACACCAGCTTGTGCGACTGCACTTGTAGGCAAATCTGAATTGATGATCCCAATGGCGGGCTTAATTGATAAAGATGCAGAGCTTGCACGTTTAGACAAAGAAATCGCGAAAATGGAAGGCGAAATCAAACGTACTTCTGGCAAGCTAAGTAACGAAGGCTTCGTTGCTAAAGCGCCTGAAATCGTGATCACTAAAGAGCGTGAAAAGCTAGCCGGTTATGAAGAAACATTAGTGAAGCTTATTGAGCAAAAAGCAACGATTGCTGCGCTATAATCTCACCAACCATTCTTGATTAATAAAAACCGACAGTCACATACTGTCGGTTTTTTTATACCTAAAATTCCATCATCTCTTTTCAAATAATAGCTTTTACCTATTAATAATATATAAAATAACAAATTTAGTTATTGCAAATATTCAATGATAATGACCTCATCGAATTGAGGATCACCTTATGAAAAAGACAATCAGTTTTGCCGCCATCCATTTTACTGTCGCTTTTAGCGTAGCTTACCTTCTTACTGGCGATATCATTATTGGTAGTTTAATTGCAATGATTGAGCCGATGGTTAATACCGTTGCGTTTTATTTCCATGAAAAAGTGTGGCAAAGCAAAACACTCAAACAATCACACTTTAATACGCCAAGTCGCAAAACAGTAAGCTTTGCTATTGTGCACTTCAGTGTCGCATTTAGTGTAGTGTACCTTCTTACAGGTGACATACTGATTGGTAGCCTAATGGCAATGATCGAACCTGCAATTAATACCATGGCTTACTATTTCCATGAGCGTGTATGGCAACGTAAAGATCACAACCAAGCAGAGACACATCAGCCAACTTGGCTAGATGCAATGGCTTGTCAGCACTGATAAACACCAAGATAGATTAAACAGATTGACATTGTTGCAGGCTGCAACTATTTTGATTGCGTAGTGCAATTAAATTCAAGGATGGATCATGCAGCCCCAACAACTTCGTCAGCTCTCGCGCCAATTAGTCCGTCAACTCGGCATGTTAAATAGTCAATGTGGCCAACTCGCCCTTACCCCAGTGCAAGCCCACACTTTGATTGAACTCGAACAAGGGCCTTGTACGGTTAATCAAATGGCAGAGCGTTTACGTGTCGATAAATCCAATGCCAGCCGTAATTTAGCCATGTTACTCAATCAAGGATTGATCCATTCAATTGCCAACCCTAACGATAAACGTAGCCAACTATCTCAGTTAACCCCCAACGGTATTCAAACACTCACCGCTCTTCACCACCAGCTTGATAAAGATACCCAAACGATTTTAGATCAACTGGATCAAGATGAAATAGAGCAGTTAGAAACAAGTTTACGTCGTTACCATAAAGCTTTGACAATCACAGAGCATCAACAGGGATACGTACTAAGAGAAATCACGCCTTTAGATAATGCCGCCGTTGCTGCACTTATTCGTCGTGTTTCAGCTGAATATGGATTAACCCCAGATAGAGGATTTAGCGTTGCGGATCCTCATATTGATGATCTCTGTCAGCATTACCAATTACCGAAAAGTCGTTATTGGGTGATAGAAAAAAACAATCGTATTTTAGGCTGTGGCGGTGTCGCACCATTAGCAGGAGATGCGCAGTGGAGTGAACTGCAAAAAGTCTTCTTCTTACCAGAGCTTAGAGGTAAGGGATTAGCACGAGTATTAACCGTTAAAGCATTAAAGTTTGCCCGAGAAAACGGCTTTAAAGGCTGCTATTTAGAAACTACTGAGGTATTAAAAGAAGCAGTGAAACTCTATCAATCTTTAGGTTTTGTCGATATTCCAACTGCGCTTGGTAATACAGGGCACAGTGTATGTGAAATTCACATGCTTAAAACCTTCTAACATATTAATAGATAATAAAAAGCCTGCTCAGAGACTCTCTCAGCAGGCTTTTTTAAACGATATAATATATTAGTAGCTTTGTTTTAAATGGTAAACACGTAAGCCTTGCACAACTTCATCGTAGCTGGCTGAGCCAATATATTTCACTTGGCGTTGGTGCTCAGGGACGAGTGTGAAGCTTGAATCTTCAAAGCGACCTTCCCCTTCAAATTCCAAATGAACATAGAAAGCAGGTTTGCTACTACTCAGCATCACTGATATTTCACCGTTCATTTCAGCAACTTCAAAACGTAAATCAGGATCTTCTAATTCACATTCTTTAGGTTTAGCTGGGAACCATGTGTTTTCAATCAGTTTATCACCGTTACGTAAATGCACATGGAAGAAGCCTTCAGTCTCGTGACCATCAAGATCCTCGTTTAACCATTCCCACACCACTTTAGTGCAATCAGGATCAAGGAACTCTGAAATAGGTTCACGATATAAAATCTCGCCTTCCCAACTCTGCCATACCACTTCACCTTTTAACTCTGCACTATTACGACCATCATTGATTAAATGAAGTTTTACCCCTTGATCATCACGAATAAAGGTCGCCATCTGTGGCGCAAAGAAACGTCGAGTATGATAGTGCAACTGTTTCCAACGACCACTATATTCTAGCGAAGACCACGAACTTACTGGCCAGCAATCATTCAATTGCCAGAATAAAATGCCACGGTTTGTCGGCTTATGTGCACGCCAATATTCTGCTGCCGTTTTAATCGCCATCGCTTGTTGTACTTGCGATAGGTACAACATATTGACGAAACCATTAGGGAAGCGGAAATAGCGAGTAAACATTTCAGTGATAATAGAATTACCACGACTATTTTTCTGATGGCATTCAAAACTTGGTGACGTGATATTCCAATCTTGCTCAGGAGCAAAGGTCTTCACAGTCGGCAGTGATGGCCATGATTGAAAACCAAATTCAGAGCAAAAACGGGGCGTGACAGTTTGGTAGGCTTCAAAATCTTTACCTGAATGCCATACATCCCAGAAATGCATATCGCCACGTTTATCATCGTGCCACGCATCGCCAAAATCTAACTCTCCATTACACGGCGAACTCGCCCAAAAACGGCGAGAAGGATCTTCTTTTTCAACCACTTCAGCTAATGCACGGTTTAAGCGATCATAATTAACAAGATATTTTTCGCGGTTTTGACGGGATTCCGGATACCAACTAATCGCACCTATCACTTCATTATCACCACACCATAAGGCTAGGCTTGCATGATCTTTTAATCGGCGGACTTGGTATTCAACTTCCTGTTTTACTTCTGCTACAAAATCAGGTGTTGAGGGGTACAGCGCACAAGCAAACATCAAATCTTGCCATACCATGATCCCTAATTCATCACATAACTCATAGAAGATATCTTTTTCATACATGCCTCCGCCCCACACACGTAGCATGTTCATATTGGCAGCTAACGCATCTTCAAGCAAAGAACGATACCGTTTATCCGTCATACGTGAAGGCATCGCATCCATCGGGATCCAATTGGCACCCAATGCAGAGATCTCAACATCATTAACTTTAAAGACCATACTTTGGCCCAGTTCATCATCTTCAGTGATCAACTCAAGCTTGCGCAGACCAATCTTCTTATTGATATAACTGCCGTCAGCTTCAATTTTAAGATCATATAAACGTGGTTTGCCATACCCAGCAGGCCACCAACGACGAGGCTCTGCAATACGGAACAAGACACATGTTTTCGTTGCGTCACGATCAAGCGTCAGGTGGAAGGTTTGATCGTTAAACGTGACAGCCGCGTTTGCTAACCCTTTCTCTGATACCACTTCATAATTGAGCGTGACAGATAGCTCGCACTCTTGATCTAGCCACTTTTGTTTCGTACTCACATGACTGATTCGAACATGCTCTATCGGCTGAAGTTCAATATCACCATAAACACCAAGTACCGATAAACAAATTCCCCAATCCCAACCTGCATGACATTGTGTTTTACGCAAAGTATTCATGTGAGGAATTTGGTTATTTCCTTCTGCCCATGGCACTGGGAACGGTAGTTTGTCTGCACGTTTTTTTGCAGCTAAATCAGCACGATGTAAAACAATCTCAATACGATTGCTACCCACTTGAAGACAGCTTAATACATCCACTTTATGACGCATGAACATATTATTAAAATCAGCCACGGTATGGCCGTTCACACGGATCTCGGCAACGGTATCTAAGTGATCCATCACCAAGTCCATCGCATTACAAGCTAACTGCTCTTCGGTTAACTCAAACTGTCGACTAACAACCCAATCGCATTCACCGACCCATTGAACTTTCTTTTCATTGGTAGCCCAATATGGATCAGGGATCTCACCTGCAGCATAAAGCGCAGAATGTACATCGCCTGGCAATTCAATATGAAGATCTTGTAGTGCCGCTCGTTGAACACAGGTTAACTGCCATTGACCATTAAGCGAAATTGTCATCAATAACTCCAGCACTGAGCGTACTCAGTCAGCTTGATAATAAAACAAATAAATTTACGCAATTTTTGCTAGTGCACCGTGATCGTGATTACGCTTTGATCATCTCAAAACATAAAAAGATCGATAACCACGGCTAAAAGGAGAAAAAGCCAGCAAAATGCCGGCTTTTAATTATTCAATCTGATTTTTTACGATTATTCTTCGTCTTCTAGCTCTTCTTCGTCATCTTCATCAGACTCGAAGTAAGTGCCCCAACCGTCGTAATCTATATTGTGTTTTTCAGCAAGTTTGATTAACTTTTCTGCTTGTTCGTCAATCAACTCAGCGTTCAGTGCTGATTCCATTACAGCATCGAAACAAACAACTTTACCGCCGCCATCTTCTGGTGCTAGCTCAAGCTCTTCTGCTTCTAAAACTTCAAAACCAAGTTTAAAGGCTTCTACAGCAGCACCTTCTAACTCTTCAAACGTATCCGCTGAAAAGTGGTGCTCAATCGTATAAAGAGCATCTGGCTCACTGCCATCTTCAAGTAACGCGGCAATAATTTCGCGTGTTTCTTCTTTTTGCTCTTCGATCAGTTCTGCATAAGACATGGGTTCACTCCGACTGTGGAATCAATTTGCTGGCAAATATCGCATGGTTTGCCATCAATTACCACCTGTTAGTGAGAAGCACAGATAATTAGTCTTACCTTGGGTTTTAGCGTTCATATTCAGCAACCTTATTACTCTCGTAAAAGCCAAGAAAACCAAATAATCTTGCATAATAAGCGCACAGCTATTCACAATGCAGTAATAATAAGATAAACATAAAGTAACAATAACGAATATCTAGCAACCTCGTCACAACAAGGGGTATTCGGTTAGAAACATTATAAAATGAAAGAGGGAACTATCATGGCTTTTAATCTTCGTAACCGTAACTTCCTTAAATTATTAGATTTTACTCCACGAGAAATTCAACATCTTCTCGATTTATCTGCTGAATTAAAAAAAGCCAAATACAATGGTTACGAGCAGCCACGCTTAAGCGGAAAAAATATTGCGCTCATCTTTGAAAAAGCATCGACCCGTACTCGTTGTGCATTTGAAGTGGCGGCTTTTGATCAAGGTGCAAAAGTGACATATCTTGGCCCATCAGGCTCACAAATCGGCCACAAAGAATCAATGAAAGACACCGCGCGCGTATTGGGTCGTATGTATGATGGCATTGAATACCGCGGCTTTGGTCAAGCCATTGTTGAAGAGTTGGGGCAATACGCTGGAGTACCTGTTTGGAATGGGTTAACCGATGAATTCCACCCGACTCAAATTTTAGCTGATTTTCTAACGATGCAAGAACATGGCCGTGGCAAGCAACTCCATGAAATCACCTTTGCTTATTTAGGTGATGCACGTAATAACATGGGAAATTCATTGCTCGTTGGGGCGGCGAAAATGGGGATGGATATTCGTCTCGTTGCGCCAAAAGCGTTCTGGCCTGAAGACGAGTTAGTGGCACAGTGTCGTAAAATTGCATTAGAAACAGGCGCGAAAATCACTCTCACAGAAAATGTGCAAGAAGGCGTTCAAGGATGTGACTTTTTATATACCGATGTATGGGTTTCAATGGGCGAAGCAAAAGAAGCATGGGCTGAGCGTATTCAGTTAATGCTACCTTATCAAGTCAATATGGACTTACTAAAAGCAACAGGTAATCCACATGTGAAATTTATGCATTGCTTGCCTGCTTTCCATGGCGAAGATACCACAATTGGTAAAGAGCTCGCGCAAGAATACCCTGAGCTTGCCCAAGGCGTTGAAGTCACCGATGAAGTCATTGAATCCAAACATTCGATTGTTTTTGATGAAGCAGAGAATCGTATGCACACCATTAAAGCAGTCATGGTTGCCACACTGGGGCATTAATAAATGCCTGTTGATAGTTTTCGCAAACGCTTGCGTCACTTAAAAATGACGGTATAATCCTTGCCAATTTGTCGAACACGAGCTAAGAGATGAACCTGACAATAACTCCACTACAGAATTATCGTCACCGCTTTTTAACGCAGGTTCGTGTTTCTATTTTTCTAAAAAAAGCCTCCTTTTATTAAGGAGGCTTTTTTTTGTCTGTAAATCGGCAAGGATCACGGTGAATGCCGTATTGAGCGTTATTTATTTTATTTTGAGGGAAAGAAACCATGGCTAATTCGCTGTTTAAAAAGCATATTATTTCCATCCCAGAGCTTAGTCGCGCAGAGCTTGAATTAATTATCCAAACCGCAGGACAATTGAAAGCCGATCCTAATCCTGAACTGCTCAAAAACAAAGTGATTGCAAGTTGCTTCTTTGAGCCATCAACCCGTACCCGACTATCATTTGAAACCGCCATTCAACGTTTAGGTGGTACTGTGGTGGGGTTTGATAGTGCAGGTAATACGTCTCTAGCGAACAAAGGCGAAACGCTCTCTGATTCAGTTCAAGTGATTACTTCATATGTTGACGCTTTCGTTATGCGTCACCCTCAAGAAGGCGCTGCTCGCTTGGCTTCTGAATTCTCTAACGGTATTCCTGTTATCAATGGTGGTGATGGTGCAAACCAACACCCAACGCAGACCCTTTTAGATCTGTTCACCATCTACGAAACCCAAGGCACGTTAGATAATATTAATATAGCTTTTGTTGGCGACTTAAAATACGGACGTACGGTTCACTCGTTAACCCAAGCCTTATCTAAATTTGAGAACGTAAAATTCTTCTTCATCGCGCCAGAGGTACTCGCGATGCCTGACTATATTTGTGAAGAGTTAGATGACGCAGGTATTGCTTATAGCCTTCATAATGATATGGAAGATGTGATCCCTGAGCTTGATATCCTTTATATGACGCGAGTACAAAAAGAACGTTTTGATGAATCAGAATACGCCCATATGAAAGCGGCTTATATCTTAACGGCGAAGATGCTAGAAGGCGCACGTGACAACTTAAAAGTGCTGCATCCACTGCCACGTGTTGATGAAATTACCGTGGATGTTGATAAAACTAAGCATGCTTACTTCTTCCAGCAAGCAGAAAATGGTGTTTACGCACGTCAGGCGCTATTAGCCCTAGTTCTTAACGAAAACTTATAAGCAGGAGCGATGATCATGTCTAAAGAAACCCAACTTAAAGTTGAAGCAATCAAAAACGGCACTGTTATCGACCATATTCCTGCGCATGTAGGTATCAAGGTACTTAAACTATTTAGTATGGATAACTCGAACCAACGAGTGACAATTGGTTTGAACCTGCCTTCATCAGCCCTTGGTGCAAAAGATCTGATCAAGATTGAAAATGTCTTTATCAATGAAGATCAAGCTAACCAACTGGCATTGTATGCACCGAAAGCAACCGTTAACCAAATTGAAAATTATGAAGTAGTAAAGAAGCTTAACGTATCATTACCTGACTTTATTAGTGCGGTATTTAAGTGTCCAAACACTAATTGTATTTCACACGGTGAGCCAGTAAGTAGTGGCTTTAAGGTACTGACTAAAAAAGCGGATATTCAACTTAAATGTAAATACTGCGAAAAAGTTTTCTCTCGTGAAATCGTGACAGAGTGCAACGCATAACTTTGTTATCAACTGCCCGTTAGCTTCCATAGCGGGCTTTATTCTAAAAATGTCATCCGCAAACGACAAAAATACCTATTAGGTATTGTTTTAGTGATAACCATCAAGTTTCTTATCATTATTCCTTGCTATCCTCTTTGCATCAAATATCACTATAAGTGATTATTCTTGCAGTATTGCACCAGTCAAATGCATAAAGAATAACAAGGAGCTGTCCATGAATGGGCATGAATCCCCACACGGAATCACCAGTCATTATTGCGAAAAAAACATGACAACCGTTTGTAAACGATTATTACAAACGCACAATTTTTCAACTCAAGATCATATTCGCGACGCTCTAATTAAAGAGGGTTTTGATGATATCAGCCAATCTACCGTTTCACGTCTACTCACTAAGCTCAAAATAATAAAAGCACCGAATGTTTATGGTAAACGGGTGTATTGTGTTATTGAAACCACCAATCCTACATATATTGATTCTGAGATCGCTTCACAAATTGAATTTGTTACTCATAATAAATTAGTGGTTGTTGTTAAAACCCACCCAGGCTCTGCACAACTCATCGCAAGAATTATTGACCTTCATCCGCATCAAGAGATTTTAGGAACCATAGCTGGCAATGACACTATTATGGTTGCACCTTGTCATATTGATCGGATCAGTGATTGTGAAAAAGCCGTTTGTCTAAGCCTTGGTATGATATAAAAACGTTCTAATCAGCTTGAATCTTTCAGATTTAGACCCCATAACATCATCAATCAGGTAGCGTAACGTGTCACTTACGCTATAACAATTAAATATAAGTAAGGGTAAACAATGACTAAGGTTCTTCATACAGAGCAAGCTCCTGCAGCAATCGGTCCATACGTACAAGGTGTTGATCTTGGTAATATGGTGCTAACTTCAGGTCAGATCCCTGTAAACCCAGCAACAGGTGAAGTACCAGAAGAAATTGCAGCGCAAGCTCGCCAATCTTTAGACAATGTAAAAGCAGTCGTTGAATCTTCAGGTCTTCAGGTTTCTGACATTGTTAAGATGACTGTTTTTGTTAAAGATCTAAATGACTTCGCTGCCGTTAACGAAGTATATGGTAGCTTCTTTGATGAACATAACGCACCTTACCCAGCACGCTCTTGTGTTGAAGTTGCACGTTTACCAAAAGACGTAAAAATTGAAATTGAAGCAATTGCTGTTCGTAAATAATCGTTGCTAATAAACGTTTAATTACGTCTTAATTTGCCATAAAAAAAGCTGCTAACGGAACCTCGTTAGCAGCTTTTTTATTAATAAAACAACGCTAATTACTTAGTGGCAAAAGCAAACACTTGACTAAACCATGCTGTAAATAACTCAGGCTGAGTCTTTAGCGTTTGTTTAATCGCCTCTTCAGACCACCAGCGATAATCCATCACTTCATCAGCGTTAGGAACAACCTTTATCTCGCCAGCATCAGCCACCAACACATGATCGAGCTCATGCTCAAACAGTTGGTTATCAAGCTCTGCGTAATAGCAGAAGTGACCAATATCAGACAACGAAGTCACTTCCGTGATCCCCATTTCTTCTGCTAAACGTCGGATACCAGCTTGCTCTATCGACTCATGTTGGCGAGGGTGTGAACAACACGTATTAGTCCACAATCCACCACTATGATATTTGTGCAACGCGCGTTGATGAAGTAAGTATTCACGACCAGACGTGGTATTTCGATATAACAAAACCGAAAAAGCCAAATGCAAAGCACCTTGTTTATGTGCTGCCATTTTCTCTTGTAAGCCTTGAAATTCACCTTGGCTATCAACCAAGACTACATATTCTTCAGTCATCACTCTTTACTACTGTTATAAATTACCCCCTGATATTCAGGGGTTAAAATAAAACAAGGACATGTGATAAACATGTCCTTGTTTATTAATACTTACGAAACAAATAAATTAGCGTTTACTACGTTCACTCGCTTCTGCATTAAGCTCTGCTAATTTTTCTTCCATGACATCATGACAACGGCTAGAGAGACTGCGAACATCTTCTTTTGTTAAGCCATCAGTTGAAATCGGCTTCATCACTTCAACAATCACTACACCGTTATTCCAACGATTTAAGCTGACATGCTCCGTTGAGCTACAAACAATCGGTACAACGGGAACATTCGCGCCAATTGCAGCATGAAAAGCACCGGTTTTAAACGGTAATAAACCACGACCACGAGAGCGAGTGCCTTCAGGGAACATCCACACTGAAACTTTGTTTTGCTTAATTTTATCGACAACTTGACCTATGGTACCCACTGCTTTGCTGCGGTTTGCACGATCAATTAAGATGTTACCCGTGATCCAGTATAGCTGACCAAATAACGGTAACCATACTAAACTTTTTTTACCCACGGTAACGGTACGAGGCATGATTGCACCAGAAACCGTAAAAAGATCATAATTATTCTGGTGGTTCGCAATATAAATAGCAGAGCCTACTTTTTCAGCACCCTCTGCGTATCGGAACTCTAATTTGATCCCTAATACACGTGACATTTTGCTAAACAAACGTCCAAAGGTATAAACGTGTTTAGGGTTACGTGGGCTTAATAAACAATATCCGCAACCAAAAATAAACGTCACAATAGCAAAAATTGCGATAGCAAATATCCGCAAAACAAAAATCATTCTAGCTCTCCTCAGCGTACAAGCGTTCGCTAGTATACTCACAGCAAGAGAAAATACACGTTTTATGTGTATTCTTTACTCACTTGTTATTCGCTTATCAATAGAAACGATACGCACAGCTTAGATCAAAAAAGCCCTCAACTTGAGGGCTTTGAATAGCTCATCAGAAATAACTATTCCGATGCAATATCAGAAGATTGCTCGTTTGGTGAATCAATCTCCATCCGTGTTACTCGCTGTAGACCTCGAGGTAACATCGCTCCTCGACGTCCACGCTCACCACGGAAATTATCGAGATCCGACGGTTTCAATCCTAGTTTACGTTTGCCCGCATAAAGAGTGACATGGGTATCTGCACTAATTACCGTTAAGTAGGATAAGAATTCTTCACGCGCTTTTGAACGTGCAGATGGAATGTTGATGATCTTGTTACCCTTACCTTTACCCAGTTGCGGTAAATCTTTAATTGGGAACAATAACATTCGACCTTCATTGGTAATGGCTAATATCTGATCATTCTCAATATCAGCAACAGGCTGTGGCGGCAGCACAGCAGCATTTTCAGGTACCGTTAATAAGGCTTTACCACTCTTATTTTTCGATACCATATCTGTGCTCTTACAGATAAATCCGTAACCTGCATCCGATGCCATTAACCAAATTTGATCGTCTTCTGCCATTAACACTTGGCGCATATTTGTGCCTGGGGTTAAATTTAAACGCCCCGTGATAGGTTCACCTTGGCTACGCGCAGATGGCAAGCTATGTGATTCTAACGCATAGCTACGTCCATCAGAGCCTAAGAAAATCGCAGGCTGATTACTCTTACCGCGAGCATGCGCAAGGTAACTGTCACCCGACTTATAGTTTAGCGTGCTTGGATCTACCTCATGCCCTTTAGCATGACGGATCCAGCCTTTCTCTGATAGCACAACGGTGATCGCCTCACTTGGGATCAAGTCACGTTCAGTTAATGCTTTCGCTTCTTCACGTTCAACTAATGGCGAACGGCGATCATCACCGTACTTCTCAGCATCAGCGAGAATTTCTTTCTTAATTAATGTATTTAAGCGACGCTCAGAGCCAAGTAACTTTTCTAGTTGCTCACGCTCTTTGGCTAATTCGTCTTGTTCTGCACGGATCTTAATTTCTTCAAGCTTGGCTAACTGACGCAGTTTAATTTCTAAAATTGCGTCTGCTTGAATCGCTGATAAACCAAAACGTGACATGAATTCTGCTTTTGGATCTTCCTCATTACGGATGATCTCAATCACTTCATCAATATTAAGGTAAGCGGCCAGTAAACCTTCTAAGATATGTAAGCGTGCATTCACTTTATCTAAACGGTACTGTAAACGACGACGTACTGTTGTACGGCGATATTCCAGCCATTCAGCAATAATCTCCACTAAACCTTTAACTTGTGGACGACCATCTAGACCCAGCATGTTCAAGTTCGCACGGAAGCTCTTTTCAAGATCCGTTGAAGCAAACAAGTGATTCATCAACTGTTCGCAATCAATGCGGTTAGAGCGTGGCACAATCACAATGCGAGTTGGGTTTTCGTGATCAGATTCGTCACGTAAATCCTCAACCATTGGCAATTTCTTCGCACGCATTTGGCTAGCGATTTGCTCAAGCAGTTTTGCACCTGACGTTTGGTGTGGCAATGCGGTAATAACAATATCACCGTTTTCTTTGTGCCAAACCGCGCGCATTCTAATACTGCCTCGGCCACTCTTATAGACTTTCTTTAAGTCAGCTTTAGAGGTAATGATTTCCGCTTCAGTTGGGTAATCAGGGCCTTGAACAAACTCCATTAGCGCATCAAGATCTGCCTTTGGATTTTCAATCATGTGTACTGCTGCATTGGCAACTTCACGCGCATTGTGCGGTGGAATATCAGTTGCCATACCAACAGCAATACCCGTTACGCCATTAAGCAAAATATGCGGCAGACGTGCAGGTAACATCTTAGGCTCTTGCATTGTACCATCAAAGTTTGGTACCCAATCTGCGGTGCCTTGGCCTAATTCAGACAGCAACACTTCAGAAAAGCGTGATAAACGAGATTCGGTATAACGCATCGCAGCAAATGACTTAGGATCATCAGGCGCACCCCAGTTACCTTGCCCGTCAACTAACGGGTAACGGTAAGAGAAAGGCTGTGCCATTAATACCATAGCTTCATAACAGGCAGAATCACCATGAGGGTGATATTTACCTAATACATCACCCACGGTACGGGCTGATTTTTTATATTTTGCCGTTGCACTTAAACCCAGCTCAGACATCGCATAAATAATACGTCGCTGTACAGGTTTAAGACCATCACCGATAAACGGTAAAGCACGATCCATGATTACATACATGGAGTAATTTAAATAAGCGTCTTCAGTAAACTTCCTAAGAGGAAGTTGTTCAACGCCATCCATTGAGACATCAGTCATCGTTAGATAATCCGTCTTTAATTTTGCTTATCTGCCAGTTATCACTAACAGATGAAATAGAGTAAAAGGCTGATCACACTTCAGCCATATCGCCTTTGCTTTGCAGCCAGTGACGACGATCTTCAGCACGCTTCTTACCAAGTAGCATGTCCATCATTTCGTTGGTTTCACTGTCGTCATCAATCGTTAACTGCACTAAACGGCGAGTATTAGGATCCATGGTGGTTTCACGCAATTGCAATGGATTCATCTCACCCAGACCTTTAAATCGCTGTACGTTAACTTTGCCACGCTTACCTTTTAGGCGATCAAGAATACTGTTTTTCTCAGCTTCATCGAGGGCGTAGTACACTTCTTTACCCAAATCGATACGGTACAAAGGAGGCATCGCAATAAACACATGTCCGGCACGTACTAAGGTTTCAAAGTGCTTCATAAATAACGCACACAACAAGGTAGCAATGTGAAGACCGTCGGAGTCCGCATCCGCAAGGACGCAGATCTTACCGTAACGTAGTCCACTTAAATCATCACTATCTGGATCAATACCAAGTGCAACCGAAATATCATGTACTTCTTGAGAGGCAAGGACTTGATCGGCAGACACTTCCCACGTATTTAAAATTTTACCGCGAAGTGGCATGATCGCTTGGAACATACGATCACGAGCTTGTTTCGCCGAGCCGCCCGCCGAGTCACCCTCGACAAGGAATAATTCAGTGCGATTAAGATCTTGTTGTGAACAGTCCGCTAACTTACCAGGTAGTGCAGGGCCTGATGCAATTTTCTTACGTACCACTTTTTTGCTTGCACGCATACGACGGTGCGCATTTGCAATACAGACTTCTGCTAATTGCTCTGCCAGTTGTGGACGTTCATTAAGCCATAAGCTAAAGGCATCTTTTACCACACCAGAAACAAACGCCGCACATTGACGCGACGATAAACGTTCTTTGGTTTGACCGGCAAATTGTGGATCTTGAATTTTTACCGACAGGACATACGCACAACGATCCCAAATATCATCAGCCGTTAATTTCACACCTCGTGGCAGAAGATTACGGAATTCACAGAATTCACGCATCGCATCTAACAAGCCTTGGCGTAAACCGTTAACGTGAGTACCCCCTTGCGCTGTTGGGATCAAGTTAACATAACTTTCAGTGATCAATTCACCACCTTCAGGTAGCCATAACAGCGCCCAATCAGCGGCTTCTGTTTGCGAACTGAACACACCAGTAAATGGTTCTTCTGGCAGTAATGTATACCCTTTTACACCTTCAGCAAGGTAGTCTTTTAAGCCATCTTCATAGCACCAACGAATCGTTTCATCAGTGATTTTATTGGTGAATACAATTTCTAAACCAGGGCATAACACTGCTTTAGCTTTTAGATTGCTCTTCAGGCGGGAAACTGAGAACTTGGCACTGTCGAAATATTTTGGATCTGGCCAAAAGTGAACTCGTGTGCCTTTTGCACGACGGCCACAAGTGCCTATCACCTCAAGCTCTGAGACTTTATCGCCATTTTCAAAGGCAATTTGATACACTTGACCATCACGTTTTACCGTGACTTCAACACGCTTAGAAAGGGCGTTTACAACCGAGATGCCTACCCCGTGTAAACCACCTGAAAATTGGTAGTTTTTACCAGAAAACTTACCACCGGCGTGAAGCTTACATAAAATAAGTTCAACCCCTGATACACCTTCTTCGGGGTGAATATCAACAGGCATACCACGACCATCATCAACCACCTCTAATGATTGATCGGCATGAAGAATCACTTCAACTTTACGGGCATGTCCAGCCAATGCTTCATCGACACTGTTATCGATAACTTCTTGACCTAAGTGGTTAGGTCGAGCCGTATCGGTATACATACCGGGACGGCGGCGTACTGGCTCAAGGCCATTAAGAACCTCAATGGCTCCAGCGTTATAGCTTTGATCTGTCATATCACGGAAATTTACGGGAAAGTTTTGAAAATAATAGTCAGTAACCCAGCGCTATATGTCAAGTTCTGGGACACATGAAGGCTCATGACTGTGAGTAATGATGTTATTTACAAGAACATCAGATAGAACATGTCATAGAAATATAAGCATTATCAGAAAACATATCGCGACACTGAGTCATTCGCGAATGCTAAACATGGCAGCATTCTACCAGTTATAATTCTAAGAATTGGATAATTGACGCAGGAAATCGTTCAAAATTGACAAAACTATGATCCCCATTAGGTTCAACGGTCAATTTTGATTCAGCATATTTCAACATGGATTGGCGATAATCTAATACTTCATCACCTTCTTGCAATAGCACCCAAAAGCGTTGTGGAGCATGTATTGTCGCCACATCTAGTTGTTGTAATTGCGCCATATGCTGGGGAACAAGTACATAATTTTCACCACTATATGGATTCTGCTGTGGTCCTAAATAATCAACTAACAACTCATAAGGTTTTACTGCTGGGTTAATTAATACCGCAGGTAAAGCAAACCGTTCACTTAACCAAGTACATAAATACCCACCTAATGAACTCCCTACTAAACCTATCTTGTACTCGTCTTTAAAGCGAAGGATCAACTGTTCAAGATAAACCTGCGCCTCTTCAGGATAGCTAGGTAATTGCGGCATCACAACCTTAATATCAGGTCGATGGTCTGCACAATACTGCGCCATCTGTTGCGCTTTTAGTGATTGTGGCGAGCTATTAAAGCCGTGTAAATAAATAAGTAGCGGTGCCATTAATACCCTGCTGAATCAAAAGTTGGTTGAAATACATCACCTTCAAGGCGTTCAACATGAGTAATAATATCCCCTGTCGCGGTTAATTCTAAATAACGCCAACCAGGGGTTACTTGATCTAATGCAAAATCATCAGAATCGGGAAGAAATTGAATACACGTCGAAGGTGTAGCTAGCACTCTGACATCACGATGAATACGATCCAACTCTTGATGAATGTGGCCGCATAAAATAGCTTTCACTTGAGGATGTTTATCAATGACCTGCCACAGTGCATCACTATTGTGTAACTGATGTTGATCAAGCCATGCGCTCCCAGCGGGTAACGGATGGTGATGGAGTAATACCAATGCATGTCGTTCAGGGTGTAGCGATAAAGCGTGATCAAGTAATGCTAATTGATGATGTGATAATTCACCATGTGGAACACCAGCAACTTGGCTATCAAGTAGTACAACTTGCCAATGTTCACCGACTAAGATTTGCTCACAATCTTTAATTTGTTCAGAAGGTAATATTGATGCCATTGTTGGTTGGTAATCATGATTGCCCGGTAACCAAAAACACGGTTGTTCCCAACGAGAAATGCCTTCAGCAAAACGTTGATAAGAATCGGGAGTGTGATCTTGGGAAATATCTCCTGTTGCAACAATTGCATCAAATTTACGCGAAGAAGCATCTACCGCATTAAGTACGGCATGAAAGCTCTGTTGAGTTGCCACACCAAGCAGAGCGCCTGATTCATTGGCAAACAAATGAGTGTCTGTAATTTGAAGAAGAACCACACTATCAGGGTTCGTCTGTGGCAGCGAATAGGTCTGCAAAACGTCAAAAACCTTGTCTTTTAATCAATCAAAAACAATTAACAAACAGATTGGTTACTGATCCCACGGCGTAAACAATGGTTTAACCAATCGCCTAAAAAACGATTTACTTGATGTTTCTCATCTTTCTGATGCATACGCAAGTTAGGATAATCATATATTGGCTTTAAACGAGAAATCTGTTGAGCGGAACACACTTCTGCGACTCTAGCATCATGATAAAGCCTTACTGTTAACACTGGCGATAAATAATCGACAACATCTTGATCACTCTTTAATCCTAGAGAAATCATCGTAGTATAGCGTGTGGATTCTATGATTTTTAAGCGATATATATCATCACACACTCGATAAAACCTTTCATCACCTACTTCGTCACTACGAGGTAATAACGGGAGCAACTTAGCATAATTGGTTTCGTACAAGCGCATAAGGCTTGATAAATCGACTGAATATCGAGAGTTCAATGATAAAATCCTTTAAATAGTTATAACCTTTTATTGGCCTATTGTCGTAGCTGTAAATAATGAAGCTGTAACCATTGTAAGGCAATAATCGAGGCTGCATTTTCAATTTTACCAGATTCTACCCACTGATAGGCTTGTGTTCTCGGCACAACGTGAACACGAATATCTTCACTTTCTTCAGCTAAACCATGAATACCACTCGCTATTGTGCTATCAACAGTGCCAACGAATATATCCAGCATTTCAGAACAACCACCAGAGCTTGATAAATAACGCGTCACCTTTTGAAGTTCAGTGACGGTTAACCCCGCCTCTTCAACCGCTTCTCGTTTAACGACATCTTCTGCAGATTCATCTTGGTGATCAATCATGCCCGCGACAATTTCTAATTGCCAAGGCTCACATCCAGCCACCATCGCACCGACACGAAATTGTTCAATTAAAACCACTTCATCAGTGACAGGATCATAAGGTAATAAAGCAGCGGCATGCCCACGTTCAAACATTTCTCGGTTGACCGTATCGCTCCATCCACCAGCAAATAGTTTATGACGAAAACGGTATTTCACCATTTTAAAAAAGCCATTGTAGACAATATCTTTCGCCTCAACTTTTACATCATCCACACCAAACTGCAGTGGACTTGTCTTATTTTGGCTCATCATTATTCCCTTTATAAATAAAGTGCGCTAGCTCGCAATAATTAACAGATAACCATAACAAACAGAGAAGGTTGGCTATCTTTTCATTCAATCAGATTATCAGCAATGATTTACTTCAACAAAATTAATAAAGATTACAATTTTTTTTAAATCAATTGCTCAAAGTTCAAATTTCAACCACCATAAATAAAAAATAAACCATCATATTTAGGTAAATTTTTGCAATGATCAGTTTCAAGCAAGGCATGTTGAGGTAAACTACAGTTTGTAATTATATTTTTAGCTCCCATTTTGTCAGCAAGACCAGGAAAGGCATCCATGAAAAAATTGCTTCCAATCGTTATCAGCCTTGCATTTGGCTCACTAAGTCAATCAGCTCTTGCTGATGATCTCGCTCAAATTTATCAGCAAGCAAAACAAAATGATCCACAACTTCTAAAAGCCGCAGCAGATAAAGATGCAGCATTTGAAGCAATTAACTCTTCTCGTAGTGTATTACTACCGCAAATTAACTTAAGCGCGGGCTACAATACTTACCATTTAGATGCCAAAAACAATAAAGATGGATTTGTTGGCGGTCTTCAGCTTGACCAAGAAATTTATAATCGCTCAAGCTGGATTGGTTTAGACGTATCAGAAAAAACAGCACGTCAAAGTGATGCTGCATACTCAGCTGAGCAGCAAGGCTTAATTCTTCGTGTTGCACAGGCTTACTTTAATATTTTAAAAGCTAAAGACGATCTAAGTTTTGGTGAGGCCGAAAAGAAAGCTGTAGGCCGACAACTAGAACAGATGAAACAACGCTTTGAAGTGGGTCTATCTGCCATTACAGATGTCCATGACGCCCAAGCACAATACGATCAAGTTGCGGCTGATGTGATTCTAAAAGAAAATGCAGTTGCAAATAGCTACGAAGAATTGCGTGAAATTACAGGCCGTGAGTACACCTCTCTGGATACCTTGAACACCAAGACTTTCTCAGTGACGCCATTACAACAATCACCTGATACGTTTGTAAAAACAGCTGAAACTGACAACCTATCATTATTGGCGTCAAGAATTGGTCAAGATATCGCAAGAGACAATATTTCACTTGCAGAATCTGGGCACCTACCAACCTTATCGTTCACTTCGGGTTATAAATACGATAAGTCAGGACCAGTAGGCGATCCAGATCAAGGTTCTTTAACTGCAGGAATTCAGTTAAACCTGCCCGTTTATTCTGGTGGTAATATCAGCTCTCAAGTAAAACAAGCGCAATACGCGTATGTAGCGTCAAGTGAAGAGCTTGAAGGTCAATACCGCACGGTTGTAAAAGATGTACGTAACTATTACAACAACATTCATGCCGCTGCTGGTTCAATAAAAGCATACAAACAACTCGTTATTTCAGCTAAATCAGCTTTAGAAGCAACAGAAGCGGGCTTTGATGTGGGTACGCGTACTATTGTTGATGTTCTTGACTCAACAAAGAGCCTCTATTCAGCAAACAGCCTATTAGCTAATGCTCGTTATGATTACATTCTTGCACAACTACAGCTAAAACAAGCGGTAGGTACCCTGAGTGAGCAAGATATTGTTGATATAAATAAAGGCTTAATTAAACAATAAGCTTTAATCATCAAAAATAAAAAAGCGCCTAAAGGCGCTTTTTTATTATCTGCGATTTTTGTCGCTATAACTTATTAGCCACGACCACCACGGATCGCTTCAATAATTTTTGACGTAGAGCAGCCGTCTTCAAAGTTAAGTACCAGTACTTGACCACCAGCCGCCACCACTTCTTTACCACCCGCAATTTCTTCAGGTTTATAATCGCCACCTTTCACCAAAATACTCGGAAGCACTTCACTGATCAAACGTTGTGGTGTTTCTTCGGTAAACGGTACCACCCAATCAACGGCACCAAGGCCTGCCAATACCGCCATACGACGATCTTCTGGGTTGACTGGACGACCAGGACCTTTTAAACCTTTAACTGAGCTATCAGAGTTCACCGCAACAATTAAACGATCGCCTAATTTTGCCGCTTCAGTTAAATAAGCAACATGGCCGGCATGTAAAATATCAAAACAACCATTCGTCATAACTACCGTCTCACCACGTGCACGTGCTGATTTTACGGCTTGAATTAATTGAGGCTCGGAAATAACACCAAAACCACTGTCTTGGCTACCATGAATGGCATCTGTTAATTCAATAGTAGATAAGGTTGATGTACCCAGTTTAGCGACAACGACACCAGCCGCAGCATTCGCTAATTTACAAGCATCTGATAACGATTTACCTGCAGATAATGAAGCGGCAAGCACTGAAATCACCGTATCACCAGCACCTGTTACGTCATACACTTCTTGCGCTTGCGTTGGCATATGTAAAGGCTCACCGCCTTTTTCAAGTAACGTCATACCATGCTCAGAGCGAGTGACTAACAAGGCTTCAAAGTCAAACTTTTCAATAAGGGCTAAACCTTTCTCAACTAAGTCTTCATCTGACGTGACTTTACCTACTACCGCTTCAAACTCAGATAAGTTCGGTGTAAGTAGCGTAGCACCACGGTAACGTTCAAAATCCGAACCTTTTGGATCAATTAACACAGGCACATTTGCTTCGCGCGCTAATTGGATCATACCTTGAACGTGCTCTAATACGCCTTTCGCATAATCAGATAAAATGACGGCTTTCACATCCGTTAATGATTGCTTCATGCGCGCAATGATCGGTGCGGGATCAACGTTATGAAAACCTTCTTCAAAGTCTAAACGGATCAACTGTTGCCCTCGACTCATTACACGAAGTTTAGTAATTGTCGGATAGTTAGGCAGTGAAACAAAATCACAGTAAACGTTCAGTGAAGATAACTTCTCAGTCAGCGCTTTCGCCTGCTCGTCAATGCCGGTTAAACCTATCAATTTTGCATGTCCGCCTAATGCTGCAATATTCATTGCAACGTTCGCGGCACCACCCGGGCGCTCTTCAATCTGATCAACCTTAACAACAGGTACTGGCGCTTCTGGTGAAATACGTCCTGTAGGACCTGTCCAATAACGGTCTAGCATGACATCACCAACGATCAAGACACCTGCTTGGTTATAATCAGGAAGGGTCAGTTTCATTTTTCTCTCCGGGAATGTGAAAACGCTCAAATACTAGCATAAACTAAAATCAAGATGCATCAGGACAATGTTATTCAGTTAATTATCATCAATATTGATTGGCTCTAAAATTTGCTGCCAGATCGCTTCAACATTTTCTCGTAGCTCAACAAATTGTTGATCGGATACATACGCATCTGAACCTAATAAATTAAGCTTGTGCGTTTCATTACGCATTTCACAGTAAGCATGCTGGAGTAAGTTTGCATCCTCAGCAGAAATAATGCCTTCTTGTGTCATCGATGAAAAGATACGGATATTATCAGACCAACGGGTTACGTCAGGTTGCTCAGCAGCATTCGCTAACACAAGAAATTGGGCTAGAAATTCAATATCGGTGATCCCACCTTTATCTTGTTTTAAACCAAACATTCCCGCTTTTTTCTTACCTAAATGATCACGCATTTTATGGCGCATCTCGACAACTGCTTTGGCTAATTCATCTCGTTTGCGAGGAATTGATAATATCTGCTGACGAACATCAGCAAAAGCGAGTTGCAGTTGTTGATCACCATAAATCATGCGGGCACGAACAAGCGCTTGGTGTTCCCATGTCCACGCATCTTGCTGCTGATAATCAGCAAACGCGGTAACGGTACTAACCAATAATCCTGAAGCACCTGATGGACGTAACCGCATATCAACCTCATATAACACGCCTGATGCAGTTCGAGTTGAAAATAGGTGAATGATTCGTTGCGCTAGACGTAAATAAAATTGGCGGCCATCTATTTCTTTAAGGCCGTTGGTGTAAACATTATCAGGGCAATCATGCATAAAGACCAAATCAAGATCAGAGCCATAACCAAGCTCCCAACCACCAACTTTGCCATAGCCCACAACACCAAACCCTTTACCCTGTCGTTCAACTAAATGGCTCGGCTCACCATATTTCTGAGCGATTTGTAACCATGCTTGGTTCACTACAGCTGCAACAATCGCTTCAGCTAAATAAGTTAAGTGATCACTAACCTTCATCACCGGTAAAATGCCTGCAATGTCAGCCGCTGCAATTTTCAATAACTGAACTTGTTTAAACTGTCGAATCGCCTCCATTTGCTGCTCCATATCTTCCTCTGGAATACGAGCAAGATATTCACGCAGTTCGTCTTTATAACTGGTGAGTTCTGTCGGCTTATAAAGGTGCTGTGGATCGAGTAATTCATCTAATAAAAGTGGATATAACGCCAGTTGATCCGCAACCATAGGGCTTGCAGCACAAAGTCGTATTAATTGCTGTAAAGCCGCTGGGTGTTCAACCAATAGTTCAAGATAAGTGGTACGTGTTGCAATCCGAATGATTAATTTGGTTAAACGCGGTAACAGTTGAGTGGCATCATCGCGCATCACCACTTTCGATAACACTTCGGGCATTAGACGAGCTAACACTTCGCGCCCACGAGGGCCCAATGTACGTTTAGATAGCTCAGCTTTAAAACCAATTAAGTGCTCTGCTAACTCAATTGATGCTGGCTCATTTAGTTCAGCTAGAATCGCAAGTAAAACTTCATAATTGAGTACCATTGCCCACATTTCATGGTATTGAGCATCTACACTTGTTTGATCATCTTGCTCTTCCACACCGATGATATCTTCGAAAATTAAGTGAATTGCAGACATATGTGATTCGACATCTTGCATTAAAGCAGCCCAATCAGCATATCCCATTGCACACGCTAAACGCGCTTGATCAAGTGCTTTATCTGGTAACGTTTGCGTTTGTTTATCGTCGATTGCTTGGAGTAAATTCTCTAAACGGCGCAAGAAACAATAGCCATCTTGTAACACAGCCACCTCTTGTGATGGCAATAAACCTAATTCATTCATCGCTGATAACGTAGGAAGTAATCCTCGTCCTCGCAGACTCGGTTCACGTCCACCACGGATCAACTGAAATGACTGGGCAATAAATTCAACTTCTCGGATCCCACCAGCGCCTAATTTAATATTATTGCTAAGTCCTCGACGTCTTACTTCACTGCTGATCATCGCTTTCATTCGACGCAAAGCTTGTACGGCACTGAAATCGATATAACGGCGAAAAACAAAGGGGCGTAGCATTTGGCGTAATTCTTGATACTGGCTAAAGCTTTCTTTTCCCATAACGCGCGCTTTGATCATCGCATAACGTTCCCAATCACGTCCTTGCTCTTGGTAATAATCTTCAAGTGCAGCATAGCTCATCACTAATGGGCCACTGTCGCCAAAAGGACGTAAACGCATATCAACGCGATAACAAAAACCATCATAAGTTTGTTGATCTAACGCTTTAATCAGCTTCTGTCCTAGTCGGGTAAAGAACTGTGCATTGGCAAGACTTCGACGCCCACCTTGCGTTTCACCATTTTCTGGATAGGTAAAAATAAGATCGATATCGGAAGAAAAGTTTAGCTCTCCACCACCCAGTTTACCCATTCCTAATACCAACATAGGTTGAGCTTCACCGCTTGCGTTCATTGGTGTGCCCCAATCAGCACAACATTGACGATATAACCAATGGTAGGCTTCCATGATCAACGCTTCAGCAAGCTGCGATAAAGACTCTAAACTCTGCTCCAACGGAACTACATTGGTAAAGTCATGCCAAGCAATAAGGCACATTTGTCGACGACGAAATTGCCTTAATACATGCATTAATTGGTTTTCATCTTTCACATCATTTAACTGCTCAGATAAGCACTGACGGTAATCAATCGATCCAACATGCTGACGATGTTGTAGTAGCCAAGTTAGCCATTCAGGATCTTGCACTAATGACGAAAAAATAAAATCACTTAAGCCTAAAACAGAACGTAGCTCTTCTCTATCTTGTCCTTGCCATTGCGCTAACGCTTCAGGGTGATGTTCGGCAAGTTTATGAATAGCAAGATCAGCTGCATCATCCAGAGAAGTAAAACGAGAAATATTAGGAAAAAAAGCGGTCTTTTCTACAGTCATGTGCTTTCCTTGAACAAGTAATCTGACAGAATTGTTTCTACATTAGCATAGAAAAACGCCCATCAAATGATGGGCGTTATAATTTTATATATTACTGATTATCTCATTACATGAGATGCTGTATTACACCTGAAATGCCTTAATTTTTGTCTCTAAATCATTAGCATGTTGATGCATGGTATCTGACGTTTCGGCGAGTTCAGTAACCACTGTTACCGACGCTTCTACCAACTCTCGTACATTGGTTAAATTCTGGTTCATCTCATCAGCAACCGTTGTTTGCTGCTCTGCTGCAGTTGCAATATGGAAATTCATGTCATTGATTATTTTTACTTGTGCGACAATTTTTTCTAATTCATCCCCAGCACTGGTCACCAAATCGACCCCTTCTGCCGCTTCTTCAACACTTTGCTCCATCAAACCCACTGCTTGCTGGGCACTTTGTTGTAATTGGCTGATCATCTCTTGAATTTCAACCGTTGCAGTTTGCGTCCGTTGTGCCAAATTACGAACTTCATCAGCAACAACAGCAAAACCGCGTCCTGCATCTCCTGCACGTGCAGCTTCAATCGCAGCGTTCAGTGCCAGTAAATTGGTTTGCTCTGAGATACTTTGGATCGTCACTATCACTGTACTGATCTTCTCAACACGCGCTTCAACCTGATTAACCGCATCAGCTGATTGGCGAATATCGCCAGAAAGCTGATTAATTGTGCTCATTGTTTTGCCTACAAATTCTTGCCCTTGCGCGGCTTGTTCAGATGTTCCAACTGTGGCATCAGAAGCTTGCCTTGCGTGTTCAGCGACGGTTTGTACCGTAGAGGTCATTTCTGACATCGCAGAAGCTAATTGATCAATCTCAGCAAACTCTTCTTGTGCCGACGCTTTCGTCTCTACCATGCTAATTGACATAATATCGGACAGGCTGGAAAGCTCGCTCGCCACTGTACGTTGAGCTTGCAATACTTCCTGTAACTGAAAGCGTGCTGTTTCTAATTCACGCGCTAAATCACCAAATTCATCACGGCAATTCATCTCAATCGGTTCAATTAAATTACGTTGTGCCAAATTTTTAATACTTAGTTTTAAGTAATTAATTTGACGTAACATTATCCTTGAGCCCCCTAATAGCAGCACCATAAAAGCAAGGATCATGACCCCTGTTTGCCATGCAATTTGCCATAAGTATTGATAGTAATAATTTTTAGCAACTTGAGTTGACTGAGAGCCCACGACCACTAAATCACGCTGGGGAAGTAATTCTGCATACTCATAACGACCTTGCTCTAACGTTAAGGGAGAAGAAATCGTTAATTGAGGAAGTAAAGCTGATAAAGGCTGATTCGCTGATGTTGTTGCATTGAGTTGGGCAAGTTTCGTTACAGATGGATGCCCAACTACCTTGCCACTTTTACGATCAATAATATAAACATACGCATCTTGAGCTGAAGCTTGATTAAGAAAGGTCTTTGTTATATCGGCGTCGGCTTGATCCATGTTTTTCAACAAATTAGCATATGAAACCGCTTGTTCTTTAGCGCGATCTTTTTGGATTTGTGAGACAGCAGAATAAAATGTTTGAGCATCCCATAACTGCTTTCCAAGTAGCAGTACCGTACTAAACACCATTAATAGGATCAGTTTGGGCACAAGACGGATATTTGTTAGTCCTTTTTCCCATGATGAAAAATGCATCGTTGCCATTTGGAGCCTCCCTATTGCCCTTCAATTTTCAAGTCAAATAAATGAAGATGAAGCACAATAACTATCAATAAATTTTGCTATCTTCTTTCTTAATAGCAATATATCGACAATAACCACAAAGACCTTAGTGATGAAAGTAATTGATGACGTAAAGTATGAGCTACATCCCATGAGTTTGATGGCATTGGTTCTCTCTATTACCTCGCTTATCATTGTGACTAGCACACTTTTTCTCAATAAACACAGTCCAACGTTTCGTATTTTTATTGCCATCGACACTTTTATCTGCCTGATTTTCTGGTGCCAACTACTGATAGATTTATTTAGAAGTAAAAGTAAAGCTGCCTACCTAAAGCACCACTGGCCTGATTTTATCGCCAGTATTCCCGCTATCGAACCGTTACGTTTTATGCGTATTTTACAGGTTCTGCGTGTTATTCGCTTATTACGTTCGAGTAAAAACATTTACTTTCAGCTACAGAACAATCGCCGAGAAACCACTTTGGCTTCGATCTTCTTATTATTGACGGTTCTTATCACCATTGGCGCAAGTTCTATCTTGTTTGTAGAAGGCAATGTTCCAGAAGCTAACATTCATACTGCAGGGGATGCACTATGGTGGGTATTTGTCACTATATCGACCGTGGGTTATGGCGATTATTATCCGGTTACAACATTAGGTAGGATGATTGCTATTGGTATCATCATTTGTGGCGTAGGTTTATTTGGTATGGTGGCAGGCTTGATAAGCTCAATAATTTCAGATCCACAACATGAAAAAGACTTACTCGAAAAAGCACATCGAAAAGAATGGCGAGAAATGCTAGCAAATCAACAAGTCTTACTGGCTAAGTTAGATCGTTTGGAAACGAAACTTGATCAACTATCACAAGATAAAAGCACCAATACACCAAGCCAGCATTAAGAAAACAAAAATATATCGCTATAAAAAAGCCTTGCTTGAGCAAGGCTTTTATTTTATCTCTAGCACTTAAGGCCAATATGGCGCGAGTTCAATACTCATCTTACGTGTTTGATCCATTGCATGGATCAATGATTCATTTTGACGCTGCAACCATTTCTCAATTTGTACAAAGTCATCACCTTCAAATAACGGCAATAACTGACGTATTGGCTCTAAGGCATAAAGGTCGTCAATGCCTTGCAATAAATCAAACCATGGCATACGGAAAGCTTGACGTAATTCAGGATCGTAAAGCGCAGCAAAAGATAAACCACACATCAAATTTCGTTGCAAACGTGGTTTCTGATCAATGTAATCAGAACGTGTTAATTGGCGCTCAGCAGGAAAAGCATCCATTAGCTCACGCCATGAACGAGATAAGATATTATCGGCAAAAGGTTTAATCGCACCAGCAAGTTTTGCGCGTGATTTATCATCTAAAAACGGCTGCCAACCACGGCTTAATACCCAACGACTTAAATCAAGCAATAAACCGCAATAACGTGCAGAATTCATCAAGCGCAGCATATCTTCGCTATCGGGTAACTGTTCATAGCGCGTATCTAACTGCTGTTGTAGCGATTTTCGGACATTTAACTTACGCAAAACATAAGATTTATCGTCCGTTAGCGCTTGAATACTATTGGCATCCTCTAACCACACCAACTCACCTTCTAACCATTGTAATTCTTGGCGTAACAAAGCACTTGCACGACGCGGGATAATACCGCCGAACGTTGCAAAGGTTTGGCGCAATAAGCTTAATGATTGGGAGATTTGAACTAACGCTTGCTGATCTTGCGATTCAGTATAAATTTGTTCGTGGTATAACCAATGCTCTAATGCATGCTCTAACGTTTTAATGAACGTCGATTCAACCGTATCTTGCTCAGTCGTTGCCACCAGCGTTAAAGGCTTTGGTGTATCACCTTGATAATCTGCTGCTAAGCGGTAGCCACGAGCCGCTTTACTCAAATTACCTAATCGCATACCACCATCCGCGCAAAGTTCACGGGCAAGCGTAAATAAAGCATCGGTTTGACCCGATTTAAGCTCTAACTCAACTTCACAAATTGGCGATGATTTACCATTAGTATGGACATCACCATGATCATAGGCCAATTCAATCTGGCTTCCATCAGGCATGGCGACTAACCATTGCTGACGGGTGAAATCGGTTGAGAATAAAGGTTTAATTTGCTGTTGAGCAAGATCAACATCAAAACCTTCTGGCCACGCATCCGCTGGATGTAAAGCCAAAGTGGGCGCATCACCATCAATTTCTACATTATACTCAGGACGCTGGTGTAACCCCGCAACGACCCGACCTGCAGTTTTTAATGTTTGTACATAAACATCGTCAAAACGACGTATCCGAAGGCCAATATCATGCTGACGCAATAATTGGTCTGGCGTATCAAAGTAAATATTGCCTAATTCTCGACTGCTCTGCTGCAGAATTTTCGCTTCAGTTATTTTGTTCAATAATTGACTAGAAAATTCTGGTGAGACGATAAACTTCAGTTCTATCTCGGTTTCCATAGTTATACCTATAAACAGTGGCAATCCAAGGATATTTGCTTCTGCGCTTAAGGGCAAGTCAGAAATATCGATAAAACCTTGATCAAAATTAGTTCCACTATACTCACATATACGTTAACATGCGCGCTTCAATGACCATCGCTCAAGATTTAGCCTTTTTCGGGCGCTCTCTAGGTTGATCGGCTATGCCAGTAAATACAATTATGGGGCTCTTTGCAAAATCCCCAATCAAACCACTGCAACGTCACGTTATTCGCGTAACTGAATGTTGTAACTTGCTTATCCCATTCTTTGAAGCATGTAATGCTGGAGACTGGGAAAAGGCGGCAGTTTTACGCGAACAGATCTCGCAACTTGAAAAAGATGCGGATGTGCTTAAGCGTGAGATCCGTCTGAAGCTTCCTCGTGGTCTTTTCATGCCAGTAGATCGTACTGACATGTTAGGACTGTTAACCCAGCAGGATAAACTCGCTAACCTCTCTAAAGATATCGCTGGTCGTGTCTTAGGTCGTAAGCTACAAATCCCTGCGATCATGTACCCAGACTTTGTCGCTTACGTTCAACGTTGTTTAGACGCTGCTGATCAAGCACGCCGTGTAATTAACGAATTGGATGAGCTTCTTGAGACTGGTTTCAAAGGCAGAGAAGTGACGCTTGTTGCCGAAATGATTAATCAGCTAGATGTTATCGAAGATGATACTGATTCTATGCAGATTGTCTTACGTCAACAATTAATGTCCATCGAAGACCAACACAGCCCGGTGGATGTCATGTTCCTGTATAAGATTCTCGAGTGGGTAGGCGCGATTGCTGATCAAGCACAGCGTGTAGGCTCGCGTTTAGAGATTATGCTTTCGCGTTCTTAATAACGAGAATTAACAAAACAAGGTTTTACAATGGAAATCCTGGCTAACTACGGCACTCTAATTATTGGAGTGGCAGCTATTTTTGGTCTTTTAATGGCGATTGGTATTGGTGCAAATGATGTTGCCAATGCCATGGGTACTTCAGTAGGTTCAAAAGCACTGACTGTGAAGCAAGCAATCATCATTGCGATGATTTTTGAATTCGCTGGTGCTTATCTTGCTGGTGGTGAAGTAACAGATACAATCCGTAAAGGTGTTATCGATACCTCACTCTACGCAGCCCAACCTGAAGTACTGGTATACGGCATGATGTCAGCGCTACTTGCCGCTGGTACATGGCTACTGCTCGCTTCTTATATGGGCTGGCCAGTATCAACAACTCACTCAATTATCGGTGCAATTATCGGTTTTGCGTGTGTGTCTGTTGGTACTAATGCAGTGGATTGGCATTCAATCCAAGGTATTGTTGGTAGCTGGTTAATTACCCCTCTTATTGCAGGTATTTTTGCTTACCTAATATTTATCAGCGCCCAAAAATTAATTTTTGACACTGATACTCCACTGATAAATGCAAAGCGCTTTGTTCCTGTCTACATGTTTATTACTGCGATGGTCATTGCACTAGTAACAATTAAGAAAGGTCTAAAGCACGTTGGTTTGCATTTAACAACCAGTGAAGCTTGGGTTGCGTCACTTGTAGTATCACTACTTGTGATGGTAGCAGGTTACTTCTACATTCAACGTAAATACACAGACGACGGCTCTTCTGTTGATAGTAATGGTTATGCCGGTGTTGAAAGTGTATTTAGCGTACTAATGGTAGTAACCGCTTGTGCAATGGCATTTGCTCACGGCTCAAATGACGTAGCTAATGCGATTGGTCCTCTGTCTGCTGTAGTTTCTACGGTTGAACATGCCGGTCAAATTGCAGATAAAAGTGAAATTGCATGGTGGATCCTTCCACTAGGTGGTATCGGTATTGTTATCGGCCTTGCGACTCTAGGTCATAAAGTAATGGCTACCGTAGGCACAGGTATCACAGAACTAACCCCAAGCCGTGGTTTTGCTGCTCAGCTAGCAACAGCATCGACTGTTGTGCTGGCATCAGGTACAGGTTTACCTATTTCAACGACACAAACACTTGTTGGTGCAGTTTTAGGTGTGGGCTTTGCTCGTGGTATTGCAGCATTGAATCTTGGTGTTGTTCGTAACATCGTTGCATCATGGGTAGTAACTCTGCCAGCAGGTGCACTACTTGCTGTCATTTTCTTCTACATTATGCAAGCCGTATTTGGTTAAATAGTGGCACAGGTTCAAAAGAGGGAGGCTTAGCCTCCCTCTTTTCTTGCACCTTCCTTCCAAAATTCTTACTATCAACGACCTTAACAAAATCAAGACTCCCCAAGGATCAGATTGTGAAGTACCTCATTAGTCTTTGTTTACTTATTTGTGCGGTAATAACGCCCGTTGCAAATGCAGCACAAGTTCGTTATATCTCCGACAACCTATTTACTTACATGCATTCAGGCCCCGGCACACAATACCGCATTATTGGCAGTATTGATGCAGGAAGCAAAATCACCCTAATCAATACCAATAAAGCAGCAGGCTTTAGTCAAATTACTGATGACCGTGGTCGTAGTGGTTGGGTCGATTCAAAATTTGTTTCAACTGAAATTGGCCTAAAAGAGCGCGTTCCTGCGCTACAAACTGAATTAACAGAAGTGAAGGCTAAACTTGCTGAAGCGCTTACTTCAAGCGATAGTCAAAACGCAGGGCTTAAAAACACATTAGCTCAACGTAATACACAGATTAATGATCTAGAAACACGCAATAATAAGCTGCAAAGCGAGTTATCTTCATCTCAAGATCAAATCCGTGAACTTCGCGCAAAAATTGATACCCAAAAAGACGACCTTTTAATGAAGTGGTTCACTTATGGTGGTCTTGTTGCAGGTGCAGGCTTATTATTTGGTCTTGTGCTACCTCACCTTATCCCACGCCGTCGTAAACGAAATAACGGTTGGGCTTAATGCTCAAAGAGGCAGAGGTCTCAATATCTGGATCAAAAAAGGCAGCTTAGCTGCCTTTTTTATTATCTATTGTCAGCGCGCATTACCACTCTGATAATGCTGGCATACTGATTTCATAACCATCAAATTTTAATACCACATCACGTGACTCTATACGGGCTAATTTGACGCCTGGCGCAATACTGTCGCCTTCATGCAATTCTTTACCATTGACCTTAACCCAACGTTTAGCAGGAGCTGAAGAATAGATATGCTGCTCAAAGTTCATTTTAGGTAATTGGTTTTGAATCGATGATGGTAGCAAGCCAATTGGGATCACTTTACTTTGTGATTGTTTAGACGCTTTAACTACAGGTTGAGCATCGACTTCATCCCCACTGCGATCCAGTTCATTATCTTGATAACTTTCGCCATCTGTTGCCACAATCGCGGATTTAAGCTGAGCGGCTAACTTAGGTGATAACCCAGAAAGATCTAAATTATCCAGTTGATATGGATCTTGATCTCCAGATTGCTTTGCTGCTGGTTTAGTTACCGGGGCATAACTATCTGTAGAAGCGTCGGCTGAATAAGGTTTAGTTGGCGTTGAAACTTCATAATCTTGATAAGCAGGCGCGGCTGAATACAGGCTATCACCAACAGGAAGAGGCTCTGTCACCAATTGAGGATAATCCAGAAAAACGACGTCTTTATTTGGTGATAATACTGTCGCCTGACGGCTCTCTGCTGGCGCTTGCAATACTCGCTGATCATATGTTGATGTCGAGGGTTGCGATTGAGGTACTTGCTTTAACGGTGCACTCAGCGCTGTTGTTTGAACCTGCTCATATTTGGCTTGCTGATAAAACTTATATCCAACAATAGAAGCCGCAGGAAGTAATGCAATAACAAGTGGCCATGCCCATGATGTCGACATTTTCTGAGCTTTAACACTTCGCATTGGATGCACAACTTTAACGGTTCCTTGACCCGCTTCTCGTTCAGACTGATCCGTATTTTTATTATCTGATTGTTTTAAACTATCTAGCAATTGAGACATTAGCTGTGCTCCGGCTGTAACGTTGGCCCAGGTAGGTTCATCGCAGAATCCAGCACCATAAGTGTCATTGGCCCTGCTATCCCATCAGCCGCTAAATCTTGTGAACGTTGGAAACGACGCAATTTATCTAATATTGATTGATCAAAATAGCCTTTTCTTGGCGACTCCTCACCAAGAAAATCATTCAACTGTTGATCAAGCCACGCAACGCGTGGACCATTCTGTCCAAAACGAATACTGGTTTTATCACCTAATGGTGGGCGCCACAATAAACTAAATTGCCCACCCCAACGTGATTCAAACCATTTTGGTGTCACCGAAATTCGCTCTTTCCCTAAGAGTAATTCAATACGATCATCGGTAATCGCGTATAACACCGCGTAAAAAGGCTTCTGCGCGCCATCTTTTAAAGTTACGATCACAGGACGGTTAATTAAGCCTAATTTTGCTAATGTCGCTTTACCACTAAAACACGCTAAGTTGATCCGCGAACTGGTAGCACATGTTGCTTGATTTAATGCGGTATCAAAGCCCCATAAACGATATAACGTTTGCATCGAAGTTCGCTCTTTACGACTCGCATCAATCAGTTTAGCTAAACGCTCTTGGGTATTTTCCGGAGGATTTAAGGCTGTTGTTATTTTCTGATTTTGCAGCTCACTCGATGTTTCAACGGCTGACAAATTTACCGCAGCGTATGACGAATGGTTCGGTGCTATCGGTGATGCAACTGGCGCGACAGGTAATGGCCAATAATGCCATACCCCTATCACTAAAGTTGAGCATAATGTCATAGCAACTCCCCATGGAAGCCATGATGCCGCAGTTTTAGCTCCTTTTGAGCGCGCTTTTGACTGAACAGGGACTTGCCAACTTAAAATATCTTCACACGCTTGAACCGCCATTGTTTTAGTCACTTGATGCGTACCGGCTTGACAAGCCAATTGCATCGACTTATCACACACAAGATTAATTAAGCGCGGAATACCTTGGGTTTCTTTCGCAATATATTTGATGCTACTTGCATCAAATACAGGATATAAACAATCGACAGCAGTTAAACGATAGTGAATATACTCACTCACTTCCGTTTCGGTTAAGGGCAACAGGTGATAACGAGAAGTTATACGTTGAGCAAGCTGACGTAAACGCTCTTGTTGCAATAATTGCTGTAATTCAGGCTGACCAATTAATACAACCTTAAGCAGTTTTCTGCTGTCTGTTTCTAAGTTGGTCAATAAGCGTAATTGTTCTAATACATCAGGCATAAGGTGCTGTGCTTCATCCACCAGCAGCAATGTTTGTCGACCTTCAGCATGATTCGCAATTAAATGGCGATAAATGATATCTGTTAACTGTTTAAAGCTCGCGTCGGATTGATAATGTAAGCCTAACTCATCACAAATCGCAGCTAATAAATCATGAGCAGATAACGCTGGGTTTAAAATAACAGCAACTTGTGTTTGGTGTGACAATCGGGAAATCATCGCACGTAGTACGGTTGTTTTACCGGTACCAACCTCTCCCGTTAATAAACCAAAACCACCACCATCGGTTAATCCTGACAACATATGTGTCAATGCTTCTCGATGTCGTTCACTGAGATATAAAAAGCGTGCGCTGGGGACAATAGAAAAAGGCGCTTCAGTGATCCCGAAAAAGTCCTGATACATAAAAATACTCTGATGCTTAAAATAAGTGATAACCGTAAAACAAGGTTAAATGCTCTTTTGTTCTAAAATACCCGTCAACATTGCGGTATTTATTATCATGGGTATTGATTGGGTTATTGTATACTGCCAAGCAGTAGCGCATAGACCAAGTTCACACTGAATACAGTATTATGGTCAGTTTTTAACTAAAATCGGTAGAGATTCGTCTCATTTGTTTCAAATATAAGGAGCTTTCATTGCAAACCTATCTTGTTGGTGGTGCCGTTCGTGACACCTTATTAAACCTTACGGTAACAGATAAAGACTGGGTTGTGGTTGGCACAACACCTGAAGCAATGCTAGCTGCAGGATTTGAACAAATAGGCAGTGACTTTCCTGTTTTTCTTCACCCAAAAACGAAACAGGAACATGCTCTAGCTCGAACCGAGCGAAAATCAGGTCATGGTTATACTGGCTTTGTTTGTTATTCTGCACCGGATGTAACACTTGAACAAGATTTACAGCGCCGTGATCTTACCATCAATGCGATAGCTCAAGCACCAACGGGTGAGTTAATTGATCCTTACCATGGTCAACAAGATCTTCACGATAAAATTTTACGTCACGTCTCCCCTGCATTTAGTGAAGATCCTTTACGTGTCTTACGTGTTGCTCGTTTTGCCGCGCGTTTTGCTCATTTAGGTTTTACTGTCGCACCTGAAACTATCGCGTTAATGCAAGAGATGGTGATCAGTGGTGAATTAGAAAGTCTCACACCTGAGCGGGTATGGAAAGAGTGGGAGAAATCACTCTCTAGTGATGATCCACAAGTATTTCTTACGGTACTGCGCCAATGTGGTGCTTTATCGGTTGTCATGCCTGAAATTGATGCGCTGTTTGGCGTACCACAACCTGAAAAATGGCATCCTGAAATTGATTGCGGTATCCATACTTTATTAGTGGCTAAAAAAGCCGCTGAGTTAACCACCGATAAAACTATTCGTTTTGCCGCACAGGTACATGATTTGGGTAAAGCCTTATCCCCAAAAGAGGATCTTCCTCATCACAAGACACACTGTCGAGATGGTATTAAACCTATCAAAGCGCTGTGCCAACGATTACGTATACCGAATGACTTTCGCGATCTGGCATTATTAGTCTGTGAACAACACACCAAAATCCATTATGCCGAAGAAATGCGTGCTGATACCTTTATTAAAATCTTTGATCAAATTGACGCATGGCGGAAACCCGACCGTGTTGCTCAACTAGCAACGTGCTGCCGTGCTGATGCTCGTGGACGCACCCACTTTGAACAAACACCGTATCAGCAAGCTGACATTCTGCAAGCGGTCTTTAAGACTGCACTAACCGTCGATGTCAAAGCTATTGTCGCCGCAGGTTTTAGAGGCGCAGAGATCAGAGAGCAACTTGCCTTAAAACGTACCGAAGCCGTCGCGCAATATCTAAAAGAAACCAGAAAATAATTCCAATACTCGCTCAATGATAAATACAAAAAAAGCCGACATGATGTCGGCTTTTTTGTGCATAAATGCGCGTTCAAATTACTTGGACATCAAGAATAAGAACAAACCAATACCCAAAATTAAACGGTAGATAACGAACGGCGTCATTCCCAAACGCGTTACTAATTTCAAAAATACGTGGATACACGCATAAGCACTGATAAATGATACTGCGATACCAATACTTAAGTTTCCTACATCAATAGGATCAGCGCCTGTCACCAGCTTTAAACCTAGATAACCGCCCGCTAAAAGAATAATAGGAATCGACATTAAAAATGAAAAGCGCGCTGCAGCCTCACGAGTAAAGCCAAGATAAAGAGCAGCAGTCATCGTCGCACCAGAGCGTGAGGTACCAGGGATAATTGCCGCCGCCTGCGCTAGACCAATAAACAACGCACTCTTCCAATTCGCTTGATACTCGTTATCGGTTTGCTTAGCACGTTTATCAACCCACCATAGCAACAAACCAAAGATAATCGTAGTACACGCAATCACCCATGCTGAACGCAAGTACATTTCGATAAAATCTTTCATCACCAAACCGAATATACAGGCGGGAATTGTTGCTATCACAATCATCCATGCTAATTTCGATTCAGCGCTATGTTCACGTTTAAAAATGGAGTTAATCCAAGCGGTTAATAATGAAACCACTTCTTTGCGAAAATAAAGAATAACTGCCATCAACGTACCGACGTGTACAGCGACATCAAACGCTAAGCCTTGATCAGGCCAACCTAAGATCTCAGACGGTAATATTAAATGGGCAGAGCTAGAGACGGGTAAAAACTCTGTCAGTCCTTGAATAAGGGCTAACATAAATGCTTCAAAATGACTCATTAATTGTCCTTAATTAAACACAGCATAAAAAGTGAGTAATAACTAACTTTCTACTAAACGACTCATTCAACAGGCCATAATATTTGCTGTTGAGAAAAATTTTGCCAAAGTTGCGCTAATGTTTGAGTCTCTTGTGGTATCACTAAATCAGGATTTAACTCACTGAGCGGCCACAGAACAAAAGCAAAACGGTAAATATCAGAACGTGGTAACGACGGTAAAGCATCACTCACAGCATCGCCATACAACAACAAATCAAGGTCAATTGTACGACTTTGATTTTTAACAGCATGTGCCGGACGCCCTAATTGGCGTTCAATCTCTTTAAGTTGAAATTGTAATGCAGATAACGACAACGATGTCTGTATTTCGATCACTGCATTAAAAAAATTATCGCCATCAAAACCCACAGGCTCAGCTTCAAAAATGCGAGACATTCGCCATTTGCTTGCCAGTGTCTTTACCGCATCTAAGCCAGCTTTTAAATGATATTCACGTTCAATATTACTACCAATACTGATATACGCGGTGATCACTTACTACCTCGCTCTATTTGCACTCCAACGCCACGTGCATTCACCACAGCACCAGGTTTAGTCACTCGTACTTTGATCCAAGGCACATTAAAGTCTGTCATGATTAAATTTGCCACATCTTCAGCTACACGCTCAACTAACAGAAATCGTCCCTGTTCAATCAAGTTAGTGACAGCGGTACTTACCGTTGAATAATCCAACGCATAAGTAACATCGTCACTGTTAGCTGCAGGTCGATTATCATGCGCCATTTCCAAATCAAGCACTAATTTTTGCTTAATTTCTTGCTCCCAGTCATATACCCCAATAGTGGCAATAACTTCTAGTTTTTCGATAAATACCGTATCCATGCTCAATCGCTAATTTTGTTAGAGGTCGGATACCCAATGTCAGCAAAAGCGCGTATTATCAGGTAATATTCGTTAACATGAGTGTTGTTAGTAACAATGCAACATTATCACTGTTAACTTGGCTGGAACTATACCACAGCCATGAACGAGTCAAAATTACTGTTCCGTAATATTGACGCAGATAAGATCCAGTTAACATTTCAATTCCTGTTGAACTGGCACTTACCTTAGATATCCGGAAAAATGCATGACACCACTAGCGCTACTGATGATCATTGCCGCCTACTTACTTGGGTCTATTTCTAGCGCCGTATTAATTTCACGGTTGTATCGACTTCCCGATCCTCGAAAAAGTGGTTCCGGTAATCCTGGCGCCACCAATGTGCTTCGTTTAGGTGGAAAAAGTGCAGCTGCGTTAGTCTTAGTGTCAGATATTCTAAAAGGCATGTTACCTGTGTGGCTAAGCTACTTTTTAGGTATTAATCCTTTTTTACTCGGTATCATCGGTATTGCGGCTTGTCTAGGCCACATCTACCCGCTGTTTTTTCATTTCCAAGGCGGGAAAGGGGTTGCAACAGCCCTTGGGGCATTAGCGCCTATTGGATGGGATTTAAGCGGCATGCTCATTACAACATGGGTACTCACACTGGTTGTAACTGGCTACTCTTCACTCGCTTCACTTATCACAGCCCTTGCTGCACCGATGCTCACTTGGCTGGTAAAACCTGAATACACCATGCCCGTCTCCATGCTCTCTTGCTTAATCATTTTGCGACACCACGAAAATATTCGTCGCCTACTCGATGGACAAGAAACTAAGATTTGGGATAAGTTTTCCAAGAAAAACAAAGACGCTTAAACAAAAAAAGCGAAGCTCTTTGCTTCGCTTTTCTATTGCTATGCCAGCTTTTATTAGTCAGCAATCGGTTTAAGTTGATCAATTGGCCAGCGTGGGAAGGCTTTAACACCTAAATCCATCGTCTCTTTGTTTTTCAAACGCTGCATGCCTGCATAAGCGATCATTGCACCGTTATCTGTACAAAATTCTGTACGAGGATAGAACACTTCACCTTTTAGATTCTTCATCATGCTTTCAAGTTCTTGACGTAAGTACTTATTAGCACTAACGCCGCCAGCAATCACTAAGCGCTTTAAACCTGTTTGTTTTAGTGCACGTTTACATTTAATGGCTAAGGTATCGACTACCGCCTCTTGGAATGCAAACGCGATATCAGCTCTGGTTTGTTCATCGTCGTCGTTAGCACGAATCGTATTCGCCGCGAATGTTTTTAAACCAGAAAAGCTAAAATCAAGACCGGGACGATCTGTCATTGGACGAGGGAATTTAAAACGTCCTTTGATCCCTTTTTCTGCCATTTTAGACAGTAATGGACCGCCAGGGTAATCAAGACCCATCATCTTCGCTGTTTTATCAAAAGCCTCACCAGCCGCGTCATCAATCGACTCGCCTAGGATTTGGTATTCACCAATACCTTTAACTTCAACCATCATGGTATGACCGCCAGAAACCAGCAAGGCAACGAATGGGAATTCAGGTGCATTATCTTCTAACATTGGCGCGAGAAGGTGTCCTTCCATATGGTGCACCGCAACGGCAGGTAAATCCCACGCGTACGCTAGGCTGCGTCCAATGGTTGCACCCACTAATAATGCACCAACAAGACCCGGGCCTGCAGTATAAGCAACACCATCAAGATCGTCATGAGTCAGTCCGGCAGAAGCAAGCGCAGCCTTAATCAATGGAATCGTTTTCTTAACGTGATCACGCGATGCCAACTCAGGCACAACACCACCGTAATCCGCATGTAGCTTTACTTGACTGTAAAGTTCATGTGCCAAGAGACCTTTTTCATCATCGAAAATCGCAATACCTGTTTCATCACAGGAAGTCTCGATGCCCAGTATACGCATAACAACCTCTATACTATTAGGGGGTTTAAATGAAAAATCGGTATAGTTTCAATAACAACCGATAACTCAAATAGGGTTAGGAAGTACTAATTAAGGGGCATGTTACCGTTGTTGACATAAATTAACCAGTTCATAGGCGTAGAATGCTTTACAAATGCCCCCAGATCAGATTAGAATTTCGCACCATTTTTAATCAGCTGACACTTTGAACGTCAGCTTTAAATAGAATCACTCTGAGGTGAGTATTACATGCCAGTAATCAAAGTACGTGAAAACGAACCGTTTGACGTAGCACTACGTCGTTTTAAGCGCTCTTGCGAAAAAGCAGGTATCCTTTCTGAAGTTCGTCGTCGTGAGCACTTCGAAAAGCCAACAACTGTACGTAAGCGCGCTAAAGCAGCGGCAGTTAAGCGTCACCTGAAGAAATTGGCTCGCGAAAACGCGCGTCGCGTTCGTCTGTACTAATCTTTAGATTTTAATACAGAAGGATCGCGTAATGACTCTAATTGAACGTCTTAAAGACGAACAAAAAGCGGCGATGAAGGCGAAGGATAAACCTCGTCTTGGCGCTATCCGTTTAGTTCTTGCAGCAATTAAACAGCGTGAAGTTGACGAAAAGATCACTCTTAACGACGACGACGTGTTGGTTGTATTAACAAAAATGGTTAAGCAACGTCGTGACTCTGTAGCCCAATATGAAGCTGCAGGCCGTCAAGACTTAGCTGATGTTGAGCATGCTGAAATCAGTGTTCTAGCCGAGTTTATGCCTCAACCACTAACTGAAGAGGAAATCTCTGCGTTAATGGATGAAGCTATTGCTGCGACTGGCGCTGCCACTATGCAAGATATGGGCAAAGTGATGGGCGTACTGAAACCGCAAATTCAGGGTCGTGCCGATATGGGGATTGTTAGCAAGTTAGTGAAAACTAAACTAGGTTAATCACTCTCCTATTCAGCGACAAGCCGTGCTATCCTTTTGGGGATGCACGGCTTGTTCGTATCTGATTGAACAAGAACTCAATACACTCCAACAACAATCTTCTTTCATTTCACTATCAGGTTATTTGCTTTCTTATGGCAGGAAAAATACCACGTTCATTCATTGATGATCTTATTTCTCGACATGACATTGTCGATGTCATTGATGCACGGGTAAAACTCAAAAAACAAGGCAAAAACTTTGGTGCTTGTTGTCCTTTCCATAATGAAAAAACGCCCTCTTTCTCTGTTAGTCAAGAAAAGCAGTTTTACCACTGTTTCGGTTGTGGTGTGCACGGTAACGTACTCGATTTTGTCATGGAGTTTGATCGCCTTGATTTTGTTGATGCGATTGAAGAATTAGCTTCACAGCTAGGTTTGGAAGTGCCACGTGAAAATGATGGAAATAATACCCATCGTGGCCCAAAAGCCGCTGACAAACGTAATTACTATGAGTTGATGGGCCAAGTTTCACAATTTTACCAATCTCAACTTCGTACCAAAGAAGGTGAAATTGCTATCGATTATCTCAAAGGTCGTGGCTTATCCGGTGAAATCGTAAAAAAATTCTCGATCGGGTTTATTCCTGATCAATGGGACATGGTACGTAGTCGTTTTGGCAGAGATAATGAATCGCAAAAAGCACTTGTAAACACAGGTATGCTGATCGAAAACGACAATGGTCGTCGTTATGATCGCTTCCGTGGCCGAGTGATGTTTCCGATCCATGATCGACGTGGACGAGTCATTGGTTTTGGCGGTCGCGTGTTAGGTGATGGTACCCCCAAATACCTCAACTCACCAGAAACCGATATTTTTCATAAAGGTCGTGAATTATACGGCTTATATGAAGTGTTACAAACTCACCGTGAACCAAATAAAATCATGGTGGTTGAAGGCTATATGGATGTCGTCGCGTTAGCGCAATTTGGTGTTGATTACGCCGTAGCGTCACTCGGTACATCAACCACAGGCGATCATATTCAAAGTCTATTTCGTCAAACGAGCACGGTTGTGTGTTGTTATGATGGCGACAGAGCAGGACGAGACGCTGCATGGCGAGCAATGGAGCAAGCACTACCGTATTTAACGGATGGTCGCCAACTCAAATTCATGTTCTTGCCTGACGGCGAAGATCCTGATTCATGTATTCGTGCTGAAGGGAAAGACGCCTTTGAACAACGTGTTGATGAAGCGATGCCATTATCAGAGTTTCTCTTCAACAGTTTAATGCGACAGGTAGATACCACCAGCCGCGAAGGGAAAGCGAAACTTAGCACCCTCGCCGTTCCACTGATCGATAAGGTCCCAGGTGGCACGCTCAGACTATACTTACGTGAGCTGCTTGGCAAAAATTTAGGTTTGCCTGACGAAGCACAGCTTCAGCAACTAATATCAATGCATGGCAAAACATCAAAACCTGTTGGCCAAGTACAAATTAAACGAACACCAATGCGAGAAGTGATCGCATTATTGATTCAGCATCCTAACTTTGTCACTCAACTTGAGTTTGACATGAGTGCATTTGAAAATATTGAATTATCAGGCTTAAATTTATTGCTATCGATAGTTGATAAATGCCGAAGTAACCCCAATATTAGCACTGGACAACTTTTAGAACACTGGCGCGGTACCAAGAATGAAGCCACAATGGCTCGTCTCGCTGCGTGGGTATTACCGTTGTCGAAAGATGAAGACAACAGCTTAGATGTATTTTTAGACGCAATGGACAAAATTATTGATCAGTGCGTCAAACAACAAATTGAACAGTTGCAGACTAAATCGAGAACTGTCGGCTTATCAGTCGAAGAAAAACAGGAATTACAGTTACTAATACTGAATCGCCCTGTTTAATAAGTAGTCAACAATTAAGAAATTTGTTATAATTAACGGTTTGCAACTCTGCATACTAAATTATCACTCAGACCCGAAGTTGGATACCGTCTATGGAGCAAAATCCGCAGTCACAGCTAAAGTTACTTGTTGCGAAAGGCAAGGAACAAGGCTATCTGACCTACGCCGAAGTAAATGACCACCTACCAGAAGATATTGTTGATTCTGATCAGGTTGAAGACATTATTCAAATGATTAATGACATGGGTATTAAGGTAGTTGAAACTGCCCCTGATGCCGATGAACTCATGATGACTGAAGATAATGCCGACGAAGACGCCATTGAAGCAGCGGCGCAAGCATTATCTAGCGTAGAAAGCGAGATCGGCCGCACGACAGACCCAGTACGTATGTACATGCGTGAGATGGGTACTGTTGAACTACTTACTCGTGAAGGCGAAATTGATATCGCAAAACGCATTGAAGATGGTATTAACCAAGTTCAATGTTCTGTCGCTGAATACCCATCCGCAATTGCTCACTTACTTGAGCAATTCGATAAAGTTGAAGCTGATGAGCTTCGCCTAACTGATATTATTTCAGGCTTTGTTGATCCTAACGAAGAAGCAACGGCTGCACCAACAGCAACGCACATTGGTTCAGAGCTAAGCGAAAGTGATCTTGAAGACGAAGATAAAGATCTTGAAGATGACGAAGACGCTGAAGATAGCGATGAAGAAGAAGATGACGGCAGCATCGATCCAGAGCTTGCTCGCGAGAAGTTCTTAGAACTACGCCAAGCCTACGATAAAATGGCGTTAGCAATTGAAACAAACGGTCGTCAAAATGCGACGACTGAAGTTGCAGTTGAAGAGCTATCAGAAGTATTCAAGCAGTTCCGTCTGATCCCTAAGCAGTTTGACCGTTTGGTTAGCTCACTACGTGACTCTATGGATAAAGTACGCACTAACGAGCGTCTTATCATGCGTATGTGTGTTGATAACAGCAAAATGCCAAAGAAAACATTCGTTTCCTTATTTGCGGGTAACGAATCAAGCCAAGATTGGATTGATGAAGCACTAAATTCTGGCAAACCTTATGCTGAGCGCTTAAAAGTATACGAAGAAGATCTTCGTCGTTCTTCGCTTAAGCTACGCATGCTAGAAGAAGAAACAGGTCTTTCAATCGAACGTATTAAAGACATTAGCCGTCGTATGTCTATCGGTGAAGCAAAAGCTCGCCGTGCGAAAAAAGAGATGGTTGAAGCAAACTTACGTCTGGTTATTTCTATCGCGAAGAAGTACACCAACCGCGGTCTGCAGTTCTTGGATCTAATCCAAGAAGGTAACATTGGTTTGATGAAAGCCGTTGATAAATTTGAATACCGTCGTGGTTACAAATTCTCAACTTATGCGACATGGTGGATTCGTCAGGCAATCACACGTTCAATCGCAGATCAGGCACGTACTATTCGTATCCCTGTTCATATGATTGAAACCATCAACAAACTGAACCGTATCTCTCGTCAGATGCTTCAGGAGATGGGTCGTGAACCATTACCAGAAGAATTGGCTGAACGCATGCAAATGCCGGAAGACAAGATCCGTAAGGTATTGAAGATTGCTAAAGAGCCAATCTCAATGGAAACTCCAATTGGTGATGATGAAGACTCACATCTTGGTGACTTCATTGAAGATACTACTCTTCAATTACCAATGGATGCAGCAACGGCAACCAATCTACGTGCAGCGACAAACGATGTACTTGCAGGCCTAACACCACGTGAAGCTAAAGTACTACGTATGCGTTTCGGTATTGATATGAATACTGACCACACGTTAGAAGAAGTGGGTAAACAGTTTGATGTAACGCGTGAGCGTATTCGTCAGATTGAAGCAAAAGCGTTACGTAAATTACGCCACCCAAGCCGTTCTGATGTGCTACGCAGTTTCCTCGATGAGTAAACTTAAGCATTAAAAAAAGCGAGCCTAGCGCTCGCTTTTTTGTATCTAAAGTAATGCGCACAATAAAATAACAAAGCCACTTATTTGATTTATGCTGCAAATATCTCGAATAGAATACTAACTGTTGAAAAAGCAAACAAAATCCTAGCCTTAATCGCTAGACAAGGGCAAATCCATCCCCTATAATTTGCCCCATATTGGCCCCTTAGCTCAGTGGTTAGAGCAGGCGACTCATAATCGCTTGGTCCCCAGTTCAAGTCTGGGAGGGGCCACCAAACATAGAAAGGCAGAAAAGGTTAATCCTTCTCTGCCTTTTGTTTTATCTAAACCCTTTCAGATTCAGATCACAAAAGCCATTATTGTGATTGCATCAATTACTTTGATACTTATTCACTACAACAGAATATGTTACAGCCTAAAGACAATATTGAATAACCCTTCAAGTCTTGATAAATAGCAATACTTTATTTTTATTTTTCAGCATAATCATCATCGTTACGTCACATAACAATGAGACGATTTAGGCTCTTAACTCTAAGTGCAAATCATAAGAGTTCTGCTATAATGTTGCGCTCGTTAAGCTCATATCCAATAAACTGTTTGATATTATTAATTAACGCAAGTATCAAGATCTAACCAACGATAAGTAACAATAAAAATTTTGTACTGTCACTTTATCAAAGCGCCAACGTTTTTATAAAGTAATGTTTATCGAGTTTTTTATTACAACCATCGTAGTAACTATTCTCTCATTTAGGATGTAGTGATACAGCAATCAGATGAGAACACTAGTTCTATGATGATAATTTCCCCTCGGGTAAAAGTTCGTCTGGAGAGACCCTCAATGAAAAAGACCAAGATCGTATGTACGATTGGACCTAAAACTGAATCTGTAGAAATGCTTACTAAACTAGCTAACGCTGGTATGAACGTAATGCGTCTTAACTTCTCACACGGTGACTTCGAAGAGCACGGTCAACGTATTCGTAATCTACGCGAAGTAATGGCTAATACAGGCAAAGAACTAGCAATCCTGTTAGATACTAAAGGCCCTGAAATCCGTACAATCAAACTAGAAGGCGGTCAAGACTTCTCTCTAGTAGCTGGTCAAGATTTTACATTTACAACTGACACTTCAGTTGTAGGCAACCAAAACTGCGTTGCAGTAACTTACCCAGGTTTTGCTAAAGACCTAACAAAAGGTAACACTATCCTAGTAGACGACGGTCTAATCGAAATGGAAGTGTTAGAAACAACTGATACTGAAGTTAAGTGTAAAGTACTTAACAACGGTGACTTAGGCGAAAACAAAGGTGTTAACCTACCTGGCGTTTCTGTAAAACTTCCTGCACTTGCTGAAAAAGACAAAGCTGATCTTAAGTTTGGTTGTGAGCAAGGCGTTGATTTCGTTGCTGCATCTTTCATCCGTAAAGCTGAAGACGTACAAGAAATCCGTGCGCTTCTAACAGCTAACGGTGGCGAAAACATCCAAATCATCTCTAAGATCGAAAACCAAGAAGGTGTTGATAACTTCGACGCGATTCTTGATGCATCTGACGGTATCATGGTTGCTCGTGGTGACCTAGGTGTTGAGATCCCAGTAGAAGAAGTAATCTTCGCTCAGAAGATGATGATCGAGAAGTGTAACCGCGCACGTAAAGTTGTTATCACTGCAACTCAAATGCTTGATTCTATGATTAAGAACCCACGTCCAACTCGCGCAGAAGCGGGCGATGTTGCTAACGCAATCATGGATGGTACAGATGCAGTAATGCTTTCTGGTGAGTCAGCTAAGGGTAAATACCCAATTGAAGCTGTAACTATTATGGCGCAAATCTGTGCACGTACTGATTACGTTGTTAAGCCAGAGCTAGGTTCTCGTCTAGATAGCCCTCGTCTACGTATCACAGAAGCGGTATGTAAAGGTGCAGTAGATACAGCTGAGAAACTAAACGCTCCGCTAATCATCGTTGCTACTGAAGCTGGTAAGTCAGCTCGCTCTGTACGTAAGTACTTCCCAACAGCACGCATTCTTGCTGTAACAACAAATACTAAGACAGCAGCTCAGCTATGTCTTTCTAAAGGTGTTACACCTGTTGTTGTTGATTCAATTGAAAGCACTGATGCGTTCTACCTACGCGGTAAAGAGCTAGCGCTTGAAACGGGTCTTGGTGCTAAAGGCGACATCGTTGTTATGGTTTCTGGTGCTCTAGTAGCTTCAGGTACTACAAACACAGCATCTGTACACGTACTTTAATTCGTACCTACTGATGTACAAAAAGGAGCTCTAGTAGCTCCTTTTTTATTTTATTCTCTTAACACCTTAAACATCCTCCCCCTTAAGGTGCTCCTTTTAATCTAAACAATAAATACGTGATAACCCTTACTTTGGGGAATGCGACATCCTTATGTTAGCCATCACTTATATGATACCCCTTCTATAAATGCCCAAATAGCACCTAAAATGTTTAAGCAATAAACAAACCAATGTATACTTTAGTCTTAAATTACTAATAAATTCATATATAACAAGACGATAAATTCTCAATAATAATAATAACGAGAATTTAAGAAGCTGAAGAGGATTGACGTGTCTAGCCCGACTTTAACGAATCAGGTTATGGAGGTTATCCGACAAGATATCTTGCTCGGTAAACTGACCCCAGGCCAAAAGCTCGTTGTCGCTGATCTTAAAGAGCGATACAACGTAGGTGCATCTCCAATTAGAGAAGCCTTAGTACAATTATCATGGAAAAAGTACGTTAAATTTGCACCACAAAAAGGGTGTTGGGTCGCCCCTGTTTCAATTGAGGAACTACAAGATCTTTTTAGTGCTAATAATGTTATCTCTCGAGAGCTATTAACGCGCGCGATCACACAAGGTGACGAAGCTTGGGAACTCAATATCTTAACGACTTATCACAAACTCAGTCGCTTAGATCCAGCGCTTGATGACACTGATTTATCAGAATGGGAACAACGACATAATGATTTTCATACCGCTATTTTAACCAGTGCCAACTCTCCTGTAATGCTTGATATCTATAATGATATCTACGATCAAATAAAACGTTATCGTCATATTTGGGTAAGTAAAACACGAGAAGCAGAAGATCGCTACAACGATCAAGGGGAACACGAAGCCTTAATGAAAGCTGTTCTTGATCGTGATATAGAGCTTGCTCAGAAAATTATGCAGACCCACTTTGAAAGAGCGGTTGATGATATAAAAAATCATCTCTAACCTTTTAAATACTAAAGAAAAAGCTCGTTAATACAATTAACGAGCTTTTTTGATCTTACCAGCCAAAGAGCTCTTTATGGTGGGTGTTTAACAGTAATACAACTAACAAAAAGTAAATTGCACTCACTTTAAAACCTAAAATAACGAGAATAGCTGTGGTTAATCGGACCAAAAATTGCCGCAGCATCGCTTACCTCATATGGTATAAGCGCCTCCCTGCATTCTGCTCCTTACTAAAGGTTAGTCGATATTTATTCATTAAAAAAACAAAAGCCGATTGCTTATTACGACAATCGGCTTTGTTAATAATGCACGATACGATTACGCCTTTAACGCACGCTCTCCTCGAGCCATGCCTACTACGCCGCTTCGAGCGACTTCAATAATTTCTGTCGCTTCACCTACTGCCGCTAGAAATGCATCAAGTTTTTCACCTGTGCCGATTAATTGAATCGTATAAATTTGGCTTGTAACATCAATAATCTGCCCACGGAAAATATCAGCAGTACGTTTAACCTCTGCTCGCGCAAAACCACTAGCTTTAACTTTGGTGAGCATTAATTCACGTTCAACATGCTCAGATTCAGTAATATTACTGACCTTTAAAATATCAATAAGCTTATGAAGATGTTTTTCAATTTGCTCGTAAGCCGATTCATTTTTCACATTGGTCGTGATGTTTAAACGAGACAGCGTTGGATCGTCAGTCGGCGCAACAGTGAGTGATTCGATATTGTAGCCACGTTGAGAAAACAGACCAACCACTCGAGATAATGCACCCGGTTGGTTTTCAAGTAATACTGAAATAATTCTACGCATTATGTTCTCTCCGTCTTGCTTAGCCACATCTCATTCATTGCACCACCACGGATAAGCATTGGGTAGACGTGTTCTGTTTCATCAACACTGATATCAATAAAGACTAATTTATCTTTTAGTGCTAAAGCTTTCTCTAGTTCACTTTCTAATTTATTAGGATCTGAAATTCGTACACCGACATGACCATAAGCTTCAGCGATAGCCGCAAAATCAGGCACAGAATCCATATATGAATGTGAATGGCGACCTTGATATATCATATCTTGCCACTGTTTCACCATGCCTAGGAATCGGTTATTTAAGTTAATGATCTTCACTGGAATATCGTATTGCAGCGCCGTAGATAGCTCTTGAATATTCATCTGAATACTGCCATCGCCAGTTACGCATACCACTTCAGCATCAGGTAAAGCGAACTTCACTCCCATCGCAGCAGGCAAACCAAAGCCCATCGTGCCTAAACCACCAGAATTAATCCAACGACGAGGCTTATCAAACGGGTAATAAAGCGCGGCAAACATTTGATGCTGACCAACGTCAGAAGAAACATAAGCTTCACCATTCGTTAAGCGGTGAAGCACTTCAATGACTTGCTGTGGTTTAATGCGATCGCTATCAGTGTCATAACTCAAACATTCACGTTCACGCCACGATTCAATTGATTGCCACCATTGCGCGATCTCTTGCTGATCATTTTTAACTTCATGCTCTTTCAATAACTTAAGCATGTTATTTAATACGGTATCCGCCGAGCCCACGATAGGAATATCTGCTGATACTGTTTTAGATATTGATGAGGGATCAATATCTATGTGCATAATTGTTGCGTCAGGGCAGTACTTTTCTAAATTGTTCGTCGTACGATCATCAAAACGCACTCCAATACCAAATATAAGATCTGCGTTATGCATTGCCATATTAGCTTCATAAGTGCCATGCATACCCAACATACCTAAACACTGTTTATGTGTACCTGGGAACGCCCCTAGCCCCATCAGGGTATTTACAACAGGGATGTTTAATGACTCAGCAAGCTCAATCAATTGATCGCTACACGATGACATAATGGCACCGCCACCGACGTACAATACTGGCTTTTTCGCAGATAATAGTGCTTTAACACCACGTTTAATTTGTCCTTTATGACCTTGGGTCGTTGGATTATATGAACGTAATGAAATCGATTCTGGATATTGATATGGATACGCTTCAGCGGGGTTTAGCATATCTTTAGGGATATCAACCACAACAGGGCCTGGACGGCCTGTAGATGCTATATAGAAGGCTTTTTTGATAATTGCAGGGATGTCTTCAGGTTTGGTAACAAGAAAGCTATGTTTAACAACTGGGCGGGAAATTCCGACCATGTCACATTCTTGGAATGCATCGTTACCAATTAAGCTACTCATTACTTGTCCTGATAGCACAACCATAGGAATTGAATCCATATAAGCCGTTGCAATACCAGTAATGGCATTCGTTGCGCCAGGACCAGAGGTCACCAGTACAACGCCTACATCACCCGTGGCACGCGCATAGCCATCAGCCATATGAACAGCTGCTTGTTCATGACGAACAAGAACATGCTCAATATCGCTTTTCTCATGAAGGGCATCGTAGATATCAAGAACAGAGCCACCAGGGTAGCCGAATATATGCTTAACGCCTTGATCGATCATAGAACGTACGATCATATCAGCGCCGGACAACATCTCCATATTTTGTCTCCAGGTCGATGAAACATAGTTAGGGCTTATTTTTAGCCTAATAAACGCCATGAATAAATCATGCTATGTATACTGCGCAATGCAATAACAATACGCAGCTACCTGTAACAACTTTAACGCTTTTGCAGCATTTGAATCTAGAGGAAAAGTCGACTTTGATTTTAAAATCTTAAAAATTGATGTTTTATGACTTTTTACAGGTAAATAAAACCATCCAGCCACATTAATAACCACTGCATAGTTTTATTACCAAATATGTTACTAGCGAAAACAAAAAAGGAGCCATAACGGCTCCTTAATTTATTAAAAATAAAACATTACTTGTCTTTATGAGACGCCTTTTTATGGCTTTCCTCATACATATGCTCAATTTCTTTGTGGTAACGATCTTGAATCACTTTTCGACGAAGTTTTTGAGTCGGCGTTAACTCGCCTTTGTCCATCGAAAATGATTTAGGTAACAAGGTGAATTTTTTCACTTGTTCAAAACGTGCTAAATCTTTTTGTAACTCCACCACACGCTTTTCAATTAACTCAACAATTTGGCTATGTTTAACTAGCTCTAAACGGTCTTTGTATTTGATATTTAATTCGCGCGCATGTTCTTCAAGCGTTTCAAAACATGGAACAATCAAGGCTGATACAAACTTACGAGTATCGGCAATGACAGCTATCTGCTCAATAAAGTGATCTTTACCTATCGCACCTTCAATCACTTGCGGTGCAATATATTTACCACCAGAAGTCTTCATTAACTCTTTAATACGATCTGTAATAAATAAGTTACCTTGCTCATCAAGATAGCCCGCATCACCGGTTTTTAAGAAGCCATCTTCAGTGAAATTTTTCGCGGTTTCTTCTGGCATATTGTAATAGCCACGCATAACCATCGGACCACGAACTAAAATTTCATTCTGCTCGCCAATTTTAACCTCAGCACCGGGCATTGGCATACCAATCGAATCAGGGTTATAACAACTGTCATCCCAACAAGAAACCGTCGCTGTGGTTTCTGTCATGCCGTAGCCTAATTTAACGTTAATTCCAATCGCGTGGAAGAAACGGCCGATACCTGCATCTAATTTCGCGCCACCACATGGCATAAATTTAATATTGCCACCGAGGACGGCCTGCAGTTTGGATAGCACCACTTTCTCAGCTAGCGCATAAGATTTCTTCAATAGCCAAGATGGCTCACGACATTCTTGACGCGCAGCAGACATCTTAGCGCCCATGTTCACCGCCCAGGTAAATATCATTTTACGGTGCAAGGGTGCGCGAGAGACTTTGTCGTGAATACCTGAATAAATTTTTTCAAACACACGAGGAACCGCTGACATATAGTGCGGTTTCACCGTGATTAATGCTTCTTTTAATTTATTCGTATCAGATAGGTAGCAATTTACGACACCACGATGTAGTGCGTAGAACGTCCATGCACGCTCAAAGACGTGTGATAACGGTAAGAAGCATAATGACGTATCACCTTCATCTAGTGCTAAACGTTGATCATGCGCTTCAATCTGAGAAGCAATATTTGCATAGTCTAACATGACCCCTTTCGGTGTACCGGTTGTTCCCGAGGTATAAATCAGTGTGACCAAATCATCCATTTGTTGTGCAGATAATCGAGTATCAAGTTCTTGTTGATACTCGCCACTTGCTTGCTTTATAAACTCATTATAATGACACGCCAATGGATGTTCAGGGATCGTGACATCGTCAGACAATGCAACGATGCGTTCAAGCTGAGGACATTGTGCTGCAATTTCAACAGCCGCATCCATTTGAGCTTGCTCGCCAACAAAAAGTACTTTTACACTTGCGTCTTGAAGAATATAAGCCGCTTGCTGCTCTGTACTTGTTGGATAAATAGGAACAGTAATACAACGATTGTATAACGTGGCAAAATCAGCAACAGTCCAGCGAGGCATATTGTTTGCGAATATACCAACTTTATCTTGTACTTGTAGGCCTTGGCACAATAATGCTAAAGCCAGTTGCTGAATTTGCTCACCAAAACAATTCCAACTAATATCTTGCCACTCACCATCGACTTGATGACGTAATGCCGGCTTATCACCTAAGCGAGAAACTTGACTGCGAATGCGGTGAACAATATGAAAATCGTGTTGTGCCATAAGTACTCTATTTTTTTAGCTTACACTTGTAAGCTTATTCGAGATATGCAGTCTACAATTCAGCCTATAAAAAGCCAACCATAATGCACATAAAATTATATTTCCCAACGCTTACTCGCTACTCTACGCCTTGTGAATAATGGCTATCAAACGACTTTTCAATCAAAAAGCAAAAGTGTAAGAATCTATAAATAACATGGTTGAAGAACGAAAAAATCAACCTTATTTCACGTCGCGGCATTATTCATATTGCGAAACAACAGACAACTCTTACCACTGTAATATCGATAGCTTTTAACCAAAAAAGGTCAGCAATTGTGCTGACCTTCACGTTTATATCATGGGGTTTATTGCGTTAAATCGCCACAAATAGTCATTAGCTGATCTCGCATCCAGATATTGCCTTTATCCTTTTGTGTTGATTCATGCCAACTTAGGTAACCGCTAATTTTATTATTCGCAAAGGGAAGCTCTAATACTTTTAAGTGTAGGTTATCTGCCACAGATTCTGCTAACCAACGAGGTGCTACCGCAATTAATTCAGATTGACCGACCACATACATAATATTGCTTAAACTCACACCTTGATAAGCTTCATTGTAACTGTGCGCTTGATTGTAAATATGATCGGCGAAACCTTTAACTTCAGGGATCGTTTTTAATACTGCGTGCATTTCATGATTAAATTCAGCTTCAGAAATACTGTCATGTAAACGGGGGTGATTTCCTGATGCGATGACAACAAGTTCATCACTGAATAATTCTGTGCTACAAAAACCTTGTTCGTCAAAGCGTACATAATCAATCACAAAATCAATTTCTTGATAACGCAATTTCTGTGCTAATTCTGCTTCAAATTCTGCTTCAAGTTGAAGGCGTAAATGGGGAGCTTGCGTGTGCATTTCTTTTAAAATCTGAGGTGCAAAACGCATGTCTGAAGGGCTGCAAATTGCCAACTTAAAAGTACGGGTTGAAGTCATTGGATTGAAGATAGAACATGGTAATTCATTCTTAACTAATTGCAGTGCTTGGCGCAGTGGACCAAACAATTGTTTTGCGCGTTGCGTTGGTTGAATACCGCGACCATGTCGAATAAATAGCTCATCATTAAACATCACTTTTAGGCGTGCAACCGCATTACTTACCGCAGGTTGTGACATACCTAAATTATGTGCAGCGCGAGTAATGTTCTGCTCTTGCATTACAGCGTCAAAAACAGTTAATAAATTAAGATCAACACTACGTAATGTTGATTCCATTGAGTAACTTTCTGCTGGGAAAACTGAAGCTGTTTTACGTGTCATATTATGCCTCTAAATTTATGAGTTCATCGGCACTTCCTATGCCTTCAGTAACTTAGAAGCTTAATTCTTGCTTCTAGTCTAAACCCGCTTGATTTGGGATGAGACCAGTATTATCCAAACAGATTGATGAGACTAATAATAGAATATAAGTGATTATGATCCTTATATGAATTAATGCATATTCAGAAATATAAACATTAAAAATCATAATGTTAACTCTGACATAAAATAAATAAAAAAAGATATAAATAAAAAATCAGACATTTTTTTAAGATAAAAAACGATAACAAATTCAAGAATAATCAGTAGCTTTTTCTATTGATTCATTTCACCAATGATTTAATAAGTGAAGGTGTTACCGTTATATATTGGCTTTCAGGGTAATGCTCAGACATTGCTTCAGCTACAGATTCAGGGAACTCTACTTGCTGCCATAACACTTCTTTTAGTGTATCAATATCATCCCACTCTTTATTAAGTAACCACTTACTAACTTCACTTGCAACATCAGGGATTTTAACCCGCCCAACACTCTCGCTATCAAGCCAAACGCGCATCGTCGTCACATCTAACGATTGAGTAACATGGGCCAACCCCATCATCGCTAACGTGGCAACATTACTACTTTGTTCAAATTGCCCTTGGAGTGGTTTTAACAATAACTTTTTCCCTAGAGAAATAGCCTCAGAAGGCAACTCAAAACCACCGTTTGCCACGACACCTTTACAGTGATGTAGATGGTGATGGAAACCTTCTCGACTTAATGGTTTTAACTGTACGTTTTGCCACTGTGATTTACTCTCAATATCTGGGTGATAACAAACAAAATTCACTTGCTGAAAATGAGAGAGTAAATCGGTAATTTGAGAAAGAGATTCAAAGGGTAAATACACCAGAATAAAAGGTTGTTGATGACGGCTTGGTGCATCAAAACAAGGAATAATTGGCGGTAATATTGGGCAGTTAAAATGATGCCAATGCAAACCAATTTGATATTGCGTCGGAGCAAAATAACGCGTAAGTAATCGATCAAATACGCTTTCATTCGCTTTTGGTACATCATGCAGGAAAGCCGCTTGATGACTTAACGAGAGACTGGGTACTTTCTGCTGTTTTGCAGCCCATGCAGTAACCGGCTCAAAATCATTCAACACTAAATCATAACGAGATAAATCTAACGTTTTCACTTCTTGTCGAAATTGTCGTAAATCAAGTTGATGCCATGTTTTTAATCGCTGGATACAGCCTTGTTCGGTAACGAAAGTCAGCCCTTTTCCCAATTGGTAATCACCAAAACAGGCCATATCAAAAAACTTATCTCTTTCTCGCCCTGAAAAATAATAATCAACCTCACAATCTAATCCATCAAAAGCACGTGCCATTTCACGAGCTCGAGAAATATGGCCATTACCCGTACCTTGGATCCCATAAAGTATTTTCATTGTATATTCCTTATAAGATAAAACCGGCTAATTCAAAACAAGCAAAGCCTAATAATGCGCCAGCAACAATATCGCTAAGATAATGCACCCCCAGTAATACACGGGAGAAACCAATACAGCTTGCCCATAGCCATACCATTTCACTACATGAAGGATAAAAACTTGAAATTAAGGCTGCCATCATAAAGGCCGCCGCAGTATGACCTGATGGCAAGCTATAGCGATCTGAAGGTTTTATAAAGGAAGGTAAACTAACCGGACGACTGCGTTTAAAGCTGTTTTTGAGCAACCAATACAATGGGAGTTCAATCAAAAACATCAACAAACCATAGAAAATGAAGTCACCACCCTGTTGTTGATCACCCCACCATACGAGAAAGCCAATCATTGCATATAAGTGGCCATCACCGGTTCGTGAAACAATACGGCTAATTTTAGCCAGCGGAATATTAAATCGATGACAGAGACATAGCGTTGAAAACGCATAATCAAAACGCTGAATGGGGGTAAGTAATGTCATCATTGTTCTCCTTTTTATAACTGTCACTAGAATAAAAAGGACTTGTGACAACAAGGTGAAACTTCAAAGGAGAGTCAATGACAATCTAGAAGAAAAGAGAATTACGTAAATTGTTAATGATTTGACAACTATTTATCATGAAATGTTATTGCCCAACCTTCTCTGTGTTTTCCCATATTTATGGGGAAATATATCGCAGCAATTAAAAATCAATTAGTTAGCATCATAATTGTAAAATAAACATAATTATTGGTTGACCTTTGACCTGTCTATTTGGTATTCATTTGTTAATCAACTTTATATAAGTGTGTATAAAATGAAAAAACGTTTCTCTTTACTCCTTAGCCTCCTCCTTATCGTGACTTAAATCGCGCGGGTTGCTTTTGAGTGGGAAACGCCACTAAAGATTTTAAAACCCGCGCAACTTGCGCGGGTTTTTTCATATATCGACTAGCGCAAGTGAATGCGAACTAACCTGTAACGGTAATAGATTAAAAGGAAGTAGCAATGAAAGATCAGGTCATTATTTTCGATACTACGCTACGTGACGGTGAACAAGCGTTATCGGCAAGCCTTACCGTAAAAGAAAAACTACAGATCGCATACGCATTAGAGCGTTTAGGCGTTGATGTGATTGAAGCAGGCTTTCCTGTTTCATCCCCTGGCGATTTTGAGTCAGTACAAACCATCGCGAAACACATCAAAAACAGTCGTATTTGTGCTCTATCCCGAGCGGTAGCAAAAGATATTGATGTAGCGGCAGAGTCATTGAAAGTCGCAGAAGCTTTCCGCATTCACACCTTTATCTCAACCTCAACCGTTCACGTACAAGACAAGCTACGTCGTAGCTATGATGATGTCATTGATATGGGGGTCGCGGCTGTAAAGCGCGCGCGTAATTATACTGATGATGTTGAGTTTTCATGTGAAGATGCGGGCCGTACACCGATTGATAATCTATGCCGCATGGTAGAAGCCGCTATCGATGCGGGCGCTAACACCATTAACATCCCTGATACCGTGGGCTACACCCTACCGAGCGAATTTGGCGGCATTATTACTCAACTATTTAACCGCGTTCCAAATATCGATAAAGCTGTTATTTCTGTCCACTGTCACGATGATTTAGGTATGTCTGTTGCCAACTCAATGGCAGCCGTTCAAGCAGGTGCTCGTCAAGTAGAAGGAACCATTAATGGTCTAGGTGAGCGTGCAGGTAACTGCTCACTAGAAGAAATTGCGATGATCATCAAAACTCGTCAGGAGTTACTGGGTGTTACCACCAATATCAAACACAATGAAATTCACCGCACCAGTAAAATGGTTAGCCAGTTGTGTAATATGCCAATTCAAGCCAATAAAGCGATTGTTGGTGCCAATGCCTTTAGTCACTCATCGGGTATTCACCAAGATGGTATGCTAAAAAATAAAAACACCTATGAGATCATGACGCCTGAATCGATTGGCCTTAAAAACCAAGCACTAAATCTAACCAGTCGCTCTGGTCGTGCGGCAGTTAAAAGTCACATGGATGCATTGGGCTACACCGAAAACGAATATAGCCTAGACAAACTGTATGCTGATTTCTTAAAACTGGCAGATCGTAAAGGCCAAGTATTTGATTATGACTTAGAAGCGCTGATGCATTTTTCTAATCTTCGTGATGAAGATGACTACTTCAAACTGAACTACCTAAGTGTTCAATCGGGTAGTGTGATGGCAACGACCAGTATCAAGCTATTGTGTGGTGACGAAGAAAAATGTGAAGCGGCAGTCGGTAACGGTCCTGTCGATGCGTTATACCAGTGTATTTACCGCCTAACAGGTTATGACATTGTACTGGATAAATTTGATTTAACCGCAAAAGGTGAAGGCGAAGACGGCTTAGGACAAGCAGATATCATCGCTAATTATAAAGGCAGAAAATACCACGGAACGGGTTTAGCAACCGATATTGTAGAAGCGTCTGGTCAAGCGTTACTGCACGTTATCAATAGCATTCACCGTGCAGATCAAATTGAAGAAATTAAGCAACGCTCAGCAACTCACTAGTTGATAACGCTTGCAGCGACTCACGAATTTATACTTTTAAACAATTATGGAGAGCAAGATACCATGGCTGGTTCTTACAATATTGCAGTTTTACCCGGTGACGGGATTGGTCCAGAAGTGATGCAACAGGCACATAAAGTGCTAAATGCAATTGAGGCTAAATTTAATCTAACCTTTAAGCGTACAGAATATGATGTGGGCGGTATTGCTATCGATAATCATGGCTGCCCACTACCTGATGCCACTCTAAAAGGCTGTGAACAATCCGATGCCGTATTATTTGGCTCTGTTGGTGGCCCTAAGTGGGAACATCTAGCGCCTAACGATCAACCTGAGCGTGGTGCTCTTCTGCCACTACGTAAACACTTTCAATTATTTTGTAATCTACGCCCAGCTCAAATTCACCGTGGCTTAGAGAAGTTCTCTCCACTACGCGCTGATATTTCAGAACGTGGTTTTGATATTGCAGTTGTGCGTGAGCTCACTGGCGGTATTTACTTTGGTCAGCCAAAGGGCCGCGAAGGTGAAGGCGCACAAGAAAAAGCATTCGATACCGAAGTCTACTACCGCTATGAAATTGAACGTATTGCAAAAATTGCGTTTGAATCAGCTCGCTTACGCAGCAAAAAAGTCTGCTCTATTGATAAAGCTAACGTCCTACAGAGCTCTATTTTATGGCGTGAAGTCGTGGAAGAAATCGCGAAAGATTACCCTGATGTGACGTTAACTCACATGTATATTGATAACGCGACCATGCAGCTTATCAAAGATCCTTCTCAATTTGATGTCATGCTATGTTCAAATATCTTCGGCGATATCATCTCTGATGAGTGTGCAATGATCACAGGCTCTATGGGTATGTTGCCTTCTGCTAGCCTTAACCAAGATAAGTTTGGTATGTACGAACCTGCTGGCGGTTCAGCACCTGATATTGCAGGTAAAAACATAGCAAATCCAGTCGCGCAGATCCTATCAGCTGCACTGATGCTTCGTTACAGCCTAGGTGAAGAAACAGCAGCGCGTGCTATTGAGCAAGCAGTATCACAAGCGCTAGAAGCTGGTGAGTTAACTGCCGATCTTGCGAGTGATAAGCCTGCACTAACCACCAGTGAAATGGGCGATAAGATCGCAGCCTACATTCAACAAGCATAAGGGAGCATTGAGCAATGTCGAACACTAATAATAACGCTTCAGCTTCACCTAAAACGCTTTATGAAAAAGTTTACGATTCCCATGTTGCCGTTGCAGCAGAAGGGGAAAATCCGATCCTATATATCGACCGTCACCTTGTACATGAAGTGACATCCCCGCAAGCTTTTGACGGCTTGCGTGAAAAAGGTCGTAAAGTGCGTCAAGTATCAAAAACATTCGCCACGATGGATCACAACGTTTCTACCCAAACTAAAGATATCAATGCATCGGGTGAAATGGCACGTATTCAAATGGAAGCACTGGCAAAAAACTGTGAAGAGTTTGGTGTCACCCTGTATGATTTAAATCATAAATATCAAGGTATTGTACACGTCATGGGGCCTGAGCTGGGGATTACTCTGCCGGGTATGACCATTGTTTGTGGTGACTCACATACCGCGACTCACGGTGCCTTTGGTGCACTAGCCTTCGGTATTGGTACCTCGGAAGTAGAACATGTCTTAGCCACTCAAACCTTAAAACAATCTCGTGCGAAAACCATGAAGATTGAAGTTAAAGGTAAAGTAGCTGAAGGCATTACAGCAAAAGACATCGTCCTTGCCATCATAGGTAAGACAACCGCAGCTGGCGGTACTGGCTATGTGGTTGAGTTCTGTGGCGAAGCAATCACTGATCTTACGATGGAAGGTCGTATGACCGTTTGTAATATGGCGATTGAACTAGGCGCTAAAGCAGGTTTAATTGCACCGGATCAAACGACCTTTGATTATATTAAAGATCGTGAATTTGCCCCGAAAGGCGCAGACTTTGATGCCGCAGTAGAATACTGGACATCATTGAAATCCGATCCGAACGCCGAGTTTGATGCCGTTGTAACGCTCGATGCTAAAGACATAAAGCCGCAAGTGACATGGGGAACAAACCCGGGGCAAGTAATTGCCGTTGATGAGCCAATCCCTGCCCCTGAAAGCTTTAACGATCCCGTTGAAAAAGCCTCTGCAGAAAAAGCATTAGCTTACATGGGACTAGAAGCTGGCAAAGCCCTGTCTGATTTTACTGTTGATAAAGTCTTTATTGGTTCATGCACTAACTCACGTATTGAAGACATGCGCGCAGCAGCAGCCATTGCTAAAGGGCGTAAAGTTGCCGCTAACGTACAAGCTTTAGTCGTTCCAGGCTCAGAGCAAGTGAAAGCACAAGCTGAAAAAGAAGGGCTTGATAAGATTTTTATTGAAGCAGGCTTTGAATGGCGACTACCCGGTTGTTCAATGTGTCTGGCAATGAATAACGATCGCTTAGGTCCCGGTGAGCGTTGTGCGTCAACCAGTAACCGTAACTTTGAAGGCCGCCAAGGTCGTGATGGGCGTACTCATCTAGTTAGCCCAGCCATGGCAGCAGCAGCGGCATGTGCCGGACATTTTGTTGATATTCGCCAACTAGATGCCGCATCGGTGTAACAAAAGGATTTGAACATGACAGGTTTTAAACAACACACAGGTTTAGTTGTACCGCTAGATACGGCAAATATTGATACCGATGCGATTATTCCAAAACAGTTTTTGCAGAAAGTAACCCGAACTGGATTTGGTAAGCACCTTTTCCATGATTGGCGTTTTCTAGATGATGCAGGCGAGCAGGCAAACCCTGACTTTATTATGAACGCCCCTCGCTACCAAGGCGCGAGTATCTTACTGGCGCGTGAAAACTTTGGTTGTGGCTCTTCTCGTGAACATGCACCGTGGGCGCTTGCTGATTACGGTATCCAAGTTATGATTGCGCCAAGCTTTGCCGATATTTTCTATGGTAACTCGATCAATAACCAAATGGTGCCAGTACGTCTATCTGAGCAAGACGTCGACACTTTATTTAAGTATGTCGATGAAAATGAAGGCGCACAGATCACGGTTGATCTTGAAAAAATGATCGTCAGTGCGGATGGTAAAGAGTACACCTTTGAAATTGATGAATTCCGTCGTCACTGCCTATTAAATGGTTTAGACAATATCGGTTTGACACTACAACACGAAGATAAAATTACAGACTTTGAAAACCGTATTCCTAGCTTCTTAGCGTAATCGTACATTATCTGAAATTGGACGCCCTGTTTAATATAAACAGGGCGTTTTTATTTAAAATATCAAAAAGATAATGAAATTAGCCAATACTTATTACGGTCTTAATCAATATTGTTACTTATTATATTAATAGGAAGAATATGCGTATTGTTATTGCTATTTGGCTGCTGTTATTCACTCTTCCGATCTTTGCTGCGCCAAAATCCGAACTCTGGTCATATTGGCAACCTCATGATCCTAAAAACACAAACAAGATCAGTCATCAAGATTGGCAGCAACTACTCGATAAATATCTTGTCATTCAACCGAATCAAACCTTATTTCGTTATAACCAAGTATCAAGTGCTGATAAACAAAAGCTAGCATCTTATATTAAGCGGCTCAGTGCCCAAAACCCTCACCGTTATAATCGTGATGTTCAATTTGCCTATTGGGTTAATTTATATAACGCCCTAAGCGTTCAACTAATTATTGATAATTACCCTGTAAAATCAATTACTAAACTGGGAGGTTTATTTAGCTTTGGACCATGGGATCAAACCATTATTACCATTAATAATAAAAAGCTAACTTTAAACGATATTGAACATCGGATCTTACGCCCTATCTGGCAAGATCCTAGGATCCACTACGCGGTCAACTGTGCCAGCCTCGGTTGTCCTGATTTACTGCCTAAAGCATTTAATAGCGATCGATTAGACTCCCAGTTAGATCAAGCTGCCACACGCTTTATTAATAGTGAAAAAGCAGTAAAAGTAACAAAAAATGGCATCACGCTGTCATCTATCTATGATTGGTATCAAACTGATTTTGGATCGTTAACTGAGTTGCAACAACACCTTAATCATTATCGTGTTACGGCTAACGTGCAATTAACTCAGATCCGTTATACCTATAATTGGCAACTTAATCAGAAGCTATAACTTCGATACGGTTGCAGGTACAATAGTTTGTTCTCATTGGGGAGCCATTTGGCTGAGATTGTTAAGCATACATGCTTTATAGCAGAACCCATTGAACCTGAACCAGGTAATGCTGGCGTAGGAATTGAGATGCTCGAACATTCTTTCGAGCTCGCTGAACATTGCATGATGCAACAGCACTCAAACCTGTGCCGCTCTCTCTTTCAATTTTTGTCCCAAGGATGCAGGACATCTCGGAGCGCATAGTGAAAAAAATAAACACTCTTCTTCCCCTAATCTCTCTGTCATTGGTTGCAAGCTCAGCTTTCGCCTCAGACAATACTCTTAATGTTTATACCTACAGTTCCTTTGCTTCCGACTGGGGTCCAGGTCCTGTAGTAAAGAAAGCGTTTGAAAAACAATGTAATGGTTGTACAGTCAATTTTGTTTCTTTAGAAGATGGCGTATCGATTTTAAATCGCGTTCGTCTAGAAGGGAAAAACAGTAAAGCAGATGTGTTGTTAGGGCTAGATAACAACCTAATGACAGAAGCGAAAAATACCGGCCTATTAGCAAAAAGTGATGTTGATACCAGTAAGCTAACGCTTCCTAAAGGTTGGAGTGATGATACTTTCATCCCTTATGATTACGGCTATTTTGCCTTTGTGTATGACAGCGATAAACTGAAGAACCCACCTGCGAGTTTAGATGCTCTGATCAAAGATCAAAATATCAGCGTTATCTACCAAGATCCTCGTACTTCAACCCCAGGCCAAGGTCTAATGTTATGGATCAAATCGGTCTACGGTGATAAAGCCCCTGAAATGTGGCAGCAACTAGCGAAACACACAGTGACCGTCACTAAGGGCTGGTCTGAAGCCTATAACATGTTCTTAAAAGGCGAATCAGATATGGTGCTTTCTTACACCACATCACCGGCCTATCACATCATTGCTGAAGACAAACACCAGTACAAAGCGGCTAACTTCAAAGAAGGCCATTACATGCAAGTTGAAGTGGCAGCAAAAATGAAAAATAGCCCACATCCAAAGCTTGCCGATCAATTTATGCAATTTATTGTAAGTGATGCTTTTCAGTCACAAATCGCTACTCACAACTGGATGTATCCAATAACAAAGCAAAGCCTACCGAAAGGTTTTGATGAACTCACCGTACCAAGCAAAGCACTTGAATTTAGTGCCGACGAAGTGGCAACACATCGCAAAGCCTGGATCCGAGAGTGGCAGCAAGCCCTCACTCAGTAATGGTTTAAGACTTTGAACAAACGCATTACCTTATTGCCCGGCATTATCAGTGCCGGGCTGATCACTTTTGTTGTTGTTGCCGCGCCCACCGCCTTGATCAGCCAAGCTAACGACTGGCAACTATCAACACTATGGCATGATCCTTATCTGCGACATGTAACAGGATTTAGCTTCTACCAAGCCATCTTGTCGACTCTATTTAGCATCATCCCAGCGATTCCCATTGCTTATGCACTCTCACGACGGCAGTTTGTAGGAAAAGCTCTGCTATTACGTTTATTTGCGATGACGCTCGTGATGCCCGTCTTGGTTGCTGTTTTTGGTTTATTATCGATTTATGGCAAAAGTGGATTGATCAGTCATAACCTAGAAATACTAGGCTTACCGCCATTAAACATTTACGGTTTAAGCGGGATCTTACTGGCGCACGTATTTTTAAACCTGCCACTGACCGTTCGTTTTCTACTGCAAAGCCTAGACGGTATCCCCGCAGAGCAACATCAGCTTGCGGCGCATTTAGGTATTACTGGCTGGAGTAAATTTCGCTTAATTGCATGGCCTCGACTACGCCAACAACTGCCGCATATCGCGGGTTTAGTCTTTATGTTGTGCTTTACCAGCTTTGCCGTGATCATGTCGCTTGGCGGTGGCCCTAAATCAACCACTATCGAGCTCGCCATTTATCAAGCGTTGCGTTATGACTTTGATTTAGCGACAGGTGCGATTTTAGCCTTATGGCAAATGCTACTTTGCTGCTCATTAGTACTTTTTACCCAACGTTTTGCTAAACCGCTTTCTACCCTAAACGGCTCTATCAGCAGAAAGGTAGTGAATTATAACGATACATGGCGCGCTAAATGTTGGGATGTATTCTGGATCATCAGTGCGTTAGTGTTTGTTATACCACCGATCATTGCCGTCTTTGTATCGGGTATTAACCAGCAATTATTTACTATCTTAGAACAAAAGCAGTTATGGTCAGCAATCACTAACTCACTCCATATCGCACTATTTTCCTGCTTATTAGCATTTTGTCTTGGCGTCATGATCCTCATCACGAGTCGTAGCTTACGCTTAGCACGTAAAAAACTGGCTGCTGACGGGATTGAAATGATCGGCACAGTTATTTTAGTGACACCTGGGTTAGTGTTAAGTACTGGTATTTTTCTTTTACTGCGCCAATATACCGATGCTTACAGTGCTGCGTTTTGGGTTGTGGTCTGTGTTAATGCCCTAATGGCATTGCCCTATGTAATCAAAACATTAAGTCAACCAATGCTCCACCTCGCGCAGCAATATAATCCGTTATGTCGCAGTTTAGGGATGACGCATCTATCGCGATTACGTTTGGTTGAGTGGCGTGCATTACGTGCCCCTATTGCCCAAGCTCTCGCTATTAGCTTTGTCTTATCACTGGGGGATTTAGGTGCGATTGCATTATTTGGCAGTCAAGACTTTCAAACGCTGCCACTGTATTTATTTGAACTCATGGGCAGTTACCGAATGGATGCCGCTGCTGTTGCTGCATTAGTTTTACTGTTACTCAGCTTAGGTTTATTTAGTGCCGTCGAGTATCTTGTTGTTACTCGCCATCGCCAAGGGGTTAATCATGCTAAACATTAATCAACTCAACTATACCTACTTACCTCAACACAAAAATGAGGTTGCGATGGCGTTGAGCTTTGATGTTCAACTTGAGCAGGGAGATATTGCCGCACTCATTGGCCCAAGTGGCGCGGGTAAAAGTACCTTATTAGCACTCATTGCTGGCTTTCTCGTCCCTGATAGCGGTGAGATCACCATTAATAGCAAATCTATCTGTCAGCTAGAGCCTGCACAGCGTCCACTTTCGATGTTATTTCAAGAGCACAACTTATTTCCTCACCTCAGTGTATTTGAAAATATTGCGTTAGGTATCAACCCAAACCTTAAACTTACCGCAGAGCAAAAACAGCGAGTAATTAATTCAGCGAAAAAAGTGGGGATTGATACCTATCTTGAGCGTTTACCTGAGCAACTTTCTGGCGGGCAACGTCAGCGAGTAGCATTAGCGCGATGTTTATTACGAGAGCGCCCTTTGCTACTGCTTGATGAGCCATTTTCGGCCCTTGATCCTGCACTGCGTGCGGAGATGCTAAACCTCGTTAAGCAATTAGCCACAACGCGTAATATGACGGTATTGATGATAACTCATAGCCCTGAAGATGCCGAAAAGATTGCCAATAAATGTATTTTTATTAATGAAGGCACTATCAAAGCGGTAGGAGAAACCCGTGATGTTTTGTCTAATCCCGTATTACCTGAGCTTAAAAACTATCTCGGTTTAACCCTACAAGAAACATAACCGCAGAATGCAATAAGTAACAATATAAACAAAAAAGCGAGCACCCTATGTGCTCGCTTTTCTTATTCTTCTTGCTAGTGATTAAAGATTTTCTTCGGCAAATTCCGCTAGACGGCTTCGAACCACCCCATTGAGATAAATATTGGCGCTACCTTCAAAGTTTTTAAAGCGCTCAACAATATAGGTTAATCCCGAGGTCACTGGGGATAGATAGTTGGAATCAATTTGAGCAAGGTTACCCGAACACACAATTTTTGTTCCTTCACCACATCGGGTAATAATGGTTTTAATTTGTGACGCTGTTAAGTTTTGACATTCATCGAGTAAAACAAAGGCATTTTGAATAGAACGCCCACGCATAAAGTTAATCGATTTAAATTGAATATTGGCTTTATCAAAAATGTACTTCATTGAGCCATCAGTACAAACATCATGCTTATGAAGTGCTTCCATAGTATCGGTAACCGCTGCCAGCCATGGCATCATTTTTTCTTCTTCGGTACCCGGTAGGAAACCAATTGATTCGGCTATTTCGGGCGTATTACGAGTGACAATAATTTTGTCATACATCCCTTTTTCAATGACCTGCTCAAGTGCTGCAGCCATCGCTAAAATGGTTTTACCACAACCAGCAGGACCCGTTAAGATCACTAAATCAATCCGAGGATCAAGCATTGCATCAAGCGCCATCCCTTGATAAATATTTTTAGGATTAACGCCCCAAGCTTGTCGATGCATTAGTCGCTCTTGGCTAATGTCTTTAATGGTGACACTTTCATCATCAATACTTTGAATTCTAGCGGCAAAATCATTGCCTTCATCCAGTAAATACTGATTAACAAAGGGAGTTTCAAATAAGTTTTTAGGTAAGGTATGTAAGGTTGAACGACCTCTATTTTCCGACTGGCACTCAGCAACATTTTCCCAAAAATCGCCGTGATAGCGATGAAAGCCTTTGGTTAATAATGCGACATCATCAATCAACTGATCGGTACGATAGTCATCAACATACAAGACGCCTGCACCTTTGGCACGCAGTCGCATGTTAATGTCCTTAGTCACTAATACCACAGAGCGTGGTGCATGTTTTTGTTGCAGAAAGAGAACGCTATTAAGAATACGATTGTCACCCGCCTTATCACTAAAGGCATGGACGGTTTGTTTTACTTCATAGTCAGCAAAAATAGCAATAGTACCGCTATGAGCCACTTTGTCGTTGAAAGGAATACCAGCCGAAATTTGCTCTGGTGGTGCGTCGTGGAATATATCTTCAAGCGCACGTATCGCGACTCGCGCATCACGAGAAACATCACGCTTACTGTCTTTAATTCTGTCCAATTCTTCCAGAACCGTCATGGGAATAACCACGTCGTGTTCCTGAAAAGAAAAGAACGCCAGAGGTTCATGAAGCAGAATATTTGTATCAAGTACAAACAGTTTCCGTTCGGCGTCGTCCATAGGCACCTCCTTGGTAGTCTGGACAGCGATAATTAAGCTATCACTCTATTAGCTTACGTCAAAATTACCCATCTGGTTTAATTATGACGTCTTTCCTATTAAGCCCTCGGTAGATGAAAGTTTTATTATGATTTTACTGTGACCGATTTTCATCACTTTCACCGTGACCTTAATCACATCATGCAGTAACATGAGTCCCCTTTTTGAGCTATGCACAAATTTTAAATTCTAGCGTACACTTATCTTCAGTGTAGCTTATTAACACTTTGCACAGCTTATTGCAGTCTCTTTGATATCAAATAATTAGAAGGTTTCTACCACTATGCCATTTGCTTTGGGTCAACGTTGGATCAGTGATACAGAAAGTGATTTAGGTCTAGGTACCGTTGTCGCTCTTGAACCAAGAACGGTTACCTTGATGTTCCCCGCATCAGAAGAAAATCGCCTATATGCACGTAATGATGCCCCTGTTACCCGTGTCATGTTTAACGTTGGTGATGTGATTGAAAGCCATGAGGGTTGGTCACTAAAGGTAGAAGCGATCAACGAAGATAAAGGCGTGATCACCTACGTAGGTACGCGCACCGACACAGAAGAAGAAAATGTCGCACTACGTGAACTTTTCTTAAGTCACCAAATTCGTTTCAATAAACCGCAAGATAAATTGTTTGCCGGTCAAATTGATCGCATGGATCGTTTTGCACTGCGTTACCGCGCGCTGAAAAACCAATACGAGCAACTAAAAAGCCCATTACGTGGTTTGTGCGGTATGCGTGCAGGTTTGATCCCACACCAGTTATATATTGCTCACGAAGTCGGTCGTCGCTATGCGCCACGTGTTCTACTTGCCGATGAAGTCGGTTTAGGTAAAACCATTGAAGCCGGTATGATCATCCACCAGCAGGTTCTATCAGGCCGTGCTGAACGTATTCTGATCGTGGTTCCTGAAACCCTACAACATCAATGGCTAGTTGAAATGATGCGTCGTTTTAACCTGCACTTTTCTATCTTTGATGAAGAGCGTTGTGTTGAAGCATTTGCTGATGCCGCTAACCCATTTGATACTGCGCAATATGTATTGTGTTCATTAGACTTTTTACGTAAAAGCCGTCGTCGTTTTGAACAAGCGCTAGATGCTGATTGGGACCTATTGGTTGTCGATGAAGCTCACCACCTTGAGTGGAGTGAAGATAAGCCTAGTCGTCAGTACCAAGTGATTGAAGCCTTAGCAGAAAAAACGCCAAGTGTGCTGCTACTAACCGCAACACCAGAGCAATTAGGTCGTGAAAGCCACTTCGCACGCTTACGTATTCTTGATCCTGATCGTTTTTACGACTATGAAGCCTTTGTTGAAGAAGAGCGTCAATACGAACCCGTTGCTGATGCTGTAACACAACTGCTTGCTGGTGAAAAACTGAATGATGATGCGAAAAACACCTTAACCGAGCTGTTATCTGAGCAAGATATCGAGCCAATGTTACGTGTGATCGAAGATTCAGCTCAAGACGATCCTGAAGCATTAGCCGCGCGTCATGAATTGATCAACAACCTGATGGATCGCCACGGTACGGGCCGCGTATTGTTCCGTAATACCCGCTCAGCAATCACAGGTTTCCCTCAGCGTCACCTAAATATGTACCCGTTAACAATGCCAACCCAATACACCACAGCCATGCGCGTTGCGGCAATGATGGGCGGTAAAATGGGTGTCAACGAGAAAGCGATCAAGCTACTTTACCCGGAAGATATCTACCAAGAATTTGAAGGTGAATCAGCAACATGGTGGAACTTCGATCCTCGTGTTAACTGGCTACTTGATATGCTAAAAGCCAACCGTAACGAGAAAGTGTTGGTGATTTGTTCTCGTGCGCAAACCGCATTAACCTTAGAGCAAGCATTACGTGAACGTGAAGGTATCCGTGCCACTGTGTTCCACGAAGGAATGTCGATTATCGAACGTGATAAAGCGGCGGCTTACTTTGCCCAAGAAGATGATGGCGCTCAGGTACTATTATGTTCTGAAATCGGTTCAGAAGGTCGTAACTTCCAGTTTGCAAACCAATTGGTGATGTTCGATTTACCAAGCAATCCTGATTTACTTGAGCAACGTATTGGTCGTTTGGATCGTATTGGTCAAAAGCGTGAGATAGAAATTCATGTGCCTTACCTAGAAGGCACTTCTCAAGCACTATTAGCGCGTTGGTTCAACGAAGGCTTAAATGCCTTTGAGGAAACTTGTCCGACTGGTCGTGCTGTCTATGAAGCGGTATGTGAAGATCTGATCACCTTGCTTGCCAGTGATAAACACGATCTTGAAGCGCTTGAATCCGTTATTCAGCGCAGTGCTGAAATGCACAATGAGCTTAAAACCAAGTTAGAGCAAGGTCGTGATCGCCTATTAGAAATTCACTCTAATGGGGGCGAAGAAGCTCAGCAGTTGGTTGAAAAGATCAGCGCTAAAGATGGTGATACTAACCTTGTGACTTTCGCACTGGGCTTGTTTGATACCATTGGTTTAAACCAAGATGACAAAGGCGAAAACGCAATTGTTGTGACCCCATCAGAGCACATGATGGTGGCAAGCTACCCGGGGCTTCCTTACGATGGTTGTACCATCACTTTTGAACGTGATACTGCACTTTCTCGTGAAGATATCAACTTCATCAGCTGGGAACACCCAATGATCCAAGGCGGTATTGAATTACTTCTAAGTGAAGGCGTGGGTACAACGGCAGTATCGTTGTTGAAAAACAAAGCACTACCGGTTGGTACACTGCTACTTGAGCTTATCTATGTGGTTGACGCTCAAGCACCTAAGCAATCAGGTATTGGTCGTTTCTTACCAAAAACACCGATCCGTATTTTGCTTGATGGTAAAGGTAATAACCTATCAGCTAACGTTGAATTTGAAGGCTTTAATCGCCAACTTAGCCCAGTCAATCGTCACCTTGGCAGTAAGCTCGTTAACTCGGTGCAAAAAGATATTCATACTCTGATTGAGCACGCAGAGCGCGAGATCAGCAAAGAGCTTGATGTCGTAAGAAGCCAAGCACAAGCTGAGATGGAAAACACGTTGCGCGCTGAGCTTGATCGCCTTCAGGCCCTGAAAGCGGTTAATCCAAATATTCGTGATGACGAATTAGAGCTGATTGAAAGCCAAATCATTGAGTTAACTAACTACATTGAAAAAGCACAAATCCAGCTTGATTCACTGCGCTTGATCGTTGTAAGTCATAACTGATCAATAACTCATCATAACTAAATTAAGGCCGTGAATGTCATTACTGATATTCACGGCTTTTTTCTTTAATCGCATCACCAAACATACCAATTTACTATTATTCATATTAGTATTCGCCCCGTTTTTATTCATACCTATCCTACGAGCGCATCATGAAACCATTGCCAGTGTTGAACTACAATCCACCTACCGAACCATGGTTGGATACTCTTTTTCTTGATAGCGACATCATCGCCGTTAATAAGCCTGCTGGCATACTCTCAAACCCAGGACGAGCACCAGAGCATCACGACAGCATATTTGCTCGCGTACTTGAAAAATACCCTAACTCACAAATTGTGCACCGTTTAGATATGGGGACATCAGGCTTAATTGTGCTGGCTCTAAACAAAAAAGCGGAGTGTCATTTAAAAGCTCAGTTTCGCGAGCGAGAAACACAAAAAGTGTATTACGCCCGTGTGTGGGGACATATCGAGCAAGACATAGGAACCGTGGATCTTCCCTTGATCTGTGATTGGCCTAACCGTCCACGCCAGAAAGTGTGTTTTGACGATGGCAAACCTTCTGTAACGCATTACGAAGTCTTAAGTCGTGATGAGAAAACAACCCTGGTCCGTTTACTGCCCGTAACAGGTCGTTCTCACCAATTGCGTGTTCACATGCAAGCATTAGGTCATCCAATTTTAGGCGATAAGTTTTACGCTAATGAGGAAGCAATGGCAGCCTCTCCTCGTTTACTGTTACACGCAGCAGAACTGACTTTTACGCATCCAGGAAGTGATCAACCGATGCATTTGTTTGCCCCTTGTGAGTTTTATCCAGAAGCGCCAACACAAACGATTTTTAGTAAATAAAACCACTGATAAGTCAGAACTATCGCACGGAAGTTAGATCACGAGAAAAAAGAATGCTAGCTTTGTTTTAACAAGCAAAAACCTAAACTAGCATTCTTCTTTTCACACCAAGCGGAACAAAGGTTCCATGGAGTCTAACAGTGGAACATATTGTATTTTTAGATCGTGCTACTATCCCAGCACACATTGATATTCCTCGCCCACAATCTGCTCATCAATGGGTTGAATATCAACGTACATCGCCATCTCAAGTCATTGAACGTCTACAACACGCAACTATCGCCATTTCTAACAAAGTCCAACTCACTGCTGATATTTTATCTCAGCTGCCAAACCTGAAATTTATTGCTATCGGTGCGACGGGGACTAACAACGTCGATCTCGATTATTGTCACCGCCATAACATTCCGGTTTCCAATATTCGAGGTTATGCGACTCGCTCTGTCCCTGAACACGTGCTAGCAATGATCTTTGCACTAAAACGTAATCTGATTGGCTATCAGCAAGATATCATCGCAGGCGAGTGGCAGAAGCAACAACAGTTCTGCTTTTTCACTCATCCAATTAGCGATATCGCAGGTTCAACAATCGGTATTATCGGTAAAGGCAGCTTAGGGGGAGCAACAGCCAATCTTGCAACTGCGCTGGGGATGAAGGTGCTATTTGCAGAGCACAAGCACGTCACCACCTGTCGTGAAGGCTATACGTTGTTTAACGACGTATTACAGCAAGCCGATATCATCACCTTACATTGCCCGCTAACAGATACCACTGAAGATCTTATCGCAAAAACAGAACTGGCACAGATGAAACCTAACGCTATTTTGATCAATACTGGACGTGGTGGACTGGTGAATGAGCAAGATTTAGTCGATGCATTGCTAGCTAAAAAAATTGCGGGTGCTGGCTGTGATGTTTTTACTTCTGAGCCGCCAAATGATGATAATCCATTATTACAACAGGCACATTTGCCTAATCTATTACTAACCCCACATGTTGCATGGGGATCTGATTCCGCGATTACGGCATTGGTAAATCAGCTAATTGAAAATATTGAATGCTTTTGTAATGGCAAGCCACACAATCTCGTTTGAATGTCTTACCAATAAAAAAAGCGAGCTCAAGGCTCGCTTCTATTACTTTTCAACGCAGAATTTTGATTATTTGAATCCTTTCTCTTTTCGGATCAAATCATAAGCAGCTTGTAGCTCTTGGGTTTTTTGCTTCGCAATTTCCATCATTTCTGGTGGTAACCCTTTCGCTGCGAGTTTATCTGGATGGTGTTCATTCATCTGTTTACGATAAGCTCGTTTCACATCTTGCGCAGAGGCACTTTCATCAACCCCTAAGACATTAAATGCATCAGCTAATTGATCTCGACTAGGAGGCGCTTGGAAACCACCGCCTTGTTGTTGATATTGCTGATGGAAACCACCTTGTTGAAAACGAAACGCCGCTTCTTGCATACGCAAGCGTTGTTCAAGCTGGGCTTCAGAAAAGCCAAGGTATCGCGCAATAATATGCAGTAACTGACGCTCTTTAGGATGTAATGAACCATCCGCAAATGCTGCTTGAATTTGTAATTCTAAGAAAAATTGGAGTAAATCAGCACGTCGTGCACGGCTACGAACACGATTTAGCATCTCTTCTAATGGGAAGTTATCTTCTTTTCCTTCACGAAACGCATTTTGCGCTTGAAGTCGAGATTCACCTTGTAACCCCATTCGATCCATAATCGCACTTGCAACACGAATTTCCTCTTTTGTAACATGCCCTTTCGCTTTTGCGACATGCCCCATTACTGCGAAACAAGCATGGAAAAACTCTGCTTGCAGCTCTGCACTGCTGGCTCGGTTCTGACCAAAACCTGCAAAACCGCCATTCATCTGACGAGCATAAGCCTTATCAAACTGGTGACCAATAAATAAACCAATCAACAATCCAGGCAATTTTCCAATGGAGAGGCCAAGTAACGCACCAATAATTTTTCCCCATATACCTGTCTTCTGCATTCTATACTCTCTGGTAATTTGTTAAATTTTTTCAATGTTTACCCAACAGCATGCGCTGAAAAGATGCCGTCGCGTCGAATTTGCATTATGATAGCTGTCATTTATCGGGAATGCTTGTAAAAAGCGCAATTATTCGCCTTGCTCTTAAACTGATACAGGAATGTTGAATCTGATGTCACTCACCTCTCACAGCTTACTTGCCACCATGATTGGTCTTGCCCTTTATGGACCGGCAATGGCAGAAGATGCCACATCTTTACATAAAGATATCAACGGTAAACATGCTGTAGCAGAAGATCAAACAACAAAAACAGCCGTTAATGACGATCCTTTAGCTATGGTACGTGGTGTTTGTATTGCACCAAAAGACCGTAAAGAAGATACCAATAACACACCGATCCACATTGAAGCCGACAATGCTCAAGCTAAAAATGAGCATCAAGCAGTTTATTCTGGTGATGTTATTGTTCAGCAAGGAACGCGTACGATTGCCGCCGATACAGTAACACTGCAACAACCACAAAATATTGTTACAGCAAAAGGCAATGTTTACTACCACGATGGTGGTATAGAAATGGATGGCAAACAACTCCAGAGTGATCTAAACACCAAAGACTCACAAATGGATGATGCTGTTTATCGTATGACCTGTCAGCCAGGGCGCGGTGACGCAGAGCAAATCGACAAGAAAAATGTTGATGGTACTCAGTTCTACAAAATGAAAGATGGTACTTTCACTACCTGTCCTGCAGGAGATAAAAGTTGGCGCTTTGCTGCTGGCTCTTTGGAGCGCGATGGCGACTCTCCCTTTGCCGATTTGTATAACGCTCGCTTTGAAGTACTTAATGTACCGGTATTCTATCTACCATGGCTACGCATTCCTGTCACAAAAGAGCGTATGACAGGCTTCTTATACCCAACGTTAACCTATGGTTCACGAAATGGTATGGAGTACGAAGCGCCATTTTATTGGAACATTGCACCAAACTACGACTTAACATTAACGCCAAAATACATGAACCATCGTGGTCTACAAACAACGGCTAAATTCCGCTACCTGAATGAATTGGGTGAAGGTCAAGTTGTTGGTGAATACATGGGCCATGATAAAAAGGCCGATTTCGCAGATTACCAATTGGAAGACAATAAACCCAACAGTGGCAAATATTGGGGCTTCCAATGGACACACAGTGGGATCATTGATGAAAACTGGTTAGTTGATATCGACTACAGTAGAGTCAGTGATTATAAATATTTTGAGCGTGGCTTAGATTCTAGTATTGGTGAACGTGAAGATAATAACCTGCTCCAAACAGCAGAAGTGTCTTACCGTAATGCGAACTGGGATACGATGTTGATGGTCCGTGATTTTCAGCTTTTAAAAGATCCTGACGAAGCTGAGTCATCAACAGATAATCGTTCACCGTATCGCTTAATGCCACAACTTTCATCAACTTACTATAAAACTGATCTCGGCTACGGTCTCGATTTTAAAATGCCAATGAGTATCAGTAAGTTTGAGAATAGTTCAATATTCAAGCCCGACGCTGATCGTATAACTTTTGAACCGACACTAACACTTCCCTACGCGACACCTTGGTGGTCTGTTACGACTCAGGCAAAAGTGAACTATGCCTATTACAACCAAGATAAAAAAGAATTAGATAAAAATGCTGATTTTGACGCTCTTAAAGACAGTGTTAATCGCGTTGTTCCTGAGTTTCGCGTCAACAGTAGCTTATACTTTGAGCGTGATACCTCAATATTAGGAAGTCATTATACCCAAAGCTTAGAGCCACAAATTCAATACCTTTATGTAAAAAATGTTGATCAAGAAGGTATTTATAATCCCTTTGATTATAACGGTGGCGGCTATGATTCAACCCGTTTACAACAAGACTACTACGGTCTATTTAGCGATAAAACATACAGTGGTAACGACTATATAGCTCCTGCGAACCAGTTCACTGTCGGCGCATCGACACGCTACTTTGATGAAGATTTTAAGGAACGATTTACCCTATCTATGGGTCAAATCTTCTATATCGATAAACCTTTAAACCAAGGCTCCGATAACAAAGAAGCAAAAAGTTATTCAGCGACAGCGGTTGAAACAGAATTTAATCTTGATGATAGTCTGTTCTTAAAAACAGCAATGCAATATGACTCAAGTGAAAATGACATTCAGCAAGGTAATGTGACCGTTGAGTACCGTAGTGGTGGGGTATTTGTTCAACCTAGTTACCGTTACGTATCAAGTGATTACTTAACAAAATACGTTACCAACCCGAACCCTGTCATTTCAGGCTCGAAAGATAAGCGTGACGGTATTTCACAGTTAGGTTTATCCATTGGCTTCCCTGTTAGCGATAGTGTTGATGTCAAAGCTGATTACTACCAAGACATGAATGTTAACAAGATGCTTGAAAGTAAAGTAGGCTTCACCTACACATCTGCATGTTGGATGATAGGACTTAGCTACAACCGTTACGCTAAAGATCCACTTTCAAGTGACTTTACTGAATACGATAGCAATGTCAGCTTCTCATTCAGTTTACTTGGTTTACAAGGTGCAGGACCTTCATTTGGTCAATCATCGGATGATGGCGGCAATATTTTGTCTTACGGCGATCCGTTCACTCTTAATAATTAATGTTTAGGCGACACATGTGTCGCCTTATAACCTGATGGAATATAAATGAAAACGTGGAAGTATTCTGTACTTAGTCTAATGATGATGGGTATGTCAGCAACCAGCATGGCAGCACCTCAGGAACTTGACCAAGTTGTAATGACTGTTAATGATGGTGTGATCTTACAAAGCGATGTGAGCGCCATGCTAAAAACGGTTCGTCTTAACGCTGCTGAAGAACACCAACAGTTACCGCCTAATAACATTTTACGTCAGCAAGTGATGGATCAATTGATCCTTGAAAACTTACAGATTCAACAAGCTCAACAGCTAGGGATCCGTATTGATGACAGCCAATTAGATCAAGCGATCGCTGATGTTGCTAAACAACGTAATATGAGTGTAGACCAACTACGTCAAAGCCTTGCTAAAGCAGGAGTTTCTTACTCTATGTTCCGTGAGCAGATGCGTAACGATATGCTAGCATCTGAAGCGCGTACCATTATCGTTCGTAAACGTGTTAACGTTCTGCCGCAAGAGGTAGAGTCTTTAGCAAAACAAATGGCAGAGCAAACTCAACAAAACGTGCAATACAACATTAGCCAAATTCAAATTCGTGTTGATGAAGATGCTGATAAAGCAGCACGTGATAAAGCAAAGCAAGAAGCAGAAGACATTGTTGCTCAACTTAAAAAAGGCGCAAACTTTTCACAACTGGCTTACCGCTACTCAAAAGGGCCTAAAGCTCTAAAAGGGGGCGAATGGGGCTGGATGAGTAAAGCAGAAATGCCAACCGTCTTTGCAGATCAGATTCAAAATAACGGAAAAGATGCGATCATTGGTCCATTCCGTAGTGGCGTTGGCTATCACATCTTAAAAATCAACGATGTAAAAGGTATGCCAAGCGTCTCTGTTGTTGAGGTAAAAGCGCGTCATATTTTGATCAAACCTTCAATGATTCTAAGTGATGCCGCAGCAAAAGCTGAGCTTGAGAAAATTCGCCAAAGTATTATTAGCGGTAAACAAACCTTTGCAGCAGCAGCGAAAGCCTACAGCGAAGATCCAGGTTCTGCGGCAAATGGTGGTCAACTAGGCTGGCAAGTGCCTGATATGTATGCACCGGCATTTAAAGACAAAGTAGAAACGCTGCCAGTCGATAAAATAAGTGAACCGTTTAAATCTACATTTGGTTGGCATATTGTTGAAGTTGAAGGACGTCGTAAAGTCGACCGTACGGATGCTGCAATGAAAAACCGTGCTGCACAAATCATCTTTAACCGTAAATTCAATGAAGAAGCACAGACATGGTTACAAGAACTACGTGCAGGCGCTTACATTGAACCAATGAATACAACCAACAATGGCTAAATAAAGACATGACTGACACACAACGGATTGCAATCACCCCCGGTGAGCCTGCTGGAATAGGCCCAGATTTAGTCATCGCCTTATGCCAAGAAAATTGGCCGCACCAACTTGTTATTTGTGCTGATGCGCAGGTTATGGTAGAACGTGCGGCTAAATTAGGTTTACCACTAACCATTTTACCTTATCAGCCCGATCAACCAGCCCTGCCACATAGAGCAGGAACGATGACGGTTGCGCACATCAATACTGCTGTTGATGTTGTCGCTGGCACGTTAGATGAACGTAATGGCATGTATGTGCTCTCGACGCTTAAACGTGCTGCAGAAGGGTGTATGAATGGTGAATTCGCCGCCGTTGTCACCGGCCCTGTACATAAAGGGGTCATTAACCGAGCTGGCGTATCATTTAGTGGCCACACTGAATTTTTTGCTCAACAATCTGACACTGCACAAGTTGTTATGATGCTAGCTACCGAAGGATTACGCGTCGCGTTAGTGACAACTCATATCCCTCTAAGTTGTGTATCACAAGCAATTACAGAAGACAGATTAAAGCAGGTGATTCGTATTTTACACGCTGACTTAGTCAGTAAATTTGGAATTGAATCACCAAAAATTTATGTCTGTGGATTAAACCCCCATGCTGGCGAAGATGGTTGTTTAGGGATGGAAGAAATAAATACTATTACTCCGACGCTTGAGCAGTTACGCGAGCAAGAAAACATGGATCTTATCGGCCCTTTACCGGCTGATACTATTTTCCAAGAAAAATATTTAGCTGATGCCGATACGGTATTAGCCATGTATCACGATCAAGGGCTACCGGTGCTGAAATATAAAGGCTTCGGTAAATCAGTTAACATTACGTTAGGATTGCCCTTCATCCGAACTTCAGTAGATCATGGTACCGCACTGGAACTCGCAGGTACCGGACAGGCAGATACAGGTAGCCTTTGGACAGCGCTATCTCACGCCCTAGAATTGGTAGATAAACAAGCATGAGCAGCGATCAAGTCCATCTAGGTCACCGCGCCCGTAAGCGCTTTGGCCAGAACTTTTTGAAAGACCCTTACATCATTGACGGCATAGTGTCATCAATCAATCCATTACCAGGTCAAAACTTGGTAGAGATCGGCCCAGGTCTAGGTGCGATCACCGAGCAAGTTGGTAAACTTGTTGATAAATTTACTGTTATAGAGCTAGACCGCGATCTTGCTGAACGCCTTGAAAATCACCCAGATCTAGCTTCTAAGCTAACGATCCATCAAGGTGATGCAATGCGTTTCGACTTCACGCAACTTATTAAAGAAAATAATAAGTTACGAATTTTCGGAAACTTGCCATACAACATTTCGACCCCTTTAATGTTCCACATTTTTGAATTCCACAAAGATGTTGAAGATATGCACTTTATGCTGCAAAAAGAAGTGGTTAACCGTCTTGCGGCAGGACCAGGAAGCAAAGCATACGGTCGTCTAACGGTTATGGCGCAGTATTACTGCCGTGTGATGCCTGTACTTGAAGTGCCGCCAGAATCTTTTGTACCAGCACCGAAAGTCGATTCAGCGGTAGTACGTCTAACACCTTACGAAGTGTTGCCGTTCCCATGTACCAACCTAAAATGGTTGGATCGTGTATGTCGTGAAGGTTTTAACCAGCGTCGTAAAACAATTCGTAACTGCTATAAAGCACTCTTCACAGCAGAGCAGCTTGAAGCACTAGGTGTTAACCCAGGTAATCGCCCAGAGAACATTACTGTTGAACAGTTTGTGGCAATGGCGAACTGGCTTGATGCTAATTACCAAAAAGATGCGAAAGCTTAATCTCATTTAAACGGATTACACAAAAACCCCGATAGCTTCACGGTTATCGGGGTTTTTCTTTATTTGTGGATGAATGACGCTAAAATAAAAAGAGAGCATAAACAAAGGATGTTGTCTGTGAGTATCACTTCTACCCCAACCATCAAATGCCACGTCGTTACTCATTACCTCGATGATCAGTCTGAGCCTGACGATAGTCGCTATGTGTTTTCCTATACCATTACCATTCATAATCTTGGTCGTGGACAAGCACAATTGCTTAAGCGCCACTGGTTGATCACCGATGCTAATGGCAAAAAACTAGTGATTGATGGTGATGGTGTTGTGGGTAAACAACCCATTATTCAAGCAAGTGATGACTATACCTACACCAGTGGTACAATTATTGATACCCCGCTTGGTGTGATGCAAGGGCATTACATTATGGAAGACGGGGACGGTAATAGCTTTAAAGTTGACATTGCCCCTTTTCGTTTGGCTGTGCCTAACATTATCCACTAGCTGTTTACTTTCACTTTCCTCAATAATGAGAGCAATATGGCAACCTACCTTGTTGGTGATATTCAGGGCTGCTTACCTGATCTAAAAAAACTCCTTGCTCAAGCGCATTTTGATCCCAAGCACGATCACCTTTGGCTTGCTGGCGATCTTGTCGCACGTGGCCCTGAATCATTAGAAACATTACGTTTTGTTAAAGCACTAGGTAATAGTGCACAGGTGATCTTAGGCAATCATGATCTCCACCTATTAGCCGCTTCAAATGGCTTCGCACGTTTAAAACCGAGTGATAAAACTCAAGCTATTTTAGACGCGCCCGATAGCCAAGAATTACTTCATTGGCTACGCCATCAACCATTGCTGGCTGAACATCCTGATTTTCCATTAGTTATGGTACACGCTGGCATTAGTCCACAATGGTCGTTAGCGACGGCGCGTCAACAAGCTCGCCGAGTTGAAGCGATCCTTCAGTCTGAACGTTATGTATGGCTATTAGAAAATATGTATGGTGATGGCCCTGATTTTTGGCAAAAAGAACTTAATGAATTAGAGCAGCTCCGCTATACCATCAACAGTTTTACCCGTATGCGCTTTTGTGAGCCTAACGGACGTTTAGATATGCAGTGTAAAGTAGAGCCAGGAAACCCTGACGTTGGCAACTTGATCCCGTGGTTTGAAGTAAAGCGCAGTGAGCCGATTGAGAAAACCATTATCTTTGGTCATTGGGCTGCACTCATGGGGCATCAAGATAAGCATTGTATTGGGCTTGATACAGGGTGCGTGTGGGGAAACAGTTTAACCATGTTACGCTGGGAAGACGGACAACGCTTTGTTACTGAGTGCCCTATTTATTAAATCTAGCCACTTTATCCTATCCAATAATGCCCACCTGCATGGGCATTATTAAACAGTATGATTAATTGCGTTCAAGTACCGTAAAGTCCATCGCATAAGCATTTTTTTCATCTGCTGTATAATGCTCAGACTTCACTTGATGCCACCCCTCTCCCCATTCAGGGAAACGTGTATCACCGTCTAAGTTAGCATCAATAAACGTTAAATAAAGACAATTCGCTTTTGGTAAACACGCTTGGTAAATACTACCACCACCGATGATCATTACTTCTTCTACATCACCAGCGGCTTGTATTGCAGCTTCTATATCGCTCACAACAGTGATCCCTTCGGCATGAAACTCAGGGGTACGGGTGATCACAATGTTATGACGACCTGGAAGCGGGCGACCAATAGACTCAAACGTTTTGCGCCCCATGACCACAGGCTTTCCTAAAGTACATTGCTTAAACCAAGCAAAATCAGCGGGTAAATGCCATGGCATCGCATTTTCTTTGCCAATTACTCGATCATGCGCCATTGCGGCGATCATGCTGATCTTCATCTTCAGGAAACTCCTTTTTAATATTTGTGACTCTATAGGTTACACCACAGGTCGACGGCGATAAAACAATAATCCCGGCATAGCTAACCCAATGGCTAATGCAGCAACAATAAAGATCGCTTTAAGCAAATTCTCAACCATCACTCCCCATAATTCCATTGAAAAACCACGATGATTAATTTCAACAATCGCAATCATTGCTTTATAAGTAAAAACGCCAGGAACCATAGGGATCATTGCTGCTACAGTAAAGACTTTAGGGTGAGCTAAAAAGCGATGTGACCAATGCACACCAATCATACCAACAAGAGTAGCTGCTGCAAATGTAGCCCACTCAATAGGCATTCCCCAATGCATTAAAAGAAAACGGGAGCCATGCCCTAATGCTCCTCCAATGGCACAATATTTCAGTGCTTTTAGTGGGACATTAAAAACTAATGCAAAACCAACAGCTGGGATCATAGCGAAAAACATGTCATTGCCTAGCGCCAGCATTAGTGAGATCAGATCATTCATAGTAACCATCCCCACACATCCAGCACATTCATCGCGGCAACAATGCCAATACAAGCGGCAAGCGTTAATAAACTCGCCATCGTCCACCTTGCTAACCCCATTGAAGGGTAACCTTTTACCATATCAGCAACGGCATTGATTAATGGAAAACCCGGTACCAACATCAGTACAGAAGAAGCCATCGCTAAAAAAGGTTTATCACCAATTTGATAAACTTGTCCAAAACCTGAAATTAACGTGGTAACAAAAGCGGTGAAAGCAAAATTAATCAAAGGATTAAAATGACAATGTGCAATCTCTTGGCGAACAAACATACCAATAGATGAAGCGAGAAAAGTCAGGAAAAAAACCGGCCAATCTCCCCCGGCTAAGCGACTAAAAGAAGCACATGATAGACCAATCATAATAATCACCAATAAGCGGTGATAACGCTGAGGTTGAATTTGTTCTAATTTGTGGTGAACATCATGACGATCAAGCAGTCCACGCTCAGTTAAAATACAGATCCGTTGAATGTCCGTCACGATCTGCATATTGATCCCACTATCTTGGCAACGCCGCGTGGTCGTAATACAACTTCCCTGATGACGTGTACTGATCACCATCGAACTAGCAGATAATGATACCTCAACACTTTCAACCCCAAGTGCCAAACCAAGTCGACGTGTCACATCAGCCACTAAGGTACTTTCTGCGCCATGTTGTAAAAGACGTTGACCTGCAGATATCACAAGCCGTGTTATATCTCTTTGGTCAGACTCTGAGAGTTGAGGAATAGTACCGTCCTTATGAGTTGCCATTTATCATCCATTAATATTGCGCACTTATTATCCTATTAGAGTATCGAATAACTACTACATCCATTTTGATTAAGCACAAAAAAAGCCGTACCTCACGGCACGGCTTCTTCTACATAATCAGGCTTGATTATGGCTTGTAGATGATTTCAACATCGTAATCATCTTCATTCCAATCATCCCAATCATCATCGTCGTCTTCATCCTGCGCTTTCTTAATTTGCTCAGCGTGGTAATCATCCCACTTGAAGTCAACTTTATCTTCTTTCTCTTCAGGCTCGTATTTGATCTTAGGCATAGCATCAATCGCTTCCATAAGATCATACGTTAGCTCTTTCGTACCAGTACGGTTTAGTGCAGAGATACTGTAGTACTTATCTTCCCAAGCAAGGGCTTCTAATACTTCAGTCATTTTCTCTTGTGCTTCTTCTTCATCAAGTAAGTCAGCTTTGTTAAATACAATCCAACGCGGCTTATTGCCTAATTTATCACTGTATTGCTCAAGCTCATTGATGATAGTGAATGCATTTTCTACCGGATCAGAGCCATCAGCAGGCAGTAGATCAATCATGTGTAGTAATACACGACAACGCTCTAAGTGCTTAAGGAAACGAATACCTAAACCAGCACCGTCTGCCGCACCTTCAATAAGACCCGGAATATCAGCAACAACGAAATTACGCTCTGCATCAACACGTACAACACCTAAGCTTGGTACTAACGTAGTGAATGGGTAATCCGCTACTTTCGGCTTAGCTGCCGATACAGAGCGAATAAAGGTCGATTTACCTGCGTTAGGTAAACCTAACATACCTACATCAGCCAAAAGCAGCAATTCTAGACGAAGATGACGAACTTCACCTAAACTACCCATTGTCTTTTGACGAGGTGCGCGGTTTACAGATGATTTAAAACGGGTGTTACCTAGGCCGTGGAAACCGCCTTTAGCAACCATCACTTTCATGCCGTGTTCAGTCAGATCGGCAATCACTTCACCAGTATCGTCATCAACTGCACGTGTACCTACAGGAACTGTCAGTATTTTATCGGCACCACGCTTACCCGTACAGTTACCACCACGACCATTTTCACCACGCTCTGCCGCATGGAAACGTTCAAAACGATAATCGATCAAGGTGTTAAAGTTTTCATCAGCAAATAGGTAAACGTCACCGCCGTCACCACCATCACCGCCATCAGGGCCACCTTTAGGAATGTACTTTTCAGTACGAAAACTCACTACGCCGTTACCGCCGTCACCGGCATCAACTTTGATAACTGCTTCATCTATAAACTTCATTCTTTTCTCCGCACTGTGGCGTTTAACATACAGCCATGATCACAAACTCATCATGGCGTAGTAATTATTGTCATCGACCTAGATTATTTGTGCTGGCGAATAAATTTATGGCCTATAGCACAGCATATCGCACCACTTACCACCACCATCGCACCAAGGTAACCCCAGATGTTCAACGTTACTGGCGCAACGTATTGTGGTAGAGCAAGGCTCGCAAGATCGACAAATAATATCGTAAACAAAGGAGTCAGTGTGATCACTGCACTCACTTGTGAGGCTTGCCAGCGTGACATCGCTTCAGCGAAAGCACCATAGCCAACAAGCGTATTAATACAACAGAATGCCAACATCGCAAGTTGACGATTATCCATTGCATAGATTTGTTCTGGTTGCGCTACTGGCGTAAGGATCAAAGCACAGATCACATAGATCATCAGCAAAATTTGTGCTGATGTAAATTGCTTTAATAACCACTTCTGTGCAAGGCCATATATCACCCACACAATAGCAGCCGCCACAGCTAAACTCACACCTAAAGTATAACCAGAAAAACTGGTAAATAACTCAATTAAGCGTTCATTAAAAAACAGTAGTAAGCCAGCCAGTAAACAAATCACACCAATAATCTGGTGCTTAGCAAGCTTTTCTTTAAATACCCATGCACTGGTCACCAATAAGCCCACTGGAGCTAATTGAATAATAACCTGTACCACAGGTGGATTAAGATATTTTAGCGAACTATTAAACAGGACAAAGTTACCCGCAAGACCAATACTTGCAATCAGTAACACTAGCCCACCAGCTCGGCCTAAATTTGAAATTGTTGGTAACTGCTTTTTCCAGCTTAATAATAAACCTAAACCGACAGATGCCGTAATAAAGCGATACCAAACAATAGTGAAAGGGTCCATCACTTCAACAGCTTGCTTCATCGCAATTGGTAACGCGCCCCAGAAGACTGCCGTTGTTAATGCGAGGAAAAAGCCGATCATAGGGCCACGATCGCGCATAAACCCTCCAGATATAAAAAGCCCCGCCAATAGGCAGGGCTTTAATCTTCGTGTCAAAGTTGAATATTATTCAGCTTCGATAGATACGAATTTACGGTTCTTAGGACCTTTAACTTCGAACTTCACTTTACCATCAGATAGAGCGAATAGAGTGTGGTCTTTACCTAGGCCAACATTGTTGCCTGCGTGGAACTTAGTACCACGTTGACGAACGATGATGTTACCTGCTAGAACTGATTCGCCACCAAAACGCTTAACACCTAGGCGTTTGCTTTCTGAATCGCGACCGTTATTAGTAGAACCGCCAGCTTTTTTGTGTGCCATCTTTAAATTCTCCTGTTATTAAGCGCTGATGCCAGTAATTTTGACTTCAGTGAACCACTGACGGTGGCCCATTTGCTTACGAGAGTGCTTACGACGACGGAACTTAACGATTTTAACTTTATCGCCACGACCGTGAGTAACAACTTCAGCAGTTACTTTACCGCCAGCCACAAAAGGTGCGCCTACAGATACTTCTTCGCCATTAGCTACTAAAAGTACTGAGTCAAATTCAATGCTAGCGCCAGTTTCAGCGTCTAGTTTTTCTAAGCGTAAGGTTTGGCCTTCGCTTACACGGTGTTGTTTACCACCACTTTGGAAAACAGCGTACATGTCTTACTCCGCTTGTCCGCATAGGCCATTTGCCGCATAAAAAAGGCAATGGGTATGCGCTTAATCTTGTCATCAATAGGGCGCGAATGTTACGCGAAAAGAGTTATTCTGGCAAGCCATTATGGAAAGAAAATTGATGAAAAGCTGCCCAACAAAAAAAGTCTTTGAAATAGCGCACGTTGGGGTTATGACGATAGTACTATTTTAGTGTAAGATTCGATAAACCATTCGAATCACTTTTCCGCCCTACGTGGCCAACAATCTTGCTGGATGTATTAATGGATTTCAAAGCTATCCAAGCGCTCACCGCCAACGATATGGCCGAGGTCGACGCGAAGATACAAGCACAACTTAACTCAGATGTTGTGCTTATCAATCAACTAGGTTTCTACATTGTCAGTAGCGGTGGCAAACGTCTACGCCCAATGCTAGCAGTTTTAGCTGCACGAGCTTTGAGCTATGACGGCGATAAACACACAACAGCTGCTGCTTTTATTGAATTTATTCATACAGCAACGTTATTGCACGATGATGTTGTCGATGAATCAAACATGCGTCGCGGCAAAGAAACGGCTAACGCAGCGTTTGGTAATGCTGCCAGTGTTTTAGTCGGTGACTACATTTACACACGTTCATTTCAAATGATGACAAGCCTACGATCTTTAAAGATCCTCGACATCATGAGTGAAGCAACCAATGTGATCGCTGAAGGTGAAGTTCTACAATTAATGAATTGTAATGATCCTAACACCACCGAAGATAGCTACATGCAAGTTATCTATTCAAAAACAGCACGCTTGTTTGAAGCTTCAACTCAAATCGCAGCCATTATTGCTCAAGCACCTGCTGAAATTGAGTTAGCACTTCAAGAATACGGTCGTTATTTAGGTACTGCATTCCAACTTATCGACGATGTATTAGATTACATTGCAGATGGTAAAGAAATGGGGAAAAACGTCGGTGACGATTTAGCTGAAGGCAAACCAACCTTACCACTGCTCCATGCTATGCATCATGGTAATACCGAGCAATCAACCATGATTCGCGAAGCTATTGAAAAAGCAAATGGGATGGAAAAGCTTGATGCTATTTTAGCTGCGATGCACGAGCATGGTTCACTAGAGTACACTCAACAACGTGCAGAAGAAGAAGCAGAAAAAGCCATTGCGGCTTTAGCACCGATTGCAGACTCTGAGTACAAAGAAGCCTTAGTTGCACTAGCACACATGGCTGTACAGCGTAATAAATAAGCCTGCGATTTACCATCATAGAACCTGCCACTTGGCAGGTTTTTTTATATCTAAAAATCAGACAATCACGATGATCTATAATTGATATTAGTTTATTTCTTTTGCTGGTAAGTAGGAGTGAATAATGGAGATAACACAATTAAAGGTTGGTATGTGGGTAGAGTCATTACATGGCGTGGGGAAAGTGATCGGCATTGATCAACAAAACAATGCAGTGATCATTGAACATAAAAACGATCATCAACTGCGTTCCATTGAATGCAACGAGATCATTGATCAACCACAACTACATACAGGCTGTGATCGTTATTATTAGAAAAGACTTCTCGCAGACAATAAAAAAGCGGCTTAATCGCCGCTTTTTCTTATTATACTATTCAAGCTGGTTACTTTGCAGCGAACTCTTCACCTAAAGTAATATCGCCTTTAAGCGTATCTAGCATGCTTTCCATCGCTGATTGCTCAAAGTCACTTAATGAACCGTAATCCATTACTTCTTCAATACCATCTTTACCCAATAGTACAGGTTGTGCGAAGAATCGTGCATGCTGGCCATCACCTTCAACGTAAGCACATTCAACAACACCTTGCTCACCTTGTAATGCACGTACTAGCGATAAACCAAAACGACATGCCGCTTGACCCATAGACAAGGTTGCTGAACCACCACCCGCTTTTGCTTCAACGACTTCAGTACCTGCATTTTGAATACGTGGTGTTAATGCTTTTACTTCTTCATCAGTAAACTCAACACCTTCAACTTGTGATAGCAACGGTAAAATAGTCACACCAGAGTGACCACCAATTACTGGAACACGAATATCACAAGGCGATTTACCTTTTAATTCAGCAACAAACGTCTCAGAGCGGATAACATCAAGTGTTGTAATACCGAACAGCTTACGCTTGTTGTATACACCTGCTTTTTTAAGTACATCAGCTGCGATAGGCACTGTTGTATTTACAGGGTTAGTAATAATACCAATACAAGCATCAGGACATACCACAGCAATTTTTTCTGCTAGTGATTTAACAATACCGGCATTTACATTGAAAAGATCAGCGCGATCCATACCCGGTTTACGCGCTACACCTGCAGAAATAAGGACAACGTCTGCGCCTTCTAATGCTGGAGTAGGATCTTCACCTGCATAACCTTTAATAGATACAGGGGTCGGGATATGGCTAAGATCGGCTGCAACACCAGGTGTTACTGGTGCAATGTCATATAGAGCAAGATCTGAACCTGCTGGAAGATGGTTTTTTAATAGCAGAGCAAGAGCTTGACCGATACCACCAGCAGCGCCAATTACAGCAACTTTCATGTTCGTTCTCCTTTACGATAGAAGTATCTTTTTTTATTAATACAGCTTACTTAAGCCAATTTTCATTGCATAAGATAAGCATAATAAAGGGACGTTATAGCAAGCTGATAACAAATACAATCTTCGGCCGCACGCTTTGCGAAGTTGCGCAGAAACCCTTTTTTGTGATCCGCTCTTGTCACAACAAAAACAACTTTTATGCAAAAAAGTGATAATTTAAACAGTTAAAAGATGATGTTCTTTAGTAAAAACAACGACAAAGATTATTACTATCCTTATGCTGACCATTAACACCTGATAATACAAAAATCAGATTTCATGCAGTTTGTTTGCTACTTAGTGATATGTTATGCAAAAATACCCCACCTCATCTCTGTAGATAATATTTATTTATGCGAAATTCAGATAAACAAGAGCGCTTAGTAAAAGCGTTTAAACTAATTCTAAAAGAAGAAAAATTCAGTTCTCAAGGTGAGATTGTTGATACGTTGAAAGCGCAAGGTTTCGATAATATCAACCAGTCTAAAGTTTCTCGTATGCTGACGAAGTTCGGTGCAGTACGTACACGCAATGCAAAAATGGAAATGGTGTATTGTTTACCTGTTGAACTCGGCGTACCCACAACAAGCAGTCCATTAAAAGATCTTGTCATGGATGTAGGCTACAACAGCGCACTTGTTGTTATTCACACAGGTCCTGGTGCGGCACAAGTGATTGCTCGCTTATTAGATTCTTTAGGTAAAGCCGAAGGCATCCTTGGCGTAGTAGCGGGTGATGATACGATCTTTATTACACCAACTAGCAGCGTAACAGCAGAAGAGCTTTACGATTCTGTTTGTGAGCTATTTGATTACAGCAAGTAATACCTTGGGTCTATTTATTTTCATCATTGAGTGACATATCAAATAGACCCGGCTCTTCCCCCACTTTATTCCCTATCTCTGACTCTTGTTATTGATCTCAAGTTTACCTATTTTCATCTTTCTTATTGCTCAATTTGAGTGGTGAAGCACAGACAAAAGCCCCTCAGACTATCGTCATTTGTTATGATAAACAGCAAAAATATTCTTTAATACGCTCTCATTCGTATCCATTAACCATCATGATTAGAAAGGATTCATTCATGACATTAAAAAAAAGAATGATACTTGGGCTATTTAGTTTAAGTTGTTATTTCATCGCATCGACAGCATACGCCCAACGTTTTATCACGATAGGAACAGGGCCTATCAATGGTGTTTATTACCCTGCAGGCGGTGCGATTTGTAAATTAGTGAATCAAGGACGACAGCAACATAATCTGCGTTGTTTGGTTGAATCAACCACCGGCTCTATCTACAACATTAATAAACTCAAAGATAAACAATTTGAATTTAGTGTTGTTCAATCTGATTGGCAGTTTCATGGCTATAACGGTACGAGCCAATTTAAAGACCAAGGTCCTTATAGCAAGATGAGAGCCATCTTTTCGCTACATGATGAGCCTTTTAATATTATTGTTCGTAAAGATTCAGGTATAAATGATCTTGATGATCTTAAAGGAAAACGGATCAATATTGGTGAGTCAGGATCAGGCGATCGAGCTACAATGGAAATTGTTATGGATAGCCTTGGTTGGACGCATTCTGATTTTAAGCTTATCTCGATCCCTGCCGCGGAACGCTCAGAAGCATTATGTAATAACGAAATTGATGCCTATATTTATCTTGTTGGTCACCCAAACGGAGCAATAAAAGAAGCCGCAGTCTATTGTAATGCTAAATTAATTCCGACCACTGGGGCTAATATCGAAAAGATCATTGCAGATCATCCTTTTTATACTAAATCAATGACTCCTCACGGTTTTTATAAGGGGATTAAAGAGGATACTGAAAGCTTTGGTGTGTCAGCGACTTTAATTTCAAGTACAGATGTTTCTGAAGAAATCGTTTATGCATTAACAAAATCAATTTTTAGTAATTTTGATACATTTAAGAGACTTCACCCAGCTTTTGCCAATTTAACTAAAGCAGGCATGCTCCAAAACGGATTATCGGTTCCTTTCCATCCAGGCGCTATTCGTTATTATCAAGAGGCAGGATTTCTGCCCCCTAACGAGCAATATTAAAAAAGCCCGTAACATTAATTACGGGCTTAAATATTTAACATTATGCGCGTTGGTCATATCCCCATCTCGGGACTAAGCCTTGCTTAACACCTAAATGATCCAAGATCCTTGCGACCATAAAATCAATTAAATCATCAATCGATTGTGGTTGATGATAAAAACCCGGTGCGGCTGGCATGATAGTCACCCCAATCTGAGAAAGCTTGAGCATATTTTCTAAATGAATAGTCGAAAATGGTGTTTCACGGACCACCAGCACCAGTTGACCGCGTTCTTTAACCACTACGTCAGCAGCACGCTCAATCAGATTTTCTGACATACCGTAAGCAATAGAAGCTAAGGAGCCAGCCGAGCACGGGCAAACAACCATTTGCTTTGGTGCTGCAGAGCCAGACGCAACAGGAGAAAACCAATCATCTTTACCACACACAGTTAATTTATCAGCATTACCCTGCAGATGAGCCGCTAATTGCTCTCGTGCTTTATCAGGTGATGCTGATAGCTTCAAACCATGCTCTGTCGCTAAAACCACACGTGCCGCGGATGAAATCAATAAATACACCTGATAATCAGCCGCTAATAAACATTCTAATAAACGTAGTCCGTAAGGTGCACCCGATGCGCCTGTCCATGCTAGCGTTATACGTTTATCTGTCATTACGTTTTCCTATTATTTAGCTAGTGCTGCCAATAACTTATCATGAATACCACCAAAACCACCGTTACTCATCACTAAAATGGTATCGCCCGGTTGTGCTTTGTTTGTAATGTTATTGACCAAATCATCTAAATCCGCGCTGCAATAAGCAGGCTGTGAACATTGCTCAGCAATCTCTTCTACTGACCATGGAATATTTGGCGGTTGGAAGAAAAAAACTTCATCTGCAGCATGTAAAGAAGGAGCAAGATCATCTTTATGTACCCCTAACTTCATGGTGTTAGATCGAGGTTCTAATACGGCTAAAATACGCGATTGGTTCACCTTTGCACGTAACCCACCTAACGTTAGCTCGATAGCGGTTGGATGATGAGCAAAATCATCATAAACCGTTACACCGTTAACTTCGCCTTTAAGCTCAAGACGACGCTTAGTATTAATAAATTTAGCTAATGCTTCACATGCAAGATCTGGCGTAACTCCAACATGACGTGCCGCAGCGATAGCCATTAAGGCATTATTAACGTTGTGATCACCCACTAAAGGCCAATGTACGGTACCCACCATATCGCTATCTAAATACACATCAAACACACTACCATCAGCATGGTGCTTTTCAGCGCGCCAATGACCGTCACCACCGATATATTCCAATTCACTCCAGCAACCCATCTCTAGCGTTTCATCAATATTTTTCACCCCTTTTGGCGCTAAAATACGACCATTACCAGGCACTGTGCGTACGAGATGATGGAACTGACGTTGGATAGCTTTAAGATCATCGAAAATATCAGCATGATCAAATTCCAAATTATTCATGATCAAGGTTCTAGGGTGGTAATGTACGAACTTCGAACGCTTATCAAAAAAAGCACTGTCATATTCATCCGCTTCAACCACGAAGAACATGCTTTCCCCTAAACGCGCTGAAATACCGAAGTTCCCCAGCACACCACCGACTAAAAACCCCGGTTGATAACCACAATCTTCCAAAATCCACGCCAACATGCTTGCTGTTGTTGTTTTACCGTGTGTACCCGATACCGCCATTACCCAACGATCATGTAATAAATACTCTTGTAACCATTGTGGGCCTGAGGTGTAACGTAGATTGCTGTTAAGGACATACTCAACACAAGGGTTGCCACGGCTCATTGCATTACCAATCACCACGAGATCAGGAGCAGGATCAAGTTGTTTCGGATCATACCCTTGGATAATTTCAATACCTTGGGCTTCTAACATGGTACTCATCGGTGGATACACATTGGCGTCAGAGCCAGTGACTTTATGGCCTAACTGCCTTGCAAGCATTGCAGCACCGCCCATGAATGTACCGCAAATACCTAAAATATGAATATGCATTGCTGCTGGCTCCGTGATTAATTCGGTTAGTTTCACGCTTTCGCGTTACTTCGTTACCATAAAAAAGATCTTTATATACAATTTCTTATATAACAAAAAATACGATTTAGCACTTCCACTCACCCGCAGGTGAGTTCATCAAGTGCTATATTCTACTCTCTTCACCCGATTATATGACAACATGATGAAAGGAATGTTTATGACTGATATTAGAACGCTTGGTGAATTCATTGTCGAGAAACAGAGTGACTTTCCTCATGCAAGTGGCGAGCTTTCATCCCTCTTAGGGTCAATCAAACTCGCAGCTAAAATCGTCAACCGAGAAATTAACAAAGCAGGATTGGTCGATATTACAGGTACAGTCGGCGAGAACAATATCCAAGGCGAAGAGCAACAAAAGCTCGATGTCTATGCCAACGATAAATTTAAAGCCGCTCTTGAAGCAAGGGATCAAGTCTGTGGTATTGCGAGTGAAGAAGAAGATGAAGCTGTTGGATTTGATAAGCCATTAAATTTAAATGCAAAATACGTTGTTTTAATGGACCCTCTCGATGGTTCATCTAATATTGATGTTAACGTCTCTGTGGGAACGATATTTTCCATTTATCGCCGTGTTTCACCTGTCGGCTCTCCTCCAACAAAAGAAGACTTTCTGCAAACCGGCAACCAACAAGTTGCTGCTGGGTATGTCATTTATGGCTCATCCACTATGCTCGTTTATACCACGGGCAATGGTGTTCATGGTTTTACCTATGATCCCTCATTAGGTAGTTTTTGCCTCTCTCATGAAAATATGACCATTCCACAAGATGGCGTCATTTATTCAATTAACGAAGGTAATTACATTCGTTTTCCTACCGGTGTTAAGCAATATATTAAATATTGCCAAGAAGCCGTACCTGAAGAAAAACGACCTTACACATCACGCTACATAGGCTCTTTAGTTGCTGACTTTCATCGTAATTTATTAAAAGGTGGGATTTACCTCTACCCAAGTACCGCCAGTTACCCTAATGGTAAATTACGTTTACTTTACGAATGTAATCCCATGGCATTTATTATCGAGCAAGCAGGTGGTAAGGCAACGGATGGTTTTCAACGTATACTTGATATTGAGCCAACAGAACTTCATCAGCGCGTACCCTTTTTTGTTGGCTCAACCAATATGGTCGAAAAAGTCGAAAGTTTGTTACGTGAATATCCAGAAAAATAAGTGTTAACTCGATACATGTCGCGCATTTAAAGGCGCGACACATCAACGATGATGATTTGCTTTTGTTTTTGTTTACATTCATTATAATTTTAACAAACAACACATTTCATTAACCTTAGAAGGAATTAGTCATGAGCCTTAATCAGGTCCCTGCTGGCAAGGATATCCCAGAAGATATTTACGTTGTTATTGAAATCCCTGCAAATGCAGATCCGATTAAATATGAAGTAGACAAAGACAGTGGTGCTATTTTTGTTGACCGTTTTATGTCTAGCCCGATGTTTTATCCGTGTAACTATGGTTACGTTAACCACACATTATCACTTGATGGTGATCCGGTTGATGTACTCGTACCAACGCCGCATCCACTCGTTCCTGGCGCAGTGATCCGCTGTCGTCCTGTTGGCGTATTGAAAATGACAGATGAGTCGGGTGAAGATGCAAAAATCGTTGCCGTACCTCATAGTAAACTAAGTAAAGAATACGATCATATCCAAGATGTGAATGATTTGCCTGAATTACTTAAAGCACAAATCACTCACTTCTTTGAGCGCTACAAAGAGCTTGAGCCAAACAAGTGGGTAAAAGTAGAAGGCTGGGATAATGCAGAAGCAGCAAAAGCTGAAATTCTGACTTCCTTTGAACGTGCTCAAAAGAAGTAACTAGCTAATAACACTTATTAATAGCGGTAAAATATAATGAAAAATAAACGTGGTTTACTCGCGGTATTTTTAACTTTCTTTACCGCTATTTCATTTGCTAAAAATGTCAGCCCTGATGAGTTTTGGCAACTAGAGCAAACACATAACCCTATCATAGTTGATGTAAGAACAGCCGATGAATTTGCCGCAGGACATATTTCTAATGCTGTTAATATTCCTTTTGAACAGATCGCGACAATTTCAAAATATTTGACAGACAAGTCCAAACCGATATTACTCTACTGTCGCTCAGGCCGACGTGCTGAAATAGCAGAAGCTGAGCTATATTCTCTTGGCTATAAAAACACATTTAACGGCATAAGTTACCAACAACTCCTCCGAACTAAACCAAAGGACTAAACCAAAGGACTAAACACATGCTACAAACATAAAAAAACCCAATGCAAGCATTGGGTTTTTTTATTAGATGGCATCACTAATGATTAATTAAATTCAAATTGGTAAAGCAAGTCCACAGCCTGATCGAGACCATTTACTGCTTCGATATATAAATTCTTCATCAAGCGATAACGTACTGTAAACTCATCCACATCATTAAATAAGCCTACGCCATATTTCACCTGTAGTCCTGGTGCGATATAACCACTAACAGTTACTTGTGAGTCGTCGCCAGCCCCTGCGGTAGATAAGCTAAGATCTTTGATCCCAACGGCTTCACCAACATCACCAACAAGTTGACCACTTTGCGCCAGTCCCATACCTATCAATGCCGTCGTCATCGCATTACCTGAACCGCCATCATCCTCACTATCAAGATTACGGCCAGTTAAAATATACGATAAGGCGTTTTGCTGTGGCATAGCCGGATCAGAGAAAATCGTTACTTCTGGTTTATCTGCAGAGCCAGTCACTTTCACACCAGCAATAACATCATCTTCGATATTATCAGGATCACGAATCGCTTCAATCGACAGGAATGGTTGATCTGCAGGACCGTTAAATAATATCTGCCCTTTACGGATGAGTAATTCCTGTCCAAGAGCTCGATAAAACGACCCTTTGGCAATATTCACTTCACCGTAAATCATTGGTCCTTTGCCATCTTGGCGAACATTCAGATCACCTAATAAGCCAGCTTTTAAACCAAACGCTGATAACTTCACGTCATCACCAACGTGCACCATGATATTAGTTGTAATATCAAACGGCACTGATTTCTTCGGTTTAACTGGTTCTAGGTTATCTTTTAAAATGACCTGATCTTTAGAAACCGAAATCGCAGATTTTGGTAATTGATTAACCGTAATACGTCCCCATGGAATCCCCACCTTTCCGCTAATATCTGCAGATTTAGGTGTTGCTTTAATGGTGAGATCTGGAGAGACCTTAAGAGAAACCATTGGAGGCATACTCACTTGCAACTCTTTACCATTAATATTTAATTCTGTTTTCCACGCAGCCATATCTTGCCAGTCGCCGGTGCCACGTAACAGTAATTGTCCATCAGGAGTATAAATATTCCCCATTAACGTTGCGTTATAACCCGTAAAGGCTAATTTAATATCAGCGTTCTGAACATCTAATGGTACTTTACGCCCTCTTGCTTCTAGCTTCGTGACTTGTAATAAACCATTCACCGCGGGGTGCATAATTGGACCGGTTATTTGCAAGTTAGTATCAACTTGACCACCAAACTGATGGTAATCCTTAATAACAGGCTCTAAGAATGCAAGCGTAAAACGATCTAATTTCACATTAGCATTAATGCGCTTATCACCTTGTAGATCAGTGATCTTAGCATTACCTGATAAATCACCATTATTTTTAACCGCCACTAACCAATTAGCATTTAGAACATCATTTTCCATCTCAGCATTGACGGTAACTTTATCCCAGCCTAACGTTAATGGTGTATCATCGGTATCTACTTGTTGAGTAAAACTACCGCTCGGCATCAAAATCTGGGCTTTAACATAAGGTGCACTCTTCGGTGCCCATTTAGCGACAACATTCGCACCAAGCTCACCGTTGACGTTCATCTGCTCAGGCATAAATGATTTCAGCAAATCAAAATTGAAACGCTTTATTGCTAATTGCGCATTACCAGATGTACCAGCAGTCAGATCTTGAGTTAAACAAATTCCAGCTTTGCCTTGTTGCCAACAGTGTGCACCCACTGTTGCCATTGCGGTTTTCAGATCATAACGGATAGGTGTTGGATGGTTTAGTACCCACTCACCAACAGGAGTTGTAAAGTCACCTTTTTGCAAGATCCCTTGCCAGCCTGTCTTACGATCTAATTTACCCGTTAGAAGTAACTCAGTACCTACTGGCTCTCCTTTTACTTTTACCATTAAACGATGATCTTGCTCTGTGCCCTTAAACAACACATCCATATCATCCAACGTAACAGTATCAAATTTCCCTTTTTTAGCATTTAAACTAATATCAGCTTTTAATGCTGGTAATGGCGTTACGCTACCTTTCAATTTAAAAGACGCAAGGCTTGCGACTTTTTGCCAACCAAGATCATCACCTTCAAGGTCAAGTTTTACATCCGGTTCAGCCATCTTGCCTGATAGCTTCACCTCACCAGTAACACGACCATGTAAGTCCGCTAATGATTTAGATAAATCTGGCGCTTTAATATCAGCAACAACGTTCCACGTCTTGTCTAATTCACCTTTCGCGACTAAACCATTAGGACCATGCTTTAATGTTAAGTCCTGTGTTTTAAACTTAAGATCTTTACCTTTACCCGTCACATCAGAAGCATCAAGCTGACCATGAAGATCAAGAGGCTGCTTCATGATGGAGCCATTAACAGCAAGCTCTGGCAATTTAATAAACCAACCACCTTTTGCAGTTAAACCACCCGATGTATTTAACTTACCGCTTACGTTGCCTTCCGCTTCTGGCCATTGCTTACCTGGCTGGATATTGACAAAAGCGAGCTGACCTTGCCATTTAACAAGATCTTTCCAACTTGCTTTTGCATTACCTGTAATAGAGCCACCTAAGGTCTCTACATTCAGTGCCGATAAGTTCACCGAATCAAGGTTACCTTTACCTTTCAAATTAAATTTCACGTTTGGCATAGGCTTGCCATTTACGTTACTTTTAGCATTAAACGTAAAGCCCTTTAAGCTACCTTTGGCGTTTATATCAGTATTGGCAACAGTAAATTCTGCTTTTTTATCAACAGGCCATTGTAAATGCTTACTTGATACCACCACATCAAAAGGAAGATTCGGATCCAGCGGCGATAATTTACCTTTAATCAACGCATCTAATTTACCTTTTAACGTTGCATCAAGTACCAATTTCGCTAATGATCCTGATGCTTTTAAATGCAACTGATGACCTTCAACAGGCTTCATCGATACCTTTGCATTCGCATCTAATGTAAGTGGGTAATCTCCCTTTAACGTCACATCAGCTTTTGCGGTTAAAGACGCTTGAGGCGCATTCACTTGCAACTTATCAATCTTGATATCGCTATCTTTAGCATTCGCAATCAGCTCTAATAACGAGACCTTTTGTGGCGTTTCGCCAGCTAACTCAAAGTCTTTTACCGTAAAACGCTCAATATCAAACGACATCGGTAACACAACATCAGGCAGTTTTATTACTTCCGCTTTTTTCGTTGATTTCGACGCTGCTGCTGGCTTTTTATCACCTACTTTAGATGGTGCTAATGCTAAATGAATCCCATCCCAATCCGTTGGCTTTAAGGTGACATGACTGCCTTGTAAATCAGCTGCTGTAGAGAAATGCTTCCAGCGCACTTTATTCGCCAATATATCTAAATCGATATCATCGAGCGTTACCTTCTCAATATGAATAGGCAATGGCATTGAAATTTCAGTTACTGGCTCTGAAGGCTGTTCAGGCTTATCCGATGCGGGTGGAAGTTCTGGCATTGAAAACTTCACACCTTGCACCCCTAGATCAGAGACACAAATCTCAGGGGTTAATAAACAGCTATCATTTAATGTTAAATTCAGCTTATTAACAGCAAGATCTATATTTCCGTCGTTATAGCGGACATTCTTAAATTCAAAACCATCAAATAAAGCACCTTGCGACTCACCAATCGACAAGGCAGGAAGTGCTTTCTGCGCTCCCCATGCAGCAACTTTAATGCCTGCAGGAGTGTAAAGTAGTGCAGCTACGGCAATAACTAATAATAATAATAAGGCTAATACACCAAGTGCTATACGCTTAACCCAAATCATAATTCAGGACCTAAAGTAAAGTGGAGCTGAAATTCATCTTTGCTCAGTTTAAGGAAACCATCATTATTGCTCTTGTTCTTATCTAAGCCCCAAGCAAAATCAAGGCGAATAGGACCTACAGGTGAAACCCATCGAACACCGACTCCGACGCCACGCTTCCAATCTGGTGTAGAATTCCAAGCAGAACCATAATCATAAAATACAGCCCCCCACCAATCACCATAAACGCGGTGTTGATATTCAATGCTGGAGGTTGCCATATAACGACCGCCTTCCATTTTCCCTTGGCTATTACGAGGGGATATAGACTGATAACCATAACCTCGGAGGCTATTATCACCACCAATAAAATAACGTAACGAAGGTGGGACGTCTTGAATGCTATCACTAATAATAGCGCCGCCATCTAAACGGAAAATACCGCGCTGATTTTCACCAAAACTACGAATCCAAGCATTTTTTGCTTGCACTCGAGCGAACGTAGTATTTGATCCAACATTTTCATTAGCAAGATCAACAGAAAAATTATATTTACTCCCGCTGGTCGGGAATATTCCCCCAACCATACTGCTTTTGCTGTACGACAATCCTGGCATCAAAACATTGAATACCCCTTTTTCCATACCACCTTGCTCATATTTCTCCGTCAACCAACGAAGTGCAACAGTACGATTCCATCCCGAATCTAAACGCCAGTGACGCTCAACCCCGATACCAAATTGTGTACTTATCGTATCGTGCGTATCGACATAACGAATGCCACCAACAACTTGATAATAATCATTCAACACATCATCGAGTGGGATCTTATAAACAGCTTCAACTTTTGGCTCTTCTTTCGATATTTCCGATTTCAAGTTAAAGCTATGACCTTTACTCGTAATCCACGGCTTTTTCCAATTGAATTTCAAACGAGGTCCGGTATCAGTCGAAAAACCAATACCCGTTTCAAATTGATTTTTAACTTGTGGCGAAACAACGACGTGAATTGGGATCGCATCATCTTTACGCTCTTTGACATCCCCACCAACAAAAATGGAGGAGAACCAACCAACGTTAGACAAACGCTCATTATACTCTCCCAGTTTTGAAGCAAGGTAAGGTTCATCTTCCGTATAAGGGATCATTGAACGTAAGCGATTATCATCAATTTGGCTTCCTTGAAAAGTCGTTTCACCAAAAGTATAACGTCGACCTGAATCAAAATTAATATTGATAAAGACCTCGTTACGACTAGGCACCACTTCTAATGTACTTTTCGTTAGTTCAGCATCAAAATAACCACGACGAAGAGCTAAACTCATTAATGATGATTTAAAAGCCTCATATTTACCTTGATTAAGCGGTTCACCTAGCCCTAAACCACTGCTTTTTACTAATGACATAAAAGCAGGATCATTTTTAGCATCACCAGTAATAATAAGATTACTTTTACTAATATGCGCTCGTGGACCTTGATCAACAGTAACCACTATTTTCGTTTTAGCGCCACTACCCGAGACTTGATAATCAAACTTTGGCTGGTAATAGCCTAAAGCTTGCAGCGCATCGCTAATTTCATTTAATACCTGATCTTTAAAGCGCAATGTCGCGCTGTAATCATCCTTTGATAATGCAGAAAGATAAGCATCGACATTATCTTCTACTTTTCCATCTAAGCCTTTTATCTTCAATGAAGAGGCCATAACCGGACTCGATAGCACCAAAGCAAATGATGTCACACCCAACCATTTAAAAACTTTATTCATTCTATTGTGCTTCTTCGCGAAATTTAGAATTAATTACGAACCCATTTTGACAAAGCTATAAGTAACTTCCAACCTTTGCCATCTGAAAACTTATGAATATTGAACCGAATAGAATTTTGATCCATTTTCAGCTACCTATTTATAAATATTAACAAAATGAATCTAAAAAAAAGTAACCTAAAGTCAATGAACTTAAGAAAAACAATGCCTCTACACTAATATAATGCGATCGCTTTAATGGAAGCATTAAAACACATCCAAAGCCTTATCTATAACTTAACAGTCAGTATTATAGCCTGTTGGAATTATTAAGGATTATCACTAAGTAAAGATAGCACTCAAACGGTTCAAACGACTTTCAGTAACCAAACAACTGTAGAACATTAAATTACTTTTTTTGAGAAAAAATAATTTAATACAGATCTGTAAATTGATACATGACGATGGAGGGAGTATATCTGTGTTGTCATATGGCAGGATCATGTTCCCAGTTAGCCTATAGCAGGAACAAAGTAGTACTTACATCTTACTCGTATTCCACAAACGAGGATGAATTAGATATATATGGGCTTTTAGTGATTACACGACCATGCCTGATAGCATTTGAATCTCTTTGTTCACTTCAGTTAGTACATTTAATGCTTTTAAATCACCAGACTTAGGTGGTAATAGTCGTCCACTATCAAATTCAAAGCCACCTACACCCATAATGAAAATACGACCTCGAAAATAGCTTTTTACATAACGAGCCACTTGGTTTGGTCGGTAAATTTTAAAGATTCTAAGCATGCTGTCCTCACTTAACGGTTACAGGTATAGACCGCAAATCGATGACTTTGTTTCATCACATCAAAACTTAATGCAAACAACTTGCCATATTCCAATACATACGAACCTTGTAACAATAATGATCGACTTAGAGCCCAAATATTAACTTCTGGTACTACCAGTTCAAAGAAGATTAACTATCATAATCACAAATCAGACTAAAAAGAGGTAACACATGAAATTAAAGGCAACCTTTATCCTACTTGCAGCTTTAGCCCCTTCAATCAGCTTTGCTACCAACATAAAATCAGGAGATTCATTACCTGGTGTTACTGTTACTAATAAAGGTGAGCTTGTTTTAAAAGATAAGGCAATTAGTTACCAATCATGGAGAAGTACAAAGCTAAAAGGCAAAATGCGTATAGTATTCGCCATTGCTGGACGCAGTTCAGCCAAAGAGCTTAATGCACCACTTGTTACAGCCATTTCTGCCGCAAAATTTCCGGAAAGTGAATACCAAACAACAACTATCATTAACCAAAATGATGCGATTTGGGGAACTGGAGGCTTTGTAAAATCAGCAACAGAAGACAGTAAACGTGAATACCCATGGTCATCAATAGTGTTAGATAGCAACGGAATTGTTCAAAAAACATGGGATCTAAAAAAGGAAAGCTCTGCCGTATTTGTAGTGAATAAGGCAGGTAAAGTCATATTCGCAAAAGATGGCAAACTGACACCTAGTGAGATTAAAGAAGTGATCAGTTTAGTGAATAAAAATTTATAATGATACTTTAGTCATCTCTCTAGGGTGGCTAAGGTTTTTTTAAAGTAATAAAGAAACGATAGCTCTAGTCGATATACTATTTACTAAAAAACCAAAGCAAGTAACTCACGATCGTTGAATAACCAATGACTAAAATAAGATCAGTAATATATCGATTCAATTTTTTCATGGGATTCTCCGTAATCATTACTTACTTTAACTTAACACAAAGATAACATCTCATCGTGTTCGTTCCTAATCATGAGATCAAGATAACAAAAACGGGTGAAGCATTGGTTAAGAGAATGAAAAAAGTATGAGCTATAAAGCAGAGAGTATCGATAAACCAATAGAAAATAGTCGAGCGCTTGGAGTATTAAAGACATTAACCAACAGTAAAAACAAAATAAAAAGCATCGCCGAAAAATATGCTATCGATGGGGAAATTAATAATGCTCGAGAGAGAGGTTTAGAAGAAAGATTACAAGTTCGTCTGCAAAAAAAACAACAACAAGAACAATCGAATTTAGAGCAGATCATAAAACAAGCCTATAACCAATGTAATGATGAAACAGCTAGAGATCCTGATCCTGATTGGTTAGTGAGATTTATAGAAATGGCCCAACAAATTTATACTCCATCTATGCAAAAGCTGTGGGCAAAAATTCTAAAACAAGAGATCATTCAACCAGGCTCTGTATCTCTTCGCACTTTAAAAATACTCTTATCAATGACACATCGAGAAGCAGCTCTATTTCAAAAAGTGCTTACTCTTACCTGTTGTATTGGTAACGATAAAAATAAAAAACTTCTCACAAGTATCAAACAACGAACAAGCAGTTTTACTTTTCGTAGAAGCCATCAAACACATATTGACTATAACCAATACCATTTACCTTATTCGTCTATTTTAATCTTAACTGAGCTTGGGCTATTACTCAGCACTGAACTGGAAACAAACCTAATAAGTTACACAGATAAACTCAATTTCAACTATCATACAGAGTCTTACAGCTTATCTCCCATCAAAAAAGGGACATCTTTTACCTATTATCGTTTATCACCAATAGGACAGGAATTAGCCCAACTAATTGGTTCACAGACTCATCATGAATATCAAGATCAACTTAATGAACTACTTTTAAAATATTTTACGGTAGCCCACCAATACTGATACATAGCCTAAATTTTTGTGACTCCGCTTTTTAATAATTGTTAAAGCAGGAGGAACTCGAAATAACAAGGCTGCAGTTTCCCAATAAAGCATCTACTCATTACTTTATTAATAATTATTTTCTACCGACGAAAAAAAACCTGAATCTTTCGATTCAGGTTTCTCTAATAAAGTGGCGGAGCGGACGGGACTCGAACCCGCGACCCCCGGCGTGACAGGCCGGTATTCTAACCAACTGAACTACCGCTCCACACGGAGATAAAACTTTCGTTTTATCCGATACCTGTCGTTCAGAACAAGTATCTTAAATTTT